>NZ_JASXTA010000686.1:0-201 GCF_032290525.1 Bradyrhizobium cosmicum | reverse complement strand
CCTTAACAGTCGAGCCTGCTACCGCATCCTTATGGTCGAGCCCCCTAACGGGCCTTATGGTCGAGCCTGCTTCCGCATTCAATTTACTTATTTGGTGGGGGGGCTATGGTCGAGCGCCTCCGGACCTTAACAGTCGAGCCTGCTACCGCATCCTTATGGTCGAGCCCCCTAACGGGCCTTATGGTCGAGCCTGCTTCCGCA
>NZ_JASXTA010000685.1:0-218 GCF_032290525.1 Bradyrhizobium cosmicum | reverse complement strand
GCACCCGGGAACGGGGCAGTGATAGCGATCGCCGCAGGCGAGCCCCTTTTCCGAGTGCCCCCGGCGAGGAGCTCCGCATCCCCTCGCGCGAGGGATCGACCCCGCACGGCCGCGAAGCAAAGCGGCTCGGTTCATGTGTGGACGTATATGGACCCCGCCCGATTGCAACGACTGGCTTGATCAGGATCGACGGCCACAACTGCTGACGTATATCCGGC
>NZ_JASXTA010000684.1:0-221 GCF_032290525.1 Bradyrhizobium cosmicum | reverse complement strand
CGCTTTTCCAAACTCGTGGAAGCGAGACGTGCCACCTGCAGCGAACTGGTCAGCTTGCGGAAAACCACATCAGTCCTGCAATGCCTTCTCGATGAAGTCGCCGATGATGGACAGCTCCTCCATTGCGCGCCGGGTGTTATACAACATAAGCCGCATTGCGGGAGCGCGTGACATATTCTGCGCTGTAATGTGCAGCATACCACGTTCTTTCATAGCAGCGA
>NZ_JASXTA010000683.1:0-229 GCF_032290525.1 Bradyrhizobium cosmicum | reverse complement strand
GAATATGCCGGCGAGCGCCAACAGGGCGAACAGTTGCAGCCGCTCGCGGGTGGCGCGCAGTTCCGCATACTCGCCTTGCAGCACCGCGTAATAGCCAAGTGGAAACGCCATCTTCTGCAGGCGCGACTGCACCTCCACGGCGACGGCGGCGAGATCGTGGCCCCGGACATTCGCCTGCACGTCGATCCGACGGGAGCTTGCCTCGCGCTTGATGGCATTTGGTGTCGGC
>NZ_JASXTA010000682.1:0-229 GCF_032290525.1 Bradyrhizobium cosmicum | reverse complement strand
GTGCACGGCCTCCAGCACGCTCTCATATTGCTGCGGGCCTGATATCGAGAGCACGCCCGGATAGGCCGCCTCGATCTGCTCGGGTTCCGCGCCCATGCAGCCGGTGACGATGACCTTGCCGTTCTCCGCCATTGCCTCGCCGATGGCGCCGAGCGATTCCTGCTTGGCGCTGTCGAGGAAGCCGCAGGTATTGACGATCACGATGTCGGCGCCGTCATGCTTGCGGGCC
>NZ_JASXTA010000681.1:0-229 GCF_032290525.1 Bradyrhizobium cosmicum | reverse complement strand
ACGCATCATGGCAACCGCACTGTCACAGAAATTATCGTGTCTCATTCCAGGGGTGCAGTCCAGCACACCAAACGTTCCCTTTTGATTAAGTGCACTATCCGGACATACACATGCGCTTAGCGCCTCGGCGTCTTAGCCCGCCTGTGCCGAGAGTCCTGGAAGGGCGTAGAGCCAGCCCAGCAGCGTCGCGACCGACAGCAGCGTCGTGATCGAGACCGTGGCTGCGACC
>NZ_JASXTA010000680.1:0-229 GCF_032290525.1 Bradyrhizobium cosmicum | reverse complement strand
ACATACGCCTGGAAGTCGGGCAAGCGACGGAATCGGTAACAGTCTCAGCCGCGGCAACCGCGCTGCAGACCGACAAAGCCGATACGCACACCGAAATTACGGGTCGGGCGGTGTCCAATCTGCCGCTCGGAGGCCAGCGGAACTACCAGACACTGATTAACCTCGCTCCAGGCGCGATGCCTGGCGCGTTTGTCAATTCGAGCACTGATGTTCCGGCTCAATCTTTGAC
>NZ_JASXTA010000679.1:0-229 GCF_032290525.1 Bradyrhizobium cosmicum | reverse complement strand
GATCAAATCGATCGGCGGCTATCTCGCGATGTTCCAACGCGCGTTCGCAGACGACGACGACCCGATCACTCCGACCAACCTCAGTCTGGCGATCGGCGCCTATGAACGTACGCTCGCGACGCCCGGACCGTTCGATGCGTACCTGGACGGTAACATCTTGGCGTTGACGTCGCAGGCGCGTGCGGGGCTGCGCACCTTCGTCGATGTCGGGTGTGCCGCGTGCCACAAC
>NZ_JASXTA010000678.1:0-229 GCF_032290525.1 Bradyrhizobium cosmicum | reverse complement strand
GATTGTTTGTTTCCAGAGAAGTATAGAAAGGAGGGGTGTAATTGATTGAAGATTACGAAGAACCAGATGAGCCGATACCAAAACAGAAGGTAAAGAAACACAAACACGATAAATACATTGGAGTAGAGACAGCATTCCCATTACATGCAGAAACAGAAGAACAGTTATATGAAATCTGTAAGGAACTGGATGTATACCATTGGAGGGATTTGGAAGTAAACCATTGGGC
>NZ_JASXTA010000677.1:0-229 GCF_032290525.1 Bradyrhizobium cosmicum | reverse complement strand
CTCTATAAGTACATGTTGTGATTTAGTTTCCAGTGAGTCATCCATTCATAACAAGAGCTTCACCTAGGAAAGGATGAGTTCTGAAATTCTCAACCTCTCAATCTCCTCTCACCCAATCTGATTTGGGGACCCTTGATCATACCTATTAGAAAATCACTTTTGGGGGAAAATCAATTTTTTTCCAGATGAGCTGTGATTGAAGAAGAAGACCAGAGTGATTAAATTAAAC
>NZ_JASXTA010000676.1:0-229 GCF_032290525.1 Bradyrhizobium cosmicum | reverse complement strand
CACTATGACTTATCAAATATCATTAAAATTAAAACCTGAAACTCACCAACGCTTTGCCCACATTCATCAACAGCTTAATGCCGGCGAAAGCCAAAACCTTGCCAAACCTTTGGGTGAGGTTTTAGCGGATATTTCATGTGAAGTGATTGATCAAGTCTTTGGCGATCTTGCACGCTTGTCTACCTCAGTCGATGGGGAGTCTGAGAAAATTATTCAGCACATTGTGGAC
>NZ_JASXTA010000675.1:0-229 GCF_032290525.1 Bradyrhizobium cosmicum | reverse complement strand
ATGCCAGCCAATACCCGAATCAGCGCCGGTGATAAGTGCAGTGCGTCCATTAAGTCCAAGATCCATGAATTCTCCTAGTGGTCAGTTGATGGCGGTCGAGAGGTCCTCGGGCGGATCAGCAAGCACCGTGACAGCCTCGTCAGTGCGTCCGGGAAGGTTCCACAGCAGCACGCCGACCGGCTTACCGCCGGACAAGTAGTAGGCGACCTGCCCCTCACCGACTTTCACC
>NZ_JASXTA010000674.1:0-229 GCF_032290525.1 Bradyrhizobium cosmicum | reverse complement strand
CTTTGACGTTGCGCGCTAAATTCGGACGGATTGTTTTCAGTTCACGAGCCAAACGAGTAATGTGATCGTCAATCTCCTTGGTGATCTGAATCGTACCGCCGTCTCCCGAAGGAATTAGGCGCGGGAGCTGGAAACTGTCGCCCGTGATAAGCGCCGTTGCGGATTTCCCTTGCGTAGCGCGAAGCACTACAAGGATGTCTTCAATGATCTTTTCTGGATTGCTCATTTA
>NZ_JASXTA010000673.1:0-229 GCF_032290525.1 Bradyrhizobium cosmicum | reverse complement strand
AGAGCGCGAGTTCCAAGCTGAGATTGATATCATTAGCCGTGTTCATCATCGCCATCTTGTATCACTTGTTGGTTACTGCATTTCTGGTGGGCAGAGAATGTTGGTCTATGAGTTCATTTCCAATAACACTTTGGAATATCACCTTCATGGTAAGTTTTGTACATTCTTTGAACTCATGTCAGTTAAGGCTTTGCTCTTTATGTTGTTCTGTTAACACTTTCAAGTAAAT
>NZ_JASXTA010000672.1:0-229 GCF_032290525.1 Bradyrhizobium cosmicum | reverse complement strand
CTCCTTGTCCGACCGGGAGCGCGAGGTGCTCACCTGCGTCGGCGAAGGGCTGGCGAACGCCGAGATCGCCGAGCGGCTCTACTTGGCCGAGACGACCGTCAAGACCCACATCGGGCACATCCTGTCCAAACTCAGCCTGCGTGACCGGGTCTCCATGGTCATCACTGCCTACGACGCCGGACTGGTTCGACCCGGTCGCTGACCTTTCGGACATGAGGGCCCTCAGCCC
>NZ_JASXTA010000671.1:0-229 GCF_032290525.1 Bradyrhizobium cosmicum | reverse complement strand
GGGTGGAGGCGAGGGCGGTCTGCCGCGGCGGCGCGTCGCGCATTTCGATCGGACGCCCGAACTTGATCGCCATGTGAACGGTACTCCTTGAGGCGGAGGGAAGGTTTTGATTTGTTCCAATTCTAGCACCTTGCCGCTGCCCCGTCACCGAGCCTTGATCTATCTCATCAGCAATTGATTTTACCGTCCCGCCGGGCCAAGACATCAGGCCATGAGGAGATTCCAGCAC
>NZ_JASXTA010000670.1:0-229 GCF_032290525.1 Bradyrhizobium cosmicum | reverse complement strand
CTACGGAACGGTGACGCCGGAGATCCGCGCTCGCCTCGAGCACGAGCTGAAGACGATCTGCTCGATGGGGTTCGCGGGCTACTTCGTGATCGTGTGGGACCTCATCAGGTTCGCGCGCGAGCACGGGATCCGCGTCGGGCCCGGGAGGGGTTCGGCGGCGGGGTCGGTGGTCTCGTACAGCCTACGGATCACCGATCTCGACCCGCTGAAGTACGGGCTGATCTTCGAG
>NZ_JASXTA010000669.1:0-230 GCF_032290525.1 Bradyrhizobium cosmicum | reverse complement strand
AACTCAAGCTGAACTATTTGAGATCAGGATGCAACGCCTTGCGGATGCACCTGGATGATGGTGGCGAGATCGCGCCGAAAGCCCAGCGCGATAAACAGCTTTGCCATGACAAACATTGGGCCCAGCAACAGGTGAGTCGGATTGTCGACCAGCGCCGGCTGCCGCCGCTCGAACACGCGGTGCCCAATAATCTGCGATGCGACGCCGACGACAATCAAGATGGCCGTAAG
>NZ_JASXTA010000668.1:0-230 GCF_032290525.1 Bradyrhizobium cosmicum | reverse complement strand
GAGCGCTAGCGCAACGAGCCCGCCGAGATAAAGCCAGGGCGAGACCAGCCAGTGTCGCAGCTTGGGAACCGCGATCAGCCAGATCAGGATGGCGGCTCCGAAGAACAGCGCAGTATATTTCGACAAGAGCGCGCAGCCGGCCGCTGCGCCGACCGCCAGCCACCACACGCCGCGGCCGGTCTGCAGCACCTTGGCGAGCGCAAACAGCAGGAGACTGGACGCCACCAGGA
>NZ_JASXTA010000667.1:0-230 GCF_032290525.1 Bradyrhizobium cosmicum | reverse complement strand
GCACCGCAATGCCCCGCGCCTGCCCGGACTGCACGTAAGGCAGCCCGGCGGCAATAGAATCGAAGAACAGGTCGATGCGGCCGGCCAGCAGGTCGGTGAAGGCCGGCGGAGACCCCTTGTAAGGCACCTCCAGGAATTTGACGCCCGCAGCCTTCATGAAGGCAGCCGCTACCAGTTGCTGACCGGTGCCGACGCCTGCCGTCGCGACCGAGATCGAGCCCGGGTTCGCC
>NZ_JASXTA010000666.1:0-230 GCF_032290525.1 Bradyrhizobium cosmicum | reverse complement strand
GTCACCATCCATGGAATAGAGGCTCTCGAACACAACCAGCTTCGGCCGTTGGGGATCGGCCCATTTGAGCAGCTCTTCGAGGTGTCCGAGATCGTTGTGGCGCCAGATATGCTTTTCCGTCCCCGACTGGCGCACGCCCTCGATCATCGAGTTGTGGTTGAGCGCATCGGACAGAATCATGCAGCCGGACATTAGCCGGGCAATCGTTGCAATTCCGGTCTGGTTCGAGA
>NZ_JASXTA010000665.1:0-230 GCF_032290525.1 Bradyrhizobium cosmicum | reverse complement strand
CTGTACCTCGCCTGCGGGCATGGTGAAGCGGAAGACAATGTAGGGAGGCTATAGACGTAATGCCGACTGGAGGCGAACATGCGCAAAGCTTCCACCGTGGCTCGATTGAGAGCCTAAGATTTATGGTGGCCCCGAGATCGGCGCGCGAGGCCTGCATCTATCGATGCTACCTTGATGCCATGAATGCCACTGTCGGCCTGATCTTCCGGCCATCCTCAACACACCTGAAA
>NZ_JASXTA010000664.1:0-230 GCF_032290525.1 Bradyrhizobium cosmicum | reverse complement strand
ATGTTATATGCCGAAGTCTTTGCATGTGATGCTCGCGCCACGTGGTGTTCGATCGGCCCAACGTTCACCAATAATTGCCGTGTCTTTCATATGGATCAATCACTAGCGTTGGTAGTTGACGGCAGCGACGCATTAATCGCGTCGCTGATGGCCGACATGCGCACTGTGCCGACCTGACGCTGTGAAGAGGACCAGAGGTCATCATGCCATGCGAGCCCGACGGGAGCGGG
>NZ_JASXTA010000663.1:0-230 GCF_032290525.1 Bradyrhizobium cosmicum | reverse complement strand
CCCCGGAAGCCTTCGAGCGCGACCTTGCCAGCGCCATCTACCAGACCCAGCAACGCGGCGGCGGATTGTCGGTTGCACGCTTTGCGTTCGATCTCGACCATCCCCGCGCGCAATTCGACGGCGCGCGGATCATCAGCCGCCTGATGCGGCAAATGGATTTCGGCGTCGCCCAGGACGACGGCTCGGTTGTCGTGGTCTTTGCCGAGGCCGACCTGAAGTCGGCTCACGCC
>NZ_JASXTA010000662.1:0-230 GCF_032290525.1 Bradyrhizobium cosmicum | reverse complement strand
CGACAGCGACGCCGACCGTATCGTTGCTGGAGGAAATGTCACCGTGAAGCATTGGGATCGCCTCTTGTTCTGGTTTGAGTTGGAAGGATCGAGCCTCAGTGGCTGATCATCCAGGGCCGCGCGGTCGGAAAGCCCTTGGCGCCACCTCTGGTCTTGGTCATGAGCCGGGCCGGCTTCTTCTTGCCGGTTGAACAGCAGCCACAGCCGGGACCGTGCGAAGCCTTGTATTC
>NZ_JASXTA010000661.1:0-230 GCF_032290525.1 Bradyrhizobium cosmicum | reverse complement strand
GATGCGTGCCAGCCAGCGAGGCGCTCGATAACTCAAAGGCGGATTGGTCTGCCCGTTCGATCTCATCGATGATTACTTGATGTTTTTTTAGAATATCTTCATCACTTAGACTATTTTGGGCAGCTGCAAGGGCGCGATCGGCAATGTGTTTTGACAGGGCGTTTTTTGGCATGACAATATCTTTTGATGCGGATTAAAATTCGATTGTAATGATAGCCAAGCTATTGTAA
>NZ_JASXTA010000660.1:0-230 GCF_032290525.1 Bradyrhizobium cosmicum | reverse complement strand
GCGCACGACGATGTGCATACGCGCGGGCGCGCCGAGCCCTACGCTCCGCTCGGCTGGCTGCCGAAGCCGTACACCATGGCGTCGCTGGTATCGGTGGTCGTCGAGGCTCTCGCGCAGTTGGGCCGGCCGTAGCGGATGCGTCGGCAGTCCAATCAGGGCTATGGAACTTTTCGGCTCAAGCAATTGCAGAGAAGATGGATCGACCGTGGGTCGTGGGTGGTCTTCAAGCC
>NZ_JASXTA010000659.1:0-230 GCF_032290525.1 Bradyrhizobium cosmicum | reverse complement strand
GGTTAGAGACGTTCGCAATTCTTGCTACCTGTCAGAAAGTGTTGCACGCGACGCATTGTCGCGACTGATGTCTGAAACCCTACAGTCTGACGCTACGTGCGATTCAAGTCCCTTCGAGAGCTCGTGCATAATTATTTAAAAAAATCGCAGGCTTGCTGAGGCAGCCACCATGGGAAATTGGATAAAAAGCACCGCGACGCATCAAAGCAGCAAAGCATCTTACGGGAACC
>NZ_JASXTA010000658.1:0-230 GCF_032290525.1 Bradyrhizobium cosmicum | reverse complement strand
CGGCCATTCCCTGCGATCTAGCAGATGTAGGCTTTGCTCGGCGGACTTTTGGACGACCACACTGCGGTCGAGCAGAGCCTGCCGGAGCGCATCTCGCGACCTGGCCGAATCGCAGCCGGAGAGTGCGCGCGCAGCCTCGGCTCGAATCAAATGATTCTCGTCGGCCAGCATCAGGATCATTTGTGTTTCCAACGCTTGGGTGGCTTCCATGGCGATTGCCATCGAAACGC
>NZ_JASXTA010000657.1:0-231 GCF_032290525.1 Bradyrhizobium cosmicum | reverse complement strand
ATCGTGGCGGGACCGGATGGCTTTATCAAAAACCAGTATCGCAAGTTCAACATCAAGTCCGAGGGACTGACGCCCGGCGACGACTACGCGATGATGCGCGAAGTGCTGGAACGGCGCTTCAAGCGGCTGTTGAAGCCGCCGGAGGGCGATGCGGCCAAGGCCAAGGCCGACGATGACTCGTTTCCGCAATGGCCCGACCTCGTCATCATCGATGGCGGCCGGGGACAGCTC
>NZ_JASXTA010000656.1:0-231 GCF_032290525.1 Bradyrhizobium cosmicum | reverse complement strand
GCCCAGCGTCATGCTGCCCTCGAGAAATTTTGGCGCGCACAATAATATCGGAACCACCGGCGCGATGAGGCCCGATCCATGCGACACCAGCGTGGTGCGCATATGCTGGCCAGCGAGCCGCGCCCATTGCTGCAGCACTTTTGAAAAGGTCTTGTTGATGCCGTCGCGCTCTTCCTCTTCGCCGCCGAGCAGCGCGATGCTCTCACCGTTCTCGCGCACGCGGGTCAGGAC
>NZ_JASXTA010000655.1:0-231 GCF_032290525.1 Bradyrhizobium cosmicum | reverse complement strand
CTGCCGGACATCTCGACACGCTGGAAGAATGGGCACGCAGCCTGCAGCCGCGAACGGTCCTCTCCTATCTCGATATCCGTCTGAACGGTTCGGGCCTGATCGGCGGCGCGAAGCTTGCGGCCCAACTGGAGGCGGCGCTCGGCCAAAGCCTGATCGAGGATCTGCCGGTGAAATTCGCCACCGTCGCGACCGAAGTGCGCACCGGCCACGAAATCTGGCTGACCCATGGCC
>NZ_JASXTA010000654.1:0-231 GCF_032290525.1 Bradyrhizobium cosmicum | reverse complement strand
CCTTAGGAGAGTTGCTGCATCTCTGGAGTGACCTTGGTAAAATCAATTTTTCTCCTAGATGGAATACCCAAATGACTTTCTTGATGAGTCAAATGATAATTAGACACAAATATATTTCCAATGAGATATCATGAGCTCAATTTGGAGTTAAGTAAGACCTTCAAAAGTTGACTGGAACAACACTCTGCATTTAGGCAGTCTCATTCTGCACATTTTGACCAGTCTTGGGAG
>NZ_JASXTA010000653.1:0-231 GCF_032290525.1 Bradyrhizobium cosmicum | reverse complement strand
ATCCTGAAGACCCTAATCATCCTTCAGTTTTTGATTTCCTATCAAATACTGTAAGTACGGTGGATTCTGAGATAAACTTGTCTAATATTGAAGAGACTATAGCCATAAATATCTTGACCAAAACAAATATTGTAGGGAATATTCATGTCGGAAAAAGTTGTTCTCCTTCAGAACTAGAAATATACGAAGCTCTTTTTTGTGAATTCAAAGATGTCTTTGCTTGGACATATG
>NZ_JASXTA010000652.1:0-231 GCF_032290525.1 Bradyrhizobium cosmicum | reverse complement strand
GATGAAGGGCGCGCCCAGGAAGATCCACAGGAAGCAGGGGACGAAGGTGACCCAGGTGGTCAGCAGCCCCCCCAGGGTTCCGGCCAGCAGCGGCGGCAGGCTGCCCGCGTCGCGGAAGGCGCCCATGAAGCCCACGAACTGCGTGACCATGATCAGCGGGCCCGGCGTCGTTTCGGCCATGCCCAGGCCGTCCAGCATCTCTCCGGGCGCGAGCCAGCCGAAGTTCTGCAC
>NZ_JASXTA010000651.1:0-231 GCF_032290525.1 Bradyrhizobium cosmicum | reverse complement strand
GCAGGGACCTATAATCAAAAATGCGAATTGGGAAATGAAGCTGGGGCCCGCGATCGTATCAACAACCACGAGCAGTGGTTATAGGTCCCTGCGTTCGCAGGGACGACGCCCGATGTTAGCCCGCATTTCTCACAGTGTTGAGGCGCATCGGGGCGCGAATCAGCGAAAGTTCTTTTGCGAGAAGGACTTTGCGACGATTCGAGGAGCGCCCCGATGCCGACAGAGTGTAGC
>NZ_JASXTA010000650.1:0-231 GCF_032290525.1 Bradyrhizobium cosmicum | reverse complement strand
CGTCAGGACAATGCGAATTCGCGGTTTCGGGTCATCGGCCGCTGGCAATTGCGCGACTGACGCCCGCACCGCTCATTCCGCCAGCGCCTCTTTCCGCGTTCTCAGAATTGCCGGCGAAAGCATTGCCAGCAACAAGGCGGCGACGACTGCGAGGATGACCGCGCTGATCGGCCGCGACAGAAAGACGGTGAAATCGCCGTCAGCGATCAAAATCGCGCGCCGGAAGTTCTC
>NZ_JASXTA010000649.1:0-231 GCF_032290525.1 Bradyrhizobium cosmicum | reverse complement strand
ATCATAGATTGTATCATAAAATCCATGATCATTTGATAAAAGATAGAAATTTGTCAAAATTCAGTTATTTTGCAAGTAAAACTTGCATTTTAATTATTCACATTGATAAATTTATCAAAGTAACAAAAATTTGCCAAGCATAACTTGCAAAATGGTCAATTTAAGCGTAAAATACTGCCACTCTATTCATCAGCGATGGTTGCCATGAGCCAAATTTTGCAAGACAATGAC
>NZ_JASXTA010000648.1:0-231 GCF_032290525.1 Bradyrhizobium cosmicum | reverse complement strand
CGGGATGGCTGTGGCGCTTGCGACGCACTGTGGCAGGAATAGCTTCGGTAATAATCTCGACGAGCCGCCCCGAAGTCTCGATGGGTTGGCGGTCACGTTCGGTAACGATGGCGCGAACAATGCGGTCAGCGAACTTTTCCTCACCGTACTCGCGAAGCATACGCACCAAGGCACCAGGATCAGACTCATTGAGGATCTGGGCAGCAGTACGACCACTGGACTGGTCCATCC
>NZ_JASXTA010000647.1:0-232 GCF_032290525.1 Bradyrhizobium cosmicum | reverse complement strand
CTCATAAAGAGTGTGTTCATCTTCTAGCTTCTTGTTGCACTTCTCCAAATATTTGATTGTCCAATTGGCCATTTCCAATTTCTGTTGCAACAAGTGATTCTCAGCCTTTTGTTGCTAAATGATCTCCTTTAGCTCCGAGCTAGGAGAGCTGATATCAAGGTCAATAATATCCGTGTCCGGATCTCCTTAAGGACCCTCATCAAACATAGGTTTCTCACCCCTATCCTGGACC
>NZ_JASXTA010000646.1:0-232 GCF_032290525.1 Bradyrhizobium cosmicum | reverse complement strand
CGCCCGGAAGCATCGGCTCTCGCCCGCCCAGCCGCGAGCTTTGCCGCCAGTGCGTCGATGGCGCCTCGGACTTCGTAGAGCTGGCGGATGCGTTCGGGATCGAGCCGGATGACTTCAAAGCCGCGGCGGCCGCTTTCGGCGACGAGCCCCTGCCGATGCAGCAGATGCAGCGCATGCGACACCGGCTGGCGCGATACGCCGAGCTTCTCTGCAAGCTCGTTCTGCCGGATGC
>NZ_JASXTA010000645.1:0-232 GCF_032290525.1 Bradyrhizobium cosmicum | reverse complement strand
GCCGCGCCTGCATCACCGCTTCGGCCTCCGCAAGCTGCGCCTTGTTGTTGATGCCGCGCACTTCGTCCTCGCTGGTTTCGATCACGACGGCCTCCAATCCGATTTCCCTGACGATGGCGACGGCATCGACCAGATAATACTCGCCCTTGCTGTTGGCATTGCCGATGCGGTCGAGGATTTCCAGCGCGCGTGCGCCCTCGAACGCCATCACGCCGGCATTGCACAGCGTGAC
>NZ_JASXTA010000644.1:0-232 GCF_032290525.1 Bradyrhizobium cosmicum | reverse complement strand
ACGCGATCCCGGCAGCTGCGCATGCTTCTGCGAACTCAGCGTTCTCCGCGAGAAAGCCGTATCCCGGATGAATTGCGCCGGCTCCGGTTGCCTTTGCGGCCTGCAGTATGGCAGCGCCGTTGAGGTAGCTCTCCGTCGCGGGAGCGGCGCCGATGCACACCGCCTCGTCAGCCTGCGAGACGTGGAGCGAACCGGCATCGGCTTCGGAGTAAACGGCAACCGAGCGCAGGCC
>NZ_JASXTA010000643.1:0-232 GCF_032290525.1 Bradyrhizobium cosmicum | reverse complement strand
GCCCAGCAATGACGCCATCTCGTCTTCGAGATTCTCGAAGCCGCTCTTCTGCGGAGCGGGTGTGGGAGCGGGGGGTTCGCTGCGGGAGGTACGGGCAGGCGGCGTTTCCGGCGCCACCGGCGGCGCCACCGGTTCGGCCGGCCGGCGCAGGGCGGCTTCCAGCCGCTGCGCCATCTCGGCGAGATTCTGGTCGGCGCTCGACGGCGCGGGTGGTGAAGGAGGGGGTGGAGCC
>NZ_JASXTA010000642.1:0-232 GCF_032290525.1 Bradyrhizobium cosmicum | reverse complement strand
CCTCCATATCCATTCATGCATCTTCCCTCACTCACCCATCCTCCAAAATCCAATTTTTAAGCGTAAAAAAATTCTTAACATCCTGTAGAAATTCCTGGACATCCTTTAGAACCCCTGCAGACTTCCTATAGGAGCTCACGAATGAGGTTTCTTGATAGAAAAACTTTGTGAAACTCTCTTGAAGGGTGCTAGGGACCCTTTAGGCCCTCTCTGAACCTTCCCGACCTCGTCC
>NZ_JASXTA010000641.1:0-232 GCF_032290525.1 Bradyrhizobium cosmicum | reverse complement strand
GCCGTATCTCGGACCGCGGATGTGGGCGTAGTGTGGCAGGTGCTTGCGGTACGCGCCGAGGTTGCCCCGCTGGGCCTCCTGAAGCCCGATCACATCCGGCGCGTAACGCTCTATGGTAGCGATGTTGAGCCCAGCTCGGTTGCGCCAGGCGTTCCTCTTACGCACGTCGTGGAACGACCCCCTGACGTTGAAGCTCATTACCCGGACCGGAGACTCCTGCAGACCCTTATCC
>NZ_JASXTA010000640.1:0-232 GCF_032290525.1 Bradyrhizobium cosmicum | reverse complement strand
GCCGTCTGCCACGCCTTCACCGTCGAGCCGCTGAGCGCCACCCGCTCGGTGATCCGCTCCGAGGAGCTGTGGGTCGGCCCCGTCGCCCGCGCGACCGGCTTCCTCACGAAGGGGCAGATCCAGGCGGTGCAGACCCGCT
This sequence comes from Bradyrhizobium cosmicum, assembly GCF_032290525.1. Taxonomy (GTDB): domain Bacteria; phylum Pseudomonadota; class Alphaproteobacteria; order Rhizobiales; family Xanthobacteraceae; genus Bradyrhizobium; species Bradyrhizobium cosmicum_A. The sequence goes on along the minus strand of NZ_JASXTA010000640.1, from coordinate 93 downwards.
GGACCGAGGCGATCGTCGCCGCGGCCACCGCGCATCCGGCCGGTCCGCCGAAGGGCTGACCCGGCTCGGGTCGCCGGTCGCCCTGCCTTCGCC
>NZ_JASXTA010000639.1:0-232 GCF_032290525.1 Bradyrhizobium cosmicum | reverse complement strand
GTCCCCTGCCCGCGCACGCGATGCGAGCATGCCGCCGATCGAAAAGGCCGCGTCGTCGAGATGCGGCGAAATGGCGAGGAGGTGGTTCATAGTAGGTGGGGGTCGGCGCGGAACCGACACGGCGCGATCGGGATTTGCTCGTCGATGCCGGTTATCGGCGCCATACCGCGCAATCCTTCGTAGATGCCGGCGATCTGTCGCCCGACCGCGTGCCAGCTATAGACGAGGCGAC
>NZ_JASXTA010000638.1:0-232 GCF_032290525.1 Bradyrhizobium cosmicum | reverse complement strand
ACGCTGAAGGCGCCGATAGCGCTGGCCGACGGCAAGGCCGAGGCGCAGCTTGCTGCGGCCTGCGAATTGTTCGCCGATCTGGCCCGGCCAGTGCCCGTGATCCAACCGGTCGTCGATTCGATCAGCGGCTTCATTGCGATCATTCCCGGCGAACCGTCGGCAGATCTCGACCTGCTTGCCGCCCAGGCGACCAGGGCATTCGATTCGTTCCGCGCTCCACTCAGCCCGGAAG
>NZ_JASXTA010000637.1:0-232 GCF_032290525.1 Bradyrhizobium cosmicum | reverse complement strand
GCAGAACACCACTGTACGCCGCATGGGAGAGGTCCATCGCCAAATTTGTTCTTGTCGAGCATCGCACAGCGCACACGGCAACTTCGCATCGGGCCATTGGTGATGCAGCTTAACCTCTATCATCCCCTGCGTGCATTTGAAGAGATCTGTATGCTCGATCACTTAAGCGGTGGCCGGCTTGAGGTGGGTATCGGACGCGGTTCTCTTCCGCTTGAATTGGGCTACTACGGCA
>NZ_JASXTA010000636.1:0-232 GCF_032290525.1 Bradyrhizobium cosmicum | reverse complement strand
AAAATACCCCTTCAGCAATAACCCTCTAAGGTACAATAATGTATCTTCATCTCCAATTCACATGAATAAACCGAAGAGAACTCATGTTGTGAAAGCATCAACGAATAACAAAAACGTGGAGGTGTTTAACAAGGACCATCTTGCTGTGTCGTTGGCTAAATATGTTGCTGATTTGTCAAACAAGTTCATCAGAGAAAGAGGATGCTTCACTGTCGTTTTGTCTGGTGGGGCT
>NZ_JASXTA010000635.1:0-232 GCF_032290525.1 Bradyrhizobium cosmicum | reverse complement strand
GTGTACATCTGAATGAGCTGACCGACATAAGCACCACCTTGCATGGCGATCTCTTGACCTGTGCCGTACTGAACGAACACACCCAATGCCAAGAAAAACAGCGCCAAAATCGCAGAAGTCAGATAGCCGACATTAAAGTCAATCATCCCTTGGTAGCGGCTGGTATGGTCGGTGCGAATCTTTTTGGCAGTCCAAACAGAAGTGATGGCCGAGAACTCAAGCGGTGCTGGCA
>NZ_JASXTA010000634.1:0-232 GCF_032290525.1 Bradyrhizobium cosmicum | reverse complement strand
GGATAGGCGAGCTTGGCGGAACGCGAAATCAATTCCTGCCGGCTCGAATCGAATTCGAGCGGACCCTTGGTCACCGGACAGACGAGGATCTCCAGCAACTTTGGGTCGACGGTGCCGTCGAGGCGTTCGGGCGGGGCTGTCATTTACTGTCTCCAGATAGGCGTAGCCCTTAGCATACCAAATCGCGAGATGTCATGACGCGGCCATCCGCACCAGTTCGTCGACCACGGCC
>NZ_JASXTA010000633.1:0-232 GCF_032290525.1 Bradyrhizobium cosmicum | reverse complement strand
CTTGATTCACGATATCCGCACTGTGCTGTCGCGCTCGTCGGTGGCGCGCGGCACGCTTAAGCTGGAGCTCACCGAGTCGCTTGTGATGGAGAATCCGGAGCATGCAGCGCAGATGCTGGCGCGCATTCGCGAACTCGGCACCGGACTGTCGCTGGACGATTTCGGCACCGGCCATTCCTCGCTGGCGTACCTGCAGCGCTTCCCCTTCGACACCATCAAGATCGACCAGTCC
>NZ_JASXTA010000632.1:0-232 GCF_032290525.1 Bradyrhizobium cosmicum | reverse complement strand
AGTGAAGGCCTCTCACTCTGATTCGCGCCAGATGGCTCGTGGGGGCCCACGAGTTTGGACATATCCACACGAGCAGTCCTCGAAGGGGCTTGAATCGTACGCAGCGTTAGATTGTACGATCTTAAAAGCAGGTGGCGCCCCTAAGGCCATCTAAAACGCCTCCCGCCAGGTGATGAGAATTGCGAATGTCCCAAACTCTTAAGCTCACGCCGCAAGGGCGCCGTCACGATCC
>NZ_JASXTA010000631.1:0-233 GCF_032290525.1 Bradyrhizobium cosmicum | reverse complement strand
CCATCCCGCCGTCGCACGATCCATGTTCGGCTGCTGCACGAGCCAGGGAAGGAAGCCATGCCGATCGCCAAGGTAAGCGAGCGTGGTGATCGCTGCCTGATGCCAGAGCGCGGGGTCGTTCCGCGCTTTTACCCACGCCACATCTTTTGGCTCTGACATCAATTTTCATCGGGCAAGGCGTCACGATCAATCATGCGAACAGCTCCCGGGCGAACCATGGAGCGATTAGCACC
>NZ_JASXTA010000630.1:0-233 GCF_032290525.1 Bradyrhizobium cosmicum | reverse complement strand
ACACTGACGTGAAATCGCGCGAATGGATGCCGTAACCGCTCTCTCCGACTTGTATCCGCCCTCATTGGATTGCGACCCTTGCGTGTCGAATTCGGTGGGTGGGGTACGATATGTTTTCCATCGGCTGTGCCAGGACTTCGTTCGTCGACATCAACGCAAGCCTCATTCGCATTAGCGCGCCTTCGGGTTCGGTCTCTGGGCGAGCATGAAGCGCCGCGCGCTCATTTCTGTTC
>NZ_JASXTA010000629.1:0-233 GCF_032290525.1 Bradyrhizobium cosmicum | reverse complement strand
CCGCCATCCGACCGGTGTAACGGCTGGCCTTGTCTGCGGCGGTGGGCTTGCGGTTCTTACTCACTTCAGCATCTCCTGGATCTGGGCAGCAACCTGGGCGAACTCTCCTAGATCTGTTGGCCGGGTCCCGATGGCTTGCCGATAGGCGACCCGCCGATGAACTTCCGCGTCGAGAACGTCTAGGCCCTCGACAGCGGCGGCCCCCTCATAGGCGTCACGGTATTGCCTGGTCC
>NZ_JASXTA010000628.1:0-233 GCF_032290525.1 Bradyrhizobium cosmicum | reverse complement strand
CGGCGCGTTCTTTGCTGCGCAATTTGGTGAGCAACAGCGGCAATTCGACATTCTGCGCGGCGGTCAGCATCGGCATCAGATTATAGAACTGGAAAATGAAGCCGATATTGGCGGCCCGCCAGGCTGCCAATTCGCCCTCGGAGAGGCCGTCGATGCGATGGTCCGCCACCGCAATCTCGCCCGCGTCGACGCGGTCGATGCCGCCCAGCAGGTTGAGTAGCGTCGTCTTGCCC
>NZ_JASXTA010000627.1:0-233 GCF_032290525.1 Bradyrhizobium cosmicum | reverse complement strand
AATCAGAACTGGAATAGGGGCGAGCACGCCGCGCATTACAGGTATCCTGGAAAGTATTCCGCGATTAAGGGGTTTGATGGTTAACAAAAAATGACTACGCGCGCGAGGTGCTGCTCGGGCCCGCAGACGAGGCAAATTAACCCAGCAGCAACCATAATGAAGTGTAATCGCCCCGATCGAGTGGACCGATAGTTGCGTCCACGGGAGTGTGGGATGCGTTTGGCGTTCTGGCG
>NZ_JASXTA010000626.1:0-233 GCF_032290525.1 Bradyrhizobium cosmicum | reverse complement strand
GTATGGTTGTGCCCCGACAAGTTCCGAACGCAGCGGAAGATCCGCCAACTGGATAGAGTTAGGCTCCGGCTTAGCCACCGGACGGGGCTGGCTGGTCTGTCGATGCTGAGTCAACGTGACCTCCTCACAGTGATGGCATTGGCATGGCCGGGCAAGTTCTCCGCCAAGGCAAAAGCCTCAACGGAATCGGCCAGCTCAAGTAGGGCATCCTCGGTGTAATCGATGACGTGGAC
>NZ_JASXTA010000625.1:0-233 GCF_032290525.1 Bradyrhizobium cosmicum | reverse complement strand
GCCCAATGTCGAGATCAAGATCGTCACCCTGCCCGAAGCCAAGCAAGGCTTCATCCCTTATGCGCGGGTGATCCACAGCAAAACCATGGAGATCGACGGCCAAGTGGCGTGGGTCGGCACCAGCAATTGGTTGGGCGGCTACCTGGATAATTCGCGCAATCTGGAAGTGGTGATGCGCAGTGAGGCGATGGCCAAGCGCGTAGGCCAATTGCATGAACAACTGTGGGATGGGC
>NZ_JASXTA010000624.1:0-233 GCF_032290525.1 Bradyrhizobium cosmicum | reverse complement strand
GTGTAGCGGTGGGCTCGGCGGTCGGCGTCGCAGTGGGCTCGGCGGTCGGCGTCGCAGTGGGCTTGGGGCTCGGCGTCGCGGTGGGCTCGGCGGTCGGCGTCGCAGTGGGCTTCGGTGATTCCGCTGTCGAAGTCGAGCCTTCCTCATCCTCTGTTTTCTCTTCGGCGGTGCTGCGCGACGATCCCGTATTGGTCTGGGCGCTGACCGTCACACCGCCGGTGACAGTGCGGGTA
>NZ_JASXTA010000623.1:0-234 GCF_032290525.1 Bradyrhizobium cosmicum | reverse complement strand
GACGATGACAGCGAGCGAGGCTGAAGAATCGGCACAACGTCACGATGCCGTCATAACAGTCAGACGACGCCGCCGAGATAGAGCCGCTTGACAATGTCGTTGGCCTTCAATTCCTCGACCGATTGGGCGGCGACCGCAATCTCGCCGTGAACGATGATGTAGCCGCGGTCGGCGATCCGGATCGCCTGGTTGAAATTCTGCTCCGCCATCAACACCGTCAGACCGACGCGCTGC
>NZ_JASXTA010000622.1:0-234 GCF_032290525.1 Bradyrhizobium cosmicum | reverse complement strand
CGAGATGGCATTCCATCGCGGGAATAACTCGATGGCAAGGTTGCACGCGAAGGAGGTTGAGGGCTACGCCTCGCAATCCGGAATGACCTACCTTTTCACCGCAAGCCGTCTCTGCCGGGCTCTCGCGAGTTCTACCGAGGGCGATTTCGCCTCGGCTTCCAGTGATTTGCATGAAGCATTAACAACTGCGAGAAAATCGAAAACTGGCCTCGAGATTGAGGCGCGCCTCCTGGC
>NZ_JASXTA010000621.1:0-234 GCF_032290525.1 Bradyrhizobium cosmicum | reverse complement strand
GACTGGATCAGTGGGGGCTGCCTGCGAGGGTCTGAATTGGCAAATTCGCCCAGCTGGCGCCTAAAGGCCGCCGCATCTGCGGACGAGAACTCCGGTGTCCTCTCCTGCGGGTCCGCGTTGCCCGATGTAGTCGGTTAGTTAAAGGGAAGTCCATCCGTTCTCACTTTCGAAAATTTAGGCCGATCCGAAGCTAGGCTCGGATCTGATGTGGAATTTCAGCCGGCAGACCGAGAA
>NZ_JASXTA010000620.1:0-234 GCF_032290525.1 Bradyrhizobium cosmicum | reverse complement strand
CCGCAAGGCCCTGCGGCGCGGCCTCACGGCCGAGGGCATGGACGTCGTGACGGCCACCGACGGCCCGACCGCGCTGCGGCTCGCGCAGACCGGTGCCTTCGACGTGCTGCTGCTCGACATCATGCTGCCCGGGCTGTCCGGCTACCGCGTGCTGCAGGCGCTGCGCGCGCAGGAGGTGGCCACCCCGGTACTGCTGATCTCGGCCAAGGACGGCGAGATCGACCAGGCCGACGG
>NZ_JASXTA010000619.1:0-234 GCF_032290525.1 Bradyrhizobium cosmicum | reverse complement strand
CCACATAACCGTGAACGTGAGCACCGCCAGATAGTAGGCTTCACCCTCGCTCACGCTTTCACACTCTCCTTTAGCCGGTACGTATGGTTGGGGTCACACAAGTAGCAGCCCTTGCCGCCCTGATAACCGTGACCGCACTCTTCAAGGTGTCCACCTTCCGGCAAACTTGAACGTTGGCCATCTTGAACATCTGGCTTATCTATGCCGGATTTCCGTGTTTGTGTGCCTTCAACC
>NZ_JASXTA010000618.1:0-234 GCF_032290525.1 Bradyrhizobium cosmicum | reverse complement strand
CCTTTACGCTCTGCTCGTACATCGACGGGGTGACCGGGTCGGGCGCGACAGCCACCGTGAACACCAGATCGTCGTGCGCGACGGCGCGGCTGCGGGTTGGTGTAAGCCCGGCAAAACGTTGAATCATGACTATCTCCGATTAGCGGCCAATATGTTTCGCGATGACCGGGAAATAATTATCGCCCGATCCGGCATCGATCGCCTCCTGCAGAATCGTTCTGACCAGCTCCGCAC
>NZ_JASXTA010000617.1:0-234 GCF_032290525.1 Bradyrhizobium cosmicum | reverse complement strand
GAGCTGAGGACCTGGCAAATCAGGTCAGCCTGGCTACGGTCATTGTCGAGGACAGCTATTCTCATGGCGGCACGCTATTGTCAAATTAACCTGTAGGATCAATCCTACATCGTTAAACCGACTATAACAGACTTTGACAAAATAATGCTACTCGTAAATTTTTGTTTTTTGCCGAAAGGAAGAGTCAGGAGTAAACGGGGAGGTCGTTTCGCCGAGTCATCACTCGGTAAATAC
>NZ_JASXTA010000616.1:0-234 GCF_032290525.1 Bradyrhizobium cosmicum | reverse complement strand
GCCTTGCCGCGCGGCTGATCGTGGCGGGCTTCGCGGCGGGCGCGCTCGCGCCGCGGGGGCAGTTCTGGAAGGGCGCGGCGCTGGGGGGACTGACGGCGGTCGCGGCCTCCTATCCCGGCTGGCGCGCGCGCATGGCCGCGATGGAGAATCACGGCCAGACGCCCACCGGGCTGGTCGAGGATGCCCTGGTCGTGGGCAGCGCCGTCGCCATCCTGGCGGCCATGCGGCCCGACC
>NZ_JASXTA010000615.1:0-234 GCF_032290525.1 Bradyrhizobium cosmicum | reverse complement strand
CCGCCGTACTCCCGCCACACGTCACCTTCTTGGGAGTGGCGGAGCCCCCCTCTCTGAAACCACCTTAGCTCCAAGGCGGTGCGCCCAGAAACCACAAACCGCTCTCCCTTGGGTGACGTAAGCCCCACGTCGTATTGCTGCGTCATTTGCCTGCATGGCCTCCTACCACCATACCGACCAAGTCACCGTGCCATGTCACTGCCACCATGTCCTGCCACATCATCAAACCTGCCA
>NZ_JASXTA010000614.1:0-234 GCF_032290525.1 Bradyrhizobium cosmicum | reverse complement strand
GATCTGCGCAGGGGAAATTGGTTTCGGTTAGGAACAACTCAACGGCAATCGTGTTTGGTACCAGCAATTTAACCTGGAGGGTCCTATGGCTAGAGAGAAAGAACTGAAAGATCTGTTTCTTGATACACTGAAGGATATCTACTTCGCCGAGAAGAAGATCCTGTCCGCCCTGCCGAAAATGGCCAAAGCCGCGCAGTCGCCGAAGCTTAAGGCTGCGTTTGAAAAGCACATGGC
>NZ_JASXTA010000613.1:0-234 GCF_032290525.1 Bradyrhizobium cosmicum | reverse complement strand
GATATGGAGCATCGGCGGCTTGTCACGCTAAAGGGGTTTGGTATGATTACCGAGTATCTGGTCGATATCTCGCGGCTGCAGTTTGCCTTAACTGCATTATTTCACTTCTTATTTGTGCCTTTGACGCTTGGCATGACTTGGCTGTTGGTCATCATGGAAGCAGTCTATCTCATCACAGGCAAAGAGATCTGGAAAGACATGACCCGATTTTGGGGCAAGCTTTTTGGCATCAAC
>NZ_JASXTA010000612.1:0-234 GCF_032290525.1 Bradyrhizobium cosmicum | reverse complement strand
AACAACGTCAGCACACCAAACCGCCTCAGAGCATCAGCTAACCCGCACCTCATCGAAAGACTGCACAACCTGCCGCACCACTGCGGCAGGGTCATCGGAGGCCATGATGGCCCGCACCATCGCGACACCGGCCACACCGGTGGCCGCCAAAGCAGGGACATCGGCCACCTGGACGTCACCGATAGCGACAACCGGCAGGCTGCTCGCCCCTACTAAGGCCGGATACCCCTGAAC
>NZ_JASXTA010000611.1:0-234 GCF_032290525.1 Bradyrhizobium cosmicum | reverse complement strand
ACGTATTCCTATGAATGATAATATTAGATCATTAAACTTATCTAATACAGCATCATTACTTATTTACGAAGCATTACGACAACAAAGTTTTCCAGAATTACATTAATAAATGCGCTAAATGAATGAAAATAATGTGGTAGATTTGTATAATAGAGATAAGTCTTATAACTTAGCCTTTAGTTAATTAAATTGATACATTAGTGATGTTGTGGTTTATCTCCATTACATCAAGGG
>NZ_JASXTA010000610.1:0-234 GCF_032290525.1 Bradyrhizobium cosmicum | reverse complement strand
CTGGAGTGTTACTTCGGAGTCGACGCGGCTGCAGCCCCGCTACATCAGGTTTTCTGGGCTGATCTTCTGTGCGAAGGCTGCTTCCTTATTTGGAAACGACTACCAAGCTATTGAAAACGCTGGACAGTGTTTCGTGCCCTTTTTCAAAATGCGCCTTGAAATCGTTGAATAATCAAACTGATTTTGATTCCGTCATACGGTTCGTAGCGATGGGCCAGCATGCCTGAAATGGAA
>NZ_JASXTA010000609.1:0-235 GCF_032290525.1 Bradyrhizobium cosmicum | reverse complement strand
AGCCGACGCTGCGGATTGCGCGCTGGAGCGACAAGGCGAAGGCCGCGCCACTGCCGCCGTCGATGCGCGCGGCTTTCGCCTCGAGGACGGCCGGGAAATCCGCCTCGCCGGCATCGAGCGGGCGGGAACCGACACGGCCAGCGGCAGAGCCGCATTGTCCGCCATCATCACCGGCCGCGACGTGACCTTGCATGGCGAGGATGACACGCCGGATCGCTACGGCCGGCAGTCGGCC
>NZ_JASXTA010000608.1:0-235 GCF_032290525.1 Bradyrhizobium cosmicum | reverse complement strand
CGCCGCACGCGACCCCAAGCAGGGCCGGTTTCGTGTCAGGTTTTTGGGCTGGAGCATCGCCGCCGCTGGTCGGCTGGTTCATGGCGGACGCTTACGTCAGCCCACGCCACTGTTCAACCCACGCTCCTGCAGGGCTGACGGGCGCTCATCCGCCCTTCGCTCGCTACTTTGCATGGGGTTGTTTTCGCGATTTTGTGTCTGGGGCCTGCGGTGTACTGCGGAAGAGTATCTGCAC
>NZ_JASXTA010000607.1:0-235 GCF_032290525.1 Bradyrhizobium cosmicum | reverse complement strand
CCGCAGCAGAACGCGCGCGCCCGCATCTGCGTCGGCAAGTTCGACATGCTCCGCCGGGTTATGGCTGATGCCGCCGCGGCAACGCACGAACAGCATGGCGACATCGGCGATATCGATCATTGCCATGCCATCATGCCCCGCCCCGCTCGGCAGTTCGAACACGCCATAGCCTTCTGCCGCAACCGCTTCCGCGACCTGCGCTTTCAGCCAGGGCGCACAGGGCACGGTGCGGTTC
>NZ_JASXTA010000606.1:0-235 GCF_032290525.1 Bradyrhizobium cosmicum | reverse complement strand
GACATGCGCCTGCCGGACCGGCTGACGGTGCAATTGTCGGAAGAGGCGGCCAAGGCCCGCGAAGAACTGTTCAAGGACAAGAAGACCAAGAAAAAGGCCGGTGATTCAGCATGACCGGCCTCGATCGCAACCAGACCCCGAAGACACGTCCCGTCGACCACAAGCGCACGGCGCTGGTGGCTTCGCTCGATGTTGGCACCAGCAAGATCGCCTGCATGATCGCGCGGCTGAAGCC
>NZ_JASXTA010000605.1:0-235 GCF_032290525.1 Bradyrhizobium cosmicum | reverse complement strand
ATTAAACATAACTTTTATCGCTAGATAATTTACCTAATGAACGACTTAGAATGACTATGAAATTACAATATTTTACAAGGAAAATTTACATCTGTTTTTAGCTTTAGGGGCATTGCCCCTAAACCCTCACCAAGGGCAGGCTCATAAAAATCATCATCCCCCCCCCGTGGTGAACAAATGGGCAGTGTTGTCGCCCCATTACAAAATAACATCTAATACAATGATACCTCTAAAT
>NZ_JASXTA010000604.1:0-235 GCF_032290525.1 Bradyrhizobium cosmicum | reverse complement strand
CTACATACGTTCTGGATGTTACGAAGCCTTCCAATAAGCTGCGGGTGGCCGAACCCGAAGCGGACGCGAATGCTAGCGGCGGCATAGCTTTTCGAAAGTGTTCTTAAGAGCAGAAAATTCGGATAACGGCTGAGGAGCCGCAGGCCATTATCAGGCGCAAAATCGACATACGCGTCGTCCAACACGACGAGGCGGTCCGATTGTGCCAGGAGGCGTTCGATATCGGCTATAGGGA
>NZ_JASXTA010000603.1:0-235 GCF_032290525.1 Bradyrhizobium cosmicum | reverse complement strand
GGGCAACAGCGATTATGGCGTCGGCGGCTTCGGCGGACTGCAGGAACTGCGTGACCTCAACAAGCCAGTGATCGCCTGCGTCAACGGCATGGCCGTCGGCGGCGGCTTCGAACTGGCGCTGTCATGCGACCTGATCTATGCCTCCGACCATTCGTCCTTCGCGCTGCCGGAGATCCGTGCCGGAGTGCTGGCCGATGCAGCAACGATCAAGCTGCCAAAACGCATCCCCTATCAC
>NZ_JASXTA010000602.1:0-235 GCF_032290525.1 Bradyrhizobium cosmicum | reverse complement strand
ACGGAACTGAACACTCTCTTAAAATTGTTGCACGATAAAAAAGACCCCTAATTTATATTTGAAATCTTTTATATCTAAAAAGTTTAAAATCACTTATGAAAGTGAAAATCACTTATTATATTTGTAGACAAATTAAAGTCAAATAAATTTGTGCTTTTGATAAAAAATCACTTAAAATAAAATCAATTATTTTTTTCAAAAGTAAAATACTAAAATCACTTATTCAAGTAATGAC
>NZ_JASXTA010000601.1:0-236 GCF_032290525.1 Bradyrhizobium cosmicum | reverse complement strand
GGCGTACCTCAGCCGGACTCCCTGGCAAAGTACGCGGCGGCCTTTTTTAGGATGTCTCTCTCTTCGGTCACCCGCTTGAGTTCAGCCCGCAGACGACGCAGCTCCGCCTGCTGATCGTCTTCTTGCTTACGCTGGGCTTCTGGCTTGCTGTAGCGCTTGATCCACGCATACAGGCTGTGCGCAGACATGCCCAACCGGGCCGCTACATCGGCAACAGGCAGGCCGCGTTCGGTTAC
>NZ_JASXTA010000600.1:0-236 GCF_032290525.1 Bradyrhizobium cosmicum | reverse complement strand
ACGTCCGCTCGTGCAGATCAGCGCTCACCACACCAGCCTTGACGGTAATCGCACGCGTCAGCACCTCAACGAAGGTCTGGGAAGTGACGTCGAGGGCCAACCGCGGATGGTTGGAGATGACGTCGAGAATCACCGGGTCTTTAATAAACCCGCATTTGACGATCTCAGCCAGGCCAGAACGCACCTCTCGCGCTGGCAGGGTCGTCAGCAGTTCCGTGTCACACAAGACGCCGATG
>NZ_JASXTA010000599.1:0-236 GCF_032290525.1 Bradyrhizobium cosmicum | reverse complement strand
ATCCTGTACACCGCGCCCACGGTCATCCGCACGTTCATGAAGTGGGGGGAGGACGTCCCCGCCGGCTTCGACCTCTCCAGCCTGCGCGTGCTCGGCTCGGTCGGTGAGCCGATCAACCCCGAGGCCTGGCTCTGGTACCACGAGCACATCGGCGGCGGCCGCTGCCCGATCGTCGACACCTGGTGGCAGACCGAGACCGGCGGCCACATGATCAACCCGCTCCCGGGGGTGACGTC
>NZ_JASXTA010000598.1:0-236 GCF_032290525.1 Bradyrhizobium cosmicum | reverse complement strand
CCGCGGCGTCGCGAACGCTTTCGCGCCTTCATAGACCAGGCCCTCGGCGACGAGCTTGTCGGTCACCATGCGGCGCAGATCGTCCGCCGCCTTCGCCTGCATGCGCGCGGGGATTTCTTCGGAAAACAGTTCCAGCAGAAGATCAGGCATCAGACCGCCCTGCCCGCTTCGGTGTGAACCCAGGCTTCGCCGCAGGCCTTTGCCAATTCGCGCACGCGCATGATGTAGCTCTGCCG
>NZ_JASXTA010000597.1:0-236 GCF_032290525.1 Bradyrhizobium cosmicum | reverse complement strand
GGTCTCAAACTAGCGTGAGATCATGGAGCTAGGAGTTTAATTTGTGAAACAGATTATGCTGATCTGATCAAGTTTATGAATGATAATATTTGGACCTCTTCGCTTTTCTATGGCCTCATCTTCCAACAAATTAGAGAGCTTCTCAAGAGAGCTTGGTGGGTGAAGGTTGTTTGGCTGGCACGGGAAGACAATCGTGTAGCGGATTGACTTGCTAATCAGGGAGCACTGTCTATAAC
>NZ_JASXTA010000596.1:0-236 GCF_032290525.1 Bradyrhizobium cosmicum | reverse complement strand
GCGTCTGCTTGGCGGCTTCGTGGTCGAGATGCATCGGCTGTGGGTCGAACTCTGCCGCGAACCGCTTGATGTCGGCCTCGGTGACGTGAACTTCAGGGGATTTGAACTGCATTCCAATGGTGAGATCGTCGAACCACTCGACCCGCGCCATGATTTCGCCTCGCAATGTGATGCGCCGCCTCGCGCTAACAGAATTGAGCAAGGGCGGGATGTAGCGGCTCCGCAGCGCACAAACC
>NZ_JASXTA010000595.1:0-236 GCF_032290525.1 Bradyrhizobium cosmicum | reverse complement strand
CTCGCCCGACATCGGTTTCGACCGCTCGATCAATCCGTACCGCGGCTGCGAGCACGGTTGCGTCTACTGCTTCGCGCGGCCGACCCACGCCTTTCTCGGCCTGTCGCCCGGGCTCGATTTCGAATCCAAACTGCTCGCCAAGCCGGACGCGCCGGAATTGCTCGAGAAGGAATTGGCGGCGCCCGGTTACGAGCCGCGCATGATCGCGATCGGCACCAACACCGATCCCTATCAGC
>NZ_JASXTA010000594.1:0-236 GCF_032290525.1 Bradyrhizobium cosmicum | reverse complement strand
CTCTTCACGCGGGCCAATTCAGCGAGATCACAAGCCCGCATTTTCTGTTCGCCGGTGCCAACGACGTGATCGAATAATTTAAGTTGTTTGCTGCGGTGCATGAGTCTGAATCTGGGGTGGCGGTCTGCCTGCTTGCCGGAACCGAGTTAGCCTTCGAGCAAGATGTCAAGATGTTAAGTACGGCCAGAGATGGATCTGGACGAGCGTTCGACCCAAGGCGTCATCGTGTTCGATAC
>NZ_JASXTA010000593.1:0-236 GCF_032290525.1 Bradyrhizobium cosmicum | reverse complement strand
ACGATGTTCCACTATCTGCTGCACAAGGCTCAGGACAGCGGCGTCGAGCGGCTCGGGAATGTGCGGCTATGCATCTCGGCGGGCGCGATCATGCCGGCAACGTTGAATCGGGCGTTCGAGGAGCGCTTCAAGGCGCCGCTGCTCGACGGCTACGGCATCACAGAGACGTCAACGATGGTCACCATGAATTGGCTCCGCGGCGATCGGCCGATCGGTTCATGCGGACTGCCGGTGCC
>NZ_JASXTA010000592.1:0-236 GCF_032290525.1 Bradyrhizobium cosmicum | reverse complement strand
GCGTGACACCGCAGCCCTCGTACAGCGGGTGGTTGGCGACAAGGTGCTGCCCAGCGCGGTCCTCCACGAGATCATCGACCGCACGGACGGCGTGCCGCTGTTTGTGGAGGAACTGACCAAGGCTGTGCTAGAAGCGGGAGCCGAAGGGGACGCCAAGGCCGTGCTTTCGCGAACCTCACCGGGTGCACTCGCCGTCCCGGCTACCCTGCACGCCTCGCTCCTGGCCCGTCTCGACC
>NZ_JASXTA010000591.1:0-237 GCF_032290525.1 Bradyrhizobium cosmicum | reverse complement strand
CGCATAATCTGCTCGGCCGCACCTACCTTGCGGTTATCATGCCCTTCCACAAGCTCGTGGTCCGCGGCATGATGAGCCGGATCGCGGAACCGGCCCGATGACGCTCTCCGTCGATCTCTTCTACTCCTTCCGCAGCCCGTTCAGCTATCTGGCGCTGTCGAAAACGCTCAAACTTGTCGAAACCTACGATCTGGGGGTGAATTTGCGGCCGGTCTATCCGCTCGCAGTCCGTGTGCC
>NZ_JASXTA010000590.1:0-237 GCF_032290525.1 Bradyrhizobium cosmicum | reverse complement strand
ATGCCGAACAGGTTGATCAGTCCGGCGATGCCGTGATCGGCAGGCCCCTGGATGAGAAAATCCTGCGTGGCGACGGCCGGCGGCACGATTTTCGGCCGGATTCCGGAATAGCTCGGCATCAGCGCGCCGTCCGGCAGCGTCGGCCAATAGCGCCGGATCGCGGGATAGAATCGCTCGGCGCGGGCGGGGTCCACCGCATAGTCGATGCTCTCGACCCATTCGACGTCGGGGCCGAAC
>NZ_JASXTA010000589.1:0-237 GCF_032290525.1 Bradyrhizobium cosmicum | reverse complement strand
GTCGTGGATACGACAAGCGCATGTGCCACGCGCATGTGTCCTGAGTGTCCGCAACGCGTCGGACGACCGGATCACCGCGGTGCTTGGCCCTCGGTGATGACGCACAGGAGCACGCGCGTTACTCAATGCTCGTGAAGCCAGCTCGAAACCGCTTGTCGCCGCCTGTCGCCATCCTTCGACATGCCGTGCTGCTCGTCACCCCACCCTCGCCTTCCCGGTCAAACGGCTGGTCTGTAA
>NZ_JASXTA010000588.1:0-237 GCF_032290525.1 Bradyrhizobium cosmicum | reverse complement strand
CTCTACGCCCAGGCCGGCATGTTCACCTATGACCCCGGTTTCACCTCCACCGGTAGCTGCCAGTCGAAGATCACCTATATCGACGGCGATGCCGGCGTGCTGGAATACCGCGGCTACCCCATCGAGCAGCTCGCCGAGAAGGGCGACTTCCTGGAGACCTGCTACCTCCTGCTCTACGGGGAACTTCCGACCGCCGCCCAGAAGCAGGATTTCGACTACCGCGTGATCCATCACACC
>NZ_JASXTA010000587.1:0-237 GCF_032290525.1 Bradyrhizobium cosmicum | reverse complement strand
GCGTGGGCTCGGCCCTCATCACGGCAGCCATCGCGCTCAGCGAAGACGAGGGTTTCAAGGGGCGCTTGGGGCTCCATTCCCTGCCCCAAGCCGATGATTACTACCGCAAGATCGGAATGACCGATCTGGGCCAGGACGTGGCGTACCAAAATTTAAGATACTTTGAGATGACCAGCGAGCAGGCTCGCGCGTTCTTCGAACAGGAGGGAGAACGATGAAAATTGAACGGAGTAAGGA
>NZ_JASXTA010000586.1:0-237 GCF_032290525.1 Bradyrhizobium cosmicum | reverse complement strand
CTGCTTGGTCCCGGCCAACGGCTTTGCCGAATATGCGCCGGAGCCCAACCCCGAGACGAAGAAGAAAGATGTGGTCTGGTTCGCACTGAATGAGGATCGCCCGCTGTTCGCGTTCGGCGGCATCTGGACGACGTTCAACGGTGATCGTGGCACCAAGTCGAAGCCGATACCTGGGCCGCATCAGGTCTACGGTTTCCTGACCACCGCGCCGAATGCGGTGGTCGAGCCGATCCATCC
>NZ_JASXTA010000585.1:0-237 GCF_032290525.1 Bradyrhizobium cosmicum | reverse complement strand
CCGCCAGGCCGTGTCGCCGTTGGACTGCTTTACCGGCAGGTCGAGATTGTACTCGTGGAGCCAGCAGAGCGCCTGTCGCGCGCTGCCCAGTTCCTCGACCTTGTCGAACACCAGCTTGATCGCTTCCTGGACACGCCGATCCGGATCCTTCTCGTAACGGTCGCCAGCCTTCACGAAGCCCACCGGCGCCGCCACAACCAACTCGCCCCGGCGCGCCTTCTCGTAGCGGGCCGAGAG
>NZ_JASXTA010000584.1:0-237 GCF_032290525.1 Bradyrhizobium cosmicum | reverse complement strand
CATCATTATCATAACAAAAAAAGCCTGCCAGAGCAAGCAATTTGATTGATGTAATTAAGAGTGTTTCAACAATAGTATTCTATCAATCAGGAAAATTTACTGCTTAGATACATTCATTCCGCTACTTCAGCTTATCCGCTTCATACTCATGTACCAAATCTAAGCCAGCAAAATTCTGCTGACGCAGGGCTTCATAGACAATCATGCAAACTGTATTTGAAACATTGAGGCTGCGGA
>NZ_JASXTA010000583.1:0-237 GCF_032290525.1 Bradyrhizobium cosmicum | reverse complement strand
CCCTCATGGTCGACGTTCCCAAGCGCCCCCGCCGGCCGGCCGCCCCGTCGCCCGGCATGACCGTCCCGCCCCGCCGCATCCGCCCGTTCGGGACGCCCTAGTGATGGCCGAGAGCACCGAGATCAGGTCGAACGGCCGGCCTCCTGCCCTGCGGGCGTCGATCGCCTTCGGTGTCGTGGGCGCCATCCTGCTGGCCATCGGCTTCGTCTCCGGGGCCACGCCCGTCCTGGTCGCGGC
>NZ_JASXTA010000582.1:0-237 GCF_032290525.1 Bradyrhizobium cosmicum | reverse complement strand
CGCTGGCGCATCAGCCGGACATCCTGCGCGGTGATGGAATCCGCCAGCGAACAGCCGGCTGCGAGGTCGGGGATCAGCACGGTCTTTTCCGGGTTCAGCAGCTTGGCCGTCTCGGCCATGAAGTGCACGCCGGCCAGCACGATGATGTCGGCATTGACCTTGGTGGCTTCGCGCGCCAGCAGCAGGCTGTCGCCGACGATGTCGGCGACACCGTGGAAGATTTCAGGTGTCTGATAG
>NZ_JASXTA010000581.1:0-238 GCF_032290525.1 Bradyrhizobium cosmicum | reverse complement strand
GTCCATGATTCGATCGGACAACGCCGGCGGGATGTATCCAGCCATCGCAGGCGCTGACTTGCTGGTCAGGGCCGAGGATGTCCGAAGGGCCGCCGCAGCCCTGCAGAGCGGCCTCGCCAATGACACGCCGCCAGACACGACGGACTGGAGCGGCGATTGAAACCCAGCACCTGTCGCCGATTGGTGACTCAGCTACCTGCAGCCAGCCGCGTGATGACGCGGAGGTGGCGATGATGGA
>NZ_JASXTA010000580.1:0-238 GCF_032290525.1 Bradyrhizobium cosmicum | reverse complement strand
AGATCAACATGTGGAATCTTCTTTTGAAGAACACTCTCCCCTGAATGAAACTCCAACAATGGATGATGCTTTAAGTGATGTAATTGATAGAATTGGGAGACTCAATCTTGATTCAGTAGCAACTCAATCAACATAGAAACCTAGACCATCTCAGAAAGGTCCCCCACAGTGGCTGACAAAGACACTTGAAAGTGTTCATCCTGATGAAATTTGAAAAACAGGAACCATAAATTCAAAC
>NZ_JASXTA010000579.1:0-238 GCF_032290525.1 Bradyrhizobium cosmicum | reverse complement strand
AATCTAGTCAGTTAGCACAAAAGATGGCTCAAGAACAAAACAAGAAAAAAGAAGAAAAAATGAAAGAGTTACAGGACTTTATTGCTCGTTTCTCAGCTAACGCTTCTAAATCTAAACAAGCAACAAGTCGTAAAAAACAACTTGAGAAAATTGAATTAGATGATATTCAACCATCATCAAGAAGATATCCTTTCGTTAAATTCACGCCTGAGCGTGAGATTGGTAACGACTTATTAAT
>NZ_JASXTA010000578.1:0-238 GCF_032290525.1 Bradyrhizobium cosmicum | reverse complement strand
CAGCGAGAGCAAGGTAAAGCCCTACACCTTCAATCCGCAGCCTTTCATCGTCAACAAGCAGAGCGCGATGCAGGGTTACGTTACCTCCGAGCCCTACGCCGTCGAGAAGGCAGCCGGCTTCAAGCCCGGCGTGATCCTGCTGGCCGATCACGGCTTCAATGCCTACTCGACGCTGATCGAGACCCGCCGCGAGATCGTCGACAAGAAGCCGGACCTGGTGCAGCGCTTTGTCGATGCC
>NZ_JASXTA010000577.1:0-238 GCF_032290525.1 Bradyrhizobium cosmicum | reverse complement strand
CGCTAGTAGTTTGGCATATTTTACATTTCCTCACATAGTCATGGGCATCTTTGAACAAAGTTGGCCAATAATATCTAGCATGTAGTATTTTGTGCGCTGTAGTGTCTCCTCCAAAATGTCACCTGTCGGTCCATCATGTAATTCCTGCAAAACCGTTTGTGCTTCAGCTTTTTCAAGGCGTATTAATAAAACTGAATCATAGTTTCTCCTTAATAACACATTATCAATGATTTCATAG
>NZ_JASXTA010000576.1:0-238 GCF_032290525.1 Bradyrhizobium cosmicum | reverse complement strand
CCGTTACATTTCAAAGAGTGGGACGCCCCCACCGGAGTTAAGGCCTCTGCGTTGTTCGACGCGGGGCTCACCTCTGGAATCTATGTCCTCGTGTTTGCCAATGGTGAGGAGTACGTGGGCAAGACGGTGAATTTCCCTCGCCGCTTCATGGACCATCGCCGACGGTGGTCGGACATCGTGTCCGTGAGGTTCGCGCCGGTTATTGCAGAGGATCTCGACCGGATGGAACGCGCCGTCG
>NZ_JASXTA010000575.1:0-238 GCF_032290525.1 Bradyrhizobium cosmicum | reverse complement strand
CGCCATGACGGTGCGCCGCGAACTCAACAAACGAGGAGTGTTTCTCAAGGAAATCAATGGGATGGGTTCCGAACTTCCAGTTGCTTCCAACGATGCGGGAAGCGGCCGGGTGAAGAACCGCCGGGTGGAAGTCTGGGTGTACTAGCAGTGCAAGATCGTATCGGCGGCCGGCCACCGGCGTACTGTCTCGGTGCCGGCGCCGCGTTTAAGCTCGGCGGATTTCCAGCAGCAGGAATCC
>NZ_JASXTA010000574.1:0-239 GCF_032290525.1 Bradyrhizobium cosmicum | reverse complement strand
GTCCGACGCGGGGGGTTCGAGAAGTCGGGGTTTCCATTGGGTGCAGGTGACGAGGGGGTCGACGGGGGCCCATTTTTGGTGGGCAACGTCGAGGACTTCGACCCAGTAGATGGGGAACGGGGATTCGTTGCGGATACGTTTTGTGGCTGGGGCTTGGGAAGGGGAGGAGGAGGAGGAAGAGGGAGAGTGAACGGTGGGAATGTTATAGGCTGCTGCGTTTGGGTGGCCTAGTCGACGAC
>NZ_JASXTA010000573.1:0-239 GCF_032290525.1 Bradyrhizobium cosmicum | reverse complement strand
CAAAAATACTGGCAACAAATTGCCAAACACGGTATCATAAAGCAATTTATTCATGCGTTTTTTGTCAATGGGTGCGACACTGTCTATACAGATGACAAATGCGCTGCTGTTAGCGATTAAATTTGGAAAATGAGCATGCTGGATGACGATTCGACCATCGTAGAAGAAGCGGTGGTCGAAAAGATGGGTGGTGCGCTGTCAAAGCAGCTGCCGGCGATTTTTTTGGTGGGGCCGATGGG
>NZ_JASXTA010000572.1:0-239 GCF_032290525.1 Bradyrhizobium cosmicum | reverse complement strand
ATCTGAGCCTGACCCCACAACAGGCGCTGTCGCGGCTGGTGCCGCATATCCTCGACATCCTGAGCCAGGCGCATCACCGCATCGCCATCGGCCTGGCCGGCGGCCCGGGCACCGGCAAGTCGACCCTGGCGGCCGAACTGGTCACCATGCTCAATGCGGTCCATCCCGGCAGCGCGGCCCTTGTGCCGATGGACGGCTTCCACATCAAGCATGCCAAGCTCGAGGCCATGGGGCAGGCC
>NZ_JASXTA010000571.1:0-239 GCF_032290525.1 Bradyrhizobium cosmicum | reverse complement strand
CGCCGACCTGGAGGCTCTCCTTGAAACGGCCGCGCACCAGACTGCCCCAGACCATCTCGGCCTTGAGGCGGGCCTTCAGCGTTTCCGGCCGGACCCCCTGGCTCTCCAGGGACTTGGTCAACTGTTCGGGCGAGATACGCATCCGCTGGCTCATCCCGGCAAAGGCCTGCTCGATATCGCTCGCCGTAGGGTCGACGCCGAACCGCTTGGCTTCCTTGATCTTCACCTTTTCGTCGATC
>NZ_JASXTA010000570.1:0-239 GCF_032290525.1 Bradyrhizobium cosmicum | reverse complement strand
CATTGATGCCCGGTGCCGGCGGGAAGGATCGCGACATCGCCGGGCGTGATTTCGAGCTCCTTGCCGCTGATACCACCGAAGCGGACGCGAGCCCGGCCGCGGGCGACGCCGAGCGCCTCATGCACCGTGGCGTGGTAGTGCACATAGTCGTAGACGCCATTGCGCCACATCGCGCCCCAGCCATTGCCGCCGAACAGCGCCTCGATGGTCTTTTCGGGGTGATCGTTGGCGACATAGAC
>NZ_JASXTA010000569.1:0-239 GCF_032290525.1 Bradyrhizobium cosmicum | reverse complement strand
CCCTTGGTGGCCATGCGGGCGCGGAAGCCGTGCCGGCGCGCGCGAACCAGGTTCGACGGCTGGAAGGTGCGTTTCATCGTCGTAGCTCCAACAACAAGGGCGCGCAGGGTATGGGCCGTCAGCCCACGCAAGCGCGCCGGGAATGCGAAGCCCGGCTGATATGACGCGCACCGGCCCGAGTCAACAGAAAGGACGCCCCTTCCCCTTGTTTTCGGACGTCACGGCCGGATCATCCACCC
>NZ_JASXTA010000568.1:0-239 GCF_032290525.1 Bradyrhizobium cosmicum | reverse complement strand
GCCATGGGTCAGGCTGCGGCGCAGCCGCTCGATCAGCCAGGCGCCGAACGTGTCGAGCTTCGACACCTGCGAGACGTCGATGGAGATGTTGGGCCGGGTGCCGCCGAGCTTCTCGGCGTCGGCGACCATTCGTTCCAGCACCGGCGCAAAGCGCGCCGTCCAGGAGCCGGCTGCACACAGCGCCAGCCCGTTGCCCCTGGCTATCCGCTCCAATGTCGGGTCGCCGCTCACCAATGCCC
>NZ_JASXTA010000567.1:0-239 GCF_032290525.1 Bradyrhizobium cosmicum | reverse complement strand
GGGGAGTGATTTGGTGGATTATGTTCTTCTTTGCAGATCTGGTTCATTTTCAGGAGGAGCATGTTCTTAGGGGGAGCATCACCCTTTGCCCTTGATGTCAAAGGGGGAGAGTGATTTGGTGTTGTTGCCATCAAGTCCAAAGGGGGAGATTGTTGGCATTATGATGCAGGTGTTGTACTTGATGGCAACCCACTCATAGAAGAACATCTCATTTATATACTTTCAGATGAATCTACAGA
>NZ_JASXTA010000566.1:0-239 GCF_032290525.1 Bradyrhizobium cosmicum | reverse complement strand
ATTGTGAGGAGGTTACATAGTGAATTACCCAAACGGGAGAAGAAGCCAAGCTTCCTCTTCATCTCCATCAATAGAAAAGAAATCTGATCAAGTTGTTTATAGCAATCGAGGCATGAATTTAGAAGAAGATATTGATGAAACAAATACGTTTTATGTAACAACAAACAAAGCAATTATTCATAAAAAGCCAACTCCTGTACAAATTGTACGAGTACATTATCCTAAAAGAAGTGCTGCAG
>NZ_JASXTA010000565.1:0-239 GCF_032290525.1 Bradyrhizobium cosmicum | reverse complement strand
CGGCCAGCTTCAACACCTGCACGAACAGGTCGGCCAGCGCCTTCAGGTGCCGCCGCCGGAACTCTGAGATCGTGCGGAAGTCCGGCGCATCGCCCGCCACGATCATCATGAAATCCGCCCGCTCCACCGCCGCCCTGGCGATCCGCCGCGACGAGTAGATACCGCTCGCGTAGCCGTGCAGAAGCAGCGCCGTCATCATCCGCGGATCAAACGGCGGCTGACCCAGCCCGCTCCGGTAG
>NZ_JASXTA010000564.1:0-239 GCF_032290525.1 Bradyrhizobium cosmicum | reverse complement strand
GCTATCAACAGCTTCAGCTAAATAGCAGACATCCGGCGTTCCATAATCGCTCAGTTCGCGAGTCGCGCCTCGCCGCGACAAGCGCAACATCGTCAACTTCCAGATGATTAACGAGATCAGCCTCGATCGAAACAGCGGCTCGCCGCTGGTGCGCGTTCAGTTCAGCTTGTTCACGTTGTTTGTTTCAAGATTTTGTTTGAACTCTCGGTGCACACGTCGTGCACACGCCGCCTTCTAAC
>NZ_JASXTA010000563.1:0-239 GCF_032290525.1 Bradyrhizobium cosmicum | reverse complement strand
AGCTAGTGCTGTTGCCTTTTTGTCCTGAGGATTCTGAGCTGCAATGCATCAAGTTCGGTGAGGAGCATCTCTCGTTTCTTCTGCCGAAGCGGCACCGATTAGCCAAACGGAAGTCTCTCACCGTTTCAGAAATGAATGGTGAGAATATGCTCCTATTCCAGGAAATTGGATTCTGGCATGATCTGGTGTTGGATAAAATGCCTGATTCTCGTTTTTTGATGCAAACGGAGCGGTATACC
>NZ_JASXTA010000562.1:0-239 GCF_032290525.1 Bradyrhizobium cosmicum | reverse complement strand
CCATCATCCTCAGCGGTGTGGCGGTCTTCGCCCTGACGCTGCGCAACCAGGCCCGCAGCGCCAACCTGATTCTGTTCGGTGCGCTGATCCTTATCGTCGTCGCTTCGACCCTGCTGCTCGACCCGCCGACCCTCATGGCGCCGCGTGCGACTCATCTCTATCTGCTACCGGTGGCTGTCGGCGCGTTGATGGCCTTCCGCGATGAGCCCGTGTGGCTGCGTTAAGGTATGTCTCTGTTC
>NZ_JASXTA010000561.1:0-239 GCF_032290525.1 Bradyrhizobium cosmicum | reverse complement strand
CCTGTCTAGAATTGATAAGATCAGCAGCCATCATAGAAACGGCAAAGTTAGGAAATGCCGCTATAAGAAAATTAAGAAAAGCATCAATGCGCTCGGTAGCCTTCTTCCTCTGAGCAACTGGAAGCTCTTGATATTTAGAGTGCGCAACCAATTTATCTAAAACTATTGGCCGCAACTTCTCTTGGAACCGACGTGTATTTAAAGCTATCGTTTTTTGATAGAAGTCTAAGGCACTTGAG
>NZ_JASXTA010000560.1:0-239 GCF_032290525.1 Bradyrhizobium cosmicum | reverse complement strand
CTTCCACGTGGTCTGCTGTGAGTTCGGACACAGCAAGCTTGCGCCCTTGCACGAAACTGTAGAGCCCGACCTGCTCAGTCCTTTCGCATGCAAGTGGCTCCGGCACGATGCGAATCCCGCGCGACCATGCATGACTGATGAAACTCCACTCGGCGCCGAGTCGGTCGCGGTTGTCGCGCGCATCTTTGAAATAGCGCTTGAGCACCAGCGGGCCGTCGTCGGTAACGAGCTGGTAGACC
>NZ_JASXTA010000559.1:0-240 GCF_032290525.1 Bradyrhizobium cosmicum | reverse complement strand
ACCTATAAGTCTCCCAGACACTTTTACGACCGGCCCTCCCCCTTGGGGTGGGCCCGTCCTTTTCGTGTCGTGGGATGCACCTGGCAGCACCACCTCCGGCCCCCATGGAGAACAGTAGGTATCCTCGCAGGGTACTACGGCCAAGGCATATTTGACGTTCCACGCTTGCCACTGCCGTCTTAGGGCCATACTGCCGCCACGCAGCTGAGACGGTGACCAATCGGGTAAGGTGACTGGTTG
>NZ_JASXTA010000558.1:0-240 GCF_032290525.1 Bradyrhizobium cosmicum | reverse complement strand
AGCCGGCTCTTCGCAATTCAATGGTGGCGGCGGCGAAGCTGCCGGATGATCTTCAGCGCACGGCCGGGCTCGCCGCTTTCGGCGAATTCCGACGTCAGCTGGCGTCTGTGATGGGTGAGCAAGGGCGCGGCAGTACCACGGCCCAAATTCTCTTCCAGATGGCGGGGATCGAGGTTCCACCCGATGGCAAGATTCCAGCGGCGGTCGCCGATGATCTTGGCCGTGCGCTTGATTCCATCG
>NZ_JASXTA010000557.1:0-240 GCF_032290525.1 Bradyrhizobium cosmicum | reverse complement strand
CCCGTGAGGTAGTGGGCAAGGAACTTGTCCTGGTGCGAATGCAAGACGTCCACGTCGGCTTCCTTGTTCTGGCCGCGCTGATGGCCGTAGTCGAGGAAGAAGAGCGAGATGTCCGCGCTCGGATGCTCGGTTCGCGTGCGGTTGTAGAAGCGGATCGCTTCGTCGGCGGGGAAGATGTCGTCGGTCCAGCCGTTCGAGATCAGAAGCGGCGCCGGCGGAATCGAATGGTCGATGTAGTAC
>NZ_JASXTA010000556.1:0-240 GCF_032290525.1 Bradyrhizobium cosmicum | reverse complement strand
CCCCACGAGAACTCGTAGCGTGCGCCCGTGCCACCCGAGCGGACATGGCGTTGCGCGAACCGGCGGGCACCCCGGCCGTAGAGCCGCTGGGTGAACGGGCTGATCAGGATCCACTCCACGCCGCGGGACTTGCGGGGGTGGTTCATCCGCCGGAGTAGCGGGGGGATGCGCGCGGTGAACAGCGCGGCTTCGCGGGTCGTGTTGCCCACGAGGACCTCCACGTGTGGGGCGGCCTCGCAC
>NZ_JASXTA010000555.1:0-240 GCF_032290525.1 Bradyrhizobium cosmicum | reverse complement strand
CCGAAACGGCGTTCCCGTCTGGCATATTCGGCAATGGCGCTTTCGAGCGCGGCCTTGTCGAAATCGGGCCAGTGGATCGGCACGAACACAAGTTCGCTATAGGCCGCCTGCCACATCAAGAAGTTCGACAGCCGCTGTTCGCCGCTGGTGCGGATGATCAGGTCGGGATCGGGAATGTCAGGTGCATCGAGATAGCGGCCGAGCGTATCGGCATCGATCGAGGCGGGATCGCGCTTGCCC
>NZ_JASXTA010000554.1:0-240 GCF_032290525.1 Bradyrhizobium cosmicum | reverse complement strand
CATTCACCCAGCGCAGGCGTCCGCCCATGGCGGCGTGCCACTTGCGGTATACCAGACGCCAGGCAATGGCGTGCTGCAGGGCTTTCATCGGGGGTAGCATCCGGCCCGGTTCGTAGCGTTCCGCGCGGGTCAGCGCCCATTCATACACCCGGCGTCGCCAGCCACGCAGTTCACGCGTCTTGGCCGTCAGCTTTTCGTATACCTTCTCTAGCACGCGCGGCACCGCGCTGAAGGTATGGG
>NZ_JASXTA010000553.1:0-240 GCF_032290525.1 Bradyrhizobium cosmicum | reverse complement strand
AAGCGTATCTATCTCATCACCTCGGCGCTCGGCGGCGCGCTCGCCGGCCTCGCCGCCTGCCTGCTGGTGCTGCAGTATGACGTGCATCCGTTCGTCGGGCTGTCGTTTGGGCCGATCACGTTCTTGATCTGCGTGCTCGGCGGGCTCGGCAATTTCGTCGGCGGCTTCATTGCGGCGTTCGTGTTCGCCCAGATCATTTCGCTGGGCGGCCTGTACTCCGACCTCGAATGGGGTTACGTG
>NZ_JASXTA010000552.1:0-240 GCF_032290525.1 Bradyrhizobium cosmicum | reverse complement strand
GCGTTGTGGATCGTAGTAGTCCTGAACGTGGGCTACGGCCTCGTCGAGATCGTGGGCGGCTTTCTCTCGGGCTCGCAGGCGCTCAAGGCCGACGCGCTCGACTTTCTGGGAGACGGCCTCATCACCTTTCTGGGTCTTCTGGCCATCGGCTGGAGCCTGCTTTGGCGGGCGCGCTCTGCCCTCATCCAGGGGCTCTTCCTGGGCGCCCTCGGGCTGGGCGTTCTCGCCAGCACCATCTAC
>NZ_JASXTA010000551.1:0-240 GCF_032290525.1 Bradyrhizobium cosmicum | reverse complement strand
CATGGTACGTTTGTTTTTGGTCGTGGTGTAAAAATAACCCGTACCTGCAGTTGAAACTAATTTGATTTTATCACGCATCGCAATTGCTCCCTAAGAATATGAAAAGGCAAAAATTAGATTTTTTCGCCACGAGCACGCATATCAGTTAAAACTTGGTCAATACCAACTTTATCAATGATACGCATACCTTTGGTAGTCAAGCGAAGCTTAACAAAGCGGTTTTCGCTCTCTACCCAAAAA
>NZ_JASXTA010000550.1:0-240 GCF_032290525.1 Bradyrhizobium cosmicum | reverse complement strand
GCATTGGCGACATCACGGCTACCATCGCGGCTACCATCACCATCATCATCGGTGGCATCGCTGGCACCACCACCATCATCGCCATCACCACCATCATCATCGTCACTGGCACCGCTGGTGATTGCGGCAGCTTGGTGCAGATGCCAACAGGCCCGCTTCATCGCGGGCCTGTTTCGATTTCAGCGGTCGCCTTGAAACTGGCGAGATTACCGCCCGTTATCTCTGACATCAGCTTCAGCA
>NZ_JASXTA010000549.1:0-240 GCF_032290525.1 Bradyrhizobium cosmicum | reverse complement strand
CCACACGACTACGCCGTACGCTTCAGGCACCTACGTCTTGCGCAGTCCGCGTCCATCGCATCTCACCGCACGTTCGTGACGATCGCGAGCCGCCCCTCAATCGGGTGAGACGGGCGGAGTTATGCCGCTGATTTGCCCTGCACGTTAAGCGAAATATTTTTGATTCTTTTCGATTCTCGGGCTTGACACCATTTCGGAAGATCAGAAGTGATTTGCCCGTCGCGTTGTCTTGTCGCAGAC
>NZ_JASXTA010000548.1:0-240 GCF_032290525.1 Bradyrhizobium cosmicum | reverse complement strand
CGGTGCGCTCGCGCTCTCAGTCGCCCGCGCCCGCGACGTGCCGAAGGTCGCGACCGGCTTCGTCGCCAGCGTGCTCTGCACCGAGACCTTCGTCTCCGGCCTCGACCCGGCGCGGGTATTCGCCGAGACCACGTCCGCGATGCCGGGCGCCGGCCTGATCGCCTGGGCGCTCGACTATCGCCTCGACCGCGCGCGCAAGGACGTCACCGTGACGCTGTTCGGCCTGGGCGGGAGCCACGC
>NZ_JASXTA010000547.1:0-240 GCF_032290525.1 Bradyrhizobium cosmicum | reverse complement strand
ACCTAGAGTAGGCGGCATACTAGGCAATAAATTGTTGGATCTCTTTATTGGAGCCTTTAAGGATAACATCCAACATGAGGTGCGTCTCTTCAAACCAACTTCCTTAATAAGAACCTTTCAGGGTAGCAAGGAAGGTTGAAAGTAAAAATTTGGAAATCGATACTAGAAGGACCACCCTTAACACATCGATATAGAGTAATGTTCCTTCAACAAACACACCTCAACCTACAAGGTTGACAC
>NZ_JASXTA010000546.1:0-240 GCF_032290525.1 Bradyrhizobium cosmicum | reverse complement strand
GAGTACTGCTCATTGCTCAGGTCGCTTGGAAGCTCTAGACCAATCCAGACGAGAGCTCGTTCGGCCCGATCTTCGCTTCGATGCAGACGTATGTTTCCACTGTTGACGTATGCGATTGAACCATTTTCCTCGATTTCAAACTCAAGGTAGAACAGAGAACGGGCCAAGTGGTATGATTCTACGACCACTGTTTTACACGATGGGGTTGTCATCTCAGACCAAAGTGCATCAGGATCAAAC
>NZ_JASXTA010000545.1:0-240 GCF_032290525.1 Bradyrhizobium cosmicum | reverse complement strand
CGGCAAAGCTCGTGATCCTGCCCGCCCGCATCTCCTTCTGAAGGAGTGGCAGCGCAAGGCCGAGGCCTTCGGCGACGATCGCGGCATCGATCTGCACGATGCCATTCTCGAATTCGATCGGTTTCATGTTCAAGTCCTGATGCTTCGTTGCGGTCCTCATGCGTGCACAGGGTTCCGCCTGGCCGGCGCGGGGTAGGCGCATTCCGCCAGCGTCGTGGCATCGAGCTCGCGCATGAAGGC
>NZ_JASXTA010000544.1:0-240 GCF_032290525.1 Bradyrhizobium cosmicum | reverse complement strand
AGGCTACACTATCACGCAACTACAGCTACAGACTAACAGTTTACATGCAGGAAGCAAGCGAGCAGATCTCGTACGCGCAGGGCACCGTGCTCGTACCGGTGAAAGCGGATGCTCTGGAACCAGATGAGCGGTCTTGCTGCATATGCCTCCAGCCCTTTGGCTCCGCAACATTGACTCAAAGTGGGTCTGAAGCGGCTGTTCAGCTGCCATGTGGCCATGTCTTTGGGGAAGTATGCATGG
>NZ_JASXTA010000543.1:0-240 GCF_032290525.1 Bradyrhizobium cosmicum | reverse complement strand
ATCCCGAACGATCCGCGCGCGCTCGCGGCTTACGAAAACGGCAAAGAATATTTCTACACCCGGCGCGGCCAGCTCAACTTCTCCTGCGCCACCTGCCACGTGCAGAGCCCGGGCGAACGTATCCGCGCTGAGGTGCTTGCGCCCGCGCTTGGCATCGTCAACGCAATGCCGATCTACCGCTCGGAATGGAGCGGCATGGGCACCACCAGCCGGCGCTTCACCACCTGCAACAGCCAGATC
>NZ_JASXTA010000542.1:0-241 GCF_032290525.1 Bradyrhizobium cosmicum | reverse complement strand
ACATCGAGGTACTGGAGGATTGCCTCGGCCGCAAGGCGGAGAAGAACCTGCTGCCGCTGCAACCCGGCGACGTCCCGGATACCAGCGCCGAGGTCACGGAACTGACGACCGATACCGGCTATCGTCCCGACACGCCGGTGGAGGAGGGGGTCAGGCGCTTCGTGGAGTGGTACCGCCGCTATTACAACGTTTGAAACGGCTCTGGCATGTTACTTGCTTGAAGTTTCTCACTATTGAAGTG
>NZ_JASXTA010000541.1:0-241 GCF_032290525.1 Bradyrhizobium cosmicum | reverse complement strand
GCTCTGCGTCGTACAGATGGCGAGCCCGGAGGAAGCCGTCGTGATCGATACGCTGGCGCCGGGCATCGACCTCAAGCCGTTCTTCGACCTGATGGGCAACGAGGCGGTGCTGAAAGTATTCCACGCCGCCCGTCAGGACATCGAAATTGTCTGGCACCAGTCCGGCACCATTCCGCACCCGATCTTCGACACGCAGGTCGCGGCGATGGTGCTGGGCTATGGCGACAGCATCGCCTATGAC
>NZ_JASXTA010000540.1:0-241 GCF_032290525.1 Bradyrhizobium cosmicum | reverse complement strand
CGTGGCTGTCGGCCGCGCCGCTTCCGTACGCGCGGCCCTCAGGCCGACGACGCTCTTTCAAATCTTCCAAATCTTCGAGCCACTGCCTGGAAATGGCGGCTTTTGTTCTAAGGGAAATTTACCGATGCAGGACAACCTCGACTTCATCGACCGTGCCGAATCCGCAGCCGAAAAGCTCCATGGTGAGTCGATGACAACAGAAGAGATCGCGAAGAACTTCGCGCTCTACGGAGTGCAGAAG
>NZ_JASXTA010000539.1:0-241 GCF_032290525.1 Bradyrhizobium cosmicum | reverse complement strand
GTACTGCACCGAGATCAAGTCGAACGTCACATCGTCGAATCCGGTCTCACCGGTGGCCATGTCGTCCTCCGTCTGTTGGAGTGGGTTCCTTGGTGCCGTGCGCGGTACCCCATCACCTCCCGGCCATGCGCTCCTAGGGGACGACTGAGGCGAACCGCGCGACGAACACTCGCTCGCCGCCCTCGAGCAGCTCCGGGCGCACCTCGAGGCGCACGGAGATCTCCGTGCCGTCCGCGTGGAC
>NZ_JASXTA010000538.1:0-241 GCF_032290525.1 Bradyrhizobium cosmicum | reverse complement strand
GCTTTGACTAGGGACTTGGGTAGAGTATGCCCAAGAAAGGAACTTGGAATCTTTGGTTTCGCAAAAGAAGATAAAAGGTGGCAACACACAAAAACAAAAAAACAAAAAAAAACAAAAAAATAGAACAAGAAAATAGAAAGGGGAGGGGAAAGGCTAACTAAGAAACACAAGACACTAATCCTAACTATAGTATAGTATAGGGGTTACCTATTTTCAATTTGCAATTTGATAGAGCTTGACA
>NZ_JASXTA010000537.1:0-241 GCF_032290525.1 Bradyrhizobium cosmicum | reverse complement strand
GGATGGCGGCAACCGGCTGAACCGCGTGCGCGCGACGAATGGTCTTCGCGCTCGGCTCTGAAAGGCCGAAGTGCAGGACCTTCCCGGCCTTGATCAGATCCTTGACGGCGCCGGCGACGTCTTCGATTGGCACGGTGAGATCGACTCGGTGTTGATAGTAGAGATCGATGCGATCGGTCCTGAGGCGCTTCAGCGATGCCTCGACGACGCGCCGGATGCGCTCCGGCCGGCTGTCCAATCC
>NZ_JASXTA010000536.1:0-241 GCF_032290525.1 Bradyrhizobium cosmicum | reverse complement strand
ATCTAGGATAAGTACGATGTCATGACGAGCAGTGACTTCACGGATTTTTTGTAGCCATTTGGCAGGTGCTGGGACGACACCGCCCTCACCTTGGATGGCCTCTAAGATGACCGCAGCAGGCTTGACCACACCGCTTTCGACATCTTCGATGAAGTTCTCAAAATAATAAGTCAAGGCATCGACACCTGCTTCACCGCCCAGACCCAGTGGGCAACGGTATTCGTGCGGATATGGCATGAAC
>NZ_JASXTA010000535.1:0-242 GCF_032290525.1 Bradyrhizobium cosmicum | reverse complement strand
GGGACGAATAGCCAACACGCTCTCGCGCATGTGGTTGGCGATCTCGTCGGCGGTCAGCCGGTAGCCGTTGGACATGAGGTTGGTGATCGCCGACCGGAGCTTGCTGGCTCGGCTGACGATCTGCTCGGCGGCGTCTTTGGATGCGCCACCGCTCTTTGACCCCGGCGCGTTCGGATACTTCTCAGACATGGACAAAGCTCTCCCGTTCGCCCCGAAGGGCGTTTTTCAGATCAGCGATGTGC
>NZ_JASXTA010000534.1:0-242 GCF_032290525.1 Bradyrhizobium cosmicum | reverse complement strand
ACCCGAGGCCGCGTCATAGGCGACCGGCGCGGGCGCACCCTCGATGGGGACCGTGGCGCGGACCCGGCCCTTGTCCAGATCCACGATCGCCACCGCGCCTGCGTTCTGTGCCGTGACAAAGGCGATGTCGCCCGCATCCGCCGCGCCCGCGGCAAGGGCCAGCAGACCCGCCGCCGTGGCCCGGATCACTCGACCCGGCCGAACTTCTCGACCAGCGCGTCCAGTCCCGCGCGGTAAACGCC
>NZ_JASXTA010000533.1:0-242 GCF_032290525.1 Bradyrhizobium cosmicum | reverse complement strand
ATCCAGTATTTTACGCGCTTCATCAAGATCAAGTCTTGAAATCAGCGGTTCAACCAGGTTCAACTTACCTTTTAATGTAGATAATTTGTGTTCGACTCTGACGTGTTCCAGATCATAGCCGTCCGCTTTCAGATCACGGCAGCCGAATCTGATTTCCTGGAACTGTGCAGGCAGATCTTTTTGGACTTCCCTGATCAACAGCGGGATATCGTCCATATTTTCCTTCAATGTTACAAGGTCAC
>NZ_JASXTA010000532.1:0-242 GCF_032290525.1 Bradyrhizobium cosmicum | reverse complement strand
ACGTTGACTATCGAACGGGAAGGGCTGATCAGACCGATGGCCAGAAAACTCAAGACCTACCAGACTTCGCTAGGTTTCTTCGAGCTGGCGATCGCCGCTCCGTCGATGAAAGCGGCTCTGGAAGCGTGGGGCGCAGACAGCAATCTCTTCCACCAGGGTGCGGCGAAGGAGAGCCACGATCCGGACGTCATCGCTGCGACCATGGCGAAGCCGGGCGTCGTTCTCAGGCGCCGGTCGTATCC
>NZ_JASXTA010000531.1:0-242 GCF_032290525.1 Bradyrhizobium cosmicum | reverse complement strand
GACGAGTATTTTTCCGACGGGCTGACCGAGGACCTGATCCACGCGCTATCACTGCAATCGTTCTATCGGGTGCTGGGCCGGAACTCGACGTTCTCGTTCAAGGGCAAGAATGTGAGCACGCGCCTGATCGCACGCGAGATCGATGCCACCTACCTGATCCAGGGCTCGGTCCGGCGTGCCGCCAACAAAGTTCGTGTCACCGCCGAGCTGATCGCGCCCGAAACCGGCGAGCAATTGTGGAC
>NZ_JASXTA010000530.1:0-242 GCF_032290525.1 Bradyrhizobium cosmicum | reverse complement strand
CTTTTAACACATGTAGGGCAGAAAAAAAGTTTAAAATATGGTAACATTATAGAGATAATTTTTTTGCGAAAATTTCAGATTTAGCAACTTTACTTTAATATTACACAAACCAATATTCAGTAAACTTGCATTTTTGTTAAATCATTAAATTTTTTGCGACTTTTTTTGCCAAGTTTGTAAGAGAAGAATTTATTTTATTACAAAAATAGCTTAAAATAGTCATATTTAGTAAAAATAGGCAC
>NZ_JASXTA010000529.1:0-242 GCF_032290525.1 Bradyrhizobium cosmicum | reverse complement strand
GGGCTGTTCTTCCCGTTCCTGCCGGGCGACACGCTGCTGCTCTCGCTCGGCGTCTTCATCGCCACCGGCGACCTCGACGTCTTCGGCACGCCGCCCCTCGTCGAGCTCGGCATCACCTTGGTGCTGCTCACCCTCGCCGCCGTGGCCGGCAACATCGTCGGCTACGAGATCGGCAGACGCCTCGGTCCACCGCTCTACCGGCGCGAGGGGCGGATCCTCAAGCGCAAGTACTTCGCACAGAC
>NZ_JASXTA010000528.1:0-242 GCF_032290525.1 Bradyrhizobium cosmicum | reverse complement strand
CGGTAAAGGCCTTCACCACCAGTCCGCGCAAGCGGGTGTGGTCCGGCGGATCCTGCTGCAGCATCCAGTGGCTCATGCTGCGGAACACCGGCTCGTCCATGATCTTGGGGCCGTAGCGGCGGACGGTGCGCTCGACATAATCCTTGCCGAACCGCTTGTCGCGCATGACGAGGCTGACCTCGGCATGACGGCTTGCGACATACATCCCTAGCGGCGTCAGATGCACGGGATCGGTGGTGCGC
>NZ_JASXTA010000527.1:0-242 GCF_032290525.1 Bradyrhizobium cosmicum | reverse complement strand
CGCCAGAGGTCGAGGCCTGTTCCGGTGACCGTGAACGGCGAGAAGCTGGCGGCGAGGTCCGCCAGCAGACGATGCGCTTCTTGCGGGTCGACCTTGTTCTGAATCGTCACGTGCGGCCGATGCTTCTGGCGGTCCTGCAGGGTCAGCCACAGCGCCCATTGCTTGGCGAGCGAGAGGCGCAACTCCTTCAGCGTGGGGGATGCGAGCGTATAGGCGACGCCACGGCCGAGGGATCTCAGTCC
>NZ_JASXTA010000526.1:0-242 GCF_032290525.1 Bradyrhizobium cosmicum | reverse complement strand
GCCCACGGGTCCCCGGCCGGGCCGGCGCCCAGGCACACGGTGACGGCGTCGGCCAGCAGGCTCGCCACGGGGGCGTGCAGCACGCCGTCCGCGTCGGGGACGACGGTGGCGCTGACCCCGGCGGCGGCCAGGAAGGCGCGGTCCTCGGCGGTGACCGGGTGGGTGACCACGAGCCGATGGCGCACGCGGCCCAGGGCGGCGGTGCCGAGTTCCTCCGCGACCGAGCGCAGGGCGGTCAGGGC
>NZ_JASXTA010000525.1:0-242 GCF_032290525.1 Bradyrhizobium cosmicum | reverse complement strand
GCGCAAGGCGATCTTTTCGCAGCGCCGCGAGATCATGGAATCCGGAGACGTCAGCGACATCGTGGCCGACATGCGCCATCAGGTCATCGACGACCTGATCGACGACTTCCTGCCCGAACGCGCCTACCCCGAGCAGTGGGATACCGCCGGCCTCAAGGCCGCCGTGGTCGAACGCCTGAACATGGACCTTCCCATCGCCGACTGGGCGGCCGAGGACGGCGTGGACCGTGGAACCGTGGCCG
>NZ_JASXTA010000524.1:0-242 GCF_032290525.1 Bradyrhizobium cosmicum | reverse complement strand
GCGTAACACGACCCCGTCACCCTCAAGATAGCTTGAAGCAGACCCGCGTTTGCGGCCGATGCATTGCGGCCGGTTCGGGCCTATACTCGGACCAATCCTTCAAGAAAATCCGAGGAGTACGCCATGAACCCGCCCGTCGCCGCACGCGCTTCAAAAACCGCCACGCCCTCGCTGCATGACCGCCTGAAAGATTCCTCGCTGCTGCGCGACCGCTGCTACATCGACGGCGCCTGGGTCGGCAC
>NZ_JASXTA010000523.1:0-242 GCF_032290525.1 Bradyrhizobium cosmicum | reverse complement strand
CCGAAGGCACGCGCACTTTCCAGCCCTAAGGGATCAAAATGCGCGAGAGCGATCTCAACCACCCGTCGGGGCATCATTCGCGATGTTAGAACGAGCGACAGTGGCTCCTCAACAGGATAAGGAGCCACGGGTTTGGTCAACGAGGCGCTTAACAGCATTACCTGATAATCGTCTAACGCGCGCCGCAAAATCATCTGCAGAGCTTTCGCCGGGCGATACTGCCCACACAGGCTGTCAAACCC
>NZ_JASXTA010000522.1:0-243 GCF_032290525.1 Bradyrhizobium cosmicum | reverse complement strand
CCGTGGGTGCATCTCGACGTCGCGGGAACCGCGATGGGCGCGCCGAAAACCGACATCAACCACAGTTGGGGATCCGGCTACGGCGTTCGACTGCTGGACCGGCTGGTCGCGGAATATTACGAAGCCACGAAATAGTTCGGTTGCAGGCGATGACGGAAGTCCTGTTCTACCATTTGCAGGCCATGTCGCTCGAAAGCGTATTGCCGCCGCTGTTGGAAAAATCGCTCGAGCGCGGCTGGCGCG
>NZ_JASXTA010000521.1:0-243 GCF_032290525.1 Bradyrhizobium cosmicum | reverse complement strand
CCGATGAACCGTTCCCCCTGAAAGGAGGCCAGCAGGATCGTGATGCGCATGCTGTCGGTCATGCGGGGCGCATAGCGCCTGCAGGGTTCAGGCGCCAGCGCCGGGTCCCGGGGACCCGGTGTCCGCCTGCGGGACCTGTCCGGCGGCCAACGCCGGCGCCTGCAGCGCGCACGGTCTTCCGCGGTATGCGGCATCGTGCCAAGCGGGCTTTGCAGGTCGGGCTTGGCGCCGACGGGCCACCGC
>NZ_JASXTA010000520.1:0-243 GCF_032290525.1 Bradyrhizobium cosmicum | reverse complement strand
GAAGGTCGTCGACCGCGGCCGGGAGGCGCACGCCGTCTGGCAGGAGCGCTTCGACGCCTGGAAGCAGGGCAACGGCGAGGCCGCGGCACTCCTCGAGCGGATGACCACCCGCACGCTCCCCGAGGGCTGGGCGCAGAAGCTGCCGAGCTGGGACGCCGACGCCAAGGGCGTCGCCACCCGCAAGGCCTCGGGCGAGGTGCTCGCCGCCCTGTACCCGGAGCTCCCCGAGCTGTGGGGCGGCTC
>NZ_JASXTA010000519.1:0-243 GCF_032290525.1 Bradyrhizobium cosmicum | reverse complement strand
GATAAGACCCGCTGTCCGTTCCGGATAATCCAGAGCGAAACGAAGAGCGAGGGTTCCTCCGGCAGAGGCGCCTAGCACATAGACCGTCTCGATATTGAGAATATTGAGGAGTGCTATCAGAGCCGCTGCCTGTTCTTTGGGAGTTCCTTCACCTGCAACCGAGCTTCCGGGGTACCCAAAACGCGATGGAGCAATAATCCTGTAGTGTTCCGAGAGCTCCCTAACATTCTCAAAGGCTTGATC
>NZ_JASXTA010000518.1:0-243 GCF_032290525.1 Bradyrhizobium cosmicum | reverse complement strand
TCCCTGCCTGGTGCGCAATCGCGCACAGGCGCAGGGACCATAACCACCGGAGTCGCATTTGAAAGCAGGACGTGAGGCCACGGTGAAACTGATGCTCCTCGGCGTATGGGTCCCTGCGTTCGCAGGGACGACGGCGTGGAAGCAGTCGCAAGGTATGACTTCGCGATCTCGCGGCGCGTTGCGTCCGAGGTTTGCTGTTCACCTTACCCTCTTCGAATTAGAGGGCGCAGGGAAGACCGGGTG
>NZ_JASXTA010000517.1:0-243 GCF_032290525.1 Bradyrhizobium cosmicum | reverse complement strand
GGGTTATGATGGTCGCTAGCCGGTTGAGACGTTCAGGTTGCGACGGACCGCTGATCAGAGGTTTTTTTCGACCGCGCGTAGCCTTTTCCATTCCCAAGGAAGCAGCTCGTGCAGGCGCGAGGCAGGCAGATCGGCGATACGGGCCAGAACATCGGCGAGCCAGGCTTGCGGGTCGACATCGTTGAGGAGTGCGGTGGTGAGAAGCGTCAGCATGACAGCGGCGCGGTCTGCCCCGCGCTGAGA
>NZ_JASXTA010000516.1:0-243 GCF_032290525.1 Bradyrhizobium cosmicum | reverse complement strand
GTGCTCAACCTGGGCAAGGCAGCGAACGAAGACACGGTGAAAAAGACGGACCTATCAAGATTCAAGATCATCGTGTTCGCCACGCATGGCCTCATCCCCGGCGAACTCGACGGGCTGCATCAACCGGCGCTCGCCTTGAGCGCGCCGGACGTTGCCGGCGTTCCCGGTGACGGACTGCTCACGATGGAGGAAATCCTGGCACTGAAACTCGACGCTGACTGGGTGGTGCTCTCCGCCTGCAAC
>NZ_JASXTA010000515.1:0-243 GCF_032290525.1 Bradyrhizobium cosmicum | reverse complement strand
GCTTGTTTGGCATCGCCACTGCCCAGCGTTGGTACATTAAAGCCCATGATCAGGCTAGGCACCTGAACTGATTGATGGCTGGTCAGCTGCTGATAGCCTCGGTGGGTCGCGTGAGTGGGGCGAGTGCGCTTGGGGAGGGTAGCGGGCTTTAGGTGGCCAAAGTACTTTTCAACCCAAATCATCGCCTCATCGGCATCAATATCACCGACCATGACCAAAGTGGCATTATTGGGCGCATACCAC
>NZ_JASXTA010000514.1:0-244 GCF_032290525.1 Bradyrhizobium cosmicum | reverse complement strand
CTCCTGCATATCCGGCGCCTCATTGGCCTCAGCGAACTCCTTGCGCAGCTTGCGCAACAGACCGAGCTCGGACTGAAAGTCGACGTAATGCGGCAGCTTGAGATGCTCGACGAAGCCGGTCGCCTGAACATTGTCCGAGTGCGACATCACGAATTCCTCGTCCTGGGCCGGAGCGATCACTTCCTCGCCCAACTCGCGGGCGCGCAGGCTGCGATCGACCAACGCCATCGACATGGTCTTGCGC
>NZ_JASXTA010000513.1:0-244 GCF_032290525.1 Bradyrhizobium cosmicum | reverse complement strand
GGCGAAGGCCGCCCGCGCCGCGGGCATGACGATCATCGTCGGCGGGCCCAACCTCGTCGCTGGGCACTCCCACATCGGCAATGTCTCGGCGCGGGAGCTGGCGCGCGAGGGCTTCATAGATATCATCAGCTCCGACTACATCCCGGCGAGCATCCTGCGTTCCATCTGGAGCCTAGCGAGTCAGTCCGATGGGCCGACGCTCGCCGAGGCGGTGGCGTTCGGCACCCTGCGCCCGGCGGAGACC
>NZ_JASXTA010000512.1:0-244 GCF_032290525.1 Bradyrhizobium cosmicum | reverse complement strand
GAGAAATTCTCGGCCGCGTCACCATCTCGGTCGGCGTCTCCATGCTGAAGCCGGACGACGACACGGATTCGCTGATCGAGCGCGCCGATGCCTGCCTCTACGCCGCCAAGCGCAACGGCCGCAACCGTGTGGTCTGCGAACTCGACCCCGAATACGCCGCCGAGACCCGCGGCCAGGTCGCCTAGGCAGCTACTTGCGTGGCGCCTTCCTCACCTTGGCCGCCGGCTTGCGCGCGGTAACGGCC
>NZ_JASXTA010000511.1:0-244 GCF_032290525.1 Bradyrhizobium cosmicum | reverse complement strand
CTCTACGTGTTCGAATGGCTCGGCTTCCAGGAAGTCACGTTGCCGATCAAGCGCGACAATCCGATCGCCTACATGCAATTTGCCGATCCCCGTCTCTACACGTTGCTGGCGCTCGCCATGATGCTGGCGACGATCCTGCTCACCCGAGTGATCGAAAAATCACGGTTCGGCATGGCGCTGCTGGCGATCAAGCAGAACGAAGCCGCGGCCGAGGCCGCCGGCATCAACACTCTTGCCTGGAAGC
>NZ_JASXTA010000510.1:0-244 GCF_032290525.1 Bradyrhizobium cosmicum | reverse complement strand
CTCCCAGGCGAGAGCCGGCAACAACGCCGCCGGCCGCGCTGAACCGGCCCGCCGCGACAGGAACGCCCGCTCGTGACTGTGATTGATCGCAACGGAGACCTGGGGACCAGCATCCGGTGCCTGTTCAAGAAAGCGCAGATCAATGCCGCTTGTCCCGAGTTGATCCAGAAGTCCCACCGACAGGGAGTCCGTACCAAGCCGGGCAAGGAGCGCCGTGGTCCTGCCCGTATGGGCCAGATAGGCC
>NZ_JASXTA010000509.1:0-244 GCF_032290525.1 Bradyrhizobium cosmicum | reverse complement strand
ATCAGATTCCACGAGCGTTCCCGGCAATTCTATGAACGAAAACGCAAAGAAGGCAAAAGACACAACGCCGCAGTCGTCGCACTCGCACGCCGACGCCTCAACGCTCTCTTCTCCATGATGCGAAACGGCGAGCACTACCGAGACATCTCTACAGCTCAGGAGGATGCAGCAGCCTAAAGCCAACAGACCCCCATTCAAGCCGATTGCACAGCAAGCCCAACCGGCTCCTCAAGGTACCCAAAAC
>NZ_JASXTA010000508.1:0-244 GCF_032290525.1 Bradyrhizobium cosmicum | reverse complement strand
CCTTGAATTCAGCGATCAAGAGTCTCGGCTGGTAGATCTGCGCGATCACCATGATCTCGCCGAGCCGCGCGGTGAACGGCACCTGCGCGCCCGCGACCTGCGAGACCAGCGAAACGCTGGCGTCGTCGCAGCGGACTTCGAAGCGGAACGGGAAGCCGGCCACCGAACGCTTGCCGCAGGCATAGACCCGGCCTGCTTTCGCCTCCTGCGCGGCCCATGCGTCGGCGCGCACGCCGACTTCGGA
>NZ_JASXTA010000507.1:0-244 GCF_032290525.1 Bradyrhizobium cosmicum | reverse complement strand
GCCTTGCCCTGGCGGCGCTGGCCGGGGCGGGGCGGGCGCAATCCACCCGGCTCGTCGTCGCCGACCAGAGCGAGCTGGTGCGCAACCTGCTTGCCGCCAGCGGCGAGGGCCGGGCCCTGGGCTTCGAGGTGGAGCTGCCCAATTTCGCCGGCGGCCCGGCGATCCTGGAGGCGATCCGCGCCGGGGCGCTCGACATCGCCTATGTCGGCGACACGCCCCCGATCCAGGCCCGCGCCTCCGGCAC
>NZ_JASXTA010000506.1:0-244 GCF_032290525.1 Bradyrhizobium cosmicum | reverse complement strand
CACGCAGACATCCGAGATCATCGGGCTGGAGCCGGGAACCAGAGACAACGACGCCGGCAGCGCATCATGGCGGGCCTGCCAGATCCGTGTGGATTCCTCCACCTCGGTGGCCTCGTCGGCCAGTGTGGCCGCATAGGTCTCCGCCAGGGTGCGGAACTGTGCGAACTGGGCGGCCACATCGGCGGCCGTTCCCTCGAACTCCACCATCAGGGTGGGTGCCACCGGCAAGGTCATCCCGTTGTAG
>NZ_JASXTA010000505.1:0-244 GCF_032290525.1 Bradyrhizobium cosmicum | reverse complement strand
GAATGAACCTCTTCCAGAACTATGATTGAAATTAGCTTAATTCCACTTGATCTAAGACATGAAGAGCTTATTGTTCAGAACTCTCGAGTTCTAGGCGACCTGCAACGGGCCAGCGATGTGGCCGTCAATACAATCAGCGGCCAGTTTAAGAACGTCAAAGAGAAGCTGGATGATATCGATCATCGGGTCAGTGTGGCCAAATTAAAAGTCAAAAAACTCAAAGAGACCAAAAATAAATCAATCA
>NZ_JASXTA010000504.1:0-244 GCF_032290525.1 Bradyrhizobium cosmicum | reverse complement strand
CTCGACTATACGCAAAATCCCACACTGCTTCTAACGCTTTCGGATTTGTCTGCAACTTGGGATATTCACAATAATGAATGAAGCCCCCACTCGTATAGACAGGATAATCTTTTTCAAACTCCAACTTCTCAAATGGGGTAGGATTTTTTCGCACATCGTAATGAAAACTATTCGTATAGTATTCTTTATCCGTAATATGAGCAACCTCCCCAAACTTAGCCAAATCTAAGCGACAAAATCGATC
>NZ_JASXTA010000503.1:0-245 GCF_032290525.1 Bradyrhizobium cosmicum | reverse complement strand
AGGGAACCCACGTCGCTTTTAGGTAGGTTGATTTAATCCCATCTCTACCCATTCCTCAGCAAAATTGCTTTTCTATGCGTCAAGAACCTGCGGACGCACTCATCACTGCTGGCCCTTTATTGTTTCTCCAATTTTGATTAACTCCCATATTTGAACAAAGGTTGTCGAGAAAGCCGGAAAAGCCTACACCATCTCCCGGAGACATCGACTAGCATCAACTTCTTTCCTTAACTCCTTCCTACGAT
>NZ_JASXTA010000502.1:0-245 GCF_032290525.1 Bradyrhizobium cosmicum | reverse complement strand
CCGCAGCGGAGGCCGGTGCAGCCAGCGTCAGATCGCGGGCGGCAATCGAGGCTCCGCGATGCAGGACGTACAGACGACCGTCATCGCGCAGGAATCTCGCTGACTCCATCATGCCGTCGGCACGAAAGCGGATCGTGTCGGGGCCGAGTTCATCGATCTCGAAACGGCGCTCGTCGCCATCGAGGCCGGCGACATAACTCCCGTCGCGGTTCCGAACGATATCAACCTCGCACGCACCGTGGCCA
>NZ_JASXTA010000501.1:0-245 GCF_032290525.1 Bradyrhizobium cosmicum | reverse complement strand
GTGGCCAGCGGCGCTCTTGCGGATGCGGCGCCGGTCGTTGAGACGACCGAGCCGGTGCTCACGACAACAGCTGCCACCCTGAGCGATCCGACCAGCGACGTGTCAGATCCGGCCGACACCGGGACCGTGGCCAGCGGCGCTCTTGCGGATGCGGCGCCGGTCGTTGAGACGACCGAGCCGGCGCCGACGACAGCAGCTGCCACTCTGAGCGATCTGACCAGCGACGTGTCAGATCTGGTCGACAC
>NZ_JASXTA010000500.1:0-245 GCF_032290525.1 Bradyrhizobium cosmicum | reverse complement strand
CGCCTACATCATGCAGGCGGCGCTGCTCGTGCCCGCGATCATGAAGCTCGGTGTGGAGCCCATGGCGGCGCACATGTTCGCGTTCTACTTCTCCTGCCTGTCGGCCGTGACGCCGCCCGTGGCGCTGGCCGTGTATGCTGCGGCGTCAATCGGCGGGGCCGGCCTGTGGGCCTCGGGCGTGCAGGCGATGAAGTTCGCTGCCGCCGGCTTCATCGTGCCGTTTTTCTTCATCTACAACCCGGCAC
>NZ_JASXTA010000499.1:0-245 GCF_032290525.1 Bradyrhizobium cosmicum | reverse complement strand
GACCAGTCCGGCGCGCAGCAGCACGGCGTCCTCGGCGATCACGATGCGCATCTCAGTTCCCCCGTCCGTGCTGCCCGGCGGACGACGCCGCTCCGCCCGCCCCCGCCCCCGCCGCACCGTGCGCGGTCGGACCGGTTCCGGGCGCGGCGTGGACCCCGCCGGCGTGGCCGGGGTGAGGGGTGTATGCGGTGCCGGACGCGCGCGGGGCGCTGTGCGTCGTCGTCGGAGGGACACCCGTGAGGGGC
>NZ_JASXTA010000498.1:0-245 GCF_032290525.1 Bradyrhizobium cosmicum | reverse complement strand
CCACTGGTACCGCGATGACCTTCGTCCACCAGCACCAAATTATTGCCTTCAAACGCTTCTACCGACACGGTTTTATCGCCCGATTTATCGGCAAGTTTATTGACATCAATAATCTCAACACACAAGCCAATACCCACTTCATCTACGCTAAAATTAAAGCTCGCCTGCGCCGTGATATTTTTATCAAACAAACTGGCAGAAAATCCTGACAATTCAAGCTCTTCTTTATGCTGACGGCTCAAGCC
>NZ_JASXTA010000497.1:0-245 GCF_032290525.1 Bradyrhizobium cosmicum | reverse complement strand
GCCATGGAGATCTCCTCCCTCGCAGGCACCGCTCTGGGGGCCGCGCTTTCCGGATTCAAATGGCATCGGGCGCGCTTACGCGCACCTGCGTTAGAATGCGAATGATGAAGGACCGGCGAAAAAGGAAGTCGGTGATTCGAGTGCAATGCTTGCCGATGGCACGACTGCTGTCCGTTCAGTCCTGCGAGGAATTCGGCATTTCCCCCGTGTGACGACAGCTATTCAAAGAGTACACGATCCCGCGC
>NZ_JASXTA010000496.1:0-245 GCF_032290525.1 Bradyrhizobium cosmicum | reverse complement strand
GAGTTCTCGGTCGCCTCGATCATCGTGACCGCCGAGCCGTAGTCGGTGTCGCCCTGGTTGCCGAACTCCGTGCCGGCGATGTCGATGGGGCTGTTGCCCTCGAAGGTGTCGTTGAGCGAGAAGCCGTCGCGGATGGCGGCGACGTCGGTCGCGGCCTTCATCGTCGAGCCGGCCATGCCGCCCGAGACCGCCCAGTTGATCTGCGACTCGAGGTAGTCCTGGCCGCCGTAGTAGCCGAGCAGGGC
>NZ_JASXTA010000495.1:0-245 GCF_032290525.1 Bradyrhizobium cosmicum | reverse complement strand
GACTGGGCTTGCCTGACCGTGAGGGGTGAGTGGCCGGGCCGCGGGAAGGTGCGAGGGATGGGTGGCTACTCGGGGCACCCGCGGTGGTGCTGGCACTCGGGTGGGGTTCGTCGCCGGTGGACACGTTGGTGAAGACGTCCTTCCCGAAGGTTCCCAATCCGGCCTGGGCAGCGAAGCCGAGGTGTCCGGCTCCGTCGAGGCCACCGGAAACGGTGCCAGCCTCAAGCTGACGAGTGTCCTTACCC
>NZ_JASXTA010000494.1:0-245 GCF_032290525.1 Bradyrhizobium cosmicum | reverse complement strand
GCGAAGCACGGCTTTGATACGGGCAAGCAGCTCTTTTGGGTTGAATGGTTTTGGCAGATAGTCATCAGCGCCTGCTTCTAGTCCTGCGATACGGTCAGCGTCTGAGCCTTTTGCGGTCAGCATGATGATCGGGATGCCGGCATTGTCATTACGCAGTCGCTTGCAGATGGCGATACCATCTTCGTCAGGCAGCATCAAATCCAGTACAATCAGCGAAAACATCTCACGATCCAGCAGCTTATCCA
>NZ_JASXTA010000493.1:0-245 GCF_032290525.1 Bradyrhizobium cosmicum | reverse complement strand
GGTATAGGTTGTCGGCGATTTAGCCGTTAAGCCTGCAAAGCATGTCTCTGCGCGGGACAACTTGCCGCCCGCTACGACGCGCAGGAGATCCCCCGGCGACCGTTCGAGACGTTCGGGAGCTCAGTTAGCTCGATGCCCGACGCATCCGCAGGCCGGCCGATGTCGATTCCAGAACAGGGGCCGATGGCAATCAGCGCGAGCGCCCATCGCCGTCGCATTAACAAGGCACGAGCGCGGTCATGAAA
>NZ_JASXTA010000492.1:0-245 GCF_032290525.1 Bradyrhizobium cosmicum | reverse complement strand
CCCCATACCGCCAGTTTTCCCGATCGCATCAACGCACTCCTCTCACGCAATACCAGGCATCACTTCAGTTGAGCTGCGGCGTCAGGTTCATCGCCTGGCGGCCCGACGGAGCGGCGGCGACCGGACGCGGATGCGCCGCGGCCGGACGCGCCGTGATGCCGGTCCTGGAGTCCCCGCCGCGCGCCATGACCGGGGCGTTCTTCGGCAGCACCACGACCTTGGTGCCGACATCGACGCGGTTGAAC
>NZ_JASXTA010000491.1:0-245 GCF_032290525.1 Bradyrhizobium cosmicum | reverse complement strand
GAGCTGCATAGTGCCGCAATGGAGACCTTCGAGCTCCTGGTAGAGGCGCTGGAGGCGCCCGCTGTAGAGCTGTTGCGCGAGCGGAGCGCTCTGAAGATCTGGGCCTCACTACACGGCGTGGTCATGCTCGCCGAACAGGGATTGCTCACCGGCCAGGCTGCCCATGTCAGCCGGGAAGAACTGGTCGAGGACATCGTGGCGGAAACCAAGCTCGCGCTGTCCGTTGCCATTGAGAAGGCCGGCAA
>NZ_JASXTA010000490.1:0-246 GCF_032290525.1 Bradyrhizobium cosmicum | reverse complement strand
GAGTTACCCATTCAAGATTTGGGTCAGCCATCTCTTCGTCCTCTTCGTCCCCTTCCTTTCCTTCATAGTCTAATGTTTTTGACTCTGAGTTTGTTGGTCCATCTCCACCTCCGTTGCCTTCCCCTCTGCCTCCTATACCCAAGCCTAATCCCAAGATCTCAAGAGTGCCTTGTTCACTTTGCTAGAGGATAGGAGATTACTTTCCTTCTTCAATAGCTTCTCCTAGACCTTCAAGTGTGTCAAGGA
>NZ_JASXTA010000489.1:0-246 GCF_032290525.1 Bradyrhizobium cosmicum | reverse complement strand
CACCAGGCCGGCATGAGCGATATCACAGCCGCGCTGGGCCTTGCGCAGCTAAGGCGCCTCGACGAAATCCTGGAGCGACGCCGGCTCGCCGAACAGCTCTACAATGCGCATATGCAATCCTTCGAAGGTATCAAGCCGCCCTATGTGGCTCCCGAAGCGACCGAGGTGAACTGGTTCCTCTATCTCGTCCATCTCGGGACGCGCTTCACGCGCTCCAGCCGCGATGCCATCGTCGATGACCTGCGC
>NZ_JASXTA010000488.1:0-246 GCF_032290525.1 Bradyrhizobium cosmicum | reverse complement strand
ACCTGCTGGAGTACCCGCACACTTCGCGGGCGTTCCGTCATGACCTGGCCGAGCTGCTGCCCTACGGCGGACGTAACCCGCTATATGCCGTCATTCATGAATCGTCCTATGCCGACGGTGTGGTCACCGATTGGTCGGCTGCCCGGACGCTACCTGATGACTTCCGGGAGGACCCTACCCTCCTGACGGGTGAACACGTCATGCCGGAATGGTTTGACACTGATCAGGAGTTGCGGCCTTGGAAGG
>NZ_JASXTA010000487.1:0-246 GCF_032290525.1 Bradyrhizobium cosmicum | reverse complement strand
CGGCAGGAGGGACCGATGGCCAGCCACAAGATCTATGCCGGCGCCTCGCTGCGCGAGACGCGCAACCGCCACGGCCTGACGCAGCGGGTCTTCGCCGACCGGCTGGGCGTCTCGCTGCCCTATCTCAGCCAGATGGAGAACAACCACCGCCCCGTCTCGGCGGGCGTGCTGCTGCGGCTCGCCTCCGAGTTCTCGGTGGACGTGGGGGCGCTGGCGGCCGGGGACGCTGACCGCATGGTGGTGGAC
>NZ_JASXTA010000486.1:0-246 GCF_032290525.1 Bradyrhizobium cosmicum | reverse complement strand
CGTCACCACCTCCGTCGAGCATTCCGCCATCCTCACGCTGGTCGAGCAATTGGCGACAAGGGGCATCAACACGCACGTGATCCCGGTGGATTCGCGCGGACGGCTCGACGTCGAGGCCTTTCGCTGGGCGCTTGGACCACGCACGGCGATTGCGTCGGTTATGTGGGCCAACAACGAGACCGGCACGATTTTCCCGGTGGAGTTTCTGGCCGGGTTAGCGCGTGCGGCAGGCGCGCTGTTTCACAC
>NZ_JASXTA010000485.1:0-246 GCF_032290525.1 Bradyrhizobium cosmicum | reverse complement strand
CCCGAGCATAAGCAAGGAAAGGGTGCTGGCGGTCAGCAGGTCACGTTTCGTGGCTCGGATACGTTCGGATGTGCCGGCGTGGGGGCGAATCATGGGCGTTCCTCTTGCTGTGGGCCGATCATTTACTGACTCTTGGTCTTCCGAGCGGGCATGAGGTTAACGAGCTGGCCGAACCCGGCAATGGATAAATCATCGATTGGCTTGCACAATCCGAACATCTCGATGTTACGCCGGCTCCTTAAAGGC
>NZ_JASXTA010000484.1:0-246 GCF_032290525.1 Bradyrhizobium cosmicum | reverse complement strand
GCCTTGAGGACCAGGCTCACCCGCGGGGACACGGCGGACACGGCCTCGGTGGCAGCGCGGATGACGGGCATGACCTCGTCCCACTCGCCCTCGATGGTGGTGAACATCGACGTGGTCTCGTGGGGCAGTCCGGAGTCACGCACCACCCGGACCGCCTCGGCGACGGCCGCGCTCATCGACGCGGACTCGTCCTCGGTGGTCGTGGGCGCGACGGAGAAGGCGAAGAGCATGACCCCACGGTAGGCC
>NZ_JASXTA010000483.1:0-246 GCF_032290525.1 Bradyrhizobium cosmicum | reverse complement strand
ACTCCGGGGAGTACCCCCTGCGTGACGCCCGCGGCTTCGAGATGGACCGCGCAGCGGCCGACCTCTCCATGCTCACCGACATTCCCGGGGCCGCCTCCGTCGAGGCCCCCGTTCCTGGGCGGGTGCGCACCACCGCCGTCGTGCGCCTGACCGCCCAGGAGGAGGCCTGGCAGCGCGGCACCGCCACCTGCGTGGGCACCGGCGGGCGCCTCTACGTGGACCACGGCCACCCCGAGTACGCCACAC
>NZ_JASXTA010000482.1:0-246 GCF_032290525.1 Bradyrhizobium cosmicum | reverse complement strand
GTGCGATTGGCACGGGCGATATTGGCAGTGTGATTAGCCATATCCGCCACCGTCACAGGCAAAGTCGAATCATGACCCTGCACCACCATGCCCAGACTGTCACCGACCAAAATGGTCTCAATCCCTGCCTGATCCATCGCATGGGCAAAACTGGCATCATAGCAAGTTAGGCAAGAGAATTTCTCGCCTTTGGCTTTGAGTTTGTTCAGTGTGCTTAAGGTGACTGGCGGCTTGGCAGGTGTGGCA
>NZ_JASXTA010000481.1:0-246 GCF_032290525.1 Bradyrhizobium cosmicum | reverse complement strand
GTCGGACTCGGTCCGCGCCAATGCGCGCGAAGGCGATATCGGCGGGCCGTTGCGGGAGATCGCCATCGCCCATCCCGACACCATCATCGGCAGCTATCCGTTCATGGACGAGGACAAGAAGCCGAACACCAACCTCGTCGTCCGCTCGCGCGATCCCGACAAGCTCAACGCCGCGATGGCAGCGGTGAAGGAGATGCTGGCGGCATTGAACGTCACCACCCGGTAGCAGACAGGCCAGGACAAGAC
>NZ_JASXTA010000480.1:0-246 GCF_032290525.1 Bradyrhizobium cosmicum | reverse complement strand
CCTCGGGCCTGGTGTCGCTCGAGGACGTCATCGAAGAGATCGTCGGTGAGGTCAGCGACGAGCACGACAAGCTGCACGACGCGAGCCGTCACCTGCCCGACGGGTCCTGGACGGTGCCCGGGCTGTGGCGCCCCGACGAGGTCGTCGATCGCATCGGCGCGCCCGTGCCCGACGATCGCGCCTACGAGACGCTCGGTGGTTACGTCATGCAACAGGTCGGCCGCATTCCCGAGGTCGGGGACGAAC
>NZ_JASXTA010000479.1:0-246 GCF_032290525.1 Bradyrhizobium cosmicum | reverse complement strand
ATATAGGACGATGAAACCCAGCCGCCAAGGGCGCTCGGATCGCCGCCCGGGACACCGATTCTCATGCTGAACGACATCTACAACAAGCGGATCATTGAATTGGCGGGCAATATCCCCCGCCTCGGTCGCCTTCCCGACCCCCACGCCAGCGCCACCGCCCACTCCAAGCTGTGCGGCTCGACCGTCAAGGTCGACCTCAAGATGGACGGGCCCGTGGTCAGCGACTTCGCCCATGACGTGAAGGCC
>NZ_JASXTA010000478.1:0-246 GCF_032290525.1 Bradyrhizobium cosmicum | reverse complement strand
CACCAGCGCCGAGCATTTCGCCGCAATCGCGCGCTCGATCAGCGATTTGATGAAGCCGCGGTCCTTCATCACGTAGAGTTGGAACCAGAACGGCTTGTCGACGGCGGCGGCGATATCCTCGATCGAGCAGATCGACATCGTGCTCTGGGTGAAGGGAATGCCGGCGGCCTGCGCGGCGCGGCAGGCATGAATTTCGCCGTCGCCATGCTGCATGCCGAGCAGGCCGACCGGCGCCAGGATCAAGGG
>NZ_JASXTA010000477.1:0-246 GCF_032290525.1 Bradyrhizobium cosmicum | reverse complement strand
CCGATCCGCCCGCTGATCGATTGGCTGAACTACAACGGCTACACGATCGTGACCAAGCCCGCGCGGGAATACACCGACTCGATGGGCCGTCGCCGGGTCAAGGGCAACATGGACATCGAACTGGCCGTCAACGCGATGGAGCTTGCGCCGCGCCTGGACCATGCGGTCCTGTTTTCGGGCGACGGCGACTTCCGCCCGCTGGTCGAGGCGCTGCAGCGGCAGGGTGTCCGGGTGTCGGTCGTGTCC
>NZ_JASXTA010000476.1:0-246 GCF_032290525.1 Bradyrhizobium cosmicum | reverse complement strand
GCGCCGGTCAGGCCGACGCCGGTGATGCGGATCTCGGCGGTCTCGCCTGCCTTGATGTGGTCGGGGGACACGGAAAGGATGCGGGGGCCCGCGTCGGATTTCACCGCAAGCATCCGCCCGCCCAGCGCCGACTGGTCGGCATGGAACCAGCGCCCGTCCATGGACCCGTCGGGCCGCAGCGCCATCACCTGCCGGATCTCGGCCTCCGGACCGGCCAGCGAGGCACGCCATTCGCCCGCGCCATAC
>NZ_JASXTA010000475.1:0-246 GCF_032290525.1 Bradyrhizobium cosmicum | reverse complement strand
GCACGGCACGTGGATGTGGTCGGCTTCGATCACCAGCGTGAAGCATTCGGGAATGCCGACCGGGGAACTCACTTCGAGCGCAGCGCCGGTTTCGGAAAGGTTGCGCACCGTGCAATCGATGACTGCGCCGCCAAACGAAATCTTGCCCGACTTCAAGAGCCGGCGCCGTGGTGCTATTC
Source organism: Bradyrhizobium cosmicum (assembly GCF_032290525.1). Lineage (GTDB taxonomy): Bacteria > Pseudomonadota > Alphaproteobacteria > Rhizobiales > Xanthobacteraceae > Bradyrhizobium > Bradyrhizobium cosmicum_A. The sequence goes on along the minus strand of NZ_JASXTA010000475.1, from coordinate 67 downwards.
TGTGCTCGTCCACCACATGGACCTCCCACTTGAACAGGGAAGTAATCTACGGGCGAAGTTACTATCC
>NZ_JASXTA010000474.1:0-247 GCF_032290525.1 Bradyrhizobium cosmicum | reverse complement strand
GGCTCGGACATCGCGCGGCTGAAGGGCATCGAGATCGATGAGAAGCGCGTGGTGTCGTCGACCGGCGCGCTGTCGCTCGAGAAGGTGCCGGAGAGGCTTCTCATCATTGGTGCTGGCGTGATCGGGCTGGAGCTCGGCTCGGTCTGGAAACGGCTTGGCGCTGAGGTCATGGTGGTCGAGTTTCTCGATCGCATCCTGCCCGGCATGGATGGCGAAGTCGCCAAGCAATTCCAGCGCATCCTCGAAA
>NZ_JASXTA010000473.1:0-247 GCF_032290525.1 Bradyrhizobium cosmicum | reverse complement strand
CCTTCCTTGGGCAATATCCCGACGGCTTCTATTCGAGCCTTGCAAAACTTCAGCTTGACAAGATCGCGGCCGAGGAGGCGCGGGTCGCGGCGACCGAGAAGGCGCGGCTGGCCGAGCAGGAACGGGCCCGGCTCGCCGCCGAGGGCGCCCAGAAATCGCAGCAGGCAAAGGCCGAAGCGGAAGCCAAGGCCGCCGAGCAGGCGCGCGTCGCGGCTGAAAAGGCCAAGCAGGTGGCGCAGGAGCAGGC
>NZ_JASXTA010000472.1:0-247 GCF_032290525.1 Bradyrhizobium cosmicum | reverse complement strand
AGCTCGTCCTGATGCGCTGGGGGATGCCGCCGCCGCCGCGAACCGGCGGACCCCCAGTGACCAACATCCGCAACACCTCTTCGCCGCACTGGCGTGGTTGGCTGAAGCCGGAGAGCCGTTGCTTGGTGCCATTCAATAGCTTCGCCGAATACGCGCCCGAGCCGAACCCGGAGACCAAGAAGAAGGACGTCGTCTGGTTCGCAATCAATGACGATCGGCCGCTCACCTGCTTCGCCGGCATCTGGAC
>NZ_JASXTA010000471.1:0-247 GCF_032290525.1 Bradyrhizobium cosmicum | reverse complement strand
AGGCTATGCAGAAGCTGACGCCGGAAGAAAACTCGGCTCTCGAGGCGTTCGTCGCCGTCTTGAGCGAACAGGACCCCAAGCGAGCCAAGTGAAGAACGTCAGCCTCGGACATCGAACGATCGCCGATATCGACGGACAGGTCGACAAGGTCCTACGGGGTCTTGGCAACCCGGAGCCGCCCATCGATCTGCGCGTTGTCCGGGACCTGCTGAAGCTCGACCGCGGCTACTATTCGACGACCGACGAC
>NZ_JASXTA010000470.1:0-247 GCF_032290525.1 Bradyrhizobium cosmicum | reverse complement strand
GAACAAATGTCTACTAAATCGGCGGCGCTGATTGCAGATCTTACTGCATGTGAGTGTCTTGCCCTGTTTAAGAGCCGGGACTTGTCTCCTGTTGAGGTGGTCGATGACTGCTTGCAGCGCGTCGATGAAGCGAATCGCGAGCTCAACGCATTTTGCTTCATCGGCTTTGAACAGGCGAGAGCCCAAGCGCGTCTCTCAGAGGCCCGGTGGATGCGAGGGGAGCCGATCGGGTTGCTTGACGGAGTGC
>NZ_JASXTA010000469.1:0-247 GCF_032290525.1 Bradyrhizobium cosmicum | reverse complement strand
TGCCAGTACGCCGCCTCGGCATATTGGCCGGCCTTGAAATGAGCACAGCCGATCCCGACCATGCTGTTGAAGGCAAGCGGATCGTGCGGCGCCAGATCGAGCGCAATCTTCAAACGCTCGATCGCGGATTCCGGTTCGCCCTTATAGACGTCGATCCATCCGCTGCGGCTCCACGCCCAGACCGATCCACCGTCGGCGGCGAGCGCCTTGCGAATGACCAGGTCCGCAGTATCGAGCTCCCCAAGCA
>NZ_JASXTA010000468.1:0-247 GCF_032290525.1 Bradyrhizobium cosmicum | reverse complement strand
CCTCGAGTCCTCGACCACCAGCAAGCCCCACATCTATCTTTATCTCCGGCAGTGTCGCAAGCCACAAGAAGCGGTCCCGCGACTAATAACCCACGACAATCACACCATCCTGTCGTCCACGCTCTTTAGCTACTCTGTTCTGAAGTTTGTTCGTCCTACGAATCCGCCGAAATCAACCCAGTTCACACCATCCGCCAAGATGTCCGACCACACATACAAATTCAACGTAAGCATGTCCTGCAGCGGC
>NZ_JASXTA010000467.1:0-247 GCF_032290525.1 Bradyrhizobium cosmicum | reverse complement strand
CCACAGGGGCGAGAAGTCAAAGGTCCTCATAGCCAAGTCCTCCTAAGAGCAAGATGGATACGAAGGAGCGTCGGACACCGTCCGGCGCCCACTCAACTCGCCGGACCCAGGTTGGCATCCGGCACCGCTGTCCGCGGCAGAAATCGAATTAGAAATCGGGCGAAAAGTTTCAAGACGGGCAGGCAAAATTTTTGCGTGCCGTCACGACGGTGGTCGGATGCTTATTCGGGCGTGAAGCCGCCCGATC
>NZ_JASXTA010000466.1:0-247 GCF_032290525.1 Bradyrhizobium cosmicum | reverse complement strand
GGGCAAGTTCGTCCGCTGGTACTACACGCCGATGATGCTGCCCTTCTCGCGGCACCTGGATGCGCTGGCGACCGTCTACGATTGCATGGACGAGCTCTCCGCCTTCCGCTTCGCGCCGCAGGAGCTGCTGAACCTGGAAACGGAGCTGCTGAAGGCGGCCGACCTGGTCTTCACCGGCGGCTATTCGCTCTATGAGGCCAAGAAGAAGCGGCACGGCAGCGCCCACCCCTTCCCCTCCTCCGTCGAC
>NZ_JASXTA010000465.1:0-247 GCF_032290525.1 Bradyrhizobium cosmicum | reverse complement strand
GCTCGTACCACGCCACGTGCGTGGCGGGTGAGAGACGAGGGCGCCTCCTGCGCACATGGTCGGGGCGACAGGACTCGAACCTGCGGTCTCCTGCTCCCAAAGCAGGCGCGCTAGCCACTACGCTACGCCCCGTTGACCTGCCCAGCCTACTGGATCGGGCCGCGTTGTGCGAATTGCCAGGAGCTCATGGCTCCCGGACGGCCCGGCCGGGCCCGTCCGGAACACTCACACCCTGCGAGGCCTGACC
>NZ_JASXTA010000464.1:0-247 GCF_032290525.1 Bradyrhizobium cosmicum | reverse complement strand
GCTTGCGGTCGTCCTGGACGCGCCGCAGCGTCCACAGCAGGCACGAGACCAGCCATGCCAGCCCCAGAAGCCCCGCCAGCACGGCCGCCGCCCCCAGCACGAGGATGCCGTAAAGCCGCGCGGCCCTTTCGGCCTGCTGGGCCTGATGGGCGCCCTGGACACGCGCCCCCGCCCGGCTCAGCGTCCGTTCCAGCTCGGTAAGCCTGGCGGCCAGACCGGCGAGGTCGCCCGGGCTGTAGGCAACAAC
>NZ_JASXTA010000463.1:0-247 GCF_032290525.1 Bradyrhizobium cosmicum | reverse complement strand
GAGCAGATGCGCGGGGACGCCGCGGCCCTCCTGCCCGCGACCGCCTCGAGGACGCGCTGGGGGACCCCGGCGCTGGATCTGCGGGCGGGGGCGGTCTGCGTGCTGCAGGACGCCGGCGTCCCTGCCGAGGCGATCGACGCCGAGCATCCCTGCACCCTCGAGGACGAGCGCTTCTTCTCCTACCGCCGCAGCGCCGTCACGGGTCGCTTCGCCGGGGTGCTGCGCCGGGGCTGAGCCGGGCCCGGGC
>NZ_JASXTA010000462.1:0-247 GCF_032290525.1 Bradyrhizobium cosmicum | reverse complement strand
AGCTAGGTGTGTGCAATGACCGTTTTTTAACTTATTTTAAACGTGTTTTACCATGTCTGTTATCTTAAAGTTTTTAATATGTTTTGATGCCAGATGTGATTGGTATTTTAAAACCATGTATGTTATCTTAAAACTTTTAATATGGGTTTTGATTCCAAATGTGATTGGTATTTAAACTAGGGCTAGCGAAGAGCAAGAATTTGAAAATGAGGGCAAAAAAAAAAGAAAAAGAAGATGACCATTGAGA
>NZ_JASXTA010000461.1:0-247 GCF_032290525.1 Bradyrhizobium cosmicum | reverse complement strand
GTGTAACCTATTGAAAGTCGTTTTGCATAATCATTAGCCACATGCTGCTTTGATGTACCAGATACTGCATCATGGTGTTGAGCAAGAGACAAAGCATCAGCCAAAGAGTCCGTTTTAGGACCTAAGGCACTCTTCCCTTTAAAATACTCTAACTGCCTTGCTGCCTGTTTCAGGATCGAAAGGCAATAAGAGGCAAGTTGTGGAATTTTTGTGAAATTCAAAAAACATGCAAAAATATCCCGTGGAA
>NZ_JASXTA010000460.1:0-248 GCF_032290525.1 Bradyrhizobium cosmicum | reverse complement strand
CGCCAAAGCGTCTTCGGTCGTTGCGCAACCATGTTCACCAGTTCGTGGCTTGTGGACAGCTCGGAGTGCTGGCCACCACGCCAATGGATCGTGAGCACGACATCGCGCGCATCATCATCGACATCGACGACGATCTCGGTGATCAATGTGATGGCGAAAGAGACGAAACCAATTGCAACCCGCGTCGAGGTCGACAAGAGCTCCCAGACCGTCAAGGCGTTCGCGAATTCCGACCTTATCGCCTTCTT
>NZ_JASXTA010000459.1:0-248 GCF_032290525.1 Bradyrhizobium cosmicum | reverse complement strand
GCCCACGACGCACCAGATCGCGCAGGAAACTCGTCCAGAACGGCTCGGCCTCGGAAGGGCCGATGTGCAGGCCGACGATCTCGCGCTTTCCGTCCGTGTTGACGGCCACTGCGATTATTGCCGCCACCGAGACGATGCGCCCGCCCTCGCGCACCTTCAAGTAGGTGGCGTCGAGCCACAGATAGGGCCAGTCGCCGGCAAGGGGGCGCTTGAGGAAGGCGTTCACCCGCTCGTCGATGTCCTTGCAC
>NZ_JASXTA010000458.1:0-248 GCF_032290525.1 Bradyrhizobium cosmicum | reverse complement strand
CGTCCTCGCCACGCAGCAGCCGCGAAGGCACTTCCAGCCAGACGCTGTTGTCCACTTCAGCGGGGATGCGGGCGGCATCAAGCGCCGAGGCCAGTTCCCAGATGGCGGAGACCATGGCCGGCGTCAGCGGCTTGTCGGATCGGAGCGCAACGGCGCTGCTTGGCACAGTGATTTCCCTCATAAATGTAGATTACATTTGAGTCATCTCCACTTCAATGGCTCACTTTTACCCTCCGGCGCCTCCATTC
>NZ_JASXTA010000457.1:0-248 GCF_032290525.1 Bradyrhizobium cosmicum | reverse complement strand
GCTCGAAGAAGTAGCCCTTGTTGCCGACGCGGTGCCCCCCGGTCTCGAGCTTGGCGCCCTTTCCGACCGCATCCTGCACCATACCCTCGATGGCGGTGACGCGGCGCGGATTGGCAAGCGACCCCATCTTCGAGTCAGGATCGAGACCATTGCCGACCTTCATCGACTTGGCGCCTTCGACGAACTTGTCGACGAATTCACGGAACACGTCGTCCTGCACCAGCATGCGCGTCGGCGAGATGCAGACC
>NZ_JASXTA010000456.1:0-248 GCF_032290525.1 Bradyrhizobium cosmicum | reverse complement strand
ATACACGTATGCGGAAGTAGATGAAGACGATTATATGGTTCGCCTTTGGCTGCAGGATTTGAAGCACGTGCCATCAATAGATGACGTTGAATCGGAGGTCTACGTTGACTTCGAAGAATCCCTAGAGCTAGATGAAGCATTAGAAGAACTTGGCGGATACAGCCGCATTCGAAAGTTCTTTGGCACGTGATATATGCAGTACCACGATGCTGAACAGTTATTTCCTAAGTGTAACTGCCGGTTCCGGG
>NZ_JASXTA010000455.1:0-248 GCF_032290525.1 Bradyrhizobium cosmicum | reverse complement strand
GCGCAGGTCGCACGCCGATCTCGCCCGTCCGCGTGATGTGGTCCCGCCCGAAACGCCGTAGCAGCAGATCGTCGATGAGGCGGATCTGCCCCGGATGGAAGCGGTAGCGCAGGGCCCCGTGGACATCCGCGATGTCGCCGTCGTCGAGAAGCTCGGCGAGCTCGGCGACCGTGGTGATGCCGTCGGCGGCGAGGATCTCCGCCAGGAAACGGTAGTTCTCTGAACGAGAACGCGGGAACCGGTTGCCC
>NZ_JASXTA010000454.1:0-248 GCF_032290525.1 Bradyrhizobium cosmicum | reverse complement strand
CACCCTGATCATTCCGCCCGCGCTCGGTTACGGCGCGCGGGGCGCCGGCGGCGTCATTCCGCCGAATGCGACGCTGATGTTCGACGTCGAATTGCTGGCGGTGAAGTAGCCGCACACCGAACGAGGGAGCGCATCGTGAAGGTCTCGATCCTCGACGACTATTTCGACACGCTGCGCACCCTCGATTGTTTCGGCAAGCTGGCCGGACACGACGTCACCATCTGGAACGATCACGTCCAGGATATCGA
>NZ_JASXTA010000453.1:0-248 GCF_032290525.1 Bradyrhizobium cosmicum | reverse complement strand
AATCAAGACAGTATCTATTTGCAAAAAACCCAAGACGGTATGGTCGCTGTGGTATGTGATGGGGCAGGATCGGCAAAATTTAGCCAAGCGGGCGCAACGTTTTTTAGTCAATCGATTGGCAAAATGCTGCTCAGTTGCAGGGGCATTGCGTTTGATTTGGTGCAAGTCAAACAGCAAATTATCGAGCAATTATCACAAATACGCCTTGACTTGCAGTCACAGCTGCCTGCTGAATTGAGCCTAAGAGA
>NZ_JASXTA010000452.1:0-248 GCF_032290525.1 Bradyrhizobium cosmicum | reverse complement strand
CTCGTTCACCCGCAAGCAGGTGATCGCGGAGGTCATTGCCGAGTATCGCGGCTTTCATTCGGCGCCGGAGCGCTACGGGCACATGACCGACGTCCAACTGTGGCGCCACATCAAACGCAAGCGGGGATATTCCGTCCGCCGTGTCAGCTTGAGGGTGGTGCGATCGTGAATCGGTCCTGCGATACCTGCAAGTTCTGCTCGCTCGACGAGCAGGATGACAACACCGGCTGGTGTCACCGCATGCCGCC
>NZ_JASXTA010000451.1:0-249 GCF_032290525.1 Bradyrhizobium cosmicum | reverse complement strand
CCGGATATCGTGACTGTCGCCGAGCGCACCACCCGCGCCATCGGCGACGCCGCCACGACCTTCTTCGCTGCCGAGGCCAATTTCCACCTTCATCCCATCATCGTCGCCGCGCGCAGCGTTCCGGCAAACGATCATTTCGAACGTCTCGCCATCGATCGCGCGGTCGACCAGATCGCAGCAGCCGAAAGAAGATTGGCCGCGGACATGCTGACAACAACCGGCCAATGTGGCCAGCAGGCTACCGAGACC
>NZ_JASXTA010000450.1:0-249 GCF_032290525.1 Bradyrhizobium cosmicum | reverse complement strand
CTTGAAATACTATTAATTCAAACCAAATATAAGAGTAATAGTGTAATCGACCATCAAAAAGAGTAGGATTCTTTTCTTTGATTGAAAATGAAATTTGCGACACTTTCAAATCAAAAAACGACAATTCGATTAAGCTACTTTTTTGTACAGGAGAACTGTAAATGGGGAAAAATACATAAAAACATTCACAATTCTTTGTAAGATGGAGGCTGAATAATGCAAAGGAAGGGAGTTTCAACAGTGGTATAC
>NZ_JASXTA010000449.1:0-249 GCF_032290525.1 Bradyrhizobium cosmicum | reverse complement strand
GCTTCGTTCTCTATGTACCACACATCGGATGATGTGCTCCTACTAGATGTAGAAGTAATAAATGCAATGTCTTGGTCAAATTGTGAAGCAAACTGCTCCACCTCTGCTGAAGTTGCAGTGCCCTTCTTCCCACATGATCCTTTAGTCTATCCATCAATATTCGTTTTACCTTTGCATTATTTTTGTGAATTCAACAAGTTCATCTGCAACAGTAAGAGGTACAACCACTTGTCGCACTATGTCCCAAAC
>NZ_JASXTA010000448.1:0-249 GCF_032290525.1 Bradyrhizobium cosmicum | reverse complement strand
TCTCGACAGTGACAAGCCCGTGGTGCGCTGCCGCCTGGCGCCGATCGGCGAAGGCTTGCAGGTGGCTGTGTACATGAAAGACCAGCCCGACCTGTTCGCGCGCATCTGCAGCTACTTCGACCGCAAGAACTTCAGCATCCTCGACGCGAAGATCCACACCACCAAGAACGGCTACGCGCTCGACACCTTCCTGGTCACCGAGCAGAATTTCGCCAAGAGCTACCGCGACATCATCAGCCTGATCGAGCA
>NZ_JASXTA010000447.1:0-249 GCF_032290525.1 Bradyrhizobium cosmicum | reverse complement strand
GGATTACCTGGACCAGCGCCCACAAAGACGATCTTGCCCAATTGGGTGTCTGGCGCGGCATTGCTCATAAAGTTCTTTTCTAAAATCGGGCGCGCGGCACCGCGCACGGACATGATCGCATGCGGTGTGGTTCCCCGCGCCGGCGGTGGGTGACACGGTCTTAACGGCCAAAATCCCAGGCCTTGCGTCCTGGGATGCCCTTAAAGGGGGCCGGATCATTGCGGGACAATGATCTGTGGTATCTACACC
>NZ_JASXTA010000446.1:0-249 GCF_032290525.1 Bradyrhizobium cosmicum | reverse complement strand
ATGTCTAGTTGAACTGGACCGAAAACTAGCAGCATTCCAAGGGGGAGGCGTATTTGTTACCGTCGAGCCCTGCCAACTCAGACGACGTTACTCTCCTCTCGGGCCGCTGGCGTCGTCGTTGGTTGGACGACCGAGGCATCTTACGTTCTAGTGCGAGGGGATGTTGGTCGCCGGGGTGTACTCTGCTCACCTGTTCAATCCGATCCGCTTCGCTGTGTATCCCCGGTTCGCAATCGCCCGCCACCATGG
>NZ_JASXTA010000445.1:0-249 GCF_032290525.1 Bradyrhizobium cosmicum | reverse complement strand
CTCGATGGTCGCGGCCGCGCTCGGCGGCGAGTTCGAGGTGCCCACCATCGACAAGGGCAAGACCAAGGTGAAGGTGCCGGCGGGAACGCAGTCCGGCCGCCGTTTCCGCATTGCATCAAAGGGCATGCCGGTGCTCCGCTCGCGCCAGACCGGCGACATGTATGTCCAGGTCATGGTCGAAACGCCGCAGAATCTGACCAAGAAGCAGCAGGAACTGCTCGCCGAGTTCGAAAAGCTGTCCTCCGGGGC
>NZ_JASXTA010000444.1:0-249 GCF_032290525.1 Bradyrhizobium cosmicum | reverse complement strand
GCCGAACAGCGTCCCAACGGTCGCGGCGAGCAGAAGCGTCACGGGCGGTCCTCCTGCGGGGGCCGTGCGAAGAGGTGCACCCCGGCGACCACCGTGCCGAGCACGAGCAACAGCACGCCGACGTCGAAGAGCACGGGCGTGATCAGCTCGAGCGTCCCGAGCTTGCCGGGACTCTCGCCGGGCAGCGGTCGGTGGGTGAAGATCGGGTCTCCGAGCAGGAGCGGAGCGAGCATCAGGACCACCCCCAGC
>NZ_JASXTA010000443.1:0-249 GCF_032290525.1 Bradyrhizobium cosmicum | reverse complement strand
ATCCGGAAGGCTACGGCGCGGGGCATCTCCCGAACGCCGTCAACGTCCATGAAATCTTCACCTATCTCGCGACCTCGACGCCGGAAGGCATTCACGAGCTCAAGACGAAATTCGCCGACGCGTTCGGCGCCGCAGGCTTGTCGGGCAAGGAAACCGCCGTCATCTACGAGCAGTCGATGAATTCCGGCTTCGGGCAGTCCTGCCGCGGCTACTATCTTCTCACCATGCTCGGCTATCACAAGGTCAAGG
>NZ_JASXTA010000442.1:0-249 GCF_032290525.1 Bradyrhizobium cosmicum | reverse complement strand
CGCTTTATCCGCGCCAGCGAACAGGCCGGGCATCAGCTCGCGATCAATGTCGGCTTCGATGAGGCGCGCGGCGTCACCGAATTGACGATACTGGCCACCGACCATCCCTGGCTGCTGTCGATCATCGCCGGCGCCTGTGCGTCCGCCGGCGCCAACATCGTCGACGCGCAGATCTACACCACCACCGACGGCCGCGCGCTCGACACCATCGCGATATCAAGGGAATACGACCGCGACGAGGACGAGGGA
>NZ_JASXTA010000441.1:0-250 GCF_032290525.1 Bradyrhizobium cosmicum | reverse complement strand
GGCCGCTTCACCATCGCCGGCACCGACCGCTCGATCGGCATCATGGATTTGGCGAAGCGCCTGCGCGAGGGCAAGATGCCCGAAGGCGTGCCGCTGTCGCTCGACGTCGACCATGCCACCAAGGACACGCCGTCCACCTTCCCCAACGGCTGCCATGTCGCGGAAGTGGAAATCGATCCCGAGACCGGCGTGGTGCAAATCGTGCGCTATTTCGCCGTCAACGATTTCGGCACCGTGGTCAATCCAATGA
>NZ_JASXTA010000440.1:0-250 GCF_032290525.1 Bradyrhizobium cosmicum | reverse complement strand
CTGCAGTACGGCACGACCCCACCCGCGACACTCGTCGCCCGCGCCGCCGAGCTCGGGTACGGACGCCTCGCGCTCACCGACCGCGACGGTCTGTACGGCAGCGTCAAGTTCGTCGAGGCGTGCACCGCCGCAGGCCTCGAGCCGATCCTCGGCGTCGACCTCGCGCTGGCGCCCGAGCGCGTGCTGCGGGCGCGTACCCCCGCCAAGGGTGGCCCGGCGCGGGACGAGCGGAGCCCGCGCGTCACCGTCC
>NZ_JASXTA010000439.1:0-250 GCF_032290525.1 Bradyrhizobium cosmicum | reverse complement strand
CCATGGTATGTAGATTTTAATTTTCAAAGTAAATTCATTAATAGTGTTTTCAATTGTTAGTTATGAAATTTTCGTTTAACTGATTGTAACCGTTAATCTCATTCACTTGAACGTAACTAATATAATGTCTTCCTATGAAAATGAAGTATAGTTGTATTTCTTTAATTTGTTAGTTGTTAGTTAACACTTGGGAAAAAGTGGTTGTTACATATGGTATCAAAGTGTTGGGTTCAACGCTGAAACCTTGGGC
>NZ_JASXTA010000438.1:0-250 GCF_032290525.1 Bradyrhizobium cosmicum | reverse complement strand
CTCAAAGAACATAAAGGTCAATATTTCTAACTATGGTCTCAAGGGCAAGGAAATTATCTAGAGGGAATATGATCTAGGTGGATATTGGTGGCCACCCACCAATTCCACTTGGACCCCCACCATTGCTTCTTTCATTTTTTCAGTTTCCTTAATTATAGCACAATTTACTATTTTTAGCAATTTTTTCGAGTCCCAAACTTCTGGAGCAGTTTTGAGGCCCTAACTGACGTTTTTTGGGAAATCTAACAAC
>NZ_JASXTA010000437.1:0-250 GCF_032290525.1 Bradyrhizobium cosmicum | reverse complement strand
GTGCCGATCAATCGCCTTGAGCGAAACTGGGAGAAAATGTGGCGAACGAACTTCCGTAGTCGGGAAAAAGTGGTAAGACGCAAAGGCATCGTGACGATTCGATGTCAAAAGGTCTGGTGCCTGAAGATCTGCCATGGATCGCTACCGATGGCTCGGATGACCGCCGCGTGTCGTTGCTTGATGAACTAGTTGAATCTGAATTCGTAAAGATTAGCCGGTCTCTGGACGTCGATCGTTTCCGGAGTATCGA
>NZ_JASXTA010000436.1:0-250 GCF_032290525.1 Bradyrhizobium cosmicum | reverse complement strand
ACCACGTACCCTGCGTGAAACAGGTAAGGTAACTGAAGCACAGCTGGATGAAGTGGCTGAGAAAGCGTTAAATGATGGTTCTATCATTTACAATCCTAAAGAGGCCAATTTGCAGGAACTACGTGCAATTCTACAAAAAGCCTGGTAATTCATTTATTTAGATAAATAATTATCATTAATAAGCCCTGATCTGAACCAATGATCGGGGCTTTTTTCATTTCAATGAATTTTTATTCATCTGTTTCTCTGC
>NZ_JASXTA010000435.1:0-250 GCF_032290525.1 Bradyrhizobium cosmicum | reverse complement strand
GCGTCGCACTGCCGGGCCACCGGGCGGCCTGCTGCGGTGCGCTGGCCGTGCATGCCGGGCTCGGGTCACGGGCCCGCGCGCTGGCGAGGCGCTCGATGGCGGCCTTCCCCGGCGACGCACCGATCCTGGTCGACGCCGCGGGTTGCGGGGCGTTGCTCAAGGACTACGGCCACCTCCTCGGCACGTCCGACGCCGAGGCGTTCAGCGCCCGCGTGCTCGACGTGCACGAGTGGCTGGCCGAGCGCATACA
>NZ_JASXTA010000434.1:0-250 GCF_032290525.1 Bradyrhizobium cosmicum | reverse complement strand
ACATTGTCCAGCGTCATCACACCACTGGTTGCTCCTGCATAGTTGGCAGTTTTACGGGGAGCGGCTACTGTGCTGCTTGATTTTTTGGTGTGATGTGGTAAGGCAGTGTTGGGCGCTTCGATCAGTGTATTCCACTCACCGCAGTCGGTACATTGCCCTGCCCATTTGCCATACATCGCACCGCAGTTTTGGCAGACATAGCTTGATTTGGCCTTTGCCATGAGATTTCCTAAAGCTGATACATTTACGC
>NZ_JASXTA010000433.1:0-250 GCF_032290525.1 Bradyrhizobium cosmicum | reverse complement strand
TCGCGGAGATCCTTCCAACTGACCGACTTGCCTTTTGTCAGCGGGTCATTGCTGCGCAACGCCACCCAGAGCGGGTCGGCGCAAATCACGTGTACTTCCACCGATTGATCCGGAACGACGCCGGCCGGCCCGAAGCCGATGTCGGTAGAGCCGTTCTGCAGGCCGGCCAGCACCTCCTGGATCGGCACGTCGTCGAAGCGGACGTCCACGCCGGGATGGTTGTTGTTGTATTCGGCGATCAGCTCCGGCA
>NZ_JASXTA010000432.1:0-250 GCF_032290525.1 Bradyrhizobium cosmicum | reverse complement strand
GAACGGCTCTGGCGCAGCGTCAAATACGAGGAGGTGTACCTGCGGGCCTATGACAGCGTCAGCGAGGCGCGCAGCTCAATCGGCCGATATCTCGACTTCTATAACAGCAGGCGTCCCCATTCGAGTCTTGACGGCAGCACGCCGGATCAAGCCTACTTCACCCCGCGGCCACTCCGCATGGCAGCCTAACCCCGGCAGAGGCTCCACTTATCGACGCGGAAACTCTGTTCAGACAACCGGGACCAGCTCT
>NZ_JASXTA010000431.1:0-251 GCF_032290525.1 Bradyrhizobium cosmicum | reverse complement strand
CTTCAACTGGGCTGGATTATTTGCTTATGCGATTGGTGCGGTTGCTGCTTACGCTTCTCCATGGGTAGCACCAATTGTCGGCATCTTAGTTTCATGTGTGACTTATTTGGTTCTATTACGCTTTGCGCCTGCAAAATCTTCAGATACAGCTCAAGTGATTGCTCCTTCGCTTTAAATTTTTAGCTATGAGCATAATGAGAAAATATTTTTAAAAAACTATTAGATATTGGAAAAAAAATGAAAGTAATTAA
>NZ_JASXTA010000430.1:0-251 GCF_032290525.1 Bradyrhizobium cosmicum | reverse complement strand
ATCCTCGGCCACGCCCCCATCATCCTGCCCGCCGTGTTGCAGGTCCGGCTGGAATGGACGACGTGGTTCTGGCTCCCAGCCTTCCTGTTGGAGGCCTCCCTGCTGGTGCGCATCGGTATCGGCGACGGTTTGGACCGTTCCGCCGCGGTGCAGGCGGGCGGGACCGTCAACGTACTCAGCCTATTGACCCTGGTAGCTGTCATCGCCACCCATATCCAGCCCCGCACCAGGGCCAGAACGCACCTGAAATC
>NZ_JASXTA010000429.1:0-251 GCF_032290525.1 Bradyrhizobium cosmicum | reverse complement strand
GACCAGCGCAGGCCGCCGCGCGCGACCTTGCCGAAACGTAGATGGATACCTTCGAGACGCGGCGAATAGACAAAGATCTCGTAGAGCGGTCGCGGAGCCGGCAGGTCATCGATCTTGCGGGCGTCGAACTTGAAGGAAATCACCGGACGCGGATGTCCGTCCTGGCCAATTTGCCACAGGTTGGTGCGGACGATGGCCTGCACCAGATTGGTGAAGCGGCGCAGAATGCGGTCTTCGTCCAACAGGGCGAC
>NZ_JASXTA010000428.1:0-251 GCF_032290525.1 Bradyrhizobium cosmicum | reverse complement strand
AGACAGGGTGACTGGGGGCACGTTCCGCTTTTTAAAATTGGAGTATCAATCATGCGAGTAGACCATCCGCAGCTTAATAAGCGAGACCGCCGCGCTGAACCTTCATTTTGGGTTGAGGAACCGACCGACGACGCTCTTTCACTGCTTGAGAATGCCCTGCGCGGGGACGAGCCCGCCCTTCGTCGAAACGAACAGGCCGACGAAGCCCATGCGCTGATCGAGGAGAATGCCAGGCTTCGGGAGCTTTTGTC
>NZ_JASXTA010000427.1:0-251 GCF_032290525.1 Bradyrhizobium cosmicum | reverse complement strand
GGACTTCGACGCGTCCTGCATTGATCGTGGTGTCGCTTTCGAGATCGGCGATGCCGGCAACCCGTATGGCCGTGTGCCCGTCGCGCGCGAGCGGCGCAAATACCAGCTTGCGTTCCATGTCCGTGACGCTGTGTCGAAGAGGGCGCGCCGCCGGTGCCGGTGAAAGCGTGATGCTGTAGCCTTTGAGCGGATAGATCGGCAGATAGAATCCACACGCTTTCGCAAAAGCGCCGGATGCCGCGCCCATGCAC
>NZ_JASXTA010000426.1:0-251 GCF_032290525.1 Bradyrhizobium cosmicum | reverse complement strand
CCGTAATACCGATTGGCCGCGCGGCATTGGAAATTGGCGACGCAATCGGTCAACACCGGCGCGTTGCCAAGCCCCGGCGTCCAGTTCACGCCGGCGAACTTGTCATCCGACGACTTTGCGAACTGCGACGCCAGCGCCTGCTGGGAAGCTCCGAGAACGTTGACCGCAAAATGGCTGGCGTTCTGGAAGATCGTAAGCCCCTGCGAAAACATCCCGAGACTCCACAACACCAGCGGCGGATTGAGCGATAC
>NZ_JASXTA010000425.1:0-251 GCF_032290525.1 Bradyrhizobium cosmicum | reverse complement strand
CGGCGCGCCCGGGGGGCGTCCGTGCCGAGTTTCGCATCGCGACGGCTGAGCCGCGCGGGGAGGAGTTTCGCACCTCGGCCGACTATGCCGGCTATTGCCGCGAGGTCTCGAATGCACTGGCGCCTTCCTATTCCGGGCAGCGTAGCGCATGAGTTCCCTGCAGAACATCGGCCGCATGCTGCTTCCCGTTGTCGTGCTGGCAGCGGGCCTGGCGTTGTGGGAATTCGTCGTCCGCGTCAACGATATCCAGC
>NZ_JASXTA010000424.1:0-251 GCF_032290525.1 Bradyrhizobium cosmicum | reverse complement strand
CAACGTGGGCGTGTCGTGACGGGATTGAGTCGATGTTGCGATTGTTGATGATGGGGATGGCGCTGATGGAACGCATAGTCCTCGTTCCGCGCGACGGCCGCCCGGTCAACGCCCATATCATCCGATGGGGCAAGTCACTTCTGATTTTCAGAAATCAGGTCAAGCCCTGGAATCAAAAATATTCCGCTTCGCGCCAGACCCAAATCACCGGTAAAACTCCGGCCATCCCGTCTCGAGAGAGGGGCGTTGGC
>NZ_JASXTA010000423.1:0-251 GCF_032290525.1 Bradyrhizobium cosmicum | reverse complement strand
GCCTAGACGCCACCTACTGCGACACGATGACTTTGGCTCTTCTTCTCTACCTTGCCCGACGCTACGCTGGCGCGAGGGTGAAAGATCCGTCGATCAGGCTGCCTGCGTGGCGGCTGCGGCGGGTCACCGAGTACATCGACGCGCATTTGGGCGCGCCAATACGGGTTGCCAAGCTCGCCGATCTTGCACAGCTCTCCGAAGGCCATTTCCATCGCGCGTTACGCGAAACGACGGGACGGACGCCGCTGGAA
>NZ_JASXTA010000422.1:0-251 GCF_032290525.1 Bradyrhizobium cosmicum | reverse complement strand
CCTGACTACACCGCCCGAGGTCAATCAGGCCTTCCTCAAGGCCTGGGATGAGTTTGCCGCGGCGGAGGTCGCGAAGAACCCGTTCTTCAAGAAAGTCTACGAATCTCAGAAGGCCTATGCCGCCAAGGTCGTGCCCGCCAAGCGCTTCATGTTCCCGCCCTACGCTTTGCAGGCGGACCACTATTGGCCCGTTAAAGAATAAGGACATAGTAGGAAGGGCGGCCTCGGCCGCCCTTCCTACTATGATAAGC
>NZ_JASXTA010000421.1:0-251 GCF_032290525.1 Bradyrhizobium cosmicum | reverse complement strand
AGATAATCGTCGAGGAGACTCTCAGATACGAACCTCTCACCCAAATCAGTCACGTGGATTGGTATTGGTCGACATCGGCAAAGAAAGATTTCTGGAGGACTCCTTTGCAGATGCGAAACATCTTTCCGCAAGAGATGCCGCTGCTAATAGCATCAGGTGGCTTGCGCCTCGTCGAGCGCTTTGGTGACTTTGACCGCAGCCCGTTGGCGGCTGGGAGCGCGCGACAAGTCTGCGTGTGTGTTGGCCAGGGG
>NZ_JASXTA010000420.1:0-251 GCF_032290525.1 Bradyrhizobium cosmicum | reverse complement strand
CGACCCACTCCAGGCCGCCGTCCCCCAGCGCCGTGATCGTGCGGCACCAGTGGCCGATCGTGATCGCGGCGGGCCGGTCGGCCACCACGAGCACCCGTCGGGCGCCTCGGAGGTCCCCCACCGCTGCCGCCCCGAGGACCGCGGAGATCGTCTTGCCCACGCCGGGCTCGTCGGCGAGCAGGAACTGCCGTCCCCCCGCTTGGGCGCGCGCCGCGATCGCATCCGCTGCCTCGAACTGGATCCTCCTCGGC
>NZ_JASXTA010000419.1:0-252 GCF_032290525.1 Bradyrhizobium cosmicum | reverse complement strand
CCGTTGGTACGGTTCGATTGGCGAGAGGACACCTGCGCGCGGATTATCCCCTACCCCTGGAATGGAAGACCCGGCGATTCGGCCGTCGCGGGAAATCTGCGGGGCGACTCTCACCCGGGCGAGATGGCCGGCGTAGGCGGCGGGTTCGCAGCTCGGCTGACTTGGAGGAAGTGGTCCAGGTGCGGCCAGCTCCCCGACAACCGCACGATCACGCGACGCGGTCGCGTGACCACCTCGGCGGCCACCTTGATC
>NZ_JASXTA010000418.1:0-252 GCF_032290525.1 Bradyrhizobium cosmicum | reverse complement strand
CTCCATGAATCCGTGCTTCATGGTGCGTTTCGTGGAGTACGAAGAGTTCGAGTAGGAGGAGTTGTACCCGGTCACGGTCAGGTTGCCGAGCCGGTTCAACCACTGCTCGTGGATGCGCTGGGCCTCATCACCCAGTTCGTCGTGCCATGCCTGCGTGAGCGTCTGCGGCATGACGTGCTCAATGGTGAGAGACCCGTCCTCAATGCCGTTGGCGATGTCTCTGGTGTCGTTGGAATCCAGGTTCTCCAAGCA
>NZ_JASXTA010000417.1:0-252 GCF_032290525.1 Bradyrhizobium cosmicum | reverse complement strand
CTGTGCGCCCGAAGCGCTCGAAGCGCGATTGGATGTCGTCGCTGCAATGCTCGCTCAGCGGTCTCCGACTTCAGTCCGCGGCCTCAAGGCATCGCTCAATTCGATCGCCGCAGGCTTGGCCGATCGTTCGGCCATCGACACACGATTTTTCGAAAGTCTCACTTCGTCCGATGCGCAGGAAGGGCTCAAGGCCTGGTCCGAGCGCCGACCTGCGAGATTTGCCGACGCTTGAGGCGTCGAGATCGTCATTCC
>NZ_JASXTA010000416.1:0-252 GCF_032290525.1 Bradyrhizobium cosmicum | reverse complement strand
ACCGGGCTTCGGTCACCCCCGGCTCTCATGCTGCTTGTTGTAGGTGCAGCGCTCGGCGGTTGCAGCGGCGGCGATTTCGGCCGCACCCGCGCCGATATGCGTAATGACGACATGCACCGCTGGTTAGGGGCCGAGGCCACGGCCAGCGTCGGCCTAAAACCTTCGCATTTCCAGCTCACCGAAAACGAACGCCAGCTTCGCGATCTCGCCTATCCCCTGATCGAACCGCCGCATTCGCGGCCCGCCTGGAAG
>NZ_JASXTA010000415.1:0-252 GCF_032290525.1 Bradyrhizobium cosmicum | reverse complement strand
CGTTGAAGAGCGTGGCGCCGACGCTGACCGGCAACCGGCCCGGAGCGCTGGCGGGCCGCGCCACCCAGGTTGGCCACAACAAGTAGGCCACCAGTGCGGCGGCGCCCGCGGTGATGATTACCACGACCATGATGAGCATCATTTGCGAGCGCGGATCCCTGCGGGTGTCGCGGGCAAGGTGCTGGGCCGTCGAAAGCAGGGTCATGAACGAGGCATCGGTCGGGTTCGAGGCTCGGGCACGATGCCGAGAGC
>NZ_JASXTA010000414.1:0-252 GCF_032290525.1 Bradyrhizobium cosmicum | reverse complement strand
CTAGATGCCCGTGGCGATGAAGCCGTCATCACTGCTACTCGCGAAAAAGTCGCAGCCATTTGCAAAAAACTACCCGTTTATGAGCGCAATGCAAAATAATCGTGGTTGCTATAAAAAGCTGCTTAATCAAGCAGCTTTTTTAATGGTAAATTCAATTTAACACAAGGAATCTGCCAACCTCGGCAGAAATGGATGATGAATAACACAGATAATGCGATGGTAGACACGGATCATACCCTTAAGCGGCTACAC
>NZ_JASXTA010000413.1:0-252 GCF_032290525.1 Bradyrhizobium cosmicum | reverse complement strand
CATTTAAACTAGTCAGGATTTCCATAGCAACGGAAAGAGCTTAATTGGGACTATGACCGAGCAATTTCTCACACATTGAGCCAGGATATTTCTAGGAATCAACATGGCATTAGTAAGCCCAAAAGGTACCACTATAGAATCTTAATGCCAATATCTTGTCCTCAAACCAATTTTATGAATGTCCTCCTTGATTCTTACTTGATGGTAATATGACCTCAAGGAAATCTAGCTTGGAGAAAACTTCTAGTCCCC
>NZ_JASXTA010000412.1:0-252 GCF_032290525.1 Bradyrhizobium cosmicum | reverse complement strand
CACCACGGCACCACGCCGCCTATCCAAAACTTTGTCGCTATCCCTACCGCTTATCGCCTTTGCGGAGATTAACCACTAGGAGACCAATAATGACCACAAGAATAACGACCGCGACGATCAGGATCGAGATAATCCAAGACTCACTCGACATCAATAATACATCCACGCGCTAGACCTTCCCTTCAGCTAGCAACCCAGCAGTAATTTTCATAAACTATGACAACCCAGCTTGCCCTAGTCTATAAGCT
This sequence comes from Bradyrhizobium cosmicum, assembly GCF_032290525.1. GTDB lineage: Bacteria > Pseudomonadota > Alphaproteobacteria > Rhizobiales > Xanthobacteraceae > Bradyrhizobium > Bradyrhizobium cosmicum_A. The sequence goes on along the minus strand of NZ_JASXTA010000412.1, from coordinate 4 downwards.
AGGC
>NZ_JASXTA010000411.1:0-252 GCF_032290525.1 Bradyrhizobium cosmicum | reverse complement strand
ATATGTGAGTTCACCAATCATGGACATTTCAAATTCTTTCTGCATTACCAAAGCGAATTTTTTACTCATGGCTTCTTCATTGCTACCAAAAATGATATCATCAACATACACAACAAGTATTAGCAATTTATCATTGTCAATCTTTGTATATAGATTGCTATCAGCTGATCCTTTTGTAAAACCTTGTTGATGGAGGCATTTGTCAAGACAATAATACCAGGCCCTTGGAGCTTGTTTTAGACCATAGAGAGC
>NZ_JASXTA010000410.1:0-252 GCF_032290525.1 Bradyrhizobium cosmicum | reverse complement strand
CTATTATCTTGAATAAATTCTCTTTTTCTTTCAATTTTTTTTTTAAATCAACTTACCCTTCCTTCTCCCTTTTTATTGAAAATATCCATGTAGTGAAAACCATGTAGGAAATAAGCCTCGAATCTCCTATGAAATCAGGGTTTTTAACCTAGCCACTACTCTTTGCATTCAAGTGAACATGTCAATTACAACAAAGACCTTCCCTTTACACATGGGCATCTTAACCTAACCCTAATATGTTCTCCCTCTCCC
>NZ_JASXTA010000409.1:0-252 GCF_032290525.1 Bradyrhizobium cosmicum | reverse complement strand
CCGTTTCTCTATGGTTGCGAACTCGGGCCTTCGCGGGGGGTTCCCCCGAAGGTTGCAAATGACGACGGGCGCCGGAGTTTCCTCCAGCGCCCGCCCCTGTTCCTGTTGACCTGATACTGCCTTACGCGGCCTGCTTCTGCCCGCCGAAGCGGCCGTAGAAGCTTTCGCCACTAGCGGCCATTTCGCGCAGCAGCGCGGGCGGGGCGAAGCGGTCGCCGTGCTCCGCGGCGAGCTTTTCGGCCAGTTCCACCG
>NZ_JASXTA010000408.1:0-252 GCF_032290525.1 Bradyrhizobium cosmicum | reverse complement strand
AAAACATTCGACCAGCGGCGGCCCTTCCAGCGCGCGCACCACCTCGCCGATGGTGATCGACTGGGCCGGGCGGGCCAGCACGAAGCCGCCGCCGGCGCCGCGTTGGGTCGAAATGAAGCCGCTGTCGGCGAGGTCGCGCACTACCTTGGCCAGATGGTTGCGGGAAATGCCGAACTCGGCCGCAATTTCATTGGTGGCGAAGGAACGGCCGGGTTCGCCCGCCAACCGCATCAGGGCGCGCAACGCAAAATC
>NZ_JASXTA010000407.1:0-252 GCF_032290525.1 Bradyrhizobium cosmicum | reverse complement strand
AGCTCAACCACCCCGAGGCGGTGGCCATCATCTCCGACTTCATCGTCGAGGGCGCCCGCGACGGCCGCACCGTCGCCGAGCTGATGCAATCAGGCGCGCAGGTCCTGACCCGCGCGCAGGTGATGGATGGCATTCCCGAGATGATCCATGACATCCAGGTCGAGGCGACATTTCCGGATGGGACCAAGCTCGTCACCGTGCACGAGCCGATACGATGAGGCACGTACATCTCCAACGTCGTCATGCCCGGGC
>NZ_JASXTA010000406.1:0-252 GCF_032290525.1 Bradyrhizobium cosmicum | reverse complement strand
CACCGCAGCGGCGAACAGGCGGCGTGAACCAGGCATCTTTGCTCCTCCGACTCCCCGAGCGACGACGGCGTCACTCGGACTGGCATCTCGTCCGAGACGCTAGCTGCGTAAACGCTTTACATGAAGGCCGGAGACGGAGAACTTACGATTCCTTGACCCTCCTGACCTCATCCGGAGGTGCGGTGGGCGCGCGCAGGCAACGCCGACTCCAGGGCATCGGCCGCACCCACGGCACCGGCGGAGGACCGGACC
>NZ_JASXTA010000405.1:0-252 GCF_032290525.1 Bradyrhizobium cosmicum | reverse complement strand
GGGCAGGAGAAGCAAGATGGCTGCTATCCCCACCAAGAATCGCTGGAAAGACACATTGCGAACACTATGACGCAACAGGCTCAACCCGACGATCTTGACAACGTCAACGGTGAACATGCTTGTCAAGCCGGCATTGAAACTGGGCTAACAGCTGTGCCCTGATGTGACGAAGTCAACAGAAAAACATCGAAAACACTCGCAACCTGTGACCCACGTAGGAGTTACTCTGCAGCCACGGCGAGACCGCACGAC
>NZ_JASXTA010000404.1:0-253 GCF_032290525.1 Bradyrhizobium cosmicum | reverse complement strand
GGCCGAAAGATCTGCCGCTCGGCGTCATCCACGCCGACCTGTTTCCCGACAATGTCTTCTTCCTCGGCGACAAATTGTCGGGCCTGATCGACTTCCCGTTTTCCTGCAACGACATCCTGGCCTACGACATCGCGATCTGCCTGAATGCGTGGTGTTTTGAGCCGGATCTTTCGTTCAACGTCACCAAGGCGCGCGCGCTGCTCAACGCCTAGGCCCGCGAGCGGCAATTGTCTGATACCGAGCAGGAAGCGCT
>NZ_JASXTA010000403.1:0-253 GCF_032290525.1 Bradyrhizobium cosmicum | reverse complement strand
GCCGTACAGTCTGCGAATATTCAGGGGAGTTTACGGCTTGGGCCAGTAAGTCATTGAGAAGTTGTTGCCCACTAGGGGTCTTGGTCTGATAGCCGCGGTGCGACAGTTCGCGCATGATTGCCGCCATAGATTCGCTGACGTCCAGAAAGGCTCCGTTGAGGAGGTTCCCCTCTCCTGCAGGATAATCGTAGCCAATGAGTGCGATTCGTTTCTGAGGAGCCGGAGTTGTCGATAGTCTCAATTGGCCACGAAC
>NZ_JASXTA010000402.1:0-253 GCF_032290525.1 Bradyrhizobium cosmicum | reverse complement strand
GCGATGAACTCAAACTTTGGACATATTCTAGACAAAAGTATCATAGTGTATTTTCAAGAAGACAAAAGAAGCATTTGAGGGACCTAAGAGAAGTCCTGCAAAGATGTAAAGAAATGGGATTTCATTGAACTCTAAGAAGTCTATTTTTTGTGTGACTAAAGGGAAATTTTTAGAGCGTATAGTTTCAAAAAATGGGATTAGAAGATATCCAGAGAGGGTAAGAGCAATACAACAATTTTTCCTTCCAGTAAAC
>NZ_JASXTA010000401.1:0-253 GCF_032290525.1 Bradyrhizobium cosmicum | reverse complement strand
CTCGAGCAGAGAGGAAAACCACTACAGTATAAAAGCTGCACCCTTTATCCAGGTCTTGCGTATTACCTCAATAAAAAAGAGGACCATCGATCCCCTTTTTTATTTGATCTATTTTGCTTTTTTAAATTCCCAGCCCTGTTAGCAATCCAAATGCTCTTAATAACCAAATAATTACGGCAATAACGATTACGATATTTAAAATCTGCTTGATTTTACCATCCATAGGAAGGTATCTATTGATTAGATACAGCAG
>NZ_JASXTA010000400.1:0-253 GCF_032290525.1 Bradyrhizobium cosmicum | reverse complement strand
GATCCGCACGGAGACGTCCTCCAGCACGGGCGTGGGCCCGCCGAAGCTCTTGCCCACGTCCTCCATCACCACCGTCATGACCGCTCCCGTCCCGCCGTCGTCATCCGGATCAGGCCTCGTCGCCGCCGCGCACCATGCCGGCGGCGAGCGTGGCCCCGTCCTGGGGGTCGATCACGAGGAACGCCCCGGTGCGCCGATGCACGGCGTAGGGCTCCACGGGCAGCGGCGCGGCCAGGTGCAGGCGCACCTGTCC
>NZ_JASXTA010000399.1:0-253 GCF_032290525.1 Bradyrhizobium cosmicum | reverse complement strand
CGCCAGGTTGAGGGCCCCGGGGTCGATGGCCGCAAAGTCGTCATTCTCGAAGACACTTCCACCACCGGTGGCTCAGCCTTGACCGCGGTTGAAGGCGTCCGCAACGCCGGCGGTGACATCCAGGCGGTGGCCGTGATCGTGGATCGTGATACCGGTGCGGCCGAACACGTGGCAGAACAAGCCGGTGTGCCATACCTGTACGCGTTTTCGAAGAACGACCTGGGCCTCGACTAACCACGAGCCTCCCGATCCG
>NZ_JASXTA010000398.1:0-253 GCF_032290525.1 Bradyrhizobium cosmicum | reverse complement strand
CCCCAGTACTACCTGCGCCTGGTCGAGGTTAACCTGAAAGGCAGAGAAGACCATTGAAAATAAATCACTCATAGAAAGTCAAGTCTTATAATTAAGAGATTATTTGAAATGCAAATGTAAATAGCTTATATTTTTGTATATCAGAGGTGAAGAGACAAAACTTCGAAAGAGGAATATACCAACTCTTATACTAGTGATTTTGTGTATTATACTAAATCAATATCTTAACCTCACCTCTGCCGCAGTCTAACCC
>NZ_JASXTA010000397.1:0-253 GCF_032290525.1 Bradyrhizobium cosmicum | reverse complement strand
CTGCATGGTGGCACAATTGATGCCCAAAGTCCCGGGCCGGGCGCCGGCAGCACCTTTACTGTGACGCTACCCTTGGCCCGCCAAGAGCGGCTGAAGCAAAATGCTGAACGCGAGCAAGCTGCAGTCGCGATACGGCCACTGTCAATCCTGGTCGTCGACGACAATCTCGACGCAGCCCACACCTTGGCCGCACTGCTTGAGATTAACGGTCATCAGGTGGCGGTGGCGGAAAATGCCAATGCGGCGTTGGCAC
>NZ_JASXTA010000396.1:0-253 GCF_032290525.1 Bradyrhizobium cosmicum | reverse complement strand
GTTTCACCCCCACCACCAACCTCACAACACCTCAGACACAGGCACACACTCAATACCCAACGCCTCACCCACCGGCGCACTCACCAACTTCCCACCACAAGTCGCCAAACCACGCCGCAAATCATCACGCGACCCACACGCACCCCTCCAACCCTCATCAGCCAACAACAACACATACCGCATCGTCGCATTCGTCAACGCATACGTCGACGTATGCGGCACGGCACCCGGCATATTCGCCACACAATAAAAC
>NZ_JASXTA010000395.1:0-253 GCF_032290525.1 Bradyrhizobium cosmicum | reverse complement strand
CCGCTGTCTCTGTGCGGACTGGCAGGATGGTTGAGCGGTGAAGGAGCAGTGGCGGCGGTGTGCGCTCGGCGATGCGAATTCATGGTGGGAACAGCCGACCTGCCAGCTGCGCTGACAGTCATCGTTGACGCTTTTGTACCGCCCAAGCTGTGGGACGTGATGGACCATGACCCGGCAGTGATTGCCCACCCATTTTTAGAAGAGCAGGTAGACGAGGAGATCAACTTATCGGCGTAGCGGCGGAAGTTACACC
>NZ_JASXTA010000394.1:0-253 GCF_032290525.1 Bradyrhizobium cosmicum | reverse complement strand
GGACGAGCTCGAGGCCGGGCGGCGGGCCCCCACGGTCCTGTTGCTGGCCTTCGAGGGGTGGAACGACGCCGGGGAGGCCGCGACCGGGGCCCTGGGCGCGCTGCGGGAGCAGTGGGACGCGGCGGACGCGGGACGGGTGTGCGACGGCGAGTTCTACGACTACCAGGTCACTCGACCCCTGGTCCGGCGCGACGCCGACGGGCTGGGGACGCTGGACTGGCCGGCGGTCACCCTGCACGAGGCGCTCCTGGAC
>NZ_JASXTA010000393.1:0-254 GCF_032290525.1 Bradyrhizobium cosmicum | reverse complement strand
ATCCAGAATTCCAGCATGCCGCGCGTGCAGGAGAACGCGCCGGGAATCTTGCCTTCGCGTTCGATCTCGCGGGGATCGCGGATATCGACGATCACGACGCCCGGATCCTGCGCGGCCTTGATGGCCTCAGTGGCGCTGACAGTCTCGATCTCGGCATTGGCTTCGTCGATCAGGGATTTGATGCCACGGTGAATGGTCTGGGGCATTGTGTTTCCTCTTGTGTTTGTGCGCGTGTCCCGGACGCGGTGCAGCAC
>NZ_JASXTA010000392.1:0-254 GCF_032290525.1 Bradyrhizobium cosmicum | reverse complement strand
ATTCAGTCCCGTGAGCGGCTTGCCGAAGATCTGAACGTCTCCCGACGCGGGTTTTGAGAGACCTGTGACAGTGTTCAGGATGGTGGACTTGCCGCAACCGGTTGGTCCCATGACCGCAACGAACTCCGCGTCGCCTACTTGGAGGTTCACGCTTTTGACTGCGATGAATGCGCCGAAGCGGATCATTACCTCGCGCAAGTCAACGGCCAGCGTTTGGCTGCCCTTCGCGCTTCAGAACTCGTTCTGTTATATGC
>NZ_JASXTA010000391.1:0-254 GCF_032290525.1 Bradyrhizobium cosmicum | reverse complement strand
CCGTCGAAGCGGCCGGCGCAGGCGTCGGCCACGGCGCGGAAGATGCCGTCATAGGCGCCGCAGCGGCAGAGATGTCCCGACAGCGCCGCGCCGATTTCCTCGCGCGACGGTACCGCCGTTCCCTTCGCCGCGCGCCAGGAATCGTGAAACGCCGCGGCCTCGACGATGAAGCCCGGCGTGCAGAAACCGCATTGCAGGGCGTCGTGCGCCATGAAGGCCTTCTGCACCGGGTGAAGTTTTTCCGCGCCGATGCC
>NZ_JASXTA010000390.1:0-254 GCF_032290525.1 Bradyrhizobium cosmicum | reverse complement strand
AGTGAAAAGTGAAGTTGGTGAGGATCCACTGTTTTTAGTGGTGGTGAAAAGCCTTGGATTTGGGGGCAATCATGTCAGCTTTGACGTTGCGAAAATCGATACAATGGGCGTCTACCGTAGGCCAGTGGACATTAGAGTATACATCTTTCAGTTTTGAACAAACTGAAAGGGTATATGAGGCACATGCTACGCGAATATGGCATCGTTGACCCGCATATGAGACTTGACTTACACGATAGACGCATGCTCTATTC
>NZ_JASXTA010000389.1:0-254 GCF_032290525.1 Bradyrhizobium cosmicum | reverse complement strand
GCCCTGTAGAGCTTGTCACGGCCGTCGTTCCGGCGGCCGAGGCGGCGCGGTGCTCGCCCTGATGCGCAATGTCGGCGAAAAAGGAAGCTTCGACGTATCGCCCATCCTCACGCTCGTCGCCGTTCTTGCGCATCTGGCGAAACAGCATTGATGCGGCTGAACATGAAATCTCCGGTACCGGCAGATCAACGGTCGTGACCGACGGCGCCGTGAGTTGAGACCAAAGTGGATTGCCATAGCCTACGACCGAGATA
>NZ_JASXTA010000388.1:0-254 GCF_032290525.1 Bradyrhizobium cosmicum | reverse complement strand
GAAGTAGATATTGGCTACTCAATGATAGAAATTGAGTTCATTGGTTCTTTCTATTTTTCATTTTCAGTATTTTGGTTTTGGAGAGATGCTCCCTCAAAAATTTTATTGACCTTTAGAGAATCTTCCTCATAATTATCTTGTTCTTGAATAACTAAAGAAGGTCTTTCCTTTTCCAATATCCTACCAGATCCCAGTTGAACGTCATTAATATCTAGAGGAGTGATCATATAAGTTGGAAATTGTTGTCCTTACAC
>NZ_JASXTA010000387.1:0-254 GCF_032290525.1 Bradyrhizobium cosmicum | reverse complement strand
CTGTACGGCGGCACCGAGCGGGTGGTGCACTGGCTGACTGAAGAACTGGTAACGTTAGGGCACGAAGTCACTTTGTTCGCCAGCGGGGATTCCCGCACCTCGGCGAAACTCGATGCGACATGGCCGAAGGCGTTGCGCCTCGACGGCTCGGTGCGCGACCCCAACGCGCTGCACATGGTGATGCTGGAACGCGTTCGGCAGAAATGCGACGATGAAGAGTTCGATTTTCTGCACTTTCATCTCGACTACTATCC
>NZ_JASXTA010000386.1:0-254 GCF_032290525.1 Bradyrhizobium cosmicum | reverse complement strand
CATATTATTTATATATGTATTAAGTAAAATATTTAAAACTTAAAAATAGTGAAAATAGCGGTTACAAATTATAAATAAAAATGAAAGAAATAATAAAACTTAATTAGAATAAGTCTTAACACTCATTTGGAATACATATTTATTTATTAAAATATTTTTAAAAATATATATTGATTATATATTCATTAATTTAAATATTAAAAATTAAAAATACAAAAATAAAAGTAATTGTTACATATTATGAATTTAAAAAG
>NZ_JASXTA010000385.1:0-254 GCF_032290525.1 Bradyrhizobium cosmicum | reverse complement strand
CTTCAGCCATATGCCGACACCATTGGAGCGCAGATCACCGGGCTTGATGCTCTGAGCGAGGAGACACACGAAGCCGACCCCCACAAGGCGACGTCAGCTATGAGAAAAATTATTGGCCGCGCGTTGGCAGACCCCAACCAACCAATTGCCATTTGTGGCCATCGTCCGGTACTGCCGACGATGCGAGACGCCCTTGGCGGGGCGAATCGCCCTATGTCAACTGCGGAGTGCCTGATTGTTCACCTCGATGAAAC
>NZ_JASXTA010000384.1:0-254 GCF_032290525.1 Bradyrhizobium cosmicum | reverse complement strand
CTGCGCGGCATTGCGTCTCCCTGCGCCGTGTACACCGTACCGGACGGCTAGGCCCAAATCTCATCACGAAAACGTTAAACCGATTGGTTGACAATTAGCGTCGCGCGATTATGTTAAACCACATGGTTGAACGTAATGCCCATCTCGATGCCGTTTTTCACGCCCTCGCGGATCCAACGCGGCGGGCGATGCTTGGTCGTCTGGCGGAACGGGAACTGACGATCGGGGAACTGGCGACGCCGTTTCACATGAGC
>NZ_JASXTA010000383.1:0-254 GCF_032290525.1 Bradyrhizobium cosmicum | reverse complement strand
GGGCATAACTGGATATCCATTACGTTTAGATCTCAAGGTCAATACCCTTGACAATAGGAAATCATAACCCAAATAAGTTCTAGTAAACCGTCATGGTGTCGAAGTCAACAAAATTAAGAAACCCTATATGAAAATTCTAAAAGTTCTAGTGGAAAGTCATGTATCACAACAATGCATGCACAAAATGTGAAATTCTCGGAAATTGACCGACCTAAGGGTAAACAAAATAAGAGTAAAAGTGTGGACTACGAATA
>NZ_JASXTA010000382.1:0-254 GCF_032290525.1 Bradyrhizobium cosmicum | reverse complement strand
CCGAAACGCCCCAGCCGCGATGGCACGCTTCGAGCGCCTGCCGCATCACGGTGGTGTTTCCCGTGCAGTCGAAGGTGTAGTCGGCTCCGCCGTCGGTGAGCCCGACCAGATGCTGGACGATATCGCTTACCTTGGTCGGGTTGACGAAATGTGTCATGCCGAAACGGCGGCCCCAATCCTCCTTGGAATCGTTGATGTCGACGCCGACGATCTTGTCGGCGCCCACCATCTTCGCGCCCTGGATGACGTTGAGG
>NZ_JASXTA010000381.1:0-254 GCF_032290525.1 Bradyrhizobium cosmicum | reverse complement strand
CCTCCTCGTCAGCGACCGCAGCGGCCTCGACGGCGCCGGGTACGTGGCCCAGGTCGCCACGTTCTCGACGGCCTTCGCCGTCGGCTACTCGGCACAGGCCCGCCGCGGTCGTGAGGCGGCGGTCGAGGAGCGGTCCCGCGCCCTGGAGGCGGGCGAGGCCGAGCAGGCACGGCGGGCCGTCGCCGACGAGCGCCTCCGCATCGCCCAGGAGCTCCACGACGTGGTCGCCCACTCGATGAGCGTCATCGCCGTGC
>NZ_JASXTA010000380.1:0-254 GCF_032290525.1 Bradyrhizobium cosmicum | reverse complement strand
TCGTAGACCCGGCGGCGGGTCTTTTCCGCCAATGCCGGATCCTGGTCGAACATCAGGTGCCAGCCCGGATTGGTGACGAACAGCGCCGGCAGGTTGGTGACGTCGGACTGGATGAACACCTTGTCGGAGCCGGATGCGAGAACATAGGACGTGTGGCCCGGCGTGTGGCCGATGGTTTCCACCGCCGTCAGTCCGGGCGCTACTTCCTTGCCCCACTCATAGGGCGTCACCTTCTTCTTGAGCCCCGCCTCCAG
>NZ_JASXTA010000379.1:0-254 GCF_032290525.1 Bradyrhizobium cosmicum | reverse complement strand
GTGGCGTTGAGCGCGAGCAGATTGGTCTGCTTCGCGATCGCCTCGATCGAGCCGGACACTTTGGCGACTTGTGCCAGCGCGGAGCCGACGGCGCTCAGTCGCGCCTCGATCCGCTCCACCGCCGCGACGAGCTCGGAAATGTGGCTCACCGCGGCGTCGACGGCGCCGCGCGACTGCGCGATCTCGCCGACCGCCGCTGACGTGGTCGTTTGCACCGCCTGTGACGCATTGGCGATGTCGTGATTGGCAGACAC
>NZ_JASXTA010000378.1:0-254 GCF_032290525.1 Bradyrhizobium cosmicum | reverse complement strand
TACATGAGGTGGCCGTAAAGGTCACTTAATTTGAGGCGGTTAACTGGTGTTCATCAAGATTAACGGCGTGCGGGCGGCGCAAATTCCGACGATTCCAGCCGCCCCGGTCTAACCGCCCGGGATCGGAAGGACCGGCATGATCTCCACGCGCTCGCCGGGAAAGATCGTAAAGTGCGGGTGGTTCTCGAACATCTTTGCGGCGTCCTCATGCGAGCCGGCGCGCACCACCGTGAAGGCGCCCATCTCGTTTGCGA
>NZ_JASXTA010000377.1:0-254 GCF_032290525.1 Bradyrhizobium cosmicum | reverse complement strand
CAGATACTCAATTCCAGCCGTGATTTTTCGCTGGCGATCTGCGACACGAGCGGGCGACTGATCGCGCAGGCCGATCACCTGCCGGTTCATGTCGGCGCGCTGCCATGGGCGACGCTCGCGGTCGAAGAACGCTTCAAGGACGTTAAACCCGGCGACGTGATCCTGCTCAACGATCCCTATTACGGCGGCAGCCATCTGCCTGATCTGACCGCCTTCGTGCCGGTGTTCGACGGCGAGCGGCGGCTGCTCTGGAC
>NZ_JASXTA010000376.1:0-255 GCF_032290525.1 Bradyrhizobium cosmicum | reverse complement strand
ATGCTGGAGCTGCCGGGCGGCTTCCGCGGCATCGCGGTCGATCTGCGCGGCTATGGCGACACCGAAGACAAACTCATCGACGCGACGCGCGGCTACGGCGACTGGGTGGACGACCTGATCGAGGTCACACGGGCGCTTGGGCTGGAGCACTACCATGTCGTGGGCCACTCGATGGGCGGCGCGCTGTTGTTCAGCCTGCTCCCCGCGGCCGGCGCCGGCATCCTCTCGGCCACGCTCGTCGCGCCAGGTTCGCCG
>NZ_JASXTA010000375.1:0-255 GCF_032290525.1 Bradyrhizobium cosmicum | reverse complement strand
GAGCGCGCGGCGGTGGTCTGCCGCCCGTGTCGCCAATACCGCGCTCGGCGCGATCTCCTTTTTGGCGCTGGAGGCGATCGGCGGCACCATTACGCTTAATTACGGCGCGGCCAACGCCACGTCGGCCATTCTTGTCGTCAGCGTCATCATCTTCCTCTGCGGCCTGCCGATTGCCTATCATGCCGCAAAATGCGGCATCGATATTGATCTGCTGACCCGCGGCGCCGGCTTCGGTTATATCGGCTCCACCATCAC
>NZ_JASXTA010000374.1:0-255 GCF_032290525.1 Bradyrhizobium cosmicum | reverse complement strand
AATTAACACTGCCCTTATAAATAAAGTTCACAACTTTTAAGGGGAACATTTAACATAACACAAGCATAAGAGGCAAGGAAGTTAAGAAAAATAAATGATGGAGAGTTATAATCCATATAGAGAACTCAGAATCTTTCAAGCGATCAACTAAAAAATCAGCACTAAGTCAAAATTCTAATCATTCTTCTCTCCTTACTTCTTGCTTCAATCTATACCAGCTCATTATGTCAATAACAATTGTAAAAGGAACTTTAG
>NZ_JASXTA010000373.1:0-255 GCF_032290525.1 Bradyrhizobium cosmicum | reverse complement strand
AGCCGCAACCGATCGAATCGCTCGGCTGGGGCCTCAGCTTGACCGTCGGCAGTTCGCTGCTGAACTGGGCGCTCGCCCAACGCATGATGATCGGCGCGCGCGAGCACCGGTCGATCGCGCTCGAGGCCGACGCGCGGCACCTCTACACCGACGTCTGGACCTCGGGCGGCGTCGTGCTCGGCCTCGTCGTCGTGCACTTCACGGGCTGGCTCGTCCTCGATCCGCTGATCGCGATCGCGGTCGCGCTGAACATCC
>NZ_JASXTA010000372.1:0-255 GCF_032290525.1 Bradyrhizobium cosmicum | reverse complement strand
CGTCGGTAATCAGCAGGTCGATGCCAGAGGCATCCCCGATCATGCCGAGTGCCTGGACGCCGTCGCTGGCCTGGATCGTCCGGTAACCCAGCTCCTCCAGCGATTCGGCCACCAGCGTGCGGATCAGCACCTCGTCATCCACGATCATCACCGTCTCGCCGCGGTTCGGCTGATCGCGCCGTTCCTGCCGGGAAGGTGCGGTCGCGATCGCTTCGCGATGCTCCGAACGCGGGAAGTAGAGGTGGACCGCCGTCC
>NZ_JASXTA010000371.1:0-255 GCF_032290525.1 Bradyrhizobium cosmicum | reverse complement strand
GAGGGAACCTTCGGTCCGGGAGCGAGGGACGCGACGTATGCGCCAACCGAAGCAATCTCCTCGCCAGTGAACTTCGTCTTCTTTGACGGGGCTTGAGCCTCGGGGCGAGCCATCGGCATACGGCCGGTACCCATTTGGAAGTCAACTGCCGCCGCGCCGACGCCGGCCAAAGACGGACCTTGAGTTGTGCCCTCGCCGTTTAAGCCGTGGCAAGAGGAACAGTTCTGCTGGAAGATTTCCTTGCCCTGGGCCACC
>NZ_JASXTA010000370.1:0-255 GCF_032290525.1 Bradyrhizobium cosmicum | reverse complement strand
CCCTTCGAGGCCGTGATGGCAAAGGGCGGCATCGACGCCACGTCGGTCGAGGGCGCGAAGGAAATTCCCTACGATATCGCCGATTTCCGCTGCGATCTGCACACGACGGATGTTGGCGTGCCGGTCCTGTGGTGGCGCTCCGTCGGCCATACGCACACCGGATATGCGGTCGAATGCTTCGTCGACGAACTCCTGCAGGCGACAGGGCAGGATCCGGTGGCGGGCCGGCTCGCCATGATGGGCAAGGCGCCGCGC
>NZ_JASXTA010000369.1:0-255 GCF_032290525.1 Bradyrhizobium cosmicum | reverse complement strand
GCGTAGGTGCGCTGCTTCGGCGCGCTCTGCTGCGTCACGGCCTTGCGGGCGGTCGAACGCGACACCTGGGTCTGCTGCGACTGCTGCGGCGCCTGCTGAACGGCCTGCTTCGTACCGATCGTGACGACGCGGCGCACGGCGTTGCGCGTGACGGTCGTGTCGATCACCTTGGAGGAGACGACCTTCTCGCCCTTCTTGGCGCTGCGGTACGTCACCGTCTCAGCGCCCGAACGGCCCTCCTGCGTCACCTTGGAC
>NZ_JASXTA010000368.1:0-256 GCF_032290525.1 Bradyrhizobium cosmicum | reverse complement strand
ACGTTATCTCGCGGCCGTCGCCGGTGCACATGATCAAACTGACCGAGACAAGTGAGATCACGCCATACAAGTGGGTGCATCCTGATGAGGAGCGATAGCCCTAGGTTGGCGTGCTCGTAGCGGATGTCTGCTTAGGGCAATAGCGTCGTTCCGACGGTGCGTCGATCACTTCCAGTCTACCCCGGCGAACGGACATGATCAGCATGGGTGGGCATGTCTCGAGCGCGCCCTGCATGTCACTCCGAACGACCTGGAC
>NZ_JASXTA010000367.1:0-256 GCF_032290525.1 Bradyrhizobium cosmicum | reverse complement strand
GAACAGCTCACCTCGCTGCTGGTGTTCCGCGCCGGCTCCTCGCAGCCCAAGGCGGTGCCGCTCGGCCTCGTCACCCGGCTGGAAGAGATCGCCACCGACAAGATCGAGCTCTCCAACGGCCGCTACATGGTGCAGTATCGCGACCAGCTCATGCCCTTGGTGCAGATGGCCGGGGTCACGGTCCAGACATCAGGCGCGCAGCCGATCCTGGTGTTCGCCGACGACGGCCGCTCGATGGGGCTCGTGGTCGACGAGA
>NZ_JASXTA010000366.1:0-256 GCF_032290525.1 Bradyrhizobium cosmicum | reverse complement strand
ATTCTAGGAACACTCAATAATGTCAATTATCAAAGGCATTCTTGACGTCGGCGCCGTGGTTATCCTGCCGATCGTGATGCTGATTCTTTGCCTGATCTTCAGGATACCTTTCGGTAAGTCCCTCAAGGCCGGTCTGATGATCGGTATCGGATTCTCCGGGCTTTCCCTCGTCATCGGATTCCTGATGACGTCTGTGCAGTCGGCAGTGGATTACTACCGGCACATGGGCGGAGGATTCACGACTGTTGATGTCGGC
>NZ_JASXTA010000365.1:0-256 GCF_032290525.1 Bradyrhizobium cosmicum | reverse complement strand
ATCGTGCGCTCGTCCAAGAAGTACCGTGCGCATGACGCGCTGAACCAATTCAAGGTCGGCGACTCGGTCCGCATCATCGAATGCGCGCCCATGTCCAAGACCAAGCGCTGGACCGTCCTGACGGACGACGCCGTGACCCAGGCCGCCGAGGCCTGAACCGAACCCGCGGCGGGCCATGCGGCCCGCTTGTGATTTAGCGAAACCCTGGGGCCGGGACTGCAACCGGTCCCCAAAGGTCGGGAGCAAACCATGATCC
>NZ_JASXTA010000364.1:0-256 GCF_032290525.1 Bradyrhizobium cosmicum | reverse complement strand
GAATTCGACCGCGGCGCTGCGTGTCGCCTCGCCGTCCGCACCGATCTCGACCGCCGCGAGAACAACCTCCAGTTTCTCGGCAAGCTTGCTGCTCTCCCCCATCAGCTTCCAGGAGATTGGATGCACCTGCCCGCGCTCCTGTTCGATGAAGACCAGACATGCTTGTCAGCGTTGAATGCCCCGGCAGCGCCTTCTTGGCGGCGCGCCGTTGCGCAGGCAACGCGGGAGCTCTTATCACGTCGCTCATCGCCAAGAC
>NZ_JASXTA010000363.1:0-256 GCF_032290525.1 Bradyrhizobium cosmicum | reverse complement strand
AGCCCGAGCTCGGTTTGCTCTCCAACCCAGGCGACATATCCGTCGGGCCTGATCAGCACGGTGGTCGGCGCAGCAACCACCCCGATTGCCGGAAGCTCCCATGCACCAGCATATTCAGCGTTGATGAGCTGGACTCGATCCGCCCACGGCGTGATATCGAGGCGGCCGGGATGGCCGAAGTCGAGCAGCACGGGGCGGGCGCCGTGCAGCAGGGTGAATACCCGCAGCGGACCGTTGGCGGTGACCAGGTCGAGAT
>NZ_JASXTA010000362.1:0-256 GCF_032290525.1 Bradyrhizobium cosmicum | reverse complement strand
ATATACAGGCTAATAGCAGCGATCTGAGATACCAGCGTTGCGACGGCTGCGCCTCGCACACCGAGGTCCAGTAAGAATATGAAGACCGGATCAAGCACAGCATTGAGTACGAAGGCGGTAATCATCGTCCACATGCTGAATCGTGTGTTGCCTTCGGCTCTGACGATGAAGCCGTTGACGATGTTTAGAAGCATCAGGGTGTACCCGAACAAAAGCGTCTCCGCGTAGTCGAGCGCCACGGGCATGACGGTTGGAG
>NZ_JASXTA010000361.1:0-257 GCF_032290525.1 Bradyrhizobium cosmicum | reverse complement strand
CATCGAGCCCGAGACGTCCAGCGTCAGATAAAAATCGAGATACGGCGGCAGCGAGGCGGCCGAGCTTGAAACGCCTGTTACCGTCAGCTTCTGAAACCCAAGCACCTTCATGAAGGTCACCGGTACCTCGGCAGTGAACTGGACGCTGGCATCCAGTTTTATTCCGGTCTTCGTAACGGTGCTGGTGCGAACCAGGTTTTGGTAGCCCGTGATCCCGTTCATGTTGGCGTCAAAGACATTATTGGCATCGGTAACGC
>NZ_JASXTA010000360.1:0-257 GCF_032290525.1 Bradyrhizobium cosmicum | reverse complement strand
CCGTCAGCGTATCGCCGTCGCGGTCGATCGCGCTCCTGATCGACTTGTGATAGAAGCCGCCGCCCTTGTTGAGCGGGCCGTCGCGTTCCAGCGACCAGCCGATCAGGTCGAGGCCGGCGACCTTCGCGGCCTTGGCGTATTCGGAAGGGACGATTTCTTGTCTGTCGTTCAGCGTCAGCATCATCGGGATCGGCGGGCCCAGGATCTTCACGCCGGAGGCTTTCAATTCCTCCATTGACGGCTTCCAGGTCTCAGGC
>NZ_JASXTA010000359.1:0-257 GCF_032290525.1 Bradyrhizobium cosmicum | reverse complement strand
CATCATGGGCGTGGCATTGGCAGCACCTTTGATGGTGATCGCCATCGTATGGGTGCAAGTCTTGTACATCAAATTCACCTTGGGTGATTATGCAGTGCGCGTACTGGATCAAAATGATGCGCAGATGCAAGCCGATCCCTTTGGGGATTGGGAAACTTATCAAAAAAAACAAGCCATCGAAAGCAATCCGTCTTTAAAGATGCGCCTACAGATGCTGCGCCGACGCAAGCTGGGCCAAGATGCGATCGATGCAGCGA
>NZ_JASXTA010000358.1:0-257 GCF_032290525.1 Bradyrhizobium cosmicum | reverse complement strand
GCTGGACACGCGCCCGCCCGAGTACGCGGCGCAGGGGGTGCGGCCGCGGGTGTGGTTCGGGGAACGCTGGATCACCTCGATGTTCGACCTCTTCGAGGAGAACGTGCGGCTGTTCCCGGCGCTGATCCCCGAGTCGCGGGAGATGGCGGAGGAGCCGCTGCTGACCGATGGCCACTCCCCCCGCCTGCACGAGCTGATGCTCCACAACGGCACGGTGTGGCGCTGGAACCGGCCGATCTACGACCCCGGCACGGACC
>NZ_JASXTA010000357.1:0-257 GCF_032290525.1 Bradyrhizobium cosmicum | reverse complement strand
CACGACGGCCGTCGCGCTCGCGGCCGCGCTGGGCGCCGGCGTCTGCGAGATCTACACCGACGAGGACGGCGTCTACAGCGCCGATCCGCGGATCGTGCCGGCGGCCCGCAAGCTCGACGTGGTGAGCCACGAGGAGATGCTGGAGCTGGCCGCCTCGGGCGCGAAGGTGCTGCAGGTGCGCTCCGTGGAGTTCGCCCGCAACCACGGCGTCGACATCCACGTGCGCTCGAGCTTCAGCTACACGGACGGGACCTGGG
>NZ_JASXTA010000356.1:0-257 GCF_032290525.1 Bradyrhizobium cosmicum | reverse complement strand
GGCCCCGGGCGGTCCCACCGAACCCGACGCCGTCACGCTCGCCACCGACCTCCGCGAGGCACTGCGCCCGCTGTGGCGCCGGCTCAGCGCCCACAAGACACTGTCGATGGGCAAGACCGGGATCCTGTTCCACCTCGAGCAGCGCGGGCCCCTGACCGCCACCGACCTCGCCGGTCTCGAGCGGATCAGCCACCAGGCCGTGGCGAACGCCGTGAGAGAGCTCCAGGATCTCGGCCTGGTCTCGCGGACCCCCGACC
>NZ_JASXTA010000355.1:0-257 GCF_032290525.1 Bradyrhizobium cosmicum | reverse complement strand
GCCGACGACGCCGCGTGGTGCGCGCGCATCCTCACCGTGAGCGCCGTTGAGCATGAGCCGGTGAGCCGCGCCGAAATCGAAGCGTTGTTCGAAATCAGCGATGCGGCTGCGGAACGCACCGACGACGGACGTTTCGACGATTTGCTGGCCAAGGCGGTCGCCCACCACGCCGCCTCCGAGTCCGGCCTGCCGGTGCCGCCGCGCACGGTGGCGCTGTCGCCGGATACGCCGATCGAGAGCTGGGCGCCGGTGAAGGC
>NZ_JASXTA010000354.1:0-258 GCF_032290525.1 Bradyrhizobium cosmicum | reverse complement strand
GACGTAGGCAGATAGCGCTTAATGCTAAAAATTTGTTTAATGGTTTTTGGGTGATAGATTGTGGGGACACACCTCTGTATGAATCGGGCAGAGTTTTTGCGCCACTTGTTGTAGCAGATCTATCGCTTCGTCATCTAACTGCATGGCAGCTAACATAGCACTAGGAATGCTAGCGGCTTGAACTTTTAAGGCATCCCCTTTGGCAGTGAGCGATATTTGTACCACCCGTTCGTCTTGGGTGGCACGCTCGCGATGCAC
>NZ_JASXTA010000353.1:0-258 GCF_032290525.1 Bradyrhizobium cosmicum | reverse complement strand
GGCCGAGACCCTGGATCGCGGCGTCGGCCTTCCAGCCGGGCTCGAGCAGGTAATGGACCCGCAAACGCCGATTCCGTGCCGACAGTTCGGCATGGTAGCTCCTCCCCGTGCCGCCCGCATCGGAGAACACGAGTATCCGCTTGACATCATCCATGAAGGCCGAGGTCTCGGCGAGGTTGGCCGAACCGGCTCGATTCTCGACCACCAGCCGGTCGCCCTTGCGGATGACGCGGCGCGAACGGCCGGTCACCTCGGCGA
>NZ_JASXTA010000352.1:0-258 GCF_032290525.1 Bradyrhizobium cosmicum | reverse complement strand
CCGTGAGCCTCTTGCAAAGCTGGGATCCAATGAAGCCTCGTGCGCCAGTCACCAATACCTTTTCCATAGCCGCATCCTAATGGCAGAAATTGCTATGGCGCATCAGGTCGGACGATGAACACGGCGAATTGCCGTAGACACCCCGGCGGCCGATCGCCACAAGTCAAAGAGCTCGGCACGAAGCTCGGACGGATCCTGGAGATCGGCCTCGATCTGCATCACGGCGTCGCCACGGGCATGCTTATCGTCGACGAGAAC
>NZ_JASXTA010000351.1:0-258 GCF_032290525.1 Bradyrhizobium cosmicum | reverse complement strand
CGGTTTCAAGAGCGTGGAAGGAGCCTGTCGGCGAAGCTCCTCACGCATTTCTTCGAAATTCACCTCAATCTGATTCAACGCGTAATACGCACGACGTTTGGCAACGACGATGCTGTCAGTGCTGAGCGATCTCCAAACCTCGCTTTTACCCAGAGCCTGTCGCAGGTCCGCCGGAACCCGCTTGCGAACATGATAGTTCCCCCGCTTCTTGGCGAGATATGGATGCTGCTTGTGTAGACGACCTGTGGGGACACCAGC
>NZ_JASXTA010000350.1:0-258 GCF_032290525.1 Bradyrhizobium cosmicum | reverse complement strand
GCACACGGCACCGGGCCCATCGACGCGCTGATTCAGCTGTTCAACGCGGAAGGCGTGGACGTGCGCCTGCTGGACTACACCGAGCACACGCTGTCCGCGTCCGCGAACGCGCAGGCCGCGAGCTACGTGGAGCTCGCCGTGGGTGACCGCGTGCTGTGGGGTGCGGGGATGGACAACAACACCACGCGAGCGTCCCTGAAGGCCGTGATCTCTGCGGTCAACCGCGCCGTGCGTGACGCGCAGTTGGCCCAGCAGGAC
>NZ_JASXTA010000349.1:0-258 GCF_032290525.1 Bradyrhizobium cosmicum | reverse complement strand
ACTTAAAGATGCTCAAGCAAAAGCACATAATGACATTAAAGAAACGCTTAAACGTCAACTTGATGAAATTGAACATGCTAATGCAACATCAAATTCTAAAGATCAAGCTAAACAAATGGTAAATGAGGAAGCTAGAAAAGCGCTTTCTAATATTAATGACGCAACATCAAATGATTTAGTTAATCAAGCAAAAGATGAAGGGCAATCTGCAATTGAACACATACATGCAGATGAATTGCCTAAAGCAAAACTAGATGC
>NZ_JASXTA010000348.1:0-258 GCF_032290525.1 Bradyrhizobium cosmicum | reverse complement strand
GGACAACGCCGGCCGAAGCGCCTTGCTCGGACCGGGTCATTAAGCCGGCGGCGCCAATGACCGCAGCTGCTAGCCCGACCACGAGAATTCGATGCTTCATGCTCGTGCGCCCTTCGCTTCGGACGGCTCGGTTGCCGTTCGGAGCAACCCGGCTATGATAGCAGGCGCAGACGATGATTGTTTGTGAGACAGTTCACAGTTCGAGGGAATTTCGCCTGGGGAAAACCCCGCAAGGACTTTCTTCTGGATGTTATAAAC
>NZ_JASXTA010000347.1:0-258 GCF_032290525.1 Bradyrhizobium cosmicum | reverse complement strand
ATCCGGAGGATCTTGGGCGACTACTGAATTCTTTCCACGAAATCTGCGGCAGCATCGTGAAGCGATTCGGCGGCTGCATAGCAAAAGACCTCGGCGATGGCATAAGCGCGTATTTTGGTTGGCCCGAGTCTCACGAGCAGGATGCGGAACGTGCTGTTGTGGCCGCCCTCGAAATCATCAAATCGGTGAAAGCCATATCCAATCCGGCGAGGACACCTATCCAGGTGCATGTGGGTATTGCAACCGGCGATGTTGTGG
>NZ_JASXTA010000346.1:0-258 GCF_032290525.1 Bradyrhizobium cosmicum | reverse complement strand
GTCCCGACTGCCGCCAGCACCTCGCACAGTGCCCGCCGGTCGACTGCCCCCCTGACACGGATGCGAACCGCGCCGACGTCGATCTCGATCGCCGCCTGCTCCTCACTCGGCAATTGGCCCCCGCAGCCGGTGATCGCGACCGGCACAAAGCCAGGTGGCATGCCTCTGTCCCCGCGCTCCACGACCTGCGCCCGCGTGGCCTGGCGACGCCAGAGAAACAACAGACTTGGACTGATGTCGTGTCGCCGCGCCACCGCG
>NZ_JASXTA010000345.1:0-259 GCF_032290525.1 Bradyrhizobium cosmicum | reverse complement strand
CCGTTGAACACGATCTTGCCGGTGATCGATCCGCCGCCCGCGACCGGGCCCGCTTCGTAGGCTGACGCCGGGAGCGGCGTTGCGACCGCCGCGACCATCGACGACGCCCCGATCAGCCACCTCATGGCTAAGCCAGTCATCGCAGTACTCTCCTTGATCGTTGGACGTCAGCAGGAAAATTCGTTGAGAGCTAACCGCCATTTACAGGGATTGGGAAAATCAGAACTCCTTTGCGAAACCTTAAGCAAAGCTTATGAAG
>NZ_JASXTA010000344.1:0-259 GCF_032290525.1 Bradyrhizobium cosmicum | reverse complement strand
GCGTGCCGGTAGCCTTGTCGGCGATAGGCAGCGTGGCATCCTTGACCTGGTAGGTCAGGTTGACGGTCGCGTCGTTCTCGTTGCTGCCCGCATCATGGAGAACCGGCTTCAGCAGCGTGAACACATAGTTGCCGTTGCCATTGTCCGCCCCGCCATCCACGACGACCGTGAAGATCGCGCCGCGCGCGGCGGACGATGCGGTCAGGGTATTGTTGGTGGCGTTCCAGCTATACGTAACGCTCTCGGAACCAACCAGACC
>NZ_JASXTA010000343.1:0-259 GCF_032290525.1 Bradyrhizobium cosmicum | reverse complement strand
CTACTGAATAATCTATACAAAATACATTATTATTTTTACCAAACCATGCTAAGGGATGAATATTGTCAAATGTAGAACTCGTTTTATTCATATTACGCCAATAATGTCCCATAATAACTGGAATATCATCTTCATAGCTTTCCCACCATTTTACACGGTCAATCATTCGCCATTTCCCACCAGTATAATACGGCTCGGTAACTAATACTTCTCGACCTGACGCGATTACACGAATTGGGTTATTCATTTGGAATAATAA
>NZ_JASXTA010000342.1:0-259 GCF_032290525.1 Bradyrhizobium cosmicum | reverse complement strand
GCATGGCTTGGGCCGACCCCTCGGTCCCCTCGTCGAGAAATTTGACCATCAGAATCTCGTCGTAATATCGCCCACCCTGCTTGAGGGCTCGCTGTTCATAGCCGTACTCGACAAAGCCCATGGCGCTGTAAAGCCGGCGTGCCGCTTCGTTCTCGCTCACGACAGTCAATTGAACCATCTCCACGCGCCCGCGCGCATGGCCGAGAACGGCCGCGACAAGCAACTTTCCAAGACCCGAACCTCGCGCGGTGTTTCGAAC
>NZ_JASXTA010000341.1:0-259 GCF_032290525.1 Bradyrhizobium cosmicum | reverse complement strand
CCTTAGCAGTGCCTGCTACCGCATCCGCCTCCCCAACCACATCTCCATCCCCCACTGCTAGCGGCAATAGCGACTTAAGACCCGAACAGGGTTCCGCCAAAGTCGCATCCAAAGCCGCTCCCTTCATATCTAAAATAGACGATCCTCACTATTCATCCAGTCATGCTGGAAGTGTCAATGTCCATGGATGGTGGCTAGATACGTATAACAACTTCAGCGGAATGAAGGCTCGAGTTACGGTTTATCTGTGGGCCAAAAA
>NZ_JASXTA010000340.1:0-259 GCF_032290525.1 Bradyrhizobium cosmicum | reverse complement strand
GCTATAGCCCGCCGTCGGCGTGCCCTGCGTCAACGCGTCCGACACCGCCGGCGCGCCGACGACCAGCCCCTGCCCGCCGCGCTCGGCGAGAATTTCCACCAGGAGATCGGTGATGGCGCGAACGCGGTTGTTGCAGCGATGGGCGTTGGTCCAGGCGCTGGCAATGGTCACCACCGCACTGGTCTCCGCGGCGCGCTCTGGATCGAATCCGGCAGCACGCAACTCGACC
Organism: Bradyrhizobium cosmicum; assembly: GCF_032290525.1. Taxonomy (GTDB): domain Bacteria; phylum Pseudomonadota; class Alphaproteobacteria; order Rhizobiales; family Xanthobacteraceae; genus Bradyrhizobium; species Bradyrhizobium cosmicum_A. The sequence goes on along the minus strand of NZ_JASXTA010000340.1, from coordinate 30 downwards.
CGCGATCGCTTCCAATAAGTGCTGCTGTCC
>NZ_JASXTA010000339.1:0-259 GCF_032290525.1 Bradyrhizobium cosmicum | reverse complement strand
CCTGTGGGGGACGACAAGCAGCCGGCGGCTTCCGGCCACGCCGACCAGGCCGCAAAAAGTCCGATGCAGCAGGCCCCGGCCGGCGACAATAAGGGTGATAATAAGACCGTCACCATCATCGATGGCTCCAGCGGCAAGCGCCAGGACGTCGTGATCGGCAGCGATGCAGCGGACAAGTCCGGCTCGGACTCCGGGTCGGCAACCGCGATGGCCGGCATCGATCAGCGGCTCCTCGAAAAGTCGCGCTACGGCATGATCC
>NZ_JASXTA010000338.1:0-259 GCF_032290525.1 Bradyrhizobium cosmicum | reverse complement strand
CTCCAGGACCGCATCATCGACCGCATCTCGAAGGCCCCACTGGCCTGGTTCAGCTCGTCGTCAACCGGTCGGGTGCGCAAGGCCATCCAGGACGACACCGTCCAGATCCACATGCTCGTCGCCCATGCGCCCGTTGAGCAAACCGCAGCCGTGGGAGTTCCGCTCGTACTGCTCGTCTATGCCTTCGTGGTGGACTGGCGGCTGGGATTTCTCTCCATCGCCACCTTCCCAATCTACGCCCTGCTGCAGTGGGTGACGA
>NZ_JASXTA010000337.1:0-260 GCF_032290525.1 Bradyrhizobium cosmicum | reverse complement strand
GCGTAGGCCACGCGGGAAGCCATCACGCGATACATCTGTGCCCCGAAAAAACACGGACAGGCGCTTCCCGTGGTCTTTCCGGGGCACAGATGTACTCACCGCGTCGGAGCGGCCGCCCAGGTATGCGCAGCGAAGGCCGACGGCGTCCCTACTCACCGCGGCCCGGCTGCGGCCCAAGCGCTCAGTCCCGTCCCGTGAACTCCGGCTTGCGCTTCTGCTGGAAGGCCGTGAAGCCCTCCTTGTAGTCGTCCGTGGCGCAC
>NZ_JASXTA010000336.1:0-260 GCF_032290525.1 Bradyrhizobium cosmicum | reverse complement strand
GCTATAGATTGACTAAACCAAATCTTTCTTTCAGCCAATTACCCCCGTGCCATATTCCAAGCATGACTGTGAGACTCACAACAAAACCAATTAAGACTTCCTTAGGATTTACCTTATATGCGACCAAGGGATTCCTAAGCCAAAGTAATAAACATGCAATACATGATTTACCGAAATCCCACCATGTACGGGTCAAGGGATCACTAGGCTCTAAATAAGCATGAATGCCTCTAGATTTATCCACCCTTTAGGCTTTACTA
>NZ_JASXTA010000335.1:0-260 GCF_032290525.1 Bradyrhizobium cosmicum | reverse complement strand
CATCAGTACCACGCCGCGCGGCAAGCCCGCCGCACAGGCCCAGCGCAAATGATCGAGTGCAATTGCCGGCTTGGTCTTGAAGGTAATCTCCTTGGGTACACCGGCTTTGCGCCGACGTGTACGGTCCGTCACCCACTCCTTTGGCAGATACAGACGATAGGCCACCGGCAAGCTCGCATGATGATTTGCAAGCGAAAGGGTCACGGCGACCTGACAATTGTCTTGCTTGCCCAACTGGCCGCAATATTGCCGTGCAACCC
>NZ_JASXTA010000334.1:0-260 GCF_032290525.1 Bradyrhizobium cosmicum | reverse complement strand
GGATCGGCGGGAAGACCAGGGGAATGCTGGCGGAGGCCGCCATCACGTCGCGAAACAGGCGCAGCGCCTCGGGCGAACCGACGGCTGCGATTTTCCCCATGTCCCAAACGACCGTGCGTTGGGTGTCGAGATCGGTCGTCACCACCAGCAGTTTTCGGCCCTTGGCATTTTCGCGTGCAACGGCGGCCAGGATCTCCGGCCCGACATAGCGGGCCACCAGGTCGCGCAGTCGCGTATTGCCGAACAGGCCGGACCCGAAC
>NZ_JASXTA010000333.1:0-260 GCF_032290525.1 Bradyrhizobium cosmicum | reverse complement strand
CGACAGACCGCCACCGCCGACATTCTGAAAGTGATGGCCGCTTCCCCGTCCGACGTGCAGCCGGTATTCGATGCCATCGCCGCCAACGCCAACCGCCTGATCGGCGGCTTCTCTACGGCGGTGTTGCGCTACATCGGCGGCGCCGCGCACCTTGCGGCGTTCACGCCGACCGATCCGGCCGGCGATCGCGTGCTGCAGTCCTCGTTCCCGGTGCCATTCGCGCAGTTCCCGCCCTACCAGCTCGTGGCCGGTGGTGTGGC
>NZ_JASXTA010000332.1:0-261 GCF_032290525.1 Bradyrhizobium cosmicum | reverse complement strand
GGTGCATGCCAATCTGGTGATGCCCGCCAACCAGCACTTGATCGAGATCAAGATACCGAACGGCGTGTCGTATGAAGTTTTCCAAACTGTGGCGCATCCCGGCTGGGACTCGCGAAACGAGACCATCTGCAAGGTCTTCGGCCAGAAATGGTGCGAGGAGAAACGTTCGGCGCTCCTGATCGTCCCCTCAATCCCGGCCCGGTTGGAGCGCAACTTTCTGATCAACCCGGCTCATCCGGAAGCCAAGAACATCACGCACAC
>NZ_JASXTA010000331.1:0-261 GCF_032290525.1 Bradyrhizobium cosmicum | reverse complement strand
GAATGTTAGTGCAACTTTTGCAGCAGCTGTAGGAGCTGTGTTTTCTTTAATTACGTTATCCTTTTTTTATACTAAATATAGAAAGAGTTTAGACTTCAATATTCCAAAAGATAGTAATCATATAGAGGTTTCTACTAGTGAATTAGTAAAAGAATTTTTATCTGTTTCAATTCCATTTATATTCATTGTCGGATTATTTCCAATTTTAAATATAATTGATCAACATAATTTTATTCATGGTATGACGAAAATAGGTAAGGC
>NZ_JASXTA010000330.1:0-261 GCF_032290525.1 Bradyrhizobium cosmicum | reverse complement strand
CGTCGACCAGGTAGGCCGCGACATAAGTGTGCGCGGGATGACCAACTCGCGCGTGCCAGCGACGCGCCCCGGGCCGGCCACTGTCAGGAAACTCGAGCAGGCGCCGCGCGGCATCGGCAATCTGTTCATCAACATGAACCGCTGCACGGGGATTCTCGGCTTCGATGTAGCTGAAAATGCCATCGCGATCGGACAGCGCGAATCGCGACCAGACGAGTTCCACCGTTCATGCTCCGCCACTTTTTCGAAGCACAGCGGTAC
>NZ_JASXTA010000329.1:0-261 GCF_032290525.1 Bradyrhizobium cosmicum | reverse complement strand
ATCCTACGAGTTGGAATTGCTTGAGGAATCACTTTCTTCTCTCGGCATTAGACCGCTTCCGTCTTAACTCCCTTCACAATAGTCTGGTAGTAGCCCCTTTCGTTCGGCGGCAGAACCTGAACATGCTCGAATCCCAATTGCTTGAGCAAATCGACGAGTTCCTGAGTCCGGAGAGCGCGGTAATGGCCGACGAAATGATAAACCCGCCGCTGGCCGTCGTTTTGCAAAGTAAGATACACGTGAAATATGTAAGACTGATCA
>NZ_JASXTA010000328.1:0-261 GCF_032290525.1 Bradyrhizobium cosmicum | reverse complement strand
GCCTGGTGCAGAGCCCGTTCTACGACGACCCCATCGACAACCCGGAGAACGCCCAGACGCGGCGCAACCAGGTGCTGCAGCGGATGTTCGACCTCGGGCACATCACCGAGGCCGAGCTGACCGAGATCGCGCCCACCCCGGTGGCGGTCGCGCCCGGGATCGCCCCGGCCAACGGCTGCGTCGACGCCACGGTCGGCGGGTTCTTCTGCGCCTACGCCGTCGACTACCTGATCCAGAAGCTGGGGCTCACCGACGCGCAGC
>NZ_JASXTA010000327.1:0-261 GCF_032290525.1 Bradyrhizobium cosmicum | reverse complement strand
GCCCATACCGCTGCAGCAGGAAAATGAAGGCGGCCGCCGCCGCGGTGTGCATAGCGATATAGCGCCAATGTTTCATTATCCTACTCTGCCCTTTCGAGAGGCCGTGTCATCAATGTCTAGCCTGATCACGGGTACCAAACAACGGCACTTCGCCCACTGGGTCGTCTCGCTGCGATGCCGTTGCCCTGAAACGCGGAACCGGATCGCAAGCGTCGACTGGGTACCGCGGCTGCCCACGTGAGATTGCCCCGCAGGTGTAGA
>NZ_JASXTA010000326.1:0-261 GCF_032290525.1 Bradyrhizobium cosmicum | reverse complement strand
CCCCGGCACAACGACGGCTCTCGTGCTGCCGCACGCCACTGCCGAAGCGCTGGCCCAAGCGGCGCTCGCCGTCAGCCTGGAGCCAAGGGGCGGCTCGACGACGGGGCAGCCGTCGGGTCCGGTCCTGTTCACCGGCTCGCTCATGCCTGTCGCTCTCTGACAAGGCAGTCCCACCGAAGCACGCTTTAGGGTCGGCGTCGCCGCGATCGATGCTGCGCGTTCGTGCGTCCGGGCCTAACCGTGTTATGCACGGTGCTCGAC
>NZ_JASXTA010000325.1:0-262 GCF_032290525.1 Bradyrhizobium cosmicum | reverse complement strand
GAACGTATGGTTGCAGAAATGCTAGAGGTTGGTATAATTCAACCTAGTCAAAGTTCTTTCTCTGCTCCAGTAGTATTGGTGCACAAGAAGGATGAATCATGGCACGTGTCCAGATTATAGGGAGCTCAACAAGCTCACTATTGAAGCTAAATTTCCCATTTTTGTCATTGATGAATTATTAGATGAGTTGCATGGATCTTCTTTCAGGATATCATCAAATCAGAATGAAGACTAAAGACATTCTGAAAACAGCGTTTAGAAC
>NZ_JASXTA010000324.1:0-262 GCF_032290525.1 Bradyrhizobium cosmicum | reverse complement strand
ACCATATAGGCCGTACCATTGGGGTCCAGATTCCAGAGAAACCATAGCCGCTCCTGCGCATGCGACAAGGTCGCGCGGTCGGCCGGCGCGGCCCGCTGGATCGGAGGAAGCGCCCTCTTCGCGCCCTCGCGCAACAAGGCGTCGATATGGTCTGCGAATGCTGCAAGCTTCGGCGCGTCGAAAAAGCTGCGCAGTTCCAACTCGACGCCGAAGCGTTCGCGCAGCGCGGCGGCGATCTGGCCGGCCGCGATCGAGTTTCCGC
>NZ_JASXTA010000323.1:0-262 GCF_032290525.1 Bradyrhizobium cosmicum | reverse complement strand
TCCCTTGCTAGACTGCAAAATCTAAGGAGTGTTTAGGTGTCAAATGAAGGGCTGGTGCAACATACTAATGCCCTAACCAGGAATAATCTAGGGCAGCGGTGGAACAACAGACATAGAGATGTGTTCACCTTGTGTTGGGTCAAAGACTTTGACTAGTGCTTGGATCAGTTGATGGGCAGCTTGAGGAGACCTTAGGAGTTGCTTGGAGGAGCCCACGTGGACTGTTGGGAAGCCTACTAAGCAACCAAGGTAACAACAGGCA
>NZ_JASXTA010000322.1:0-262 GCF_032290525.1 Bradyrhizobium cosmicum | reverse complement strand
CTCTTGCCCTAGTGTCCATTGTGGGGCAGGTCTTTTTAGACCTGAAGGTTCCCGACTATATGCAAAGAATCACGATGCGAGTAGCTACCCCCGGCACAGTAGCGTCAGACCTCACCGGCGATGGCGCGCTGATGCTCAGCGCTGCTCTGGGATCACTCGTGCTGGCAGTTATCACTGGCTTTTGCACCGCCATTGTGGGAACATCACTGGCAAAAAATCTACGCCAGAAAGTCTTTTCAAAAACTTTTGAGCTCTCCAGCGC
>NZ_JASXTA010000321.1:0-262 GCF_032290525.1 Bradyrhizobium cosmicum | reverse complement strand
GCTCCCTGGCGATCTCCGCGTTCGACCGGCCGGCGGCGACGAGCTTGAGCACCTCTACCTCGCGCCCGCTCAAAGGCTCGAGCCCAGGGGCACGCCCACTTGGTGGTCCCCCGTTGCCGGAGTCGCCGTAAAGCGCCGCCTCCAGGGCAAAGTGTTCCAGCAGCCTGCCCGCGTAGACGTCGGGTGTGTCACCGGGCGTGCCATCTGGTGGGATGGCGTAAGATCCATCGTCCCGCGGCTCCCGGATCAACCTCTCGAGCAA
>NZ_JASXTA010000320.1:0-262 GCF_032290525.1 Bradyrhizobium cosmicum | reverse complement strand
GGACGCGGGGGAGCGGCTCGACGTCTTCCTGGCCCGCGTCGCGGGCTCGCGGACGGCCGCGCAGGCGCTCATCGAGGCGGGCCACGTGCTCGTCGACGGGATGGGCCGGCAGAAGCGCCACCGCCTGGAGGGCGGCGAGCGGGTGACGATCGACTGGCCCGAGCCCGAGCCGGAGCCCGACGTGCCGCCGGCGGAGTTCCGCATCGCCTACCAGGACGACGACGTCCTCGTGGTCGACAAGCCCGCGGGGGTCGTGGTGCAC
>NZ_JASXTA010000319.1:0-262 GCF_032290525.1 Bradyrhizobium cosmicum | reverse complement strand
CATGAAATTGAATCTCTAGTTAATTAGGATTAGGTACTAAGGAATTAGCAATCACTAATTAACTAGAAGGGGTGCTTGACTAAGGGATTAGCAAGTAAACAAATAGGCTTAGCACCATGAACATATTTAACTAATTTCATATATAATTGAAGTGAGTAGAAACATAGGAAGGGTAGACGAAATCAATTCCTCGGTGCGCTTTTCTCTAATTAATTTGAAATCATAATTGTGTTTTCTTGTTACTTCGTTTTATCAAACAACC
>NZ_JASXTA010000318.1:0-262 GCF_032290525.1 Bradyrhizobium cosmicum | reverse complement strand
CTCTACAGCAGGTTTGATTGAAGATCACATCATAACCTTGATCAGCTATTTGGCTTATGGAGAGTAAGTTGTGCATTAAGCCTTCCACCAGAAGAACATCATTGATCACAGGAGAGTTTCCATGACCAATGGAGCCTTTACCAATAATTTTTCCCTTCTGGTTCCCTCCAAAACCTACATCTCCTCCTGATTTAAGTAGCATCAGTTTTTGGAATATAGACCTTATGCCCGTCATGTGTCGCGAGCATCCACTGTCCAGGTA
>NZ_JASXTA010000317.1:0-262 GCF_032290525.1 Bradyrhizobium cosmicum | reverse complement strand
ACATGGTGCCGAGCTACAAGAATACCGAGGACTACAAGAAGTTCGTCCTCGAGGTCACGGAGTCAGAGCGCAAGGTGATCGACACGCTCGGGCTTGCGAAGAAGTAGGATTGAGCCACTTCCGTGTCCCGGATCTGCAGCGCGCCGCTTCGCGCTGCGTAGCATCCGGAGCACGGCCGAGAGGGTATCGATGAACGACCAAACCTCCGTCAAACTCCGCCTCAACAACTCCGAACTCTGGGGCGGCTTGATCGGGCTCGCGC
>NZ_JASXTA010000316.1:0-262 GCF_032290525.1 Bradyrhizobium cosmicum | reverse complement strand
CTCACACCCTCGTGCTGTTTGAAACGTAGATCAGCTATCGCGCGGAAGAGTGCATTTCGCCTTGCCGAATGCCGAGGCCATGAAGGCGACGGCGGCACAGGCGCGCCGTTCCCGGCGAAGGACTGCCTGGCTGGCCGGGATCACCGAGGATTTCCGGTTCCGGACATGGCCGTGATCAAGGCGCGCTTCATGCACTTCCTTGCATTACGCCCGATCGGCAGGGACCCATCTTTCGACATCGGCGTTCCAGCCGTATCTGCTC
>NZ_JASXTA010000315.1:0-262 GCF_032290525.1 Bradyrhizobium cosmicum | reverse complement strand
GCCAGGTGGTGGCGGGCTACAATGTTCAGATCGCCGTCGACGACAAGCACAAGCTGATCGCGGCGAGCGAGGTCGTCAACGACGGCAACGATACCGGCCAGCTTTACGACATGGCCAAAGCCGCGAAGGAGGAGCTTGGCGTCGATACACTCACGGCGCTCGCCGATACCGGCTATTACAACGGCGCCACGCTGAAGGACTGCGAGGAGAACGGGATCGTGGCCTACGTTCCGCAAGCCAAGCGGACCGCGCGGCTCGAAGC
>NZ_JASXTA010000314.1:0-262 GCF_032290525.1 Bradyrhizobium cosmicum | reverse complement strand
GGCCAGGACGGCGCGCGTCTGGTTTCCGACGTCGCTCGCACCGTCGTCGAGGCAGTGCTGGAAGCCGCGCATGATGCGGCCGAGTGCGCGGTCGTCGAGGGGGCCTTCAGCCGTGACGCGGGCGGTGCAGATGGCCATCTGGGTGTCGTCCGACCACTCACCCGGCGCGTAGGGGCCGAGGCCGCCGCCGACCATCTCGGGCTTCGTTTCGTGCAGGGGCGGGCCGAACTCGTAGGGGACGCCGAGGGCGTCGCCACAAGCC
>NZ_JASXTA010000313.1:0-263 GCF_032290525.1 Bradyrhizobium cosmicum | reverse complement strand
ATATATTAGATTCATTACTTCTCCATTTTTTTCATCTTTTTCTTGATATGAAATTTCTTATTCTTGGTATCAGTTGACCGGACGGATATTTAAGAATAACTTTCCTTTATTTGATCATCTTCTCATGTGAACATTTATGTTTGTGTTAAACTATTTGGGTTTCTGTTGGCACAGAATCGATGGTCAGAGATGTTCCCTTGTGTGGTTGCAAGAACCTCTACCACTGAAGTGATATCTAATGGAATAAATGGAACCAGAAATGG
>NZ_JASXTA010000312.1:0-263 GCF_032290525.1 Bradyrhizobium cosmicum | reverse complement strand
CTTGAAGACTCGCAAGGAAACGGCAAGGATTTATACTTTAAAGAATTTTTATGGAAACTCTTTTTGGTCGGTTTTGCGAAACCCGAAAACGAGCGCGAGGCAGATGATAGAGAGCTTTTGGGCGACATTCCGTATTTGAACGGCGGTTTGTTTTTGCCGCATCGCATCGAGATTGATTACAAAGATAAAATCCAAATCGCCGACGAAGCGTTTGAAAGCATTTTCGCGCTTTTTCAAAGCTATTCGTGGAATCTGGACGACAC
>NZ_JASXTA010000311.1:0-263 GCF_032290525.1 Bradyrhizobium cosmicum | reverse complement strand
CCTGTACGGCGGTCGGAAGAATAAGGGGCAAGCCCGACAGTCTCTAATTCACGTCCTGAGCCACATTTTTCGCTGGTGGCCCGAAGGCGTGCGCGATTGCTGGCACTGGATCAGCGCCGCAGCCGGACTCGCGCTCCGGAGCAAACAGCATCTTTATTCGATCACCTCGTCGGCACGGGCGAGCAGCGTGGGCGGAAACGCCGAGCGCGTTGGCTGTCTTGAGATTGATGACCAGCTCAAGCTTGGTTGGCTGCTCGACGGGC
>NZ_JASXTA010000310.1:0-263 GCF_032290525.1 Bradyrhizobium cosmicum | reverse complement strand
AAATGGGGCATTACCGCCAAGCTCTAGCGAGAGTTTTTTGACGGTGCTGGCACATTGCTCCATCAGTAGGCGACCGACAGCGGTCGAGCCTGTAAAGGATAGCTTATGAATGCGTTCGTCTTTGGTCAGCACACTGCCGATGGTGGGGGCATCGCCTGTGACGAGTTGCAGTACGCCTTTTGGTAGGCCGGCTTGTTCGGCAAGCACCATCATGGCGATGGCAGAAAATGGCGTTTGGCTATCTGGCTTGACAATCATGGTAC
>NZ_JASXTA010000309.1:0-263 GCF_032290525.1 Bradyrhizobium cosmicum | reverse complement strand
CACCTGGGGTGCTCCCTCCGGGATCTCCAGGGATTTCGCGCCCCGGCCGCCGCCATTGCCGCTGTCGCAGAGAAGCCGGCGTCCATCCCGTCCGATGCCGATGGGGATGATGTCGTAGCGGTCCGGATTGAGGGCGCGCAGGATATTGGCCGCCGACAGCTTCGAGACTTCGTGTTCCGCAGAACGTCCTCCGAACAGAAGCCCGATCATCTTGCGCGGCTGCGTCATGCCCGCTCCTCCTCTTGCAGCCGGCAAGGCCACTC
>NZ_JASXTA010000308.1:0-263 GCF_032290525.1 Bradyrhizobium cosmicum | reverse complement strand
GTCGCGAGATGCGCCGATATGCCGAAAGCAAGCCCATCGGCCGTGAGATAGCGAGCGAAGATTGTTTCCGCCTCTGCCAAGATGCGATCGATCTGCGGCTCCGGCAGCACAACTCCCATGACGGGCAGCCACCCCCTTAGTTCCGCCTCTACGAATTCGCGTATGGTCGGGAATCGTGCTGTGCCGCTACAGGTCGTGAGATCCACCAAGCCGGCTCCGGCGCCCTTGAACAACACGGCGAGCCCCTGCCTGTCACCCAGCAC
>NZ_JASXTA010000307.1:0-263 GCF_032290525.1 Bradyrhizobium cosmicum | reverse complement strand
GTCCAGAGCATCGTCACCAAATACAAACTGACCGACCAGCCGATCGTGGTCGTCAACAAAGGCGGCGGCAGCGGGGCGGAAGGCTATGTCTACGGCAAGGCGTCCGCCGGCGATCCCTACAAGGTTATCTTCGGTACTTCGAACGCGTGGCAGCAACCGCTCGTCTCCAAGGTCGCCTTCAACTACACCGATCTCACCCCGATCGCCGCCATGGCGCAGGACGAATTCCTGCTGTGGGTGAAACAGGACGCGCCCTACAAGAC
>NZ_JASXTA010000306.1:0-263 GCF_032290525.1 Bradyrhizobium cosmicum | reverse complement strand
GCGTAGAGCACAGAAAAAAGCTCGCGATATCGGTGCCCGGCTTACCGTTAGCGCCGCGCACGAGCGTTGCGATGATCTCCGCGGATGCATCGGCTTCGCGCACGCCCAGCCGAATAACTTCCTTCGCTTTGAGCATTCCGGCGTCGGAAATGGCGGCAGCTTCGCGCATCATTGCAATTTCCAGGTCCGACTTCAGACCTCGAATCCAAGTAACGGCGTTAGTGCAATCAACAATTTTTGCTTCGGCCGCTCGAGACTTGAAC
>NZ_JASXTA010000305.1:0-263 GCF_032290525.1 Bradyrhizobium cosmicum | reverse complement strand
GTCCGAGATGGATCATTCGCGTCGGTTTGGCAGGACCACGGCGACTTCCGGTCAACCCCCGGTGAACGGACATTCTCAGGATAGGCGGGCATATCTCAAAGGTGCCAACAGCGGACATCGTCGCCTCAATCGATACGTCGTCGGCAGAGTCGCGACAGTTAGCGCCATTCGATCCCGTATACGTCAACAGGCTGCAGGAAGCCTTTGAGATGGCAGGTACCAATGTTTGTGACATGCAAGCGATCCAGGATGCGATCCTGAAC
>NZ_JASXTA010000304.1:0-263 GCF_032290525.1 Bradyrhizobium cosmicum | reverse complement strand
AGGCCGCGGCGAAAGACATCGAAGCCCTGGGCGTCGAGCTCATTGAACAGGCTAGGCAATGCGAGGCCATGACTCGCGAGGCGCTCGCGGTAACCGAAGAACTGAAGGAGACCGCAGCGCGCTACCGCGCGGAGGCTAAACGTGTCTTCGTTCAAATCGAGAACTGTTCGCTGGTGACGGCAGAGGTGCGCAAGATCTGCGAAGAAATGAAGGATAAGATCGCAGCTCCAGCCATGGTCGAAACTAAAGCCGGGGAGTAAACT
>NZ_JASXTA010000303.1:0-263 GCF_032290525.1 Bradyrhizobium cosmicum | reverse complement strand
ACTCATACCTTCTAGCATACCTTTACCATGAAGTATTTGAAGGCCCTTCTCTCCAATATGTCCAAGCCTTTGATGCCACAACATGGTCTTCTCTCTAGAGACCACTAGATTTTCTGCTCCACTTTCAAGAACCACAGAACTGTTGCACCCATCAACAATAATGCTACCTTGCAGCTTGTACATAGTTCCAATTCAAACTCCCCACATCAATATCGGTGCCCCCCAAACCATCTTGCAGGCATCTTTCTCGAACACTATTTTTA
>NZ_JASXTA010000302.1:0-263 GCF_032290525.1 Bradyrhizobium cosmicum | reverse complement strand
ATGAGGATCTTCTTTTGGCGAGAGCGAGAATTCTCGACTATATCGCGAAGCATGAGGCGCACTGGCGATGAGTATCCCTGCGGCCGTTTCAGGTGCTGAGGCCATTGCCCTCGCCGAGGAGCGCTTCGCGTACGCTTGCGCGGTAATTGACGCTAATCCCGACGTGCTGCTCGAGATTCGCGACCTGACGCTGGAGTTCAGGATGCGGATCATCCCGCAAGCGGGGACGTCATGACGCGGTCCCCGCAGCACCAGCACTCGCC
>NZ_JASXTA010000301.1:0-263 GCF_032290525.1 Bradyrhizobium cosmicum | reverse complement strand
ATCCCGAGCAGCTCACGCTTGCTGCGATCCGCGCGATCAATGCGGCTGACCTGGTGCTGATTCCGCGCAAAGGTGCCGCGAAGTCCGATCTCGCCGACCTGCGCCGGCTGATTTGTGCGCAAGCCTTGACGAACAGCCGCACGCGCGTTGCTGAGTTCGACCTGCCCGTTCGCGGCACCGCGCAGGAGCCCTACCGCAAGGGAGTGGAGGAATGGCACGACGCCGTCGCCGTGACCTGGTCCCGGGCAATTGCGGCGTATCTC
>NZ_JASXTA010000300.1:0-264 GCF_032290525.1 Bradyrhizobium cosmicum | reverse complement strand
AGCGGGCGATAGTCGGCGTTCAGCACCAATGCGGGGTTCCGGCGCAACGCGGCAGGGTCGCGCACGAACTGGTTGCGGAAATCGCCATCGACATTCGGGTCGTCGAGCATCCGGTCTGTCCCCCGCCATGACGCCTCAGGACTTGGGGCCGACTATATTGAGTGGCAGCGTCCTGACAAGGCTCTGGATATGGGCGGGTATCAGGGCGGGGCGTAACCGTTGCGTGACGGTGACGCGGCAGCCGGATGACAGGGACCTCAGCCC
>NZ_JASXTA010000299.1:0-264 GCF_032290525.1 Bradyrhizobium cosmicum | reverse complement strand
CTGATATTGCCCGCGAGGAGGGTAAGCCTGAAAAGATCATCGACCGCATCGTCGAGGGTCGCCTAGGCGGCTTCTTCAAGGAGAACTGCCTGCTCGATCAGCCTGCCATTTCCGATGACAAGAAAACCGTCGCCCAGACCCTTGAGGCCGCTGGTGTCACCCTCAAGCGTTTCGTTCGCTTTTCTGCCGGAGAGTGATCTCGTCCCCACGTGGGGATGATAACGAGATTGTGACGACGAACGGTCCCACCGTACGAGGTGGGGC
>NZ_JASXTA010000298.1:0-264 GCF_032290525.1 Bradyrhizobium cosmicum | reverse complement strand
CTGCACGACGCGCTGGTGTCCGGCAAGCTTGCCGGCGCGGGCCTCGACGTTTTCGAGCAGGAGCCGCCGCTGGCCGGTCAGCCGTTGCTCGCCCTGCCGAACGTCATCATGGCGCCGCATGTTGCCGGCGTCACGGTGGAAGCTGTGGACCGGATGAGCGAGCAGACCGCCCGCAACATTCTGAGCGTGTTGGACGGCGATCCCTTGCGCCAGAACGTGATCAATCAGGAAGTGCTCGGCTAGAATCGTCCGGAGTAATGGCCC
>NZ_JASXTA010000297.1:0-264 GCF_032290525.1 Bradyrhizobium cosmicum | reverse complement strand
CCCAAAAGCCACAGCAGGGCGCCTCTGCCAAACGTCATGGTCAACTCCTCTTGCAGATCTCTCCTAGAACCGTAACGGCGAAGTGCATTTGCAGTTCCCAAAAGGGAACGGACGCTTGAACACGGCGTTGGGCAACAAAGTATTGCTGAACGGAGGAGAATTCATATGGCCCCGCGTACAGTACCTAACGCCTTTTTCGGCTGGACCTGGTCGGCCGTCCTGGCCGGCGTGTTTGCTTCGTTGGTTGTCCAGATTCTGTTGACC
>NZ_JASXTA010000296.1:0-264 GCF_032290525.1 Bradyrhizobium cosmicum | reverse complement strand
ATACATCATTAAAGCCTTTGATGGCGGTAATTTTACTCATGGGTTTTCCTTGTTATTTTAGATATTTTAATCAGCCTTGCACACGCAAAATCTCATTGGCACGCGCTTCTTGGATTTCTTTGACTTGTGCTCGTACCATTGCCTCGATTTCATCGACTAGCTTGGTCGTGTCAATCAAATGACTCTTAGCGCCATTACGATACACTAGGCTATTTGGGCTAGCACCGACGACACCGATGGTCGCTTCTTTGGCTTCACCCGGCC
>NZ_JASXTA010000295.1:0-264 GCF_032290525.1 Bradyrhizobium cosmicum | reverse complement strand
ACCCGGCCCTGGCCAGCCAGATCGGCGTGGCCTGCGGGCTCCACGGCTGGCTGAGCACCCTGTTCGCCGGCGTCGACCTCCTGAACATCGGCGAGCGGGTCGGCGCCACCTTCCGGGCCACCACCGACCGCCTCCAGGGGATCTCCGCCTTCCTCGACCGAGTCCCCGACCGCGCCGAGCTGGCGATGCACGAGGTCCTTCCGGGCGGGTCGCTGGGGCCGGTGCTCTCGCGCAGCCGGGCGGTGGGCACGGACGAGTACGGCC
>NZ_JASXTA010000294.1:0-264 GCF_032290525.1 Bradyrhizobium cosmicum | reverse complement strand
ATCCAGGAGTCGCGCAACAAGGTCGACGACGAGGTCGTCTTCCTCCTGCCCGACAGCCCGACGGAGGTGTGGGTGGACAACTGGGTCATCCCCGCCGCCTCGGAGAACCCCGTGGCCGCCCACAAGTTCATCAACCTGATGCTCGACCCCGAGTACGCCGCGCGCGAGACCGAGTACCACCAGTACCCCGTCCCGGTGAAGGGCGTTCAGGGAATCGCCGACAAGAAGATCACCGGTAACGAGGTGATCTACGTCGCGCAGGAC
>NZ_JASXTA010000293.1:0-264 GCF_032290525.1 Bradyrhizobium cosmicum | reverse complement strand
CTGAAGTATCTGAGCTGCGCGGGCTCGGACCAGCGATGACGCTAAACGGCTAGTCGGCAACCGACAAACAACGAGTTCGAATTTGCAGGCCTTGCTCGGTTTTCTTCGTGTTCCGCCGTCCCGTGCACAAGGGCTGCGACGAGCCTGATGCGTTGGCGAGATTCTATTTCCATCGACGTGCCTAGCCCAGGCGCGTGGGTGCGTTAGTCGAGTTACTTGGTTCCTGAGGTGCGGGTTGGGTCTATCTTTTGAACTGGCTTTGCC
>NZ_JASXTA010000292.1:0-264 GCF_032290525.1 Bradyrhizobium cosmicum | reverse complement strand
CTTGTACTGCCCGATGGTACCCGTGCCCTTGTACCGGCCGCGTGGACAGATCTGCCTATCGCACAACATTTACCGCGTGCAAGCCCGCAATGCGCTCGAGCGGCATTCCTGGCTTCCCACGCCGAGCTGCTGCACGCCCGGACGATCATCGACGCTTTGCTGCGGCAATTGGATGCCGCGCATACTGTCCTGCCACCGGAATCGGAGGACAGCCATGCAGCAGCTAAGCTTTCTCGACCCACCACCTCAGCGCGGGGCCGTACC
>NZ_JASXTA010000291.1:0-264 GCF_032290525.1 Bradyrhizobium cosmicum | reverse complement strand
AACCTGCATGTTACATATGTCATTGATGTCAATATGACTAATGCATATGATAGGAATATTGGTACAGGTATTTTGTTGGAAAGCTTGGTACAGGTTTCACTTGAGAGAAGATGAAAATGTGAAGTTTAAAAAGCATACACGGCCCTTGTGAATAATAGTCATGTACATATGTATATTCTATGAACAAAAGTTGTGTACGGAAATCCTGTTGATCTAAATATGATCTGAGGTTGTCATTGATGTCAACCCAAGAAACATTAGGGG
>NZ_JASXTA010000290.1:0-264 GCF_032290525.1 Bradyrhizobium cosmicum | reverse complement strand
GCTCAGCGCGATCGATGCGGCGCTCGACCTCATCGCCACCCTCGAAACCGAGCGCGTCGGTGCGCGCCGCCGTTCGCGCCGCTCGCATAGCCACCGGCGTTTCGACGACCCAGATAGTGCCGGCGTTGATCGGCGACGAAGTCGCGCCCCTCTTGCGCAACTGCGCTCGGGGACAAGCGAGTTCTCAGTATCGCGACCGCCCGCCCACGATTCCGGCTGGCACCAGCCACATTCGTGGCGCTGAGCGCGGCACATGACGACAAC
>NZ_JASXTA010000289.1:0-264 GCF_032290525.1 Bradyrhizobium cosmicum | reverse complement strand
GGATGAGATCGAGAAAGGTGCCCTGGGCTTCGCCAAGCGCATCGAGATCGCTCTCGCTGGCCTGAACCCTCGCCTTCACGCCGGTCAGTCGCGCCGACGTCGACCGTTCCATAACGTGATAGCGGATTGCCATCGCGCGCACCCATGCAACGAGACCAAACAGTCCGGCCGCCTTGAGGTCGATACGGCCGGCGACCGTGCGGATCCCGCCGAAAAATTTCAGGCTCGCCGGAACGCTGACGTTCTCGACCAACAGCTTGATAA
>NZ_JASXTA010000288.1:0-265 GCF_032290525.1 Bradyrhizobium cosmicum | reverse complement strand
TATCTAATCCTGTTTGATCCCCACGCTTTCGCACATCAGCGTCAGTTACAGACCAGAAAGTCGCCTTCGCCACTGGTGTTCCTCCATATCTCTGCGCATTTCACCGCTAAACATGGAATTCCACATTCCTCTTCTGTACTCAAGTTTCCCAGTTTCCAATGACCCTCCACGGTTGAGCCGTGGGCTTTCACATCAGACTTAAGAAACCGCCTACGCGCGCTTTACGCCCAATAATTCCGGATAACGCTTGCCACCTACGTATTAC
>NZ_JASXTA010000287.1:0-265 GCF_032290525.1 Bradyrhizobium cosmicum | reverse complement strand
ACATGGAACACGAAGTGTTGGGAAATAATGACGAGAGAGCGCTGTGACCTGGCACACGTCCTGTAGAACAATAACAACATAACAATTTTATATTCTGACTGGGTAGTCGCTGGAACAGGGTAAGAAAGCAAATTGGTGCTTGACTATCTCCTGCAAGCAAGTTTTAACTAAGTTTCTCGCTTCCGGTTACATAACAGTATTTTGTATTTAACGGAGAAAAATTCCAGGCTAAAGTTAGCTACAGAAAGTATTGTATAACCTAACC
>NZ_JASXTA010000286.1:0-265 GCF_032290525.1 Bradyrhizobium cosmicum | reverse complement strand
GCGCCTCAGGCGGCACGAACAGCTTCACCACCTTTTTCAGCGTCACTTGCGGCTGCTCGGCTTCCGGCGGACCGATCGGTGTCGGCGGCTGGACGTTCGGGTCGACGTCTCCTTCACCAGCGAGGAATGAGTCCAGCGTTTCGTAGTACAGAAACCCCTCGTAGTTGGACTCGATCACACCGACGGCGATCTCCTCGATCTTGCCGGCGCGCTCGCGGTCGCGAGCGACAAGAAGGGCCGCGAAGATGTCGCCAATCTTCGGCCC
>NZ_JASXTA010000285.1:0-265 GCF_032290525.1 Bradyrhizobium cosmicum | reverse complement strand
GTCCAGCACGTCTTCCGTGTAGGTTTTCCAGGCAAGGCGCTGAACATCGAAAAACTCTGATTCGGCGATTTCGCATTCCGATGCGAAAACACCACCTCGGACGTCACCTTCCGGCATCCACCCCCTTGTCGTCTTGTAGACGCGCAGAAACTCCGAATAATTGTCATTGTCCAGCAGGGGCCGATCCAGGCGTCCAATCAGGCCATTCAGGTAGAATGCACGGTTTGATACGTCGCGACGAAGCGCGAGTGAGGGAGGGTAGATA
>NZ_JASXTA010000284.1:0-265 GCF_032290525.1 Bradyrhizobium cosmicum | reverse complement strand
GGAGACCGCCGCCCTCGTCGAGGAGACCGGCCGCCGGGCCCTGACGGTCGCCACCGACGTCGCCGATCCGCAGCAGTGCCAGGAGCTGGTCGACGCGGCCGTGGCGGAGTTCGGTCACGTCGATGTGCTCATCAACAACGCGGGCGTGGGCACGGCGGTGCCGGCCACCCGTGAGACGCCGGAGGAGTTCCGCCGCGTCATCGACATCAACCTGAACGGCTCGTACTGGATGGCGCAGGCATGCGGACGGGTGATGGGAGAGGGA
>NZ_JASXTA010000283.1:0-265 GCF_032290525.1 Bradyrhizobium cosmicum | reverse complement strand
GATCACCGCCAGCCACAGCGTTTGATAAGCCGGGCCGGAGGGCAGGAACCACATCAACACCGCCAGTGCAGCGAGGAGCAGGTTGGTGTAGTAATAAATTTTGACGGTATCGAAACGCCGCGTTAACGGGCTGACAATCACCGAGCCGATAATGGAGGCGAAGGTGACCATGGTGAAGAACAGCGACGTGTAGCCCGTACTGCCTTGTAAGACGTAGGTAATGAAGTACATATACCCACCGCCGCGAATATTAAAGACGTTAATC
>NZ_JASXTA010000282.1:0-265 GCF_032290525.1 Bradyrhizobium cosmicum | reverse complement strand
AGATAAGACTGGATCTGCTGCATGAACAGGTTCGGCCCCGACGGCATCACGAAGGCGAAGCGCCGGGCACGGCCACGGGCGAGCTCGGCGCCGGCCACATGCGGCTGGAAGGAGTTGCGCGCGATCGTCTCCTTGACACGGCGGATTGTATCCGGCCGCACGCCGGGGCGGTTGTGCAGGACACGATCGACCGTCGCGAGGCTGACGCCAGCCTGGCGGGCGATGTCCCTAAGCGTGAGAGGGCTGTTGCCGCCCGGCTCCTTCA
>NZ_JASXTA010000281.1:0-265 GCF_032290525.1 Bradyrhizobium cosmicum | reverse complement strand
CAGCTGCTGTATTCGTGTGTGGTCTTTGATAACGATGCCGACTTGGGCTGGGTTTAGATATGTGACGGTCAGCTGTAATAAGCTGCCTGTCAGATCCTGATGCTGGTAGAGAGTTAATGATGGCTCGGTCGCAGTCAATCGACCAATCTGCTGACAAAAATCCGCCCCAAAATAATCGATGCCAGACATCAGATCATCATCTGCAATGCCCAAGAGCGATCTGGCAGTTTGGTTGATAAAATCAATCGCCCAGTCAGTCGTATTG
>NZ_JASXTA010000280.1:0-265 GCF_032290525.1 Bradyrhizobium cosmicum | reverse complement strand
GATTTGGGGTGACGGAAGACGGAATCAACGTCGTTCAGGCCGTAGCGACGGCAGGTCTCGTCTTGTTCGCACTTACGCTAGAGCAAAGTCGCTTTAAACAATATGGGCTCGTCATGACGCTATTTGTCGGGTTCGGTTTGTTCCATTTACTCGACCTTGGAAATCCCGTCGTCCGTTCGGAATCCTTCTTCCTCGTACCGGAACTTCTTCCGTTCGGGAATTGGGTGTGGGATTGGAACTTGTTGCCGACGGCTTTCGTCATCAC
>NZ_JASXTA010000279.1:0-265 GCF_032290525.1 Bradyrhizobium cosmicum | reverse complement strand
CGGCACCACCGGATTGAGCGCCGTCATCGGCTCCTGAAAAATCATCGCCATCCTCGTGGCGCGCAACTGCCGCAGGCGCTTGTCGGTGGCGGTCAGCAGTTCCTCGCCGACCAGCTTGACACTGCCGCCCGAGGGCACCAGCGCGCCTTTCTGCAACAGCCCCATCACGGTCAGCGACGTCACCGATTTGCCGGAGCCGCTTTCACCGACAACGCAGAGGGTTTCGCCCTCGTGCACCTGTAAGGAGACGCCGTCAATGATGCGC
>NZ_JASXTA010000278.1:0-265 GCF_032290525.1 Bradyrhizobium cosmicum | reverse complement strand
GACTATGCCGCCATCGCCAACGTGACGCGGCACGGCAGCTGGCAAAGTTTCGAGGCCGGAGTGCAGGGCAGGATCGTGCTGCTCACGACGCGGGGCGCAGTGCGGTTCGACCACGTTCGCATTCTGCCGGACGACATCCTGCTGCTGGGCTCGGAAAGCGCAGGCGTGCCGGAGGAAGTGCATGGCCGCGCCGATCTTCGGATCAGGATTCCGCAGGCCGCGGGCACGCGATCGTTGAATATCGCGGTCGCTGCGGGCATCGCGC
>NZ_JASXTA010000277.1:0-266 GCF_032290525.1 Bradyrhizobium cosmicum | reverse complement strand
ACACTCGATGAAATGCGTCGTACGGGCGACGCGTCTCACCCGCGAAGTGAGAGCTGGACACAGCGAAAGGCGGTTCACCATGAGCGCGTCCACGAACAAGGCGGCGTACAACGTCGGCGGTGCCATCGTCGGCATCCTTCTCGCCCTTCTGGCGATCTTCGGACTCATCCAGACCCAGGGCAACCAGGAGCAGTCGCAGAAGTACCAGTCCAAGATCAGCTACGACGGCTGATCCGTTCGGCCGCACGGCCGAACAGGCGCGAGGG
>NZ_JASXTA010000276.1:0-266 GCF_032290525.1 Bradyrhizobium cosmicum | reverse complement strand
CCTGCATCATCATTTGACCCAGGAGGATTTCGCGCCGCTGCGCCTTCGCCAGCCCGAGGTCGTCAATCTTCCGCGAAAGCCGCTGGCGGCCGGCGCCGCAACCATCGTTTGGGCGCTCGTCCATCCTGATCTGGACGGGCAAGGCGGCCGCTTTCTGGAGGATTGCGGCTTCTCTGAGGTGAACCCCGATCCTCGCCTGCCCAATGGCATCATGCCCTGGGCTCTCGACGAGAATCACGCAGAAGACGTCTGGGCCTTGTCGGAGC
>NZ_JASXTA010000275.1:0-266 GCF_032290525.1 Bradyrhizobium cosmicum | reverse complement strand
GTCCCGCATATCGCATGCGCTCATGCCGGCTAATTGCCGCCACAGGTCATTCTCCAAATGAGCCTGTCACAGACGTTGCGTCTCATTCCAGGGGGACAGTCCAGCACTGTCACCGTAGTTCTTCAAGCTATCGTGAGAGCCCCGGAAACGCACCGTGGATATGATTGGTAAAGTTGATTGGCGCAGCGACGGCAAGGCAACAAATTGCATGTATGAGGTGTCACATGTCTGCACCCTGCAAGTTCGAGCTGAGTATCCTGAATCAC
>NZ_JASXTA010000274.1:0-266 GCF_032290525.1 Bradyrhizobium cosmicum | reverse complement strand
ATTTACTATTGGTGATAAAACATAGTCTATATCTTTTTTTGTTTGATTGAGTCTCTTTTGTAAATTCAATAAATCATCCGCTTTACCATTCAATGCCGATTTAACTAAATTAAAAATTTTATTTTGATCTGTTTCTATTTTAGTAATTAAATCTGCCAGTAATTTTGCCTTTTGTCTTTCTATACGTGTTGCTAAAATCGTTTCAATTGCTTGTTTTTTATCTTTGGCATTATTCAAAATTGCTTTTAATATATCATCTGAAGACG
>NZ_JASXTA010000273.1:0-266 GCF_032290525.1 Bradyrhizobium cosmicum | reverse complement strand
ACCCTGAACGGCGGCCCTGTCAATTGCGAGTCGCGCAAGGGCTATTTGCACATTCACCGCACGTGGCGGCAGGGAGATCGGCTCAAACTATCGCTGCCGATGGAAGTACGCCGCGTATACGGTCATCCGCAACTTCGCAATTTGACGGGCAAGGTGGCTATCCAGTGTGGCCCTTTGATTTATTGTCTGGAAGAAGCCGACAACGGGACCGAGTTGCACAACGTTTGGCTTCCTGCAGAAAGCCGGTTTTCGCTTATCGAAGGCAC
>NZ_JASXTA010000272.1:0-266 GCF_032290525.1 Bradyrhizobium cosmicum | reverse complement strand
CTTTAACATAAGTTTGAAAATGCCTTTTTTACGCGTACTCACGCAACATGCTCTCGCTCAACACACTCCAAACGCCCCGGCGCGAGGCAGACTGCTCGCGCTGTCTCAAAGAGTTAGATGCAAGTGGGCCGCCAGACGCAACCGTAAAATGCGCATGGGTAACACCGTAAGCTTACGGGGGAACCGTATGGTTCCATCCGGCCTACGACAAATCGCGATCAAAAGACTGTTCCATTTTTGAAACTTCCGATCCGTGCGGCTCAGGC
>NZ_JASXTA010000271.1:0-266 GCF_032290525.1 Bradyrhizobium cosmicum | reverse complement strand
CCCGTTAACCGCCCAGTACCGATCGCGTCTTAGACTCCGCTCGCACGCTGCCAGCAACAAGGTCTGGCGCGGCATCAAGGCACGGAATGCCCCATCGAAATGCCCCAGACCCCGGCGGGCCGCTGCGACGGGTGACATCGACGTCCCTGGTCATCGCCTTTGCGCTGGTCATGACCGCGTGCATCCTCGGCGTCATGGCCTGGAAGGTGCTCGACGCCAAGAAGGCGGCGCTGGCGAGCGGCCGCTCCGAGATCCAGAACCTCGCG
>NZ_JASXTA010000270.1:0-266 GCF_032290525.1 Bradyrhizobium cosmicum | reverse complement strand
GCGCAGCGTGGCCTTGGACGAGCCGATCATGATGGCGAGCGGGATGGCGCAGGCGGTGAAGATCATCACGAGCTGGTAGTCGTACGAGAACGCGATGATCTGCGCCTGTGTTTTCACCATCATATCCGCCATGGCGCGGCCCTTGTCGGTGGCAAGATCGATCATGCCGCGCACGGCAGGCATCTGCAGGGCGTGATTGAAGGGGTTGATGTGTTCCGAGAGGACCGCGTAGGTGTAGCGCGTGCCTTGCGTCAGTTGCGAGATCA
>NZ_JASXTA010000269.1:0-266 GCF_032290525.1 Bradyrhizobium cosmicum | reverse complement strand
CGGTCACCCATACCGGCCTCGTTGTTCTCATCATGGGCCTTCAGACGCACGGACTTTGTCATGACCTTGCCGTACAGCGGGTGCTTGACGCGATCCTCAACCATGACGGTGATCGTCTTGTTCATCTTGTCGGACACGACGAGTCCCTCACGGACCTTGCGGCGGGTCGTCCGCTCAGCGGTGTTCTCGCTCATGCTCAGGCCTCCTTAGTGGAATCGGGATCGTCGACGATATTGAGGTTGCGCTCCTGGAGCACGGTGTACACC
>NZ_JASXTA010000268.1:0-266 GCF_032290525.1 Bradyrhizobium cosmicum | reverse complement strand
GCTCTCCGACGTCGTGACCCGCGCCGAGAGTGCCCGTCTGGACACCGCGTCCCTGCGCGAGACGGCCGAGGCCACCGCGGTCGAGGCGCAGCGCCTCGGGGAACGGGCCCGCGAAGCCCAGGAAACGGCCGACGCCGATCGCGCCCGCTCGCGGGAGGCGGACGACCACCGACAGCAGACCGCGAGCGCGCTGCACGCCCACATCGTGCGCCTCGAGACTCTGCGCGAGTCCGTGCGGCAACCGGACGGCTCGTCCTCGGTGGCGG
>NZ_JASXTA010000267.1:0-267 GCF_032290525.1 Bradyrhizobium cosmicum | reverse complement strand
GCAAAGAACACTAATAATATTCAAGACTTCAGTGTATTATTTCAAGCAATCAAGTCTGATTAAATCAAAATATTAAAATTATCAGTAAGAGAAAGTCGGATTCAATTCTATAAAGAAGTAGAAGTGATAATTTATAAATCTAACGACAGACACATATACTAAATTAAAACGCCTCAAACATAGCTTAAAAATTTTCATGGATTCAAAATAGTTTTAATAATAATAGGTATAATGTGTAAAAATGATAAGTTGGCCAAAGCATTAACA
>NZ_JASXTA010000266.1:0-267 GCF_032290525.1 Bradyrhizobium cosmicum | reverse complement strand
CTACCATCCAGTCATCCAGACGTAGTACAATATGTTGGGACTCCGACACATAGACCGTCAAGTCCAAGTTACGCTACACGCTTACCATCAATGACCACTACTGGAAGCATGGCTTCTATTACAAGTGTTGCGACTATGCAGACTCCAACATCGATGCAAGGGGGAGGAACCATTTCCATCTCCTCTGCCTCTTTGTTTGGATCTTTTTCCAACACATCTTTAGTTGGGTCTACCTCCATTCCGTCCACGAGTGGAAATGCCCAAACA
>NZ_JASXTA010000265.1:0-267 GCF_032290525.1 Bradyrhizobium cosmicum | reverse complement strand
GTACCAGATAAAAGCCGGGGTTGGGGGTGGCAATTGCGTTAAACCGGTGTTGTTTTTAGAGCGGTTCTGAGGTTTGGCCGGATCGTAGGCGGCGCCGCTTTTGCCCGTGCCGTAATCGTATTCGCGGTATGGGTAATTATTGCCAATAAATAAGGGCCAGCCAAAGTTACCGGCTTTTTTCGCTTGGTTTACCTCATCATAACCTTTGGGGCCGCGGGTGGCCATACTGTCTACGCGGGCATCCGGGCCAACTTCGCCCCAATATAA
>NZ_JASXTA010000264.1:0-267 GCF_032290525.1 Bradyrhizobium cosmicum | reverse complement strand
ATCAATATCGCTGTTGGTTTTGTCGATGTATTTTGATGTGATAAAGTCTTTGCTGTCTTTGACTTGCGCGGCGATGCCAAAGTCGTCATCATTGATCAGCCCCAATGTGCCATTCGGGAACAGGAGCAAACCTTCAAGCTTATCATGCGGGTAGTTTAGCTTCATCACCGCATCGAGATACTCGGTTTTACTCACTGGGCGAATGCCTTTACTTGCTAACACATTCCAGCCATCGGCGGTAAGGGTCAACTGCTCCAAGGTTTTGCC
>NZ_JASXTA010000263.1:0-267 GCF_032290525.1 Bradyrhizobium cosmicum | reverse complement strand
CAACCTCTCCTTTACCGATGTTATTCCCTGGGAGGCTCCGCCCGGTAACTGGCGGCTGATGTATATTGTCGAGAAAGAGGCCGACTACTACATCGATGCTCTCAACCCCGAGGCGACGGCCGAGTTCCTGCGTCTCGGCTACGACCCGTACCTTCAGCCGGCGGGCGACAGACTTTCGTCGGAGATGCTCGGTTTTTACACGGACGAGCCGGCCATGCACTACTACCTGACCGGCGGCGACAACCCGATCGTGCCCTGGACCAGGGA
>NZ_JASXTA010000262.1:0-267 GCF_032290525.1 Bradyrhizobium cosmicum | reverse complement strand
ACCCCACACTGCTCGCCGACCTGCTGGGGCGGTCCGACGGCACGCAGCTGCGGGACCTGCTGGACCCGCAGGCCGTGGCCGACACCGAGGCCGAGCTGCAGCACACCGCCGCCGACCGCCGGGCCCGCCATGCGGAGGACTTGGCGGACCTGCTGCGCGTGCTGGGTCCGCTCGATGACGCGGAGCTCGCCGCCCGCAGCGTGCCCGAGGGCGACCCGACCGCCTGGACGGCCGAGCTGGAGGGCGCGAGCCGCATCGTGCGGGTGC
>NZ_JASXTA010000261.1:0-267 GCF_032290525.1 Bradyrhizobium cosmicum | reverse complement strand
CCTTCACCCACACTGCCAGCGTCCTGGCGCTCGGCGCCCTCATGGCCCTGGGAGCGCTGGCAGCGCCGGAACTGGTGATCCCGGTGACCGAGGTCGTGTCCGGCCTGCTGCTCGTCGCCGTCGGCGTCTACCTCCTGGTCCTGGCCGTCCGCCGCTGGCGGGGGACGGCCGCCGTCGAGCACGGGCACGAGCACCCTCATGGCCAGTCTCATCCTCATGCCTAGGTCGAGCACGAGCACGAGCACGACCACCCGCACGACCAAGGAC
>NZ_JASXTA010000260.1:0-268 GCF_032290525.1 Bradyrhizobium cosmicum | reverse complement strand
ACTTTGTACTGTCGGCTCGCTCGGCATTTGAGCAGGTGCCGGTCGAGACCGAAGAAGCCGGTAGAACGCTGGGGGCCTGTGCCTGGCAGATCTTTCTGCGGCTCACCCTACCCCAGGCAGCCCGCGGGCTGGCCGCTGCACTGGCCATTACTTGGGTAAGGGTGATAGGCGAGTTTGGCATCGTGCTGGTATTTAGCTATTTCCCGCAGGGGATTCCAGTCAAGCTGTTCATCAACCTGCAAAACGAAGGCGTCGACTCGGTATACAC
>NZ_JASXTA010000259.1:0-268 GCF_032290525.1 Bradyrhizobium cosmicum | reverse complement strand
CTTATACTCTCAGGCGCGGACGTCGGCCAGCCGCTTGCCAGCCCGCGGAGTCGATTTAATCTAACGCGCTGTTCGAGATGCCGGCCATGCAGCCTGTAGGTGTCTATTCTAGTCAAAAGCGACAAGGATCGAGGTGACGACGGCCGAGTGCCGGTGAACTCCCGCCCGACGGCCGGCAGCTAGCCGGGGCTACGCAATGGCCTGCGTCAATCTCGGTCTCATCTATGCGAAAATCGCTTTGGGCTCCGTATTCGAGCCGGTGGCCGCC
>NZ_JASXTA010000258.1:0-268 GCF_032290525.1 Bradyrhizobium cosmicum | reverse complement strand
GCCATCAAGTCCAACCAGCTTCAGCGCGTCTTGCGCCCTGGCACGGCGATCGCTTTTTGTGACGCCGCGCAGCGCCAGCGGAAACTCGACATTTTCCTCCGCCGTCAGCCAGGGAAACAGGCTGGCTTCCTGAAACACCACGCCGACCCGGTTCGGATCGGGCTCGGGGATCGGCGCGCCGCTGATGGTGATGGTGCCGGAGGTCTGCTGGCGCAAACCCGCCATCATCATAAGAAGCGTCGACTTGCCGCAGCCGCTCGGGCCGACC
>NZ_JASXTA010000257.1:0-268 GCF_032290525.1 Bradyrhizobium cosmicum | reverse complement strand
GTCCTGATCGGGCTGAATGCGCTGGAAGAGGAGGAATTTCTCCGCGGCCTGGATCACCGCATGACGGGCAAGTTTGCGCGACGTGACGAGGAAATAGCAATCATAGAGCTAGCCCCGGAAAAGGAGGACCAGATTCCACCCGGCGGCCCGATCTGCCTGCAAAGCCTGTCGCCTGACCGACTGATCCTGATTTGCGAGGCGCTGGCGAAGAGCGTCGTCCTGGCCCGGCATGAACGCGAGGTTGCCAGCGTCTTTGACACGACTGAAC
>NZ_JASXTA010000256.1:0-268 GCF_032290525.1 Bradyrhizobium cosmicum | reverse complement strand
GCATCATGCTGCGCAAGGAAGATCCGGCCTTCAAGAAGGTGGTCGATGCGGCGACGGCGGCGCTCTATACCGGCGGCGAGGGCCAGAAGATCTACGACAAGTGGTTCACGCAGAAGATTGCGCCCAAGGGGTTGAACCTCAACTCGCCG
This sequence comes from Bradyrhizobium cosmicum, assembly GCF_032290525.1. Classification (GTDB taxonomy): domain Bacteria; phylum Pseudomonadota; class Alphaproteobacteria; order Rhizobiales; family Xanthobacteraceae; genus Bradyrhizobium; species Bradyrhizobium cosmicum_A. The sequence continues at coordinate 119 of NZ_JASXTA010000256.1, read as the reverse complement.
ATCAGCCCCGAGCTGAAGAACCAGTTCGCCAAGCCGTCGGACTCGCCGGATCCGGATTCGTATAAGTAAGTGATGCGTTGACCCTCATGGCGAGGAGGCGCGCCAGCGCCGTCTCCGGA
>NZ_JASXTA010000255.1:0-268 GCF_032290525.1 Bradyrhizobium cosmicum | reverse complement strand
CACCTCGGCGGCCGCCGGCCTGGCGCAGGCGGAGGGCCTGCTCGACCTCGACGACACCCTGGTCTCGCACTTCCCCGCCCTCGACGACGAGGTCGTCGACCCGCGCAGCCGGGCGACCACCCTGCGGCACGTGGCGTCGATGGCCAGCGGTCACACCCGCGACATGCTGGAGGAGGCCGCGGACCTCGATCCGGCGGACCCCGTCCGCGGCCTGCTGCTCATCCCGCCGGACCGCGAGCCAGGCACCGTGTTCGCCTACAGCCAGCCC
>NZ_JASXTA010000254.1:0-268 GCF_032290525.1 Bradyrhizobium cosmicum | reverse complement strand
ACACCGGCCACTGCTCGCGGTCGCGTTGTCTGATGCGCTTTCGGATTCGACCGCCCGCATCGAGATAGCATGTCTGCTGGGTGCGGCCATACACATAAACGCCGGCATAGAACGGGTTGGTGAGGACCTGGTGGATCTTTGTGTAAGTGGGGGCGACCCAGCGGAGATCGACAAGGCTGTTGGAGTGCAGCGGAAAGCGCAGGCCTTGCGAGCGGAACCACAGCCACACGCGTCGTGCCGAGCCGAATTCGGCAAAGCGGTCGAAGAC
>NZ_JASXTA010000253.1:0-269 GCF_032290525.1 Bradyrhizobium cosmicum | reverse complement strand
CACATGCGCAAGGCTTTCGACATCGAGGACATCAAGCTGGACGATCTGATTGCCACTGCCATGGATGACAAGGAGGCGTTGAGCGGCGAGATCAAGGCGCTCAAAGGACTCAATCTGGCCGACCTCCACGTGGCCTACCGAGAGTTCTGCAAAGTCGAAAAAGTGGAAGGATCGCCGATCGATCTCGGTCAGGTCATCGCTTTCTACAACAGCGCGGCCAGAGATCTGCCCGACGCCGCGCAGCTTAAACAGCTCAGGCTTCCCGGCAC
>NZ_JASXTA010000252.1:0-269 GCF_032290525.1 Bradyrhizobium cosmicum | reverse complement strand
GACATTCCCTGCGAGGCTTGCAAGGGCCATCGCCTCAAGCCCGAGGCGCTCTGCGTCAAGATTGGCGGCAAGCATATCGGCGAGATCTCCGAACTGTCGGTGAAGCGCGCCGGCGAATGGTTCGAAAGCGTGCCGAAGGCGCTCAACGACCAGCAGAACGAGATCGCCGCACGCGTCTTGAAGGAGATCCGCGAGCGGCTGTCCTTCCTGCTCGACGTCGGCCTCAACTATCTCACCCTCTCCCGCTCCTCCGGCACGCTCTCCGGCGG
>NZ_JASXTA010000251.1:0-269 GCF_032290525.1 Bradyrhizobium cosmicum | reverse complement strand
CAGTTGCTGGTGACCGATGACCTGGGCGTGGTCATCCTCACCTCCCATGACGCCTGGCGCTTTCGCGCCACCCATCCGCTGGACGAGCGCCAGCGCGAGCAGGTCAACGCCAACCGGCCCTACCCCACCACCAATCCGGCGCGCCTGACCCTGGTGCCCGGCGACTGGCTGACCCAGACCCGCAATCTCGACGAAGTGGGCTGGAACGCGCAGATCCTGGCGCCGCGGGAGATGGTCGAGCGCCAGGTGCGCAGCGCCCTCTATGTCGG
>NZ_JASXTA010000250.1:0-270 GCF_032290525.1 Bradyrhizobium cosmicum | reverse complement strand
CGTTTGATGAGGTGCTCGAACTTCTCGACCTGGCGCCGCTGCTCGACCGCTCTCCCTCGCATCTCTCCGGCGGCGAGCGGCAGCGCGTCGCCATGGGTCGCGCGCTGTTGTCTCAGCCCAGACTGCTTGTGATGGACGAGCCGCTTGGCGCGCTCGACAGCTGCGCCAAACGTGAGATTCTGCCGTTCGTCGAGCGCCTGCCCGAGAAGCTCGCGCTGCCGATGATCTACATCGGCCGTGACATGGCGGAGATCGAACGCTTTGCCGATC
>NZ_JASXTA010000249.1:0-270 GCF_032290525.1 Bradyrhizobium cosmicum | reverse complement strand
CCTCAGCGGCACATAGACGTTGATCACCAGCTTGTCCTCCGCCGTCTTCAGGGGATCGGTGATGTATTCCTCGATGAAGGTGTCTTTGGCTTCCAGTTTCTTGTCGTCGAGGTGGTTGGTGATCGCCTCATAGGTGTTGTCCATGTTGTCGTAGGAGCCGCGATGGACGAATTTCAGCGCCTTGCCCTCGGGCGACTTGCCCATGCTGATGTCCTTGGTCAGGTTCTTGACGTCCTGGTCGACCGGAATCTGTGCCAGATACGTAAAACC
>NZ_JASXTA010000248.1:0-270 GCF_032290525.1 Bradyrhizobium cosmicum | reverse complement strand
ACCCTAGCCACAACCTTTTTAACCCATTTTCAATTACCAATAAGGTACGAAACAAGAACAAAACTCCTTACCAATTTCAAGCAGACAACGGCCACTCACATATCTGATCATATTCATGAGTGGCGACGTCATCGCAGAATGGTAAAAACATATGTTCCTGATCAGTTGTTAGCTGAATGGTTTATTAAGTCATTACTACCTTCTATCACAGAAGATGTGGCTAAGGGAGGAGTCGTCACTGAAGAGCAAGTTATTGCCCGTGCACAATAT
>NZ_JASXTA010000247.1:0-271 GCF_032290525.1 Bradyrhizobium cosmicum | reverse complement strand
GATCAGGATCGTCGCGTACGGCGCGCGCAGTCTGCCCGGTCAGCAAACACAGCACCGACATCGACATGTTGGTCAGGAGTTTGGACCAGATCGTTTCCCTGATCTGCGTGACCTCGGGCGAGTCGATTGAAGCGTCATTCAGCGCTGCGCGCAGCTTCGCGACGCGCTCGCTGGCGCGGTCGTCACACTCGCCGATCAGGAGCCGGTTGCGCTCGGGCGAGAGGTTAGCGACCACGCCCGGCGCCAAGACTTCATTCGATGAGAACACCAC
>NZ_JASXTA010000246.1:0-271 GCF_032290525.1 Bradyrhizobium cosmicum | reverse complement strand
ACCACGGCCAGCTCACGGCCATTGAGGGTAGCATCGCCGATTCCGTAAAGACCTTCGTCAGTCACAATCTTGAGAGTGACCAGATTACGACCGGGACAGGTCACGATAACGCGGGCTTCTCTTATCTTCATTGTTCAAGCCTGGGCAGCTAGGGAATACGAAAGCGCGGGCATTGCCGGCATGGCGGGAGGCGGAATCAGGGCGCCTCGGTGCTGAATGACATTGACAGCCAACCGGTGACCCCACCGGGCAGCCTGTTCAGGATTACCGC
>NZ_JASXTA010000245.1:0-271 GCF_032290525.1 Bradyrhizobium cosmicum | reverse complement strand
GGGCGTACGCGTCGTCACGATACGTGGAGTGCGGGGAGCGGTGGACGTGAGGGCGCTCGCGCGCGCGAGGCATTGCAGGGCGGCCTTCGGGCTGTGAGCAATTAATCAGCGCAGGACGAGCGGCGCACTTCGCGTACGGCAAAACCGTGTAGTCCTGGCACCCGTGGCTGGTGTCAAGCCGGCGGAGGTTTTGCGAGACCCGACCGGGTTTCCAAATACCTTCAATCCGCCAGCGATGGAGGCAAGAGGAATTCGTCTCCAAGGAGAGCAC
>NZ_JASXTA010000244.1:0-271 GCF_032290525.1 Bradyrhizobium cosmicum | reverse complement strand
GCCCAGGCGCGCACCTCGTCGCCGAGCTTGGCCGGCATGACGCGGCTGCGGCGAAGCGTCCAGCCGCGCTCGACGATCAGCGCCAGCGCGAGCGCCGACAGCAGCAGCAGCGGGATCATCGGCCAGCCGCCGGCTTTCACGAGTTCGAGCACGTCCCCTCCAGGGCGTTCAGTCGCGTCGATAGGATAGCCCAGCGTCCGCGACCGCCCGGCGCGCGGCGTCCCATAACCGCGGGCGGGCCTCGCGCCGCCCCGAAGCCACGATGCCGCCC
>NZ_JASXTA010000243.1:0-271 GCF_032290525.1 Bradyrhizobium cosmicum | reverse complement strand
GCCGGAGACCCCCCGCCCACGTCCGTTTGAGCTCGGAACGATTGCGGTTGCCTGGGATTTCAGCCGAGCCGCTGCCCGTGCAGTTTCGGATGCGCTTCCGTTACTCGAGAAGGCAAAGAAGGTGCGCGTCGTCACCGTTATCAACGACAAGAAGCTCGATAACGTGCATTCGGCCGAAGAGCTGGCAAAGAACCTTGCCCGCCACGGCATCGACGTGGTTCTCGACAAGGTCGACGCCGACGGTCGGGGGATCGGCGATGTTCTCGAAGCC
>NZ_JASXTA010000242.1:0-271 GCF_032290525.1 Bradyrhizobium cosmicum | reverse complement strand
GCTGGTCGCAGGTCAGGTCGTCGCGGGCGACGGCCGACGGATCTGCGCCGCAGGAGGCGAGCGTCGCGGCCAGCGCGACGGAGGCGAGCATGCGCAGGGGGCTCATGCACTCATGGTGGACCTGTCCGACGCGCCTGTCACGATGAGTCGATGACCACCCGCGACGACGCCACCGCAGCCCTGCAGAGCCTCACCGGCATCGCCGACGCCGTGTTCCACGACGGTCAGCTGGAGGCCATCGAGGCCCTCGTCGACCAGCGCCGCCGCGCCC
>NZ_JASXTA010000241.1:0-271 GCF_032290525.1 Bradyrhizobium cosmicum | reverse complement strand
CAACCGGACGGAGCTGCGAGGATTCCTGGGTGGTAGCCTCGGCTGTCGCGCCTTGGACTGAGCGCTTGCGTTATCTCGTGGCGGTGCGACCCGGCTTGCAATCGCCAAGCGTTGCAGCTCGCATGACCGCAACGCTCGATCGGGTGTCGAACGGACGTCTGCTGATCAATGTCGTCACCGGCGGCGACCCGATCGAGAACAAGGGCGACGGCATCTTCCTGCCGCACGACGAACGGTACGCGGTAACGCGCGAGTTTCTCAACGTCTACAG
>NZ_JASXTA010000240.1:0-272 GCF_032290525.1 Bradyrhizobium cosmicum | reverse complement strand
GGCTGTAGCTGGCTCCTCTTTAAGTTTCTTTGCCATTGCAAAGCCAGACATCGTTCCCATCATGACATCCAACAATAACAAATTGTATGATGTTAGCTCCATACTCATGGCTTCCTCTGCCGAATTGGCCGTGTCAACAGCATAACCTTCAGTCTCGAGATTGAACTTCAGAATCTCACATAAGTCTTGTTAATCGTCTACGACGAGAATGCGATAATTGTTTTCTTCCATATTTGATAACAATAAATGTATTCAGTTGACAAAGTTAGCAC
>NZ_JASXTA010000239.1:0-272 GCF_032290525.1 Bradyrhizobium cosmicum | reverse complement strand
GCGTGGAACAGGGCGGTGCGCGTGCGCTCTCGATGCTCGGCCAGTGAGGAACCCAGGATCTTCGGCATGAGGCCACCCTAACCCAGGAGATGACGTCGACGATAGAAGTGTCAGGAAACTGAGACGGGTCGGCGTCGTATCAGCGCGCCAGGGCGGTCACGAGCGCGTCGATGATCGGCAGGTCCGCCTCGAGCCACGGCAGCCGGCGCAGCCGATCCGGCGGGTCCAGGGGCACCCACTCCAGCCGCTGGTGGTCGGCTCCGGCCCTGCCC
>NZ_JASXTA010000238.1:0-272 GCF_032290525.1 Bradyrhizobium cosmicum | reverse complement strand
GTGCGAGGATGGTCGCTGCGATGGCGGATTTGGTGAGATGGGTAGTCATAAGTGCTCTCCTTAAAGAAAAAATCCGTTTCGTAGGCGCACCCTGCGGGCACGTCCGCGAAACGGATTGGTCAAACAAACCTCTGTTGGCGCATGCGATTGCCGCTGCAATCGCGGGCGGCAAGCCGACGCAAGGCGTCACTCGCGCGCTGGCGCCTATATGCCTCGTCCGCTGATCAGGCGCACCAGGATCATGATCACGGCGACGACCAGCAGGATATGGA
>NZ_JASXTA010000237.1:0-272 GCF_032290525.1 Bradyrhizobium cosmicum | reverse complement strand
GACAAAGACAACGACGCCGATGAAGAACGCACCCGCACCCAAAATCCCCAGCAGATTATCGAATTTTTGAGATAACGCCATGTCAAGCCTCATCCTAGAACGACAACGATCCACAGCCGCCTTGACTAGATCATACGGAAACCTCGCTTTATCCACAACGAAGATAAGGGGCCTTTTCCCATACTTCTGTGCATTACAGCAACCTTGCACGTGTGAACCAACCGCTCCTCCGCAACAGGAACGGGGCGCACCCTGAGGGCGACGGGCGGCAC
>NZ_JASXTA010000236.1:0-272 GCF_032290525.1 Bradyrhizobium cosmicum | reverse complement strand
CATCATGACTTCACACATAACCACTTTTCTAAGTCACATACATTTTTTCCTTCTTTTTAGTTCTTCTTTTTGCATATGAATAAAACCATCTAGCTCTCTACATTGCCTTGTTTTCCTTGCCATAAAAGAAACTATTTGACGTGAGATCTTTTATCTATAGTCCTACCAATAATTTTGTACAAACCCACGTTAATTGATGTGGGATTCCTTAAGGACCACCTTTCAAAAAGTCTTGACCCATTATCTGGGATAGAGAATAAAGTCCTTATAAG
>NZ_JASXTA010000235.1:0-272 GCF_032290525.1 Bradyrhizobium cosmicum | reverse complement strand
GCGCATGGCTGGTCTTTTCCCAATGGGTGCGGCGTTCGAGCGCTCCTTCAGGATCAACCAGGATGTCGGCAATGTTCTGAACGTCGCGGACTTCTGCGACACCCTTGCGCACCTCGAGCAGCGGATTGTACCGGGCACTGCGTATGTCGGTCGGATCGAACAACAAACAATGCGAGAAGCGCGATCGCCAGCCGGCTGTGAGGTGCCAATTCTCGCCCTTGATGTCGTGAACCACAGCCGACGAGGTCCAGGACAGCAAGGTCGGCAGCACC
>NZ_JASXTA010000234.1:0-272 GCF_032290525.1 Bradyrhizobium cosmicum | reverse complement strand
GGTGATGCGCTGATCGTCGTCGCTGATCATCTCGACGGAACATGCGGGCAGGTCATGGATCGCGGCTTGCTGCCGCGCTTGTCGATGGGCACGTTGCAATTGTCGATTCGTTGCTCGTCCATCCACTTTTTTCCCATGCGCTCTTTTCCAGTCAGCGATGACCCGTCAGCCGGCAGGGCGGTTTCCGCATTCGGTGCGGTTTGGCCAGGCTGCCTTTCCTGCGCAAACCCCCCCGATGCAAAGCACAGCGCGAAAAGAAAACTGATCACACC
>NZ_JASXTA010000233.1:0-272 GCF_032290525.1 Bradyrhizobium cosmicum | reverse complement strand
ATCCATGCCGCGTTCGCGCCGGGCGACTTCATGCTGCCCAGGGAAAAACTGCTCGACTGGATCAGGATGTCGGCCCGGGCCGTGACGACCTATTACGGGCGATTTCCCGTCAACTCGCTCCGGCTGCTCTTGGTGCCGGTGGATGGAGGCCGCATTCGCGGCGGCACGACGTGGGGCTATCGCGGCGCCGCCATTCGCATTCCGCTCGGCCGCGATTCAAGCGAGGATGTGCTGCGCCGCGACTGGGTGATGGTGCACGAGATGGTGCATAC
>NZ_JASXTA010000232.1:0-272 GCF_032290525.1 Bradyrhizobium cosmicum | reverse complement strand
GTGAAGAAAGAGCCCCTTTCTTTCTGCCGGGTAGATGATGCTGGATTAGACCGCTTCTGGTTGTATCGTCCCCGGAACCCTGTTACTTTTATCAATAAAGTTTTCCAACTTCTTCTATATGCATGTGTATTGATGTCGTCTTATTACATTTGCATGTTCGATTTATGCTAATCTTTAGATCGTTTATGAATGCATGCGTCTCGTAGTTTCTCTCTCTTGTCTTTTGCAGGGACTCGGTGCAGCTGGGTCGGTTGAAGAGCAAGTAGCTGGGG
>NZ_JASXTA010000231.1:0-272 GCF_032290525.1 Bradyrhizobium cosmicum | reverse complement strand
GTAAGCACAATTGTCTCCTGCCAAGCTCGGGGTACCTCGCAAGCGTGACGGCCACGTCGAGCAAGATTATTCTATTAAGGGCTGGTGTTCGAGGCAACGTCTGGCTTGGGTGCAAGCCACTGGCGGTGACCGTCTGACGATGGCGACCTTCCGCAATCGATGCGCAGGTACTGTGAGAGAGGCCCCCAAGCGCGGGGACCGCGCGACTGCCCCGCGTAAATATCTTTGCAGTTTTTCGCATCGACCTAAATTTATGCAGATCGGTACACAAA
>NZ_JASXTA010000230.1:0-272 GCF_032290525.1 Bradyrhizobium cosmicum | reverse complement strand
CGCTTGCGGTGGCCTTTTTTATTGGCAAGGTGCCAGTGCGCGTTGGCCACATTGGCAACGGCGCTGGGGTTCGCAAGTACCAACAAAAAAGCCACCGCGCCGCGAGGCAACGGTGGCTTTCTGGCCGATGCTACTAATATATATAGTAGCAGTAGGTTTTAACGCCGCGTGTCGGCCGCCACTTCGTCCGGACGCAGCTTGCCGGCCAGCTTGTCGAGCACGCCGTTCACGTACTTGTGGCCGTCGATGCCGCCGAAGGACTTGGTCAGCTC
>NZ_JASXTA010000229.1:0-272 GCF_032290525.1 Bradyrhizobium cosmicum | reverse complement strand
CGCTAAGGCAGATCGAAGGCTTGCGGCAAGGAGTGCGCCTGTTCCCGCAGCCGAATCTCTCACCGTTCCGCAACGCCTGGATGACGGAATCGGTTGCCCCGCGTGATTCAGCTCACCCGCGCCACCCGGCGGGACGGACGCAGCGCAAAAGAAAAAGGGCGCGGCTGATGCCGCGCCCCTGAACTTGCTCGATTCGAAACGATCAGCGTTTCGAGAACTGGAACGACCGGCGGGCCTTCGCCTTGCCGTACTTCTTCCGCTCGACCACGCGC
>NZ_JASXTA010000228.1:0-273 GCF_032290525.1 Bradyrhizobium cosmicum | reverse complement strand
CGTCAGGGCGGATCGACACGACGTGCAGAAGGATGGGTGAAGTGACGCAGCTGTCGCGCCGCGGGATGTTCGGTGTCGCAGGAGGCGGCGCAGCCGCAGGGCTGGCCGGATTCGCCGGGGGGTGGGGTGCCTCTCAGGCTTCCGCGAACCCGGCTCCCGACGCCTCGGCGCCCACCTACCCGTTCTTCGGCGCCCACCAGAGCGGCATCGTCACCCCGGCACAGGACCGGCTCTACTTCGCCGCGTTCGACGTCACCGCAAGCACCCGAGACG
>NZ_JASXTA010000227.1:0-273 GCF_032290525.1 Bradyrhizobium cosmicum | reverse complement strand
CAGATACCCCGCCAGATCAACGTCGTTAAGGGTGTCTGTCGGCCAACCTATGAAAACCTCGGTGACCACGATGATAAAGAACGCGGCCGCCACCAGCCACATCAACCCAAACACGACGAGGCTCACCCACCAGGCGAACCTTTTACGTCGCGACAGCGCGTCCGACAGCACCAACAGGACCACGACACCGGCCCAACCGAAACCGTCAACCGGGAAAATGAACAACGAGAACACGTTGTTGGCGATAGCCACCCACGTGGTGCGGCTAAACAC
>NZ_JASXTA010000226.1:0-273 GCF_032290525.1 Bradyrhizobium cosmicum | reverse complement strand
CCCTTCCACATTGCCTCGGCGACCGTGAGACCAAAGCCTTCGCGGATCGACTTCTGCAGGACCACGGCGGCAGAGCGCTGCAGTGCGTTCACCAGGGTTGGATCGTCGACGCTGAGAACAATGATGCCTTCATCGGCGACGCTCTCGATCGTCTCGAGGATTTGTCCGCCCTCGGGATCGTCAGAGGCATTATTGCCGACGAGCACGAGCGTGCAGTCGACCTGCTCTCTCGCCTTGCGGAAAGCCTCAATCACGCCCATCGGGTCTTTCCAC
>NZ_JASXTA010000225.1:0-273 GCF_032290525.1 Bradyrhizobium cosmicum | reverse complement strand
CCACGAGGCCGTGCGCCGGCGTCCAGAATGCCGCCGCATGCACCGCGCGGGTCTGGATGTTGATCTGCTGCAATAGGGTAATGCTCGTCATGGCGGCCATGATCTCGGATGGCGAGAAGATACGCCCCTCCGGCACGATCGGGGCTGGGCGGACGGCTTCCGCAATCGACTCGACGCCGCAAATGCCGCAACCGGTCGGGCCCGCGATATGCCGCCGCCGCTTGTTGACCAACTCGGCGCTGGATGGTTTCAGCCACATCCGAACTTCGATGC
>NZ_JASXTA010000224.1:0-273 GCF_032290525.1 Bradyrhizobium cosmicum | reverse complement strand
AAACCAAGCGTACCGCACGTGGTCTGGGCAAGCGTAATGACTGGAAGAAGGCGATCGTCTCCCTTCAGCCAGGCCAAGATCTCGATTTCAGCAGCAGTGCTGAGTAAGGAAGGGGTGCATCATGGCAATCGTTAAATGCAAACCGACTTCCCCTGGCCGCCGTTTCGTGGTCAAGGTGGTCAACAAGGAGCTGCACAAAGGCGCTCCTCACGCACCGCTGATCGAGAAAAAATCGAAGTCTGGTGGTCGTAACAACAATGGCCGCATTACCAC
>NZ_JASXTA010000223.1:0-273 GCF_032290525.1 Bradyrhizobium cosmicum | reverse complement strand
CACTTGGTTGATATAATCGTTTTTAAGCACAACATACTTACTTAAGATTTTGGGTTGTTCAGTTGAAAAGTCGATCACATAACATGACATGCCGAAATAGCTGTAGTTGGTTTTATAGCGGAAACTCAAAGTGTTCCAATTAAAACGTACCGTGACTTTGTCACCATCACGTTCCACAATCTCAATATTGGAAATATTATGGCTGGTACGGGTATCAGGTATGGTCGCAGATGAACGTTCTGTTTTAATCCGAAATACACGATCTTCTAAACC
>NZ_JASXTA010000222.1:0-274 GCF_032290525.1 Bradyrhizobium cosmicum | reverse complement strand
ACCGAGTATGGATGATATCAATGAGTTCAATAAATCTAATGGTGCTAGGGTTGGGACAATCCCTCCGTTATCACCAAATCGACGCTCACAGTTTGTACGAAAAGATCAGAGAAGAAACATCCAGAACTATCGTGGGTAATCTACCACCTAGTCGCTGGGTAGAACTAGCAGCTGGGTTGTGGGAAGCGACGATAGACGAAACATTTAGTAATGGTTTAGGTGCTAGGTTTGACGACCAACATTATAACCAGTTACTGTGCCGTAAGAACATGCT
>NZ_JASXTA010000221.1:0-274 GCF_032290525.1 Bradyrhizobium cosmicum | reverse complement strand
CACGTCGAGGCTGCCGCGCATGGCCGGAGCCGGAGCAGCGGGTGCCGCAGCAACGGCGCGTGGTGCTGCAACCGGTTCGCTGCGCTGCGGTTGCGGGGCCTGTGCAACGGCTGCTGCCGTACGGGCAGGAGCAGGGGCGCGGGCGGCCCGGGCTTCGCCGACGTCGGTCAGGCGTCCGGACTTCTGCACGATTTCCGACAGTTCCTTCAGCGCATTGATCTGCTCGGAAACAGCCTTGCGCATCTGCGCGGTCGACTGCTTGGCTTCTTCCGGC
>NZ_JASXTA010000220.1:0-274 GCF_032290525.1 Bradyrhizobium cosmicum | reverse complement strand
GGTTGAACACGGCGTTACCGACGCCGCTGGTCAACCCGTTGTGCCAGAAGCCGCCGTCGCCCATCATCGAGATCGGCCGCTTGCCTGCAGGCACATTGAAGGCGGAGGCCGAGGCCGGGCCTAGCCCGTACCCCATCGTGGTGGCGCCGATATTGAAGGGCGGCAGGATCGAGAACAGGTGACAGCCGATATCGGCGGCGATGTGATGTGGTCCGAGTTCCTTCTCAACCAGTTTCATTGCGGAAAAGATCGGCCGTTCCGGGCAGCCGGTGCA
>NZ_JASXTA010000219.1:0-274 GCF_032290525.1 Bradyrhizobium cosmicum | reverse complement strand
CAGTAGCCTCGTCTCCGCCCAGTTCGAGCGCCGTCCGTAGTCCATCCGGCGAACCGCTGGCGTGAACGATGAGGTCGCAGTCACCCCTTGCTTTCCCGGGTTCAGCGAAACTAACCCCGAGCGTTCCTGCTAGTTTCGCCCGGCCTGGATTGATATCGACAAGCGTGACGTCCGTACCAGGAATCCGCCCGCACAGATACGCGACGAGAGAACCTACCACGCCAGCCCCTATGACAGCGATGCGGTCGGCTGGTGCAGGTGCAGCGTCCCACAC
>NZ_JASXTA010000218.1:0-274 GCF_032290525.1 Bradyrhizobium cosmicum | reverse complement strand
CCCGTGTACTCGGCGACGTTGTTCGACACCACGCCGAGGTAGCCCGCCCGTTCGGCGAGCACGTCGCCGGTGGCGGCGTCGCGGACGACGGCGCCGTAACCGGCGGGGCCGGGGTTCCCGCGGGACCCGCCGTCAGTCTCGACGACGAGGCGGCGCCCCGCCGGGCGCCCGGCTGGCGTCGGCGCGGGCGTCGGCTTCCCGCCGTCAGCCGTCACGTCGTCGCCAGGCAGGTCGAAGAGGCCCTGCTCGCCGCGCACGTTACTTGGCGTCGTCG
>NZ_JASXTA010000217.1:0-274 GCF_032290525.1 Bradyrhizobium cosmicum | reverse complement strand
GCCTTATAGCAATGCGTGACAGACACGTCATCGTACCCTTGGGAAACGCGGAGCGAGATCCGCGGCCCATCAACTTGCGCGAGCAGCGCTGCTCCCGAACCAAACCGACGAAGCAATAGCGATGCAACGTTCGAGCCTTCCTCTCTTCGGCGTAAAGGTCGTCGATTTCGGCCAGTACATTGCCGGCCCAGCAGTGGCGATGATCCTCGCGGATCTTGGCGCCACGGTCGTGCATATCGATCCGCCATCCGGTCCCCTTTGGGAAAGCCCGGCC
>NZ_JASXTA010000216.1:0-274 GCF_032290525.1 Bradyrhizobium cosmicum | reverse complement strand
CGCAGGAAGTGGGCGTTGCCGTGGTTCCAGCAGCTTTGCAGCGAATGGGTGAAATAGACGATCTTCATGCGGCTTTGTCCTTGGCCGAAAGGAGGTCGCGGTAGATGCCGGACATCTGCGCGGCCATCGCGGCGGGGGTGTAGCGGGCGGCGCGGCTCCGGGCGGCTTCGCCTTGCGCCGCGTGGCGCGCGGGATCGGCCAGCAGGGCGGCGATGGCATCGGCAAAGCCCTGCGCGTCGCCGGGGGCGACGAAGCTGGCGGCGCTGTCCCAGAG
>NZ_JASXTA010000215.1:0-274 GCF_032290525.1 Bradyrhizobium cosmicum | reverse complement strand
CATCGATGCCGTTCCCTTGGTAGCACCGATTGTCGGATGCGGCTCAAGCTTTCCAAAACGAAGAGCAAAACGCTCCTGCTCGGCGTCGTCGAGATGACCCTGGTCGCGGAAGAAGATGACCTTGCGCTCGAGCAGAACGCTGTGGATCGCGGCAATCGTCTGGTCCGACAAATCGCCCGACAGCTTAACGTTCCTAATTTCAGCGCCAATGCGCGTTGCGCGTTTGACGACGTCGGCACGCGGAATGACGTCATCGATCGAAGCCGTTTCACTC
>NZ_JASXTA010000214.1:0-275 GCF_032290525.1 Bradyrhizobium cosmicum | reverse complement strand
GGGTAATCGTGCGCAAGGAGCGCCCGCACCCTGGGGCGCAACTGCGGATCACCGACCACGAGGGCATGCGCATCACCGCGTTCGCGACCAACACTCCGCGCGGACAGCTCCCGGTCCTCGAGCTGCGCCACCGTCGCCGGGCACGGTGTGAGGACCGGATCCGGAACGCCAAGGACATGGGTCTGTTGAAGTTCCCACTGCAGTCCTTCGCACAGAACCAGGTCTGGTGCCAGATCGTCCAGCTCGCCAGCGAGATGGTCGCCTGGATGCAGACC
>NZ_JASXTA010000213.1:0-275 GCF_032290525.1 Bradyrhizobium cosmicum | reverse complement strand
GTCAGGGCTTGGGAACAACTACATTAACCGCGTTTTATCTCAGCGGGAATTTGATGACCGCATCGATGATGGCGAAATTAGCGACAGTGGTGCTGCAGAGCATGAGGAATTTTTAGCAGAAGCTCTCCGGCTTTGGTTTGATCAAACTCTCCGTGGCCAAGACGGGCCGTATCCATTGCAGGCTGATGACGAGCTACCCGCCGAGCTCGCAGGCAGAGAAGCGAGCGTGTATGCTGCCACCCCGGCCGCTGCAGAACAATGGATTGCTTCAGAAC
>NZ_JASXTA010000212.1:0-275 GCF_032290525.1 Bradyrhizobium cosmicum | reverse complement strand
GCGCCTACGTGCTGGCGACGCTGCGGCGACCGCTGGACGCGGCGGCGTTGCGGATGCCCGGACGGGCGATCGGCTTAAAGTGGTTCGGCATCGACAAGAAGGCGCGCACGCTCCAAGTCGCGCTGTCGCCGCCGCCGCTGGTTCGGCCCGGCACCAGCTTAAAGATTCCGGTCAAGCTCGGCGGGCTCAGTCCCGGCGAGGACGCCAAGGTCGTGGTTGCCGCGGTTGATGTCGGCATCCTCAATTTGACCAACTACAAGCCGCCGGCTCCGGAC
>NZ_JASXTA010000211.1:0-275 GCF_032290525.1 Bradyrhizobium cosmicum | reverse complement strand
GAGTGATACTAAATGGAGATGGATTCTCATCAATCACTTCATCAACTAATGGAGGATTACAAGAAAGCTTTCAGTAGCCAGACGAAAGTTTCAGTTGAGAAACATTAATATTTCCTAACAATTTGGGTGCTTCATACATATAAGGGAAAAAGGTGAATTAGATGATTCCATTCACATAACTTATAGGGAAACTTAACTTTACCCTTCTTCCCATGAACCTTATGATCACTAGTCAATGTTTTATCACCAGCTTGATCTCTAGAAGCTAACAACAA
>NZ_JASXTA010000210.1:0-275 GCF_032290525.1 Bradyrhizobium cosmicum | reverse complement strand
CAGTTGTACCGACCAAAGGGACAGGCGATGGGTCAGCAACTCCAGGGATGGCGATCGGCAAGCGCCCAGCGTTTGTGGCTGTCGATGCTGATCGACGCCATGGAAGAGATTTCGCGCCCGGAACGGCGTGACCAACCCTGTGATGCTCAGGTGCTGGCCGCGTTGCGAGCCCAACTCGCCCGGCCGGCATTGGCCAACACGCTTTACGCCTCGGCCTATAGCCTGAGAAACTGACTCCGCCGCTTTGCGACCTATTCGCCGGCCAACTGCAGCCG
>NZ_JASXTA010000209.1:0-275 GCF_032290525.1 Bradyrhizobium cosmicum | reverse complement strand
ACCCAGGACCAGCTGCCGACCACCCACCCCATTGCAGCCGACATGATCGATCTTGACACCGTCGAACAGAACTTCGACGGGATCACCTACGCCAAGGGCGCATCAACCCTCAAGCAACTGGTCGCCTTTGTGGGTGAAGATAAGTTCCTCGCTGGCGTGCGGACGTATTTCGCCCAAAACGCCTTCTCAAACACCGAACTCAAAGACCTTCTCCACCAACTCCAGGTGGCGTCGGGGCGGGACCTGTCCTCCTTCACCGAGCAGTGGCTGCGTAC
>NZ_JASXTA010000208.1:0-275 GCF_032290525.1 Bradyrhizobium cosmicum | reverse complement strand
AGGCGCGCCGTGGCCGAATTGCTGTTCACGGTCCGGATGTTTTTCGTGCTGCTGGCGAGGTTGCGGCGCGGAGACGTCACGCTGACCGTGCCGGCCCCCTTCATGCTGCCTTACGCTTTTGCAGCCGCGGCCAAATTGAAAGGCGCGAGATCGGCGCTGATCATGCACGATCTCTATCCCGACGTCCTCGTCATGGCTGGCCTGTTGAAGCCGCAATCGATCGTGGCGAAAGCGATGCGCGCCTTGAACGCGCCGATGTTTCGCGCGCTCGATGC
>NZ_JASXTA010000207.1:0-275 GCF_032290525.1 Bradyrhizobium cosmicum | reverse complement strand
GCTCTATGTCGTGGCGAAGGAAATCAGTTACGAAGACGTCCGGTTAATGCTGGAGAAAATGGCGGACCGCCTGTTCGAGCATCCCGCCACCGTGCTGGTCGTGACCAACCTCTATTACGCCGAGGCGCCGTGGCTGACACCACGCTCGGTCACGTCAGCGCAAGGCCTGATCTGGAAAGACGTCACGCTATCAGGCAACACCGCGCACGGTTTCGCCGAGCAGATCGGCGAGCTCGAGAGCTTCCTGGCCGAGAACTGGCGCGCAGGCATCAGCC
>NZ_JASXTA010000206.1:0-275 GCF_032290525.1 Bradyrhizobium cosmicum | reverse complement strand
AGCCCTGACGGCTCTGGCGAGGCTGCTTGAGGTTGTGCAGGTGTCGAGAAAGCGGGTTCGCCTTGCGCTGGGCGATCTCCTTCGCTTCAGGCGCAGCAACCGCGTGAGGCTGCCCCTCACCTGCATCAAGGAAGTATTTGGCAGTCGCCGTGTGGTTCGAGCGGCTGGTTGAGGACTTGCGCCGCGCCGGCAAAACCATCGTGGTCATCTCTCACCGACACAGCACTATCTGTGGTTGCCGGCAAGATCGTCGTCTTAGACAAGGGGCGGATGAT
>NZ_JASXTA010000205.1:0-275 GCF_032290525.1 Bradyrhizobium cosmicum | reverse complement strand
GCGTACGCCACGCAATCAACAGCGCGAGCCCCAACAGTGCCGCCGCCAGCAGGAACGGCGCACCCGGCAATTTCACCGGCGCCTGGTCGCTGATGAAATAGGCAAAGGTCAGCGTGAACAGGAACGGTCCCGCCATCTGGGCGATGCTGTTGACGCTGTTGGTCGCGCCCTGCAACTGGCCCTGCTGATCCGGTGCAACGAGCTGCGTCGTCAGGGCCTGGATCGCCGCGCCTGCCACGCCCCACAGCGCCATGACGGGAATGCCGGTCCAGAAC
>NZ_JASXTA010000204.1:0-276 GCF_032290525.1 Bradyrhizobium cosmicum | reverse complement strand
GGGTCAGCCCCACGAAATCGCCAGTTGGTGAGTCATTTCACCCCTAGGCGACACCTTAGTTAGTAGAAGAACTCCAATAGGCGCCTGATACGCTGCGGCGTGGGCACGGCCACGTTCTCGCGGGAGACTCCAATGAAGAAACCTGACCCCGATGCGCGGCGCCTGCATCCCCGGCTCCGCGTCTACGCGAATTGCGATGACGAGGTGAACGCGGTCCGCGCGGACCTCAGCACCTCAGTCGCATCGACGATGGCGCCGAAGACCGCAACCCAGGTG
>NZ_JASXTA010000203.1:0-276 GCF_032290525.1 Bradyrhizobium cosmicum | reverse complement strand
GGACTGCACCACGTAGGCGTCACCGGCATTGGTCGGCGGGTCTTGGCCGGGCGGTACGAAGATGTAGCGACCACCGGCTCCCTTGTCAGGACCCATCTCCCCCATCACAACAAACTCGCGTTGCCAGAAGTCGGAGGCACCACCGGCGGTCGGACCGGCCGGGAGTTCGATCACCATCGATCCAGTCTCGTCGAGATTGAAAAAGCCCAGAATGTAGGGTGTGGTGGCGTTTGCCGTGATAATTCCGAGCTTGTCGGTATAGCTGACGTACTGCAC
>NZ_JASXTA010000202.1:0-276 GCF_032290525.1 Bradyrhizobium cosmicum | reverse complement strand
GGGTATGGGAACCAACATCATTCTGATATTGCCGATATTGGCCGTGGTGCCGCTTCTTGCGGCAGCTCCTCTGGCGATGCCTATCGGGGCATGGGTCGTCGGGCGGATCGTCGGATTGTTCGCGCCAGGACCTGGCAAGTTGGCTGCCCGACGCGCCGCGAAGGATCGTATGCGCTATGCGCGCCTCGTCACTCCGGCGATCATCTCATGCGGCATTCTGGGAGGGTTCCTGGTCGCTAACGCACCCGATGAGCAGATGCGCACGCAAGCACTCAC
>NZ_JASXTA010000201.1:0-276 GCF_032290525.1 Bradyrhizobium cosmicum | reverse complement strand
GCCGGTAACCGTGCCGCGGTCGACGGCCAGCGGATGATTCGTGAGGAAGTCGATATAGGCCTCAGTGTAGCCGACAGCGGCTCCCGCCCGATATTCGTCGCCTACGCGGCGCATGATGAAGGCCATATCCGCATCGCAGAGCTGCGCGGCTGAATTCACCAGCGTGTCGAGCACCGGCTGCAGGTCGAAGGTGGAGCGGCTGATGGTCTTGAGCACGTCGCCGATCGCCGTCTGCTGCCGCAAGGACTCGCTAAGATCATTGGTCCGCTGCTGCAC
>NZ_JASXTA010000200.1:0-276 GCF_032290525.1 Bradyrhizobium cosmicum | reverse complement strand
CTCGTGGCCCGGCTGCTCGGGCTGGCCACAGTGAAGGTCGAGGCGGCCGACGGCGGCGAGTCCGCGCTCGAGCTGTCCTTCCTGCGCCGCGCCGAGGCCGAAGCGGTGCGCCGGGAGATCCTGGACCGCGCGTCGGGGATGCTCGGGGGAGCCGGGGCGGACGCGTCCGCGCCGGAGCGGGCGGCCGAGCCCGGCCTCCCCGACGCCGACGCCGCGGACGCCGGCGAACTCATGCTGCAGGTGCCCGCGGGGCGGCTCCTCGGCTCCGTCCTGCTC
>NZ_JASXTA010000199.1:0-276 GCF_032290525.1 Bradyrhizobium cosmicum | reverse complement strand
CCCGAGCGAAGGCAAAGAACGGCTCGTAATCAGCGCGCATTGCCTCATCAAGGGACGTTGCTTCGCTGTCCATCAGCTCCCGCACCCGCTCCTCTGGCTCCGGCAGATAGAGCTCGCCCCACTTCGGTTCGTTCTCAAAGACGGCGCGCTCTGCCTTCGCGAAGCGAAAGAGCCGCTGCAGGACAGCGGTCACGGAGCGGTTTACAGTAGCGTTCGCGATCAGCGGCAACGCCCGTTCTTCCTCTTTGGTCCTTTTGCCGCGGCGCGAGACACGGT
>NZ_JASXTA010000198.1:0-276 GCF_032290525.1 Bradyrhizobium cosmicum | reverse complement strand
ATTCGGTACTGCAGTGCTGTACCGGAGAACGCGCGGCGTCATCGAGGGACGAGCTGAGATCGACTTAAGAACTTGAAATGAAAGGAAAATGCCCCAATAGTCAGCTTTGAATTTCTGTCGGCCCAAAAATCAGCTATTCCGGATGAGATGATAAAGCGAAATAACATCAATATGTTATCGCATCGATTTTGCATTGCACCCATGATGGATTGGAGCGAGAGTTTAAGAACTTCAATTAGTTAGAGGACCACGTGTGCACGACGTGTGCACCGGGAG
>NZ_JASXTA010000197.1:0-277 GCF_032290525.1 Bradyrhizobium cosmicum | reverse complement strand
CGACCGATGCGCCCGCGGTAAAGGGCGACAAGGGCGCGGACGCGGGCCAAGCGCAGCCAAGCCTCGAACTCCGATCGACCGTCGGCCACGCGGCGCCGTTGCGCGAACAGACCCACACGGCGGATGCCGGCAGTACTCTGCCGACGAGCGCCGTCGTGACCATGTCCGACGCAACGCCTGTCGGTGATACATCGGGCGCGGAGGCAAAGGCGGACGCGCCGAAATCCGAGCCAGCTATCTCGGCAGCCGGTGAGCCCACGAAGGCGATGGCTGACAC
>NZ_JASXTA010000196.1:0-277 GCF_032290525.1 Bradyrhizobium cosmicum | reverse complement strand
ATGCAGGCCCGCGCGCCCAGGCCCAGCTTGCGGCTGGCTTCCTGCTGCAGGGTCGAGGTCATGAAGGGCGGCCAGGGATTGCGGCTGGCGGGCTTGGAGGCGACGGAGGTCACCTTGAGGTCGCGGCTTTCCACCGCCTTCACCGCCAGCCTGGCCGCTTCCTCGTTGGCGAGGTCGTAGCGTTCCAGCTTCCTGCCCGCGTAGGTCACAAGCTGGGCACGGTATTCGTCGCCCTTGGGGGTCGCCAGCGTGGCATGGACGGTCCAGTATTCGCGGG
>NZ_JASXTA010000195.1:0-277 GCF_032290525.1 Bradyrhizobium cosmicum | reverse complement strand
CATAGAAACACCAACTACTAAACAAACATGTCAGAATGATAGTAAAGTGTCTGAACATAATTTTCATATTCCTAATGATTTGCTAGATAATCTTGAGGGATTGGTTTCATGGAGACAAATTAGGACACATGCTAATCGATTGTATAGACATAGACATTTTTTTATAATAAGAAATTTGGGTTTCAATGCCAGTTGATGTTGCAACTAATTAAAATGTCTAAAGTGTAAAAAGTAATGAGAAGGTTGGGAATGTATAAAAAACCCAAGAATAAAAATG
>NZ_JASXTA010000194.1:0-277 GCF_032290525.1 Bradyrhizobium cosmicum | reverse complement strand
ATGGTCGCCAAGGCCCATTCGCTCGGCCTGAAGATCATGATCGACCAGGTGATGGCGCACACCGCCGATGCCCACCCGTGGTTCGTCGAAAGCCGCTCCAGCCGCGACAATCCAAAGTCCGACTGGTACGTCTGGGCCGACGCGGCGCCGGACGGCAACCCGCCAAACAACTGGATGTCGGTCTTCGGCGGCTCGGCATGGCAGTGGGACACGCGCCGCAAGCAGTACTACATGCACAACTTCCTGGTCAGCCAGCCGCAGCTGAACTTCCATAACC
>NZ_JASXTA010000193.1:0-278 GCF_032290525.1 Bradyrhizobium cosmicum | reverse complement strand
GGACAGGGACTGTGACGGCCGCTCAGCGGCGCAGCGCCACGGGGGCGTCCTCGGCGTCCCACTCGTGCCTCGGAGGAACGCCGGTTGACCTATCCCGGGTGCGGCGGCCTACGACCGGTGATAACTCAACCGACGACGTCGGCCCGCACCTTCACGCGCAGGCGCGGGCCGACGTCGTCCCGGCGGGGTGCTCAGGCGGTGCGCAGCACCATGCCCGGGTGGAGCATGGTCGAGACCGCCATACCGTTGAGGCGCTGCAGGCGCTCCATGGAGACGCC
>NZ_JASXTA010000192.1:0-278 GCF_032290525.1 Bradyrhizobium cosmicum | reverse complement strand
GGGCTCGCCAGCATGTCGCCGAAGGAATCGCCGAGCGCGGTGATGTCCTCGCGCGAACGCGCAAAGCCTACAGGGCCGCGTTTCGCGGGGCGTCGACGGAACATGCCGAATAAATCCACCATCCCGCTTCGCTTAAGCCTTTCACGGTGATTCCGCGACGCGCCCGCCGGCGAATCGCTTCGCTAGCGAGCCATGAATGAATGGATGTCCCTGCCCAGCGAAACACCCCGCCGTGCGCCCTGCCCAGTAGATACAGGCTCGCGCTACCGGCTTCAACC
>NZ_JASXTA010000191.1:0-278 GCF_032290525.1 Bradyrhizobium cosmicum | reverse complement strand
ACGTAGTATTAAGTTCATTAATCACCTAATAGTTCTTGTTAGGCTAACGAACCTCACTTCACACAACCATCTCAACACCTTGGCCAATCACGTGCATCCGCAGACACATAGAGGGGACTCTCAGTACGACCCTCGGTTCTCAGGGAGATCGTAGTCGATCCCAAGGGGACACACAATACAACCCTTAATCTCGTGGGACCCACAGTACAACCACATTCACCCTCGCGTGCAAGTAACCGTTTGTCTCTAACGGCACCATCGTTCTCATGGCACATAGT
>NZ_JASXTA010000190.1:0-278 GCF_032290525.1 Bradyrhizobium cosmicum | reverse complement strand
ATTGGGCGCGTCTGTCGGCAGGGCGAGCGATGGAAGGAGCCACCCGATGACCACGACCATGAACTCCCGCCTTTCCTGGGCGGGCGACATCCTGCTCCTGAACACCTTCAGGCCCCTTCTCACCGAGGAAGGGGCTGCCAAGTTCCGTCGCTCCCTGTGGCTGGCAGGTCTTCAGGGAACCCTCGAGGGGGTTGGCCTGTTTGCCGTCATCCCGACGATCACGGCATTCGTCGAGGGTGGATCCTCGATGGGACTGACCTGGCAGGGCTGGGTGTGGG
>NZ_JASXTA010000189.1:0-278 GCF_032290525.1 Bradyrhizobium cosmicum | reverse complement strand
CTCATCGTGGCCGCCACGATGGCGTAGGAAAAGGTCGAAGGCAGGATGTGGCGCGTGATGATCTGCAGGTCGCTCTGCCCCATCGAGCGCGCCGCCTCGACATACTCGCGCTCGCGCACGCTCAGCGTCATGCCGCGGATGATGCGCGCCATGCCCGCCCAGCCCACGAAGCTCAGGATGCCGATGATGAGCACATACACCAGCACGGGATTCATGTACGCTGGCAGCGCAGCGGCCAGCGCCAGCAAGAGGTAGAAATCGGGCACCGACATCAGCAC
>NZ_JASXTA010000188.1:0-279 GCF_032290525.1 Bradyrhizobium cosmicum | reverse complement strand
CTTTGACCCCCCGACTTCGCACTCAGCGATGGACAAGATGTGGCGTAATGGCAAGCGGGTACGACGGGTCAAACTGGACGAAAACCGCAACTGGGAAATGTTCCGGGAGGCCATGCCGGACGCTGTGGTGATGTTTGTTGTTAAGCCTTCTTCGGTGAACGTTGCCACCAACGGGATGAGTGCTCCCAAAGAGGACGACACCATCATTTATCTAGGTGACGAGTGGAAAGACGCTCCGGAGCCTGTTGCCGCTCAGGAGGAGCAGCCGAGGCGACAGAC
>NZ_JASXTA010000187.1:0-279 GCF_032290525.1 Bradyrhizobium cosmicum | reverse complement strand
GAATCGCCAGCGTCACGAGGAAGAGCAGAGTGCGGCGCCAGCCGCGAAGGCGCACCTCAGGACGAACCGCGCGAAGGCGACATCCGGCGATCAGGGCGCGCTCGCCCTCGTCGATGCGCCGACCGGCGAGCCGAAGACTTCCAAGACGAAGGCCGCCGCCCCTGCGAACAAGGCCAAAACACGGAGAACCAGCCGATGAAACTGAGCAAGGACACCGCGAAGGCGGTCCCGACGAAGCAGTTCTTCGTGTCGATGCTCACCCGCGACATCAGCCTCGAC
>NZ_JASXTA010000186.1:0-279 GCF_032290525.1 Bradyrhizobium cosmicum | reverse complement strand
CTTTCGGTGAATCCGGAGTTGACCGAACGGCTGAAGGCATCTGCGAAGCGCGAGCGCGTGACGCTCAATACGCTCGTTCAGGCGGCGTGGGCGCAGTTGTTGCGGCGGCATTCGGGGCAGGCCGCCGTCTGTTTCGGGGTGACCGTGTCGGGCCGTCCGGCAGACCTTCCGGGCTCCGAGGAGATGGTGGGCCTCTTCATCAACACGTTGCCGATTGTCGACGCACCGAGCCCGCAAGCGCTGGTCGGTGAGTGGCTGCGTCAGTTGCAGGAGCAGAAC
>NZ_JASXTA010000185.1:0-279 GCF_032290525.1 Bradyrhizobium cosmicum | reverse complement strand
CTCAAGAGATTTGATTCAAAATTCCATAAAGTTTGATTTTTTAAAATTTACGGTCTGATGAAAAATGTCTTTATCTAAAAAATATCCACCTAATATTTGTCCTTAATTTGGAGCATTTTTGGAAATTTTCAATATTTTCCGAAACTCTTTATTTTTAAAGGTTTTAACTCACGAAATTCGACTCCAAATTCAAAAAAGCTGGATATTTCGAAAATTAAGGTCTGATGAAAGGAATCTTTAACTAAACAATATGTACCTAACTTTTTCCTTGATTTGGAG
>NZ_JASXTA010000184.1:0-279 GCF_032290525.1 Bradyrhizobium cosmicum | reverse complement strand
GCATAGGCGCGGACCGGGCGGGCGATGTTTTTGAGGTTCTGCTCGCCCAGATCGGCGAACTCAGCACCGACCTTACCTCGGACTTGATCGTAAGCAGAAGACGAAATGCAAATGCCGCCGGGCTCTGCGATGTTCTCAAGTCGCGCCGCGATGTTAACGCCGTCTCCGAAGATGTCATGGGCCTCGACGATGACGTCGCCGATGTTGACGCCGACGCGGAAGGCAATCCGCCTGTCTTCCACTCTAGCGATTGTAAGGTCCTTGATGGAGGTCTGGAAC
>NZ_JASXTA010000183.1:0-279 GCF_032290525.1 Bradyrhizobium cosmicum | reverse complement strand
GATGACGATGGCAGGACGGCTGAACGGCAAATCATCGATCGTGACAGGTGCGGCGACGGGAATCGGCGAAGCTATCGCCCATAAATTTGCGCGAGAAGGTGCGAAAGTCATTGTTGCCGGACTGCCCGCCGATCCGGTGGAGGACGTCGTCCATGCCATCCGGGCGCGCGGCGGCGTGGCCGAACCCTTTCTTGGCGATGTTGCAGACGAGGTGGATGCGCAAGCCTGCATCGCCTTGGCGATCGACGCATTCGGCAGGCTCGACATCCTGATCAACAA
>NZ_JASXTA010000182.1:0-279 GCF_032290525.1 Bradyrhizobium cosmicum | reverse complement strand
CCGTGTTCCTTTGGAGCAGGCACGGTTGGGTTGAGCGCGTCGCGCTATTCCGAATTTCTCCGCCACAATTCGCCTAAAATTCCGCTATGCGGAATTTCCCGTGCCTATTTTCACCGCCGAAGCGTTATCGTCGCAAATGCGACTATTTGTGCATTGCACTCAGTTCGCAAAATGGCATTATGATGAAATAAGATATCGGTTTGATCGGAGAAACTTTCCGTTCATGTCCACACGGTGCCTGAACACCACGCCGACGCGAGGATAGGTCCATGCTCCACC
>NZ_JASXTA010000181.1:0-279 GCF_032290525.1 Bradyrhizobium cosmicum | reverse complement strand
ACTTAACTGAATAAAAATTTCACATTGTTAATTTATTGACTGGATTTGTAGCCAATAAAAAACCGTTCATCCTTTGGCTGAGTGAAGCCTAAGCCTAACATGAACGGTTTGTAGTCGTGTACTGCTAATTAATCTTTAAAATTGTTAAATTGTAGCGGTATACCAAACGATTTTTCTTTCAAAAATGCCATCGCTGCTTGTAGATTGTCCTTTTTCTTGTCGCTGACACGCACTTTGTCGCCTTGGATGCTGGCAGCGACTTTTAGGTCGGATTCTTTG
>NZ_JASXTA010000180.1:0-279 GCF_032290525.1 Bradyrhizobium cosmicum | reverse complement strand
GCCAAAACCCGTGCCGGCGTCGCAGCCGGCCGCCGCCGCTCCGCCGCCACCCGCGCCATCTGCGGCATCCTATTCCGGCAAGGTGGATATCGAATGCGACATGCTGGTGCTGGGCGCCGGTCCTGGCGGCTATTCGGCGGCCTTCCGCGCCGCCGATCTCGGCATGAAGACCGTGCTGGTCGAGCGTTACGATACGCTCGGCGGAGTCTGTCTCAATGTCGGGTGCATTCCGAGCAAGGCGCTGTTGCATACGGCGTCTGTGATCGACGAGGTCAGGCA
>NZ_JASXTA010000179.1:0-280 GCF_032290525.1 Bradyrhizobium cosmicum | reverse complement strand
TCGTTGTGCAGCAAGGTCACCGACTCATGTTAAGCCCGCGGCGGCGAGCCCCCACCATGCCGCGGAAAGTTGCGACACGGACCGCATCGTCATACTGATGACGTGACTTCCCTGCGCTCCAGACCCGCTTCCCTCCACGGAGCACGCACGCTCGTCCTCTCCCCCCATCTCGACGACGCACTGCTCAGCGCCACGGCATTCGTCCTCACCGATCCCAGTGACGTCTGGACGGTCTTCGCCGGACGCCCGCACCCGCCGCGCACCACGAGCTGGGACGAGA
>NZ_JASXTA010000178.1:0-280 GCF_032290525.1 Bradyrhizobium cosmicum | reverse complement strand
GAACAGGGCTGAGCCAATCGGAGGCCGCCAAGCTGCTTGGTGTTACCCAGCCGCGTATCTCTGATCTCATGCGTGGCAAGATCGAATTGTTTGGTCTCGATACATTGGTCAACATGATCGGAGCTGCCGGCCTGCATGTTGAAATGCGCATCTCGGACGCAGCCTGATCAAAAGCTAATATTGCCTCCTGTTATGTTTTTCGATCCTATCTCCGCGCGGCTGCATTTCTCAAGCGGCATTCTTTTTTGACATTGCAGTCGTCAAATGCGCCGTGACGGCA
>NZ_JASXTA010000177.1:0-280 GCF_032290525.1 Bradyrhizobium cosmicum | reverse complement strand
GATCTTACATTTACTAAGAACTTAAGACTCTTAAAGAATCTTAGCACAGAAAATAATAAGCCTACCAACTGATCCTCAGAAGTCCTTTTATTAATGAGGCCTCTATTTTCTTCATTTTCCATTATTTTTCTTCATTTTCCCATTCACATGAAACTTGTGACCTTTCACCTCCTTTTTCTCCTAATTTCTATTATTTTCATAAATAAATGTGCCAAAAATGCCATTTTTTGCCTTTGCCAATTTCCTTAGCCATAAACAACCAAATGAACACCCCCTAGGA
>NZ_JASXTA010000176.1:0-280 GCF_032290525.1 Bradyrhizobium cosmicum | reverse complement strand
GCCATGTGGTTTCGTAGAATGTACACGGGATTGTGCTGGCCAAGCGTGCCCAGCACCGCGCGTGTGTCTGAACCTTGAACCAGTGTGCGATAGCGCACCAACCATGACTGCCAAGCATCTTCTGCTTGTGCTAGGCTATTATGCAGCGTCGTAAGTAACTGGCACTCGTGCGGATGATCGTGCTGATGATCCATCATCTGTGCCACCACAGCGATCAGTGCGCGAAAGGTGTTGGTATAATCCAGTTGATGAGATTTCATTAGATCCAGCAGATCATAGC
>NZ_JASXTA010000175.1:0-281 GCF_032290525.1 Bradyrhizobium cosmicum | reverse complement strand
GTCCCCACTCCAGCGCAACAATCCGCGCAACCCCCGCATCGAAATCAACTCACGCGTTCCCTCACTGCAACTCGATGTTGGCGGACTTGATCACCGCGGCCCACCGGTCGATTTCCTCGCGCATGTAAGCGGATGACTTGTCGATCGGGCCGCCGAAAATACCGGCGGACAGTTTCTTGAGCTGATCCTGCACCTGAGGCTGGCGCAAGGCCTCGTTCACATCGGCATTGATCTACTCGACGATGTCTTTCGGAGTTTTGGGCGGCGCTACGATTCCGTAC
>NZ_JASXTA010000174.1:0-281 GCF_032290525.1 Bradyrhizobium cosmicum | reverse complement strand
CCAACGGTCAGTCCAAGGTGCAGGGCCAGGTGATCCTGGCCAACTTCGCCAACGTCCAGGGCCTGACGCCCATGGGCAAGACGTCCTGGACCGAATCCGCCGAGTCCGGTCAGCCTGTGGTGGGCACGCCGCGGGCCGGTACCCTCGGGGCCCTGCAATCCGGTGCGTTGGAGGCTTCCAACGTGGACATCTCCACCGAACTGGTCGACATGATCGTGGCGCAGCGCAACTACCAGGCGAACGCCAAGACCATCGAGACCGAGAACGCCATCACCCAGACC
>NZ_JASXTA010000173.1:0-281 GCF_032290525.1 Bradyrhizobium cosmicum | reverse complement strand
ACCGAATAGTCCGCGACCTGCCCGGACAGAAACGCCAGCGTCGCCTCCAGCATCGAGACGTCGACCAACTGGCCCTTGCCGGTATGGGTACGCTGGAACAGCGCGCTCGACACGCCAAAGGCTGCGGTAGCACCGGACAGCACGTCGCACACCGCGAAGCCCGCCCGCGTCGGCCTGGTCTCGGCGTGACCGGTGATCGACATGATGCCGGATAGCGCCTGGATCTTGCCGTCATAACCGGCGCCCAGCCGCTCCGGCCCGGTCTGGCCGAAGCCGGAAAT
>NZ_JASXTA010000172.1:0-281 GCF_032290525.1 Bradyrhizobium cosmicum | reverse complement strand
ATGTTGATCCACATGATCTTGCCGAGCGCGACCCAGAAGGCGGGTTGCTGCATCTCGGCCTGGAACTGGGTGAAGAACGCAGAGAGCGTTGCAGGATCGAAGATTTGCAAGAGCCAGTTCACAGCGTTTCCCCCAGGCGTCTTCAGCCGTTGCGCGCGGCTATTGCGGCCGCTCTTCTAATCGATTAGCCGACGATTTCGTTACCGGAAAAGAACTGCGCGATTTCGATCGCGGCGGTCTCCGGCGCGTCCGAACCATGCACCGAGTTCTCGCCGATCGAC
>NZ_JASXTA010000171.1:0-282 GCF_032290525.1 Bradyrhizobium cosmicum | reverse complement strand
CTGCAGGCCTCGGGCCAGATGGATAAGGCGATGGACTATCGCCAGATCGTGGTGGCCTGGCGCAACGGCTCCCCGGTCAAGCTCGACGAGGTGGCGCGGATCTACGACAGCGTCGAGAACGAGCGGATCGCGAGCTGGCTGAACGGCGACCGTTCCATCGTGCTCGGCATCCAGAAGCAGCCGGACGCCAACACGGTGGCGGTGGTCGACTCCATCCTGGCCAAACTGCCGGTGCTGCGGGCGCAGATCCCGCCATCGGTCTCGATCAACGTACTGATGGAC
>NZ_JASXTA010000170.1:0-282 GCF_032290525.1 Bradyrhizobium cosmicum | reverse complement strand
CAACGTACTAATCTCGGCCACGCGGGTATGACTTCGCTCACAACGAGTCGGAGCCGCCGCTGTCATCGGGAGGGAACGCATGGGCGCACAGCCGGAGTACATCCGTCCAGCCGACGTGCTGAGGGCCGCGCGGGCGGGAGCATCCATGGCCCGCGAGGCCGCCGACGACGTCCTCATCGAGGAGGCCCTCGGATCGGGGATCACCGTCGCACTCGATCCGATCCGCGCCCGCGACGTGTTGAAGCTGCTGTTGTCGCGCAAGGCGATCACCGACGCCTATCC
>NZ_JASXTA010000169.1:0-283 GCF_032290525.1 Bradyrhizobium cosmicum | reverse complement strand
CCTTAGGCTTGCGCCGGTCAGGTCGGCTTCGATTAGCCAAGCCTGGTCGAGAATTGCGCGATCGAGTCTGGCGCCGGCGAGCTTTGTCTTGTTGAGTCGGGCCGCGCGGAACGTTGCGCCGGACAGGTTGAGGCCCGATAGGTCCAGGCCGGATAATCTCTTCCCGGTGAAATCGGCGGGCGCGGCGGTGGTCGCTGAGGCGAGCGCGGCCTCGACCTCTCCGCGGGTCAATTCGGCCGAGACCATATCGGGCGACGTCAGGTCAACATGACGCATCATGTCC
>NZ_JASXTA010000168.1:0-283 GCF_032290525.1 Bradyrhizobium cosmicum | reverse complement strand
GCGTAGAGGGATTGCCGCGCAATTCCTGCAGCGACATCAGAATCTGATCGTTTCGCCCCTGCGAGCGGCTGATCTCCATCTTCTCGGCTTCAGTGGCTACCCGGTTGGCACCGATGAGATTCTTGTGCAGGCTGGAGTTGAGACCGCCGACGTCGCGCAGCGTCCAGGCGACATTGGCATAGCTTGCCTGTCGGTAGGCCGTGCCGTCGAGCAGCGCGATCTTGCGCACCTGCTCGTCGAGCAGCGTCGTGACAGCCTTGTTGAAGACGGAGTTGTCGGAGAC
>NZ_JASXTA010000167.1:0-283 GCF_032290525.1 Bradyrhizobium cosmicum | reverse complement strand
GCCTTGGGCGCAGATCATGATAAAGCCAATCATCGCCATCAGTTTGATGCCGTCATTAAAGACATCATTGGCCTCACGCCATTTGACCACACCAGTCGCCATAAACACCGCAAAGCCGACCAGCGAGCCAATCAGCAGCGAGTCTGTCATCAGCTGCGCACCCAATGCCATCAAAATCGCCCCAACAGCCACCGCCACATCATAGCCGCTGACCACTTTGGCGGGTGCTTCTTTGGCAATCTCAATATCACGATAAACTCGTGGCTTACGATAAGTCACAAAC
>NZ_JASXTA010000166.1:0-283 GCF_032290525.1 Bradyrhizobium cosmicum | reverse complement strand
CATTAGCATGGGGCTATAGCTCAGTTGGTAGAGCACTTGCATGGCATGCAAGGGGTCAGCGGTTCGACTCCGCTTAGCTCCACCAAATTGCTAATGAGGAATGTAAGCACCTAGGCATTTTCTTACATTCTAAGCTTAAACGCTTAAATTTGAGTTATTTTATTGATTAAAAATAAAATAACAAACCTTGCGTCCCATTCGTCTAGAGGCCTAGGACACCGCCCTTTCACGGCGGTAACAGGGGTTCGAATCCCCTATGGGATGCCAATATTCTTCTCAATAG
>NZ_JASXTA010000165.1:0-283 GCF_032290525.1 Bradyrhizobium cosmicum | reverse complement strand
CTTCAATCTTGTCGACGAAATATCCGAGCTTGACGGCGGCCTTATTGACCTGAATTTGAACGAGATATTTCTGTAGCTTCGGAACCCACGAAACCCCTTTAAATCCGCTCGTGTTGTTCTTATGGAGACGACGATTGCGCTGGTTGTCGGAAGGTGTGCAGTCGCGCAACTCGACAATGGCGTTGTGGGAGCGCTCTCCGTGGCGATGATCGAGGTCGTCGGTCGGCCAGTGGCCATGCGAAAGCGCCCAAATCACGCGGTGAACGGTCGAATAGTATTTGAC
>NZ_JASXTA010000164.1:0-283 GCF_032290525.1 Bradyrhizobium cosmicum | reverse complement strand
CTGCCGTTGTCGCTGACCACCATCTTCGGCTTGCCGCGCTCAATCAGTAGCCGGTCCAGTTCCCGCGCCACCCGGGTGCCCGAGAGCGAGGTGTCGGCCACCAGCGCCAGGCACTCGCGGGTACAATCATCGACAACGGTCAGGATGCGGAAGCGGCGGCCGCAGGTCAGTTGATCCGACACAAAGTCGAGCGACCACCGGTCGTTCGGCGTCATCGGAACCAGCATCGGCGCCCTGGTCCCGATCGCCCGCTTGCGACCGCCGCGGCGGCGCACTGTCAGCT
>NZ_JASXTA010000163.1:0-284 GCF_032290525.1 Bradyrhizobium cosmicum | reverse complement strand
ATTTGATACCATTCTAAAATCCGGCACCGTGGTCAATCAGGACGGTGAGGGCATCTGCGACATCGGCATCTCCAATGGCCGGATCGCCGCGATCGGGGGGCTCGGACAGGCCTCCGCCGGCGAGACCATTGACTGCAAGGGCCTGCACATCCTGCCCGGCGTGATGGACACGCAGGTGCATTTCCGCGAGCCAGGGCTGACCCACAAGGAAGACCTCGAGACCGGTTCGCGCAGCGCCGTAATGGGAGGCGTTAGCGCGGTGTTCGAGATGCCGAACACCAATC
>NZ_JASXTA010000162.1:0-284 GCF_032290525.1 Bradyrhizobium cosmicum | reverse complement strand
GTGCCGCGCTGCCAAGCGCGAAGAGCAGCGGAATCTGGATGTAATCGAGGCGTGACGCAATTCCGTAGCCTGCGATGGCGTCAGTGCCGAACAGCCCGACGGCGCCGGTGACCAGGACGACAGTCAAATTGGACTGAATGGTGCCGATGGCCGACAACCCGCCGACGGCAAGAATATCGCCGAGCTGCCGCCACCTGATGAGGCGCACGTCGAACGGCAGACGCAACGAGGTGCGGGCGGAGCGCATGTAGACGATCAACACGAGCGCACCAACGAGATAGTAG
>NZ_JASXTA010000161.1:0-284 GCF_032290525.1 Bradyrhizobium cosmicum | reverse complement strand
CACCAGCGGACTGGCAAAGCCAGTTCCGCGGTGTTCCTCGAAAAGAATTCGCGCCTCGCGTTGAGGCAATACCGAGAAGAAAATGGCAGCTCTTTCGTTTCGCAACGTCATCAAACGCTACGGCAAAGGCCCGAGGGCCAACCAAGTGATCCACGGCGTGAGCGCCGAGATCAACGATGGCGAATTCGTGGTCATCGTCGGCCCCTCGGGCTGCGGCAAATCCACCCTGTTGCGCATGGTGGCCGGCCTGGAAGAAATCAGTGCCGGCGATATCGCCATCGGCC
>NZ_JASXTA010000160.1:0-284 GCF_032290525.1 Bradyrhizobium cosmicum | reverse complement strand
CCGTGGAGGCGATCGTCAAGGACGGCAATCGGGCCGGCGACGTGATCCAGCGGGTCCGTGCGCTCGTGAGCAAGGCGACCGGTCAAAAGGCTTCGCTTCACATCAACGATGTCATCAACGAGGTCATCAGCCTAGTGCAGCATGCGCTGGTCAACCATCAGGTATCGTTGCGGCTGGAGCTCGCCCCCGACCTGCCGCTGGTCATCGCCGATCGGGTCCAGTTGCAACAGGTCATTCTCAACCTGGTCATCAATGCCATTGAGGCCATGCAGCCGGTCACGGAC
>NZ_JASXTA010000159.1:0-285 GCF_032290525.1 Bradyrhizobium cosmicum | reverse complement strand
CCTTCACATCGAGCGGCACCGCCGCTTCATATTTCGAATTGTGCAGCACGAGCGACGTCCTGACGTTGCGTACGTGCGGCGCGGCCGTCAGGTGCGTGACGAAATCTTGAAACGTCGCCATGTCGGGCGCGACGCATTTGAGGATGAAGTCGACTTCGCCCGACAGCATCCAGCATTCCCGCACCAGAGGCTCGGCGCGGACAAAATCCTCGAACGCGCGCAAATCCGCATCCGCCTGACTCGACAAATGAACCGAAGCAAACACGGTGACGTCGAAGCCTAGCC
>NZ_JASXTA010000158.1:0-285 GCF_032290525.1 Bradyrhizobium cosmicum | reverse complement strand
GAACACGCGCGGTCAAGTCAGCACGACCAGTCCAATGAAAAATCAGAAGAGCAAGCGCCGAGTTTTCGGCAAACGAGCGAAGTCGCTCCGAAAGGTTCTGAAAACTCAGCCAAAGCGGAGACGAAGAGCACCGCAACGTCTGGCAGCAAAGCCAACCCATAAAGAGATAGTCGCGCAACCAAATGCTCAAAAAATTATCGCCGATCTGCGATCCAAATCGTTTGAGCAACTGCGAGGAATTTGGAAGAACTGCCTAGCGAAATTAACGAACAAGAACGAGAGCAA
>NZ_JASXTA010000157.1:0-285 GCF_032290525.1 Bradyrhizobium cosmicum | reverse complement strand
CGGCTGACTACCACAGGTTGGCCGGGCCACGCACGCCCCAGCCTTCGTCATGGCATCTGGCCCCGAACTCCTCGGACTGCGCTGCAAGCATGCCGCCTTGCGTCGGCAGGCCACAGCCTGATTTCCCTGTAAGCTCCTTCGGAACAGGGAAAACGCGCGCAAACCGCACGATAGGGAAGCCGCCCTGAGACGGGGTCGCGGAGGGCAGCAGAGGGGGGAGCAGAAGGCGTCTCTCAGCGAAACAGCCGCGCACAAACCGCGGGATTCACGCGGAGAAGTCCGCGC
>NZ_JASXTA010000156.1:0-286 GCF_032290525.1 Bradyrhizobium cosmicum | reverse complement strand
ACACACAACTGGATATGTGATTTGCAGTTAACCAGCTTAGTCAAACCATGGTTAAGCCAACCAAACTGTATTGGAAGGCAACTAAACATGTGTTGAGATACCTCAAAAGCACCACTCAGTTTGGTCTTTGGTACAGACGGATAGAGGGAGTGAAGCTTCAAACTTCACAGATGTAGATTAGGCAGGGATTCCATCTGACAAGAAGAGAACATCAAGGGGAATTTTCAGTATTGGGTCAACACCAGTTTCTTGGTACAACAGGAAGAATAGATTAGTTGCACTCAGT
>NZ_JASXTA010000155.1:0-286 GCF_032290525.1 Bradyrhizobium cosmicum | reverse complement strand
GCCCTGCACCGACGAGGAAGTGATGTAGTCGACGCCCTCGGCGGAAGCGACCGCCTGCTCGATCGGCGTGGTGATGAAGCCTTGAATCAGGTTAGCCGACGCGCCCGGATATGAGGTGATGATGTTGACCACCGTGTTCGACAGCTTCGGATATTGCCGGATCGGCAATACGCTGGCGGCGCGCAGACCGATCAGGAGGATCAGCAGGCTGACGACGACCGACAGGACCGGACGCTTGATGAAGATATCGGTGAAGACCATCGTAAAATATCCCGCTGAATTCAGC
>NZ_JASXTA010000154.1:0-286 GCF_032290525.1 Bradyrhizobium cosmicum | reverse complement strand
ATCTATAGTAGAGCAAATACAACAGTAACCGCACATTAAAATAAGCTAATTAATCAATAGCCACCCAAGTAGCCTATTTTACCTACAAATATCAAGCAATCATAATCTGAACCTAACTTTAGAACATTCCACACATTGGGTTTATGGACTTATAAAATATTTGGGCTAATAAGTTTATGGGCTGGTGATGATACTTCAATACTCTCCCTCAGCACTAGCTCCTATTCATTGCATCATTCCGAGCTGTCACGAAAGTTTTCAAACTTGCTGGTACTCAGACCTTTTC
>NZ_JASXTA010000153.1:0-287 GCF_032290525.1 Bradyrhizobium cosmicum | reverse complement strand
CCACGGGACGCGAGACGCCGGCCGGTGTCTTCACCGTCGTCGAGAAGAACAAGGACCACCGCTCGAACATGTATGACGATGCCGAGATGCCGAACATGCAGCGCATCACCTGGAACGGCATCGCACTGCACGGCGGACCGCTGCCCGGGTATGCGGCTTCGCATGGCTGCGTGCGGATGCCCTACGGCTTTGCGGAAAAGCTGTTCGACAAGACGCGGATCGGAATGCGGGTGATCATCTCGCCAAACGACGCGGCTCCGGTCGAGTTTTCTCACCCCGCGCTGTTC
>NZ_JASXTA010000152.1:0-287 GCF_032290525.1 Bradyrhizobium cosmicum | reverse complement strand
CTTTCATCACCTATCCGCATCTGATGCTGTTGCTGGAGGCCGTGTGTGTCGGCGCCATCGCCTTCGTGTTCGAGAAGGGCCTGAACGCCATCGGCATTCCCGACGCATTCAGCATCGCCATCGCGGCCGCCCTCTTCGTTGCCCTGCTCGGCACGGTGCTGAAATACACCGAGAATGCCACCTACGTGCTTTATCTCCTGTGCGACACGATCTGGACCTGGGAGTTCTCGCACCGCGAGCGCCCGGAATGGGATCAGCGCATCGACCGTTTTGCGCAGCATCTGGTC
>NZ_JASXTA010000151.1:0-287 GCF_032290525.1 Bradyrhizobium cosmicum | reverse complement strand
CGCCGAGGCCGTGCTGCGCGCGATGCAGGCGGTCGACGTGATGGAGTTCAGCGATCGCCGCGTCACCGAGTTGTCCGGCGGCGAGCGCAGCCGCGTGGCGCTGGCGCGCGCGCTGGCGGTGGAGGCTCCGATCATCCTGGCCGACGAGCCGACCGCCTCGCTCGATCCGCGGCACCAGATCGACGTCATGACGAATCTGCGCGCGACCGCGGACAAGGGCGTGCTGGTGATCGTGGTGACGCACGATCTCGGGCTTGCTGCGCGGTTTGCCGACCATGCGCTGGTGC
>NZ_JASXTA010000150.1:0-287 GCF_032290525.1 Bradyrhizobium cosmicum | reverse complement strand
AATCCTGCCTGGGCAGCAGCCCTTGCCTCATCCAACAGCCCTAACTGCGCCAGCGCAGCGGCAAGAACAAAATGCGGGCGGGCAACATTGCGATTGGCCTCAATACTTCGGCGCAGCCACGTGACCGCTTCTAAGTCGGCGCCGAGAAATATTTTTGCGTGGCCGATCATCATCATCCAGCTCGGGGCCCAGACGTCACGGGGAGAGAGGCGCAGCGCCTCAAGGATATGGGCCTCAACTTCTGCGGAACGACCGATATAATTTTTGGCGAGACCAGTGAGACCGTG
>NZ_JASXTA010000149.1:0-288 GCF_032290525.1 Bradyrhizobium cosmicum | reverse complement strand
CTCTAGGTCAGGTGAGTCATGGGACTTAGCGATTTGGGTGTCTTGAGCAGGCAGCACAGGGGTATTGGCGAGGGCTGAGCTGCCCACCCCCATCACGATGGCTGCGATCAAAGTAAGTTTTATCATATCAATTTAATTCACCGAAATTCAATGATGGATCAATCAATCAACAGACTGCTGCCCGTCATCTCGCTTGGCTTATCAATACCCATCAGATGTAAAATGGTCGGCGATACATCGCACAGCTTGCCGCCATCACGCACGCTCACCGCCTTATCACCGACATAG
>NZ_JASXTA010000148.1:0-288 GCF_032290525.1 Bradyrhizobium cosmicum | reverse complement strand
GGGCCGCAACGACGACCAGGTGAAGATCCGCGGCTTCCGGATCGAGCCGGGCGAGATCGCGGCGCGGCTCGTCGAGCACGCCGCGGTGCGCGACGCGGTGGTGGTGGCGCGCCAGGACCGCGCCGGCGAGCAGCGGCTGGTCGCCTATGTGGTGTGCGCGTCCGAGGCGGGCTCGGATGGGCTGGATGGAAGCGAACTTGCCGGCACCTTGCGCACGCACTTAAGTGCGCGGCTGCCGGACTACATGGTGCCGTCGGCGTTTGTGCACCTTGCGGCGCTGCCCTTGAC
>NZ_JASXTA010000147.1:0-288 GCF_032290525.1 Bradyrhizobium cosmicum | reverse complement strand
CCGCTACCGTGCCGTCAAACAAGCCGACGTCCTGCGGCAGATAGCCGATGTGCCGGCCGAGATCCTCGTTGCGCCATTGATCGAGGGAGGCGCCGTCAAGCCGCACCGCGCCGCGATGCGCCGGCCAGATTCCAACCAGCGCCTTGGAAAGCGAGGTTTTGCCCGACGCGCTGGCGCCGAGCAGCGCCAGCCCCGCGCCGGCCTTGAGCGAAAACGTAACGCCAGATACGATCGGCATGTCGAAACCGGGCGCCGCCACCGCGAGATTTTGCACGGACAGTTCGCGGC
>NZ_JASXTA010000146.1:0-288 GCF_032290525.1 Bradyrhizobium cosmicum | reverse complement strand
GTTCTAGGATGGTCTTGCCCTTGTCGCTCTTCAGAAAGGCATTCACCGCCCTGTTGACCTTCATCACGATCTCAGGCGGTGTACCGGTTGGAGCCACGATTGCATACCATGCGGTCGCCTCGAAGCCCTTGAATCCCGCTTCCTGCACGGTCGGTACATCGGGCAGTTGCGCGACGCGCCGGCTCGTTGTCACTGCAAGCGCGCGGATCTTGCGCTCGGCTAGCAGCGGCAGATAGGTCGGCATGAAATCCATGGCGACGTTGACTTGTCCGCCCAGCAGGTCCGTGA
>NZ_JASXTA010000145.1:0-288 GCF_032290525.1 Bradyrhizobium cosmicum | reverse complement strand
CCATGGTTGGTGGTCGACGTACCAGCGCACTGTCTTGTAGATTCCAGTTTCGAAATCCTCTTCCGCACGCCATCCTAGCTCTCGCTCGAGCTTGGAGGCATCAATTGCATAGCGGTGATCGTGCCCGGGGCGGTCGGGAACAAAACTTATAAGATTTCGGTGGGAGCCGCTCGGGTTCGGGCTGATCTCGTCGAGCAGGTCGCAGATTCGTTCGACCACGTGGAGATTGGTGCGCTCGTTACGGCCGCCGACGTTGTAGGTCTCGCCTATACTTCCCCGCTCCAGGAC
>NZ_JASXTA010000144.1:0-288 GCF_032290525.1 Bradyrhizobium cosmicum | reverse complement strand
CGATAGAGCAGGTCGGAGCGGAAGCGTCACTCGAGGATGGCCTTGTCGAGGGTGGCGTTGGTGGCGGAGACGAGAAAGACATCGACCTTGGCGCGGGCACCGCCGATCGGCCGCACGGTCCAGTCGTCGAGCAGGCGCAAAAGCACCGCCTGCAGGGTGACGGGCATATCGCCGATCTCGTCGAGGAACAGGGTGCCGCCATCGGCCTCCTTGACGAGGCCAACGGCACCGCCGCGCCGTGCACCGGTGAAGGAGCCCTCGGCATAGCCGAACAGTTCGGCCTCGACG
>NZ_JASXTA010000143.1:0-288 GCF_032290525.1 Bradyrhizobium cosmicum | reverse complement strand
GCTTATAAGTCCGTAAAAGTTTTGCTTCTGTAGAAATTTTGAATAATATAATGATTATTCACAGAGATTATCTTGATTATACACTATTTGTGGAATGCATACATAATACATAACCTCCTCTACGTTGATCATCAACAATTTGAAGAATTAAAACATTTGCATGCACACATTGAAACATTAATCACACATATCAACACAATATGTGATGGGGAAAGCACACAGTTGAAAAACCCCAACTATATGTATATTATAATGATAGAGAACATGTAACAATACATAGTACAATAC
>NZ_JASXTA010000142.1:0-289 GCF_032290525.1 Bradyrhizobium cosmicum | reverse complement strand
GCCCAAGGGCGCCCGCGAAGATGGCGATGTCGGCCAGGTTGAAGCTGTACGGGTTGCGCCAGCCGGGCAGCGACATGTTCAGGAAATCCGCGACCGCCCCGTAGGCCAGCCGGTCGATGACATTGCCCACCGCGCCCCCGATCAGCAGCCCGGCGGCGACCTGCGCCAGCCGCCCCGGCCGGACGCGGAAAAGCCAGACCGCGACCCAGCCGCAGATCACCAGCGCCACGGCGATCAACACCCAGCGCATCACCTCGACATCCGAGGACAGGAGCCCGAAGTTCACCCC
>NZ_JASXTA010000141.1:0-289 GCF_032290525.1 Bradyrhizobium cosmicum | reverse complement strand
GTGTTACGAGGATGGCTATAAATGATCGCTCTTCACAGCTGTTCCTCAAAATGGGTAAAAAATCAAATGGAGGTGAATGATCGGCCAGTGTAAAAGTGGAGGTGGTGGTGAAAACACGCCCAAGGCTTTACAAGGTTGAAATTTTGTATTCATGATGGTCAATTTACCCGAGGTTGGTTCATTTTCTCTGGATGAGCTTGAACTCTTGGGGAACATTTGCTCACAATGCTTATGTTTATTTTTTAACGAGCATGAAGTCCGCGTTAAAAATGCTCGATTAATCCAGTCA
>NZ_JASXTA010000140.1:0-289 GCF_032290525.1 Bradyrhizobium cosmicum | reverse complement strand
GATATTGGAACTGGAGGCCGAGCGGACGAAGCTGGAACAGAAGTCGTCGCAATGTCGCGAAGCGACCCGCAACGCCGAGAGGATAGTGGCCGACGCGGCGAGGGATCTTTCCGACGCGCGGCAGGTGCTGGCCGCCGCGCTCCTCGAACGGGATGCCAGGGCGCTGCCCGAGCATGACGTTGCGCACGGGGTGCGCTTGCGCGTCCTCGGCTTCCTGAACGATGCACGGGACTTCTGGCGCGAGCACAAGCAGAGGCTCGAGACCGCGAAGACGCGTGAGGATGAAAGC
>NZ_JASXTA010000139.1:0-290 GCF_032290525.1 Bradyrhizobium cosmicum | reverse complement strand
CAGCTGTTGCGGGAGGCGCTGTCGCGCTGGGCTGTGGGCGTGCGAGCGGTGCATTCCCGGCATCACACGAGTCCTATCCGCTCCCCGATGATCTTCGCGGCACGATCGCCAACTGGACGCCCTCGAACCAAACTCCCCGACGGTCGGTCAAAATCCCCCGGGTGAGGTCACCTCAAACTCCCCCACCTGATTCCGCCTGGCTGGGCGGCTGATCGGCCGCAAAGCGCGTAGCAGGACGTTTTTTTTTCCCCCCATTTCGGCACACGGGCACGGGGTTTTAAAGTAATTAA
>NZ_JASXTA010000138.1:0-290 GCF_032290525.1 Bradyrhizobium cosmicum | reverse complement strand
ATCCCGACAAAGCAGAGAGCCGCACGCCGTTGGCAAACAATGGAGCAAAAGCCGTGCCAATCGCCTAATGCTTCCGCGCACCGCTGCGCGGGCAGCTGGACGCAAAACGAAGCGCCGCGCGTTCTTTCTCTCCCGAAAGCCAAAGCCGCACTTGTTTGGTATCTGCCAACATGTTGCGAACACGACATTGCACACGAAAACGCACGACAATTCGCCGCCTCGCGCTTGCCTAAATCCTGCGACGCCACATACTGGCGCCTTGATCTCGCGCCAGAGGCACTGCTCCGCCG
>NZ_JASXTA010000137.1:0-290 GCF_032290525.1 Bradyrhizobium cosmicum | reverse complement strand
TCTCTAGCTTCAAGTGGGACCTTATTGAAGCCGCTGCATGCTTGGCCTCGGCCGAGTTGGATCTTGGCTTTCACAAACCGCGCGCCCGCGCGATCCAACGCGGTATCGCCGCAAGCGTCAAGCCATGCGTGTGAGGGCATGCTGTAGGCCGGTACGGGGAGGGGCGTGGCAGTTTTCGGACGCAATCCGACATCGCAGACCGGTCGGCCCAGTTTCACGCGCGTCTGCAAATCAAATGTTGGGGGGGTGGCGCCTTAGTCGATTGCCGTCGGGCAATTGCGATGCCGAGC
>NZ_JASXTA010000136.1:0-290 GCF_032290525.1 Bradyrhizobium cosmicum | reverse complement strand
ATGAACAGCTTGCTGATCGAGACGGTCTGGAAGGGGCCGAACTTCTCGATCGCCTCGGGCGGGGCCTGCAGGCCCATGGCCGAGATGCCGAAGATCACCATGGGGATCGAGGGCGGGATGACGATCCCGAGCCCTCCCGCGCCATGGCCGGGATCATCAGCATCCCGACGGCGGCGGTGGTGGCGGGGCCCGAGCCCGAGATGGCGCCGAAGAACACGCAGGCGATGATCGTCGCGGCCGAGATGCCGCCGGTGAAGGGCCCGGCCAGGTTTTCCGCCACGGTGATGAGG
>NZ_JASXTA010000135.1:0-290 GCF_032290525.1 Bradyrhizobium cosmicum | reverse complement strand
CCTCACGTCTTGTATGCATGAATGGCACCCATCCCCAACTCCCGCAGTGAACGGATCACCCGCATGCCCCTGTCTCGACGTGGTTTCCTCCTCGGCACCAGCGCCACGGCGACGCTGGGCGCCCTCACCGGCTGCGCGCCGACCGACGGCGGCCAGCAGTCCGTATGGTCGACGTACGGCGTCGGCACCGGCACCTACAACGACCTCGCCGCCGTGGCCAACACGCTCACCCAGGTCAACCGCCGCCAGGTCCGCCTTATGACCTCGTCCACCGGCATGGGCCGTATGGC
>NZ_JASXTA010000134.1:0-292 GCF_032290525.1 Bradyrhizobium cosmicum | reverse complement strand
GATCTCAACCCTCGGAATGCACCCCGGATTCGGGGGCGCACATGGCATGCCAGTAGGCGCGAGTGGTGGCTGTGGGACCGTCGAACTCGGTGAACCCGGCATCGATGATCTCCACCGGACGTGTGTGTTCCTGCCACTGCTCGACGGTTGGTGTGACGACGCATACCCGGAACCGGTCGGCACGCCAGTATCGCAGGATCTCTGCCTCACCACCCTCCTGCAGCTGCTGACCATGTACCTGATCGCATGCTTGCTGCGACGCAGGAGCGACGTGACCGTGCAGCCCCTGTGC
>NZ_JASXTA010000133.1:0-292 GCF_032290525.1 Bradyrhizobium cosmicum | reverse complement strand
CGGCTTGCGCGCACTGCTGTCGCTGGTTCCGGCGGAGGCCACTGTCCTTCGCGACGGCACCCAGGTCACCGTCGCTCCGACCGAGCTCGCGATCGGCGACCTGCTCCTGGTCCGTCCGGGTGAGCGCGTCGCGACCGACGGCGTCGTTCGTGACGGTCGCACCGCTGTGGACGTCTCGGCCCTCACCGGGGAGTCCGTCCCGGTCGAGGTTGCCGCCGGAGACGCCGTCTACGCCGGCTCCATCAACGGAACCGGCGTGCTTGAGGTCGAGGTCACCACCACCGCCGAGGAC
>NZ_JASXTA010000132.1:0-292 GCF_032290525.1 Bradyrhizobium cosmicum | reverse complement strand
ACACCATCGTCCGCACCGCAACGCTGGCGAAGGACGCCCAGCAGACCGCGCTGATCGAATCCTATGACCGGCTGGCCGCGCCGATCGCCAACCGTCCGGCGGGCTCGGTGACGGCAACGCTGTCGCGCGCGCCCAATGCCGCCGGCGAGAGCCCGCTCGGCGACATCATCGCCGATGCGCAACTCGCCGCGACCAGCAGCGAAACGAAGGGCGGCGCGGTCATCGCGTTCACCAATCCCGGCGGCGTGCGCGCCGACGTAATGCGGAAGGAAGATGGCGCGGTGACCTATGG
>NZ_JASXTA010000131.1:0-293 GCF_032290525.1 Bradyrhizobium cosmicum | reverse complement strand
GATTCGAGTAACTCCCCAACCCTTGGGCGTTCTATCTCTTCCTCACACATTCTATATATTGTATGCAAGCTATTTGCAAATGGTTGATTGGCTTGTAACTTCTGGGATACTGTGGGAAAGAAACTCTGTTTCTTCACTGTGTATTTTTGACAGAGAATTAATGAAAGGTTGCAGCTCTGGTTCATGAGATTCTTGTGGCGTGAGTTTAGCAAATGTATTTTCTTCCTGTTTCATATGTATTTCTTTATTTTTCACAGCTCATTCATATTTGTTTCTAGTGAAAGCTTCTAAGT
>NZ_JASXTA010000130.1:0-293 GCF_032290525.1 Bradyrhizobium cosmicum | reverse complement strand
GAAAGACGTTGGGCCCGACTGGCTGGCCGGGGACCGGCGGCAACTGCCAGCCGCCATAGGCGGCAGCCGCGCCGAGGCCAACGAGAAACAATCCCGTGACGCGATCGGGTAGACGCATGAACTGGCTCCGCGGATATCGGGCGACGTCAGCCGATCAAGATCAGACCTTGGAGAGACCGGCGGCCTTCATCGCCACGCCCATTTGGGCGTCGCCCTTCTCCATGAATGCGGCGAATTGGGCCGCATCGCCCCACACCGTTCCAAAGCCGCGATTGCTCATGAAGTCCTTGAAC
>NZ_JASXTA010000129.1:0-293 GCF_032290525.1 Bradyrhizobium cosmicum | reverse complement strand
GCTATACCCTGCTTGCCGCTGCCATGGGCTCGCATGTCGCAGCGCCAGTGCTGACGCCGAACCTCAAATACGATCCCGTTGCCGACTTCGTGCCGATCGGCATCACCGCGCATTCCCCGGCAGTCGTGATCGCGCGGAAGGATTTCCCGGCAAACGACCTGAAGGAGTTCGTCGCAGCGCTGCGGCAACGGGGCGACGCGGTGAAGCAGGCTCATGGCGGCGTCGGTGCCTC
Organism: Bradyrhizobium cosmicum; assembly: GCF_032290525.1. Classification (GTDB taxonomy): domain Bacteria; phylum Pseudomonadota; class Alphaproteobacteria; order Rhizobiales; family Xanthobacteraceae; genus Bradyrhizobium; species Bradyrhizobium cosmicum_A. Next base: position 61 of record NZ_JASXTA010000129.1, on the reverse strand, counting down.
CTCGCATATGGCGTGCCTGCTGTTCACCGCGGAGCTCGGCGCGAAGCCGGCGCTCGTTGCC
>NZ_JASXTA010000128.1:0-294 GCF_032290525.1 Bradyrhizobium cosmicum | reverse complement strand
GCTGGGGGTGAAACCGCATTTTGGCGGACGTTGCAGGTGCCTGTACAGTGATCGATGTCACCAGCTCGAAATGTTTTCCCCTTCTACCTGCAACTTTTTTGTGCCATTTGCCCAGAAAGATGCCAGATTTGCATCGGCGGTCCGCCGTCGGGGGCACCCAACTTTTCGCGTGCTCAAAAACACCCCAGGGAAATGAAGGCCTGACCATGAAGCTCGTCGTCGCGATCATCAAACCTTTCAAGCTTGACGAGGTACGCCAGGCGCTGACGGCCATCGGCGTCCACGGCATGACGG
>NZ_JASXTA010000127.1:0-295 GCF_032290525.1 Bradyrhizobium cosmicum | reverse complement strand
GGCCAACCCTCCGGCCTCGATGAAGGTGCGCAACAGATGGATCGACGAGATGCCGATGATGGCCATCGCCAGCTTGATCTTGAGCACGCTGGCGTTGACGTGGCTGAGCCATTCCGGCTGGTCGGGATGTCCTTCCAGATTGAGACGGGAGACGAACGTCTCGTAGCCGCCGACGATGACCATCACCAGCAGGTTCGAAATCATCACCACGTCGATCAGGCCGAGGACCGCCAGCATGATCTGCTGCTCGCTGAAATCGAAGGCGTGGGCGAACAGGTGCCACAACTCCTTCAGA
>NZ_JASXTA010000126.1:0-298 GCF_032290525.1 Bradyrhizobium cosmicum | reverse complement strand
ATCCAACCGAGCCGAGCCTTTGCGCTCATCAGGGCATGGTACACCCATCCGAGCGATACCGAACTGCGATCCTCTTCTTCAACGAAGGGCGCGTCATCGTCCTCGATCGGCGTCAGCTCTTCCTCTTTCGGGCGCGAGCCCCAGCCGCTGGCAAACAGAAAGGCCGCAGCCATCGCCGCAAACAGGATGATGCCGAGCACGAGACGATAGGTGAAGCCGGCCGGGCCAAACACGACGGCGGGCGCACGCACCAGCGCGTCGCCGACGACGCCGCCAAGCCCGGTCGGCAGTGCCCACG
>NZ_JASXTA010000125.1:0-298 GCF_032290525.1 Bradyrhizobium cosmicum | reverse complement strand
CGTCTACGTCGGGACCGGCGAAGGCACCAACGGCTGGCTCGGCCATACCTACGGCATCATCGAGCGCTTTCTTCCCGCACAGGTGAAGCCGATGCGCGCGGCGCAACAGCAGCGCTGGCACTTCGACTTCACCGCGATCAACCGGATTCACATTCCCGTTGCGCTGGCGTCGATGCTGCTAGTCCTCATCCTGTTCGGCCGCGGCGTGCTGCGCCGACCGTTCGACGATCTCACCTTGCTCGCCAGCACGGTCTCGTTCGCGCTGCTCGGCAATGCTTTCGTCTGCGCCGTGATATCC
>NZ_JASXTA010000124.1:0-298 GCF_032290525.1 Bradyrhizobium cosmicum | reverse complement strand
AACCATTCAGGGGCAGCGAGCGCCGTTACACCGACGAGCGTGCTCGCCGGCGGCTCCATGCCTTCAAGGAAAACCGAGCGCGCCTTGCCAATGATCGGACGGAGCTCCGGTCTATAGCCGACGACGAAAGTGGTGATCTTCACGATGTCAGCGTAACTCGCACTGGCCGCTTTTAGCGCCAGGCCGATATTCTGCATCACCTGCGTCGTCTGCGCGGCTATGTCACCCTCGCCGACCACCCGCCCCTCCTCGTCGGTGGACACCTGTCCCGCGATATAAATCGTGCGGGCTCCCGAGG
>NZ_JASXTA010000123.1:0-300 GCF_032290525.1 Bradyrhizobium cosmicum | reverse complement strand
GCGCACCAGCGTGTCGCAGATTTCCAGCGCCTGCTCGCCGGTATCGGGCTGCGAGATCAGCAGTTCATCGATGTTGACGCCGAGCTTGCGCGCATAGACCGGATCGAGCGCATGTTCGGCGTCGATGAAGGCGCAGATGCCGCCCTTCTTCTGTCCCTCCGCCACCGTGTGGAGCGCCAGCGTGGTCTTGCCTGACGATTCCGGCCCGTAGATCTCGACCACGCGTCCCCTCGGCAACCCGCCGACGCCGAGCGCGATATCCAGGCCGAGCGAGCCCGATGAAATGGTCTCGATATCCAT
>NZ_JASXTA010000122.1:0-304 GCF_032290525.1 Bradyrhizobium cosmicum | reverse complement strand
CAGCAACACTGACGCCGCAACACCGGTCGCGAACAGCGCCAACGCAATGGCCGACGCCAGCCGATTGTCGCAGTGCACGACCGCGATCACCAGCAGTTCGCACAACGCCTGCAGATAAAGGCACCACCACTTGACTGGGTTCACCTCAGCCTGGCTGACAATGATGCGTTGCCTTCGTGCATCCAGCGCAGACTGGAGTGCGGAGATGATTTCGCGCTGTGCGGTCTGCTGACCTTCTCCCTGCGGCGCGATCGCCACGACGAGTTGTAAGGCCTCGACGAGCGCGGGCGGAGCGGCCCGCAGC
>NZ_JASXTA010000121.1:0-306 GCF_032290525.1 Bradyrhizobium cosmicum | reverse complement strand
CTGTCGGGCCACGGATGCAGCCGATGCCAGCCCAGCGTCAGGTAATGCAGGTCGGCTTCGCTTAAGCCTTGTATCGAAAACTGCGCCACCAGTTTTTCCAGCGACCTCCGGTGCAGCGTATCCAGGATCTGATAGCCGCGTTCGGGATGTTTGCGTACCTCGTCCATCGAGGCCATGTAGACGGCGCGCCAGCCGTCGACCAAGGCGGTCCAGTCGGCCTCGATGCCTGAGGTTTTCGACCACTGTGTGAAATCATTGATGAGGCTGGTGCGCCAGTCGACGACGGTGCCGAACACGTCGAACACC
>NZ_JASXTA010000120.1:0-314 GCF_032290525.1 Bradyrhizobium cosmicum | reverse complement strand
ACCTACAACCCCGTGCTCGACGGCAGCGGCAAACCTTGCAAGGTCGTGAAGTTCGCGACCGACATCACCGCCCGCAAGATCAAGAGCATGGAGGATGCCGGCCAGGTCGCCGCGATCAACCGTACGCAGGCGGTCATTGCGTTCGAGATGGACGGCACCGTCATCACCGCCAATGACAACTTCCTGAAAGCGATGGGCTATACGCTCGCCGAAATCCAGGGCAAGCATCACGGCATCTTCGTCATTCCGTCGGAGCGCGACAGCGCCGCCTACCGGCAGTTCTGGGCGAGCCTCAACCGCGGCGAGAGCCAGCA
>NZ_JASXTA010000119.1:0-315 GCF_032290525.1 Bradyrhizobium cosmicum | reverse complement strand
GAGAGCGCGGGCGGCGATGCAGGCCCGGTGCTGCCCATGCATTTCCACAAGGACGGCAAAGAGATCACACTCTTCACAACCATCGCCACGCTCGGGACGCCGCAGGATGTCACTGCAGCCGAGATTAGGATCGAAAGTTTTTTCCCGATGGATGCCGCGACGCAGAAGCTGATGCACGACTGGGCGCGGCAGGGTGTCCGAGCCAGCGCACTGTAGCGCTTTCAACAAGCGGCGGCCTATAACACGAAAGGTCGAAAAAGATTCGACAACTCAAGGTCTGACACAAGTGCGTCCGCTTAGGGCCCACAAACAGAC
>NZ_JASXTA010000118.1:0-317 GCF_032290525.1 Bradyrhizobium cosmicum | reverse complement strand
CTCATAGACCGAGTCCGAGTGAATCCTGACCACGCCGACGAGTTCGTTGCTCGCTTCGTCGAACGCGACAAAGGCCATCGCCCGGGCATAATCAAGCTGGGTCAGGCGGGCGATGAATTCATGGGAAAATTCCTTCATCGGCGCGAAAAACCGCAGCCGCAGATCCTGCATGGTGACATGTTTCAACATCTCATGGATCAGCGGCTCGTCCTCCGGCCGGATCGGTCGAACGAATACCCGCCAGCCGTCCTTGACCTCGATGTGGCGCTGCCACTGCGAGGGGTACGGCCGCACGGCGAAATTCGCAGGGCCTGAAC
>NZ_JASXTA010000117.1:0-320 GCF_032290525.1 Bradyrhizobium cosmicum | reverse complement strand
CGTCCACCAGACGACGTCCTTCTTGATCGTGTCGAGCTTCTTGAAGGCGCGATCGACGCCTTCTGGCGTATTGAGGACCTTATAGACGTCCTTGGCCGGCACGCCGTCGGCGATCAGCGCCCATTCGAGATTGGGCGCGGCACTCTTCCACAATCCGCGCTTTCCGGGAAATTTCTTGGTGTCAAACAGATCGGCGATGGTTTTCGGGCCGTTCGGCAGCTTGTCCTTGTCGTAGGCGATGATTGTGGAATTGATTTGGAACGGCACTCCGCAGTCAAACTTTCCGGCATCACCGAAGTTGGCCCGGTCGAGACCCACCC
>NZ_JASXTA010000116.1:0-322 GCF_032290525.1 Bradyrhizobium cosmicum | reverse complement strand
AATTATAAGCGATGCGTGTCATGCCGCAGTCGTCGCAAGCCTCCATGTGACCGCCGAGCGCCTCGGTTCGGCACGCAACGATCGCACTCATCACGCGCCGCTCGACCCGACCGAGATGACCAGCATGCAAACGGCGATAGGCGTCGCCATGCCGGCGCAAGATATCGGCAATCTCGATGGCGGGTCTGTGCGGACGGACGTCGGGGCGGGCCATAACCCGCATCCCGGACGCGTCGTCATCCCGGTGGCGTCACCTCGAGCGACAGGCGGTCGAGCGGGCTCTGCGTCGCCCGGATCGTATGGGTGGCGACCTGCGTGTAGC
>NZ_JASXTA010000115.1:0-325 GCF_032290525.1 Bradyrhizobium cosmicum | reverse complement strand
GGTAGCCGTATTTCATCACCGCGATGTGGGCCAGCAATGCTTCCGTCACCATTCCACCGTCGATCGCCTGGGCCGGCGCGGGTGCCTGCAGCACACCCTGGCGGCATCCCCGGCAGCCGTACCGTGGACGCACAATGCGCTTGACCCGGTACTGCATCGGAATGACGTCGAAGGCTTCCTTGACGGTCTCCCCGATCTTGTGCAGCTGCTCGCCGCAGCAGGGGCAGATGTGGCTCTCGATATCGATCACGACATCGATGCGCGGCAAATGCTCCGGAAGCTTCCCCCGGTTGCGTCGCGCCGGTCGCTTTCCACGGCCCTCCGC
>NZ_JASXTA010000114.1:0-332 GCF_032290525.1 Bradyrhizobium cosmicum | reverse complement strand
ACGTCTACCTCGTCGTCATGGAGGCGTTTTACACGTTCCTCGCCGATGACGGCTGGGCGATCGCGAGCCACATCGCGCTGTCGACGCTGATGGCGCTATTTCCGTTCCTGATCGTGCTGACGTCGCTGGCTGGCTTTTTCGGCTCCAAGGAACTCGCCGATGGGGCCGTCGGACTGTTGCTTCAAACCTGGCCGCAACAGGTCGCCGACGCGCTGTCAGGCGAAATCCACGACGTACTGACGACGACGCGCGGCGACATTCTGACCGTCGGCGCGGTGCTGGCGGTCTATTTCGCCTCCAACGGCGTCGAGGCGCTGCGGGTCGCGCTAAAC
>NZ_JASXTA010000113.1:0-332 GCF_032290525.1 Bradyrhizobium cosmicum | reverse complement strand
GATTGGCCCTGATCCCGTCGAGCAACGGCGCCAGTTGCGCCTGATCGCTGGAGGAACTGGTCAGCGTCTGCGCCACGATGATCTGATGGGCACCATCGACCGCGGCCTGGGCGTTGTAGCCCTGGATGTAACCGTCCTTGGTCTTCAGGATGCGGCTTTCCGGGTCGGTGAAATTGCGTTGCGCCTTGCCGTCGGGCTCCGTGTTCGGCGGCGCGGACGTCTTGCCGTTCTTTTTGCCCCCTTCGGCGATGCGGCGCTCCTCGGCTTCGGCCCGTGCCTTGCGCTCCGCCTCGGCTGCGGCCTTGGCTTCGGCCTCCAGCGCGGCCTTGGCC
>NZ_JASXTA010000112.1:0-332 GCF_032290525.1 Bradyrhizobium cosmicum | reverse complement strand
CATGGCTCCAAGAGGAGTAGGATCAGACTCCAACTCGCGCTCCTCCCAGCACTATCGTCTGAGCTTGGCCCTTCGGCGAAGTGGCAGCATCGCTCCAAGAGGTCCGCTTATTGAGGCACGGCGGACGGGATTTGCTCAGGTTGAGTTCTTCGCATTTTGACCCGAAGCGGGCGTCGATCTGAAGGGCCTTCGTGTGATACAGCGTGCGTACCCCAATTTCTGCGATATCATCCGTTTGCACGAACGCCCGCACTTGATGCATCTTTACTGTGCGCGTGGCCGCGGGGGAGATGAAGCCATGACCACGAATGCTTTCTCGGACCTTACGCGGC
>NZ_JASXTA010000111.1:0-334 GCF_032290525.1 Bradyrhizobium cosmicum | reverse complement strand
GCGCCGGCCATGTAGCGGCGATGCGTGAACAGATTGGCCGTACCCCAGAGTAGACGCACCTTGGAAGACGCCATCTTCTGTTCGAAGAGATCGGCAATGGCGTTGAGGTTGGCGACGGATTCGCCGAGCGAGGCGCCTTCCGGCGCGGCATCGACGTCGTGGAAGGTGAAGAAGGGTGCGTCGAGCAGGCGGAACAGCTCGAAGGCGATATCGGCCTTGGCCCGCGCCAGCGCCATCGCATCCGTGCCACGATGCCAGGGCCGCAGGAATGTCTCGCCGCCGAACGGATCGCCGCCGGGCCAGCAGAGCGAGTGCCAGTAGCAGACCGCGAAAC
>NZ_JASXTA010000110.1:0-335 GCF_032290525.1 Bradyrhizobium cosmicum | reverse complement strand
ACCTCCGCCATCTTCTGTTCGAACTCGGCGTCGCGATTTTCAAGATAATAGCGCACCTTGTGCGGCTTGATTTCCTCTCGACCGAGGATCTTGCACACCGTTCCCTGGACCAAATTGTCGAGGGCCGCCAGCGGGCCATCGGCCAGTGCTCGCTCGACACAGCGCTGCACCGTCTGATGATGGACCCCAAGTCTCTGGCCCACCGCGCAGAACGAAGGATTTTCCCGATACGCCAGCAGCATCTGCGCCCGCGACACCCGGCTCGCCAGTTCGATCCTCGACCGCGAAAGCGTCGTCAAGGTCGCTATCTCTTCATCACTCATTGCCAATTCGAC
>NZ_JASXTA010000109.1:0-340 GCF_032290525.1 Bradyrhizobium cosmicum | reverse complement strand
GAAGAATCTGGCGTCCTGTTTCCGCCCTGCCGGCTACGACCGGCAGCATCGGCACGCCGGCCCGGGTATATTCTCCGGCGAGATTGAGCGACAGTGCCCAGAAGTGGGGTGGCGTCCAAAGGAAGATGATCAGGAACAGGATCAGCGGTTCGATCCCGGCACTTCCTGCGGCAGCAACCCAGCCGATCACCGGAGGGAGTGCGCCAGCAGCACCGCCAATGACAATGTTCTGCGGTGTTCGGCGCTTGAGCCACATCGTGTAGACGACGACATAAAAGAAGATTGTGAAAGCAAGCAGCGCAGCCGCGGCCAAGTTCAGCAAAGTGCCGAGAGCCAGAAC
>NZ_JASXTA010000108.1:0-347 GCF_032290525.1 Bradyrhizobium cosmicum | reverse complement strand
GAACTTGTCTCACAGTCAATGGAGCAATATCTTGAGCTTAAACCCACTTTGGACCAAAGAGACCGTTTTGGTCATTAGGGAGGAACTTCTCCACTAAACAAGCTTCTTCGTCCTTTTATGCACAACCACTTCTTTCTGTTCACTTCTCCATATGTAGTAAGCCTAAATGGATCCCTAGGAACTCATCCCACACTCAATGGAGCAATATCTTGAGCTTAAACCCACTTTGGACCAAAGAGACCATTTTGGTCAACAGGGAGGATCTTCTTAACTAAACAAGCTTCTATGTCCTTTTGTGAAAAACCACTTCTTCCTTTTCACTTCTCCATATGTAGTAAGCTTAAATG
>NZ_JASXTA010000107.1:0-357 GCF_032290525.1 Bradyrhizobium cosmicum | reverse complement strand
AAGCTATCTCGCCGTGCCGGTCACCTCGCGATCCGGCGAGGTCCTCGGCGGCCTCTTTTTCGGCCATTCGCAACCGGGTGTCTTCACCGCCCGTGCCGAACGGTTAGTAACAGGATTGGCTGCACAAGCGGCAGTCGCCATCGACAACGCGCGGCTATACGCCGCGAGCAGGCGTGAGGTCGCCGCGCGGGCGGTTGCTGAAGAGGATTTGCAACGCTTAAACCAGACTTTGGAGCAGCGTATTGAAGAGCGCGCTGCAGAACTCACCGTCAGCGCTGCGAAGCTCGAGGAAACCGAGCGACGCTTCAGGCTGCTGGTGGAAGGCGTAACGGATTACGCGATCTTCATGCTCGATCC
>NZ_JASXTA010000106.1:0-357 GCF_032290525.1 Bradyrhizobium cosmicum | reverse complement strand
CTGGAAGGGGATGTGGCGGCGAAGTTCTTCGGCGCGGTGTTGGACCAGGCTGAGGTGAAGCAGCTCCTGTCGAACGATCACTTCTCGGTCGATGGCACGCTTATCGAGGCGTGGGCATCAATGAAGAGCGGGCAAGGACGGCAAGGACAAGCCGCCGGATCCAGGCCGCAATGGCGAGCGCGGCTTCCACAAGGAGAAGCGCTCCAACGAGACGCATGGATCAACCACCGACCGGACGCCAGGCTCTATCGCAAAGGTGATGGCCAAGGCGCCAAGCTCTCCTTCATGGGGCAATTGGCAAGCCGTCCGCACATCGCAGGATCGCGCGGCACCGCTCAGATAGCGACCGCGCAACAC
>NZ_JASXTA010000105.1:0-357 GCF_032290525.1 Bradyrhizobium cosmicum | reverse complement strand
CAGCAGGACCGATCCGGTCTCGACCAGCACGTACCAGCCGAGAATGAGCGTTTCCATCTCGAACGCCCACGAGGTGAGCAGATCAGCCGGCCATTGAAAACGGTAGTTCCTGACGCGGAATGGTGCGAGCGCGGAAGATCGCGCAGGCTCGCTCAAGATGCGTTGTCGCGATTCATCGCGGTCCACCCTTCTTGTTTCTTGTTATGAAAAACTGGATAGCAAGCCGGGCCTCTCGTTTCAAGCAGCCGCCGTTTCAAGCGGCCGACATGGCCGTGGCGCGGTACGAGAGCATTCATCGCCGATCGGATGTCCTCTCCGAAATGGTAAACGAGAGATTAATTCGCAGCAGAGCGCGCG
>NZ_JASXTA010000104.1:0-366 GCF_032290525.1 Bradyrhizobium cosmicum | reverse complement strand
ACCGGCGTGGCCGCCGGGCGGGGCGCGTTGAAATGGCTAAATTCGTAGGATGGGTAGAGCGAAGCGAAACCCATCACTTCGCAGCCCGGCAAGTCCCGATGGGTTTCGCTGCGAGACTGGGCAAGAATTGTACTGCGCCCGGATTAGATGGCCTAGTGGAACGCCGGGCGTATTTTGGCTCGGAGAGCGGTGTTGCGGCTTGTAGGCGCGTGGCGATGGCCGTGACGGCGTTAAGCAGCCAGAACGGCCAATATGGATGACGATTGGCAAGATAGGCCATCAGACTATCGAAGCCAAGGATGCTGAGCACGCGCGAGAAGTTGTAGCAGAGCGCCATTAGGCTCCATTCGCCGCGCACCTTGTCAA
>NZ_JASXTA010000103.1:0-370 GCF_032290525.1 Bradyrhizobium cosmicum | reverse complement strand
GGCCTATCCGACGTTCGATGTTCCCTTTCATTCGCGCTGGCGCCATTTTGTCGTCGGCGGCATCGATCGCTGGGCGGCCCTTGCCGACGCCAGGAACTGGCGCGACAGGAAAGAGCGCGCCCGCGCCGAGTTTGACCTTGCCATGATCAGCGTGCTGCTCGACGCCGGAGCAGGTCCGTCGTGGCGCTATCGCGATCCCTTGACGGGCGCAAGTGTCGGCCGGTCGGAGGGGCTGGCGCTTGCCAGTCTGGACATGTTTGCGCGCGGCGTCTTCTCAGCGAAGGCCGACGAACCGTTGCGAGCGGATGCCGCTGTGCTTCAGCGGCTGACAGTTGCTGATCTGCAGACTGGCTTTCAGATTGCGGACGAC
>NZ_JASXTA010000102.1:0-374 GCF_032290525.1 Bradyrhizobium cosmicum | reverse complement strand
ATCGTTGACCGAGCCGCCGCTGGAATCCAGCACGATGGTCGCGCCCGCGAGCTGGCGACCCTTGGCGAATTCGTCGAACTCCCGCGGACTATCCGATGTGACGATGCCGACGGCCGAGACCCAGCCCCGGCAATCCGGCTGGCATGCATTCCACTTGAAATGCATCGGCTGTTTGCGTTCTTCGAGGGTACCACCGGCATACGCCGAGTTACCCAGCATCGTGACCGCGCCCGGCAATGCGAGACAAAAGGTGGTGGCACCGAGAAGGGCCCAGCCGCGAAGTTTCAGCGACGTCTCAAACCTCAATTTGGTTCCTTCCCCCAAGCCCCGTTTACGACTAGTGGCAATGGCCCCGTTTTAGCGCGAGATGATTC
>NZ_JASXTA010000101.1:0-376 GCF_032290525.1 Bradyrhizobium cosmicum | reverse complement strand
AAAATCCCCGTCGCGTCTTCATTTCGGGCCAGAAGCGCGGCGTGTTCGGCGCCATCAAGCGCGAGCTCCGGCGCCGCTCCACCATCGAGCCCATCATCGGACACCTGAAGGCCGAAGGTCACCTTGGCCGCTGCTACCTCAAAGGCCGCGCCGGCGACGCCGCCAACGTCGTGCTCTCAGCAGTGGGCCACAACTTCCGCCGCATCCTCGCCTGGCTCAGAGAACTCTTGTGCCTCTTCCTGATCCAGCTATCGCATACGCTTGCCTGTCCAGTCCCGCTCAATTCGGCTTCTTAACATGGCGTAATCGCGGCTGACGTCTTCTTGCGGACACGAGGGTTGGTAGGATCGGCTTTACAGATTATCGAAAGGGAGCA
>NZ_JASXTA010000100.1:0-377 GCF_032290525.1 Bradyrhizobium cosmicum | reverse complement strand
GCTCCATATGTTGCAGGCGACCTTCGTTGAGGATCAGAGCCGGATTATCACGCAGCTCGGAGAGAGCGAGCATATCGCAGAATCCGATCCATTGTGCTGGCGTGAGCGTTGTGACGCCGAGCCAACCTTTTTTGGTCTCATAAATGCCGGCCGGAAAAGTCGGCCAAAACCGGTTAATCCCAAGCCGGCGCATCACGTCGCCGCGCGCGAACGCCTCGAACATGTGATACTCGGACAGAGTGACACTCGATTCGAAAGTACTGAGCGACCACGATCGACCTGCCTCTCCCTGCATTCGCGCAAGCGCCGAAGAGGCCGCGGCAATGAAGCCCCACAGGCCGGCAAGAATCCCTGTCTGGAAATCCGGTGCATGCAAC
>NZ_JASXTA010000099.1:0-398 GCF_032290525.1 Bradyrhizobium cosmicum | reverse complement strand
CGCCGCAGGGCATTGCGGGGCAACTTGCGGATGCCTTCCGGGCGATCAGCAGGCTTTTCAAAGTGAGCGGTGGGACCGCGACATGATCGAGATCGACGACCTCACCGTGCTGTTCGGTGGCGTGCGCGGGCTGAACGCCCTCACCGCAACCCTTCCGGAGCCGATCACCGGACTTGTCGGACCGAACGGGGCTGGCAAGACCACGCTCATCAATGTCCTGTCGGGCTTCATACGTCCCGCCAAGGGATCGGTCAGAGTGGATGGCAGGGATCTTAACCGCATTCCCGTCCACAAGCGGGCCGCGTTCGGCATACGACGCACGTTCCAGAACGAGCAGGTCGTCGAGAATTTGAGCGCTGCCGACAACATCGCCGCCGTGCTCGACAACGTACCGACCG
>NZ_JASXTA010000098.1:0-402 GCF_032290525.1 Bradyrhizobium cosmicum | reverse complement strand
CTTCAGCAGATCGGCGGGATCGTAAGGCGGTTGTCCTGCCCCGCCGCCCGACCCGGCATGGCCGAAGCCAAGCCGCTTAAGGTCCAGCGCTGCGACAAAAGCCTCGATTGCGCGAACGGGATTCTCTCGATCCACATAATCTTCCAAGCGCGCCGGAAGAAGGCTTGCCTGATCCCGGCTCACCCCGGTCTTGAACGTACGATTCGTCATACCGAATCGTACACCAGCCCGCACAAACGGCTAGGATTCTTGCCCAGTCTCGAAGCGATACCCATCATCTTTGCGGCCCGAATGATGGGTATCGCTTTCGCTCCACCCATCCTACAAATCCCCCAACTCCGGCGGCTCGAACCAGTTCGTCAGCGACAGCCCGCCATCGATCGCGATGGCTGCGCCCGTGAC
>NZ_JASXTA010000097.1:0-403 GCF_032290525.1 Bradyrhizobium cosmicum | reverse complement strand
GAGCTTGGCAATGCTCCAGCGCCAGTTGCAGCGGCAAAGCCTGAGTATGGCCAATTCGAGGTGCAACGCGGATCGAGGATGGACGAGATCCGGCAAATCATGCGCGACGACCCAGACAGATACAATAGCGACAAGGCCCTCCAGGCTGAGCAACTTAGCCTGATCGAGGCCCAGATCGCGAGCCGGCCCGCGGCGCCGGCAATCACCTCACAACCCGCGCCAGCGGCTTCTGGCAACACAGGAGAGAGCAATTGACGACAGCATTTGATGAGGCTGCGAGATACGTCGCGGCCATCGAGGCGGAGGCCAAGGCTTCGCCCAAGAACTTCTACGGCAACGCCAATCATCCGGCGGACGGTGGCCAGCGCGTCGCGTCTGCGCTGCGGGTTGCGAGGGGCCTGAC
>NZ_JASXTA010000096.1:0-406 GCF_032290525.1 Bradyrhizobium cosmicum | reverse complement strand
GGAAAGATCGATGGGACGTTCGGTCATGTTTCTAAGATCTCCAGAGCGTGAATTCTTCATTCTTCTACGGTGCGGGGGTGGCCACCTGTCAGGGCTGAAGATGGGGCCTGCCGCCTTACCGCGCGCTGGCTAGGGAATTAAAGTTTTGTAATGGAGGCGGTTGTGGATGCGGCAGTTTAGCGCAGGTAAATCAACGGTTTAAGACGACGCCTGGAAGCTTCTTCGCAACCAGTCACGAAAGGCGATTAGGCCCGGATCGGTTTCGCGGAACGGACGATACACCAAGTACCAGGCCCGCCCTTTGGGAACAGAAATCGGAAATGGCGCAACCAGGCGCCGCATCGCGATGTCGTCTTCCACATAGGGACCCAACCCGATGGCAATCCCGACGCCATCAAGCGCGGCC
>NZ_JASXTA010000095.1:0-407 GCF_032290525.1 Bradyrhizobium cosmicum | reverse complement strand
ACCTGCCACTGGGCGTCCAAGTCAGCTTCGTGGAAGTCGTCGAGTTGCACCCACCGAAGGGCGCCAAGCCAATTCATTGGCTGCTCTTGACCACTCATGCGGTCGCCACTGCCGCAGGCGCTTGGCGGATCGTCTCCTGGTACAAGCAGCGCTGGATCATCGAACAGCTCTTTCGTTCGCTGAAGAGCCAGGGTTTGCGCATCGAGGATAGTCAAATCGAGAGCGCTGAAGGCCTGATCAAGCTCGTAGCGATCGCCACCAGAGTAGCATGTATTGTCATTCAGCTCGTTCAGGCCCGCAATGGGGGCGAAGAATTGCCGGCTGAATTTGTCTTCACACCGGAAGAGATCGATGCGCTCAGGGCTATCAACAAAACCCTGAGAGGCCGGACCGAGCTTCAGCAGAAC
>NZ_JASXTA010000094.1:0-415 GCF_032290525.1 Bradyrhizobium cosmicum | reverse complement strand
GAATATTTCACCACGGATGGCGACCTCGGCAGACAGTGCCGGCCGTAGAACCTCGCCAAGCACCCGTCCACACATCGTCGGCGGTGCGTCAACGCCAAGCAAGTGGAGGATCGTCGGCGCCACGTCGCAAATCCCCGAGGACAAAGAAGATGCGGATCCAGTGTTCGGAAATGCTGATCCCGCGACGATACCCAATGCTGCGAGTTCCTTCGGATGTAGTCCGCCGTGAAGGCCGAGACCGGCCCGGCGATCGTTGTCATAGAAGGTGCCGCCTACGAGGCCGAAGAGGTCGATGGTATTGTCGGCGCGGAAGCAAAAGGCGACGTCCGGCGCACGGACATGATCGGCGAAGACGAGACGGCTGGAAAGGCTCCCGGGGGCGATGCCGTTGACCTCGTCCTTCGCACGCGTGAAC
>NZ_JASXTA010000093.1:0-424 GCF_032290525.1 Bradyrhizobium cosmicum | reverse complement strand
CCGCCGACGAGGCGCGGCGGGTTGCGCAAGCCGCCAATCTGTCGGATGCGCCGCTGCGTGCGCTTGCCGACAGTTCGACACCGGCGCCCTTGCCGGAGAATGCGGAGAACGTGAAATTCGACGGCGCCGACGGCAGGCTCGAATTCAATTCCGCTTCCAGCGTGAAGGCCGTCGCAGCCTTTTATCGCAGCTCCCTGCAGGCGCAGGGCTGGAAGGAGAAGCCCTCGGTCATCAACCAACCCAATATGGCGCTGATGGAATTTTCCAAAGGCCGCAAGGTGCTGTCGCTGACCGTCATGCAGATGGGCCCCAAGGTCCGCGTCAGCGCCAACGGATCGGCGCTCGTGATGGCAAACGTCGCATCGGAAGGTGCGAAGACGCCGGGCGGCCCGTCCGGCAAGGCCGTGGCAGAAGCGCTCGATCC
>NZ_JASXTA010000092.1:0-429 GCF_032290525.1 Bradyrhizobium cosmicum | reverse complement strand
CTTGAGGAAGAGAACGGGAAGCTGAAGCGGATTGTCGCCGACCTGTCGTTGGACAAGGCCATGCTTCAGGATGTGCTGTCAAAAAAGCTCTAAAGCCTGGCCGCAAGCGTGAGCTTGTCGACAAGGTGCGAAGTGACTGGAAGGTCTCGATCAGGCGGGCCTGCTCGGCTCTTCGGATCGATCGCGCACTGTACGTCTACAAGTCGAAACGCGGCGACCAGGCCGCTCTCAAAAGTCGGATCAAGGACATCTGCGAGACGCGGGTGAGATACGGCTATCGCCGGGTCCATGTCCTGCTGCAACGTGACGGCTGGGCCATCAACGTCAAACGCGTCTATCGTCTTTATCGGGAGTTAAGCCTGCAATTACGCAACAAAGCGCCGAAGCGTCGCGTGAAGGCCAAGCTGCGCGAGGATAGGACGGAAGCAC
>NZ_JASXTA010000091.1:0-432 GCF_032290525.1 Bradyrhizobium cosmicum | reverse complement strand
GAGGCCGCGAACGTCCTGCTGACCGTTGTCAGGCGAGGTTCTGCGCTCAAGCGCTGGGGCAGCAAGCTGGCCAAACGCATCGGCGCCAAAAAGGCCAAGGTTGCCGTGGCTCGCAAAATGGCCGTCATCCTCCATGCCATCTGGACCGACGGCACCGAATTCCAGGCAGAGATGCGCACCGCATGAACCAGTCTTAAGCCAACCCGGATCCGCCTTCGGCGGAACAAGCGTCCCTGCCGGGACGAAGGTGTGGGCAATCTCGAAGTCGTCCCTGCGGGCTTTACGCACCGCGCTCTTCACATCGAGATGCCACGCCTCTTGAACGCCATCATGCGGCGCTCCTGCATAGAGACGACCGCGGAAAGAACCATGAACCCGGCAGCGGATCATTTTTGTCTATCGGGCTTGACACCGTGCCCGCGATTAAAGAAC
>NZ_JASXTA010000090.1:0-439 GCF_032290525.1 Bradyrhizobium cosmicum | reverse complement strand
GCGTAATCGCGGCTGACGTCTTCTTGCGGACACGAGGGTTGGTAGGATCGGCTTTACAGATTATCGAAAGGGAGCAGCGCTATGAAGCAGTACGTAGGTCTGGACATCTCTATGGAAGAAACCAGCATTTGCGTTTTGGACCAGACCGGCAGCGTGACATTCGAAGGTTGCGTGCCCACCAATCCAGAGGCCATCGCTAAACTCTTGCGACGTCATGCCGACAATGCTGAGCGGATCGTTTTTGAAACAGGCTCGCTATCGAACTGGCTTTGGCACCAACTCAAGGCGCTGGGCTTTCCGGTCATTTGCCTTGATGCGCGTCATGCCAACGCAGCGTTATCGATGCGCATCAACAAGTCGGACCAAAACGACGCCAAGGGGTTGGCCGAAATGGCCCGCATGGGATGGTATCGGGAAGCTGCCGTGAAGGGGGCGGAGA
>NZ_JASXTA010000089.1:0-443 GCF_032290525.1 Bradyrhizobium cosmicum | reverse complement strand
CACTCAGCGCGAGCGCCAATGCCTTGCATGGACTGCGCAGGGAAAAACAGTCGCGGATATCGCGGTGCTGGTCCAGATTGCGCCGCGCACTGTCCTGTTTCATCTTGAGAACGCTCGCCGCAAGCTCGGTACAGCATCTATTGCCCAATGCGTCGCCGAGGCGCTGCGGCGCGGTTTGTTGTCCTAATCATCCACACCCTCCCATTTCGCGAGATGCACAAGAGACCTGGCGCTCGTCGCGCCGGGCATGTTGTATTGTGTTCTGTCCAAAAAGGTCTAGCGTAATCAAACTGAATAAGTGTTACCTGTAAAATTTGACAGGCGATTAGCAACTCTCTTTCTGGTTTTGAGGCCTCCCGATAATTTCAGGAGGTCGCTATGCATGCCATCGCACTTCACACCTCTCAATTTGGTCGTCATCTGGAGTTGCTCGCGGCGATGTA
>NZ_JASXTA010000088.1:0-447 GCF_032290525.1 Bradyrhizobium cosmicum | reverse complement strand
GATCGGGATCGGTGTTCTCATCCCCTCTTCTTTGCGCGTGATCCCAGCGAAGACCGATGCGTAAGCCTTCGAATCAAGCGCTATTTCCCGCCCAGCACTTCAATCTGCCCCACCCGAAGCACTTCAATCCGTGGTCCTCCCCGCGACGAGACAACGCCGCGGACACGAATCCGTCGATTTTCGAGCGACTTAGGTCCAAGGCCGGCGCTCTCGAACGCCGGTATGATGCGCCTTGAAATAGTCGCAGCAAAGTCCCGTGTCCAGTTCCGCCCGAAATTCAGGTAGGTCATTGCCCCTGCCTGCCGAACGGACAACACTCTGCCCTCGACCACCGTAAACTGCCCAATCGCGGCCAGAATATCGCCCGGACTTTCCGCGTTTTTTATGGCCGTGGTTTCAGCCCAGATGCCCAATTTGGCATTTCTCGCCACGCCCTCGACCGCGGAC
>NZ_JASXTA010000087.1:0-457 GCF_032290525.1 Bradyrhizobium cosmicum | reverse complement strand
TATCGGCGCCTTATTGCCGATCGCGCTGTGGGGCCGGACTTCGTTGTAGTCTCTGCGCCAATCCTCCATTTTCTGCCGCGCGTCGTCAAGGCTCAGGAACCAGTGCGTGTTCAGGCACTCGCTTCTGAACTTGCCGTTGAAAGATTCGATAAAGCTGTTGTCCGTCGGTTTTCCCGGCCGCGAGAAATCCAGCACCACACCCTTCTGGTAAGCCCAGATATCGAGATCACGGGAGATAAACTCTGATCCCTGGTCGACGCGAATCGTCCTGGGATAGCCAAGGAGCTTGCAGATACGCTCCAAGGTCAGCACGACATCCTCGCCTCGATAACTGAAGCGCGGATCGACGGCTGGCGAGAAGCGACTGAAGGTGTCCACAATCGTGAGAACACGGATCTTGCGGCCCGTGGCGAGCTGGTCGTGAACGAAGTCCATTGCCCAGGTCTCATTGATCTGG
>NZ_JASXTA010000086.1:0-457 GCF_032290525.1 Bradyrhizobium cosmicum | reverse complement strand
GGATGGGCAAGCCTTACTCTCTTGATCTGCGGAAGCGCGTGGTGGCGGCGATTGAGGGCGGAATGTCCCGCAATCAGGCCGCCAAGCAGTTTGGAGTGGCGATCAGCACAGCGATCGGCTGGATGAAGCGGGTCGATGAGACCGGCAGCGTTGCTCCTGGCCAGATGGGCGGCCACAAGCCGAAGGCGGTTTCGGGAGACCACGCGGTCTGGCTGTCGCAACGGATCAAGGACGGCGACTTCACCATACGCGGGCTCGTTGCCGAGCTTGCCGGTCGTGGTCTGAAGGTCGACTATCACTCGGTGTGGGACTTCGTGCATGCCGAGAAGTTCAGCTTCAAAAAAAAGCATGGTGGCTGGCGAACGCGATCGTCACGACGTGGCACGACGGCGAGCCCAGTGGACAAAGTACCAAGGTCGCGTCGAAGCTGAGCGGCTGGTCTTTATCGACGAGACCT
>NZ_JASXTA010000085.1:0-468 GCF_032290525.1 Bradyrhizobium cosmicum | reverse complement strand
TTCTCATCTGGACGGGTGCTGCGATACTCCCATACGCCCTGACCATTGAGATGCCGAAAGGCATTCTCGCCGGTGCGGACGCTGTGTTCAAGATGGCCCCAGGCCTGCCAGGCGTAAGGTCGGCCGACATATGCGGCCCAGCCGTCGAGCGGGGTCGGTGAGTCAGAACGAAGACACTCGCCCATCGCGGTGAGCGAGAACGTTTTGTTCTCGGCCTCATGGAAAACGCCGGCTGAAGCCAGCGCCCGCAAGAGCCGATAAAGTGTCCTCGGATGCGATCCGCTGAGCCGAGCTAGTTCGTTGCTGCTTAGCGGCCCGTGACTAAGGTGGTCGGCTATGCCAAGCCGTGCCGCTACGTGAATGGCCTGCGAAATCTGATAGCCATTAATCAGCCGCGTAAGGTCCGAGAAAGCATTCGTGGTCATGGCTTCATCTCCCCCGCGGCCACGCGCACAGTAAAGATGCATC
>NZ_JASXTA010000084.1:0-475 GCF_032290525.1 Bradyrhizobium cosmicum | reverse complement strand
CGGGCCTTAACAGCTCTTAGCAACGCCATAAGCCGGCGTTCACGAGAATTCATAAATAGTTTCGGATCGTCCATCGGACGCATAGTCGTCTGCATCAATATCCAAAAGCGTACTCAGTTCAGGTGATAGCCGAACGCTGTTTCCACTTTGACTAAGCCCGGAGTGCGGTGATGGAAGTTTTACGAGCGGCAACTTGGCTTCCTTTCAATAGCGAACGCACGGGTTGGCGCATTGGATTTCCTTTATAGAGATCTGAAATTCTGGAGCGTCAACGTCGACTCGCGCTGCACTTGTAATGTGGTTACATCGGACACGCTTGCTCTCTCGGTAAGAGAGAGAGCTCTTCTCCTCCTGGCCAAGAAATCCCTTTCAACCGTCAACTGGCCGATCTTGGTATAGAGAGCCGGCTCCGCAAATTTGGACAGGTCGATAAGTGGAGTTTCTGCCTGACAGCGGGCACGCTGGTGCCTGCGAA
>NZ_JASXTA010000083.1:0-509 GCF_032290525.1 Bradyrhizobium cosmicum | reverse complement strand
CCATATACCGATATGACCGAACGTAGTCGGATCCGAGGGACAACTGCGGCTTGGCGTTATGAATAAGGGGCATATCGAGCCCGTAACAGGTCCGCCCTTGCCGCTCCGCTTCAAGAGCAATATCGGTGCCGTAGAGATGGAATTCGGGTAGCAGAGGATCGAAAGATACGCCTGCCTCGCGCCGCAACACGAATGCCATTTCATCGAAGCTCACAATGGGAACAGGCCCGTCCGATGCCTTGCCGAACAGCCCCCCATTTTCCGGAAACAAGGGCGCCAGGGAGCAATCCCACGTCCGCCCGACGACTTCACCCGCTGCAGTTACACCGCCGCTTGCAGCCACCGCCCAACTGGGATCGAGAAGCATAAGGCGATCGATTTCCCATGCGAGCCGCTCAAACCAGTTTTCGGGAAAATAGACATCGCAGTGGGCAAAGACGAGAAAATCGGCGGTCGCTGTCTCTATTGCGCGCGCGTAGGCCGCTGCAGCGCTTGGCTGATTCCACAGG
>NZ_JASXTA010000082.1:0-611 GCF_032290525.1 Bradyrhizobium cosmicum | reverse complement strand
GAGCAAAGAAATCCCCCTCGCGGTCGTTGACAACGGTGATCATGCGGGCAGTAGCCAGAACATCGCGGCCTTGCTCGGCCGTCGTCACCCAGCGCGCCGACTCCTTGTCGGCCAAGGTGCGCTTCTCGTGAGCGATCTTGGCCTTGCGCTTGCGCGTCCACACCTCACCGCCGCTGAGCCCGAGACAGACCCCGCTGTCCGCATCGACCGCTATCATGGCATGCAGCAGCACGCCGCGAGCATTACCTTTGCCGACTTTGCCCAAGCCGCGCCGATGTCCCGGACGGGTGTGGAACTTAATCTCGCTGGTATCCTGGATTGACAGCACATGACGCCCGCTGACCGCGATCGACGTCTGCAGGCTCCAGCCTTCAATCAGCTTGTCGGTCGTGACCTGTGGATTGTTAACAAACCGCCAGAACGCCATGTTCGCAGCCCAGTCGCCCTGCGCCATCTGGTGCAAACAGACGCTGCGCGTGCAGAGCATAGCCCGGAGAAGCGCCGCCCCCTTTTATCGAGGCGAACGTCTCCAAACTTCCCCAGGGACAAATCCGGTTTCTGCTGCATCTCTGGCGCTCCTTCGAATCAAAGCGCCAGACAGGGAATCATAC
>NZ_JASXTA010000081.1:0-625 GCF_032290525.1 Bradyrhizobium cosmicum | reverse complement strand
TCGCTCATCAACACGGCAAAGCTGCACGACATGGACCCGCGGCACTATCTGACCGATGTTCTCGAGCGCATCGTCTCTGGACGCACCAAGATCAATCAGCTGAACACGCTGCTGCCGTGGAATTGGAAAACCGAGCGCGACGGTTCGGAGGCAAAGCTCGCCGCTTGATTCAGCTCGACGGCAAGGCGTCGGGAACTTCCTGCGCATCGCTGGCATCGTCGTAGATCTCTTCGCGGATCACGCGCAGCGTCACCTCGTGCAGGTATACTTGCAGCGCCCCCCCGAGCTCGGTGAACTCCGGCAGCAGGACGCGATCGACGAAGCCCCGTGACGCACGGACCATCACCGTGTTGCGTCGCTGCCGGCGATAACAAAACGGCCGCAGCCCATATCGGCGGCAAAGCGCCAGAAAAAGGTGCCGAGACCACTGGTCGGGAAGTGAGAATTGCTATTCGATCGGTGAATCGTGGCGAGCGAGTTCCTCGACCCGGGCCCGCACCCGCTGCAGCGCGGCTTCCGCCGCAAGGCGCTCACCAGCAGTGCCGGCACCCACGAACAACGCCTCGATCTTCCGAAGCTTCTCGCGCAGCTGCGACTCGCTGTTCATTCTGATCCCGTTGCCCGC
>NZ_JASXTA010000080.1:0-635 GCF_032290525.1 Bradyrhizobium cosmicum | reverse complement strand
ACCACCGGAAGCTCAACCCTGCGGAGTTCATACCATACCAACTCGCCATCGCACCGGTCTCGAAGCCGATACGCTCGACATGAGGCGTTGTTAAGCAGGTCAGTCAAGGCACCAGGATTAGACTTGGCTTTCCCTTCGAAGATTACTTGATCAGTCTCGTTGACAACGCACACAGCGGTTTCTCTCTGTGAGACGTCCAGCCCGACGTACTGCTTCATGGGAGCTCCTTCGAATCATTTGCGGGCTCAACGATAACGGAGGTTGCTGCCACGAGCGCCGACCGCAATTACGTCATCGTTTGCAAATATTGCAAGCCGATTGACGGGAATGCATCGGCAAAGGCAAGGCGCGCCGCGCCTTACGAGTTCGGCGTGAAGGCCTCCATCGTCACCAACAACCGCCGGCCTCCCGGTGGCCTGTTCGTACTGCACGCCAGGTCGCTGCCCGATAATCCCTACGACGGTCATACCCTGCGGGACGTCATCGACCGCACCGAGGCGCTCACCGGCTATCCGATCGAGCGGGCCTATGTCGACAAGGGATATCGCGGCAACGACACGCAAAATCCCCGTCGCGTCTTCATTTCGGGCCAGAAGCGCGGCGTGTTCGGCGCCATCAAGCGCGAGCTCCGGCGC
>NZ_JASXTA010000079.1:0-636 GCF_032290525.1 Bradyrhizobium cosmicum | reverse complement strand
CCAAAACGACGCCAAGGGGTTGGCCGAAATGGCCCGCATGGGATGGTATCGGGAAGCTGCCGTGAAGGGGGCGGAGAACTGGAAAACCCGTTCGATGCTGGCGGCTCGAACCAAGCTGGTGAATCTGCGGCGAGATATTGACAACCAAATGCGAGGTCTGTGCAAGGGGTTGGGAATAGTGCTCGGCAAGGCCGGCTCGACGAACTTGGCTCGCAAAGTCGACGCCGTGCTTGCTGAAGCGCCGGATTTACAAGATATTTTCGCACCGCTGGTCCTTGCCCAGTCCTGTTTGACCGAGCAAATTGAGAGGTTCAATCGACAGCTCATGGCAGTGGCAAAAGGCGATCAAACTGTTCGGCGAATGATGACCGTTCCCGGTATCGGTCCCCTAACTGCCCTGTCCTTCGTCGTAACCATCGACAACCCCACTCGCTTCAAACATTCCGCCGACGTGGGTGCCTATCTAGGCCTGACACCAAGACGTTATCAATCCGGCGAGATGGATCGTACTGGCCGCATCTCCAAGCGCGGCAACCACCAGATGCGAACTTATCTGTTCGAGGCCGCGAACGTCCTGCTGACCGTTGTCAGGCGAGGTTCTGCGCTCAAGCGCTGGGGCAGCAAGCTGGCCAAACG
>NZ_JASXTA010000078.1:0-643 GCF_032290525.1 Bradyrhizobium cosmicum | reverse complement strand
GCCACCAGCCGATTGACCGAGGTCACACGACCACCGTCCCAGCGGGACATCGCCAGTCCGGACCGGACCAGGAACTTGCGAGCGAATATCAGATTGGCTTCGGCTGGCCCCAGTCGAACGACGTGCCATCGACCCAGATGCAGTGGAGAATCACGGCGATCTTTCGGGCGATGGCGACCTTTGCCTTCTTCATGCCGATCCGCTTGGCGAACTTCATGCCCCAGGCCTTTGGGGAAGACCACTTTTTGGTTCGATAAAGAAGGACAGTGGCGGCCTCGAACAAGTAAGTTCGGAGAAGCCGGTCGCCCCCCATCGAGATATCTTTCCGTTGGTGTCGGTTTCGCCGGATTGGCTGCGCCTCGGCGTAAGGCCTAGGTAGGCGCCGACCGTCGAAGCCGATCGGAAGCGCGAGGGGTCATCGATCGTGTGGCGGAACGTTAGGGCCGTCACGACACCGACCCCCGGGACCGTCATCAGGCGACGCGTCGTCTCGTCCAGCTTTGCCAACCGGCGGACCTCGTTGTCGAACTTACCTTGTTGTTGACAAACGTTCTCATGGATCGAGAGCGGCGGCGATATCACGCTGAGAAGCAAATGATCGACGCCCAAGAGTTCGCTGACCTGGTTGCGGAATTGTTGGCCG
>NZ_JASXTA010000077.1:0-650 GCF_032290525.1 Bradyrhizobium cosmicum | reverse complement strand
TCCTCACCGAGATCCTCCCCGCTCGTCATCGTGCGATCGCACGATCACACGTCCGCTGCGAAGCCGCAGTGGATCATTGGGATCGAGATCGTCAGGTTCAGGCTCGCGGCGGCGATGTCGCCTCGCGCGTTCTTCCGATTCGCGCTGTTCACGGGCCGCTCGCTGGGCGCGAGTTTCGATGATGGATCGTGCGAAACGGCGGCGCTGCCGCGGGCGCTCGAGCGAAGTAGGCTGGACGTCGTCGCCTTCGAGCTCGCGGCTGCGGCGCCGCCGAGTTTCGCGCTGGAGCTCAAACCCGCCTACATCTGATGGACCGGGGTCCGTGTCTTGTGCTTCGATTGTCATAACAATGCCATCAGTATTCGCGCGGTCAACTATTTCCGCAGTGCTTCTGGACGTTTGGATTGCCCGGCCGATTGCGGGATCTCGTGCTGCTTGAAGAGATTCGGCCATTCGTATCCTGCCGTCGCGTTCAAGGTTCGGCGGTTCGGGGTGGCTTCTGACACCAACGGGAATATCGGGTGCAGGCTCCGGCCTCGCGCGTTCTTCGGATTCGCGCTGCTCACGGGCCGCTCGCTGGGCGCGAGTTTCGATGATGGATCGCGCGAAACGGCGGCGCTGCCGCGGGCGCTCGAGCGAAGTAGGCTGGA
>NZ_JASXTA010000076.1:0-749 GCF_032290525.1 Bradyrhizobium cosmicum | reverse complement strand
TGTGAGCATAGCCCACACGATCCGCGCGTTCTTGTTGGCAAGAGCCACGGCCGCGACATTGGGATGGCGCCGTTGCCGCATCTTGCCGAGCCAGAGGCTTCGCGGATCCTGCTTGCCATTAGCACGGCTTAAAGCGGCGCGAGCTCCGTGAATCATCAGCGTCCGCAGGTATCGATCGCCCCGTTTGCTGATGCCGAACAAGCGGGCCCGCCCTCCACTGGATCGCTGCTTGGGTACCAGACCAAGCCAAGCCGCGAACTGTCGGCCGTTCTTGAAACAGCTTCTATCGCCCACGGCGGCGACCAAGGCTGTTGCTGTCACAGGTCCGACGCCTTCGATTTTGCCGAGCCGCTGGCACTGCTCACTCGTACGGAAGATTTCCCTTATCCGCCGGTCATAGGCTGCAATGCGGGTATCAAGCTCGGACAACTCCTCTTGCAGTTCCCTCATGAGCGCTCGGAGCATCTCGCTGAGGTCGTCATTGATGTTTCCTACGATGACCGCGAGGCCACGCCGCAGCTGCGCGATGTCACGGGCAATGACAATCCCATGCTCGGACAGAAGACCGCGAATCTGATTGACGAGCCTGACTCGATCGGCGACCAGGCGCCGGCGAATGCGGTGGACGGCCTGTACCGCCAGCTGATCGGTTGATTTCGGTGGCACGAAGCGCATGGACGGACGACCGACCGCTTCGCAGATGGCTTCCGCATCGTTCTGGTCGTTTTTGTTCGACTTGACGTATGGTG
>NZ_JASXTA010000075.1:0-757 GCF_032290525.1 Bradyrhizobium cosmicum | reverse complement strand
CATGCGGCCTGGCTGTCGCAGCGGATCAAGGGCGGCGATTTCACAATACGTGGGCTCGTTGCCGAGCTTGCCGGCCGCGGTCTAAAGGTCGACTATCACTCGGTCTGGGACTTCGTGCACGCCGAGAAGCTCAGCTTCAAAAAAAAGCGTGGCGGCTGGCGAACGCGATCGTCCAGAGGTCGCGCGGCGGCGAGCCCAGTGGGCAAAGTATCAAGACCGCGTCGGAGCTGAACGGCTGGTCTTCATCGACGAGACCTGGACGCGGACCGATATGGCCCCCTTGCGGGGATGGGCGCCACGCGGGTGCAGACTTCACGCCAAGGTTCCCCACGGCCGCTGGAAGACCATGACCTTCCTGGCGGCATTGCGCTGTGATCGGATCGATGCGCCGTGGTTCATCGAGGGGCCGATCGACGGCGCGAGCTTTCGCACCTATGTCGAGAAGGTTCTGTTGCCTGTCCTTCGACCCGGCGATATCGTCGTGTTGGACAACCTCGGCAGCCACAGGAGCAAGGCAGTTCGCCAGCTCATCCGTTCGGTCGGTGCCAAACTGTTCTTCCTGCCAAAATATTCGCCCGACCTGAACCCGATCGAACAGGTCTTTGCCAAGCTCAAGCACCTGCTCCGAAAAGCCGCCGCGCGAACCGTCGATGCAGTCTGCGCGGCAATTGGCCAGGCACTCGACGCTTTCACACCCGAGGAATGCGCCAACTATCTCAAAAATTCAGGCTATCGAACTTAATGCCATCACGCTTTA
>NZ_JASXTA010000074.1:0-774 GCF_032290525.1 Bradyrhizobium cosmicum | reverse complement strand
GCTGCCGCTGTATCGCCAGGAACAGATGTTTGCCGCCCAAGGCATCACGCTCGACCGGCAAACGCTGGCCTCGTGGATGGGCCGCGTCGCCTGGTGGCTGAAGCCGCTTCACGCGCTGTTGCGCCGCGCAGTGATGTCCTACCCGCGGCTGTTTGCCGACGAGACGCCGCTGCCAGTTCTCGATCCCGGCCGTGGCAGAACCAAAGTCTGCCAGTTCTGGGCGATCGCGACCGACGACCGCCCGTGGGGCGGCCCGGCGCCGCCGGCAGTGGTCTACGTGTTCGCCGAGGATCGCAAGGCGATCCGCGCCAGGCAGCTGTTTGGAGATTACGACGGCATCCTGCAGGTCGATGGCTATGCTGCCTACAAGGGCCTGATCAAGAACGGCGGCCGTCTGATGCAACTTGCGTTCTGCTTCGCGCATGCGCGGCGGAAGTTCTGGGACGTTCACGTCGCGACGAAGTCGCCGATTGCCGCGGAAGCGCTGCAGCGGATCGCGATGTTCTACGCCATTGAGGATCGCATTCGCGGTTTGCCGGCGACGCAGCGAGCTACGGTGCGGCAATCCGACACTAGGCCGCTGATCGAGGACTTCAAACCCTGGCTCGAGGCGCGACTGCTGGAAGTCTCGAAGAAGTCCGGTCTGGGCAAAGCCATCCGCTACACCCTCAACCATTGGGACGGCCTGACGCGCTTCATCGATGACGGACGCATCGAGATCGACAGCAATACGGTCGAGCGCAGCATCAAGCCGATAGGCCTGGGAAAGAAGAA
>NZ_JASXTA010000073.1:0-797 GCF_032290525.1 Bradyrhizobium cosmicum | reverse complement strand
TTTCTCATGCGAATCGCGATGATCGGAACGGGCTATGTGGGACTGGTGTCCGGAGCCTGCTTTGCGGATTTCGGTCACGACGTCATCTGCGTCGACAAGGACGAGAAGAAGATCGCCAGCCTCCATCGCGGCGAGATTCCGATCTACGAGCCCGGCCTCGACGAGCTGGTCGCAAGCAACGTCAAGGCCAAGCGGCTCGACTTCACCACCGATCTGTCGAAGCCGGTCGCGGATGCCGACGCCGTGTTCATCGCGGTCGGCACCCCCTCGCGCCGTGGCGACGGCCATGCCGACCTCTCCTACGTCTACGCCGCCGCGAAAGAGATCGCGCAGTCGCTCACCGGCTTCACCGTCGTGGTGACGAAGTCCACCGTCCCGGTCGGCACCGGCGACGAGGTCGAGCGCATCATCCGCGAGACCAATCCGAAGGCCGACGTCGTGGTCGCTTCCAATCCGGAGTTCCTGCGCGAGGGCGCGGCGATCCGCGACTTCAAGTTCCCCGATCGCGTCGTGGTCGGCACCTCCGACGAGCGCGGCCGCAAGGTGATGGGCGACATCTACCGCCCGCTGTCGCTGAACCAGGCGCCGTTGATGTTCACGGAACGCCGCACCGCCGAGATGATCAAATACGCCGCCAATGCCTTCCTGGCGACCAAGATCACCTTCATCAACGAGATCGCGGACCTCTCCGAAAAGGTCGGCGCCAACGTGCAGGAGGTCGCGCGCGGCATCGGCCTGGACAACCGCATCGGCACCAAGTTCCTGCATGCCGGACCCGGCTTCGGCGGCTCGTGCTT
>NZ_JASXTA010000072.1:0-874 GCF_032290525.1 Bradyrhizobium cosmicum | reverse complement strand
GTCGGCGCGGTTCGCATCCGTGTCAGGGGGGCAGTCGACCGGCGGGCACTGTGCGAGGTGCTGGCGGCAGTCGGGACGGTTGGTCGATGATCGGGCTTCGACCTGGGTTGTCGATCTGGATTGCGACGCAGCCGGTCGATTTCCGTCGTGGCATGGACTCGCTGGCGATGCTGGTGAGCGAGGCCTTTGGAGCCGATCCGTTCGACGGCGGACTTTATGTCTTCCGCTCCAAGCGCCGAGATCGCGTGAAGATCCTGACTTGGGATGGAAGCGGGCTTGTCCTTTACTACAAGAGAATCGAGGGGCAGTTCACCTGGCCGCCGATCAAGGAAGGCGTCATGCCGCTGTCTCATGCTCAGCTCTCGGTGCTGCTCGATGGCTCGGACTGGAAGCGTGTGCCGATGCGAATTGTGGATCAGCCAGTACGAGCTGGTTGATCCTTATCAAGAGTCGTTCGTCACTCATGCGGAGTTGTTGTAGAATCACTTTGCATGAGTGATTTGCCTTCCGATCCAGCATTGCTTCGGCAAACCGTGATGGCGCTATCGTCACGGCTTGCGGCGTTGTCGGCGGAATGCAGCTCGCTTTCGGCCGAGCGTGATGCCGCGATCGCCCAACGCGACACTGCGATCCAGGAGAACGACAAGCTCCTGATGATCCTGTCACAGTACAAGCGCACGATCTTCGGTTCCCGCTCCGAGACACTGGATCTCGGACAGCTGTCTCTCTTCACCATCACGGCACAGGCGGCTCGTGCCGCCGCCAACGACGACGTGACCGGAGGCAGGCTGCCTGACGGAGCGGAGGGCCGTGGAAAGCGACCGGCGCGACGCAACCGGGGGAAGCTTCCGGAGCATTTGCCGCGCATCGATGT
>NZ_JASXTA010000071.1:0-942 GCF_032290525.1 Bradyrhizobium cosmicum | reverse complement strand
GAACTGCGAGCCCTGATCCGTGTTGAAGATGTCCGGCTTGCCGTGACGAGCCAAGGCATCCTCCAGCGTCTCGACGCAGAAGGCCGCTTCCATGGTAATCGATAGCCGCCACGACAGAACCCGACGTGTCGCCCAGTCCAGCACCACGGCGAGATAGACGAAGCCACGCGCCATCGGGATGTAGGTGATGTCCATCGCCCAGACCTGGTTCGGTCGCGTGATCTCCAGGCCGCGCAGCAGGTATGGATGGATCTTGTGGCCGGGCTCCGGCCTGGTGGTGCGCGGACGGCGATAGAGCGCCTCTATCCCCATCCGCCGCATCAGCGTCTTGACATGCCGGCGGCCGATCTTGCACCCCTCGGCAGCCAGCAGGCCTCGCAGCATACGCGAACCGGCGAAGGGAAACTCCAGATGCAGCCGGTCGAGACGCCGCATGATCGCGAGATCGGCATCCGGCACCGGCCGCGGCAGGTAGTAAACGCTGCCGCGGCTGATCTGCAAAACTTCCGCCTGCCTGGAGATCGACAGATCATGCTCGCGGTCGATCATCGCTTTGCGCTCAGCAATCCCGCCTTGGTGAGCGCTCCTTCTAAAAAATCGTTCTCCAGCGTCAGCTCCCCGATCTTGGCATGCAGCGACTTCACATCGATCGCAGGCGTGGCCGGCGCAGCGCTGCCAGGTCCAAAAACTCCGGAAGCGCCACCCTCCAGCTGCGCCTTCCACGCCGTAATCTGATTGGGGTGGACGTCGAACTGCTCAGCCAGCTGAGCTATCGTCCGGTCGCCCTTGACGGCGGCAAGCGCCACCTTCGCCTTGAAGGCCGGTGTGTGATTCCGGCGGGCTCGTCTGCTCATCGTCGCTCCTGATTCGCAGGCACCAGCGTGCCCGCTGTCAGGCAGAAACTCCACTTATCGACCTGTCCAAATTTGCGGAGCCGGCTCT
>NZ_JASXTA010000070.1:0-999 GCF_032290525.1 Bradyrhizobium cosmicum | reverse complement strand
GGCGTGTCGAACATTGGCAGGAGGGCCAGCATGGCTTGCGTGGCCTGTTGAGAGACGGTCAGCCTGCATGTAGGCACTCGCTGGCCAAGAATCGCGGTTTTGATTTGAAGTTCCTCTTCTATTAGAAGTTCGATAACGTATCGGTAAGTCGCAAGTGCTTCGTCGAAATCTAGAGGTGTCAGCATGGTTGGCACCAGAATGAAATCGGAGCTGGCGATGATACTATCATTGAGTTCGCTCAAGCCGCCGCGAGTGTCGGCAAACGCATAGTGGAAGCCGTTACCTTCCGCCTGTGCATATGCGTTCTCCAGCAGGGGCAACTGATCCGCAACGAATACTTCGCACCGAGGATCCCAAGCGCCGTTACGCAGGGCATTTTCTTTCCATTTAGTAAGCGGGCGGTTTTCGTCAGCTTCGAAAAGAGCGACCTTATGCGTTTTGTCTGCGAATGACGAGCACAGACCCATTAAGGCTGTGGTTTTACCGGCCCCTCCTTTGAATGAGCAGCAAGTGACTAGCTTCATATCCGATGGTCCCCGTGCTCAAACAGGTGTGATCGACATGTGACGTGAGGTTTGGCAGCCGGGCCACGTCAGTTCAGAACGATCTGATCCTAATCAGAGGTCGAACGGCGTCAACATAACCCACCATCGAGTAGGCCACGATATGCTTAGCTACAACAGCAACCGGTCTTTGGTGTAATTCGGGACCGACAGTATTATATTTGGCGCTTCTCGCCGTATGGCGACCCTAGATATGATGGAGGTGCAACGTGTCGCACTCGATTGACGGCGCGCCGTCAAGAAAAAGGGGAAGTGCTGCTATCACCGCCCAAAGCGGCTATAGAATAATCAGCGCCCGCTTACGCGCGGCAGAATTTGATGCGTTCTCGCAGCAGTTGCGTGTGCTCGGGATGACCAACAGTCTGGCACTGCGAATTGCGGTCCGCAGGATCGCCGGATTTATTGAGATTGGCGCCGAGACCCGGAATGATCTTCG
>NZ_JASXTA010000069.1:0-1017 GCF_032290525.1 Bradyrhizobium cosmicum | reverse complement strand
CAGAACCTGCTCTCCCTCCAGTCCACCGCCGACCTGCTCGCCACCACCCAGTCCCGTCTGTCGACTGGCAAGAAGGTGAACTCGGCGCTCGACAACCCCACCAACTTCTTCACGGCCCAGTCGCTCGACAACCGCGCCAGCGACATCAACAATCTGCTCGATGGCATCGCCAACGGCGTGCAGGTGCTCCAGGCCGCCAACACCGGCATCACCTCGCTGTCGAAGCTGCTCGACTCCGCCAAGTCGATCGCCAACCAGGCGCTGCAGACCACGGTCGGTTACTCGACCAAGTCGAACGTTTCGACCACGATCGCGGGCGCGACCTCGTCCGACCTGCGCGGTACCACGACCTACACCAGCGCGACCGCGCTCTCCAACGTGCTGTTCTCCGGCGCGGCTGGCGGCGTGACGGCGGCGACGGGCTCCACCACTCTCGGCGGCACCATCGGTGCGGTCACCGGCAGCTTGGTGAACGACAACCAGGGTACGCCCGCTGCAATCACCGCGACCACGCTGCTCTACGGTGACGGCGCCGGCGCGGCGACTGGAGGTCTGAGCCTGATCGGCGCTACCCAGTTCACCGACGGCGCGAGCTTCTCCGTCAACGGCCACTCGATCACCTTCAAGACGGGCGCCGCCCCGACCGCGGCGACTGTTCCGAGCGGCTACGGCATCAGCGGCAATGTCGCTGCTGACGGCAGTGGCAACTCGATCATCTATCTTGGTTCGGGTGCGGCGAACTCGACGGCGACCGTCGGTGATGTCCTCACCGCGATCGACCTTGCCAGCGGCGTCAAGAACGCTGTCGTCGCTGCGGGTGCTGCAACGATCACGACCAACACCAGCCAGACCGCGTCGGCGATCGCAGCTGGCAAGATCACCCTCGAAACCTCGACGGGCGCCGATCTCAGCGTCACCGGCAAAGCCGACCTGCTGAAGACTCTCGGTCTGACCGGTGCCACCGGTTCCGGCAATGCAACGGTCACCGCGAGCCGCACGACGGCCACGGGCAGCCTT
>NZ_JASXTA010000068.1:0-1114 GCF_032290525.1 Bradyrhizobium cosmicum | reverse complement strand
CGCATCGAAGGCCCGGCAATCTTCAGCTTTCCAGCCGATGGTGATCAACGCACCGGGCTCGACCCGCACCGTGCCTTCTGAATTTGGTAGCTTGATCACGAAGTCGTCGTGGCCGCAGACCGAAACCCGGGTGCGCACGTGGTCGCCCAGATAGATCACTTCCGAAACCTGCGCGCTGAAGACATTGGGCAGCGAACCTGGCGCGGGGTTCATCTTCACCCGCTCCGGACGCAGCGACAGCACGGTCGGCCCGCCGACCGCGCCGACATTGACGGCCAGCGCCTGCACGTTGCCGGCGCCCGGAATCTCCACCTCGCAGCTCTCGCCGTTTTTCGCCATGACCTTGCCGTGCAGCTGATTGTTCTCACCGATAAACTGAGCAACGAACGCGTTCTGCGGTCGCTCGTAGAGTTCGGCGGGCCCGGCGAGTTGCTGGATGACTCCGTCATTGAAGACCGCGATGCGGTCCGACATTGTCAACGCCTCGGCCTGATCATGCGTGACATAGACCATCGTGACGCCCAGGTCGTTGTGGATGTACTTGATCTCGAGTTGCATGTGCTCGCGAAGTTGCTTGTCAAGTGCGCCGAGCGGTTCGTCCAGCAGCACGAGCTTGGGATCGAAGACGAGCGCACGAGCGAGCGCGACGCGCTGCTGCTGCCCGCCGGAAAGCTGGCCAGGCCGGCGACCACCATAGCCACCCAGACGAACCATCTCGAGCGCCCGCTTGATCTTCGCCTCTCGTTCCAGCTTCCCAAGCTTGCGAACCTTCAGTGGGAACGCGAGGTTCTCCTCGACGGTCATATGCGGAAACAGCGCGTAATTCTGGAAGACCATACCGATGTCGCGCTTGTGGGGCGGCATGTTGCCGATCGAGCGTCCCGCCAGCAGGATCGAGCCCTGGGTCGGCGCCTCGAAGCCGGCGAGCATCATGAGGCTCGTTGTCTTGCCAGAGCCGGAAGGCCCCAACATCGTCAGAAACTCACCACGAGCGATTTCCAGGTTGAGATCCTTAACGACAAGCGCTTCGCCGTCGTAGGTCTTCTGAACGCCAGAAAACTCAACAAAGGCATTGTTCGTGCCTGGCATCGACCCTCTTCCCTCCCCCGCTCGC
>NZ_JASXTA010000067.1:0-1184 GCF_032290525.1 Bradyrhizobium cosmicum | reverse complement strand
CGATCACCAGTCACATCGGCAACATTGCCCAAACACTCAGAGAATTGAGCCGAGTTGCTAACCGTGACGCCACCTTCGATATTGAAAGGTTTGAGAGGCATAGGCAACACGTTGGTCAGGAAGTTTCCGCGCTCGACGCCCTACTCCGCACAATATTGAACGTATCTCGACGGCGAGAGGACGGCCGTAGGCGATTACAGGAGGTCATGCAGGGGGGAGAGCGCTCTTGAAAACGACGTCATTGGACACCCAAAATGCCTCATCCTCAAGCAATCGTAAGAATTGTGCCACGAGGCGGCGCTCGGACCGCCCGGCAAATTCGAGATCAGCTGAACTACCTTTCGCGCAACGGAGCCGTTGATCTCCAACGTTCCGAACGTCATCAAGGCGTTTTTCTGCCGTACGACCGACTCGACGAGATTGCCCAAAGTTGGGCCGAGCAGACCGGTAACTATCAAGCCGGTCAGTCGGCCGCAGAAAGCAACCAGGACCTAACGACTCATATCATCGTCAGCTTCCCGCCCGGCACCGATACCAGCCGTGCGCACGCTGCCGGCCGTGCTTGGACCGAAACGATGTTCGGTTCAGGTTACAATGGCGGTTCATTCGACTACTTCACGGCGTTCCACGTCGATCGGCAGCATCCACACTTGCATGTAGTCGTTAATCGACGGGCACTGGAAGGCCACTGGCTGAAGATCGCGCGTCGCCATCCTCAACAGAACTACGACAATATGCGCGCCGTATTGGTTGATGCAGCCTATGATCATGGCATTGAATTGGATGCAACACGGCGTGCTGACCGAGGCATTATGGAGCGTCCGATTACTTATGCGGAATTCCGACGCAGGCAGAGGGTTAGAGAAGCCGTCGCAATTCGGCCGGAAGCTGAAGCCGATATTCCTGTTAGTTCCAGAGGTCACCCCGGACCGACAAACCTTGAATGCGACGGCAGGATACGAATGGCCGAAGCTCTTCAAGCAGCACGAAGTCCCGCAGTTGGTCGGGCAATCCAAACATCAAGAAGCACTGCGGAAATGGTCGACCGCGCGAATACGGGGGACATTGTTAGGGCAATCGAAGCACAAGGCACGAACCCCGGTCCATCAGATGTAGGTGGTTTTGAGCTCCAGCGCGAAACTCGACGGCGCCGCGGCCGCGAGCTCGAAGGCGACGACGTCCAG
>NZ_JASXTA010000066.1:0-1270 GCF_032290525.1 Bradyrhizobium cosmicum | reverse complement strand
CTAGACGATCGATTCCATGAATTTGGCGGTCATGGAACGGGACGTTTGTTTGTGGATTCTTCGTTTGCGATTGAGTGAACGAGGAGTTTCATCATGGCAGGATGGCGGCAAGCGGTCGAGTTGGCGATGACCGATGAGGAGATTGAAACGTTGACGGCTCTTTCGCGGTCGAGGACCGAACCGGCGCGCCGGGTGTCGCGGGCCGCGATGTTGCTTGCCTACCGCGAGACCCCGTCGTTCTTTGCGGTGGGACGAAGACTTGGCGCCCATCATCAGACGGTTCAGCGCTGCGTCGAGCGGGCGGCGGCCGATGGCGCGCTGGCGGCGCTCGACGAGCGCCCGCGACCGGGCAAGGAGCCGGTGATCACGCCGGCGGCCAAGGCCTGGCTGGTGTCTCTGGCGTGCGACAAAGCCAGGGAGCACGGCTATCCACACGAGTTGTGGACGACGCGGCTGCTGGCCCGCCATGCGCGCGAACACGGACCGGGGGCCGGTCATCAATGTCTCGCCCGCCTGGTTCAGGGCACGGTGTGCAAGCTTCTCGGTCAGGAGGAAATCAAACCGCACAAGGTGCGCTACTATCTTGAAAACCGCGACGCCGAGTTTGAGCAGAAGATGGCGGAGGTTCTGTATGTCTATCGCGAGGTCCAGGTCCTGAAAAAAACCGCCGCCCGGTCGAAGAAATCGGACAAACCGGTCGCGATCGTCTCCTACGACGAGAAGCCGGGGATCCAGGCCATCGCGACGACAGCGCCGGATCTGCCGCCAGTGCCGGGCGTGCATGCGACCTTCGCGCGCGATCATGAGTACAAACGTCACGGCACGCTCAGCCTGTTGGCGGGGATTGACCTGCTCACCGGGAAGGTCCACGCGCTCGTCAAAGACCGCCACCGCAGCCGAGAGTTCATCGAATTCCTCAAGCTCCTCGATGCCGCCTATCCGGCCAGGACCGCGATCAAGTTGATCCTCGACAACCATTCCACACACATCTCGCGAGAAACCAGAGCCTGGCTCGACACACGACCGGCAGGCCGCTTCCAGTTTACCTTCACGCCCAAGCACGGCTCCTGGCTCAACCTCATCGAGGGCTTCTTCTCCAAGTTCGCCCGCTCCGTCCTGCGTCACATCCGGGTGACATCAAAGTATGAACTCAAAGAGCGCATCATGGCCGGAATCGACGACGTCAATCGCCATCCCGTCGTCCATACCTGGTCCTACAAACTCGCCGACGCCGCCTGATATGATTCGAACCAAGAAAACGCTGACCTAG
>NZ_JASXTA010000065.1:0-1369 GCF_032290525.1 Bradyrhizobium cosmicum | reverse complement strand
GTCTCGCCATCCGCGATCGCTCCGTCTCCGCAACCTGACCAGCTCCGACGGAGCAATCGCTACCGGCGTGTCACTGGAGAGAGGAAGAATGGTAGCTTGACAACAAACCGCAATTAAAGGGCCGATTGACATGTAGAAGGCGATCCAGCTCGCGATCCCTGCCTTGGCCTCGCGGCCGTCGGCATAGCCCTTGAGATAGATGTCCTCATGCTTGAGCGATCGCCACAGCCGCTCGATGAAGACGTTGTCCATCCAACGACCGCGGCCATCCATGGAGATCTTGATCCCTGCGGCCGCCAACGCGCCGGTGAGGCCGCGCTGGTGAATTGGCTGCCCTGGTCGGTGTTGAAGATCTCCGGCCTGCCGTACTTCGCCAGCGCCTCTTCCAGAGCCGCCATGCAGAACGAGACGTCCATCGTGTTCGACAACCGCCACGCCAGAACCGCACGGCTCGCCCAGTCGATGATCGCGACGAGATAGAGAAAGCCGCGGCCGATGGGCAGATACGTGATGTCCGCCGCCCACACCTGGTTCGGCCGATCAATTATCATGTTGCGCAACAGATACGGACAGATCTTGTGGCCCGGCGCCGGCTTCGTCGTGTTCGGCTTCGGTCCCAGCGCCGCGATGCCCATCTTGCGCGTCAACCGCTGCACGCGCTTGCGATTGACCTGAAGCCCCTCAGCCTTCAGCATCGCGGTCATTCGCCGCGAGCCCAGGAACGGCCGCGGTGAACAGCTCGTCGAGGCGCCGCATCAGGGCAAGGTCGTTGTCGTTGGCCGGCCGTGGCGGCCGGTACACCCCAGAGCGCGCGATATCAAGCAACATGCATTGCCGGCGGATCGACAGCGCTATGTCGGCGCGATCGAGCATTCCTCGACGGTCCGGCGTGCTCATCTTCCGGACCTCCGCGCTAAAAAATCGCGCTCGACTGTCAGTTGTCCAATCTTGGCGTGCAGCTTCTCGATCTCGCGTTCGCGAGCGTCCTCGCTCTCCCGCCCGACACCCGCGTCAAAGGCCCGGGCCGCCTGGTCCAGCAGTTGCTTCTTCCAGGCATAGATCTGGTTCGGGTGAACCTCGTAGCGCTGGGCCAGATCGGCCACCGTCGCCTGCTCCCGCACGGCTTCCAGCGCGATCTTTGCCTTCAGTGCCGCGTCGATCTTGCGTCTCGTCTTCGTCGTCATCATGCGCTCCGTCTATCAAACGGAGCAGCCCCTTCCAACTAAGCACGTGGTCCCAAAATCGGGGTCCATTTCACTTCAGTCCACCACGTCTCTCCATCGTGTGGCTTCGAGGAGGCCGGTCACAGCACACACTCTTAGCAAAGTTGTGCCTTCTCCGCGCCCTTCGCCCCTCCGAATCGCGTCCC
>NZ_JASXTA010000064.1:0-1385 GCF_032290525.1 Bradyrhizobium cosmicum | reverse complement strand
TGATGCTGTGGACGGCTCCTCCACGGGCACGAGAGTGCCAAAGACTGGGCGCCGTTTAAGGCTCCCACGATTCGGAGGAGCAACCTATGCAGTCAGTTTCAACAATTGGTCTGGATATCGCGAAGTCGGTCTTCCAAGTACATGGGGTCGATGCAGCCGGCCAGGTGGTCATACGCCGTCAGCTCAGGCGCCGCTTCGTGCTGTCCTTCTTTGAGAAGTTGCCGCCGTGTCTAGTTGGGATCGAGGCTTGCGCTTCATCGCACCATTGGTCTCGCGAGCTGCAGGCGTTGGGGCATACGGTGCGTCTGATGCCTCCGGCCTATGTGAAGCCCTACGTCAAGCGGCAGAAGAACGACAGCACCGACGCGGAGGCTATTTGCGAGGCGGTCACAAGGCCCAACATGCGGTTCGTGCCGACCAAGACGAACGAGCAACAGAGCTGTCTGATGCTTCATCGCGTACGCCATCTCTTCATTCGCCAGCAGACTGCTGTCATCAACTCGATCCGTGCATATCTGGCCGAGTTCGGGATTGTTGCCCCCGTCGGGCGCAGGGGCGTCGAACAGCTGTTGGAAGTCGTCGCCGATCCAGCTGACCGCCGGGTCCCGGAGGTGGCCCGCGCGTGTCTTGCGGCTCTCGGCGGTCAGTTGCGGGTACTAAAGGCTCAGATCCTGGAGTTCGATAAGCGCATTATCGCCTGGCATCGATCAAACGCGACGAGCAGGCGACTGGATGTGATCCCTGGCGTCGGTCCAGCACTGGCAACGGCGCTAGTCGCAAGCGTTGCCGATGCCACAACCTTCCGATCGGGGCGGGACTTCTCGGCCTGGGTCGGGCTCGTGCCGAAGCAGAACTCCAGTGGGGGCAAGGACAAGCTTGGCCGTATCAGCAAGCAAGGCGATCGCTATTTACGCAGCCTGTTCACCGCGGGCGCACTCGCCGTGATCCGCTATGCCAAGATCCATGGCACGAGCCAACGGCCTTGGCTCACTGCGTTGTTGGCACGCCGCCCCACCAAGGTCGCAGCCATCGCACTCGCCAATAAGCTCGCCAGGATGGCATGGGCGATGATGGCCAGGAACGAACCCTATAAGGAACCCGCCGGCCTTACGGCGTGAACGAGATTACAGCCGGTCATCCGGCTGTAACGTAACGGTTGGAAGGGCGAACAGCACTAATGCAGCGCCGGTCGATCCGGCGATCAGGACAACCCACATGGGCCATGGCATCTTCGAATGCGTGCTTTTGATCGGGACCTGATCCGCGGAGGGCATTATGGCCAGCGGTCATGAGTACCGCACAAGAAGGCCGAACACATGGCTGCTCCGACCAACGCCGCAAGTGAAGATTCTCCTTGCCAACCCGGAGCCGTCC
This sequence comes from Bradyrhizobium cosmicum, assembly GCF_032290525.1. Classification (GTDB taxonomy): domain Bacteria; phylum Pseudomonadota; class Alphaproteobacteria; order Rhizobiales; family Xanthobacteraceae; genus Bradyrhizobium; species Bradyrhizobium cosmicum_A. The sequence goes on along the minus strand of NZ_JASXTA010000064.1, from coordinate 11 downwards.
ACACATGGCCC
>NZ_JASXTA010000063.1:0-1457 GCF_032290525.1 Bradyrhizobium cosmicum | reverse complement strand
CTAGCACTACTTTGGCAGAATGTGTTTGCGCCACTGTTTTTCAAGGATTTGCTTTCGGCAATATGGGCACTGCTGAGACGGCGGCCGAAGGATGAGATCGACGATGGCGTGACGTACGGCGGGCATGGTTGGTTGAGGCGGAGGCCCGTTGATTCTTTTTTTTCCGCCCCGCGTATGCGAGGCGATGATGTTGCAGGAAGGCGTAGGCAATCATTGTCATCAGGGCGTGGCGATGCAGACCTTGCCATGATCGCCCTTCGAAGTGATCAAGTCCAAGCTCCTCCTTCAACTGCTGATGCGCCTGCTCACAAATCCACCGTGCCTTGATGGTGGCGGCCAGTGTGCGCAGATCCGTCGCCGCCGGAAGATTGGCGAGATAGTATTTCTTCTCCCCAGAGGCACGTTGCTCGCCAATGAGCCAAGCTTCGTCGCCTGGGAGATGCTGCTGACCTTTATCCCATATCCGCTGCGGAGGGCCGTCGGCGGTCCGGACACGGAGAGCAGCAAATCGGGCTTTTAGCCGACCCTTCGTCCCACTGCGCCAACTCACGGTTTTCCATTTGGCGCTGGCCAGCATTTGTTCTGCCGCAATCGATAAGATATCGGGCACGTGGTGCTTTCGTGGTTTCCCGCGAACTTTAGTAATCGGCCAAATGAGCTTCACATCGACCGGATACACTTTCAGGTGCCGAGGGATACCGACAGCCCAGGCCAGCCCGCGCTCTGTTAGCCCTTGTCGAAACGGTGCGCTGAGGCCGTATCCTGCATCCGCCAGCACACATCCAAAGCGCACCTTGGCTGCCATCGCGCGGTCAATCTCGGCTAAAGCAATCTCCGGCTTGGACCGTGGCGTTCGCTGTTCGACTGGCACGCGAGCGCGCTTCAAACGAGACATGTCGCTCGTCCAACTGTCGGGCAGAAAGAGACGTAATGCGACCATCACGGGCACTTCGCCGCGCGCAAGCGTTAGAGACACCAGCGTTTGGCAATTTGCCGTTTTACCGAGAGCCGACGCGTATTGAGCCGCAACACCGACCGAGCGCTCACCCTTCTTCGGCAGTGAGGTGTCATCGATAACCAACACCGCATCGCTGCCGCCGACAAGTCGGTCCGCCTGGTTGAGCAGCTCTGTCTCCAGCGGCGTCGCGTCCCAGACACCGTCCGCAATGAAATGGTGCAACTGGTCGTAGTTGCTCGTGGCAAGGCGTTCCGCCATCGGCTGAATGCTCTTGCGATCGCCAGGACCGATCAGTCCCGCAACATACAGAGGACACATCCGCTGTCGGGTCTTATGACCCAGCCGGTCCAAGAACGGCCTCAGCCAGCGTTCGAGTTCGTCTTCCCATCCCGTCATGGTCAGCCCTCCAAGAGCCGACCACCCATGAATCATTGAAAAATTGATTCGGGAATCCTATAAAACGAGACAAAATCAACAATCTGCCAAAGTAGTGCTAGGG
>NZ_JASXTA010000062.1:0-1730 GCF_032290525.1 Bradyrhizobium cosmicum | reverse complement strand
ACCTTCTTGCCAGTCGACAGACGGGACTGGGTGGTGGCGAGCAGGTCGGCGGTGGACTGGAGGGAGAGCAGGTTCTGACGAACCGACGCAGAGAGAACGATACCGGACATGACTATTACCCTTCTGGTTTACGCGTCTTCGTTCGACCGCTTCGGATCGAGTGACGCGCACAGCCTGAGGGGACATGGCTAACAAAAAGTGAAACCTGTTCTCGCACCGTAAGCGCCGGTTCACCATAACGCCCCAGGAGCATTCGGGATCAGCGACGATCGGCCTGAAATTCCTCGCTTTTTGCGGCGTTTGCCTCTCGTTAACCATAACCAACGGTTACTTTTCAGAGCGGCCGGACCATTTCCACGCGCAAAAAGAAAGCGGCGGGGCCGAAGCCCCGCCGCCATGACTTGATTGCGATGTCAGCCGCTATTAGCGGAGCAGCTGGAGCACGCTCTGCTGCGACTGGTTGGCCAGCGACAGCGCGGAGACCGCGATCGACTGGCGGGTCGACAGCGCCTGGCTGTTGGCCGCTTCCTCGTTGGTGTCGGCCAGCGTCAGGTTGGACGAGCCGGTCTGCAGCACGTTGATCAGGTTCTTGTTGAAGTCCTGACGCACCTGCACGATGGAGAGGTTCGAACCGAGGGTAGAGGCTTCCGACCGCAGCGTGCTCGAGGCCGAGTTCAGATTGGTGAGCACCTTGTTGGTCGCGGAGTTGTCGATGAAGTCCGTGCCCTGCACCAGGCCGGCGAGACCGAGACCCTTCGAGTTGAAGGTCACGCCGGTGATGTTGAGGTTGGACTTGCCGGTCTCGTCGAACACCAGCTTGAGCTGGTCGCCGTTGAGCAGGTTGACGCCGTTGAACGAAGCATCCAGCGAGGTCGTGTCGATCTGCGTCAGGATGTTGTTGTACTGCGACACCAGGTTGGTACGAGTGGCCTGGGCGACCGGGTCAGCGACGGGCGCCGTGGCGTTCGACCAGCTCAGAGCCGATGTGATCGTGCCGCCAATGGTGCCGCCCGCGACAGCCGAACCGATCGTCGAGGAGGCGTAGTCGTTGGTCGCCGAAACCGTGAGCAGGCCGTTGGCGTCGATCGTGGCGCTCAGGTTGTTGGCCTGAAGAGCCGTGTTGAGCTGATCGAGCGTCTTGACCGTGCCGCCAGTGCCGTCGCCGAAGGTGACGTTGACCGCCGTGCCGCCGTTGAAGGAGGAGAAGGTCAAGGTCTTGCCCGAGACGCCGCCCGACGCCGCAGAACGGCTCGCGGTGAAGGCGGTGCCGGTGCCGGTCGAGCCGGTCAGGCCGAGCGAGGACAGCGCATTGCCCGTGCCGGTGATCGACAGATCCGCATTGGCGCCGGTGGAGATGTGCAGCGCGCCGGCGACGATCGAAGACGCGGTCTGGCCGGTGGCTGTGCTCAGGGTCGCCGCACCGCTGGCGTTGGCCGCAGTCTGCACGCCGGTGGCGAGATCGATCGCGGTCAGGATGTCGGCGACGGTGCCCTTGTTGAGGTAAACCGTCGAGTTGCCGCTGCCGTCGGTGACGACGTTGCCGGTGACGCCCGACCCGGTCGCCACGTTCGCAGCAGCGGGCGTACCGCCGTTCTTGAACGTGACGGTCTTGCCGTTGATATTCAGCGTCGAGCCGTCGGTGATCAGCGAGGCAAGGCTGCCCGTGGCCGTCGTGCGGCTCGCGGTGACCGTTGCATTGCCGGAACCGGTGGCACCGGTCAGACCGAGAG
>NZ_JASXTA010000061.1:0-2585 GCF_032290525.1 Bradyrhizobium cosmicum | reverse complement strand
CGAGGTGATGATTGCCGCGATGATTGTCGCGCGCAAGAGTTTTGTTCGCTCTGATTGTCGCGGAGCGTCAATCAGCGAGTGTTTTTGGTGTCGCGTGCGAGGATGGTCGCCCTGGACCACGCTTCCGCTCGAGCGCGGTGCGCCTGCGATAGCTTTCGACGTTCATCTCGACGATGGTGGCGTGGTGAACGAGGCGATCGATGGCGGCGAGCGTCATAGCAGGATCCGGGAAGACCCTGTTCCACTCTCCAAAGGGCTGATTGGCGGTGATCAGCATGGAACGCTGCTCGTAGCGAGCGCTGATGAGCTCGAACAGCACGCTGGTCTCGGCCTGGTCCTTGGTGACGTAGGCAAGATCATCGCAGATCAGGAGGTCGAAGCGATCGAGGCGGTTAATGGCGGCCTCGAGATTGAGCTCGCGCCGCGCCACCTGGAGCTTCTGGACGAGATCGGTGGTGCGGGTGAAGAGGACGCGCCATCCGTTCTCGATAAGGGCCAGGCCGATGGCTGCCGCCAAGTGACTCTTGCCGCCGCCGGGCGGGCCGAACAGCAGCAGATTGGCGCCCTTGCCGAGCCAACCATCGCCGGCGGCGAGCGCGGTCACCTGTGCCTTGGAGATCATCGGCACAGCCTCGAAGTCGAAGTTGTCGAAGGTCTTTCCAGCGGGCAGCCGCGCCTCGACGAGATGGCGCTCGACGCGGCGGCGGCCGCGTTCGGCGATCTCGTGCTCGGCAATGGTGGCGAGGAAGCGGGCCGCCGGCCAGCCTTCCTTGTCGGACTGCTCCGCAAATTGCGGCCACAGCACCTTGATGGCTGGCAGCCGCAACTCGTTGAGCAATAGATTGAGGCGCGCGGTGTCGATAATGTTGGCCGTGCTCATGCGGCACCTCCGATCTCGCCGGCACCGATGAGGCACTCATAGGTGGCGAGCGGTGCGAGCTGCACCACGACGTGCGGCACGCAGGCCGGATCGGGAGAGAAGTAAGCGCGCAGCCGGTTGAGGTCGGGCAGTCGGCCGGCATCAAGCTCGGTCGCGAGCTGATCGGCGAGTTCGGCCTCGCAGCCGCGCTCATGGGCCAGTGCGAGCAGATCGACCATGATCCGGCAGGCTTTCCTGTCCGGCAGCCGTTCGCGCAAGCAATCGAAGGTTCGGCGATAGGCATCGCGCGGGAACAGCCGATCACGGTAGACGAGATTGAGCAGCGCCATTGGCTTGCGCCGCAAGGAATGGATCACGTGCCGATAATCGACGACCTGGTCGTGCTTGCCGTTGGGATGCGGCCGCCCACGCGGCAGGGTGACGAGATGGGTGCCGCCGACGAACACGTCGAGACGATCGTCGTAAAGGCGCACCCGCAGTTGGTGCCCGATCAAACGCGACGGCACGGTGTAGAACACCTTGCGCAAGGTGAAGCCGCCGCTTGACGTCACGCGGACAATCACCTCCTCGTAGTCCGAGGTGCGGCGATCTGGCAACACCTGGAGGGTGGCGCGCTCGTGGTCGATCCGCTTGGAGTTGCGGGCATTACGGCGGCTGACGATCTCGTCGATGAAGCCGCGATAGGCGGCGAGATCATCGAATTCGGCAGTGCCGCGCAACAGCAGCGCATCGGCGATCGTCCGCTTGAGATGGCCATGCGAGCTTTCGATCGCCCCGTTCTCGTGGGCGATGCCGCGATTGTTGCGGGAAGGCCGCATGCCGTAGTGGGCGCAGAGGTCCTCGTACCGCCTGGTCAGATCGTCCCTCGCATTGCGATCGAGATTGCAGAAGGCGGCCGACAGGCTGTCGGTCCGATGCTCCCGCGGTGCCCCACCGAGCGACCACAGGGCATTCTGCAGCCCTTCGGCCAATGCGACGAAGCTCTCGCCACCGAGCACGACATGGGCGTGTTCAAACCCGCAATAAGCCAACCGGAAGTGATACAGGCGATGATCGAGCGGCACGCCAGCGATGGCGACCCCAAGCTCGCCCATATCGGTGAAGTCGGACAGGCCGACTTGGCCCACTTCGTGGGTCTGGCGGAAGATGACCTCCTGCTCCTCGCCGTGGATCGCCCGCCAGGCGCGGATCCGGCGCTCGAGCGTGCGGCGGATTCCAGCCCCCAGCTCAGGATGGCGTCGGAGCATCTCCTCGAAGATGGCCACGGGCCGCACGCCGGGAGCCGCCTTCAGCATCGGCACGACCTCCAGGCCGAAGACGTTGGCCAAGGGATCCGGCCGGCGCCTTTGGCGCGGTGACTTCTTTTGCGACGGAAGGCGCAGATCCTTCTCGAGCCGATAAGCGGTCGACGAACTGAACGACGCCTTCGCGGCCGCCTCTGGCGGCGAATTGGTTTGACGGAACTTCATGTAGAGCCTCATCTGGTGATCGGTGACATGGCAGCCTGGCAACGGGTGATTCCTCTTTGGCGAGAAGAACCATCCATCACCGGCCAGCCGCGATCACCAGACGGCGCGATCCGCTCGGATCGCGCCGTCGCGGGGCTCGTAACTCCGGTCGGGCTACGCCCTCCCTGCGTCACGAGCCCCGCGAAGCTCTCTCATCCTGATTGACGCTGCACTTCCATCCTGATTGCCGCGCCGCA
>NZ_JASXTA010000060.1:0-2754 GCF_032290525.1 Bradyrhizobium cosmicum | reverse complement strand
ATCGATGACGGACGCATCGAGATCGACAGCAATACGGTCGAGCGCAGCATCAAGCCGATAGGCCTGGGAAAGAAGAAATACTTGTTCGCCGGCAGTGAAGGCGGGGCCGAGACATGGGGCATTCTCGCGTCGCTCATCAACACGGCAAAGCTGCACGACATGGACCCGCGGCACTATCTGACCGATGTTCTCGAGCGCATCGTCTCCGGACGTACAAAGATCAATCAGCTGCACCTGCTGTTGCCGTGGAACTGGAAAGCCGAGCGCGACGGTTCGGAGGCAAAGCTCGCCGCTTGATCAGTTCGACGGCAAGGCGTCGGGAACTTCCTGCGCATCGCTGGCGTCGTCGTAGATCTCCTCGCGGATCACGCGCAGCGTCACCTCGTGCAGATACACTTGCAGCGCACCCTCCAGCTCAGTGAACTCCGGCAGCAGGACTCGATCGACGAAGCCTCGTGATGCACGGACCATCACCGTGTTGCGTCGCTGCCGGCGATAACGAAACGGCCGCAGCCCATATCGGCGGCAAAGCGCCAGAAAAAGGTGCCGAGACCATTGGTCGGGAAGTGAGAATTGCTGTTCGATCGGTGGATCATGGCGAGCGAGCTCCTCGACCCGGGCCCGCACCCGCTGCAGCGCGGCTTCCGCCGCAAGGCGCTCACCAGCAGTTCCGGCACCTGCGAACAACGCCTCGATCTTCCGAAGCTTCTCGCGCAGCTGCGACTCGCTGGTCATTCTGATCCCCGTTGCCCGCTCCGAACCGGGGGTCACCCCATCACCGCGCGCCGGCGGCGTCAATCATCCCGACCGCGCTATCCAGAGCATTCCGCGCAAGTCAAGCCCCGGCACCGGTGATCCTATCGTGACGCTCACCCTATTTTGTCTTGCCGACCTGAGGCGCCCGCGCGCCGGTTTTTGGCCGTGGTTTCCATTGCGTCACCAAGCGCTCGTAGCTTTGCTCCGCCTGTGCGGCAATCAACATCTCGCGGTCGCGCAATGCCTTGATGTTGTAGGCATACGCTGGCCCACGTCGGCTGCCTTTCTGTTGCGGATGTCCGGCTTGAAGCTGCATCGCGCGGGTCTTGATGGCGACCAGTGCCGGGCGCGCCCACAGGTAATCCTCGCGCTTCGTCAACAAATGCCAGCAAAGCACGGTGAGCTTCCGGGCCACGGCCACCGCGGCGATCTGATGGCCGCGCCGGGCTCGGATGCGCACGAAAAACGCATGCAGCGGACCGGGCGCCTTGGCCGCTGCCCAGGCCGCCTCGACCAGCATGGCGCGCGCGTGACTGCGGCCGATCTTGCTGATGCGGCCGTGATGAGCGGCGCCCAGTCCGGATTGCCGCACCCGCGGGTTCAGCCCAAAATAGCTCACCAGCTTCTGCGGGCTGTTGAACCGGCTTATGTCGCCGATCGCCGCCATGATGCCGGCAGCGACCGCCAAGTTGACGCCGGTGATCGTCATCAATCTGTTGACCGCGGAATCGTCTATGGCGTCCTGCGCGATCTCGCGGTCGAGCAGGGCCAGATCTTCCGCCAGCCGGTCAAGCTCGCGCACGTGCCGATCGATCGCTGCGCGCTCATCGTCCGGCAACGGTTGGGCGGCCAACCACGTCCGGCCGCGGCCGTTGAAAAGATCGGCATGCGGGCACTTCGGGATCAGGTGCGCGTGCAGGATCGAATGGACCTCGTTTTTGAGCCCCGTGCGATGCCGCACGACCTGGTAGCGCCGCGCCACCAGCCGACGCTTGCGTTCCGTCTCCGCGTCAGGCGTCCAGATCTGCGGCAGGTACCCGGCCGCCTGCAGACTGGCGAGCGTGCCGGCATCAATCTTGTCGGTCTTGACGTGAGCCTGGGCGATCGCCTTCACCTGCAGCGGATTGGCGATAATCACCCGTGCCACGAACGGGGCCAGAACCCGGGATACCGCCATGCTGTTGCCGGTCGCTTCGACCACCACCTCATCACTGGCCAGCAGGGTCTTGCCAAATCCTTCCAATGCAGTCCGCGTCATATCAATGCGGCCCGCATGTCGGAGCCTGCCATCCTCCCAAACCACCACCTCCCCGAAAGTTCGGTGGACGTCGATGCCAATCACCCGTCGCATTCGCACCTCCTGCCAATCAGACCACAGAACGGGAGCTACGGGCGACACGACCACTACGGATTCGCGCTCTCAGCGCAACCGGGCGAGTCGCAGAGGCGGCCAGCTACTAACTCGAGCTCGCGGCTCATCGAATGCATCGGCCTGCCCGCACCTTTCGTGCTCCCGGTGCCTCTGTCCCGATGGTCGCACCATACGCTACGATCCTGAATATCGCAGCGGAACATCGGCACCGAGAAACTCTCATACCCGTTACCAACCCCATCGAAAGCACCTTCGCCACCGTGCGCCACCGCACGATCCGATCGAAGGGCTGTCTATCCAACAAGACCGCGCTCGCGATGGTCTTCAAACTGGTCGAGGGCGCCCAGAAAAATTGGCGTCGTCTCGATGGCCACAACCAGTTGCCAAAACTCGTTTTCGGTGTGACATTCAACAACGGGATCGAGGTCATCGCAAAGCCGACCGACCGTCAGCCCACAACCGCCGCCGCCTGACCGGCCCCGGCCGTCACCAAAATTTGGCGATAGCTCGACCGCGGTCGTGTTCAGGCTCATGCCGCCAGCCTCGGATCGTGTGCATGCATCGTGTAGATCGATGCCCAAGGGAGCAGTTCGTCCAGTCGCGCCGCAGGCCAACCATTGACGAGC
>NZ_JASXTA010000059.1:0-3323 GCF_032290525.1 Bradyrhizobium cosmicum | reverse complement strand
GAGCTCGAGGACGCGATCGACGTCGAGGACGACCATGAGCTGTCCGTCGAGGCGGTGGACGCCGCCGGCGAGCTTGGCCATGCGGGGATCGAGGTTGACGGGGTTGTCTTCCTTGCCGTCCTCGGCAAGCCGCAGCACCTCGCCGATCTGGTCGATCAAGAGGCCGTAGGATTCACCGCGCAAATCGACGCCGACCGCCATCGCGGTCTTGCCGTCCTCGGGCTTGGGCAGGCCGAGCCGGGCGCGCATGTCGACCACGGTGACGATACGGCCGCGCAGATTGAGCACGCCGGCGATCTCGCGCGAGGACAAGGGGACGCGGGTGACGCGCTCGGGCATGAACACGTCCTGGACCCGGGAGATCGGCAGGCCGAACAGCTGGCCGCCGATCATCGCGGTGACGTATTCGACCATGGCGCCTTCGGTGGACTGGGTCTTCTTGGTCATCTCGTGCTCCTTGGGTCCCGCTTACGCCGCCGCCCGGTTCAGCTCGGAGGCGCCGGCGGCGCCCGCGGTCTGCTCCTTCAGCGCCGCGATCAGGCCGGGACGGTCGAACTTGGCGACATAGTCGTGGAAGCCGGCCTGGCGGCCGCGTTCGATCGCCGCCGGCGACACCAGCGCGGACAGGCCGATGATCGGCATCGCGCCCAGATTGTTGTCCGAGCGGATCACTTCGGCGAACTCGAACCCGTTCATGTCGGGCATCTCGATGTCGGTCAGCACCACGTCGAAGCTCTGCGCGCGCAGCGCAGCGAGGCCCTCCTGCGCGGTCGGGGCGGTGCGGACGCGGTAGCCGGCCGCCTTCAGCACCGGCGCCAGCATGTTGCGGAAGAAGGCGCTGTCGTCGACCAGCAGCACCGACTGCGAATGCTGCGACGGCTTCATCTCCTTGCGGGTGAACCAGTCGGCGAACGCCATCGGCAGGAAGTGGCCGACGTCGATCACCTCGGTGGCCTGGCCCTTGATCACGGCCGAGCCGAGAATGCCGGAGGCGGAGCCGCCGACCTCGATGTTGAGCCGCTCCTCGACGATGTCGATGATCTCGTCGACGACGAGGCCCATGGAGCGGCCGTCATCGGCGAACACCAGGATCGGCTGGGCACCCTGGGACGCGATGGTGACGCTCTCCATCGCGACCAGCGGCATCAGCTGCTCGCGGTACTGCACCATGTAGCGGCCGTTGCTGAACTCGATCTTGTCGGCGGGCAGCTCTTCGAGGCGCGTGACCAGTCCGAGCGGGACCGCCTTGGGCTGGGACGAGCCGGCGCGGAACACGAGCAGCGAGGTGGTCTGCTCGCCCGAGCCGATGTGGTGCGCGCCGTTCTCGTCGCCCATGTCATGGGCCGAGGAGCCGGCGGCGCCGAGCGCCTTGGCGATGCCGTTGGGGTCGATGATCATGATGACGGCGCCATCGCCCAGAATGGTGTTGCCGGAGAACATGTCGATGTGACGCAGTTTGGTCGACATCGGCTTGACCACGATCTCTTCGGTGTGGAACACGCCGTCGACCACGATGCCGAAGGTCTGGCTGCCGACTTGCGTGACCACGATGAAGCCGTTCTCGGGATCGGACGCGGCGCCGTCGTCGATCTTCAGCAGCTTCTTCAGATGGATCAGCGGCAGCAGCTTGTTGCGGAGCCTGAGGACCGCGGTGTCCTTGATGCGCTCGATGCGGTGCTCGCTGTTGGCGCGGGCCCGGACCAGCTCGACCACCGAGAGCTGCGGGATCGCAAAGCGGTCGCCGGCAGCTTCGACGATCAGCGCCGAGACGATGGCCAGCGTCAGCGGGATCTTGATGGTGACCGAGGAGCCTTCACCGGCGACGCTCTTGATGTCGATGGTGCCGCCGATCTGGTCGATATTGGTGCGGACCACGTCCATGCCGACACCGCGGCCCGAGACCGAGGTGATGGCGGCCGCGGTGGAGAAGCCCGGCGCGAAGATGAACTTGTGGATCTGGGCTTCGCTCATCTTCTCGAGCTCGGCCTCGGTGACGAGACCGCTAGAGATCGCCTTGGCCTTGATCTTCTCGGTGTTGAGGCCGCGGCCGTTGTCGGCGATGCAGATGATGATGTGGCCGCCCTCGTGATAGGCGGACAGGCGGATGGTGCCCTGCTCGCCCTTGCCGGACGCGAGCCGCTCGGCGGGGGTCTCCAGGCCATGATCGGCGGAGTTGCGCACCATGTGGGTGAGCGGGTCCTTGATCAGATCGAGCACCTGGCGGTCGAGCTCGGTGTCGGCGCCGTGCATCTCCAGCTCGATCTGCTTGCCGAGCTCGCTCGACAGATCCCGGACGATGCGGGGCAGTTTTTGCCAGGCATTGCCGATCGGCTGCATCCGCGTCTTCATGACGCCTTCCTGCAGCTCGGCGGTGACGTTGGACAGCCGCTGCAACGGCACCTTGAACTCGGTGTCCTCGTTGCGGCGGGAGATCTCCAGGAGCTGGTTGCGGGTCAGCACCAGCTCGGAGACCATGGTCATCAGATGCTCCAGCGTATCCACGTTGACGCGGATCGACTGGTTGGCGATGCGGTCGCCCTCGGCGGCGCCCTCGTCGGCCATCGACTTCTTCGGCGCGGGCTTTTCCTTGGGCGCCTTGTCCTTGGCTGTTTCCTTGGCAACGGGCGCCGGCACTTCGGCAGCGGGCGCGACCTTGCCTTCAGCCTTGGCGACGGGCGCGGGGGCCGGCGCTTCGATCGCGGTCTCGCGGAAGGCGCGCTCGAGCTCGTCGAGCGAGACTTCGCCCGGACGCAACGGGCGCTCCAGCGTCTGGTCGATCAGCGTGCCCGCGGTCATCTCTTTTGCCGGTGCAGGCGCAGCGGCAACAGGGGCGTCCGGCACCAGCGGCGGCGCCTCGGCAACGGGAGCGGCAGCAGCGCCGGCCGCCGGCATCGGCTGCGCCGAGCCTGACGCGATCGGCTGCGCCGACGCTGACATGGCCGCCATGCCCTGCTCGACCATCGCCTCCAGCTTGTCGATCAGGTCGCGGTCGTTACCCTCGGGCTCGGCTTCGGTCGCCTCGAGGCCCGACAGGATTTCCTTGATGCGGTCGATCGAGGCCAGGATCACCGTCACCGCGCCGGCCGTCACCGGCATGCCGTCACGGAATTTGCTCATCAGCGTCTCGCCGGCATGCGCCAGCGCTTCAAGCCGCGGCAACCCGAGGAAGCCGCAGGTGCCCTTGATGGTGTGGACCAGGCGGAAGATGTTATCCAGGATCTTGGCGTTGTTCGGCTCCTGCTCGAACTTCACCAGCTGATTGTCGACGGTGTCCAGGCTCTCGCTGGTCTCCGTCAAGAACTCCCGCAACAGATCATCCATGA
>NZ_JASXTA010000058.1:0-3390 GCF_032290525.1 Bradyrhizobium cosmicum | reverse complement strand
CCGCCGAACTATGCCGAGTCGGGTCGTTTTCCCCAGTTTTCTGGCTGACCGGCGTTTGGTCGGTTCGGCATAGTTCGTTCTGTGCCTCCGCTGTCAACAGCGGAGAACAGGAAGATGGAAGTTGAAGAGTACTTGGGCAGAAGCCGGCTGTACCGGCGTCTCAGAAGCGAGCCGCACGGACGGCTCGTCGAGTGCTACGCCGTTCGTCTCGTCGAAGAGAGGCTCGTTCGGCATGGCGCGTGGCGTTGCCTCAACGTAGTTGGCGGGCTCCTGAGTTGGATCGCGGGCCGTCGCTATAGGCTGATTGATCTCGATGAGCAGGTCGTTGAGCGGTACCTCCGACATCGAGGCGGGAGGCAATCTATCCAACCCGGTGACCGGGCAGCGCTCAAGCGATGGTTGTCGGTGCTGCGCGAGGAAGGCGCGATCGCGCCGTTGGTGCTACCGCCTCTCACCCCGCACGAACGGATCTTCAAGGAGTTCGATGCCTACCTGCGATCAGAGCGCGGCTTGGCCCCGAGGTCCATCGTACGCCATCTCCCGGTCATCCGCAGGTTTCTGCACGAGGTGTGCTCCGGCGGCGCCGCCGCCCTGGGCAAGATCAACCAAGAGGACGTGATCCGCTACATTGAGCGCCACGCCCAGGATTGGAGCCCGGGAACTGGCAAGGCGATGTGCTGGTCGTTGCGCGCCTTTCTCCGTTACCTCCACCATCGGGGGCTGAACGCGCGCCCGTTGGCGGATTGCGTTCCATCGATGCGGCGATGGAAGCTCGCAACTCTGCCGACCTATCTGCCTGCCGCACAGGTGCGGCAGGCTCTCGACGGTTGCGACCGAAAGACGGTGATGGGACGGCGCGACTACGCCATTCTGTTGTTGCTGGCCAAGCTCGGTCTGCGGGCCGACGAGGTCGCGACGCTCACGCTCGATGATATCGACTGGCGCGCCAGCGAGATACTCGTTCGCGCCAAGGGCCGACAGCGTGCACGGATGCCGATACCGCCAGACGTTGGCGCGGCCATCGTTGCATATCTGCGCAGTGGCCGCCCAAAGTCGTCGTGCCGACGGTTGTTCGTCCGCACACTCGCGCCGCACATCGGGTTTGCTTCCGGATGTGCGATCACCATGATCGCCAAGGCCGCCCTCGATCGCGTTGGAATCGAAGGTTGCGCACACCGCGGCGCCCATATCTTCCGACACAGTCTCGCTACCGAGCTTCTCCGATCTGGCGCGACCTTGTCGGAGATCGGACAGTTGCTGCGGCACGAGAACCACGACACTACCCGGATTTACGCGAAGGTCGATATCGATGCGTTGAGAACATTGAGCCTGCCCTGGCCGGGAGGCGTGCAATGACCAATCTGCGCGCCGCACTCGATAAGTACCTGAGCATGCGCAAGGGGTTTGGATACAAGTACGAGCACCAGACCCGTCGGCTCGCCGACTTCGTCGCCTTCATGGAGAAGCGCAAAGCCAGGATCATCACGACGAAGCTGGCAATGGAATGGGCAACGCTGCCGCCCGATCGTCATGCATCCTGGGCGCTGCGATTGAGCGACGTGCGCGGGTTCGCGCGCCATGTCGCCAACTTCGATCCGAGAACGGAGGTACCGCCCGTCGGCATGCTGCCCGGATGGAAGCGCGCCAAGCCCTATATCTACAGCGACGCGGAGATCGATGCGTTGCTGACGGCAGCGCTGGCTCTGCCGCCAGCGGGCGGGCTGCGCCGATGGACCTACCATACCCTGTTCGGGCTGATCGCGGTGACGGGCATGCGTATATCCGAGGCGATGGGCCTGGAGCGTGATGACGTCGACCTCGACGCCGGCGTGCTGACGGTCCGGCTGACCAAGTTCGGCAAGTCGCGGCTCGTGCCATTGCATCCGACGACGAGAACCGCGTTGCGCGACTACGCCCACCGGCGCGACGCGATGCTCGGATCACGCTGCGGCTCGACCTTCTTCGTTGCCGAACAGGGAGGCCGCTTGCTGCACCAGTACGTTCATCGCGTCTTCTGGCGATTGTCCCGAGAGATCGGGCTGCGGCGCCCAGGTGATCGCACCGGGCCACGCGTGCACGACTTCCGTCATCGCTTCGCCATCCGGACGCTGCTCGACTGGTATCGTGAAGGCAAGGACGTTGAGCAGCAACTCCCAGTGCTCTCCACTTACCTCGGCCACGCCTGCGTGCGTGATACTTACTGGTATCTCTCGGCCTGCCCCGAGTTGATGGAAGAAGCGGCGCGGCGTCTCGATCGGCGGTGGGAGGTGACGCCATGAAGCCCGCATGCAATGTCGCCACGTTGATCGAGCGCTTCTTCACCGAGCGCCTCATGCGCCAGCGCAATGTTAGCGCCAACACGATCGCCTCCTACAGGGACACGTTCCGGCTGCTGTTCATGTTCGCACAGGTGCAGCTGCGGAAGCCCCCATCGGCCCTGACGCTCACCGATTTGGACGCAACGTTCATCGGCGCGTTCCTCACCGATCTCGAGGTAAAGCGCGGCGCCAGCGCGAAGACGCGTAACCTGCGTCTGACCGCTATCCGATCCTTCTTCAGGTTCGTGTCCTTCGAGGAGCCGGCACACAGTGCGCTGATCCAGCGCGTGCTCGCCATACCGAGCAAGCGCCACGATAAGCGACAGGTGCACTTCCTGACGCGCCCCGAGATCGAGGCGGTTCTCGCAGCGCCCGATCGAACGACGTGGCTTGGCCGCCGCGATCACACCTTGCTGCTGGTCGCGGCCCAGACGGGCTTACGCCTCTCCGAGCTGACTGGCCTTGACCGGGATGCCGTCCACCTCGGGTCTGGCGCACACGTACGATGCGTCGGTAAAGGGCGGAAGGAGCGGACCACTCCGCTGACCACACTCGCTCGGTGTGCGCTCCAGGCATGGCTCAAGGAACCGTTACGGAAAGGAGCAACAGCGTTGTTCCCCAACGTGCACGGGGCCCGGCTCAGTGCCGACAGCGTCCAGTCGCTGCTGGGAAAGCATGTTCGTGTCGCTCACAAGAGTTGCCCGTCTTTGAAGGCCAAGAGCGTATCACCGCACGTGCTGAGGCACAGCGCTGCGATGGAACTGCTGCAAGCCGGCGTCGACTGCTCCGTGATCGCGCTGTGGCTCGGTCATGAATCGGTCGAGACGACGCAGACGTACCTGCACGCCCACCTCGCCCTCAAGGAAGCTGCCCTGGCGAAGCTCAAGCCCTACGAGCGCGGCAAACGCACCCGCTTCCAGCCGAACGACCGCCTGCTCGCCTTCCTGGAGGCGCTCTGAACGACCAGACTATGCCGAATGGAACGGGGCTCCCGTGCACGCGATCGACGATGCCAGCGTGACAACGACGTGCCATACCGGACCCGTTCGGCATAGTTCGGCGGGCGGCATAA
>NZ_JASXTA010000057.1:0-4913 GCF_032290525.1 Bradyrhizobium cosmicum | reverse complement strand
CCTCCCTGCGTCACGAGCCCCGCGAAGCTCTCTCATCCTGATTGACGCTGCACTTCCATCCTGATTGCCGCGCCGCATCCGGCACTGCCGCTGCTCGGGGATCTGATGCGCTACACTATCTCGCCGATCATATCGTGGGCTATTACGCCGAAGCTGATGCGCACGCTGTTCGCGCCGCGTGCCATTCCGCCGAAATTCAAGAATGAATTTCCGATCTCGTTGGCTCTCCGGCCCAAGCAATTGAGAGCGGCCGCCGAGGAGAGCGCGTTCCTTATTCCAGCTGCCGCGCAGTTGCAGCTTCAGTATCAGGGCATCCGGTCTCCTGTTAGGATCCTGCATGGAAAGGGTGACCGGCTCATCGAGGCCGACCAGTCGCGCCGCCTGCACGAGGTGTTGCCCAGCTCGGTGCTACATCTGGTCGAGGATGCCGGTCACATGGTTACCTATGCAGATGCGGCGGGAATAGCGGATGCCGTGGCGGCGCTGGCGCTCACCGCACCGGTGAGGACCGCATAGGCTTTCTTGTTGCGATGCCGGTGTCCGGAAGTGGCCACTTCAGACCTCCCCTTCGGTTCGGAGATTGTCGCGTCTCAGCGTCGTTTTTCGTCACTGCGCCCATCAGGTCGCGAAGCTTTTGCGAGGCGCCAAAGTGGTTGATGTGCCCGTTGAGCAGCCGCCTCAATTTGAATTGATCATCAATCTTAGAACTGCAAAAGCGCTCGGTGTCGAAATCTCGCCTGGGTTGATCTCCTGCGCAAACAACACGATCGAATGAGACGGTGACTTCCGTTTTTGGCCCAAGGCAAGCGCGGTCGAAGCGTTGGGCGACGTCGGCTTTTGACCCCGTAGCGGACGTCACTAGTTACTTCCAATCGCTTAGATCGTGCTAGCCTATCGCTCAGGCGGGGAGATGATCCGATGAGGCGGCGGAAATTCATCGGGATCGTTGGTGAGCAGCATCTCGGGAGCCGAGCAGAGGCCATATCGGTGGCCAGGCTTCCGTCCATCCGGGGGGCCCAAAGGCATTCCGATCCATCTCAGGCAAAACAGGGTTGAGGGCACCCTATGCGGCGAGCAAGAGGGTGGCGGCGGGAAAGCTCAGACCTTTTAAAGGACTATTCCTCAACCGAGAGCACCTGGGACGCACCCCGAGTGAGTAAGTTTTTTCCAGATTCTCTCCCTCGACCGAGGGCACCTGAGACGCAGCATTTGAGCAAGTTTCTTTCAAGATTCTCTCTCTCCGCCATGCCATCATCATTTGCTACAACGGACCATTGTCCTCCGCCGCCACGGGCGACGAGCCTCGCAGACGTCGGGAATCGGCGCGTCCGCTCCGCGATACGTCCCACCGATCCGCCCGGAAATTGGTGATTCTGGCTGCTCTCGCGGCTGTAGCGGGCAGCCAGGTTGCATGTCATGGGTGCGACAACTTGACACATTCCGCTGTAATATCAAATACTTACCGGGGTATCGCTCTCTCCAAAAGAGTCGAAATGTTGCGCGCAAGCAACGGATTTTCGCTTCGAGCGCGGGTAACATTTCCTTGATCCGGAATGTGGGAATTTGGGGGACGGCGTGGAAAGGCTCGCGTTACTGACCGCTTCGTTGACGGGCGCATCGATCGTAATTTCTGCGGGAGCATTGGCCGCCGACCTGCCTGTCAAGGCGCCGCCGAGAACTGTCTGGGCCGATAGCTGGGCCGGGCCCTATATCGGCGCTTACT
The DNA here is from genome assembly GCF_032290525.1 of Bradyrhizobium cosmicum. Classification (GTDB taxonomy): domain Bacteria; phylum Pseudomonadota; class Alphaproteobacteria; order Rhizobiales; family Xanthobacteraceae; genus Bradyrhizobium; species Bradyrhizobium cosmicum_A. The sequence goes on along the minus strand of NZ_JASXTA010000057.1, from coordinate 3,190 downwards.
TCGGCGCGGGGGCGGGACGCGTGAGGGAATCTTCGACGGGCAGCTTTGGCAACAGCTCTCTTGCGACAGCCGGCGGCGTGGTCACCTCGAACTCGAATCTTCTCGGGACCACCGCTAGCGATCTTGCCGGCGACATGACCGGTTCGATGGTCGATTTGTTCGCGGGGCATAATTGGCGAACCGGCAATATCGTGGCCGGCGGGCAGATCGAAGGCACGGTTTTTTCCGATGTCGCCTTAAAGCCGTTCGGCAACCAGACATTCAATTCGGTCAGCACCAACCTGCTGCTGGGCACGGTAACCGGAACGGCCACGGGCACGGCCACCGCGCAGAGCAATCAGCAGCTGCGCTCGAGGGTGGGGCTGATCGGCCGGCTCGGTTTTCTCGCCCGACCTGATCTGCTGCTCTATGGCCTCGGCGGCCTCGAGTTCGGTCACTTCACTTTTACCGACAGCGCCGATCCTTTCGGCGGCGAAAACAACAAATGGGTGGCGGGCTACACGGTCGGCGCCGGCGGCGAGCTGAAGTTGTCCGATAACTGGTCACTGCGCAGCGAATATCGCTACCTGAACTTCGGCTTCAATCGCAGCGCCGCCGCCAGTGGCACGTCCACTTCGGTATCAGGCGCAACCACCTTCGTGTCGACGAGCGCCGAAGCTTCCTCAACGCACACAAATGCCGATTTCCATCTCGCCAAGATCGGTCTGGCGTACCAGTTTGGCGACGCCGGACCGCTGTCGGCATTGGCGGCGATACCTCCGGCAGCACGCGCGGCTTCATCCAAAATCGCCTGGGGTGATAGCTGGGCCGGCCCCTATGTCGGCGCTTACTTCGGCGCCGGCGCCGGGCGCGCAACGGAGACCTTCAGGAGAACCGAAAGCGAATCCAGCATCAGCACGCCCGGCGGAACGTCGGCCTACACCGCATCGGGATCCGGCCATCTTGCCGGCGATATGACTGGCTCGATGGTCGATCTGTTCGCGGGCTACAACTGGCGGACCGGCAGTGTCGTGATCGGCGGACAGGTCGAGGGGACTCTGTTCAGCGACGTCACCACGAAAATGGTCGGCGATGGGGCATTCAGCTCGGTTTCGACCAGCAGTGGTGTCGTCACCTCGACGAACTCAGACACGCGCAGCCTCGAGGATCGGCAGCAGTTGCGCTCGAATGTCGGCGCCATCGGCCGCGTCGGCTATCTGGTCACGCCGAATGTGCTGCTCTATGGCCTTGGCGGCTTGGCATTGGGCCATCTGACCTATCCTGACAATTATCCGGTCGAGGAATCGCTCATCGGTGGCAAGAACGGCAAATGGGTAGCCGGCTATACCGCAGGCGCGGGCGGCGAGGTGAAGCTGGCGGACAACTGGTCGTTGCGCGGCGAATATCGCTATATGCATTTCGGATTCGATCGCAACGAGCCATCCAGCAGCTCGCAAACGTCCGTTACGGGCGGCGGCTCCAGCACATCTACCGACAGTTCTGTCGTCACCCGGCATATCAATGCCGATTTCCATGTCGGCAAGGTCGGGCTGGTCTATCAGTTCGGAGCGCCAGGACCGCGGTTGGCTATGGCGGCAATTCCTGGCTCAGACTGGAACGACGGCTGGGCGGGACCTTATATCGGCGCCTATTTCGGCGCTGGCGCCGGACGTGCGGCGGAAACCTTTACGACCAGCCGAAACAGCGCGAGCACCTTCACCAGCATCGGAACCACGACCTCCACCAGCGCCCAATCGACGGCCGGCCGTCCCGCCGGCGACGTGACTGGCTCGACGGTTGATCTCTTCGCGGGCTACAACTGGCGCGCCGGCAATGTCGTGGTCGGCGGCCAGATCGAAGGCACGGTGTTCTCCGACGTCACGTTCAGGACAAACGGCCCTGCCACATTCTCCGCAGTCGACACCACGAATGGCGTTGTCACCATGACCTCTTCGGGTTCGGCAACCAGCGTCGACCAGATCCAGCAGCGGCTGCGTTCGAATGTTGGTGCGATCGGCAGGGCGGGATATCTGGTAACGCCGGACGTGCTGCTCTACGGCCTCGGCGGCCTGGCGCTGGGTCATTTCACCTATCCCGACGGCGACTTTAGCAATGGCGGCGCCAACGGCAAGTGGGTGGCCGGCTACACCTTGGGCGCCGGCGGCGAGGTGAAGCTCACCGGCAACTGGTCGCTCCGCGGGGAATATCGCTATTCGCACTATGGCTTCGGCCGCAACGAACGCGGCAACTTCACGTCAAGCTCTCAAGGGACCGGCTCCTCCAGCGCCTCTTCGTCGGCTGACATCACCGCGCGCGAGGTCAATGCCGACTTCCACACAGGAAGGATCGGCATGGTGTACCGGTTCGGTGAAGGCGGACCGCGCTCGGCCATGGCGGCGTTGCCTGGCGGAGCTTCCAGCGACAGCTGGGCCGGTCCCTATCTGGGCGCTTATTTCGCTGCCGGTGCAGGCCGCGCGCGACAAATCCTCTCCTCGACTGCAGACTCTGCTCAGCAGAACTTCACTGGCGCCGTGCTGACGACGAATTTCGTCGGCAACACGACGAACCGCGGGAATGCGGTCGGCGACACCACGGGCTCGATGGTCGATCTGTTCGCCGGCTACAACTGGCGGGCCGGCAATATCGTGGCCGGCGGTCAGATCGAAGGCACGCTGTTCTCGGATGTTGCCTTCAAGATGATCGGCGAGCAAACGAGCAACACTCGTCAGGTCCTCAACGGCGTCGTGAGCACAGGCGTCAACCCCAGGACGATGCAGGCCAGCGAGCAACTGCGCTCGAATGTCGGAGCGATAGGCCGGGCAGGCTATCTCGTGACCCCGAAGCTGTTGCTCTATGGTCTCGGCGGACTCGCGTTGGGCCATTTTACCTTTCCTGACTCCGCCAACGTCTCTGGGCCTAATGGCAAATGGGTGGCGGGCTACACGGCCGGTCTGGGCGGCGAGTTCAAGCTGACCCAGCGGTGGTCGCTGCGCGGGGAATATCGCTACACGCACTTCGACATCAGCCGCGCCGCGGCAAGCGCCAGCTCGAGCACCCGGATCCAGGGCGCGACGACCATTCTCAGGTCGAATGCCGATACCACCTCGCAACAGACCAGTGCAGACCTTCACATCGCCAAGATCGGTGCGGTCTACGGCTTCTGCTATTGCGATTAGCCGCGCGGGGGGGGGGGCCCCCCCCCCCCCCCCCC
>NZ_JASXTA010000056.1:0-5650 GCF_032290525.1 Bradyrhizobium cosmicum | reverse complement strand
TTCGCAGGCACCAGCGTGCCCGCTGTCAGGCAGAAACTCCACTTATCGACCTGTCCAAATTTGCGGAGCCGGCTCTGCTCAACGCAGAAGACCGCGATCAGATTATCCGTAAGCGCGACGAACAGCCCACCGCTTTCTCGGCGTTGACCGAGAGAGAGTTCCCATGACTTGTGACATTGTCGATTGGCGAACATAGATTCCGGCGGTGCGGCTGAGGTGATCAGGCGTGATCTTGATGCTCATGGTCACCTCCTGACATCTGAACGGTCTCGACGCCCGCCGCTTCCAGCAACAGATCGGCGAGCGCCTGATCAGACCTGTGGGATTGGCGCCCAGCGGGTTCTGGGGAATCCGACGACCCCGATCCAGACCCAGTTGCATCGGCTCGCGATATTGGCTTTTCTCCGCACGCCCTTTCTCCCTCTTCATCGAAGGACGGGATCGTGCGCCCGACACCCGTTTCGCGCCGAGAAGCTTCAGAACAACAGCAAGTTCGTTGAGCCCATCAATGCTGACCTGCGGTGGTCCAAGCGCCATGCCGGCACAGTAACTCTCGTCGAACATCCAATTGGGGACCTCACGATTAAACCCACGCCGTTCCTCCGTGTCGATTCACTTCAATTCCTTGCCGCGCCGGAACGGTGCGACTTGAAGCGTCCGTCCAAAAAGGGGATGCCACGGATACGCAATCGTCGCGCTTCGAAGACTGTATGCAGAATGTCGCGTGTTGGGCTCTTTTCGAATGGAACACGTACAGCGCGCCGCTGAATGGGGCGGCCCCACCATCTCGCACCAGCGCAAATCAAGCCGGTCGCTCCCTTGCGGAAGTCGACCGGCTTGCTGGCCACGTAAACTTGAACGTCTGCCTGCCGAACCGCCCGGATTACGGCAGCAAGCCGCTCAGGCTCCACATCGCTGCCGACACAGACTACGACATCGCCGATCACGATTTCCATCATGTCGCTCGTCACCGCATCAAACCGCGCGAACTTGACCGCTTGGCCTCGCGGATCGAGCCCATGAGACCGCGCGATCACCGACACGTTCGCTCCCGGCAAAAACGTTTCCTTGAGGTCCTTCGCCTCCCGCGACCAGGTGCGATAGCTCCGCCCCGGACTGACCGCAAGCCGCTCGGGTGTGGCCCTGACAACTTCAAAACTCGAATGGGGACGCCTGCTGTTATAGAAGTCGAGATATCGGCCGATCGAGCTGCGCGCCTCGCTGACGCTGTCATAGGCCCGCAGGTACACCTCCTCGTATTTGACGCTGCGCCAGAGCCGTTCGACAAACACGTTGTCCCGCCATGCGCCCTTGCCGTCCATGCTGATCGCGATGCCGTTGTGGGCGAGCATGCCGGTAAAAGCCTGTCCGGTGAACTGCGAGCCCTGATCCGTGTTGAAGATGTCCGGCTTGCCGTGACGAGCCAAGGCATCCTCCAGCGTCTCGACGCGGAAAGCTGCTTCCATAGTGATCGACAGCCGCCACGACAGAACACGACGGGTTGCCCAATCGAACACGACCGCGAGGTAGACAAAACCGCGCTCCATCGGGATGTAGGTGATGTCCATCGCCCAGACCTGGTTCGGTCGCGTGATCTCCATGCCGCGCAGCAGGTATGGATGGATCTTGTGGCCGGGCTCGGGTCTGGTGGTGCGCGGACGGCGATAGAGCGCCTCTATCCCCATCCGCCGCATCAGCGTTCTGACATGCCGGCGGCCGATCTTGCACCCCTCGGCAGCCAGCAGGCCTCTCAGCATTCGCGAACCGGCGAAGGGAAACTCCAGATGCAGCCGGTCGAGACGCCGTATGATCGCGAGATCGGCGTCCGGCACCGGCCGCGGCAGGTAGTACACGCTGCCGCGGCTGATGTTCAAAGCCTCCGCCTGCCTGGTGATCGGCAGCTCGTGCTCACGGTCGATCATCGCCTCGTCAGTTCGCCGATCTTGGCGTGCAGCGACTTCACGTCGATCGCAGGCGTGGCCGGCGCAGCGCTGCCAGGTCCAAAAACTCCGGAAGCGCCACCCTCCAGCTGCGCCTTCCAGGCCGCAATCTGATTGGGGGGGACGTCGAACTGCTCGGCAAGCTGAGCTATCGTCCGGTCGCCCTTGACGGCGGCAAGCGCCACCTTCGCCTTGAAGGCCGGTGTGTGGTTCCGGCGTGCTCCGACCAACTCTGGGTGGCCGATATCACATATGTCGCCATCGCCGGCGGCTTTGTCTATGTCGCCGTCATCTTGGATGCCTGGTCACGGCGAGTGGTCGGATACGCCATCAGCCGCTCGATCGACGCCCGGCTGACGCTCGCGGCCCTGGCCGCCGCGATCGAAGGCCGCAAACCACCTCCCGGCTGCGTGCATCATTCCGATCGTGGATCCAATACGCTGCGGCTGCCTATCGCGATCATCTTGCCGCCCACGGCTTGATCGGCTCCATGGGCCGGCGCGGCAACCCATACGACAACGCCACGGCGGAGAGCTTCATGAAGACACTCAAGGTCGAAGCCGTTTATCCGATGGCATTCGAAACCTTCATCGACGTTGCCGAAAACCTTCCGCGCTTCCTTGAGGAGGTTTACAACCGTCGACGGCTTCACTCGGCACTCGGTTATCTCAGTCCTGTGCAATTCGAGGATCAACACACCCGGCGGACGGTCAAACCAGCAGCCTGACCCCGTCTGCTCCGAGGGGCCCACTCCAATCCGGGGTCAAATTTGAACACGATGACGTAATTGCGGTCGGCGCTCGTGGCAGACAACCTCCGTTATCGTTGAGCCCTCGCAATCAAATGATTCGAAGGAGCTCCCATGAAGCAGTACGTCGGGCTGGACGTCTCACAGAGAGAAACCGCTGTATGCGTTGTCAACGAGACCGGTCAAGTAATATTCGAAGGGAAAGCCAGGTCTAGCACTACTTTGGCAGATTTTGGCGATTGATTGGCGAAACTGGATTCCCGAATCAGATTTTCAATGATTCATGGGTGGTCGGCTTTTGGAGGGCCGACCATGGTGGACACGAAGTCGAAGTGGGAAGACGAGCTTGCGCGCTGGCTCAAACCATTCCTGGATCGTTTGGGTCACAAGGCGCGGCGGCGGATGTGTCCGCTTTATATCTCGGGATTGATTGGACCGGGCGATCGCAAGAGCGTCCAGCCAATGGCGGCGCGGCTGGCACCGGGCGAGTATGACCAGTTGCACCATTTCATCGCTGATGGCCTCTGGGATGCGGCGCCATTGGAGGCGGAATTGCTCGTTCAGGCGGATCGCCTGGTCGGCGGCAAAGATGCGGTGCTGGTCATCGACGACACGGCGATGCCGAAGAAGGGCGATCGTTCGGTTGGTGTCGCTCCACAATATGCCTCGTCTCTCGGCAAGACGGCTAATTGCCAAACATTGGTGTCGCTGACGCTTGCGCGGGGTGAAGTGCCGGTCATGGTGGCATTACGTCTCTTCATTCCCGAGAGTTGGACGAGCAATCCGGTGCGTTTGAAGCGTGCGGGCGTTCCAGTCGAGCACCGCGCAGCGCGGACCAAGCCAGAGATCGCCTTGGCGGAGATCGATCGCGTGATGGCAGCCGGTATGCGCTTTGGCTGTGTGCTGGCGGATGCCGGTTACGGCCTCAGCGCGCCGTTCCGTCAGGGGCTCACGACACGCGGCCTGGCCTGGGCCGTCGGTATCCCTCGTCACCAGAAGGTTTATCCGGTAGAGGTTAAATTGATCTGGCCGGTCGCCGGTCGAGGTCGTCCCCGCAAGCGGCACATTCCCGATGTATTGTCGACGGCGGCCGAAGACATGCTGGCCAATGCTAAGTGGCAAAATGTGAGTTGGCGAAACGGGACCAAGGGCCGGCTGGAAGCTCGCTTCGCAGCGGTTCGCGTGCGGGCCGCTGATGGACCTCCGCAGCGGATCAAGGACATGGGCCAGCAGCATCTTCCGGGTGACGAAGCCTGGCTCATCGGCGAACACAGGACGTCGGGAGAAAAGAAATATTATCTCGCCAATATGCCGGCCAAGACGAATCTGCGCACGTTAGCTGCCACGATCAAAGCTCGATGGATTTGCGAACAGGCCCATCAGCAGTTGAAAGAGGAACTCGGGCTTGATCACTTCGAGGGACGATCCTGGCAGGGCCTTCATCGTCATGCGCTCATGACTATGATCGCTTACGCATTCCTCCAGCATCGCCGTCTCGCACAAGCGGGGCGGAAAAAAAAGAATCAACGGTCCGCCGCCTCAGCCGAGCCTGCCGGCCGTACGCCAAGCCATCGTCGATCTCATCGTTCAACCACGACCTCAGCGATGCCCGTACTGCAGAAGACAAATCGGCGGAAAGCAGCGGCGTGAATAAATCTGCCAAAGTAGTGCTAGGGTTCAGACTCAATTGAGCCAATAGGCGACGACGACGGCGAGGTGGACGGCAGCCAAGAAGTTTCTGGCAAGTTTGTCGTAGCGAGTAGCGACGCGCCTGAAATCCTTGAGCCGGCAGAAGCAGCGCTCGATAACATTGCGTCCTTTATAGGCGCGTTTGCTGAAGCTGTGGAGGGTCACCCTGTTGGACTTGTTCGGAATGATGGGTTTCGCGCCGCGACTGACGATTTCGGCGCGAAAGCCGTCGCCATCGTAGCCTTTGTCTCCAATGAGGGAAGACATGGGCGGCGCGAGCTTCAAAAGCGCCGGCCCTGCGGCAATATCAGCGGCTTGTCCCGGAGTGAGATGAAATGCGCAAGGTTTGCAATCAGGGTCGCTCAGCGCGTGGATTTTCGTGGTCCGCCCGCCGCGCGAGCGGCCGATCGCCTGTTCATATTCCCCCCTTTTCCGCCGCTCGCCGAGCGATGCGCTTTGATCGAAGTGGAGTCGATCGACAAAGTCAGGCCGTCCTTGCCGCAGCGGGCGAGCGCTTCAAAGATCGCCTGCCAATGTCCGCGCTTAGCGGCGATTGAACCGATTGTAGATCGTCGTGTAAGGGCCATAGTCGGGCGGGCAATCGCGCCAGCGTGCGCCGCACTGAAGCATGTGGATGATACCGCTGATAATGCGTCGATCGTCTTCGCGCGCCGGCCCGGTCTGGTTCGTTGGCAGATGCGGCTCTATCTGAGCCCACTGCTTGTCGTTGAGCCAGAACAGTCCTTTGCGCATCGAACTTCCCCCCGCCGAATCAACTTGGCACGAGGGAATCAGAAGCAGCTAATTAGGTACAGACCCTAATCCTGGTGCCTTGACTGACCTGCTTAACAAACATGCGCCTCATGCCGAGCGTATCGGCTTCGAGACCGGTGCGATGGCGAGTTGGTATGGTATGAACTCCGCAGGGTTGAGCTTCCGGTGGTCTGCATCGACGCTCGGCATGCGCACGCAGCTTTGTCGGTCCGAATGAACAAGAGCGATCAGAATGATGCGCGAGGGCTTGCCGAACTGGTGCGGGTTGGATGGTATCGAGAGGTAAAAGTCAAAAGTGAGGAAAGCCAGAAGATCCGAGCGATCCTTGTCGCCAGATCTCGGCTAGTGTCCATGCGCCGAGACATCGAGAACCAGGTTCGCAGCTTGATCAAGGAATGTGGATTGCTGTTCCCTCGCGCGATCGGCCAACAATTCCGCAACCAGGTCAGCGAACTCTTGGGCGTCGATCATTTGCTTCTCAGCGTGATATCGCCGCCGC
>NZ_JASXTA010000055.1:0-7393 GCF_032290525.1 Bradyrhizobium cosmicum | reverse complement strand
CCGCGGAAAGAACCATGAACCCGGCAGCGGATCATTTTTGTCTATCGGGCTTGACACCGTGCCCGCGATTAAAGAACAAACGACTATCGAGCGCGCTCTCCTCGACAAGGGCTATCGCGGCCACAACACCCGCCCGATTACAAGTCCAGCGTGTTCACTCAGGACAGAAGCGGCGCGTGACGCCACTACCGCTACTCTCGGCAGATGCGATCCCATCCCATGGAGTAGTTCTGGCCCCTGATGTTCATACGCCGCCGTCGGTACAAGATGACAGCAGCAGCACTCCAACAGTTCAAAGAAGCCCGAGGCGGCGCGCCTTGATAGCACACTGGATTCGGGTGGTCACGTCCAGCTTTCGCATAGCGTTCTTGATGTGAAAATCGACGGTGTTCTGGCTGATTCTCAATATCCCCCCTATTTCCCAGGATGATTTGCCCTCCTCTACCCACCGCAAGCACTCCTTTTCTCGTGCGGACAGCACAACGGCTTGCCCATCGATCATGTGTTTCTCCTGGAGCCGAGACGATTGGAACGCGATCAGCAAATGCCGTACCAGCGCGGCGATCTCAAACTCTCCTGCCAACACAAGCTTTGGAGCACCAATCAGCTGTCGATCCAACTGCGGCACCATCGGCTGTCGAAGCGATTGCGACATACGTCGTAAACGCGACAGCAGTGGTTGCAACAACGGCACACTTGACATCCGCGACCTAACGTAGGCCTGGGATAGGTCTCCTCATAGCTGGTAGCCGCCAGCACTACGTCCCGCGCTTGCTCTAGCGCGGCTTTCTGCATGACCCCATGGAAGAGGCGGAGCGGACCCAGCTACATCGTCGCGGCTCCAAGCCAGAGGTTGTGGGCATGGCCGATAATGGCGTGGAGGACTGGTTCTGTTCGCGTAAATCGCTCGACGGCTCATTGACACTGGATGAGTTGATAACGGACATCGGTACGCGGAATTATCCGATTACTTGGAAGCTCTAATGCCTCGATCGGAGTCTTTTCGCCCTTGCCGCTCGAACAAAATCAAAGTCATTAAAGCTGTGCGGACCACGGCGCTGGGCGACACTATTGTCGAAGGTCGCCGCGCGATGCTTGATTCATCTCGTGATCCGCACCGATCGCTTGCATCGCGTGATGTCGGAGGGCGTCAGAAGGGGGTGCGATCCATCTTATTTGTGCGCCACAGCTATCCAGCGGCCATACCTGCGCTCTATGTTTTTTTCCTTCCGGAGAAGCCTACAATCTCATAGCCTCCATACCGACTATCGTTCGGGGCGGAGGCATGGAGAGAGCAGCAATCGCTGCGTTACGTGCTTGACCGGTCAGCACATAAAATCAATTATTCAAACCCAGCGCATTATTCCTGCTGTTGCCACGAAGCGCCGTCCTAAGAACCGTGGCATGCCGCCGCCCGCGACTTTGCCTTCGCTTAGCGGCTGCATCCGACAACGAGGAGCCGATCGGCATCGAGCATATGGAATTTTGAGCCGATGGTCGTGCTACGGAGAAGGACGCTGAACGTCGGCATCCAGTAGGCGTTCTGCAGCATTGGCGGCTCCGCGGCAAAGCCGCCGGTTCTAAGCGGTTCGATTGATATCATGTCCTCTGCGAGGAAGATCGTCGCCTCATGAAGGTGACGGTATTGCCGGTCAGTCGCTGTAATTGTCGGTCGCTGGAGCGCCGTCGGCCCAAGCCGACAGTCGTGGGTGAAATCCGCCAACAAACGGCATCGGAACGCGGAATTTCGGCGTCAGTGCCGCGCCATTGCATTAATCAATATCGCCATATGGCTACTGTGTAGGGGCGAACGTGACCATTGGACGAGCCGACGTTTGTGGAGGCCGGCAAAGTACAAAGGCGGCGGCTAAATCAATTCCAATTGGACGACGCAGCAAATGATCTGGCTGCAGACAATCTGATGCGCTCGGGAGCGAAGTCGTCCGATCTGAGCACAGGTCCTCTGCGACGGATCAGCTAGTCCGAAATGGAAACGGACCGGCTAACGGCAGGCTAATGCAACTCCCGCTAGGACGGCAGGACTATCTTGTTTAAAGCCGCAACCAGACACCCGTCCGGACACGACCTTGATGGCAGATTTCTGCACGGTTGGACCTTGCTGCTCGTGAGCGCCACGACGGCGGTATTTGCCGGCGTCATGCCGGCCGGCGCGGCCAACTGTCCGCGTAAGGACGCGCTCGGGACCTCGCGCGTGCTCGCCGTTGACGCCAAGACTCATCCGCGGGTCGGACTGAAGAGCTTTCCCCAGACGCTGCCCTTGGCGGACCACGAAGTTGTGCTGACCTTCGACGACGGGCCCCACCCGCCGTACACAGAAGAGGTGCTTGCGGCGCTCGCGCAGGAGTGCGTCCGAGCCACGTTCTTCCTGGTCGGCAAGTCGTCAGCCCTATTTCCCGAGCTCGTGCGGCGCGCCGCTGCGCAAGGCCACACCATCGCGCACCACACTTGGTCGCATTCGATGGCATCGAAGATCAGCCTCGAGAAGGCAAAAGAGGACATCGACCGTGGGATTGCGGCCGACGAAACGGCGCTCCATGGCGTATCGACGATGGCGCCCTCGACGCCGTTCTTCCGCTTCCCCTATTTCGACTCGACCCCTCAGACGCTCGAGCTACTCCAGTCTCGGGGCATCGTCGTGTTCGGAGCGGACCTGTGGGCCAGCGACTGGGAGGAAATGACGCCAGACCAGGAGCTGAAGCTCATCACCAGCCGGCTCAAGGCTGAGGGGAAGGGGATCATTCTGTTTCACGACGCCAAGGCACATACCGCCGCGATGATGCCCGCCTTCCTACGGTACCTGCACGACAACGGCTATCACGTCGTTCACATCGTTCCGACGGCGCCGCTGCAGAGGAATGCCGATACGCATTGATGGCGGAATGTCACGGCCGCGCAGAGTGTGGAGCAATCTAAGCCGTCGTTCATGCTCGCCAGTGCGAGGATGAAGGCGGAATCGCGCCTGAGCCGTTTCGGGTAGGTAGGAACTGCAAAGTGACGTAGATCACGTCAGACGTCTGCCTCATCCTTGCCGTTTACGCGCCGGCAGGAGTGGCAGGGCGCATAGCCGCTCAGCATTTTCGTCGTGCAGCACTTCCTGATTTTGGAATGGAAAACCCCACCGCTGGTGACATAAGCGGTCTTCCGCTGAATGCCGCGACCGTCTCAAGCTGTAACGCGTGTTCGCAAGCATTAGAAGAGGTCTTCTAAACAAACAGATTGTAAAGTGATGCACGCGAACGACAAAGACCATCTCGCGCGACACGGCCCGGACGGTGCTCTCATAAGGCATTTAATGGCAATGCGCTGACAGGCCGTGACCTCGGCTCATCAGGACGGGACATTGTCTATTCGGAGAACACGAGAGAAGCCGTCCTCAATGGCGAGCTCAACGACCAAGTTGCACGCGTTCGTCGGGCCTCCGTGATGTTCTTGATCACGCAGCAACAAACGGCACGTCTCGATGAGAATTAGAAAAACTGATTATCTAAACACTACCAGAAACAGTGTGCCTTGGACTCGCGCGTTCCACGATTCTCTGAGAGCATTGATCTCATGCAATGAAGCCGGTCAGGGACGCTCAGGATGCCCAACAACATCTTCGACAAGGTGAGTAATTCAGTTATACCGCGTCTCGCAGCGTTCTTTCCGCGACGCGCGCAGCCCTTGCGATGGGACCGTCGAATGTGATTGCTCGGGACTAGATCCGACAAATCGCTGGTCGGCCTGCCGCTCGAACTTTCTACGAGGCGGAGCGTAGAACCAGATCGCTGAGCCTTTTCGCAAGCGGTCAGCCTAGCTCCTGTAACGTCCGAGCATGAACACGAAGCACCCGATGTGGGGCGACACGCAAGTCCAAAGAAGAAGAGTCTGCTCCGTGCGCCCGTCACGATGTTCCTGCTTCGAGTCCCGAGATAATTAAACTTAGCTAAGAGCGACACAAAGTCGCTATCACCTCGGTGTGAACTCGGACGTCATCTGACCTTCAACCGGGCGGCATATCTACTCTTGATCGGGTGCTGTGGCGGCCCTGCTCCGATGCCGCCGCTGGACCAGATCGTATGTTGGTAAAACTTGGAAGAGGATATGACATGGTGACCACGCGTGAAGTCTCTCTCGATGACGCCACAACGGTGACTCACATGGTTGCTGCCCTACTAGCCGAACTTGAGGGCGGACAAAAGCAGGGCAGGCTAGATACCCAGCTTGTTGTCGACCTCTTGGCCATGAAAGAGCGCGTCCATGGTTTTCTGGCCTTCACGGACGCACGCCCGGTCGGCCTCATTATGTTGTCGGAAAGCGCTGCCCTTTTTGCGGGTGGAACCTACGGTATCATCACCGAACTCTACGTGGTGCCGGATCAGCGATCGTCTGGGGTCGCGATGCGTCTCATTGAGGCTGGGGTGGGCTTGGGGACGGTAAAAGGCTGGGGCCAGCTCGAAGTGGGGGCACCGAGGCAACCCATGTGGAGCCGTAGCCCCAACTCAGCATTGTACTTGAAGGCGGGTTTTGCAGAGATCGGCCCACGCCTCAAATTGCCGTTACACGGCTTAGCAGGTCAACGTGCGAAACGTAATGCTGCGGAGAGATCACGTTTAGATCCTCGGCGGCAACGCGCATTAAGCCGCTGTATCCCGGAATCGTCCCCTGCGAGATTTGCGTGAGCGTCGATTTGCCGGCGCCCGATTGACCCGCGATGAAGTTTGTAGTGCCGGGTTTGAGTCCGGCCGACAAATCAGAGAGCACCGGCGCATCTCAAACCCCTCATTCTGAGCGAGCCTCCGCGTGCCCAGCTCGAACGGACATGACCGCTGCGCTGCGCAGAGGGCCGGCCTCTGCGCAGCGATGAGCCTTCTGTAAGAGCGGAACGCTGGCCAGTCTCCCAGGGCGTACGGATAGGACGGCTTACGAAAGGCTCACGAGCCCGCCCCATCCGTTGACCTGTTCTTGACCGGTTTAATATTCTTCGCGGTCACTTGCGCTGGTGTCGCACCGACGAACTGTTCGTACAGGAGAGGATCTGTCGCGCCCTCGGTGTTGATCAGGAAGACTCGTGCATTGGGTCCAAGACCAATCTTGCCACGCGAGGTCGGGTCAGAAGCAGCCTTCAGCAAGGCTGCAAGGCCAACACCACCACTTTCGCCGGCAACGACGGCGGGATCGCCATCCTTCGGATTTGCCAGACTTTTCATCACGCTGATTGCGTCCTCGTCGTCGACAGTCATAAAAGCATCCGCTGCGCGTGAAAGGATGCGCCAAGCGAGGAGCGAAGGCTCGTAGCATTCGAGCATCGCCATCACGGTCGATTGCCCATGGCCTATCTTGACAGAATGCCCGGCCCGGGCGCTTTCGAAGAGGCATGCTGCCCGCGACGGATCAACAACTGTGAAGAACGGCCGGCCGTCGCCGAACAGAATTGATAGATGTCCAGCAACGGCTGCGGCGATCCCACCGACGCCTGCTTGGATGAAGACGTGTGTCGGCGGCTCCGGCAACTGACGTAGTGCTTCGCTCACGAGGGCGGTGTATCCCTGCATTACAAAGCGCGGGATCCGCTCATAGCCAGGCCAGGACGTGTCAGACACTGTGATCCAACCCTCTTGAGCGGCAACTCGGGATGCTTGGACGACAGAGTCATCATAGTTACCGTCAACGCGGATCATCTGCGCGCCAAAGCGGGCGATGGCGGCGATGCGCTCGTTGCTCACGCCTGAATGAACGAAGATGGCGCATTTTGCACCAACGAGCTGGGCGCCATGAGCAACTGATCTGCCATGGTTGCCATCCGTCGCGCAAGAGACCGTCATACCTCTTGCCACGGAATTCACTTCACGTGTGTGCACCTCGGACGCGTCAACATCCCGACCGAGCTGCCGAGTTGCTTCGTCGAGCACCAGACGGATCACAGCATAGGAACCTCCCAAGGCTTTGAAACTCCCAAGGCCGAGACGTTGGCCTTCGTCCTTTAGATGGATCGAACCCACTCCAATCTCGCGGGCAAGGCCTGGCAGAGAAACAAGAGGGGTTTCCTTGTGGCCATCGCGATGCTTGAGAAACCACTCGACCTCGCGAGCGGCTTCGACGCTCACCGCGTCGGCGTCCGAGGCATCGAGGGGAGCGCGGTGGTCGATGTGTTGGTTGAGGAGAAACATTGTCTGGCTTTCTTACCTCGTCAGTAGCGCTATGTATGGAATACTTCATTCACGACATATAAGTGGCGCATTCTGGGGTGATTTTGAAGTAGTGCCTGGGTATTGCACGCGTCTTTGCCACGACCAGGTTTTCGATCGACGATCCTCTTACAACAATCGAGCAAAGTTCACAGAAACCTGCGGCCCGCGCGCTATATCAGCGAGTCTGGAGATCAGCTATGTGTGAAGGCCGTGGGACCGTCCACGGCCTTCTCCTTCAAAAGATCAGCTCATCGTCGGCATGAGGAATTCGGCGCCGGCGCGGACCCTGTCGGCTACCCAGTCATGATCGTCTTGCGCTTGGTGTAGAGGCGAACGCCCTCGGGTCCATGCATGTGGTGATCGCCGAACAGGGACGCTTTCCAGCCACCGAACGAGGGGAACGCCATCGGCACTGGGATCGGAACGTTAATCCCAACCATTCCGACCTGAGTTTGATGGGCAAACTCGCGGGCCGCATCACCATCTCTGGTGAAGATGGCGGTGCCGTTGCTAAATTCGTTCTTGATAATCATGTCCGCTGCATCATCACAAGAGTTGGCGCGAGCCACCGCGAGGACGGGAGCGAAGATCTCTTCACGGCAAAGTTTCATGCCGGTGGTCACGCGATCAAATAGACTTCGACCGATGAAATATCCCCCTTCATAGCCTTGACGCCGAAGGTCGCGTCTGTCGACGATCAGCTTTGCACCTACTTGTACGCCCACGTCGATGTAGCCTCGGACCTAATCGAGATGTGGCTTTGTTGCTGGTGGCCCCACTTCGGCAGTGTCAGGACCGATGTTCAGGGCGCGGACCTTAGGCGCCAGCTTTTCGGTCAGCCGCTCGGCCGTGGTATCTCCAATCGGCACCGCCACCGAGATCGCCATGTAGCGTTCGCCAGCAGAGCCACATGACAACCATGTGGTTCTTGGCGCCTCCGAGAGCCTGGCAGCGCTTGTCGCGACAGGATGCCCCGAAACCGGCGGTCGGATTTAGTCGGGGATTGAGGCCGGTGCCGGTGTGAAAGGATGCCCGATTGTGCGTGGGCCGATGAGCCATCGCGTTCCGATCGTTGTTGCTTAGGCTCCAGATGCAACTGAGGACGCGAGCGTGCGCGAGCGGGGACTGCGGCGCGGCAATCAGGATGGAAGTGCAGCGTCAATCAGGATGAGAGAGCTTCGCGGGGCTCGTGACGCAGGGAG
>NZ_JASXTA010000054.1:0-7822 GCF_032290525.1 Bradyrhizobium cosmicum | reverse complement strand
CTATTTATGAATTCTCGTGAACGCCGGCTTATGGCGTTGCTAAGAGCTGTTAAGGCCCGAGACGAAAAACAAACGAAAAACAATTGCAGCTGAGTATCCAAGTGTCTTGAAGGATCGCTTACATGGCCGATGATAATGACATGCCTGAAGCCGAAGAGCTCGACGCCTCCGCTAGACGATTGGCGGCGCTTGAACTCAGGGCAAGCCGGCGTACCGACGCCGCCAAACTTCCCTCGAACGACGACCTGTTGATTGCGGTCGAAGACACCACACTTAGAGAAAACGGCATCCCCGTAGTGCCGTTGAATTCGGATCGTTCCAAAGACCTCCCGGCGAAAAACGTATACACGTTTTTCGCTGGAGCGGCCTTTCAGGCTCTCTCCAGGTTGGGCAACAAAACCGTCAAACAGATGGACGAGGAGCTTGTCTACATCAGGTACGGAGACAACTACTATACCAAGAATGGACTTTGGACTGCCATCAAGGCTCCAGACGGCCAAAAAACCACGGTAGAATACAAAAATTCTGAGTTCAGGAAAATCACGACATCACTTGGGCTCACAGCGGAGCGTGATAACGACCTTTTCCAAGTCGACAAAGTAGTGTTTAAGGACGGGAAACGAGAAATCGTTCCGACTTTCAAACTCGATGGCGAAGCGCAAATTTACGAGACTCCAGCCGGGAACAGACGACGGGAGGTCGCCCATAAAAATCCGCATACTAGCGGCGAGCAGGCTCCGGACATCATGGTTCGAATGAAGGGCGGAGTCATGAAGGGGCTTTCGCGCCTCCCGGACGATGGTTATGAGGAGTGTACGGCTTCGGACTTAGAGATGAAACTTGGCGGCGACGTATGGCTGAAGTCAAAACTTCACGGCTACCAAACCATCGACTTCATCGAGCGCACGCTTGGGCCCAATCAAGCGACCCACCGCTTACGCGACTATGTCGGCGAAAGCCGCGGGTATAACCAGGATACCCATAGTGCCTATGTGAAGATCGATACGACATACTTCCCGATAAAAGATGTTGTCGGGAACCTACCCGACGACGCAGCGGTACAAGCCGTCCAGGGATCACCCTCCATGGATGCAATGGACCATCGGATCATAATCAGGATGCCGGAGGGCAATACGTTCGTCACGCCGGATTTTCTTGGAGGCCCAACGCGCTTTCCTAAGTACTTTCAGGAGGTGTGCGAAGAGCATGGTATCAATCCGCAATGGGGCACGTTCAAACCAAATTGGGATAAGATGCTCGATAAGTATGCATCCCATGATCGCGTACTCGTGGCGGTAGGTGAGACCCTTGTTGAAGGTCATTCAATCGAATTGCCGAAGGGCAAATCCATAATCGACATGTACACGCCAGAAGAGATATTCTATGCCGACGATGGAGAGGCTAGAGGTGTAAGTTACACGAAACCCTCATTTACGTCGCTTGCTCAAACTCTGCAGAGGGCTCACCAAGAGAGGAATAAGGATAAAGCGCTGGATCTTCCAACGAGCGTAACGGATAGGCTTCTGTCGCGTCAGGAGGCCGAGTCGGGCAACACCAGCGATATGAGCAAGCCGCAGCGGCCGCCAGGCAGCAGATACGACGATCGGAACGACAGATCACGCGACGTTGCCCGTAGTTGGGGAACCTGACAATCGTGCGCACGCAGCCGCGTGTCAGTGGCGAAAGCCGCTTGTCAAAGGACAGCCGGCAACGCCCTTCCGCGCGACGCTGTACATGAGTTTTGCTGCCTTCCATGTTCCCTTTCGATCGAAAAGCTTTGCAGAAGATCCAACTCATGGTCAACATTCAAAAAAAACCGATCAAGCTGAGAGATCCTGTCTATAAGAACGCGCGTTCCGTTAGGCGCGAAGCAGAGCAGCATCTTCGAGCGCGGGAAACGGCCGACAAAGCTCGCAGAATAGATCGCGGGCTTAGGAGACCGAGCAAACAAGCGACATATGCCAACGAGATGGAACTCTTTGACAAAGTGAAAGAGGGCTATCACGGGGAGATCGGCTACGAGCTCCTCGGCAACAAGAAGCTAGCAGTCGATAAGAATGGCGAGCGCACGCGCAAGAGGGGCGTGGTCAGGAAGACCACGGAGGTCCTCAAACGTGGGCCGCAGTCAGACGCTGTTTACATCAGCCAGCTTGAAAGGGAGGATTGGCGGAAAAAGGCGCGTTACGACTTTGACGCGAAGGGAGAACTTCGCTCCCACAGCCTCGAATTCAAAGATGGCAGGTACCGTGAAAAATGGGAACGGGACGAAAAAGGCCAACTGATTCGCACCAGCTACTACACGGACAGGCTTCGGGACGGTCGGCTCTTCAGGGCGATTTCTGAGGAGATTAGCGCCCCTTACGAAAGCGGGGCCGATAACAAGAAATATCGAATCCTAACGCGTATCAAAGGCTCCAGAAAAGAAGTTTTCGAGCGAGACGAAGACGGCAATCTGGAACTGATCGGTCGCGAAAATCGCGGCTTCTCGAAGTATTCGAGAAAATCGCAAGACAGGAGAACTGAGGTAACCGAAACCAAAACGCTCTTTGGTGTCAAGTCATATACATCTCTACTGGATCC
This sequence comes from Bradyrhizobium cosmicum, assembly GCF_032290525.1. Taxonomy (GTDB): domain Bacteria; phylum Pseudomonadota; class Alphaproteobacteria; order Rhizobiales; family Xanthobacteraceae; genus Bradyrhizobium; species Bradyrhizobium cosmicum_A. Next base: position 5,242 of record NZ_JASXTA010000054.1, on the reverse strand, counting down.
GCAGGGAAACGAGCTGGGCAGAAACATTACGTCCCATCGAAGGCTTTGGACCAAAAGGTCGGCCACGTTCGACGAAAGCACCTATCAATTAACCGAAACCAAACAGACCCTTGGCAAGTTGTACAAACGTCAAACGAAATATGTGGGCAGCGATGCGAAGGTCGTTACAACGAAAGTGTTGGGAATAAAACTGAAGACGCGCCTAAAGGGCCTCCAAGAGTATGAGCAAAATGCCCAGAAAATGAGAGCTGCAGAAGCAATGCAGCATAAGGCGGCTTGGGAAAATACCGCTCGTTTTGACGCTCCTTCGAATAAAGAGAGTCGCGTGGACGACGATCACCATTCGAACAGCATTTCTCCCAGAAACATCGACAAAATAATGTTGGCGGTGCAGTCGCGGGCCACGGCGGCGCGGGAGAACCCACTTGCTTCCGGTTCTGCGAACAAATCCGAAGCGCTTCAAGTCGACCTCGGCAAGGCGCAACCTCCTAAGTATCAAAGCATGTTGGGCAGCGGTGGAGCGCACCGGGAGTACGATGACCCGTCGGGCATGCCACTGTTGGCAGCAGCGAGTCATGGTGATGAAGCAACCAAACCAGCAGGCGCGGACACGGTTTTAGAGATCTTACCCACCTTCGATGCTGCAAACAGAAACGACACGATCAAAAATGATTTTAGCAAGACGCAACTTCCTACGAATAAAGAGAGTCGCGTGGACGACGATCACCATTCGAACAGCATTTCTCCCAGAAACATCGACAAAATAATGTTGGCGGTGCAGTCACGGGCCACGGCGGCGCGGGAGATCCCACTTGCTTCCGGTTCTGCGAACAAATCCGGAGCGCTTCAAGTCGACTTCGGCATGCCACCGTGGAAAGCAGCGAGTCATGGTAATGAAGCAACCAAACCAGCAAGTGCGGACACGACGCCAGAGGTCTTACCGACCTCCGATGTTGCAATCAGACTCGAAGCGATCAAAGATGATTTTAGCAAGGCGCAACCTCCTAACTGCCGAAGTAGGAGCGCCGCCGCCAGCGCGGCTCCGAACGGTAGGAGAATGGCTATGATGGAAGCCGCAAGGCGTCGTGACGAAGCAGCGGAGAGAGCTGGCCTCGACATGCGACCTGTGGCGAGCATAGGTAGATGCTGATGTCGATCCGTCCTGACTGGAGCATTTGCAAATGGAAACTCCTGACCGATCTTCCGGTGCAATTGAAATGAACCCGCGGAGCGGGACCGCTTGAACCAGGTTTGTTAGTTGGAAACTGACCGCTCCTGATCCCTTTCTATCACGCTGCCAGAGACTCGGTCTGCTGCAGTTGCTGTGGGCATGTGGTCAACGCGTCAGCGTTGTCCACCATGTCCACAGCCTTCGTGGCCTGCATCCGTTCGCGCCAGACCGCCATCGGCGTGCGATAGCCCTGCGCCTGATGAAGGCGACGATCGTTGTAGAAGGCGATCCAGCTCGCGACCCCGCGGTCGACCACCACCGGCACGCCGTCGCCCGCGTAGTCGACGAACAATTTGTCGCTGGCCGCGTGCGACTGGCGCATCGTCACCGACAGGCGACCCTCCCAGGCGCGGTAGAGCTCGCAGAAGCGCGAGTACCGGTATCCGCCGGGCTCGGCGGCAATGTACTCCTCCCACAGGATCGACAGCGTCACGTGCTTGACTTCGATACGCGGTGACAACGGTCGTCTTATGTCGTCCGAATGGTCGTCCATTGTGAGCACCCTTGCAGAAGATGACTCTTCTAGCGGTGCTTTCAGGACTGAGTACAAAAATTCTCAAGGGCCTCAACGCCACGCTTACAATTGAAAGGCCTGCTTTTCGCTTACCGGAAGCAGGCTGGGCGGCGGCGGCGGCGGCGGCGGCGGCGGCGGCTGCTGCTGCTGCTGCTGCTGCTGCTGCTGCAGGATATATCCTGATGTAAACGTCCCGTCGGTTTTGGACGCGGCAAGTTCCGCGCGACACGAAAACGGAGGCCGTACGGCCTCCGTTTTCGTGTGGTTCCGCGGAACTTGCCGCGTCCAAAACCGACGGGACGTTTACATCTAGATGATAGATGAGCTTTTATTCGTAGTTTCGGTCCAATAAAGAGCGGCCCTTATCATCCTTCTTCTTTATTGCTCTACGAGAGTCTAACATTGCGGACGGAAGTGAAGTCGAGTTCTGCTTGTCCATTGGTGTCACTGTTGTGATTGCGGTCCAATAGGGAAGAGCGAGGGGACCCGCCTGCAAAGGTCAATCGTGTGCCTTCGCTGTCCGTGTGGGCCAATCAGGAAGATACTTACATGTGGCAGCGGCCGAGTGTGTCCATTCTGGAGCTCAAAGGGGCAAGCTTCTTCCGTCTCGACTAGAGGGCTGTGTGAAACCCATCAAATGTCACTGTCTAAAAGCATGGTCCAATAAGATTAACCCGAGGATGTCACTTTCTGTCGTTCTCCAGCGGTAAAAATATGCTTGGGTCTCGCTAAAGGGCCCAATTTATATTCTTTGGCGTTTCGCTTATAAAAAACAATTATTCGCTTTCGCTGCCTAAAAAGCCATTATTCCCTTTCGCTTGCCTAAAAAGCCACGCAATTTTTTGCGAGGTTTGAGACGCAGGATCGGTCCTCTATTTATAACCTCATAATTCTTGGTATCTCCACAACTGCCTTTTTTCATTACAAAACAGACTTAAATCGAATAGCTGGTTTCAGGATGCCGGAACGTCCCCAATGGAAGTTTGACCATCCTATGCTAAGTGTGACCACTAATCTGAGGAACGCTCTTGAGAACGCCAGGATAAACTATGAAGGCCCAGCTAATGAAGCCAATGTCTCGCTTAAATTCTATTATGGGAGTGAGGTTGACGCTGCAACTACTGTGGCCGGTCGACGTTTTGTCGGAACTTGGGTCGCAGGTGCTCGCCCAATTGGTACGGAGGTGGGCGCGCCCGAGTGGTTCATCGCTGTCAAGGAACCCGTGAACCTGAACGGCGAGATCGAGGTGGTAGCATGGGGGCGCGGGAAAAAGGAATGATCGAAGTCGCCGTATATTGGCCTGGCGTTCACCTGTGGTGTTGTTGCATGTGTCTGTTTCTACGTAAGCCTTTGTATTGTATCATAAACTGCAATTATGCAGCTGTTGTGTGATGATTTTGTGTAAAATAAGTCGAGGCCAATTAATAAGATGATCGTTTGTGTTTAATTATTGCCGCGGTGAATTTATGCGAGTCTTCGTCCCACAGATGGCTTCAAAGCGAGAATCAAGCGTAAAAATGAAAAAAATGGATTATACAATGCTAACAATAAATAAAAACCGATTTGCAACATTAAAATTAAGAAGAAAATAACGGCGGAAAAATACGTATGACCTTCAATCGAGAAAATTTGATTGATGTGCCTATGTATGAAATGTAAGAGAATTAATCCTAATATTTTAGGTTAGTGAGATTGAATACGAGGGAATATGTGGGTAATAAAGTAATTGTAAACGACGGACGAGCGGCTCTCAGGAGCCGGCCGCCTGACTGCGCCGTCTCCAGGTAAGCTGGGTCCGTTTCAATAAATGGGTGGGTGGATAAATGGGTGGGTGGCAGGATATATCGCCTTGTCGCCTTCCTTTGTTTGTGCATTCGTGCACTCGTGAAGTAAGGCGGCTGAGCTGCCTTCAGCGTTTACTTGACGCAGCCCGAGACGATCGGAAGCTATTTTCTTCAAACTCACGGAACAGCCTCACCGAATCCGGGTCGCCATGGGCGAAGAAGGGCGACATCGTGAGAGTTAGCCCGTTCGTGAGAGTGCGGTTTTTTGGTCCGATTGATGCGGCTGCAACACCTCCTTTGACGGGGCGCACAGGATTGCCTTTGGCTTTTCACCGCCTGACGACCCGTACTTTGCGACGCGCTTGAGGGACGGGTTGGGCGAACGGGGCGCACGCCCCGCCGGTCAAGGACCGAGCGGAAGCAGCGCGCCTGGCAAGCAGCGGATCAGGTCGGCTTCGGGACATGCCGCGGCGAACGCAAGGCGAATGCGGCTCGTGGTCTCGACGACCCGGGCGGCGGTCGTGGTCGAGTATCTGGGCCGACGGCATCCATCTCGAAGCCCGCCTCGAGGACGAAAAGCAGTGCATCCTGGTGCTGATCGGCGCGACGCCGGAAGGCCGCAAGGAACTGGTCGGCTTCACCGATGGCGCCCGCGAGAGCGCGCACGACTGGCGCGATCTGCTGCTCGATCTGAAGCGGCGCGGGCTCGATGCTTCCCCGCGGCTCGTCATCGCCGATGGCGCACTCGGGTTCTGGAAGGCCGCCGGTGAGGTCTGGCCGAAAACGCGCGAGCAGCGCTGCTGGGTGCACAAGACCGCCAACGTACTTGCCAAGCTGCCGAAGAGCCAGCACCCGAAAGCCAAACGCGCGCTGCAGGAGATCTGGATGGCCGAAACCAAGGCCACAGCCGAGCTGGCGTTCGACGCCTTCATCGAGAGCTACACGCTGAAATACGAGAAGGCGGCCGACTGCCTGCGCAAAGATCGAGACACGCTGCTGGCTTTCTACGACTTCCCGGCCGAGCATTGGAAACACCTGCGCACGACGGATGAGATGGACAAGCGATTTGTTCATGACCGAGATGACGATTGCAGAAATCGCGTACGTCCATTCTTTTGTTCGGCTGCGCCGCGGGCCATTCTTCCGTCCCGGCCATCGATCTCGCAGCCGCCGCGCGCAGGGGCGGTCAAGGCTGGCCGCGTTTGCGGCCACCGCAAGGCTTGGCCTTGACCGGCCCGAGCACGGCGGCATGCTGGCGTGGAACGGGAATACATTCCCGGCTGGCACTTGCCGTCAGACGGGATTACCCTCGGCGGGCGCGGGCGACCTCGTGGCGAAGCGTGGCGCATCGGCTGCAAGCGCCACCAGGCTGCCCTATTTTGTGAGCGTCATGCAGGGACCACGCCCTGAGGGCTGATCTGGTCAGCTAGAAAGATCTCGCGGAATGGTTTGTCGCGAGGTCACAATGTCCAAGGATAGTCGTAAGGATAGCGATAAGGGTAGGCATACGCCTATCCTCGAAAACGGCGCCGACACGCTGCAGCGTGTCGAGATCATCACCGGGACGGGCCGGCGTCGGCGCTGGTCGACCGATGCGAAGGCGGCGATTGTCGCGGAGAGTTTTGCGCCGGGTGCAAGCGTGTCCGCGGTGGCGCGGCGACACGACATCAGTCCAAGTCTGTTGTTTCTCTGGCGTCGCCAGGCCACGCGGGC
>NZ_JASXTA010000053.1:0-8701 GCF_032290525.1 Bradyrhizobium cosmicum | reverse complement strand
CGCATGGCAGCCTAACCCCGGCAGAGGCTCCACTTATCGACGCGGAAACTCTGTTCAGACAACCGGGACCAGCTCTGTATAGAGCTTCGCCGTCTCGTGCTCATGCTCCCTCCTCGCCATCCCCCAAGACACCCAAGACACTCGCGCCACGCGCGAAAAGGCTCGCCACGTTGTCGAGAACCTGCTTCTTCCAGCCATAGATCTGGTTCGGGTGAGCGCCATGCCGCTTCGCCAACTCCGGCACCGTCGCTGCCTCGCGTAGTGCCTCCAGGGCAATTTTGGCCTTGAACGCGGCATCAAACTTCTTGCGTGACTTGGTCATATCCGTACTCCATCGGTTGAGACAGAGCAGGACGCTTCACACCTTAACGTTTGGTCCGATTTTCAGCGTCACACTCGGTTGATGACGTGCCGTTAAGTAAAAGGGGAAGTCTTCATGGCGACGACACCACCATCCGCATCCTGGCGAAGGGCAAGTGCAAGACCGGTCGATCTGGACATATGTGCGGGATGAACCGGCCCTTCACCGGACCTGCGCCGCCGGCGGCGGTCTGTTACGCCTCGAGCGACCGACGCGGCGAGCATCCACAGAAGCATCTGGCCGCCTTCGCCGGTATCCTGCAAGCCGATTGCTACAACGGCTTCGAGCCGCTGTTCGATCCGCAGAAGAAGGTGCTGCCGATTACGCCGGCGTTTTGCTTCGCCCATGCGCGGCGGGGCTTCTTCGAGCTGGCCGACATCGAGAAGAACGCCCGGGAAGGCCACAGGGGCAAACCGGTCTCTCCGATCGCGTTGGAGGCGGTCACCCTCGGCCACAACTGCCCTGACAAAGCCAGCCTCGGATTTGGTCCGGTTCGCCGCGAAGGCTTTTCGCCAAGTCACCAGCAGAGAACGCGACAAGCCGTCTCGCCGCGCTGTCGCCGCAACCAGGCGCGGCTCAGACAGGCTCTCCAAAACAATCCGCGCCTTCTGCTCCTCAGACCAACGCCGCCGCCAGCCTGTCTCCACCACTTCCAGTCGATCCAGCGCACGGATCGTATGGCTGTCCATACGTACAGTTCTCAACCATCAGGCCAGCTCGTCGCAAGGCGTCTTTCCTCGGAGGCTTACCGAACTGCTACCCTGGGAACGGAAACGCCTGCGCCAAGCCGACGAGCCTCGCCGATCAGCTGGCCGCCTGACCTTCACGCAATGCCTCGCCATCATAGAACCCGCCGTGCCCACGCGCATGCGTCAATCAGCGGTCTGATCCTGAAGTCAGGGTATCGGCTTCGCCGCATACGTCACGAGTGCACGAATGCACAAACAAAGAAAGGCGACAAAGCCATATATCCTGCCCAGCCCAGCCAGCCAGCCAGCCAGCCAGCCAAAAGTTGGATGTGACGCGTTGTTGACTTAGCAATCCGGGCGACCCTTTGCAGAACGCCAAAGTTGTGCCCTTTGACGGCTTCACAGAAGCTGCGACTCTACGCGACCTAAGGGACACATCCAAAAGATGCCCCTTTATTACACCGCAACGGCAACAACTGTGCCGGTTGGAGATTACAAAACCCATCACCTCGTGGACAAGCCTCTATATAAACGAGTCACTCTTATAGTTCGCCACGCAGCGAGCCCTCTTATAGTATCTGTCGTAGACGTCATACCTTCACCATGGCAGACAATTATCCAACCTACGAGCGCCCCCAATTTGACAGCGTCTGCCTAACGGGTACGACCAGAAACAATCTGTGCAATGGCCTCAAGATGGCAGTCGAAGCCTACCGTGAGCACTTCCTCAAGCAGGTCCAGCGAGCTCAGGGCGAGTGGGTGGCTGCGGCGCGGGCGTACGAACAGGCTGCGGGCCATCCTCCACGGGATTTTGGGGCGTTCGAAACCCAGCCCTGTATGACCGAGTCTCCATCCGGTGGCATCAATGAGGCCATCGATGTTGACGCCCTCTCGCTTGATGCTTCACATCCCCCCCTCTTGTATGTTTATTTGCCTACCACCCTTGCACTATCCTGTGTTGCAACCAGGAGTTTCGAAGAAGTCCCAACTAAATATTGCCCTGGGGTGGTGATAGCAATGAACTGCAGGCCATACGATGACAACATCTCTACTAAATCTTTATCGAAAAGGTACCACGACCGATGGTGCACTAACGTCCAGCGCGAGGAGATGCAGTATTTCCTCGCTATCGTTCAGACCGACCTCTTCAGTTTCCAAGAGAACCAAATATGGACGCGCGATACGACGACAGGGCGATTCGACATCGTGGCCCATGGACAGATGATTTGGCCCCCCTCTATGCCCGCCTCCAACTGGCCGAGGGCGACCGGTTGGGATTAGTGGTGCCACTCTCGCTACGCCAATGTTGGTCCTGGCCCCTCGTAGAAATACATCCTGTTTTTTAATTTCCATTTGCGTCAGTCGTGTTTGTTGGTTGTATTATTGTTGTTTCCGTTTTCGCTAGTTATGCTTTTGCGCCCATGGCGTCATGTTGTTGTACTGTTCACTGAATTCAATTAAAGGCCAGGCAAGTTTGCACGTCTAGACTGTCATATGCGATAAGAGACCATCTCTGGCGCAAAACGTCGCATTAAAAGCACAATGGCAACAATCAAACACATAATGGCCTTTTCATAAGCGAAACGCTAAGAATAATTAAAGTGGGCCCTTAGCGAGACCCAAGCATATTTTACTATTGGAGAACGACAGAAAGTGACATCCCTGATGTAAATGTCGCCTCGGTTTTGGACCGCAACTTCCGGGCTCGCGCTTTGCGCGAGCCCGGAAGTTCCTGTCGCGTCCAAAACCGAGGCGACATTTACATCAGGATATATCCTGCCGCCGCCGCCGCCGCCGGGATGGCTCAAGGAACCGTTGCGGAAGGAGATATCTGAACCGCCCTGGGTTTGCCGGAGGCTCCAACTCCTGAGAGGATGGAGCCATGACGAGCAAGACGACGAACAAGTTTTCACCCGAGGTCCGGACCCGCGCGGTTCGGATGGTTCTGGATCACGCCAGCGAGCACCCGTCGCGCTGGGCGGCAGTGACGTCAATCGTGGCCAAGATCGGCTGCACGCCGCAGACGCTGCATGACTGGGTCAAGAAGGCCGAGGTCGATAGCGGGCAGCGGGCTGGCGTTCCGACCGACACGGCCGAGAAGCTGAAGGCCCTGGAACGGGAGAACCGTGAGCTTCGGCAGGCCAACGAGATCCTGCGCAAGGCAAGCGCCTATTTTGCGATGGCGGAGCTCGACCGCCGGTCCAAGCCATGATCGCCTTCATCGACGATCATCGTGGGCGCATGGGGTCGAGCCGATCTGCAAAGTCTTGCCGATCGCCCCCTCGACCTACCACGCCCATGTGGCCAAGCGGCGCGATCCGGCCAGGCTGTCGGCGCGCGCCAGGCAGGATGTCAGGCTGAAGATCGAGGTTCGGCGCGTGCTCGATGAGAGTAACCGGCAAGAGGCCCCCACCTCGCGGTCGTTCGCGTGGTCTGCGATACAGCTTGGCATGAGCTGATCGTTGGGAGTTAATCGATAGAGCTGGTCCCGTTTGTCTGAACAGAATCTCCGCGTCGATAGGTGGAGCCTCTGCCGGGGTTAGGCTGCCATGCGGAGTGGCAGCGGGGTGAAGTAGGCTTGATCCGGCGTGCTGCCGTCAAGACTCGAATGGGGACGCCTGTTGTTATTCTTACTGCGTCATGAGTTTTCATTGTCGTCCCCTTGTTGGGCGCCCCGCAGCAAGGACATCGCTGCAGGGTTTTGATGATTCCCCAGGCCAGTCGCCGACGCATGGTTGCGATTGAGTTCGGGACGTGGCGTTCAGGCCGCGAGGGCGGATCCTCTGGGTCGGTAATCGTCGGGTAAGCGAGGTGCCTTGAACGGCATGGCGGAACGAGGTCCTGAGGGGGAAATCGTCGCCTGCTCGGCGATCAGGAAGCCGTAAGCTGCGATGCACAGAGTTGCGTGATGATGGAAGCCGCGCCAGCCGCGTCCCTCGTAATGACCGAGCCCGACCTCTTGCTTGAGCTCCTGGTAGTCACGCTCGATGCGCCAGCGTAGCTTGGCGAGGTCGACGAGCCGCTCGAAGCTGATGGTCTCCGGCATCGTGGCGAGCCAGTATTTGGTGGGCTCTGCTTCACCCTCCGGCCATTCGATCAACAGCCATTCCGGCGACAGCTTCTCGGGGATCAGTTTGTTGTACCCGACCCGGACACGCACACGCGCGAAGCGCGAAGACAACTGGTCGGACGAGCCCTCGCGCCATGTCACCGTGCACCAAGCCTGCTTCGGTAGAGCAAGCGCCACTTTCTTGGCCGAGACCAGTTCGGGCTCGTCGCGGCGGCCGGCGTTGTTCATCGGCTTGTCCATCCGCCGTGGGCTGTGGCCAGGGGCCCACATCAAGATGGTCGGCACGATGCCGACCACGTACACGTCCAATTCCGTCATGCCCGCACGCAGCCGCGCGTCCCTGCCGTAGGCCGCATCCATCAACGCGACGCCGCGTGGCAGACCGCTCTCGCAGGCCCAGCGGATTTGCTCCAGCGCAATCTGCAGCTTGGTCTTGAACTTGATCTCTTTCGGCGCGCCCACCTTTTTCCGCCGCGCGCGATCCTTGGTCCAAGTCTCCGGCAGGTACAGCCGATAGGCCACCGGAAGGCTGGCGGCATGATTGGCGATCGACAGCGATACCGCAACCTGGCAATTGGCCTGCTTGCCGAGCTGACCGCAATATTGGTGGTGCACGCCGACCGAATGCTTGCCTTGCTTGGGGAACGAGGTGTCATCGATGATCCAAGCCTCGATCGGTCCGCTCTTCTCGATCGCCGGCAGCACCATCTCGCGCACCTTGGCCAGCACGGCCTCGTCCGACCATGTTGCGACGCCGACAAAATGCAGCAGCGACTGGTGTTGTGCCGCTGTCCTCGCCGGAGCCGTCCGCGCCGCCATCGGCTCCACGCTCTTGCGCTCGCCAGGCAGCATCAATCCGGTGCAATAATCGTGCAGAGGCTTTGTCCGATCCGCGTGACCGATCACGCTCCCAAGCCCCGCCACGTACGCCGCAAAACGCGTCTCGCTATCTCCGCTCTGATCGAGATTCATCTGGCCCTCCACACGCCAAATTGCGAATCTCCTCAATTACTTGATTCCTGGCCTCCCGTGCGTGCGACCTTCTGACTCAGTACGATTATAGAAGTCGAGATATCGGCCGATCGAGCTGCGGGCCTCGCTGACGCTGTCATAGGCCCGCAGGTACACCTCTTCATATTTGATGCTGCGCCAGAGGCGTTCGACGAACACGTTGTCCCGCCATGCGCCCTTGCCGTCCATGCTGATCGCGATGCCGTTGTCGGCGAGCACGCCGGTAAAAGCCTGTCCGGTGAACTGCGAGCCCTGGTCGGTGTTGAAGATGTCCGGCTTGCCGTGACGAGCCAAGGCATCTTCCAGCGTCTCGACGCAGAAGGCTGCTTCCATGGTGATCGATAGCCGCCACGACAGAACACGACGGGTTGCCCAATCGAGCACGACCGCGAGGTAGACAAAACCGCGCTCCATCGGGATATAGGTGGTGTCCATCGCCCAGACCTGGTTCGGCCGCGTGATCTCCATGCCGCGCAGCAGGTATGGATGGATCTTGTGGCCGGGCTCTGGCCTGGTGGTGCGCGGACGGCGATAGAGCGCCTCTATCCCCATCCGCCGCATCAGCGTCTTCACATGCCGGCGGCCGATCTTGCACCCCTCGGCAGCCAGCAGGCCTCTCAGCATGCGCGAACCGGCGAAGGGAAACTCCAGATGCAGCCGGTCGAGACGCCGCATGATCGCGAGATCGGCGTCCGGCACCGGGCGCGGCAGGTAATAAACGCTGCCGCGGCTGATCTGCAAAACTTCCGCCTGCCTGGTGATCGACAGATCGTGCTCACGGTCGATCATCGCTTTGCGCTCAGCAATCCCGCCTTGGTGAGCGCTCCTTCTAAAACACTATGCGCGGCGCTGCGCTCCCCCTGTGGGATAGAAACGGGCCTGCGCTAGATTGCGGACCGGAAGGGAGCGGCCGATACGATTTTGGTGGCAAGTGACCCCGTTAAAAAACCTGGTCCATGGGTTGTTGCGCACTTGAGAGTGGTGACGCCATCCGGCGATCCCGTTTAGGAATCTGACCAATAGCGCAGCCCAGCCCTTCTGCCGTCGTCAACAGGAGGATTCGAGATGAAGCAGAAGAGATCGAAACCCAAGATCTACCACAAGATGCCGATGGTCTACCCGAACGCGGCGGCCATCGACGTCGGGGCGACCATGCACATGGCCGCCGTAAGGGCTGATCGAACGTCCGAACCAGTGCGCAGCTTCGGTACCTTCACGACCGACCTACATCAGTTGGTGGATTGGTTCGCAGAGTGCGGCGTCGAGACGGTCGTCATGGAATCGACCAGCGTTTATTGGATTCCGATCTTCGAGCTCCTCGATGCCCGTGGCTTTATTGTATTCCTCGTCAATGCCCGCGATGCCAAGCACGTGCCCGGACGCAAGACCGACGTCAGCGATGCGCAGTGGCTACAGCGGCTTCATTCTTACGGTCTGCTGCGTGCCAGTTTCCGGCCCAAAGATCAGATTGCCGAGCTGCGAGCACAGCCGCGATCACCGGCGCGATCGGCCGCAGATTGTCTACGCGCTGCTCTGTACGCGCGAGGGGCTGCCGATTGCGGTTGAAGTCTTTGACGGCAATACGGCCGACCCGAAGACGCTGAGCTCTCAAGTCGAAAAGATCAAGGACCGCTTCGGAATCAGCCGCATGGTGTTGGTTGGCGATCGGGGAATGATCACCGCGGCGCGCATCCGCGATGATCTCAAGCCAGCAGGCGTTGATTGGATCACCTGCCTACGTGCGCCGGCGATCCAGGCGTTGGCGGCGGAGAACGGGCCGCTGCAGCTGTCGCTGTTTGATGATCGCGATCTCGCCGAGATGAGCGCCCCTGACCTGTTCCCGGGCGAGCGGCTGATCGTCTGTCGCAATCGCGATCTGGCGGCCGAACGAGCCCGCAAGCGCGAGGATCTGCTGGCCGCGACCGAGCACGAACTTGCTCGCGTTCAGGCGCAGGTCCAGCGCAAACACTCTCCGTTGCGTGGTGCCGCCCAGATCGGCATGGCGGTCGGTGCGGTTTTGGACCGCAAGAAGATGGCCAAGCACTTCGATGTCGAAGTGGCCGATGGCGATCTCTCATGGCAGCGACGGATCGGGCGGATCGAGGAAGAGGCGCGCCTCGACGGCATCTACGTCATCCGCACCAGCATGCCCGCTGGGCATCTCGACGCTGCAGAGGCGGTTCAGGCCTACAAAGACCTGTCGCGAGTCGAACGCCGCTTCCGGTCCATAAAAACCATTGATCTCGAAATACGGCCGATCCGCCACTGGACGGCACAGCACGTGCGGGCCCATGTCTTTCTGTGCATGCTCGCCTATTGCTGCGGGCCTGACCAAGCGCGTCACGCTGCACACGCTGCGCCATAGCTTCGCGACACATCTTCTGGAGAACGGAACCGGCATCCGGATCATCCAGGCTCTGCTCGGGCACAATAACCTGTCGTCGACGGCGCGCTACACGCAGGTCGCCACCCAACCGATCTGGGCGACGCAGAGCACGCTCGACCGCCTGTCGCTGGAGGTGACGCCACCGGCATGACAACGCGTCCGGGATGCGGCTTATGACCCGCCCCGACGTCCGCCCGCACCGACCCGCCATCGAGATTGCCGATATCACCCGCCGAAGCCAGGTGGATTTTGCGACGCCTCGAGTTCCACTACACCCCAAAACACGCAAGCTGGCTCAACATGGTCGAGATCGAAATCGGCGTCCTGCGGCGCCAGTGCCTGGATCGCAGGATCGACGACCCCAAGCGACTGCGCCGCGAAATCACCGCCTGGGAACGACAACGAAATGCCGCCCGCTTCCGCATCAAATGTTTGTTCACAACAGACAAGGCTCGCGCCAAAATGGCTGGCGCCTACCCCGCCACTTCCAAAGAGTCATAATCTCTGTGAAGCGGTAACAGTCCCTCGTGTAGTACGCGCCAGCGACAGGCGCAATTTTTCGAATTCGCGCTAGGCGAGATGAAAACACGCGCCGTCCAGGCGAGTCGTAACCCTACGCGGTAGGCCGCAGCGCGCTGATCTTTCCAGTTAACCGTTAGAGCTCGTCGGACTCCTCGGTTTTCGGCTTCATCGTCGCAGCGAGCACTTGGCGGCGTTTTTCGATGATGCTAGGGTCCTCTTTGTGGATTGCGATCAGCTCTTTGAGGTTCTCGATCCCCTCATCGGTGAACGCCATCACCCCATCTTCACCGACGCCCACGACCCATAGCTGGCCATCCTCGGGGTCCATTTCTTCGGCGACCTCGAACAGCCATTCCTCGTCTTCTCCAAGCATCTCGGCGACATGGCCGAGGGTAAACACGTGGCTGACTTTGTTGACGGGCCCCATCAAGCCGCCTGCGCCGCGAGGCCTTGCTGTTGCGCAATCTTCCAGTTCCAGGGCAGCAGCTCATCGAGCCTGTGGGCGGGGTGGATGGCGATGCGAGCGAGTACATCGGCAAGCCAGACCTGAGGATCGACGTCGTTCATCTTCGCAGATCATGCCGTCCGCCGAACTATGCCGAGTCGGGTCGTTTTCCCCAGTTTTCTGGCTGACCGGCGTTTGGTCGGTTCGGCATAGTTCG
>NZ_JASXTA010000052.1:0-8787 GCF_032290525.1 Bradyrhizobium cosmicum | reverse complement strand
CATGAATCATTGAAAAATTGATTCGGGAATCCTATAAAACGAGACAAAATCAACAATCTGCCAAAGTAGTGCTAGGGTCCAGACTCAATTGAGCCAATATCGCGAGGAGAGCGGCCAGATGAACAGTGGCTAAAAATTCACGTGCGAGCTTGTCTTATCGCTTGGCGATGCGCCGGAAGTCCTCGAGCCTGAAAAAGGAGATCAAAGAGTTGTTCCATCACGAAAATCAGCCCATGCACGGCGTCTGAGTATTTCTTAATCGCATCTCGAGTCGAATGCTTCAAACCATTAATCCGTGGCTCTTCAATATCAGTTGTTGCGACAACTCTCCCGCATAAGCTCCCGCCATGTTCACGACCACCAAACGCACGACTAAAACCACCACGGCCTTCGGGGCCCGGGGAGGCGTGCGCGTGTAGTCGTCGACTAGAACGCAATCCACTCTACCGCCCTCGTTGGTCCGGGGCTTTTTTGTTGTCTGAATTCTCAAATCAATGGAGGACAAAGTGAGTAACGATCCCGTCGTCGCGATTGTCGGCGTCACCGGTGCGGTGGGCGCCGAATTCATCGCCACCATGGACAGGTGCGGCTTTCGCGTCGGCAAGCTCAAGGCGCTCGCCAGCGCCCGCTCGGCCGGCAAGACGGTGTCGTTCCGTGGGCAAGACGTTATCATCGAGGAGCTGACCGAACGCGCCTTCGAAGGCGTCGACATCGCCCTGTTCTCCGCCGGCGGCAGCATTTCGAAGAAATATGCCCCGATCGCGGTCAAGGCCGGTGCCGTCGTCGTCGACAACTCCTCCGCCTTCCGCATGGATCCGAACGTGCCGCTAGTGATCCCCGAGATCAACGCGAACCGCATCCGCGACCACAAGGGCATCATCGCCAACCCGAACTGCGCCGCCATCACGGCGCTGGTCCCGCTGTGGCCGATCCACCAGAGCAACCGCATCAAGCGCGTGATCATCTCGACCTACCAGGCGGCCTCCGGCGCCGGCGCTGCCGCCATGGACGAGCTGGTCGAGTCCACCCGCGCCAATCTCAACGGGCAGGTTTATACGCCGAAGGTGATGCCGCATCCCTACGCTTTCAACCTCTTCAACCACAACACCGCGATCGACCCTGACACCGGCTACAACGACGAAGAGACCAAGGTCATCAACGAAACCCGCAAGATCTTCGAGGACGACAGGATCGCGATCGGCGTCACCTGCGTGCGCGTGCCGGTGCTGGGGGCTCATTGCGAGGCCATCACCTTCGAATGCGAGAAGCCGATCAGTGAGGATCAGGTCCGCGCCATCATGGCGCGAGCGCCCGGCGTCAAGATCGTCGACGACCGCGCCAAGAACTACTTCCCGATGCCGATCGACGCCTCGGGCCAGGACGACGTCCTGGTCGGCCGCATCCGCAATGACCTCAGCGACCCCTCCGGGCATTCGATCTCGATGTTCGTGGCGGCGGACCAGCTGCTCAAGGGCGCAGCGCTGAACGCGGTGCAGATCGCAGAGCTGTTGGTGGTCGTGTAATCAGGCGCACGCCGAGTCCACAGGTCTAAGTGTGGGTGGACGCAAACGCTTCGAGCCCGCGCACATATCGCGTCGAAACTGTTGGAGGCCGTCAGCAGAGGCGAGAGGCCACATATCGCGCATCACAGTTAGTTCCCATCCAATGCTGTCCAAAATCTCTTTGACCAGGCGAACGAGGCGGCACGATGAGTGGCGTGACATTTGGTCCGGCCACTCGGCTCGAGGAAGACAAACCTTACCGCAGCATCGCGTACAAAATGCTCAATGGAGGTCGATTTTCCCAAACGAGCTTCGGCTGATGATCTCGTGTATCGGTCAATTTTACTTCGTGCAGATGGCCGTACGATCGTGGCTATGCTTCCGGTCGGGGTTCGTCGGTGTCGCACGCGGCCGGCTGTGGAGTTACGGCTGGTATCGACGGCGAGTATTTTGGCTGCCGGCCCGAGGCGAACTCAGAACTGGATAAAAGTTGGGACAAGTCCGCGATAGCGTATGGACAGGTGCTCATGGTTGAGTTGGTTCTCCAAACGGGCATCGAACGAACGATTCTTGATCTGTATCTCTCGATTGGCTTCGAATTCGCCGGCCAGGACCATGTCGTTTGGCATGCGGTCTCCGCAAGTGCGAAAGGGGACACGACGCCCGACTCGAAGGCGAGATTGTGGCTTTGAGCCCCAAATGCGCCTGCTCGATCTTGTTTCTTGAAGGAAGCCTACGCTGCCTACGCGGCTCCATTAGAGGTCATGCAACGGAAAGCATCCGCCACGCTCAGTGATCGTTCCGAGACGCTCAAGAAGCTGGACCGGTTAGTCGAGGCCGACGGTAGCTGATCGACTTCGCAGCGCGCTCCACCGCCGTACCTGCGGCAATCTAGCCTAATCTCATCACGCTTAGTGTGGCAGCTCCAGGAGCCTCATACTGTGCGGCTATGAGTCGCCACTGACCGCGCCAGATGAGCATCGAATGCGGACGCTACGGTCCTGACGAGAAACTCGGCGCCTTTCCTGACGAACAGTCGCTCGTCGCCGTCCATGGTCACTGCGCCGTCAGCAATGAGGCTATTGAGCCGCGAGCGATCGACGACGGCCGACTTCGGATCGCGGCCATGAGATCGAGCGATCTTCGACAGGTCGAGGGCCATGTCGCACATCAGTCGTTCGATCAGATCGGCTCGGAAGCGATCGTCACCCGTAAAGGCATACCCCTTGAGGGTGGCAGGCCGGTCCTCGGCGATGCGCGCCAGGTAATCACGGGTTACCACGACATTCTGTGCAAATCCTTGCGGCATCCTCCCGATGGCGCTTGCCCCTAGCCCGATGAGCGTTTCGGGGGTGTCGTCGGTGTAACCCTGGAAGTTCCGACGCAGCCGCCCTTCGCGCTTCGCCGCGGCAAGATTGTCGCGAGGTAGGGCGAAGTGGTCGAAACCAATGCGCACGTAGCCCGCGTCGACCAGGGCTTCTGCAATCAATTCCGACTGAAGATGGCGCTCGACTGTTTGGAGGAGGGCGTGTTCGTCGATGTTGCGCTGATGCTTCTTGAACGAGGGCATATGCACGTAACCGAACACCCGCAAGCGATCCGGCCGGAGTTCGATGCATTTGGCGACCGTGTCTAGGCACGATTGCGTGGTCTGAAGCGGCAGACCGCAGATAAGATTGAAGTTGAGCCGGCCGACGCCCGCTCGCCGCAGGCGCTCAACGCACGTGGCGGTCTGCTCGAATGTCTGCACGCGGTTGATGGCGCGCTGCACAACAGGATCGAAGCTCTGTACCCCCAGGCTCGCGCGATTGACTCCGCTGTAGCCCAAACCCGCCGCGATCGGCTCGGTCAGGGTACGCGGATCGATCTCCACGGCGATTTCGGCGTCGGGCAACACGGAATACGAGAAGCGGAGCGCGCCGACGAGATCGGCGAACGTCTCGGGCGTCATGATCGTCGGCGTGCCGCCGCCGAAATTGATGTGCGAGATAGGAAGGCGGTGGCCGATAGTTTCGGCGATTAGGTGCGCCTCCGTTCGCAGGCCCGATGTATAGACTGCGATGGGGTTGTCTTTCTTCGTGACCGAGGTGTGGCAACCGCAATACCAGCACATAGACCGGCAAAACGGAACGTGCACATAGATCGAGGCCGGCTGGCGGGGCGGCAGGGATCCGAGCCACATCCGGTAATCAGATTCGCCGATCGCTGACGAAAAGTGCGGCGCGGTCGGATAGCTTGTGTAGCAGGGAAGCCTGTCGTGACTGTACGATTGCGCCAGATCCGATCTCATCTGTTTCTCCTTCAACTTCCGAATTGTCTAACGACTTCGCTGAGAGGCACGTTGCGTTGGCGCAATCCTTTGGTCGTTTTGAGCCTCAATTCCGCCCGCAGCAGCTGGCACCACGTTTTGGCAGCTCTGATCCTCTTAATCGGAAATGTGGCCCGTGGCTTGATTGCGACAAGGGCCGGCCGAAATACGTTCGACGGGGCAGGTCGCGGAGAAGAAACGTCGGCCGAGTTGAAAGGATCAAAGACTTGTTGCCTTACCATCGTCGGATGGCGCGGGTACTTGGCGTTCTGCCGGACTGCTGGCGTGCTCACAAACCTCGAAGCCTGGATTCGCTGAAGACAGCGAATGTATCTCTGGCGACAATGGCAGAACCGGCACAAGCGATTCACGGAGCTTCGCCGCCTCGCCATCGCGAAGTTCGCCGCATCGATTGCCGCCGGTTCGCCGGCGGGGCTCTGGCGAATGTCCGGGCACCGGCGATCCAGCACGCCCTGCGCAACCAATTCTTCGCTCGCGGTCTCTCGCGAATATTGGTTTCTGAGCCAGCATAACTCAGTCGAACCGCCACGGTACGGACCCGTGTATGCCAAGTGGTATGGGAAGGGTGGCGTCGCGAGACGTCCCCCTATCCCGATCAATTAAAGGACAGTTACAGGCTAACCCGTCGGGGCTCTGGTGGTAGCGTCGCACCACAGCTATGCGAGCTTCGTAGGACGGACGCACTGATTGCCACAGGGAGCATTAGTCACGAGCCACCGGGGGCGCGTCGTCCTGCTTGAGGTGTCGCTTTCGAATCTTGTAACTCACCAGCCAGATCACGCCGACCGCGATCGGTACGAAGGCTGCGGTTAGGAACGAGGGCTCTACTGGCAGTCCGGCATCGTGCGCGCCCTCGGCAAGATAGTTAAACAGACTGACCACGTAATATCCAATCGCCCCGACCGACAATCCTTCGACCGTGCACTGCAGCCGAAGTTGCTGCCTCGTGCGTTCGCTTATAGCCTGCAATAGGTCATGATTCTGTTGTTCGATTTCGACGTCGACACGGGTTCGCAACAGATCGGCGGCACGCGCGAGCTTGACCGAAAGAGACACCTGACGATTTTCCACGGTCGCGCAGGTTCGCATCGCCGGCGCCATGCGGCGCGCCAGAAATGACGACCATGTCGGATAGCCCGAGACATCATTGCCTTCAATGATGGACAGTCGCGATTGGACCAGCTCGTTATAGGCCCTGCTCGCGCCGAAGCGAAACAGACTACCGGTCGCGCCTCTTTCGAAGGAGGCGGCCAACGCCGTCAGTTCGGCAAGGAGATGGCTGTTGAATTGCAGCCCCTCACCGCTTTGCATTTTTTCGAGAGCTTCAACAAGACGGCGGTCGATGCGATCAACAGATGGTGCAAGCTCAAGGGCCGCCGACAGGCCAAGCAGCGCCAATGGACGGTAGGTCTCGATTTCCAGGAGCCGTTGCACCAGCGCTCCGAGATCGTGCGAGGTCAATCCGAGGTCGCAGACGAGGATTTTCGTGAAGCCGTTTTCGTCGACGTGGAAGTCTGAGGCGGCAACGCCTGCACCGCTCTTTGTGGCAACCATGGCCAGGCTATTCTTGTCAAAAATCTGTTCCGCGCGCTTGGTCGGCGAGGCGCCTTGCTCAACTTCTAACCTGATCGCGACGAGTAATTGACCCGTCTGCCGCACCGCGCGGATCAGCGATGAGACGGTATCATCAACTTTCTCAAATTTCTGAGCGGCGGGACCATTTGCGTTAGTCCAGATCCAGGTGAATGTTGTAAATTCCGAATGCTGCTCCCAGCGTAGCATAGCGGGACCGATGACAATCTGATGATGTTTCGCCGATTGCTCGGGCGGCGGAAGATTGCGCTCCAGGCAGAAATCGATAAAACGGCAGCGATCGCTTGCGGCCGCCTCGCCCTGCGCAAGAACAGCGAAGTGGATCACGCTGAATGGCGAAACAAGCTGCGTGAAAGGGCGCGCGTGCACTTCGCCGAGCACGGCGGCGCGTTGCGGATGCAGCTTGAAGGTTCGCAGATCAAGTTCATCGATCATCTATTGACGCCTCGCTTCAGAGTGAGCAAGCAACCGTCAGCCTTGACGCGAGAGGCATTGGCGGTGCTGGAAAAGGGGGGCTGGCGACAAGGCGCCGATCATGTCATGTCGACGCTCGATACCGAGGCCGCCTTCCGATCGGGAAAGAGGTCTTGCGGGAGCAGGATCAGGCCGAGCAGGTCGAGGCGGAACAGCCTCGTCCAGGCTTCGACTAACGCCCACAACTACGTCTGTCGGGTACGGTCCGGTGTCTGTGGCGAAATGCCGGCATGGTGGATCAATGCGTGTAGCGGTGCGCCAGCAAGCCGTTCCGCGACCTCGGTAGTGGTGTGCGGCACCTTCCGACGAATGCCTAGATCGACGTGGACGTGAACGTCTGTCTCCGAATCCGACGGACATCGCCCGCCACCAAAGTGGTGCCCCGTGCAAATAAGGATGCGCCGGCCCTCTTCTGCAAACAGGTTTTCGGTGACATGGCCGATGCCGCGCGAGGCGGTGGCAAGCGGTGGCGTCTTCCGTTCTCGCAGCGGGGTGCAGACAGGCGACCTCCGGTGCGGCAACCACATTGTCGATTGACAGATCGAGGCCCAAACACGACTCCCATCCTGTTGCCGCCGCCAAATTTTCCTGGCGCGGAGAGCCGCTGCAGGATTTGGGCCAGCACTGGAAGGGGCGCGCTCGCGTCTTTCTTCGTGCAATGTGGCTTTCGGAGAGAGTCGGAGGCGGGTTTCAGACATGAAGCGCGCTTGTATTCTGACAGAATGCGTACGTGGCGGAGGCCACAGGGAATTGCCTTTTTCGGCAAGATGATCGCTTGCCCGGCCGCTGCCATCGTCTGAGTGACCACGCTGGGGCCGGATTTGTCGATGCAGAGCCGGGAGAGTGACCGCGCGCGGACCCGCGGGAAAGGCTTGCCGATGGGCTGATAACGCCACATCGAGTGAGAATGACCGGATTACGGACCTAGAGCGCTCGTCGTCCTCTCTTTGACGCAACACTCAGAGTAGTGCAAGCGTCGCGGCTTGACCGATTATTGCAGCGAGGCACTTCCATCGAAGAGGCCGTTCGGTGCGCTCGATCCGAGCAGAGCTGGCATCAATGAAATCGCGGCATGGACCGAGAAGCCGGCCCAACGCATTCAGTGGTGCTTGGCTCTTCGTGTTGACAGGCGTAGATTTCCGCTAGCGATCACTGCCTCGGCCACACGCTCCGCTCACGAGAGTCGCCGGCCGTAGCTGTGATCCGCCGTGGTTTGGTCGATCACTCACAATTATCGCCGCGTATCTGGCCGTTCATGAAGAGCGATTGCGGGCTTTCATGACGGGGCTGGGGGACGATGTCACGGCAGACCACCGTTTGAGCTCGTGCCGCCACCAGATGTCCAACCGAGGGACCGGCGTTGCGCGATCGGCTGCGCGCGGAGTCATAGGCCGGCGCGCAGATCCGACTATCGGCGCGCCTTCATAAGATGAGCCGCTGGTGCAGACTGCTGCTATCTAATACGACATCCCAGCGCGTCGTGTTCAGCATTCCGCGGCGACAATGACGAGGCATGGCAGCGGGCGGAGCGTTTTCGCGTCGGAGGAGCTCCGCGACCGGCTGCTTGAAGACAGATCGCAGCAATAGGAGCCGCGCGTCTGCAAGGCCAAGGGACTTGTACGGGGCGATTGGTGTCAAGGCTTTTCGTTGTGGGCCATCTCCTTGTTCGGCCGGCTGCGACATCTCTTCGTCCCGATCTGTGCTTCGCTGGCTGCTGCGTGCCGCCGCTGTCAAGGGTGGCCGAAGGTCATCGCGGAGCGACTTGCCGGAGGGGTGACGGGCGACATCGCCACGCGCCTTGGCCGGTGGCCACCGAGGCGCTATGGCGCTTCCATCGCCCAAATGATGGCCGTGCAGAAACAAGGGGTACCCAGCGCAAGACCCTCGGCGCGTGGCCAAGTATAATGAGAAGGCCGCGCGCAAGGCCGCCACCATCGCCGCAGGCGAGGTCTTCAAGGGCTTGGACCGGAACGACGCGAAGCCCGAGGCGAGGCGCCAACAGGTAGCCAAGAAGCAGCGCACCACGCTTGCAACCCTCATTGCTGAAGCTGGTCCCTACCAGACGTCCTTGACCGAACGTCAAGTCATCAACTGGAAGCCAGCAATGTCGGCGCTGCGGCTCGGGCTTAAGGATCACGCCGAGAGCGCCGGACCGAACGCCGTCTCCTTCGGATACACGTACAAGCCGCCCGCATGCCGATCGACGGACGTCGACCAGCGAGCCAGATCGGCGCGACGATAGGCCTGTCCCGGCTTCAGATGCCGCTTGAGATCATCGAGCTTGATCATGCCCACTAATATAGACCAATCCACGTTCGGCTCTCCACAAGAAGGGAAACAGAAAAGCAGATTGCGAGATAAACTCCGGCTGCGAATGTATACATTTCAATGGGCCGGGCCTCGCTTTGAGCGACGATGGAAGTCGATGTAAGGAAGTCATTTAGCGCGACGACATATGCAACCGAGGTGTCCTGAAAAAGGATAATGCACTGGGTCAAAAGAATCGGCGCCATCTTCCTCACGCAAGACGATGTACTGAAAGCTTTGGCGCAGCGTCAGCCCCGTCGAAAGCGCCGCGGACAATCGCCCGCGGGGGACGCTCTGAATGCCGGCGCGTATCGTCTCTGAAAAGTAAGCTGCCTCGAACAGGACGAACGAGATCAGGACGGAGAAAAACTGGCCCACGGGTCGACCGATGACCAGCGGCACCATGAAGTAGAACCAGAACACCACCAGCACTAGCGGCACGGAGCGGCAGAGGCTCACATAGGCGAAAGCGACCAATCGTAGTGGTGGGGGGCGCTGGGTCAGCCTAGGTCAGCGTTTTCTTGGTTCGAATCATATCAGGCGGCGTCGGCGAGTTTGTAGGACCAGGTATGGACGACGGGA
>NZ_JASXTA010000051.1:0-11950 GCF_032290525.1 Bradyrhizobium cosmicum | reverse complement strand
GAACCATGAACCCGGCAGCGGATCATTTTTGTCTATCGGGCTTGACACCGTGCCCGCGATTAAAGAACGGACGACTATTGAAGCTGGCGGCGAAGGGCAGGCCAAGCAACGCGCCGCTGCTGCTATACAAGGACGACAGGCCGTGGAACGAGAACAGTCCAAGCGGCGACTACCGGCGCGGTGTGCGCGTCGTCGTCGAGAGCATCGGCCTCGACCCCACCGTCTACGGCATGTACGCCTTTCGGCATTCGTCGATCACGAGGATGTTGCTCGCTGGTACCCAACACGGCCATTGTCGCCAAGTGCCACGACACCTCCGAGGCGATGATCCGTAAGCACTATGCGGCGTCGATCCTCGACTTCACCGACGAGATCACGCGCAAGACCCTGCCGTCGCTCGGACCGGCGCTGGAGACAGCCGCGAGCAACGTTTTCAAGCTGGCGAAGCGGTGAGCGCTGCGGCATCCCGCTTGACAGCGAGTTCGCAACGGTGCCGCAGCGAAGTTGAGGTTCAAGTAAGATACCCAAAACGAACAAACCAGTCCCGATTATCGGAAACGATTGCCTCGGCCGTATCTGCATTCAGATTGCCAATCCACCGACCTATCCGACCGTCGCGCCGATGGTTTGGGTGTAGCTGGTTCTCCGTGTTGTAAGAAGCAACTCCATCAATGAGGCCATCTACTTCGCGGACAATTTGAGCAGCCGTATTCGGGTCAATAGATATCCCACAAGCCCTCGCTATCCTCTGCGCCGAGGTTTGCGGATGATTTATGATTTCGACGTAGGATAGATCAATGTCGGATCGTGCTGACCAATACTCATGACATTCGCGCGTAGTTTTTGCAGTGGCGAGAGCAGCGCCTTTATCGTCCTTGTTCACCCAACCACGATCATGAAGGGACACGATAATATCACGCAGATCGCGATGGCAAGTTAGTACAGTTTCCGCTCTCTCGCTCCATTGATCGTCAGGGATGTGAATTTTCAATAGCGCCGACGTTTCTGTACCCGGCACATAATCGTGGATCCATGCTGTCTTTAAGTTCGGGTCCTGAGTTCTCAAGATTAATCGAGCTACATTGAAGACCCATGTGCTTCCAGAACGCTGTGTACCAGCCGCTAGAATAACCCGCATAACTTTCTCCCATCGCCCCCAATTCCAACCCTATCAACCGCACCCGGGGCGTCAAATTGATTTTAGAGCCTGAAGAGGCCAGCGGCCGACCATGACTTAGGTCAATATGCCCTCCTGACATATCCGTGGTGAGCGTCGCGACGGGGGCTCCTGTGAGGCATGCACCCATTAACGCCGCGCGGCTGCGCCTGTAAGCTTATCGGCATGTCGGGATCCTCCGCGTCACTTCGGAGGCGTCGGCGCTTCGCCTCGGCCTCGCCTCGGCGGCTTCGCATACGGCAACCGGATCGGGTTCGAACGGCGACAACCTGGCATCAAGCAGACGCTTGAGCAGCTCGGCGGCCCAGCGCTCGTCGCGCGGAGGCTGCCGCAAACAGCGCGACACGCACCTCGCGACAGCGAAGCCAGTCCTCGCGCGCGACGTATCCCAGCGGGTGACACGGCTTGGCGCTGCGGTCGTTTACATGGTTTCCAGTCCACCATGCGCTGACGGGGCCAAGCAGACGAGCCAACGCTCGCGAGCGACCCTCGAACTTCTGACCTCGCTGCGGCATGCGTTCGATCCCGGCAAACAGCGCGAGCGCCTCAGCGCTGAACGACGGGCGACGGTCCTTAGCTGCGCGGCTTTACGGGCATGGCGGCCTCGGTTGGTGAAGCTCGCCGGTAGGCTAACACGCTCCGGCACTTGAGGCTCAACGCGCGATCCGTCGCTTCGATAGCGAGCTCGAGCAGTTCGCTCACAGGACCGTCAGGCAATGCGGCGAACAGTTCCTGTTCGAGCGCTCGCCTGCCACCCCATGCGAACACGCTGCCGCCGCCCGCGACAAACGCTTTTTCAGCCGCTGCTGGAGCCGGTTTGTCACTGTCTCGCAGGATGGCCACCCGGTAGCCAAGGGATTGCATGGCTATCGCGCGGTTGAAGGTTTCATCGCCGTTGCCATTGACCAAAGCCGCGCCACAGGCGGGCAAAGATGTCTCCCCGCTCGCGGTGAAGTGCTGATCCAGGCCACGCATCAACCCGATTTCGCTTCCGCCCTCGCACACCACAATCGACGAAGCGAGTAAGGCATGAGCGTGAGCCCGGATTGTGCCCTGCACATTCCCTGCATCGCTTGCGCGAGTGACCGTATGTCGTTCGCCTTTCGCGCGGACGATATGAAGCTGGTGTGCGCTCAGTTCGGTGACGGCAATCGGCGAGTGGCTCGTTGCAAAAACCTGCAGCGGCGGCATCTCTTCCTTCGCGCCGAGCAGCCGGATGATGCGGTGCGGTTCGAGGCCATATTCGAGTTCGTCGATCAGAAACGTGGTGACCTGATCCGCCGCCTTCCGCTGCAAGGCGGCGATCAGCAGTCGCGACGAACCAAGGCCAAGAGCACGTAACGGCACACCGCCCTCGTCATGAAGTGAGATGGTTCCGCCCGTAAAGGTGACCGAGCCGGCATCGATCAACGCCTGTACGGCGGCGCCAACGGGCACCCCCATATCCCCGGCAGCCGCCTTGACGATCTTGAGCGGCTCCTCAAGCTCCTTGAGTTCCTTCTGGTCGAAGGTGTCGCGCATCTCACGCGCCGCCCGCGTTAGCTCCTTTGATGCGTCGGCCTTGCCGTCGGTAAGTTTGGTCAGCACCGACCCGCGTCGCCACGTCAGATGCATGTCTCCGGTGACGCCAAGCCTTGCGGGCGCGATGCGCGTGCGATCGGCCCAGTTGAGATTGCGGGTTCGACCTGCAGCCTGCGCGCGGGGCGAGACCAGCGTCCACTCGGGCTCGAGGTCATCCTAGACAGTGAGTTGCAGCGTCAGCGCGGTTTCGAGTCCCGCGCCAGGCTCCGGCTCTACCAGTCCGGTAGCCGCATCGAAGCCCACGAGGAAGTCACCATAGCTGTCGATGTTCTTCAGGGGGGCAGCGAGGGCGCCGAGAGTTAGCGCAATACGGACGGGATGGCCGAAATCGAGACCGTGAAAATCGGTGTCGGTGAAGGAAAGCGATCGCCGTGCGCCAAGACACAGATCGATGGCATCAAGGATTGTCGATTTGCCGCTGTCGCCAGGCCCGATCAGGCAATTTATTCCCGCCCCAGGTACCCAGCGAAGGCCTTTGACCGCCCGAAAGTTCTCGATCTCAAGCACGCAGACCAGTGCCATACTATTTCCCCTAGATCGTTTCACCGCAGTCGATTCAGCCGACCGCCCGTGCGAACGTCCTGCAACATGTCCGCCTAATCGAGCAAGCTGAACTTCAGATCGCAGACGAGATCCCGGAGCGTACGACCGTTGCCCTCGACGAACTCCTTGAGCGTGGACCACCCAAGGTCTTCATCCGGAACGCCGATGTGAAGCGTCGGTTCTTCGTCAACATCGATGCCGCCAAGACTGTTACGTGTCGAGCGTCTTCCCGAGCTTGCTGATCCGATAATCTGATAATCGCTTGTCGTCGATCCGGATCGTTTTGAGATCGTCGGGATGAATATTGATGCCGAACTCGCTCTCACGTCGGCCGACGAGCGCAATTCCCTTCTCGATGATTGCACGCATGAGTTCACGGTCGGCGATCGAAAGATGCCGCAGGCGATCGACATAATCCTTGATCGCTTCGAGCGTTCGGTCGCCGATGGTGTGCGAAACTCGATCCTTCTCCAGATAGCGCTTGTACCGCTTTAACGTGCGCGGCACGAAAATCGTCCCGTCTTCGGCTTCGTCAACGATCTCGCCGACATACCGTTGCCGTAATGTGTCGCCAACGGCACTAAAGCGATCCTCGCGGTCGCGCTTCCACTTGGTCAGCAGCTTGACCGTATGTTTGTCAGGCTCCCGGTCCACGAGAGTATGACATGTGGCGCGCAAAAGGATCAGGTTTTCGGGGGCTCGCCGCCTTTCAGCATTCAGCCTTTTGTCGAAGCGCGGTCCACCCGGGCTCTCTGCCTTGATGTGGCACACATCCGCAACGAGCGTGCCGTTGGCATTGATCAGCGCGGTCGCGCAACGCGGATTGGCACATTGGTTCCCTGAGAGAACGTAGAGCTGGCGTAACGTTTTAGCCGGCGGCGCTTTGCGGGTTGATTCGTTCATGGGACTGCCGGTGAGCCGCAGGTTGAGATATTTGAGGAATAGCCCCCAAATGTCGTGGTTGAATACCGCGTTTTTCAGCGCGTCGGCTCTGCCGACCGAGCTAGGTAACTGCTAGTGCGCCGATCTCCTAGCGGCACTCAGGTCCTGATTCCGAGATTCCGCTTTAGCCGAGCCCACCACGTGGGCAGCACGATCATGAGCAGTGCCGCAAAGGTACCCCAGATGGCGCGCTTGACCGGGTACTCGTTTCGGAGCGCGTCGGTGATGAACAGCAGCCACACCATGACGACCGACCAGAACCACGAGGCGCTGCCTTCGTCTCCGGGCTTTGGCCGCACACCGGGCGGGATGTGGAAGTCGCGCATCGCTTCGCGGTTCGCATCGCCCTTACCGAAAAGCCGCCACATGCTGCACGCCGGCAGTGCTCGGCGCAGTAGTCTAAGGCGGGTCCATCTTCCAAAGTGCGGATGGTACCGCCGCGCCGGTTGTTCAATCCCCGAGGCACGTTGTTGGAGCGCACGCGTTGCTATCCGGTAGCCATGCCGAAGCAGCGCTTCCGTCCGCCGCCTATTGAAGTTCAGCGTTCCTGTCAGCAACCCTCCAAGGAATACGCGAGGCACGAGGTAGACGACCTTGACGATCTTGAGCCATTCCTCCATTGCCTTGAGGCCTTCGGCCGTCTTCGTTGGGCCATGCAGAAACATCGTTTGCATATAGACGTT
This sequence comes from Bradyrhizobium cosmicum, assembly GCF_032290525.1. Taxonomy (GTDB): domain Bacteria; phylum Pseudomonadota; class Alphaproteobacteria; order Rhizobiales; family Xanthobacteraceae; genus Bradyrhizobium; species Bradyrhizobium cosmicum_A. The sequence goes on along the minus strand of NZ_JASXTA010000051.1, from coordinate 7,024 downwards.
ACGCAGGTGCTCTTCGAGATCGAACGCGTCGGGATGAAGGCAAATGATCCAGACCTCGTTCACACCATGCCGACCCATTGGCAGCACGGGCGTGTTATCGGCGACGCCGCCGTCCACATACGTCGTTCCTCCAATCTCGGCGTGCGCGAAGATGCCGAAAGGCAGCGCCGCGCTCGCGTAGGCGAATTGTGCTCTCACGGCCTCCGGCGCGCCGTCCAACTTTGCGTAATGCGCGGCGAACACGCCCGGTGTCGGCAATGCAAAATGCGGCGAATTGGGTGGCACCTCCCGGGCGACCGTCACATAGGTGGGAATTGCCAAGGGTGACTGCAGGAAGTGGTTGATGTGGGAAGCAAGCAGCTTCCCTTCCATGAGTGTCGAATGAATGCGTACCGGCAGGCGCACCATCGCGAGAACGATGCCGCTGCTGATCGTCTCGGTCAGCGTGATGCGCGTCTCGAGTGTTACGATCTCGACCGCTTCCATGAGAAGCCATGCGATCGACACGAGAAGCCGCGTCGTCGCAACGAACGCGATGACATCAACGAGCAGTTGGCGCACTCGGTTGTCCCATCCCACCACCGGCAGTTCGTTGGCAAAGGCGAACACCGCCACGACCGGGATGATCAACGCGGCGACCAGCCATCCCCATAACGGGAGGACATTGAAAAGCAGGAGCCACGCAAGGACCCCCATGAGAAGGGAACAGAAAATATCACGGCGATACTGTGGACGTCCTTCCGGCTCCACATTCTTCACGTAGCTCACGAAGAGCTTGCCGATGATGCATAGAATCTTGACCAGCCGCCGCAGGCATCCATCCGGAGCGCGCCCGAAGAAGCCGCTGTCGTCAATCTCCTTCCAAATCCTGACGCCTTCCTCGACCTGGCCGGTTGACCAGATGATCGCGCAAAGGCCGCCTGCGGATGTTCCAGCGACGGCGGAGAAGTCGATGCCGTGCTTCTTCAGTGCCTGCATGCAGCCCAGCGCAAACGCGCCCTTGGCACCGCCGCCTTGAATGACCAGACCACGCCGGATGGATGTGTCGGAGTTCATAGTTCATAAGCCTCGCCACGCATTGCCGGAATCCCCGCAGGCTCTGGATCAGAACGTAACACTGACGCGCAGCTCTCGACGATGATCGATAGGAGTCACCTCGTCGCGAATGGAGGGGCCACCAGTGCTTGACCCACATCGCTGCCACCGCCCCGACAGAAGTTCCGCCGTTGATTTTACGCCGTAGTTTGACCATAATTAAGGTATTACAAAAAAGTCGATAAGCGAGGATGGGGCGAATGCCGCTGAACCTGTCGAACAGCCAAGCGCTCGGACGTACGTACGCGGCGGCGCGCATGATGGCCGGTTTGGACCAAGGCGCGCTTGCGGCTCAAGCTGGGCTTTCCGCCGGCACGATTTCCAATGTGGAGCGGGGGCGCGATTCCCGCCCTGAGACCCTGAAGTCCATTCGTGTTGCGCTGAACCGCGAAGGCGTACTGATTGCATTTAGCCGCAACAACGGCTTGGCGACGGTGGCGATCTCGTTCGCCACCGATGATTCAGAAGAGGAGTAAATTGCGATGCGTACCTATTTCGGCGAGTTCAACCGCGTGATCGACGACAACATTCGCCGCGCTATGCGGGTTCTGCAGTCGTGGGGTCTGAATGTGCAGTTGCTGCCCCATAAGACCGCGCTGCGGATCGAGCGGCCGGAGGATATGTCATGGGCCGATTTCAAGCGCGCGATCCGTGGCGTGCTGCAGCCTCGCCGTGGATCGGTGATGATCTCGAGCGAGACCAGTGGGCGGACCTACGTCTGCAGCAATCGCGGCAATCAGCCCGGCGCTTTCCAGCGTCAGTAATAAGGCGCGTCGCGGTGCTGGCTTTTCACGAAACCGAGACCTGCGAGGGCATCATCCAGCATCTCGAGCAGCGCGAACGCATGCGGCGCTCGGACGTGCGGGTCCGCGACAGAGCAGGTGAAACATCGGCCGATGCACGCGTCGAGATGACGTTCCGTCTGGGCGCCCAGCTCTATGCCCTTGAGCACACCGGCATCGAGCCGTTCGACGGCTTCATGGCGCACCAGAACCGCGCACCGTCGCTCTTTCTGCCGCTTCAGGCGGCCGCGGCCACAGCACTAGCCGCCATGCTGGCCGATGGCGTCGTCATCGAAATGCATCTGCCGATCGACGCTTTCACTAACCGCAGGATGCCCGAGGTGCGGGAGATTCAGGCCGCGCTACTCACATGGATTAGCGCGACCGCCCCGACGCTGCCGCCACGGCGCTATGCCGATTATCGTGGCACGCTCGTGACAGCCCAGCCGGGCGGCGTGCCGTTCCTGGTCTCACTGGTACGCTTCGACGGCATCGCCGGGATGCAGGGCCGCTTCCAGCTCAAGCATCTCACCCGCGGCGCCGAGACGCCGCGGGTCGAGCCCATCGCGCGCGCCTGCGAGAAAAAGTTTCCGAAGCTGGCGCGCTGGAAACAGTCGGACGCCGCCCGGACCGTCTTGGTATTCGACGACAATGATGTGCAGCTCACCAACGTCTCCATCGTCGCCGAGGTGTTCCTCCGATCGCCACCGCCCGCGCCGACGCGCCAGACGAGACCTATATGGTCTCGACCTGCACGTCGCCTTGGTATGCTTGGCCGGTCCTCGTCGAAGGACAGAGCTACTTCGACCTCGCGGCGACCCGGGATCCCATCCATTTCGAGATGGACGCGAGCCGGCGTCTTCTCAACCCCGCCGCCTGAGATCAGTCCCATGTCCGCAGCCAACCCACCCGACCACAGCCGAGTGTCGTTGCCCCGAGAGCTTCGGCAGGCGATCGAGACGTTCAAGGCTTGGACCAACCGGCATCTGCAGGCGGAACAGGACGGCGCTGCGGTCACGCAGACGCTATATCACTACACCGACATGCGCGGCCTCAAGGGCATTCTCGAAACCGGCCGGATCTGGTTCACGGACTACCGCCATCTCAACGATCCGAGCGAGCTGACCCACGGCATCGATATGGCCCGCGACGTGGCGCACCACATCTCCACCGGAGCGGATGGCCGCGTCCGGCTGTTTCTCGACTACTTCCTCGATCTCTTTCGGCACGACAATTTCGCCCCTAACCTTGAGTTCTTCATCGCCTGTTTCAGCCGCGCGCGGGACGATCTCGGCCAGTGGCGCGCCTATGCGGATAACGGACGCGGCGTCGCCATCGGACTTTCCCCGTCGCTGTTCGCCGTCACCGACGCTCCACCGCCGGGTCAGCTTCCGGAATTTGTCGGGCCGGTACGATACAGTCTTGCGGACGTCTGCGGCCGCCATCACACCTGTCTCGAAGAAGCCGCAGCCATCTTCCTTGCGGCCGCGAACGCCAACGCCACTCTGTTGGAAGACAAATCCATCGGCATCCCCTTCATGGACCAGTTCGTCCGCGAAATCATCGCTTCGCCACTGATTTGGAATTGCCTCACCTCGAAGCATCCCGCTTATGAACATGAGCAGGAGGTTCGTCTGTTGATGATGGGAACGCCGGCCGCCGTCGCGCCGCACGTCACGACTCGCTTTCGCGGTAGCGAGATCGTTCCGTACATCGCCCAGCCAATGCCGCTTCGCGTCGAGCACAAGATCGCCGAGATCGTCGTCGGTCCGGCGGCGCCGCCCGACACCGAGCGGACCTTGCGCACCATGCTTCCCCATTGGCATCGACTGGAACTTTCCCATCGGTCGATCCGATATTCCCTATCGGGCCTAATAGCTGATCGGCGAAGTCTGGAGCCGTGAGCCGGTGGCGTCTCCCTGCGGGATCGGGCTGTCGGCTTCGCTGAAGCCCGGCTGACGCCGGGTCTTCACCCTCGGGCTTCCATCCCTGACGCATCGCTTGCGGAACGGTCGCGGAATTTCTCTCCGCTTGCGCGGGCCGCCATGTCGTCATTGAGAGTGAGAGTGCCGGCCGGGTTGGCCGTGACGGGTTGGAAGTCGCGAGAGAGGCTCGCCGGCGCCCGTCGCGGAGACCCAAACAGGCTGTCGGTCTCGGCTGCGTTCGCGCCAGAGGCCTGGATTGGCGAGGAGATTGCCTGTGGCGAGGTAGTAAAGGTCTTCCGAAATATCTCCGTTCGTATCGCCGGCATGGCCTCTCAGTCCCGTTTCGGGTCAATTGAGGTTTATCTTTTGGCGCGGCCATAAGCCATTGATTTATTTTGATAATATCATCCTTCTGATGGTTTTTTTGTAAGTAGGAGGAGAGTTTCCTAAATTTTGGTGGGCTTCGGCCTTGTTGCTCGGGCTTATTGGAACTGCTAGCTTGAACGGAGAGGGAACATACTCCGTCCAAGAGGATTGGGGAGTAGCTGGATTTTTAAGGGTAGATGCCTTATTTTCCACCCTGAGGTAGGTATTGGTCGAGAACCATGAGCGTCCGGATCAACCGGGAATACGTGAACGACACCGCGAAGCTGATCATGCATCGGCTCATTGCGCGGCAGATCGGTCGCGACCCGTCGCTGGTCGAAAGGGCGAAGGATTCTTTGGCTCATAGCTCGCAACGTTTCGAAGGTTACAGTTTCGTTCGCGAGTGGTCGGACATGCTTGGCTTTCCTCCATCTACGGTACGCCGCCGTTTGACGAGTCGCGACGAAGTGATGACTCGTCTGCGTCTATCCTCGCCTTTCGTTTTGGCGGAAGGTATCAACTTCGAGGATGACACTCTGCGCCGTCGTATCTGGAAGGCGGCGAAGCGGATTGCGGAGAGATCTGCGATCCATCAGACCGCGGCACTTCCGCGGATGGCGGCGTGACACAAAACTCGTTTGTTCGAACTATAGAAGACCTTGTCGAGACAGTCAGGGTGATTGCCCGGCTGTTTAAAACCGACAAGGTTTTCATCATTGGCAGCCAAAGCATCTTACTTTCGTGGCCCGACGCACCGGTCGTCCTACGCACCTCAGGCGAAATCGACGCTTATCCGGAGAACGCGAAGATTTGGGAAATTCAGCAGAAAGAGCTGGATCCTGAAGACGATCCGGAGGCTTCAGAAGAGATAAACGCTCTCTACGGCGAGGGCTCAAAATTCCATCGCGAGCACGGCTTCTATATCGACGGGGTCGACGAGAATACCGCGCGGCTTCCTGGTGATTGGAATAAGCGCGCCATCACCAAAACGGTCGACGTTGACGACAAGAAGGTTCTGGCTGTCGCGCCATGTCCCGAAGACATTATCGTATCCAAGCTCGCTCGTCTGTCGGAAAAGGACAAGGAGTTCGTGGAGGGGTACCACAAGGCGCGGCCCTTCAATCGTGATCTCATTGTTGACCGTATCAAGGCGACGAAGCTGGAGGCCGAACTTCAGGAGCAAGCTATCAGCTTCGTGCGCGGCCTTCCGGATGAGCCCAAAGCAGACGCTGCAGCAAGCAAACCGCCGGGATTGTAGCAGTCATCGCTACGATTTTACTGGAGGCTTCATCCACCACGTCGACCGCAATGGCTCGCGTCGGCTGCAGCGGGGGTGAGCCTCTGATAGATCCTTGCTCCACATGTGAAACCGGCCGGACCACACCTCCGGATGTCGTAGCCGAAACTCGTGCACGCGCACAGAAAGATGGCCTCGACAACGAGGTCATCAACCGGCTCGCTACAATCTTGAGCACCCGAGCCAAAGACTGCGAGCGTCGATTGTGCAGAACGTGACATCGGTTTGCCAAGGTGGCCGGACGGAAGGCATGGCGATAACGATCAGAGCCAGCCGCCAGGCGGAAATTTTGGGATACGTACTCGACCGATCAATGACTTCGTCAAAAGTACGAGAACTATGAGTTAAGGCTCCATGGCAACCGGCGTCATCGCGATCAGGGGATTCGACTATCAAGTCACAATCATCCTCGCAGAGTTGTTCGATCATTTCGACGCACACGGTGCTCACGCCAAGGTCGCTGATTCTCCCCCAATCAAAGCGCCAGACATCTCCAAAACTGCATCAAAAGTGATGGTGTGGAACGGCCCTTCGAACCGGCATCAAAAGTGCCTAACGTGGTCGCGTAGAGAGGCGCCACAAAGGAAGGACCGTTCCATGGAGAAAATTATCACAGTGGGTTTGGATTTGGCCAAGTCGATCTTTCAAGTTCACGGCACCGCCGAAAACGGGAAAGTCTTGGTTCGTCGCACATTGCGGCGATCGCAGGTTCTACCCTTCTTTCGGAGCCTCCCAGCTTGCTTGGTAGGTATGGAGGCCTGTGCGAGTGCCCATCACTGGGCCCGCGAGATAGCGGCGCTGGGCACTCTGTCCGCATGATGCCGCCAGCTTACGTGAAGCCTTACGTCAAACGAAACAAGACCGACGTGGCGGATGCTGAAGCCATTTGTGAGGCGGTCATCCGTCTTGGATGCTCGCGATTTTGCGACTGCACGAGATTTTGCGGCTTGGACCGGGCTCACACCGAGGGCACAGTCGAGCGGCGGAAAAGAAAGGCTCGGCGCGATATCAAAGCGTGGAAATCGGCAACTACGGACGCTCTTGATCGTTGGTGCGACCTCTATCATCACGCTTGCTAAACGAGAAAGTCCCGCTCTGGATTCGGACCATGCTGCAAAGACGGCCGGTCAAGGTCGTATCGGTCGCGCTCGCCAATAAGATCGCGCGCACCATCTGGGCCTTGCTGGTCAGAGGCGGCATCTATCAGGCGCCGGCCGCAATGCTGAAATCCTAATCTCAAGAGCTCTCCGGCGGAAGAAGAAGGCTGCCGAGGAGGCAAGGTGCAAATCTGGATGAACCCCGAATGACGTCATTCCCGGGAGCAATCAGACCGCCTGACTCACTGCGCTTCGAGCGCAAGAAATTGATTGGGCGATTGCTTCCGCGGATTTCGTCGTGGCCTGCGGCCAGGCGCCGCGTTCACGGGCCGAACATATGACCGCACCGTCATCCCTTGTTCAACCAGATAAAGATCTTGCGGCCGGGCCAATGGTATGGACCCCGCCCTTGCCGCGGTGGAATCTCAAGCGTCAACTGCAGCGAAGGAGGATGTTATGCAG
>NZ_JASXTA010000050.1:0-13792 GCF_032290525.1 Bradyrhizobium cosmicum | reverse complement strand
CCGAACACATGGCTGCTCCGACCAACGCCGCAAGTGAAGATTCTCCTTGCCAACCCGGAGCCGTCCACACATGGCCCTTTGAGACATGTTGACCGTCTCTGAGAATGTCCGCTGATCGAGGAAAACCGGAAGTGATTGAAGCACAGTCAAAACGACGCGATCGACCCGAGGCGGAATGTTCACGCAGCCGAACCCTTTCGAGCTGGACTAGGCACGGACGCGGGGCGTAACGACCTTCATGGTGAGCCCTTAGCCAGTGTTCCTGACCGCCTCGGCTAGAATGGCGTAAAGCTGCTGCTTGCTGACTTCCTTAGGCTGCTGCCTCTCTGCTGTGCCGCGACACCTTCTTTGCTAGTGGACGTGTGGAGGCGGCCGACGACGCCGGCCTTGGCTTCGGGGGCGGCCTTATCTTGGGTCTTGCTGTTGGCGGCTTGTGGCCACGCTTCAGGCTCAAACCGGTTAGTATGCCGCAGACCGCAGTACGGCTACACCCGAGACGGCGCGCAATCCGTGCCTCGCTCTGTCCTGCGGCCCAAAGCCTTTTGAGCAGCGCTACGTCTTTCGCACCTCCATGGGAAATATTATAGCGCCGACTGCCAGACACCCGGCTAGCCTCGTCATCGTCCGGCTCGCGTACGACTGTCGGTTCGTCGGCGTCATCCTCCTCGTCGTCATCTTCGTCCTCCTCGTCTTTATCAGGATCTCGCGGCGGCATCACGGCGCCCGTAGCAACGAGCGGCGTCCGGACGGTCGCTGTGATGAAAAATGCTTCGAAGTCGTGTTGCTTCATGTTGTTGTTACTCCTCGAAAGGCATGCGAATCGAAAGGCATGCGAAGTCGAGTATTCCTGACGGACGACATCCGGACGTCCAAGGATGGGTCACAAACGCCGATCAGCGGTCGAGCGACGCGTTCTCCAGTGAGCCAACCTCGCCCCGCTTGCGGGGCGAGGTGCTGAGGCTCAGGAACCGTCGAACTTGAACGATACGTTGAGTTTGGCGCGATAGGCCTCTACTTTTCCCTTCGCATCCAGTTGCATATCGAGTTTGACGACCTCTGCAATGCGAAGATCTCGGAGAGATTTTGCAGCTTGCTCTACCGCATTAGCGGCCGCCTTCTCCCATGAGTCGTTGCTGGTACCGATCAGTTCAATGACCTTGTAGACGCTATCCGGCATGTCGTGCTCCTGTTCGGTATGAAGCAGGAAGCAGGTGCTTCCTGCCGTTGTGAAATCTAGCATCGGGATATCGGCGCTGATACGGCGCGATACGGTCACGGGCGTCGCCCGGGGCCCGATAAGGGACAAATTGCATTTGGCGTGATGGCAGCTTTTGGCCCCAACGCTGACGTCAGTTCCAAAATTGGTATGTCCGCTGATTGCGCCGGAGCGGACCTCGTCTGAACCATTCCATAACAACGCATATCCGAATGACGTTACGTCCTGGCGAGAAAGCGGACGGCCGTCGCTGCAAGTTTGCCGTCCGTTTTTGACCCCTTCGCTGCCGTTAAAGCGGTGCCGCAACATGTCGGTTCAGAAGGGTAGATCCGGACGTTTACAGCCGAGCGCGCGACCGCCGCTTTTGACCATACCCAAACTCAGCTTGAAGATCGGAAGCGAGGTGAAGAGAACTCGACGGCCGGGACAACTAATTGCGGAGCCGCGTTCAATGCTCGTGCAGAAAGGCATTCGCTAAGCTATTCTTGTCGGGTCGTGGGAGCACGCAATGTCGAAAGCAATTGCCGTCTTGGGCTCCGCTCTGTTCTTCGTCATTGCGCCGTTGGTGCTGGCAGGCTTCGTCCCGTGGTGGGTCACGCAGTGGGAATTTCGGCCAGCCGTTTTCGGCGTCGATCTAACCCGCATCCTCGGCGGTATATTGATCATCCTCGGAGTGCCCGGACTTGTGGATTCATTTGCGCGGTTTGCGCTGGAGGGGCTGGGGACGCCCGCCCCGATCGCGCCGACACAAAAGCTCGTAGTGACTGGCCTTTATCGCTACGTGCGAAATCCGATCTACATCGCCGTCGTCGCAGTCATTTTTGGTCAGGCCTTTTTGTTTGGTGACGGGCGTCTCCTCTGGTACGGGGCGCTACTCTGGCTTTTTTTTCATGTCTTTGTGGTGATGTACGAAGAACCGACGCTCAAGCAAACATTCGGCACGGAGTACGAGAGCTTTCAGACTAATGTGCCGCGCTGGATTCCGCGGTTGACGCCATGGCGCGCCGCATAAAGGAATCGCTGCCAGCGGCTCGATGCCGGCTGCGACAAACAGTGCGAGACGGCGTAGCGTAGCAAGCGCGCCTAGCGGCCTCGCCCCGGAGGGCCCACTACCTTAGCGGCCAGGTCGAAATAACGCACGGGCCGGGCAAGTGCTCCGCACGCCGTGTCTTTCCGATCCCGGAGGAAGACCGGCCGTCTGCGCTTGCGCATTATGAGGACCGAATCTGGCACGAAACCGACTTGCCGGCTGAGCAAGAGAATGTCTGTTCATCGCAGTAGATCGGAAGTGAACAGCGGATCGTCAAATCGTTTGACCCGAAGCGGACTACCTTTTGAAACGCATTAAGTCATGCTGCTAGGCATGAAGCATCGGACGCGCGCATGGCCGTCGATGTAGTGCCTCCGGACCATTGTGCGGCCGAAGCGGTTTGGTTGTGTGATAACCGCGCCGTCAGGTACGATCACCCATTCGTCGTCAATAAGGGCGCGGTAACGCCCACGACTGGACTTCCACTCCGCATCGGACACTATGTATCCGTCGGAATCGGTACAGCACTTTCCCAATTCGCTCTCCAGGCTTTCGAACCATGGCTTCAGCGGAGAGTGGTCGTATCGGCCATCGTCACGTGCCAGTATTGGCGTCAGTAGCAACGCTGAGCCAAACAACGATGCCGCAAGTTTCGCTGGAAACATCTCTTTGCCTCCGCGATATTCACCGCCGATGGCTTGGTGCGGCTTAGGCTGGCAACCCGGAAACTAAGTCCGTTGCAACTGCCGCTGATGAACTGCAGCGCGACGCGGTGCCCGCCGCGCCAGCGCTGGTCCTAGGGTCGGCCTTTTGCCGGCAGGGTCGACTTCGCTGCCCTCCTTACTCGCTCGCCCTGGGGTTTGTGACTGGAAACTGACCATCTGTAGGTGCATATTGGGCAAATGCAGGTGCACTGCCCCAAATGCAAAGTGATCGTCGCCATTGGCTCAACCAAGTGGTTCTTTGACGGCGGCGAATGCAGGGAGCTTCGCGGTACCGCTGCGGGCGATGCTAAGGAATAGGAGTGCCCAGTCCTGGTCGAAGCGGTTTGTAAGGCCGGGAAGAATGCCATTAGTTAGCCGATGCGCGGCCTCACTTGCCCGCGACCGTCGGGCGTTTCGCACTGAACCCGTCTTGGTGACAATTCTCTGCCTGGGTGTAGCCTCTGGCTCGGGCGGAGATTGATTCGTCATGCTCGAAGCTATTCTCATGCTGCTGGGAATTGGAGCGGTCGCTCTTTTGCTGATCGCCTTCTGGGGACTGCATCGCCACGTATGACGTGCTGCTCCTTCAAGCGCTTAGCGGCCTCAACCCCTCGCTTCGCCGGGTTTTGCGAGTCGGGAACGACCGGCAATCCGGGGGCGTTCCTTTCCAGCTCCGGGCCATGTCTCGGAGCGAGTAGAGTAAACTTCCGGCCTCTAGGGATTCATCCTCCTTCGGGGCCGGCCTTTTTGACACGGCGGCTTGCCGCGCGTCCGAGCCCGGCGGCCTGTCGCTTACGACAGGCAAGCGAGGATAGCGAGGACCATGTCCGCGCCGAGGTCGCCCGAGCATACTGATAAGAAAATGCCGCCACCAAGAAGCACTGCAACTAGCTGAAGCGCGATCATTGATAATCCCCTCGTTCACCCGGCAATGAATAGAACCTAACGGCCGACCGTTTCCGGAGTGTTTCGGGCAGCGGCGAATGGGTTTCCTTCACCGAACCGTTATTCGCCAGAGCTTGAGTGACTTACGGACTCCTGAGGACGAGCAAGCGACTGGATGCGATCCCTGGGCGTCGTTCCAGCACTGGCAACGGCGCTGGTCGCGAGCGTTGCCGATGCCAAGACCTTCCGATAGGGGCGGGACTTCTCGGCCTGAGTCGGGCTCGTGCCGAAGCAGAACTCCAGTGGGGGACGTGATCCGCTATGTCACGATCCAGGGCACGAATCACCGGCCTTGGCTCACTGCGTTCTTGGCACGGCGCCCCACCAGGTCGCAGCCATCGCACTCGCTAATAAGCTCGCCAGGATGCAAGGAATTTAGTCCCGCCGTGAACACGCTGCGAACGCGTGTATTCGCCTGCGGAACACGAAGGTAAGGCCGCCTCAGTGGGAGGAACCCGGTTCTGCTTCCGAAGTTAGCCCGAAATGCCGCGAGAGATAAGAATAACGCTATGGTCACTAGCCGTCGCCTGTGCAGTGGCGTTTAGCTTCGCGGCTGTCCTTTCTCCTCACTAAGTGAATATGCACAAACTTCGAGGCCGCCTTAGTGGGCGGCCTCTTTCATTTTGGGTTGCCTTCGCGATTGTCGCTCAGTGCCTCGCCGCTCTCGCAAGGAATTCCAGCGTGGAGGGCGCCATGTCCTCAAGTTCGTCATAGCGACGGCGCAGCTCATCCGCGATAATTGCGGTCACATCGCGCGACCATCCCTCGGTCGTGTTGAAGGCGACGATGCGAGCAGGGCGAAAATAATGGCCTTCGATCAGGTGCCCCAGCAGAGTCGAACGATTGCCGTCCTCTTCTGCCGTTTCGGACCAGGCCCGCCCCAAACGGCCGCCGAAGTCCTCAAGCACAATGTAGACGTCGTGGCTAGCCGCACTCTGCGGCACGATGGATGGAGACTGAGCCATGGAACGCGCCTGACCAGAGTTCCTTCGGGACTGAGCCTGCCCCCGAACCGTCGAAAAGCCCACGGCTAAAAAGGGGTAGCCAGTAACGAGCTTGGCCTCGGGCCACCATCGCGGAAGCGCCGGTTAAGATCGAGCTGCAGTGGACCTCACCGTTCCGAGCCGTGGAACCAATTCCACGCCTTCCAGCTCTGTCTTGCTTGCGCCGCACATCGGCGGAGACAACTAACTTAATCTCGGCACCGCTTGTGCGCGACGGTTCTTGTCCTGAGCACCTCAGCCGTGCCGACGATAATTGAAAGACGCGCTGGTCTCGGCCTGCGAGAGATGCGCCGATGCGATTGAGAACCGAGTTGGCCGGTTTGAAAAGTAAGCCTCAGCTCCGCTGGACCCTGGTGAATCCCATGAAGACTGGAATATCGCTTTCGGCAGTGTTAGCCAGGCGCACCCGCCGGATCGGCGGCGACAATCTGTAGTCCCGCCTGGTTGAGCGCCTCAGCAATTTGCTTCGCGGCACCTTGGCTTCTTCAATTCCGATTTCCGCATCTCGATGTTGCGCGAAAAAGGCGCAAATGGTCGTGCAGATGATGGTATTCACCTGGTGCGGATCAGTCATTTGGGCCACTCCAACAAAACGGCTAATCGGACGGCTGCAGCAATCGGAGAGCAAAGCGGTCATCGCAATCCGAAAAAAGGGAAAATGTCCGATTACAATTATTAATCCGCAGGTAAAATCGGGTCGTTCATCACAGGTGTCCTGGCCCGTTGAACGAATGCTACTTGAAGGTCGTAGGCCCGGTTTTCGCATTGCGCGGCTGAACCGCCGATAAACTTTCGAGCTCAACTTCCTTTTCGATGGCCGATAAGGAGTTGCCGATCTTGTCAACGATCTTGACCAAATCGGCATGGCTGATGCGAAGTCGCTTTCGCACTGCCTTTACCTGCTCTGTGTTGGCGAGATCGAGCGTCGTGCGAATAGGCCGCGGCGGTCTTGAGCACAGCATGAGCAGGTCTCCTGGCTAAATAAGGTCAGCGAGGTCCCTTTGTTCCGAAGCCATGATGTAAGGCGCTAAAGAGCCGAAATAAGTTCAGGAAGAGGCAACATGGGTGCAGCAGCGGTCTCGCAGAGCGGCACTCTCTCGCACACATCATCGAGGACCGCGCGCAAAGGCGCAATGCTTCCGTCATCGAACAATCAAGGTCTCCGAAAGCAGCATCCTATAAAGCCCCCCAGCCTCGGGACGCACGGCAAGTTACGGATCGCGAAAAATTCTGCAGCAGGAATGAGTGTGGCCGCCTTTGGAAGTCGGAGCTTGAGAGCGTGAGCCACACAGGCCGCGCATTCGCGCGGGGCCTGCCACATCGCCCCGTAGGCCGAGCCCATTCCATGCTGAAGGCCGAGCAAGTGCTCATGAAGTATCGCACTGTGCTGCACCTTGCGGATCAGGACACAGATTCTCGAAGCGAGCCGCCGCGCCCTCCTCTCGACCAGGAAAACTAGGAACTTCTCAGCCCAGCACCTGTTGTGCCGTGCCACTACTGGAGGACGACATGAACAAGAAACTGCTTCTTCTGCTAACGGCTGCTTCGCTTCTGGCGGGTCCATCGTTTGCGCAAAACCCGCCGGCCACTGATCGGCCCAACAATAACGCGGTAAACAGTTCCGGTCAGAACAATTCCAACAAGCCGGTCGCAGGCGCCAACAGCTTCACCGAGGGACAGGCTAAATCGAAGATCGAGGACGCGGGCTACACCAACGTCACATCCCTGAAGAAGGACGACAACGGCGTTTGGCGCGGAAAGGCCACTAAAGGCGGCGCCTCGACCGACGTCAGTCTGGATTTCCAGGGCAACGTCAACGCGGCGAAATAACGCGCAGCAAAAATTGAGAGGGATTCAAGATGACCGTTACGATTTCACGTCTCTACGATAACTACTCCGATGCGCAGCGCGCGGTGACGAGCCTGGAGGCCGCGGGCGTACCGCATTCGGATTTGAGCATCGTCGCGAACAATTCCGACAATTGGTACAGCACCGACAAGAAGGTCGATCGCGATCGAGATGGGGTTGATGATCGGGCTGAAGGTGCGGCAACGGGAGCGGGCCTCGGCGCAGGCCTCGGTGGCGCGGCCGGTTTGCTCGCGGGCCTCGGTCTGTTGGCCATCCCCGGCCTGGGTCCGGTCGTGGCGGCCGGATGGCTTGCGTCGACCGCGCTGGGTGCCGCAGCTGGCGGCGCTACGGGCGGGGTGGTCGGCGCGTTGACGCAGGCCGGTGTATCCGATGAGGAAGCTCCGCTCTATGCCGAAGGTGTGAGGCGCGGCGGCACGCTGGTTTCGGCGCGTGTGCCGGACGCGGACCGGGCGCGATACGAAGCGATCCTGAACCAATCCGCCGTCAATCTGCGCGACCGAAGCGCAGCCTGGCAGAAGGCAGGGTGGAAGAGTTACGATCCATCCGCCCAGCCTTATGGCGCGGAGGAGGTCCGGAGAGAACGGCAACTCTACGGCACCGGAGTGCGATGAATGATCCGGCGGCCCGCCCACGCGGGTCGCCGTTTTCTTCGCGTGATCCCATCATTTAACTGAGGAGTTGGATATGAGTCGTGGAATGCCATCGATGACCGCCCTCTTGGGTATGCTCGCGATCGCCGGTTACCAAAATCGGGACAAACTGGCAGACATGCTGCGCAACGCGACTTCCGGTCAGCCGGCGGGCAGCAAGGATCCCTTGAGCGGCATGCTCGGCAATCTTGGCGGCCTTGTGGGCGGTGGTGGCGTGGGCTCGCTGCTGAACGGCGGGATCGGCGAGTTGCTTGAGCGCTTCAAGCAGAACGGACGAGGCGATACGGCCCAATCCTGGATCAATCAGGGGCCTAACCGGGAAGTCACCCCGCCCGAACTCGAGCAAGCAATCGGTCCGGACGTCCTTCAAAAGCTTGAGCAGCAGACCGGCCTATCGCAGCAGGAGATTCTCGACCGATTGTCTCGCGAGCTTCCGACAGCGGTGGACAAATACACGCCCGACGGACGTCTTCCGGCTCCATCAGCAGGATAACAACGTAAATGTGTCTGCTTCTCGGAGATGAGGCCGACCAAGGTGAAGCAGCCTGTTAAGGGGCAGGTTGTGACCCGAAGCAGACCAAGACTGCTTGCAAACCCGGCACAGGTTTCCTCCCCGTCCGAGGAGAGTTAGCTCTCATTGCAACTTTTTCCCGCCCCCGTTATTGACCAGCGGGGCGAACGCTGCGGCTTACGCCGCAGCTGTCCGGCCCCTGGTCCCGTTCTTATCTGGAGGCGCTTACATGAAGTGGATGTGCTTGGTCGGCTTAGTGGCAGGAGCCGTTGCTCTAACGCCTGTACCGTCTGCTTCGGCGATGCCCGCTGCTAAGCCGGACGCACTGGGCGCGTCTCGGACTGCCCCTGTTGAGGTCAAGGGCGGCCACGGACATGGCGGTGGTCACGGGTGGGGTCATCGCGGCGGGCGTGGTCATCACTACGGTTGGGGCAGAGGCCGTGGTCACCACTATGGCTGGCGACGTCATCACCGCTGGTAAGCGTCGCAACTGTGCCGGCATCGGAGTTACAGGACTTTCCCAAGATAGAAGATCATCGTGATATCTCAGCGATCCAACAGAAGCTGGCGCACTGTCGCCAGCTCATCAAAGAGTTTCCGGACGGGCCAACCGCGAAGCACATCCGGGAGCTGGAGGACGAACTGAGAGCTGAGCTAGCAGCCGAACTACGCACCCTTACGCGGCAGTAAGGCCGCCCTCGTTGCCGACGAGCCCGAAGGAACTCAAGGGGCGTTCGTACGTTGGCGCAACGTGCCCTCTCCTCACTAATAGCGATTATGCGAACAAAGCGATTATGCGAACAAAGGCCGCCCCAGTGGACGGCCTCTTTCTTGGCCCGTAAGTACTTCCGCTTGTGGCCCGTGGCTGCCATTCGCTCAGAAGACTGAGGGGTCAGCTTTCGGGAGGCGAGCCGAACAGCGCAATTCGGCTTGGCCGAGGCAGCCTTTGACGCATGGCCGACATCGCGGTGTTGAGCTATGTTGGAGCAGGAGCCAACGTCACTTCGCGATCATCCGATGAGTCAGCAATAAAGTGGCAGGTCGGCGCTAGTGCGCCCGAGGTGTACCCAACCGTAATACTGACAGGACCTGTTCCTCGAAACCGGGCGACCACGCGATCGACGTTGCTTAGGACGACGGAGGTAAGCCTCGTCTCCATCCTCTATTCTAGGGAGGCATCAACAGCAGGGAGCTAACATCATGCGCGCATTTGGAGCTGTATGTTTCTCACTATTTTTGTCGGCAGTTCCTGCGACTGCAGCAGATCAAAATCTCAAGGAGGAAATTGGCAAGATAGCTTCAGCATACGAGCAGCACTTCGACAAACAAGATGCTGCCGGGATTACGTCACTTTATACGAAGAACTACCTGCGTGTTACTCAGAATGGAATTGAGCCCGATAATACCAAGTTTTACGAGGACGGTTTCAAAGCTGGACTTAATCGCCTCGAGGTGAAGGTGATCGAAGTTCAGCCATTGTCAGAAAACATGGCTCTATCAACTGGCGAAGCTCACATTACTGGTAAGAGTGAGAAAGGCGATCCCCTGGAAATAAACGCTATTTGGACTGCTCTTGATGTTCGTGAGAATGGGCAATGGAAGATTCGTATGCTGACGTCGGCTCCTAAGGCACCGCCGCCGCAGCCGCAGCAAGCGGGGACCACGGCGACTACAACGGGGAACGCGCCGAGTGCAAAATAGTGCCTACCCGAGAGTAGTTCGTCGGGACCGGCTTTCGCGCCCAAACGGGCGGAGGCAGCAACTGAAACGTAGGTCTTTCGGCCACGGAAGCCGACTCGCATCCGCTGCGTGAGATCAAGGGCCCTCGCCTCTCGAAAAAGACGGGATGGCGCGGCTCCTTGATCGGACCGAACAACAGCTTCTGAGTGAAGACCGGACTGCAGCAAGGACAGCCCTGCAGGACCGAGTCTGGCCCTAAGCCGAAGAGCGGTTCAGCCGCCGTGATGTCCGCTGTCGCTGGTAATGAGGGGCAGAGCAGGTCCGCTCTGCTCAGCTAATTCAGACGTCGACCTGCCCTGCTATTGCGAGTGCATCGTCGACTTCAATTCCCAGGTACCGGACGGTGTTCTCGATTTTGGTGTGCCCCCGGCGTGGGAGCACGCCGAACCTGTTTCCGTTTGAAGCCATTGAACGAGCTGGCCCTTGGGTTTGCGATGATCGAGGCGAGTTTCGCCCGGAATTTGTCTGGCGCTCGACGATGCGGCGACCGCTCTCGACGTGACGGCGCGCCTGCGAACTGTTCGACGGTCATTGGATGCATTCCCAGTGGCGGGGGAGCGCAAGCGGCGTGCTCGCGGATGGACGCCAAAGTCCAAACGGGTGACGCTCCCATTCTCGGATCTCGCGCTCTTGGGCGCGGGCTATCCGCTCCATCCCTTGAAAGTCCCCCGGGAGCATCTAAACAACATCCACACGCCCTCCAGTGGGCTGGTAATTGAGGATGTTTAGCTATGGCCGACAATGTGCGCGAGTTGCGACCCAAAGCCCCCGACACTGAGAAGATCACGATCAACCTTGGCTACGTCGACCTCGGTCATGTCGATCTTATGGTGCAGGAAGGGTTCTATTCGAACCGGACCGATTTCATCCGGACAGCAATCCGGAACCAGCTCGAGCGCCACGTAGAGGTCGTCAGACAATCCACGGCCCGGAAGAACCTGGACCTTGGGCTGCGCAACTATACTCGCGAGGATCTCGAAGCGGCGCGGCGCGCCGGCCAGATGCTGCAGATCAATGTTTTGGGCTTAGCTACCATCGCCCCGGACGTCACTCCCGAGTTGGCTAGCGCCACAATCGCGTCGGTCTCGGTGCTAGGGGCCCTTCACGCCACTCCCGCGGTCAAGGCCGCTCTCGCCGACAGAACGAGGTGAAGGATGCTGAATCAAGACATAGTCCGCGAAGTAACCCGCCTCACGCGTGCCGGCCAACTGGTCGAGGCCACCGCGCTCCTGCAGCGCATGCTCCAGGGCGATAGCGCTCCAAGACCGGCGTCTCGTAGCGTCCATCGGGCTCGGCCCCCGCGGCTCGATCCGCTTGCTATCGACGCCACGGCCGACGTCGTCGAGGAGCGGGAAGCCCCGCAGATTGCGCCGGCCCGTTCCGCGCAGGGACGCAGACGCTCCTTACTGCTCGACGGCATGCGGGATTTTTCCGGGCTCGGCCTGCGAAGTCCGATCGCGCGCGCTCCTCTGTCCCCATCGGACATCGTGCCCGAGGGCACACGGTTTATCGCCGGTACCTTCAGTAACGCCGCGGGAAGCCGCACCTACAAGCTGTTCATCCCAAGCCGCTGTCAGGGAAAACGGCTTCCCCTGATCGTCATGCTTCATGGCTGCACCCAGTCGCCGGACGATTTCGCGGCCGGCACCCGGATGAACTTCCTGGCGGAAGAGCAGAATTGCTTCGTGGTCTATCCTGAGCAGCCGAGCGGAGCCAACCAGTCGAAGTGCTGGAACTGGTTTCGCACCGGCGACCAGCGCCGCGGCGGGGGCGAGCCCTCGATGATCGCCGGCATTACCCGCCAGATCATGCGCGACCATGCTATCGATCCGAAACGCGTAT
Organism: Bradyrhizobium cosmicum; assembly: GCF_032290525.1. GTDB lineage: Bacteria > Pseudomonadota > Alphaproteobacteria > Rhizobiales > Xanthobacteraceae > Bradyrhizobium > Bradyrhizobium cosmicum_A. The sequence continues at coordinate 2,281 of NZ_JASXTA010000050.1, read as the reverse complement.
ACGTCGGGGGGCTGTCCGCCGGCGGGGCCGCCGCCGCGATCATGGGCGCAACGTATAGCGACCTGTACGCGGCCGTCGGAATTCATTCAGGCCTCGCGTGCGGCGCCGCGAGCGATCTTCCCTCCGCGTTCGTCGCCATGCGGCAGGGAGGCGGCTTCAAGGCAATTGCGGATAGCAAAATTTCCGTGCCGACCATCGTTTTCCATGGCGATCGCGACACTACGGTGCATCCAAAGAATGGCGATCAGATTATCGAGCAGTCCGCCAGGGCAACGAGGCCGACGACGATGGTACTTCGCGGACGCGTACCCCACGGCCATGCCTATACTCGCACCGTCCTGATCGACGGGGCCGGTCGGACGATTTCCGAACAATGGAACATCGATGGCGCCGGACACGCGTGGTCAGGAGGTAGCCCCGCCGGGTCCTACACTGATCCCCAAGGGCCGGAAGCGACGAGGGAAATGCTGCGCTTCTTCCTCGAGCATTCGCTCGGTGGGTAGTCTGGCTTCACAGGGCGCTCAGGTTGTCCTCGAGCACGTCGCCGAGCGCCCGGACCGCTTGGCGTCGCCGAAGCCGGCCTCTATCCGCCAGCGCGGGGCGCGACGGGCGAGAAACAGGTCGCATAGATCACCGGATAATCCTCTCGGCAACGTTCGGGATCTGCCATCCGTCGATGTCTTCGGGCGGCTTGACGTCCGTGATGAGAACGTCGGCTGGTCTTTTGGAGAGCCCAACGCGCGGAGGCCTGATTGTTCTCAGACTGACGCCGTTGAGCATAGGTCTGGAAGATCGCCAGCTAGACGTTTGTTGGTTGGAGTTGCTACCTAAAATCATCCTCGACATCGCAGAACGTCCGATTGATCTCAGTTCATGCGGGACTCCAACAATGCAAGGGTTTGGAACGCCACGTCACAAAGCCTGTTGTCCTAACAGAAATGACCGTTGTGGTCGCCCCCCCCCATTTTCTTGGAGTGTCAGATGAGCAAACGCAAACCGGCGACAGCGCCGAAGCGCGCCCGCAATCCGAAAATGGCCGCGCGGGCCCAACAGAACAAGCAGGCCATTGTTCGAAGCCCGAAACAGGATTTACTTCGCTCTGTTGCGGCAGTCTCGATTGAACCGCCCCTTGGGCTTCATGATGACCCTAAACACGAGGTTCCTCTCATTGAGCCTCGGGTGGATGCCTTACCAGATGACCTCAGTCAGAGAATGACGGATAGCGATCCAACGAACGGCTTTGCTTTAGCGAAGGCAAACATGCAGGCGTATCAAGCGAAGCTTCTTGAGATAGCCGCGGCCAACGCGCAATTTGCTTTTGAATTCGGCCTCAGACTTGCGACGATCAAGTCACCGACTGAATTTTTTGGCGTCATTACGGAGTTTACAAACAGACGGCTCGATATGGTCGGGCAGCATTCGAAAGAACTGGCGGCTTATCCGTTCTGGCGCATCAATCCGCCCCAAGAGCTCACCGCTCTGCCGGGACGATAACTGCAAGCCGTATCCGCTGCGGCAAAGGATGGAAGCGAACGCGGATCACGCACGCGCCGACCACGGTTGCTTGCTTTCGGCTGGAGGGCGCGGCTCACAACGAGGGAGCCGATCAGCATCGGCCCTAAGCGGTCTCGGTGCCGCCAATCCGAGGTACCCGCCATCGCGCATATAGGTTGACGCCATGTCCACAACTGAAGCCGTGCTGATGATCGTTTTGGCAGGACTTGTCGTTTTGATCCTCGGCAACATCGCGTTTCAGGTGGCAGCGGAGCGAAAGAATCCCCCGATCGGCGTCTTTACCGAGTGCGACGGAGTGCGCCTTCACTATATTGAACGGGGCGATACCGCCGCCCCTTGCGTGGTCCTGTTTCACGGGAACGGCACCATGATTCAGGATCTCGTCCTAAGCGGCTTGGTCGACCGCCTGGCCCACAACTATCGCGTCGTTTGCTTCGACCGGCCAGGATTTGGCTACAGCGACCGTCCGCGCACGCGCATCTGGACGGCCACAGCGCAAGCTTCCTTGTTCGCGAAGGCTCTTGATCAGCTTGGAGTGCGCAATCCCGTGGTGCTCGGCCACTCCTGGGGAACGCTGGTGGCAATCGCGCTGGCGCTGCGAAGCGGTTATGCCGTGAGTGGGCTCGTGCTTGTGTCCGGCTACTATTTTCCAACCTTTCGGATGGACTTTTGGCTCATGTCAGGTCCGGCTATAGCGCGACAATCTGGATGGGAAGCGCGCGACAATCAGGATGGCGAGTGGGTGTCGCGGCGAGGTGATGATTGC
>NZ_JASXTA010000049.1:0-16387 GCF_032290525.1 Bradyrhizobium cosmicum | reverse complement strand
GCACGCGATCGACGATGCCAGCGTGACAACGACGTGCCATACCGGACCCGTTCGGCATAGTTCGGCGGGCGGCATAAACCTGCAAGCTCAACGACGTCGATCCGCTTGCCTATCTCACCGACGTCCTGACCAGGATCGTCAGTGGTCATCCGAACCGCGACATCGACCAGCTATTGCCTTGGGCCTACCGCACTCAGTTCCTCCAAGCCGTGGCCTGATAACGACGCTTACGAAGAGGGCACCAGGAACTAAACTGTTGATAACGAAGCGGGTCTCGGATCGAACGGCCGCGCACTCAGCATAATCGTGGGCTCCACATAATTCCTGTTGGACTAAACCGCTCCGCGGTAGGCAGCGATGGCGGCGGCCTGAAGAAGGAAGCGGCACAGAGTGCGCGGCAGCGGGATTAACGATCCTTCGCTGTGCGTCGCGCCGTCCGACCCGTGGCCTCGCTGAACAGGTGGCGGGGGATGTTGATTATCGCAAAACGTCGCCGTTCTTCCGGCTGCGTTTCAAAATCTGCCTCCACAAAAATCTCGACGGTCCCCTCACTGGCATGAACTTCGACGCGTGCCGGCGCGTCGTCAAACTCCACTTCATATCGGCGACCATTCCTTCCTCGGATAATCGCGTGCGCCATTTCTATGCTACCTCCGGCCCTGCTTCTTGAGCTTCTTTACTCGGTGCTTCTGATAATCCAGAACGGCCGCTGCAAGTGGCATCGAGCGCGGCACGCGCACATGTGTGAGGGAGACGACAAGCGCACTGCCTGTTTCTTCCGAGCGAGACAAATGGCAGATGATGCCGCCCTCGTTACCAGCGTATGACAAATCCCAGACGACGTGGTGCATCCGATCAGCATCGGCAACATTCTGGGCTTGCAGATACTCGATCAACGATGGTGCCAGTTCAACGTCAAATGGCGCAGCTGCCTTGAGTGCGGCGACCAGCCGGGTGGTCTTCTCCAGATTGTCGAGCATAGCGTCGTCCATCTTTAACGGGCGAATCAGAGAGCCGACGATCCGCGATGACAAGGAATATGGCTCAACAGAGCCATATTCGCTATCCGTCGCGTAACCCGCCTTCCTCCCATTGCTGGTTGACCCGATCCAATGGCGATGAACTCACGGACATTACCCCGCTTCCTTGCTAATACAAGGCAGTCCGCCCCTCTCCGGCGCATCGCCGCTTCGCGGTAGACGACTCGTGGCAAGCTTCGGTGCGACCATCTGAACTTCCTGCATTCCCGACGAAGTTCGATTGCGAGACGCTGGAGGCGCTGCTTGCAGCGCTTTCATATCGCAAAGGAGCTTCCTATGACGGTTCTTCGACAACGGATGACTGAGGACATGCAGGTGCGGAATCTGTCGCCGCATACACAGGCATCGTATCTCCAACAGGTATCGCTGTTTGCACGTTACTTCCGTATGTCGCCGGATGCGCTGACCCCCGAGCACATCCGGACTTATCAAATCTACCTCACGAACGAGAAGAGGCTGGCTCCCAATTCAATCCATACGGCTGTCGCGGCGCTTCGGTTCCTTTACGGGATTACGCTCAAGAAGGACTGGACCTTTGGAGAAGACATCCCGCTTCCAAAAAAGCCGCAGAAGCTACCCGTCGTCCTGAGCCCTGAAGAAGTTGTGCATTTCCTCAGCTGCGTGGATTGCAACAAACATCGGGTGATCCTGATCACCTGCTACGCGGCAGGCTTGCGCATTTCGGAGGCCGTCCGGCTGAAGGCCGCCGCGATCGATAGTGCCCGTATGGTTGTTCGCGTCGAGCAGGGTAAAGGTCGCAAAGATCGGTACGTGATGCTGTCGCCCATGCTGCTGGAGATCCTGCGCAGCTACTGGATCGCCGTTCGCCCGAAGGAGTGGCTCTTCCCTGGCATTCACGATGATCGGCCAATCACGAAGGACGCCGTAAAAGCAGCCTGCCAAAAGGCGCTTCGGTTGTCCGGTCTCTCTAAACCCGTCACCCCACATTCGCTTCGGCACGCATTCGCTGTAGATCTCCTCGAATCAGGTACCGACTTGCGGACCATTCAGATCCTCCTCGGTCATCGCAGCCTCGCCACCACGGCCAAGTACTTGCGCATCGCGACCAACAAGGTCTGCGCGACGTCCAGCCCTCTGGACCTCCTGCCGCATCCAGTTCCAGCCGAACCACAGCCGGCGCCGCCAAAACACTTCTGAGTTTCAGACCCATGGCCCGCTCGGGGCCGGAAGTGGCGGACATATTCCGCCGCTACGGTGCAGCCTATCGTGAGAGCCATCGCGCCTCGCTATGCATTGCACAGCGTCGCGTCATGAGCGCGATCGAATTGTGTCGAACTGCAGCACTTGGTGGTCATGTCGAGCGCTGCGATCACTGTGACCACCAGCGCATCTGCCACAACAGTTGTCGTGATCGCCACTGCCCAAAATGCCAATCACTGGCTCGTGCCCAGTGGCTGGGCGACCGTCGATCAGAACTTCTCGACACCCAGTATTTTCATGTGGTCTTCACCATACCGCAGTCCATTGCAGGCTATTGCCCTTCAAAACAAGGAGATCGTCTACGGCATTCTGTTCCGGGCCGCCAGCGAGACGTTGCGCACCATCGCAGCTGACCCCAAGCATTTGGGCGCGCAAATCGGATTCTTCGCGGTGCTTCATACTTGGGGTCAAGCTCTTTTTCACCATCCGCATCTGCATTGCGTGGTTCCGGGTGGGGGCATTTCTCCGGATGGCACACGATGGATTTCCTGCCGGCGCAAGTTCTTTTTGCCCGTTCTCGTGTTGGCGCGTCTGTTTCGTCGACTGTTTCTCGATCATCTCCGGAAGGCCTTCGACGCCGGAGACTTGCAGTTGTTTTCCTCGCTGGAATCCCTTCGGACGCGCGACGCCTTCTTGCGTCACATCGCGCCTATCCAGAAGAAGGATTGGGTGGTTTACGCGAAGCGCCCCTTCGCCGGACCTGAACAAGTCCTCAAGTACGTCGCACGATACACGCACCGCATCGCCATCTCCAACAATCGCCTGCTCGATATCGACAACGGCAAGGTTCAGTTTCGCTGGAAAGATTATCGCAATGGCCACCGTCAAAAGACGATGACGCTTGGCGCTGACGAATTCATCCGTCGGTTCCTGCTTCACGTACTTCCCGACGGGTTTCAACGTATTCGGTATTTTGGCTTCCTGGCCAATCGCTACCGCGCAGAGAAGCTCGCTCTGTGCCGGCAGCTCATGCAAATGTCGCCGCCAACGGCCACCCGCAAAGTCAGCATGGATTACAGAGATCGATATGAGGTACTCACGGGCGTTTCCCTGAAGACATGCCCGTTGTGTCGCTGTGGCACCATGGTGGTCATCGAAACTTTCGAATGCGCCGCCAATCGTGCGCCAATCATGGACACTTCATGACCGTCAACGGCTACTCACCATCATGTCTCGGCCAACCCTGCGCGATCTCGCGAACGGGACAATTTCGCCCCGTGGGGCTTCACATCGCATTCCCAAGGCGATTCTGTTGCTCTTTACTCGTGATCAGTACCTCCGATGCGTCATCGCGTCCGCTCAAGTCTCCTGTCCTCACCATTCGCGACCGCGTTTGCGGTCCCTTGCAACTCTTGGCCGCGTTACAATCCCCATAGTTGTGGCGCTGCCGTGCCCGGCGGTTTAGTCCAACACGTTTTTAGCCCACCAGCGCGGGTCGCACACTTGTGTTCAACTGCACCGCCGTGGCCGCGCCGCTGAGCTAAAAACGCTCTTCATTATGTGGTGCACCACATAACAGGAAGGGTGCGGAGGGCTTGGCGCTGTTGGCGAAGGAGACGCTGGGCCATGACCCGATGAAGGCGTGGCTGTGGTCTTCCGTGCGAAGCGCGCCGATCGGGTGAAGATGTCGTCTGGGATGGCAGCGGCTTCAAATGGCCTCCCATCGTGGCCGGCGTGATGCGGATGAATGCCGCCCAGCTGTCCGCGCTTCTGGCCGGCATGGATTGGACGCGGATGATCGAGCAGTTGGCGCTGACGTTCGAAGAGCTGGAAGCCGACGCCACCGAGGACGAGCTTGCGGCGGAACGAGCCGTGGCGAAGACGACGACGGTGCGCGGATTTACGCTCAAGCGCGCTGAGCGCCAGACCTTCCCTGAGCACCTTCCCCGGGAGCGGGTGGTGATCGAAGGACCTACGGCTTGTGAATGCTGCGGCAGCAATCGCCTTCGCAAGCTCGGCGAGGACGTGACGCGGACGCTGGAACTGGTGCCGCGCCAGTGGAAGGTGATCGAGACGGTCCGGGAGAAGTTCTCCTGCCGCGATTGCAAGAAAATCAGCCAGCCGCCGGCGCCGTTCCATGCCATCGCCCGGGGATGGGCCGGCCCGAGCCTCCTGGCCATGATCATGTTCGAGAAGTTTGGCCAGCATCAGCCCTTGAACCGCCAGGCCGAGCGCTACGCCTTGGAAAGGGTGCCGATCGCGCTGTCGACCATGGCCGATGCCGTGGGGGCGGTCTGTGCGTCGCTGGATCCCTGCTGCGCCTGGTCGAAGCCCATGTCATGGCAGCCGAGCGCCTCCATGCTGACGATACGACGGTGCCGGTCCTGGCCAAGGGCAAGACCGACACGGGACGGTGCTGGATCTACGTTCGGGACGACCGCCCGTTTGGGGGCGCGGGTCCGCCAGCAGCGATGTTCTACTACTCACGCGACCGCAAGGGCGAGCATCCGCGGGGGCATCTGGCCCGGTATGCCGGTATCCTGCAGGCCGACGCCTATGACGGGTACAACCAGCTCTATCTGGCAGGCGCCAGCCCGGACCGATCCGGGAGGCCGCCTGCTGGTCGCATGGAAGGCGCCCATTCTTTGCCATGGCCGACATCGAAGAGAATGCGCGGCGCAAGGGTGCCGGAAAGAAGGAAATCCCGCTCTCTCCGATCGCGATCGAGGTCGTGCGGCGGATCGATGCGCTGTTCGAGATCGAACGCTCGATCAACGGCAAGAGCGCCGAAGAGCGCCTTCGGGTGCGGCAGACGCTGAGCCGGCCCTTGGTCGACGACCTGCAGGTCTATATGCGCGAACAGCTCGCCAAACTGTCTTGTGGTCACGACCTGGCCAAGGCATTCAACTACATCCTGAAGCGATGGACGAGCTTCACGCTAAGCCATTCGGCAAGACGGTAGCGCTCGACCCGTCGGAGCGGGTCGGGGTTGCGGAGACGGGGCGAGCGCTACCGTTTTGCCGAATGGCTTCAAAAAGAGAATTGACATCAATCCGCAATTAAAGGGCCGAATGACAGATGGCCGATCTCTCAGATCGAAGCTCTCATGCCCTGGCACTTCAAAGCCTGAACGGCCTCAGCTTGGCGCTTACGTCGGACGAACGGCAATACCGTCATGTGGGTAAGCGTCAAGCTGAGGCCGTTCGGGGATAGCGATCGTTTGCCCCACGGCGAGTAAATGACGTGGATATCGATACCCCGGCGATTGACGTCGATATGGCCGAATGGTGGGTTTTTTTAAACTCAGCCGCGAGCCCTGCCGATGTCTATCGAATCCCAGTTGCGCGAGAAGTTGCGGAAGATCGAGGCTCTTTTCGCGGGTGCCGGAACGGCCGGCGAGCGGCTCGCGGCGGAAGCGGCGCTGGAACGTGTGAGGGAGCGTTTAACGGAACTTGGTCGGCAAGATCCCCCAATTGAGATGCGGTTCTTGATGCCGGATCAATGGTCGCGCCATCTGTTTCTCGCCTTGTGCCGGCGTTATGGCATGAAGCCCTATCGCTATTATCGGCAGCGGCGCAACACGGTCATGGTTCGCGCACCCAAACGGTTCCTCGATCAAGTTCTGTGGCCGGAGTTCTCCGAACTTGACCAGGCCCTGCAGGCCTATCTTCATCAAGTGACGCTGCGCGTGATCCGCGACGAGGTCTTTGCCGACGCGAGCGAGGCGCAGGAGATTCCGGAGGCGCTGCCACCGAACTGATGGATGCGGTTAGGGCGGAAGGCTTGCTTTGCTTTTATCCCAGGCCAGCGATTCGTCGATCTTCGCCATAGGCCGAGCTGAGGCCGTTCAGGCGTTGAAGTTCCACGGCATGAGCTGGTCGATGCTCGAGATCGGCCAGCCTTGAGCGATGCGCTCAAGGGCCTGCGTGAGCCAGGCGTATGGATCGACATCATTCATTTTTGCGGTCTGCAAAAGCGTGGCGGCGGTTGCCCAGGTGCGACCGCCGCCAGCGGATCCTGCGAACAATGCATTCTTCCGAGTAATTGTTTGCGGCCGGATGGCGCGCTCAACAATGTTGGAATCGATTTCGACACGCCCATCGCTCAGGAAGCGTTCGAGAGCGGTCCGCCGGGAGATGGCGTAACGGATCGCCTCGGCGAGTTTGGATTTCCCGGACAGGCGCGGCAGTTCCGTTTCCCACAGCTCGAAGAGCCTCGCCACAATGGCGGCGGACTTTTCCTGGCGGGCTTTCACCCGTGTTGCAGGATCCTTGCCGCGGATGTCCTCTTCGACCTTCCAGAGCGCCGCCATTGTCGTGATCGTCTGCGTCGCCAGCCGCGAGCTTTCGTTCACATGCAGTTCGTAGAAGCGCCTCCTGCAGCAGGCCGCTAAAGCCCGCCAGATGACGCGCGACACAATCACCACTCCGGCTGTCTTCGAAGCGATAGGCAACCATCGGCGGACCAGCGCCGCCGAAGGGTCTGTCGTCCCGGGCATAGGCCCATAACCAAGCCTTTTGGGTCTTACCGGAACCGGGAGCCAACGTCGGCAACGTGGTCTCATCGGCAAATACCCGTTCGCCCTGCTTGATCCGTTCCAGAACATAGTCGGCCAGAGGCTGCAGTTCGAAGCCAACCTTGCCCATCCACTGCGCCATCAGCGATCGGTCCAGCTCGACCTGGTCCCGCGCATAGATGGCTTCCTGTCGATAGAGCGGCAGACCATCGGCATATTTGGAGACGGCAATCTGGGCCAGAAGCGCCTCGGTGGGGATGCCGCTTTCGATGATATGGAGCGGCGCCGGCGCCTGGATCACGCCGTCGCGATTCCTGTAGGCGTATTTCGGGCGGCGCGTGACGATTACGCGGAACTTCGCCGGCATTACGTCCAGACGCTCCGACACGTCCTCGCCGATCAGAACCTTCTCCAGCGCCTCGCAGCCTGCGGGAATCCCAGGCTCAATGACAATCTCAACCCGCTCCAGATGAGCCGCGAAGCCTTTCCGCGGACGCGGCGCACGTTTCGGTTTGTCCTGAGCGGCACTTTCGAGCTCGGCTTCGACCGCCGCCATGCCGGTCTTTATTTCGTCGAACACGAAGGCATGCTGCTCCTCGCTCAATGTCGCGCCACGCAGACGCTCCGAGCGAGTACCGTAGCGCGACCGCTCTAGCATTCTCACGATCGCCGTCAGCGTCGCGATCCGCTCGTCGGCCGTCTTGTTCGCCACTTCGAGATGATCGTTGCGGGCCTCCAGCAGCGCCCTCTGGTCGGCCATGGCGACGATCATCGCCTTGAGCGCATCAACGTCGTCGGGAAGCTCTGCAACGGCCTTCGTCCTCGCCGCCATCACAGCATGTTCGCGGCCGGTTTCCCAAACTTTCCAAAGGCCTGATTCAAAATGCCACAGGTTTTTCAGCCCATCGATTGCGGTCGCTTCACAGCCACCGGTCGGACCTTCTTCCAGTCCAGCCCATCGACCAGCGCAAGCAACTGCGTATGGTTCAAGCGCACCGTGGCCGGCCCAATCCGCGGCCAGCAGAACTGCGCGTCCTCAAGCGGCTTGGCAAACAGACACCCCCCCCCGTGCCATCAAACCAGACCGCCTTGATCCAGTCCGCTCTTTTCGAACGGAACACGTAAAGCGCGCCACTGAATGGGTCCGCGCCACCATCGCGAACCAGGGCCATCAAGCCGGTCGCACCCTTGCGGAAGTCAACCGGCATGCTCGCTACATAAACCTGCACGCCGGCCGGGATCATGTCTTGCGAACCGCCCGGATCACATCGGCAAGCCGGTCAGGCTCGACTTCCGCGCCGGCGCGCACCACCACGTCGCCGATAACAATTTCTACCATGTCGCTCCGCAGTATCCCTCCGCCAAAGTCTAGCTCGGATGGATACGCTCATACCGGTTACGAAAGGTCTGCTTTTCGCTTACCGCGAAGCAGGCTGTGCTGCTGCGGCGGCAGGGTATATCCTGATGTAAATGTCGCCTCGGTTTTTGGACGTGCAAAGACTCTAGCCTCACGTCCAAGCTCACCTGAATAGGCCTTCTACTCGGGCAACCTTTCGAAAACCTGACGAGCGGCGTTTCGATTACCCTCTCCTGCGTGGCCTCACGCCGGGGTTCCGAATCGATCGGCGATGAGGTAGGAAGAAGAAAGGTAATATCGGATGGCGACGTATATGACGGTTATCGAAGCAAATGCCAATTACCGCAATGGCAAGAAGGTGCACTCGCCACCGCGGTTCGTCGAATCGGACGCCGACTCTCTAAGCGCTCAGCTTAAAGGGCACTGGTTGCGCTTATTTACTCCATCCTCCGTGACGGAATCGCGAAAGTTCACCTCGGGCGAAGTCACAAAACTGATCGGGATCACCGACGCGCATCTCCGGCACCTGCCACTCGCAGCTGAGACTCCCGAGCCGAAAAGACAGCACGGGGACACCGCTTATTCGCTGCAGGTTCGGGAGAGTCGTCGCATGCTGAGCGAAACGCAGCGATGCAGCGAATCGATGCGAGGGCGGACATCTTCAGGTCATCGCAGTCACAAATTTGAAAGCTGGATCCGCAAAACCACGACCGCCGCGCACGTCGCGCAATATTTCCCGATGAAAAGCTATCGTACTTCCTTGTCGGTGCTGTTCGGTCTTCAGTCCAGTGACCTGCTACACAACTACGCGTTGTGCCCGGCGATCCGCTATGACGACTTGTTTAGCTCAATGCCGCGCCGGCCGATCCGTCGTTCATGCGCGATCAGCCGGATGATACGAAGGCGGCTGATTTCGAGGCCCGCGGAGCATTGCCGAGCACGGACACCAGGTACACCAATCTTGGTGGGGCCGAGCTTTCAGACAGAAGGTCGCTATCAAGCTGCCTCTGGCAACGGTCGGCTCGAGGCCTTGCAGTCGCTTTGCAAGCCCGGTCAAAGCTATCGTTAAAGATCCGACTAATGAACAACTTGTTCTGGGACATCGGGCGCTGCCATCGCCGGCAGCGCCCGATGAGTAAGCCGCGTACCCGCAGTATGAGCAAGGATCCATAGCGGCAAAGGAAAAAGCCTCCAAACGGTTCCGTCCGGAAGCCCTTTTGTCTAGCTTGGCACTGGCCAAAGAATCACCTCCGCGAATCGCAGTCAAGTGTCTCGTGAGAGCGGGGGCCGGTTTGGTGAGCAGATTCCTTTGCCCGCACGAGGCAAAGACATGCAGTCACATCTACCAACGACGCCCTTTGGGCGGCGATCGCTAACGCTTGCCCACGTGGCAAGCCAAATGCTCGCAACAGAACGCCGTCCTGAAAAGATCGTGCACAAATGGAAGATCTTCCACGCCATCTGCACAGTACGGCCGCGCCTTGGGGTGTCGGAGCGCGCGCTCACGGTACTAAACGCGCTCCTGACCTTCCATCCCGAGACCGCGCTGACGGGAGAGGATGATCTGATCGTCTTCCCGTCGAACCATCAGCTCACTCGGCGGGCGCACGGCATGCCGGCATCGACGCTGCGGCGTCACCTCGCTGTGCTGGTTGACGCGGGGCTGATCGTTCGGCGCGACAGTCCAAATGGCAAGCGGTATGCGCGGAAGGACGAGGCTGGCGAAATCGAACTCGCCTTCGGCTTCGATCTGTCACCGCTCGTCGTGCGCTCGGAGGAGTTTGAGCGCCTGGCGGCCGATATCGAAGCCGAGGCCCGCGCACTCAAGCTGGTGCGTGAACGGATCACGCTGTGCCGGCGCGATATCGCGAAGATGATTGCAACTGGCATCGAAGAAGCCGTCCCGACGCGAAGGGGAGGGCAGGGGCCTGCCGATTGGCAGGTTGTGCACGCTGCCTTCCGCGCAACGGTCACTCAGATTCCACGTTCCGCGACCCGCCAGGAGCTCGAGCCGATCGCCGACGAGTTGTCTCAGCTTGCCGACGACGTGCTCACCGTTCTGGGAGCACACATTAAATCCAAGAATCCGAGTGCCAATGAGTCCCATTCTGAGCGCCACATACAGAATTCAAATCCAGACGCCCCTATTGATCTTGAACCTGTCCTTCAAGAAGGCAGGGCGGCGAGAGCTGAGCCCAAACCTCAATCATCGCGAGTCGCCGAGAATTCGTATCCGTTGGGAATGGTGCTGAATGCATGCCCCGACATCGTCGATTACGCGAATGGCGGGATTTCGAACTGGCGCGATTTCCTGGCCACCGCGGCCGTCGTACGATCGATGCTGGGGATCAGCCCGAGCGCCTGGGAGGAGGCGCAAAAGGTTATGGGCGAAACGCGAGCGGCGGTGGTCGTCGCCTACATCCTGCAGCGTGGGACGACGGTCAGATCAGCCGGCGGCTACCTGCGCGGGCTCACGCGGAAAGCGGAGGTCGGGGAGTTTTCTCTTGGGCCGATCCTGATGTCGCAGATCAACTCCCGGCTCCACGAAAAGCGAACGAGCGTGAGCGATGGGTAAGACCCGGCTGGATTGGATTCCGGTTTGAGCGCGCGTAGCGATGTCGTTCGGCGCAAGAAGGCGATATTGCCGATCTTACGGTATTCGGTGGAAGGTAACCGGTATGAGCTCCCCGTCTGCGGGGATCAGCGAGCGCGTGGGTAGCGGATCGGCATCCAATATTGGCGCGGCGCCGTATAGCCTCGAGGACCGCTGGAATATCGGCGTAGGCGTTACGCAGAAAGTCGGCAGTCTTGCGGCCGCTTCCGGGGGATCCGAGCACCGGCTGCCCCTGATCGTCGCGACAGTGCAACAGAATGGGCAGAAGCATGCTGTGATTGACATTGCTGGTGTCCAGCATCGGCGCCCACGCCGACATCCTGAGCCGCATCGCGGCATGGAAACCCCGGCATCAGGGACGCGGATCGACGTCGCCATTGGGGTTGCGCCGGTGTATCGGCTCGAACCGATCGGGGCAGTCGAGAGGGTGTTGCTGATGTCGTTGTGGCGCAGCGCGACGGCGGAGATCGCGGCGGAATAGCCGTCGAGCATGGGAATGCTGGTAGCGGTAGGATCGCCCAGCTCTCGGCGCCGCCTTCACTGCCGCTGAACAATGAGTTGAGCGCATGGAACGCTCGACTGTGTTGCTGTCAACAGAGCCGGCTCCGCAAATTTGAACGGCTCGATAAGTGGAGTTTCTGCCTGACGGCGCGCACGCTGGTGCCTGCGAATCAGGAGCGACGATGAACAGACGAGCACGCCGACACCACACACCGGCCTTCAAGGCGAAGGTGGCGCTTGCCGCCGTCAAGGGCGACCGGACGATAGCTCAGCTGGCCGAGCACTTTGACGTCCACCCCAATCAGATTACGGCGTGGAAGGCGCAGCTGGAGGGTGGCGCTTCCGGAGTTTTTGGACCGGGCAGCGCTGCGCCGGCCACGCCTGCGATCGACGTGAAGTCGATGCACGCCAAGATCGGCGAACTGACGCTGGAGAACGAATCCTAAGCAACGGAAGCACCGACTTTCGGCTCCAAGGACTGGAGAACAAAGCCGAATGCCTTGGCACGCCGATGCAATTTGTTGACCACTCGCGTCCGGTAACGCGTCTCGTAGGATGAGGCCCCGGGATCGATATAGTCCATTCCGTATCGTACAGCATTGTAGAACAGAACCGCGATCTTGCGGGCCGTGGCGGTCAGCTTTGGCCTTGCCGATGCGCGCTGAGAGCCGTCTATAAAAGGCGCCGAGCGCGGGGGCTGTACGACCCACGGTCACCGCAGCAAGGCGCAGAAGTGCCGCCGCCCGGCCGCCGGATCGGCGTGTTCGGGAGGAGAGCATTTTGCCGCCGGAGACCTTGTTGCTCGGCGCCAGTCCCAGCCAGGAGGTAAAATGCTTTGCACTTGGCCACGAGGAGAGGTCGTCTCCGCATTTCAGCGATCAGCTTCAGCGAGAGGTAAGGACCGAGGCCGTCGATCGTGGTGATGTCCTTTCCGAGCAACGCGAACAGCGCATCGCCGACGTCGAAAGCTAGAGCCTTCGCCTGATCGGTTCGATTCCGACGCCGCGAGGCCCGCGGCGCTGGTCCATGACCTTCAAAAGATCGCCGCCTTTGCCCCTGAAGCAGAAAAGACCGCCGCCCATGGCGTCGCGCTTGAGCACTTTCCTGCACGCGCAGAGCCAGGCTCGGAAAGCCACACCGCATGTCGGTATGGCCCGTCGCAAGCCACACTCGCACGCCCGTCGGGATCGGGATCACCGTAGTGTCTCCAGCCCTCGCATGATCCGTAGCAAAACCGCAACATCGACGTTGCGATCCACGATCACGCGTCGGCCATTCGCGGTCACGACTTCCAGAGTGCCTGTCGCCGCGGGTGCCGCACGCTCCGTCGTCGACTGGACCTCCGACACAATCCGAGCCGGCACAAATCCACCTACCTGACGGCCGCCAAGCTGTCCTTCGCGATAGGCCTTGCGCCACGAAAACAGAAGCTGTTTCGAAAGCCCATGATGCCGTGCTGTCGCCGACACCAACCGCGGACCCTAAAAAGTCCTCTGTGAAGAACGCGGGCGCGCTCTGATTTAAGCGATCGTTTGAGCCGGGACAGTTTCGGCGAAGGCTCGGATGATGGCACGCAAGAGTTCTGCGAGCCATCGCAGGAGCAGGCCGAAGTTGTGGCCTGCCGCGGCGAGGACAGCGCTGATACGGTCCCCGATGCGACCCTTGAGATAATCCCGGTCCATGCGTGCTCGGCCTTGACGTGGCCGATGACAGGCTCGACTTCCGCGCGACGCTTCATCTCTCGACGGATGGAAGCCGTGACGCGGCGGGCCTGACCCGAGATCCAGACCCTGAACCGGTGCGGGTGGTTGTGGCCGCGGTACCCTTTGTCGACGTGGATGCGGCGAGCCTCCACGCCGGTGAGCTTCTCCATGTCGGCGATTACGAGGCCGAGCGTGTGCCCGTCGAAGGGATTGCCATGCAGTGCCTTGGCATGGAGGACGAACTGTCCGCCTTTCGGGGACGTCACGGGGGTGGCGATGCCGACCTTGCAGCCGAACTCGTAAGGTGCGCGGGCTTTCCCCTTGCCGATGCACTCGACCTCCGGGGCATGTAACGCATAGACCTTGGGGCCGCGCTGATGCCGATCCTGAGTGCGCACGCGCTGCGCTAACTCGAGCAGCGCGCCGAAGCGGGCCTCCAGCATCGCATCGCCATCAATCTTGCGGCGGATGTCGCGGATGATCCGGCCAAGCCGCGTCCGCAGGAACTGAGTTGGGGCCGGGCGCGTTTGAACTGGTGGGCGTGGGTATAGCGGCCGACCATGATGGCGGCGCGCTTCGCCAGGCGCAAGTAACTCTGGCGCAGCGGCACGCGGTTGCGCTTAGCGAGCTCGACGAGCTTGGTGATGGCCCGATGCATCAGCCGCGCATCGGTCGGATGCGCAACGGCCTTGGGCTGCACTGTGGTATCGACCACCACCCGTTCCAGGTCCTTGGGACCGATCGCGCCAGTCTTGTGCGCCACCGACAGACTTTCCTGGATCAGCGCGACGAGTTGCTCCTCGCCGAGCCGCTGGCGCCAGCGCGTCATCGACGATCGATCGAACGACAGCCCGGTGGCAAAAGCTCAACTCGCCGCAGAAGTATTGGTAATAGGGGTTTTTGATCCAGTGGGCGCACAACACCTCATCTGATAGGTTGTGCATGTGCTTCAAATGAACAAGCCGGCGACAAGCGGCGTCGGCAGACCAGGCTGCCCCGGAGCGGCTTGGCACACCAACCAAAGCGGTCACCCAGAAACTTCCAGTCGATCAGCGCCGCCAACCGCACCAGCGGGTGGCCCATGTCGATGATTTGAAAGCGCAGGAAGCAACAAGTCTTTCTGGCGATCATCCCGCGGTTTGCTCATTGCCTTCCCCGATGCCGACGACTCACCGTCGGGGAATCACGAATCGCTCAAGAGCAAAATCCAAAAACGCAAGAAAGCGAGGTCCAACACCCCGCTTTCCTGCAAAATCGAATACTTTATCGAGACAATTTTTGCTTATTTCTCAGGCCGATCCGCATTCTTCACGGGCGACCAAAAACGTTCCTCGACAATCCGCAGCTTCTCGGCAGCGGACCAGCGTCGACGCCGACCAGTCTCCACGACTTCAAGGTCGTTCGCTTGGCGACTACCAGTAAGGATATCCATACCGACAGTCAGCAGATCGGAAACACCCGCAAGACGGCCGTCCTCGGACGAGCACTCCTTAACGTCGTCGACGTGACCAAGGAGAGTGCCTGGCGGCCATTCCGAAGATATCTCCTTCCGCAACGGTTCCTTGAGCCATCCCGGCGGCGGCGGCGGCAGGATATATTCTGATGTAAATGTGGTCCTCGTTTTTTTTTGGACGGTGCTCTGCATTCCGGGCTCGCGCTCTGCGCGAGCCCGGAATGCCACCGTCCAAAAACGAGGACCACATTTACATCAGAGGCTGTCATTGTGGCCCCAATGGAAAGCAACTCTAGCCCTCACATTCTTTCCAAGAGCAAGTCACCGCTACGAATTCGGGAAGAGCTGCAATGTGGCTTTTGGCGAGAACGACGAGCTGTCCACTGCTCCAATGACAATGACCTGAAAAGCGACACGCTGCACGTATCACGGGCAAATCAGAGCATAAGTCAACAACACGTCACATTCTTGGTGGTGGGCCACCGCCGGGTCGATATCAAAGACCCTTTTGCCCGCTGCGAAAAGGCATCAAACTAAAGCTGTCACTTTCCGTGGTTCTGCAACAGTAAAATATGCTTGGGTCTCGCTAAGGGCCAAATTTGGTTAGCTTATTCATAAGGCCATTATTCTGTTCGCTTGCCTAAGAAGTCACGTAACACATTTGCAACGGCTGGAAGGACTTGATCCGGCCTCTATTTATATCCTTCTCATCATTCTAGCTATCACCACAACTGCTTGTTCTTCGGTCACAAAGCAGAATTAAACAGCTCTCTTCTGTCTCTCGCACAATGTCGTGGTTCCCCTGCAAATTCACACATACTGGTGCTGAGAACATGAGGCACGCGCTCTATAACGCCACGGTGAACTACGCAGATCATAAGGCGGAACTTGCGGTTGAGCTCACCTACATTTATGTGAGTAGTGAGAGGCACGCAGCGAATTGCGTGGCGAATGGAAGGTTGAGCGGAAGCTGGACCAGATCTAACCAATCTCCGAATGCTGCGCCGTCCGATCTAGGATCCTGGTTCATCGCTGTGGACGCCAGAACTGACCTGGCCGGCCGGATTGAGGTGGTAGCATGGGGGCGCGCGATAAGGCAGCAGGAAGAGGAAAGAGGAGGAAGAGGAGGAAGAGGAGGAAGAGGAAGAGGAAGAGGAGGAGGAAGTGGAAGTGGAAGTGGAAGTGGAGGAGGAAGTGGAGAGCATGACGACGAGTGATCAAGTCGCCACACTTGGGCCTGTCACTGTATTTTTCACTTTTTGCTTTGTATTAACTAATGCGGCAAGTTTTTATGTAATCGTTTTGTTATAAATAAGTCGCGCGGTGGCAGGCAATAATAGAATATATTCGTCTATTCGTATTGGTTTGTAGCGCTCTATATTTCTAGCATTGTCTTTACTACAACAAACAAACACATCGATAATAGCCGCTTCCAGTACATCACCAGGTCGGTGCCATCCCAGACGACAATCTTCACTGATCGGCGCGCTTCGCACGGAAACCAGCGCCACACCCTTCATCTGGTCTTGCCCAGCGTCTCCTTTGCCAAGATCGCCAAGCCATCCGCACCCTTTCTGAAGTCCACAGGTTGGGTCGCAACGTAAATCGTGAGGCTCGCAGGTGGCGTCAGCATGAACGGGTCCGTCGCAGGGCGCTGAACACGTCACTTGGCAACCGCAAGGCCAGGCGTCCCGCGTACCTCTACCCGTGCACTCTGGAACTCGACCGTAACAACAGCTGCTTCCGCCGATACGGAGGGCTCCGCAGCCGCGGGTAGCGACGATTCCGACACCAAAGGCACAAACGATAAGGTATCCGCCGAAACCGGCAGCACCAACTGGCCCAGACAACGAGCGGGCAACACAGATCTGATCGGATGCGGCTGGCTCAAAGCTCGAGGTGGTGGCGAGGTGGTGGCAGGATATATGGCCTTGTCGCCTTTCTTTGTTTGTGTATTCGTGTGGCTAGAGCTGGTCCCGGTTGTCTGAACAGAGTTTCCGCGTCGATAAGTGGAGCCTCTGCCGGGGTTAGGCTGCCATGCG
>NZ_JASXTA010000048.1:0-18612 GCF_032290525.1 Bradyrhizobium cosmicum | reverse complement strand
GTGCCTACATGCAGGCTGACCGTCTCTCAACAGGCCACGCAAGCCATGCTGGCCCTCCTGCCAATGTTCGACACGCCGATGTATGAGCGTGATGCCTTCGCTGCTATGAAAGAACGTGGTATGCTGCACATTACAGCGCAGAATATGTCACGCGCTCCCGCAATGCGGCTTATGATGCATAACACCCGGCGCGCAATGGACGAGCTGTCCATCATCGGCGACTTCATCGAGAAGGCATTGGAGGACTGATGTGGTTTTCCGCAAGCTGACCAGTTCGCTGCAGGTGGCACGTCTCGCTTCCACGAGTTTGGAAAAGCGGAGTAGTACGACTATCTCATCTCTGTCAGCAGGGATGATGCCGCTTGAGCAGGTTGCCCCGCCAATAGTGAACGCAAAGGTCCCTGCCCCCGCTTCCTCCGAGGAGAGGACAACTATCCTTTCGAATCAGCGCGTCGGGCCAGATCCCAAACTACAGGTGTTTCTGTCAGCAGCGCTTCCCGCTCCCGGTTTCTCTCCGGGGTTTGACAGCCTGTGTGGGCAGTATCGCCCGGCGAAAGCTCTGCAGATGATTTTGCGGCGCGCGTTAGACGATTACCAGGTGATGCTGTTAAGCGCCTCATTGACCAAACCCGTGGCTCCTTATCCTGTTGAGGAGCCACTGTCGCTCGTTCTAACATCGCGGATGATGCCCCGACGGGTGGTTGAGATCGCTCTCGCGCATTTTGATCCCTTAGGGCTGGAAAGTGCGCGTGCCTTCGGTCGTAAACTGGCGAGCGCCGCGCTCGGCATGTTCTTCGAGAACGAAAGGAAAGGCATCCGTCAGCACCGCTGATCGGCGCGTGGCTCGCGGTAGTTGGGGTGCTTCTCTGTTGAGGCTCTTGCTGAACCGTAAGCGCCAAGCTGAGGCCATTCAGGCTTTGAAGTGCCAAGGCATGAGAGCTTCGATTTGAGAGATCGGCCAGCCCTGCGCGATCCGCTCGAGAGTTTGCGTGAGCCAGGCGTGCGGATCGACATCGTTCATCTTCGCGGTCTGCAGAAGCGTGGCGATGGTCGCCCAGGTCCGGCCGCCGCCATGGCTGCCCGCAAAGAGCGCATTTTTTCTTGTGATGGTTTGCGACCGGATTGCGCGCTCGACGGTGTTGGAGTCGATCTCGAGACGACCGTCGCTTAGAAAGCGCTCGAGAGGCGGTGCGTCTGGATGTGGCATAGCGGATCGCCTCGGCGAGTTTGAATTTGCCCGACAGGCGCGGCAGCTCCTTGTTCCACAGATCGAACAGCGCCGCGACGATCGCGGCGGACTTTTCCTGGCGCGCTTTCACCCGCGTCTCAGGATCCTGCCCGCGGATGTCGGCCTCGATCTCCCACAGCCCGGCCATGGTGGTGACGATCTGGGTCGCCAGGTGCGAGCTCTCGTTGACGTGAAGCTCGTAGAACCGTCTCCTGACGTGGGCAAATCACGCTGCCAGCGTCACGCCCTCATTGGCACCCGCTGACCTGGCGAGCCGATTGTAGGCGGCATAGCCCGTCGGCATATTTGGCCACTGCGATCTGGGCGAGAAGCGCTTCGGTCGGAAGGCCGCTCTCGATCAGATGGACGGGGCTGGGGCCTGAAGCACGCCATCGCGGTTGCGGTAGACGTATTTCGGGCGGCGCGTCACGATCACGCGGAACTTCGCCGGCGTCACGTCCAGCCGCCTCGACACATCCTCGCCGATCAGGACCTTCTCCAACCCCTCGCAACCAGGGGGCACCTCGGGCTCGACGATGATCTCGCCCCGCTCCAGATGCGCGCTGAACTCCTTGCGCGGCCGCGGCGCGCCTTTCGGCTGGTCCTGGCCGCCCGCCTTGGCCAGTTCGGCTTCAATGGCCGCCATCCCGGTGGCGATCTCGTCAAATACGAAGGCTATCTGCCCATCGCTCGGCGTGTCGCTACGCAAGCGTTCCGAGCGCGTGCCGTAAAGCGTGCGCTCCAACATCTTCACGATCGCCGTCAACTCCACGATCCGCGCGTCGGCCGTCTGGTTGACCGCGGCAAGATCGGCATTCGTCGCAGTCAGTGTTGCAATCTCGG
Source organism: Bradyrhizobium cosmicum (assembly GCF_032290525.1). GTDB lineage: Bacteria > Pseudomonadota > Alphaproteobacteria > Rhizobiales > Xanthobacteraceae > Bradyrhizobium > Bradyrhizobium cosmicum_A. Next base: position 16,541 of record NZ_JASXTA010000048.1, on the reverse strand, counting down.
AGGCGATCCGGCTGTTCTCGGCCTCGATCGCCGCCCGCTCTTCCGCCAAGGCGAGGATCAGCGCATAGGCTTCGGCAAGGGTCGTCGGAAGCGCTGCAACGGGCGTCGTTATCACCGCCATCACAGCAGAGTGGTCGCCAATCTCCCAAACCTTTTAGCCGCCCTGATTCAATTCGCCGCAGTTGGTCAGCCCACCGTTTGTGGGCGCTGCACAGCCACCGGCCGCACCTTCGTCCAGTCCAGCCCGTCAATGAGTGCAAGCAACTGCGCGCGGTTCAGCCGCACCCGCGTCGACGCAATCTTCGGCCAGCAGAACTGCGTTTCCTCAAGCGTCTTCGCAAACAGGCATACCCCGCTGCCATCCCACCAGACCATTTTCATCTTGTCCGATCTTTCGAACGGAAGATATTAAGCGCTCCGCTGAACGGATCCGCGCGCCTCCATCGCGCACCAGCGCCATCAAGCCCATCGCACCCTTACGGAAGTCGACCGGCGTGCTGGCCACGTAAACCTGAACGCCTGCCGGGATCATGCCTGCCGAACCGCCCGGATCACCGCAGCGAGCCGCTCAGGGTCCACGTCGCCACCGACCCGCACCACAACATCGCCGATAACGATTTCCACCATGTCGCTCGGCACCGCATCAAACCGCGCGAACTTGACCGCTTGGCCTCGCGCCCCAGAAACCGGTGCGACCAGTCCCCAGGCCAGCGCCTTGCGTCGCCACGCAAACAACTGCGATGGATCGAGCCCGTGAGACCGCGCGATCACCGACACGTTCGCCCCCGGCAAAAACGTTTCCTTGACGATCCGTTCCTTCGCCTCCCGCGACCAAGTGCGATTGAACCGCCCCGGGATTGCCGGAGGCTGGTTAGTTTAAGTTATGCCGCCATGGCCGGAGTTTCCAGCATGGCGTAGTAGCGTTGCTCGGCCTCGGCCGGCGGGATGTTGCCGATGGGCTCCAGGAGCCTTCGGTTGTTGAACCAATCGACCCATTCCAGGGTCGCGAACTCGACGGCCTCGAAGCTGCGCCATGGTCCACGCCGGTAGATCACCTCGGCCTTGTAGAGACCGTTGACGGTTTCGGCGAGAGCATTGTCGTAGGAATCTCCGACGCTGCCGACGGAAGGCTCGACGCCTGCTTCAGCCAGGCGCTCGGTGTATTTGATAGAGACGTATTGGTCGGATTCAATCGGTCGTCGCAACACCAATTATTTTCACTCATGACAGCAGTTCGTCAAGCGCCTCCGCTGGCGTTTTCCAGCCTAGTGTCTTTCTCGGTCGGGCATTGAGGGCCGCTGCCACAGCGGATATTTCGTCGGCGCTGTGGATGCTCAGGTCTGTGCCTTTCGGGAAGTACTGCCGCAGCAACCCGTTGGTGTTCTCGTTAGTGCCGCGCTGCCAAGGGCTTTGCGGGTCGCAGAAGTAGACCTGGATACCCGCATCGATCTTGAGACGATCGTGCTGAGCCATTTCGGCTCCCTGATCCCAGGTTAGAGAGCGGCGCAGCTCTTCGGGCAAAGTGATGATGGTGCGCGTGATCGCGTCGCGCACGGCTTCGGCCCCATGTCCCGCGAGGGCGGGCCCGTTCTTCGCGCGCGGAGCTTCGCCATGCCCCGCCAACCGTGGAAGGTGCAAGAGCATCGTGAAGCGCGTCGTGCGCTCGACCAGCGTGCCGATTGCCGAGCTGCCAAGACCGAGGATAAGATCTCCCTCCCAATGTCCTGGCACTGCTCGATCGGCCGCTTCAACGGGGCGCTCACTGATCATGATCTCCGGCGAGACAAAGCCCTTACCTCGCCGGCGTACGCGCGCTCTGGGCATCCGTAACACACGCCCTGTTCGTAAGCAGGCCGTCAGCTCGCGGCGTAGCGCCCCACGGCCCTGAACGAAGAGGGCTTGATAGATAGCTTCGTGGCTGATGCGCATCGTCTTGTCGTCCGGGAAGTCGATCGGCAAGCGTCGGGCAATCTGCTCAGGGCTCCAGGCTTTGGCCCATCGCCGATCCTTGCGCGGCCCATGCCGGCGGCCCTTCCACGGAGCGGCGGGACCAGGAACGGGAGTGCCGCTCGGGCCCGGACCTCAGGCGAAAACTTGTTCGTCGTCTTGCTCGTCATGGCTCTACCTTCTCAAGAGTTGGAGCCTCCGGCAATCCCGGGGCGGTTCAAGGTCACCTTTATTCCTGGCCTGTTGTGGGCCAAAGCGAACTTCAAAAACAGATCGAACCCGGCGAAGGATGCGTCACCAGAGCAACTACATCACCGTCACGAGGGAGACTTCAAGCGCGGACAGTCTGCATACTAAACAAGTAACCTACGCCACGCACAGTTTTTATCAACTGGGGAGCGCGCGCATCTCCTTCAAGCTTGCGACGCAACCGGAGGATCTGAACATCTATGCTGCGATCTAGTATTTCTCCGTGCACACGGGTGGCCCGCTGTAGGTACTCTCGCGACAACGGCCGTTGCGCTGCCTCAACAAAGGTCACTAGGAGCGAATATTCCGCCGCGGTTAAGGCTACCGACTTGCCTGAAGGATCATAGAGCTTTCGAGATTTGAGGCGCAGCTCCCACTCCCCGAAACGCCATCGTCCGTCCTGCGCTCTGCTTCGCATTCCAACAGGGAAGCTAAAACGGCGCCTGCTCAGAGCGTTGATGTGAGCCAAAAGCCGAGCCATGGACAGTGGTGTGGTTAGATACTCATCAGCACCGGAGTCAAGCCAGGTTACAGCATCGTGCTCATCCCGTCGGCTCCCAACGACAATAATGGGAACATCTCCTCGATCACGGAGATCACGCACGAGCTCGAAGCCGTTGTCTCGGACGAGGTTCATATTTATAAGGATTACCTCTGCGTTGTTGTAGCGGGTTAACTCTTCTGCGTGCGTATCAGCCAAGGCCGTACACACATTGTTATTTCTCAAATATTCGTTCATAGATTGAATAAGATTGAGACCATTATCGACGATGGTGATACATCTGATTTTGTAGGAGCGGTTCATGTATCTCCGTTCTGTGCTAGCGACCTTGTTCTTCATCTGACTGCAAATCGCTTTCCCAACATTTGTGGCCTAAGAGCCAGGCGAGAGCGTCACTCGAGCGGTGACTAGCCCAGGACTCGACTCCGGTGAATGCCAGAACCTGTTATCAGCTATTGGCAGCGACTGTTTCTCGATTGTTCTTCAAGCGGACGTTGGGCCGCCGTGTGATAAATTAGGAGAACGAGTCGGACTGCTTACGTCATACGTTTTCCTAGCCTCATCCTACTTTATTTCCAGCTCGCCGTAGGTCAGTCCGTCGTTGGACCAGGTCAGCCGCTCGCGCTGCACAATGGTCATATCGCGCGCGGCAAGGTTGGTAGGACGGGTACGAAAGTCGTTGTCATGATGCCGAGTCAACCTAGGGGCCACAAAAGATCGCGCCAGATGTCCCCTGTGAGTCAAAAGGTCGCGGCTTCGCCACAAGCTTTGCGCACCATGTCCGCGCCGACGTGAAATGGACCTCGATTTTGGGACCACGTGCTTAGTCGGAAGGGGCTGTTCCGTTTGATAGACGGAGGGCATGATGACGAAGACGACGCGACGGAAGCTCGACGCTGGTGCTGAAGGCAAAGAGTACGCATCCTACGAGCGCCGTCTCGACGATCCGAGCTCTCTCAGCCTCCGAACGCACGCGGCGTCCCAACGGTCCTTCAAGGACCTCAAGTCGGCTCACCGGCCCTACCGATGAGCCGTCCAAATGGACGTCCTTTTGCTGTCCAATCCCATCCCAAACCTCCGTCCAAGCCGGAGGCTTCTTCGCACGTTCATTCGAATTCTGAAGCAAGGGTATTGGCTTCGCGCTTACCGTAAGCGTGGGGTGGCGTCCGGAATGCGGTTGGAATTCGGCTTGGCGAATTCTCCGGGAACATGAAGTTATCGTTTCAGGCGGCAAGGTCAATTGGCTGATCGATGGGTTTTGTGGCGAGGGTTTGCCAACCATCGACCTTGCGCATGCTAATCTGTCCCGAGGCGAGGAGGGCCCAGAACATCATCGCGGCGGTGTCGGCCGAGGGCGGCACGGTTTTGGTTTTGATCCGCCGCTTGAACTCCTCGTGCAACCGCTCGATCGCATTTGTAACCGGCATAAGATTCTCGGTGCTGATGTTCGGCTGCGGTTTTCAAGATCGTGGCGTATGGTGCGACCATCCGGGACAGAGGCACCGGGAGCACGAAGGTGTGGCGGAGATGTCCAGATCGCTGTTGAACTACGTCGGGCTCGTCGTTGGGCAAGCGCCACTGAGACACCAGTCGCTGCCTATCTCACTCCGTCATCACCCACCGTCCTGCATAGCTCGACGCAGCCCAGCTACAAGTTTAACGCAATATTGGTTCAATTGAGCGCTCCCGGCTGTTACCTTCTAGGGCTGCCGAAACGTGAGAGGTCTCATTATGGATCGCGATCATCCGCAGACCCCTGAAGGGGCAGACGACGATAGCCGCCGTGCCGAAGGAATGGGTCACTTGCCAGTTGACCTGCTGGCCGAAGTGGCGCGGCGATTACTCACCGATGATCCTGTTGAGACAGCAAAAAATCTCGCGAACTTTAAACTCGTGAGCCGCTCAATGCGACAAGCGATTGACCCCCCTGCCTTCGCGACTTTTGAGAGGCGGCTCGGTGACGTTGCTGAGCTGGCGCGGATTGTGAAGCGCTGGGCGATTCCCCCGGGAGGCTTATCGCAATTTGATAATGTGCAATTGACTGAAGAAGAAGCGCAAGGTTTTTCCTATCCCTCGTGTCGAGCTGACGTCGCTTCGCCTACAGTCAAATTTGAAGGGAATGCGCGAAGATCTGCTTTCGTCGATGACATTCTTAACTTGTCTCCGCGCGAGCAAGCTGAGTCGCTCCACAGCATAGCCCGCGATCTAGCTGGACTTGACCGCGTGAACACAAATCGCCTCGTCAGGAGAGCAATCGAATTGTTTGAGCAGGATGGTAATCTGCCGGTGGTCCGCAGAGTTGCAGCCGCCGCTCTTGTGCGGGGGCATAAACATTTGGACGCAGATCACAAAGTGCAACTTTTCGATGCAATCGTCGCTCGTCCGGATCTGTTTTCGGTTTATGGCGATGCGGCTAGGATCCAGCATATATCCACCGGCTTGGCTTTGAGGTCAGCGGCCTCGTCTAGGAATACGGCCGAGTCGCACAATCCGGACCTGGATAGGGAAATCAGGCGAATTTATACCAGAATTCACGTTTTGGAAGATGGCCAAAACAACATGAGCGAACGTGAGCTAGTCGAGGGCCTTCGTCCGCTCGGACGCTCAATCAGCAAAGCATACGATAGCGCGCGAGCAGCCTTAATGGCGTCCGACAGAAGCAGAGAACGATCCAGCTTGGCACGATGAGTTTCGCGGGCTTTAATCCCCTGAGCCTGGAACCAGGACGGAGTCCTCAGAGTCTGTCCGAGAGATTATGCATGATTGCACAGTTTTCTCAGCATGAGCCTGATTGAAGCGAGGCGAAGAAAAGCGAGCGCCTTACGATTGAGATTTTCCCAATTTTTTGTGAGACGCCTGCAATGCCCGAGCCATGCAAACGTTCGTTCGACGGACCCACCGCTTCGGGAGGACGACAAATGCCTTTGCTTGATCGGAACGCTTGACGATCTCTATGGTAAGCGTGTAGGTGCCCCCACGTAGCGGATGACGTTCGATTGTCAGAGGATCTCCTGGTGATTTGTTTGCCATGAGCTCATGTGAGCGAACATACCTCTGACACCAAGAATTTCGAAGTTAGCACGGCCACACCCGAGCGGCTTGCGGTCAGTCCAGGGCGAAGCTATCGCACTTGGTCGCGGGAGGCGAAGGAACGGATCGTCAAGGAAACGTTTTTGCCGGGGGCGAACATGTCGGTGATCGCGCGGTCTCACGGGCTCGATCCATCGCAGTTGTTTGCGTGGCGATAGGTCTCGATGGCGTCGAGCATCAGAGCGCCTCCGGCCAGGGCTGAGCAACCTGCTTCAGCAGCGCGACGTCGGCCTTTTGCGTAATAGGCCGTCGTGTCGATGCCGCGATGCCGAAGGACGAGGCCGATCTTGTCGAGCGGCACGCCGTGGCGCAGCATCTCGGTCGCCGCGGTGTGCCGCAGAGCGTGGGCCCCTTTGACCGGCGGCACGATGTCGGCCCGCTTCATGATACGCTTCACCACCGACGAGAGGCCGTCGCCTCGTCGGAATGGCCGGCACGGCGCGATCATGCGCAGGAACAAGACATCGTTCCGGCGGGTAGACGGCCGGCATTCGAGGTAGGCGGCGATCGCATCCCCGACGTCTTGCGGTAGCGGCAGCCGGACCTCGTAGCGCGACTTGCCGCAGACCCCACGCCGGCGCACACCGGCATCGCCGTCACAGGCAGCGATCAGCCGGTCGACCTGCTCGGTCGATAGATACCGGGGCATGTCGGCAAGCTGCCAATGAGCGTAGGCCGGAACGGCGCCGTCGAGACCTGCCTACCACGGCCTGCGACTGCGAGATACCGCAGGAAAGCCCGCAGGCTCGTCGTAATCTTCTCGATCGTGCCACTCCCGCTATCGCTCGCCCGCTCCAGGAAGTAACTGCGGACATCGTTCGGCCTCCAGCCGGCTGGGTCAGATCGAAGCTCCATCATCAGGCCCGCGGCGTCGCGGGCGTAGAGCCTGACGGTGGCATCGGATGCGCCGCGATGCTTGCGCGGCCAGGTCTTGAAGTCCGCGACCAGCAGAGGCGGCTCGGCGGATGCAGCCCCCACGGCCGCGGATCGGCAAAGGCCGAGCTCGACGAGGTGCCGACGAAAGAGCCTGGCACCGTAGATAGTGTGGCGGTTGCGCCGGCCGCCTTTGGCGCGTGGACACCGGCAGGTGCGCAGGTGCTCGCCGAACGCGGCGAGATCAACGTCCGTCAGGCCGGCGCCTTGTTCGGCCATGACATGGCCGATGTGAGCCGCCGTTCGCAAATATGTAACGCTGTCTCGGGGCCATCGCCCTGCTGCTCCAGCGCCGCTGCAAACCCGTCAAGGTAAGGGCCGCTCGGCCCACTGCGCAGATGCCCCAGCATCTTCGCTGCCGAGAAGTACGTCTCCAACATGTCCGTCTCCGTATGTGACCGGCCATCAGTGGCCGACCCAACGGGGCCGCACGGGCGACTTGTAATGGAGAGCTCGAGAGCGGCAATACACAGGAAAATACGGTGATCGCGATTGCCAGCTCCCCATTACCGGCTTTGCCCATAAGGCAGGTAATGGGCGTCGCCTATTACCTGCCGCAACCGCCATTGCCCCAAGTGCCAGGGACTGGCACGCGCCGAATGGCTCGCGCGTCGACAGGCCGCACTGTTACCGGTGCCGTACTTCCACGTCGTCTTCACCCTGCCGACGCTGGCGGGCGAGATCGCGTTCCAGAACAAGGCCACCGTCTATGCGATCCTGTTCCGCACCGTCGCCGAGACACTCACCACCATCGCCACCGATCCAAAGCGCCTGGGCGCGCAAATCGGTGTTACCGCGGTGCTCCATACCTGGGGTCAGACCCCGCAGCATCATCCGCACATTCATTGCGTGGTGCCAGGCGGCGGCCCTCGCTCGACGGCAGGCGCTGGATCGCTTGCCGCCCCGGTTTCTTCCTGCCCGTGCGCGTGCTCTCGCGACTGTTTCGTCGCCTGTTCCTGCAGAACCTGCAGGATGCATTCGAGGCCGGCAAGCTGCGCTTCTTCGGCAAACTCGCCGGTATGGCCGAGCCCACGGCCTTCGCCACCGGGCTCGACCAACTCAGGCGCATCGAATGGGTCGTCTATGCCAAGCCGCCGTTCGGTGGCCCCGAACAGGTGCTGGCCTATCTCGGCCGCTACACCCATCGCGTCGCCATCGCTAACCGCCGGCTGGTCTCGCTCTTTGACGGCAAGGTCCGCTTCGCCTGGAAAGACTATCGCCAAGACGGCAAGACCAAACTGATGACGCTCGATGCCGACGAGTTCATCCGCCGTTTCCTGCCGCATGTGCTTCCACCGGATTCGCTACTACGGCTTCCTCCCCAACGGCCAACGCGGCGACAATCTCGCCCTCTGTCGCCGGTTGCTCGATGCCCATCACGTCACGACCAATTCCGAGTTGGCGGACGCTCACGCCAAAAGCGATCGACAGAGAAACGCCTGTGACTTCCTCATCTATCTCGATTGCGGCGGTACCATGCGGCATATCGCAGCCGTTCCGCGCTCATCCACACATCGGCCATTCTACTGTGATACGTCATGATCTCATCGCCGCCGATTTTCGTCATCACTGCCACCGAGCTTGCCGCGCGTCCTGTCGCTAATCGGTCAACTATGCCGATCCACTGCCGCAATACCGACTCCAGAGCTGGCCAACGACTGAACCTGACCTGTTGCTCGCGTTCAGTACCCAATCCGCGAGATCTTCCTCGCCAAAACGGCGCCTCGCATCAACTGCGCGGCCGTCGTCAGAGCAGCCTCGCCAGCACGCCGCGGTAACTTTCCCCATAGCGCCAAAACAACCCGCGGCTTCGTTCAATCCGGCTGCTATGAGGTCGTGCTCACGATCACGTCCACGTCGCCGATGTGCCCGCGACCTCACAGAACCCTCACGATTCTCATCCGGGCTTGGTTGTGATTCAAGCTGCGCATGGACCGATTCGTTTTGACTGACGCCCCATGGGCGAAGATGGAGCCGCCTTGTCTCGGCAAGCCGGGCGATCCCGGCCGCAGCGGCAAGGACAACCGGCTGTTTGTCGAGGCCGTGCTGTGGATTGCCCGAACCGGCAGTCCCTGGCGGGATCGGCCGCCCTCGTTCGGCCACTGGAACAGAGTCTTCACGCGCTTCCGCGACTGAGTGAAGGCGGATATGACCGGCTGACCGAAATCGCTCGACCGCAGGGGCCGTGGACGCTCGTGCATTGCTGGAGCAATTGCGCCGGCGCTTCGTCAAACTGGCCCGCAACAGCAAATCGCCGATCGCCGAGGCCGCCGTTCGGCACATCGCACAGCTTTACGCCATCGAAGCCATGGTACGCGGTTCATCGCCGGACAAGGTCATTAGGTCAAGTCAGATTGGGACGACAAGCGCTTCTGCAATGAGATAATCCGGTTGAGCAGTGCGCGCTGGCGCGCCACGGCCTCGCCTTCTTCCGGTTTCAGCACAGGTTCTGTCTGATGGCCTTTTGAGCCCTCGAACGTATGATCTTCGGCCTCGCGCTCGCGCCATTGCTTTACTGCACCCTCATCGGCCGGCCCGTGTTGCGCTTCCTCTTCCGCAGTTGGAGTTTCTAATTCATGTCGGACCCGACACTTATCCGCATCCTGGTCGGCAAGATCGAGATATTTCTCGCCGTGACCGAGAGCGATGGGATCCGGAGCGAAAGTCTCTGCTTGATTAACGGCAAAAAGACCGCGGTCGCTTGTGCCGACGACCTCTTCTCCCTCCTGCCCGCACTGCAACGGCGTAACGGATGCGGCTACTTGCTGAGTAATCGGCTTTGGCTCCGGCAGTCGGCCGGTCTGGCTCTCGAAGATGCGCCTTAGTATGCGGTCTGAGTAGTATTTCACTTTGGGCATTTGCAGCGGTGGCTGTCCCTTGATGAGGACGATCTCGCTGTTCTCAGCGATCAGGCGGACCTGCTCCGGCCGCATCAGGTTGGCTCCCTGATCCGAGAGCTGGATGTTGGTGTCGAACATTCGGCTTAACATAAATGACTTCGATCTGGCGCGGAAAGTGTAATCGCCGATCGCCTTGGAAATGTAGATCGGCGTCTCGTCGTCGGCCGTGGCCATGAAGACCTGCACCCCGGTGTTGCTGAGGAACGTCTCCTTCCCCGACTGCTCATACAAGCCGGTTAGAGCCGAGAGGCTCTGTACTACGAACATGAACCGGCCCTGGTAGCCCGCGATTGTGGTGACGGCCGTCTCCACTGCCTCCAGCTTGCCGAGATGCTTGAACTCGTCGAGCAGGAACAAGACTTCAAATATCTCATCCTTGGTCGGCATAGTGCGCTGCATGACCGCCACTACCTGCTGAAAGAACAGGCGAACCAGTGGTGCGATAACCAAAAGGTCGTTCGGGCTTACGCAAAGGTAAATTGTAGTGGGGTCGCGGCGGAGATCGTAGATCGAGAAGTCGCATCGCGTCGTCGCCGCTTTGATTAGTGGGTCCGCCCAGAGGTTAAGACCACCATCTCCGAGGACCGACGTGTAGGACGTGAGAATCTTGGTGTCGTTTCCTGCCATATTATCGAAGATGCGGCGCGCTTCTTGGTTCTGACACTCCTCCGCCAACTGGGCGAAGAGCTTGTACTTTTCTCCGGGCAAGGTGAACAGGTCATAGACGGCGCCGATCGTAGGCGTGCCACGCTCGATGCAAGCGAGGACTCCGGCGGCGAACAGATCCCTTGCACCATCGATAAAGCCTTCCGCCCCTTTGCCCTTGGGCGTGAGCAGGTTGTAAGCAAGACGGCGTGCTTCGCTAAACTGCCGCTCCGACGGCATAGCGACGATGTCAGGAATTGGATTGTAGCTATGGGTGCGGCCGCCCGGGTCCATCGGGGCGAATTTGAAGATCTGGTCGCCGCGAGCTTTTCGCGCGCGCGACGTCAGCTCGAACAGTTCGCCCTTAACGTCGAGCGCCAGAACCGAACCGTTGAACGTCAGCAGCGTAGGAACAACAATCCCGACTCCCTTGCCGGCGCGGGTCGGCGCTACCACTAGGCTGTGCGGTTGCTCGCCATTGCTCAGATACTGGCCCGGCCAGCCCGGACCCACCGTCTTGCCAAAGATTGGTCCGGAAACCCTGTGATAGGGTAGGATATAGCGAGCCTTTTTCATCTCACCGAAGCGCGCCCAGCGGGCCGTGCCATGGTGCTGGGGCTTCAACACTATGAGCGCCAGCATAAGCGACGCGATGACAGCCGTGAAGCCGATAATCGTCAATCCGCGGTAGAAGACCTCCGTCACGTAGCCTCGGTGAAAGGGCGTCTCGTACCAAATTGCGAATATATCGAAGCTCTGGATCGCTTGGAGAGTAACTCCATGCTGGAAGTTGGCATAGGCGCTCGCCAGAAATAGACCCACGAGCAGCGATAAAGCTGCACCGAATAGAAGCCTTTTCAAGTTTCCGGCTCGAACCCAATGAGCGTCTGATGTCCCGAATCAAAAGTACGGTCGCTAGCTTCGGTCACAGTCGCAATGCTGTGCCGTCTCCGTTTCAAGTCACACGATGGGCATTCGCGTTTTGCAGCGATCGACATCGGACACCTCCGCAAATGCTCCAGTCAGACAATGTCGCGAATTGCCGGTTCGACATCAGCATCTACCCATGCTCGCCACAGTCCGCGCGTCGAGGCCTGCTCTCTTCGCTGCTTCGTCACGACGTCTTTGCGGCTTCCATCATAGCCATTATGCTGCCCTTTGGCGCCACACTGGCGGCGCTACTACTTCGGTAGCGAGGGGAGGTTGCACTTTGCTGAAATCATCTTTGATCGCGTCGGATCTGCTTGCCGCATCGGAGGCGGGTACGTCCTCTGGCGCCGTGTCCGAACCTGCTGTCTTGGTTGCTTCCCTACCCCACGGTAGGCACTATGGGTATCCTGGTTATACCCGCGGCTTTCGCCGACATAGTCGCCTAAGCGGTGGGTCGCCTGATTGGGCCCAAACGTGCGCTCGATGAAGTCGATGGTTTGGTAGCCGTGAAGTTTTGACTTCAGCCATACGTCGCCGCCAAGATCCGCCTCTAATTCCCAAGCCGTACACTTCTCATAGCCATCGTCCGGGAGGCGCGAAAGCCCCTTCATGACTCCGCCCTTCATTCGAACCATGATGTCCGGAGCCTGCTCGCCGCTAGTATGCGGATTTTTATGGGCGACCTCCCGTCGTCTGTTCCCGGCTGGAGTCTCGTAAATTTGCGCTTTGCCATCGAGTTTAAAAGTCGGAAGGATTTCTGGTTTCCCGTCCTTAAACACTACTTTGTCGACTGGGAAAAGGTCGTTATCCCGCTCCGCTGTGAGCCCAAGTGATGTCGTAATTTTCCTGAACTCAGAATTTTTGTATTCTATCGTGGTTTTTTGGCCGTCTGGAGCCTTGATGGCAATCAACAGGTCGTCGTTCGAGGGAAGTTTGGCGGCGTCGGTACGCCGGCTTGCGCTGAGTTCAAGCGCCGCCAATCGTCTAGCGGAGGCGTCGAGATCTTCGACGTCATGGGCTTCAGGCATGTCATTATCATCGGCCATGTAAGCGATCCTTCAAGACACTTGGATACTCAGCTGCAATTGTTGTTCGTTTGTTTTTCGTCTCGGGCCTTAACAGCTCTTAGCAACGCCATAAGCCGGCGTTCACGAGAATTCATAAATAGTTTCGGATCGTCCATCGGCGCATAGTCGTCTGCATCAATATCCAAAAGCGTACTCAGTTCAGGTGATAGCCGAACGCTGTTTCCACTTTGACTGAGCCCGGAGTGCGGTGATGGAAGTTTTACGAGCGGCAACTTGGCTTCCTTTCAATAGCGAACGCACGGGTTGGCGCGTTGGATTTCCTTTATAGAGATCTGAAATTCTGGAGCGTCAACGTCGAATCGCGCTGCACTTGTAATGTGGTTACATCGGACACGCTTGCTCTCTCGGGGCCGACGCTGAAGAGAGCGCCGCCTCACACTTTGTGAAAGGCGCAAGCTGCCGCGCGGCAATCAGGGTGGAAGCGCGACATAGGTCCAGATGCACCCCTCGATCGTCTTGCCCTTCGCCAGGATCGGCACATTTGGGTGAGTAGGCCGGAGGGATTTCACCTCCGGCCTCTCGCAGAACCAGGGCGTGAGGCTCTCACCTCACCCGGCTCCCATCAGGGAAGCTTGTCGCCAATACCGAGTTGCCAGTGAGCGAAGATTCTGCGGTTCGCGCGAGCGATCTTCTCCCGGAACGGGCGCGCGGTCAGCCCCCGATGGTGGAGGTAACGGAGAGCTTATCGACCCAGCGTCGCAATACCGAGTCGCGCAGACCGAGTTCCTTGGCAACCGACCCCATCGAGCGACCGCTCGACACCACCAGTTCGACGGCCTGGCGCTTGTACTCCTTCTGCATTCTCAGTTGGCGCGTCCTCTGGCTCACCATGCTCAATCGCATCACCCCAGACGCGTAACCGAAGCTCGCATTGACGGACACCGAGATCGCATTGCTCGATCGAATCATCAGCGGCGCCGCTATCGACGATGTCGCCCTGGAACCCTTGCATTTTATCTCACCAAACTTGCCCGATTGGGTGGCTACCTGGCCAGGGCGGGCGATCCGCCGCCTGGAAATGTTGTCATCGGGCGCGGCCTCACGAGCCTCACAGATATCGAACTCGGCGCCGAAATCGCAGCGCCTGGAATTCTGGATAATTGAAAGCGTCACCGAAGGCTTACGGAGAAGGCCCGGATCGTGGCGGAGAGCTTTGAGCATCGTCCGCCATCTCCCGGTCATCCGCAGGTTCGTGCACGAGGTGTGCTCCGGCGGCGCCGCCGCCCTGTGCAAGATCAACCAAGAGGACGTGATCCGCTACATTGAGCGCCATGTCCAGGATGGAGCCCGGGAACAGGCAAGGCGATGTGCGGGTCGTTGCGCGCCTTTCTCGGTTACCTCCACCATCGGGGGCTGAACGCGCGCCCGTTGGCGGATTGCGTTCCATCGATGCGGCGATGGAAGCTCGCAACTCTGCCGACCTATCTGCCGGCCGCTCAGGTCGGGAGCTGGATCGTCGGATCCCGCAGAACCCACTCGTCTCCAACGCCAAAGGCCTGGTCCAGGCATTCGCCGATCTCCAGCTGGACGCGGCAGGCGCCGAGCCCATTCCTCAACAAGATCCTCCCCGCTCGTCATCGTGCGATCGCACGATCACACGTCTGCTGCGAAGACGCTGTGGTTCATTGGGATCGAGATCGTCAAGTTCAGGCTCGCGGCGGCGATGTCGCCTCGCGCGTTCTTCGGATTCGCGCTATTCACGGGCCGCTCGCTGGGCGCGAGTTTCGATGACGGACCGTGCGAAACGGTGGCGCTGCCGTGGGCGCTCGAGCGAAGTCGGCTGGACGTCGTCGCCTTCGAGCTCGCGGCCGCGGCGCCGCCGGGTTTCGCGCTGGAGCTCAAAACTACCTACATCTGATGGCGCGGGTATGGCGCAGCACGTGCGGACTGACGCGCCGGCGATCGACGGTGCTCTGCGAGCGGCGGTGGCGACATGCTTGCTCAGGATGTATTCAAAGCCTGAGCGGGTCATCGCCTGTGCACGGGCGTTGCAGAACAACTCAGGAGCGCCGCTGACTGGGCGCGCTTTAAGCCAAGCCTTCACAGCTGCGGCCGTCTCCTTCCAGAGCGGCAAGACACGTTCACGTCGGCCCTTGCCCATGATGTGCACGCTGGACATGGTCTGGCGGTCGATCTGATCGAGCCGGAGACCGACCAGGCTCCGACACGCGCATGCCTGCGGCGAAAGCCAGATGCAGCATGGCTCAATCACGGATGCCGGACGGGGTGCTCGCGTCTGGCGCGGCTAACAGAGCCTGCAGCTCGTCACGGGTGAGATAGCCGACGAGCGCCTGATCGGTCTTCTTCATCGGGATCGCATAGATCCGACGTGATTGGTCGAGGCTGGATGGCACCCTGTATTCCAGATAACGGAAGAACGAGTTTATCGCAGCGAGCCGAGCATTGCGGGTTCGCGCCGAGTTGCCGCGCTGCTTCTCTAGATGCTCCAGGAATGCCAAGATCAGCGGCGCGTCGAGCCGTTCGATCTCGATCTTCGATGGCTTGAGCTTGAGCCGGCCGGCCAAATTGGAGCAACAGCTGGAAGCTCTGCGCGGAAGCCTCGCAGGTATGTTGGCTCGCCCGGCGTTCTTTGGGCAGGTGCTCGTGCAGGAAGCTGCTCAGACAGGGAGCGGGCGCGGTCATGCGGCGCCTCCAATCAGCAATGCCTCGCCGGCCTCGGCGATCTGCCCATCAGGACCGGTGTCGCCTGCAAGTACCAATAGGTGTCGGTCACGTGGGCGTGGCCGAGGTAGGTGCTGAGCGCCACGATATGGCGGGCGACCGCAGCACGATCGTGGCGGCACTGTTCCAGCGAGCGGACCGCGAAGGTGTGGCGCAGATCGTGGATGCGCGGATCTCGCCCCGAGTACGCGCCCCGGAGATTGGTTCTATCGAGGAGCTGCAGGAAGATGCGTCGCACGGTGTTGTAGGGCAGCGACTGCCCAGCAACCGATACGAAGAGAGCGCGATCTGTGGTGGTCAGCGACCGCCGGGCGACCAGATATCTGTCGAGCGCCAGCCGAGCTGTTGCGTGAAGCGGCAACAGCCGGCTCTTCTGGAACTTGGTCTGCCGGACGACGAGCCCATCGGCAGTCACATCGTCGATCTGCAGCGCCAATGCTTCTGCGATCCGCATGCCGGTAGCGGTGAGCAGGCCGAAGAGCGTTGCGTACATGGTCGGTCTGATCGAGCCCGCCGGCCGTAGTGCCGCCGCAGCACGAAGCAATCGTGCGATCTCGTCCGCACTATAGATATACGGCGGTCGCCGCTTGACGACGGCGTGGCCGAGTGCATCTGTCGCCGGCCCGCAAACCCAGTCGCGCCAACAGCAGCAGGATCGCCCGATCACGCACGCCAGTCGCCGTGGTCTGATCGCACGTTGCAATCAACACCTCGACATCTGACGAGCCGATGTATCGCGGCAGCGATGACAGGCGCCACTGCGGAATGATCGGCACGGCCTGATCGAGTCCCGCTCGGCACAACCCCCGCGCGCTGAGGAACCGCAAAAATCCTCTCAGCGCCATTGTCATCGTCTTCACATAGGCGAGCAGAGACCCGTTTCGTCTCTGCAATGATCACGTTGCGAATCAGCTGGGCATTCCAACTTCGCGGCCTGATGCCAAGCGCCGGGAGCAGCCGCATGACCATGCGACCGTGTCGATCTATTGTCAGCTCTGTGACGCCGCGATGCTGTCGCAGCCAGTCCTGGAACTCGACCACCCGCCGGTCGAGCGTGAGCGTCATGTAGGGACCACGCTCTGAGGACGGATCTGGTCGGCTAGGAAGATCTTGCGGAATGGTTTGTCGCGAGGTCACAACGTCGAAGGATAGTCGTAGGGATAGCGATAAGGATAGGCATACGCCTATCCTCGAACACGGCGCCGACACGCTTCAGCGTGTCGAGATCATCACCGGGACGGGCCGGCGTCGGCGCTGGTCGACCGATGCGAAGGCGGCGATTGTTGCGGAGAGTTTTGTGCCAGGTGCGAGCGTGTCCGCGGTGGCGCGGCGACACGACATCAGTCCAAGTCTGTTGTTTCTCTGGCGTCGCCAGGCCACGCGGGCGCAGGTCGGGGCGCGCGGGGACAGAGGCATGCCAGCTGGCTTTGTGCCGGTCGCGATCACCGGCTGCGGGGGCCAATTGCCGAGTGAGGAGCAGGCGGCGATCGAGATCGAGGTCGGCGCGGTTCGCATCCGTGTCAGGGGGGCAGTCGACCGGCGGGCACTGTGCGAGGTGCTGGCGGCAGTCGGGAC
>NZ_JASXTA010000047.1:0-21375 GCF_032290525.1 Bradyrhizobium cosmicum | reverse complement strand
CCCCCCCCCCCCCCCCCCCCCCCCCCCCCCCCCCCCCCCCCCCCCCCCCCCCCCCCCCCCCCCCCCCCCCCCCCGCCTCTGGCTTTTGTGATGGTCGCCGCGTAAGGACTGGCTCAGTCCAACCCGCCTCGAGCACCCTCCCATGAATTTCGATCGAAAGGCTGTCTGGTCCATTGCAAGGGGCTGGCTGGCCGGCATCCTCGTCATCGCCGGCTTTGCCACCGCAGGCGCGCCGGCGCGCGCCGCCAGCTTTCAGCCGCTCGAGATCGTCACCAGGAACGGCGTCCAGGTGTTCTCGGTGGAAATGGCAACCACCGAGGAGGAGAAGCAGACCGGGCTGATGTACCGCAAGGAACTGGCGGACGGCAAAGGCATGCTGTTCGACTTCAAGCCCGAGCAGGAAATCTCGATGTGGATGAAGAACACCTATGTCTCGCTCGACATGATCTTCATTCGCGCCGACGGCCGCATCCTGCGCATCGCCGAAAACACCGAGCCGATGTCGACGAAGATCATCTCGTCCCGGGGCCCCGCCCGGGCCGTCCTGGAGGTAGTGGCGGGAACGGCACAGAAATACGGCATCCGCCCCGGCGACCGGGTCGGCCACCCCCTGTTCGGCACCAAATAGAGCGATTAGGCGGAATCATCGCCGCCTGGCCGGCGGCTTGAAAGCTTGCTGGCGCTTTGGGAAGCGTGTATCGACGGGGCTCACCGGACATTCGGGGTATAGCGCAGCCTGGTAGCGCGGCAGTTTTGGGTACTGCAGGTCGTTGGTTCGAATCCAGCTGCCCCGACCAGTCAACCCTTTGAAACTGCCTGTACATTTTATCTCCCTGTTTGACGTCATTGCGCCCGCACTACCACCGGGGAAGCACCGGGGAAGCACGAGCGCCGATTCTAGGACTGTCGAGCGGTTTTGCACCGCCCGGGACTGGACGATTTCAGTTCAGCTTCTTTTCCATCGCTGACTTGGCTTCCATCATCAGCATCGCCACCGGTAGGGCCACCGCCGCGTCGATTTCGACCAGGTTACCGGGCAGGGGCCGGAATTGGCCCGCGGCTTTGCCTTTGAGCGGCGCCAGCATCGCCGCAGCCGTCGCTGAGCTTACATGGCAGCGGATCAAGGCATTTCCATCTTCAATTGCCAGGATCAGGTCGGCCCCGCGGCGAGCGAGGAGGGCGCCGAGATCATTGGAGTTCGTCGAGGTGCGGACGGCTATTGAGTTGCGCATAGTGTTTTGCCTTTCGAGCAAGATGCGAGTCCAGGGGCGAAATGACCGACACTAGGCGGCCCCGCGCACCTTTGGGCGTGCGCCTTGGACATACGCGCGCGGCCCCTGGACAAGAATTGTGATTGCCGCTCACCGGATTGGCTATCGGCTAGTGTTTCGGGCTTTCGACCCGCAGTCAGGATGCGCCCTGTTCAAAAATCAGCAATGAAAACTTTGTCTGGAAAAGTCTAATACGTAAGACCAGACGACTTAGCGTTTGATCGAATTCGCGCATTTATCGGTTTCATCGCTTTTGTCGGGTTTTGGAAACGCGCAACACCATACAAGAAATGGCTTTCCTGCAGGGGTGTTTGCGACTCAAAGTGTCGAGTGGTGACAATGAGTTAGCTCGCTCGCGCAAGGCGCGATCTCGAGACTCGCGCTTGCAGCGCTCTAGGACGTCCAAGAGACGTCTCGATAATGCCTATCGACGACGAGCTTGCATTATCGGCGCGAGCCGGCATGCGCAACCGCAGTGCCCGGCCGCCCCGACCCCGGCGCCACTCGCTACCCCCGGGGGGAGGTGCCCGCTCGTAGTGCAAAGGCCGCAAAGCCGCTCCGCTAATTTTGCGATTCCGGGAAGTTCAGTGGCGGAGCCGTGCAGGGGCTAGCATGTCTGCCACGGGCGCTGACCGGACGCCTCGACTGCATCCATGATGTCAAATCCCTTGGCACATTCAACCAAGTGCGTAGACTGGCCGCGATCCATCCAGGAGGGAGACTTGGCGATCGACCGGCAAAACCGACGGTTGACCACGATCCTCGCGGCCGATGCAGTCGGCTACAGTCGGCTTGTGGGTACTGACGAGGAAGGTACGCTCGATCGCCTCCGGGACATTCGCAAGGACTTGATCGATTCCGCTATCGCTGCTCATCGCGGACGCATCGTTAAAACCACTGGAGACGGCTTGCTTGCCGAGTTCGCGTCGGTTGTGGATGCGGTTCGTACGGCAATCAACGTGCAACGGGCCTTGTCCGAGAGGAACGCCGGCGTAGCACCGGATAGGCGCATTGAGTTCCGCATCGGCATCAATCTTGGTGACGTGGTCGTGGAGGACGATGGTGATATCATGGGCGACGCAGTCAACGTGGCGGCGCGATTGGAGGGGATTGCCGAGCCTGGCGGTATTTGCCTGTCCAGTGCGGCCTATGACCAGGTACGTGGCAAGATCGATATCGCAGCGCAAGATCGCGGCTACCAGAAATTGAAGAATATCGCCGGACCGGTCCAAGTCTATACGCTATCACCCACGTGCCCGACAACAACGGCGCCGCACAAGGCCATCGCACCGCGGCTCTCTATCGTCGTCCTGCCCTTCGTCAACCTCGATGGCAACAGCGAGCAGGACTACTTCGTCGATGCTGTAACCGAAAGTCTGACAACCGACCTTTCCCGCATTCCTGGAGCTTTCGTCATAGCTCGCAACACGGCCTTCACCTTCAAAAGCAAGCCAGTGGACGTCCGGGTGATCGGCCGCGAACTTGGCGTTCGCTACGTGATGGAAGGGAGCGTGCAGCGCGGCGGCGACCGCGTCCGCGTCAACGCGCAGCTCATCGACACGGAAACCGGCGCGCACCTTTGGGCCGAACGTTTCGACAAGCCGCGCGCCGACATCTTCGACATGCAAGATGAGATCACCACGCGGCTCGCGCGGACCGTGGGCATCGAACTCGTTGCTGCTGAAGGCCGGCGGGCCGAGCGCGAACGGCCAAACAACATGGATGCCGTAGATCTAGCTATGCGCGGTTGGGCAATCCTCAACCAACCCTTGTCGCTGCGCCGCGACCGTGCGGCGTGCGGCCTGTTCGACGAAGCGCTCAGGTTGGACGCCCAAAACGTCGAGGCCTTGGTCGGTGTCGCGTTCTATCATGGCAACGAACTTCGCACCTTCGCCTCGACCAATCGGGACGAGCAGCTAGGAATCGCGCTTACCGCGATCACTCAGGCACTGACGCTTGCTCCGAGCAACGCTCTTGCCCATTTTGTCCACGCCAACCTCCTGCATGTCTCGGGCGCAACGGAACGTGCGCTCAGCGAGCTTGAGTTCGCAATCGGGCTGGATCGCAATCTGGCCTGGGCGCACGCCGACGCAGGCTTCATGAAGGTGCTACTCGGGCGCGCGGAAGAGGCAGAAGCTAGTCTCGCAAATGCAATCCGTCTCAGCCCGCGCGATCCCGGACTGGATCGCTGGCACGCCCTGCTTGGGATTGCCGATCTATTCCTCGGCCGGCTCGACTCTGCCCTGGACCGGCTACGTAAATCAGTCGGATTGAATCCTAATGTCGGCATGCCTCATTTCTTCCTGGCGGCGGCCTCAGCGCTCAGCGGTCGCGCTACGGAGGCGCGAGAAGCGCGGAATGCCGGCCTCCGGCTCGACCCCAACTTCACCGTCGCCAGATTTCGCAACGAACGACGCAGTGAAAACCCGACCTTCCTGGCGCAGCGCGAGCGCATCTACGAGGGCCTGCGCTTGGCAGGTGTGCCGGAGGGATGACGTCGCCTACTGGGCAACGTCACTAGAGAGCCGATCCTTAACGGCGGGCGGCGCAGCCAGGAGCAACGCACGATCTCGGATGTTGCGCCAAAAGAGTGTGCTTAGACACTACGGCTCTGGCGTGTGCAGCAGGAAAGCAACACTCCACAACACCTTGCGTGAGCGCACGAATGTTAATTTGCGCGATGGGGACGATTCAGGCCAGCTCTCTGCAACAAATCTAGTAGCTGCGGGGGATAACAATGACTGTCACGCATGGAATCGGAGCTGCCGTCCTGTTCCTGATCACGATGAGCTCTGAAGCCTATGCCGCGCGCCAGCACAGGCCGGGCGAGCGGATTTCCTGCTCTGAAGTCAGATACTACGTTGCGAGGTATTCGGCAGCGGTGGCTGAGATGTATGCCCGCAATCAGGGGGCCACTAACAGCCAGATCGAGCGAGCTCGGCGTTGCTTAGCCTCAAACGAGGCCGCTGACACTGGTCGACAACGGTCCTACAGCGAATGAGCATACGCGACGGTTGAGCCGCGCTCCTGAAGCGGCCGAGGCAAGTCTGTGTACGTTAGCGAGGTGCTGCTAACGGGCAGTGTTAGCCCGACCGCTGGCGCATAGTATTGATGGCACACGTCAGCGTGCTCTTGTTGCGTTGCGCCAGCGTCCTAACGTGAATTGGGAAGCGCATTTAAGAAAAGAGCCGCTGAGTTCTCGCCCAAGCGGCCTCGATAGTCCAAGATGTAGAATGCCCTCCCAGCCTGTGTGTACTGCCATTACCTTGTTTGCGGTCATACCACTGCATTTTTTAGGGCAGTGGAGCTGATTCCGCTGTGACCTGAACCACACATCGCAGCGCCATTGCGTTGCTCGGAGGCGCCCGACCTTTTGCATCGGCGCTAGGATCCTGTCCGAGTGGAATTACCAGCCACTCGGCCGCTCCTAACCTTTCGGTCACTACTCCAGAGTCATAATTCAATCCACGGACGTCTACGCCGCTTCGCCGACGGCACCCACCGCGCAATCCCGCGCTCTTCCTCTCACCCCGTCGGCGGCAGATGTCCTACCCCAGCAAATACACGCGCCAGTACGATTATGTTGCGTACCAAAACGCGAACCCCAACCGGCCGTTGCCTGCCGGACAAATCCATGCGGATCTGAACCAAGCCGCTATCTCGTCAGCCGAGATCGTCGATTTTCTAAAGAAGTCACTTCGCTCCGACGGAGCGATTATGAATGCCGCCGTCGGCGTCGACCAGTTGGCGCCGGCCGTCAAGGCCAGCATAGGCGATGCGGCCGCCATCCAGGACATTCTGGACCAGATCGAAGCCGTGGACGCCTCGGCCACCAGCGCGGCTACTTCCGCCACGAACGCCAACTTGAGCGCGGCGGCGGCGTCCACCAGTGCGACGAATGCCGTCACCAGCGCGAGTTCGGCGGCTACCAGCGCGACGAACGCGGCGGCATCGGCTGCCGCACTGGCCGCAAGCACGCCGAGCTACGGAACGCGCGCAGTAGCGGCCGCAACGACTATTCCGATCAGCACGACGGTGATTCAGATCGTACGCTATGCGGCGGGCTACCCGCTCGCGCCGGCGACATACATACCAGGTACGTCTGGCGGCCCGATGGCGCTTCAAGAGGCGGGTGGCCATTGGTGGGAACTTGATGTCTCCGGGAACGAGCTTCTGATCCCGTGGTTCGGGGCGAAAGGCGACGGGTCCGCGGCGGACACGGCCGCAGTTCAGGCCGCATATACGCTCGCCGCCGCCGGCAAGAAGCGTCTCGATGGGATGAAACTCAACTACAAGATCACGAGCACAATCACGGGCGCGAGCGATGTGGAAACGGTGGACGCCACCTTTGCGCAGACCACGCACACTGCGCATCCAATGTTCAATTTCAACGATAAAACCGAATGGAAATTTCGCCGCTGTAGGTTTGCAGGCGACTTTGCGACGGACCTCGATTATTCGTCGACACAATACGGCGCGATCGTCTTCGGTAACTCTGGCTCGAGCGATCAGACCGGAATAGCGGTCGAGGAATGCATATTCTCGGGGTTTCCGGACAACTACTATATTAACGGGGCCATCACGGGCTCAGGCGGCATCCTAAATGCGCGCTTCAAGCGCAATCGCGTCCTCTCGGATTTGGGTGCCAACTACGTCGACCAGACGCGTATCTGGCTTTCTATGTTTGCGACCGGCTCAAGCGCCGGGACGACAGGGCGCTTTTTCGATACCGAGATCCACGAGAACTACATCGACGGCAACAGCTTGACCATTCCGATCACTCCCTGGTCAGGCCACACGCGCATCAGCATCAAGAACAACTTCATCCTGAACCCGGGTGCGCGGTCTCTGTTCAACAGCAGCGTCGGCACGCACAATTGCTACGCCATGATTGGCGGTTACGACACCGTCGGAACCATCGGAAACTCCACAACTTGCGGGCAAGATGGCGAAATCTCGGGCAATGTTATCGTCAATCCGCCATCCGCCGGTATCTATTTCGCCACGGCGCTGAATTTCAACGTCCACGACAACACGATCATGGGGCAGTCGAGGACGGACGACGCCACTTTGCCGAGGGCAGGGATTTCCTGCAACGATCTTCGCAAGTCGAAGGTCCACCACAACCGTATGATCGGCTGCTGGGGCGGGGTGGCCGTCGTGACCACCACCGGCGGGTCCGACGTGGTCGAAGTCGCGGACAATGAGATTTACGGAAATACGGCGACCGATTCCTTCGGTATCAGGATCGGCGCTCCGGCCGGGACGACAACGTCGAACGTGATCGCGCTTCGACGAAACACGATCCGGTTGACAGGCTCCGCCAGCCTTGGCGTGCGAAGCCTTTCGACGTCGAGCGCGAAGTACGGAAGCCTGATTATCGAGGGGAACGATATTGTATCGCCATCTAGAGGGATCGATCTTGGTGGGTCCTATTTGGCTGGCAACGGCACGATCAGAGGCAATAAATACGGTGGGGTGCTGTCTGTCGGAGCCCTCATTATCAGTTCCGTGTCCGGGCTCGTGATCGTGCAGAATGAGACCATCGATCTCGCAGCTGCGACCGGCTACGGCCTGATTGCGGACAGCTCGACTATCGAAGTCAACGGCATGCAATTCAACGGCAAGACTTCCGGGTCAGCGTGCATTTCTGCCGTCAGCGCGGTCGGCACGATCGAGGGTGTCTCGTTCCGGGGGTGCACCGCTTCCTTGCGAGTGGCGGCGTCTTCACTCGGCTACTCTATCCCCACCAACACAGGAACGCCTGGCGACTATGTACAGAACCTCAATCCCGACCTCTCCGGGACGAGCGTCGCCTTTGGCGGCTGGTACTTCAAGACCGGAACGTCTTGGATCACGGGACCATAAATGACCAGCCAGATCGAACCACTCTTGGACACGCTCGGAGCCCTCAACACCAACGTGGGGTATCTGTGGGGCCGCAGGGCATTTACAGCTGCGGAGTATCTATGGCCCAGCTGATAGAATTCGAAGGTCAGCAGCACGAATTCCCCGACGACTTCACGCCGGCGGACATTCAACGCGCGCTCGCGAGCGTGCCGCCTCCGGCCGCCGCGCCTCCCGTTGCGGCGCCTGCACCTCCTGCGCCCGGCCTCGGCGCGCAGAACGCGGCCCAGCAAGGCCGCCTCTACGTCACTCCCGAACCCGCTCCGCAGCCGATCGATCGCCCCGCGTCGATCCTCCCGAGTAGCGTCGGCGGCGCGGTGCGCGACTTCACGGTCGGCGCCCAAGGCGTCGGCAAGGGCCTCACGGACATCGTCACCGGACCGTTCGACCTGGTGGCAGGTGCGCAGAACCTCGTCACCGGCGGCATCAACAAGCTGCTCGGCACGAACATTTCGCCCGCGATCCCGGCGTCGAAGCTGGTCGAGAAGGCCACCTCGGTCCTCCCGGGCGTCGATCCGGCCACGATGTCGCGCAGCGAGAAGCTCGCTTATGACGTCAACCGGTTCGGTACCCAGGCGATAGGCACGGGCGCCATGCTGGCGCAGCGTGCGCCGCAGGTGGCCGAGGCCGCGACACGTTCGGACACAATGGTCGGCCGCGTGCTGGATCATTTGGCCAGACCGTACACCGCGGCGCCGGCGCGCACACTCGTTGGAGACACAATAGGCGGCATGGGTTCCGGCGTCATGGTGAACGCAGCGGATAACTACGTTCCCGAGCACGCTGTCGTCGGGGACACATGGCCAAAGGCGATTGCCAACGCGCTTGCGCCCCTGGTCGGAGCCGTCGGTGCGAACAGCCTCCAGGTCACCGCTGAGGGCCTTGGCGGGTTAATCAAGAACATCGCGACGAAGTCCTTTGGCTCCGCTTCTGCGCCGATTCCGCTGAACCCCAACACCAAGGTACCGTACAGCACCGCTGATGTTGACCGAGCGGCCACGAAGCTTCAGGCCGCCGCATCGGGGTCACCGCGAGCGCTGGCGCAAGATATCCGCGTGAACGCTACGGCTCTCTCTAGGCCTAGCGAGGCGGGCGTCGAGCCGTTGCAAAACTCTGCCATGCCAACTTCAGGCCTCCTTTCACGCGATCCTGGCCTTATCACCGCGGAGCAGGGCGCGCGCCTAAAGTCTTCGCCTGACTTCGTCAAGCGAGACCAGAACGTCAAAGCCGCCGCTGCCGAGCGTGTTGAATCCACGCGGGATCCGCAGGCTGACTTGGGTGCCGTGATGCGCCGCGCCGCGCAGGCCCGTGAAGCACGAATGGGAATCGCCGAGAGTGACATCCTTCAACGGGAAGAAGCGGCTCGCGCTGTCGACCAGATCCGCGCCGATCAAGGCGAACCGTTCGGCCCGCTCGCGAACACCGAAGTCAAGACAAATGCTTCACGACGGCTGGATGAGGCCCTCGTCGATCAGACCTACATCCCAGCCCGTGCCGAGAAGAACCGGCTGTTCGATACGGCAGCCGGGCGGCACGAAGAGCTTCCCGCAGACGAGATATTGGTGCCATCGATCGTGTCCGCAATCAAGCAAATGGATTGGCCCCAGGCGTGCTCCCGGAAGACTTTATGCGGCGGCTCGACGCCCTTCGGCCGCAGATGGTCGAGCATCCGCCGGAGAGCGGGCAGCTGGTCAATGTTGGCGGCCCCGGCACGGCCAACGGCGGCGATCTGGCTGATCTGCGAAAGTTCATCGGTCCAGCTATCGAACGCGCGCAGGCATCCGGGAATTTTGACTTGGCCGACAACTTGCAAGCACTTCGACGCTCGGTCAACCGCACGATCGAAGAAGCGTCCGGCTATTCGGAAGCAAATGCCAACTATCGTCAATTCGCAGACCGCTTCCGCCCCGAGCGCAATGACGAAATGGCGCGATTTACCCGCGAGCTCGACCGTGGGGGCCAGAACGTCGAGGGGAGCTGAGCCGTGCGGGAACGCCACCGAGTGCCACCGCGGGTCGTTTCCTGAACAGCGCAGAGAACGCGGCTGCATTGCCGCGCGCGCTCGAAGGGTCGCCGGCGGCGCCGGCTGGGTATGCTGCGCTTCGCGACTATCTCCGTGCGGACTTCTCCAAGTCGGCCCTCAACAATGACGGGACCGTCAACTCGATCCGGGCAAACGCATGGGTACGAAACAATGCGGACGTCTTGGCGCAATTTCCCGCAGTGCGCGGTGAGTTCGACGATATCGCCGCGGCCGCGCGTCGTGGAGAACAGATGTCGGCGCAAGCGCGTGCGGACCTTGATGCCGCTCGCAGCGCCCGTAATGTAACCGAAGCTGAAATTGATCGATCGGCCGTCGGTACGCTGCTTCGTGAAGATCCGCGCGACGTCGCGCAGAAGCTCCTCGGCCGAAAATACGACGCTGGAGCCAAGCTGGACGAGATCCACGCGCTCATCAAAAACGATTCGCAGGCAACGCGTGGCTGGAAGGCCGCCGTGTCTGAGGTTCTCGCCGACAAGGTCCAGGGCACGCGACAAGTCGGCGAGACCCTCGAGGTACAGTTCGCTCGATTGGCGCGGGAGTTCAAAGACAATGAAGCACTGCTCGCGAAGACGTTCTCTCCGGAGGAGATGAACAACCTTCGCCAGGCGCACAAGATCTTGTCGTACTTCAAGGAGGCCGAGAAGCGAGCTACGGTTGGCAGCGATACAGCCGAGAAGCTTAACATTCCCGGTTGGGCTCAGTTGGCCGTGCGCCACTTCAAGGGTGATCTCGCCGGCGGCGGTCTCATCAAGCGCTTCAAGTTGCTCCTCGAGATGCTTCCTTCGAACAAGCAGAATGCGGGCGAGATCGTCCACATGGCTTGGTTCGATCCTAACGTCGCAGCATACCTTCTCGAGCGGCCAGTGAGGAATCCGGACGTGCCGCAGTACAACATCAATTTGCGCCGTCTCATTGCGGTCGCCAACGCATCCCGCGAAAACTAAGGGGGTTAGATGCCGTCGATCGCAGCCTACGACCTCAGCGAACAGCAACGCACGTTGGTGCGCCTTATCGTCAATGAAGGCAAGCGGCCCGAGGAGGCCGCAGAGCTCGCCGGCTATCATCCGAAGTCGGTTTATAAGACGATGCGACTGCCGGCCGTGGCGGCTGCAATTTCGGAATCAATCCAGCTCGACCTTGCTGTGGTTGGCGCTCCACTGGCTTATCGGGTGGCGAAGTCACTGCTGCAGGACGCCAGTATTAGTGCTCGTGTGCGAGCGGACCTTTCGATCAAGGTTCTGGACCGGGCAGGGCACATTGCGCCCACTCGGAAGGACTCGTCGTCGCAGCAGAAGGCGCTCTCCGAGATGTCTCGCGACGAGCTCGCGGCGTTTATCGAGCGCAACCAGGCCGAGATCGACAAGGTTGAAGGCGAACTAGCGTCGAGGGCGAAGGACGTGTCCTATTTGGGATAAGGAGTGCCGCGAGTTCCATTCTCCGGCTGGAACGACTTGGACATGGTTCGCGCCCGCAGGTCGCGGCTCTCAAGGCGCAATTGCTCGAGCGCGGCTCGATTGGCGCGATCGGCTGGCGTGGGCCGACCTTCCTTTTGGGAGGCTTGTCGGCGCGACTGGTGTCCTCGGCGGCCGGCCGGCCGAAGCTGGGCGTCCTCGAGAAAACATCCTGCAGCTTCTGCGGCAATCTTTCGTCGCGCAGGCGGATCAGGTGATCGAGTGAATGTCCGCATTCGGCAGGGGATAGCGAATGCGCGTGGTCTGTTGTGGCCCTAAGCCGAAGGTCGCTTAAAGACGTGTCATGTCGGCTCTCAGAGGCAAACCGGACGTCGATCCAGCTTGGCGTCTACCGCCGCTTGTGACCCTTAGCGGAATCACGATCCAAGGTCGGGCTTTTGTAACCAGCCGTCGACGTGAACCTCTGGAACGAACTAGCGCCCCACTAGCATGAGCGTCGTCAGGTTCATGTAAGGAACGGATCACGGCTTGGCTCTCACTCGTCACAAGGCAGCGGTTGGGAGCACTTCTGCACAAAGTATGGCCCGCACAATCCAATTCAGATGGTCGTCCACGAGGGCGCAAGCGCTGATTGCAAACCTCCGTATGTGGACGCCC
This sequence comes from Bradyrhizobium cosmicum, assembly GCF_032290525.1. GTDB lineage: Bacteria > Pseudomonadota > Alphaproteobacteria > Rhizobiales > Xanthobacteraceae > Bradyrhizobium > Bradyrhizobium cosmicum_A. The sequence goes on along the minus strand of NZ_JASXTA010000047.1, from coordinate 10,084 downwards.
GATCCTTTTTCTTGATGCGTTGCGACCCCTGATCAGCGATACATTGGGATAGCATAGGAGCGGGGGCGAGGATGATCACGGCAGCACGGGAAGCAGTCGACCTGCTGCAGCAAGCGGCGAACAGTTGGCAGTTCGATGGTACTCGGCATGGGATGAGTGATCGAGAATGGATGGCGCTGCGATTTCTTGCTCGTGCAAATAGGTTCTCACGAACTCCTTCTGCATTGGCGAAATTCGTCGGCACCACTCGCGCCACGGTCTCCCAAATGGTCAAGCAGCTTGAGGTGAAGGGTTACTTGGAGCGCAAGGGCTCCGACAGTGACAAACGCTCAATCGTTCTCTGTATAACGCCGCGAGGAGAGAAAATCCTGACACGCGATCCCATTGCGCCGCTTGTCACTGCAATTGCCACGGTTGACCTTGGCGCTCACAACTTTCGAGACACGCTTCGTTATGTCTTGGATCGGCTCGACACCGCCGAGCATACTGCCCATGCGGGTAATTGCAGACAGTGCATCTTTCTGATGGAAAGAGGCTCCAAGAGGAGCAAGATACAGGCCGACTACACTTGCCTAATTTTTCGCACCGCGATCAACAGAGAAGAGATGGACCTTCTGTGCTTTAACTCCGAGCGACGGCAGGCAGCAGGCTAGCTGCTTCTTTGCCCAAGTGCGGTTTTGGCCCAACTGCGACCTCGGAGGCGATCCGCTCTTGGGCAGATATTGACGGCAAACCGGACATCAGACGGCCGGCCGCTTTAATGAGTACACGCCTTAGTTAGAGGCCGGGCGGCGCTGGCCGCGCGCTTGCTTGAGAGCAGGTCAATGCCGTACGATTGGCGCCTCGCGAGGCGCATTGACGCCGATCTGCTTCAGCCCGTCGACCGTGGTCTCGCCCTTGCTGGCGGCTTCGAGGATCATGGAGGCCATGTGGGCGCGGGCAGCGGTCTCGTAACGGGACACGCTCTCGCACACTTCATCGAGAACCGCGCGCAAAACCGCGGTGCTTTCAGGCGTTGGCCCTCGCTCGTTCGCGCGCCTCGCGCCGACGTTCGCGGCGTTCGCGCCGCCGCTTGGCTCGATCAACCGGCTGCCGCAGCGGAGGAACCTGCGTTGCAACGACTATCGCACCCGTAGTCTCCTCGACCAAAGGCACCTGGATCGGTTCGGCCGCAGCGGAGCGGGCTTCCATGAACTCGAGCACCGCCCGTCCCTTGGCCGTGATCTGCCACCCGCCGCTGGTGCGTTCGACCAGCCCGTGGGAAAAGATGTCGAGATCGGGCACCCGCGAGGCGAGTCGCTTGGTCCGGTCCGCCCATTCGCGGCCACTGGTCGCGAGGATGGCCATGTCGCGCTTGAGGTCCGCCATCACGGCGAATCCTTCCGGGTAACTCACCAGGATCTTCAAGACTGTGACCTGGAAGTTCACCCCGCACCTTCCGTTCAACGCCACATGGTCGGCGCTTGTGCCAGGGCTTTCCGACCGATCTGCCGCAGCACCTCCGGCGTCGCTTCGCCGGTCTTTGCGGCTTCCAGAATCTTGCAGGCCACGTGGGTGCGAGCACCGGTCTCGTCGCGGGGTAGCGTTTCGCAGACCTCGTCGAGTACCGCTCGCAATAGAGCGGTTGTCGCTTGTTCAAACATGGGTACGCCCCTCGGAAAACCTGATCCTACCGCAACTCTTTCCATTTCCGATTCACGAATGTTAACTAAAGAACTCTGCCGCACTGCACACGGCCTGCGCCGCTCCTGAAATCCTGCTCGATACTGCGCCTCTCAAATCGGTAGGCCGAGTTGCGGCTCAGCCTGGCCCTCACCGTGGAGCAAAGACAGGACACTCCGAGAAGCCGGACCGGTCGTGAACTTGGCATCTCGTTCTGGAGCAAGGCCATCGGACTCGCTGCGGGCTTGAGTTCGCAAGAGTTGTAGACCTATTGCGCGTGATAATCTCGAAAGGGGCCCGGGTCGTCGCTATCGCCGGTCACGTGGCCGGCCCAACCGGATCCTCCTTGACGCCGCGGGCGACGATCCGGAGCGATCCGTCCGGCAAGGGTCGCTGCAGCTTCAGCGCGTCCTGCGGAGGAGCGGTCATCCAGGTCTCAACCTCTTCCGGTGTCGTCAGGATCACCGGCATCGCCTTCGGATGGATGGCCCCGACCTCGGCGTTCGCGTCCGTGGTCAGAAATGCATAGAGATCGTTGGTAGTCTCGCCCTCCTTGACCTTTCGGACCGAAGTCCAGTTGGTCCAGATGCCGGCGAAGCAGGCGAGGGGGCGGGTCTCGTCGAGCGCGAACCAGATGTCGCCGCCTTCTGCCTTTGAACTCGCTGAACGAGTTGAACGGCACTACGCAACGGTTCTCGACGCCATGCCATCGCGTCCAATGTTTGCTCTTCACGTTGCGGATGTTGGTCGTGCCGCCGTCCGGCTCCATCCGGAGCAGTTCCTTGAAGTCGCGCGGCTTGCCCTTTGACGCAAGCTTCTCGGCGCGCTTCTTGGTGGCATCCATCAATGCCTTGGACGAAGATGGCATGCCCCAGCGCGCTGTCGCGAGCTCGCGGCCCTCGGCGCCCGTGCGGACGATTGGGGCGTTGTAGTCCGGGAAAACGCCCGGCATCGGCGCCAAGTTGCCGAAGTACCGGTTGACCACCCGGAACAGCTCGCTAATGGCGGCCTGGTTGGTCGTGATCGAGTAGAGATTGCACATTATTCAGGGATCGCTTCGAGAATGACGCGGCTGCGCGGCGAGTTGTAGCAGAGTCGCTGCGGGCCGCCGGCCCGCCGTGGCGCATTTACGGCAGCGCAGGCGATTGGCAAGGTCGTGGATGAAGGTGGTCGGCACGTGCTTCATCGCGGCGAGGTCGACGTCGCTCGGCGTCTTGCATCGGGCGCAGCGGATCTCCAGCCACGGTTAGCCAGCGTTGATGGCCTGGTCGATCGCGGGCGACGGATCAATCGGCTCGCCGTCCGACCACATCCGCTCGTTCCAGCTTTCGCAGAGCAACCTGTCTGCTTGCTGCAGCCTGATTTGAGCCTTGGCTCGCATCTCGGCCGATTGCGCGGCCAGGATGTTGGCCATCGCACGCGCCTTGCCGAGCTCCTTGTTCAGAGCCTTGCGGTCCCCTCCGGAGAGGGGCGTCGGGTGATATTTCGGCGCCACGGACTGGCGCCTACGACATGTTGAAGGTCGGCCAGCAGCCGTCTTCCTCGTGGCGGCCGGTCCGCTGTTGGCAGGTGTCGTCCAGTAAGCGCTTTCCAACGTCCTTCCAGAGGGCTTGAGGACCGGCCAGCCGAACCGCGTCGGCCTTCTGGATCTCGACCGTCCGGCTACAGCGGCGGCATGACACCCGCAGAATATGTCCCGACATTTCGCATAGTCGCAGCGTCCGGATGGACGTGCGCGTCCGGCCCTCGTCCGCTCCTGCATCGTCGAGGACGGACTGCCAGTATTCGGGCGGCATGTCATCGGCGGGACCCGGCGCGGGCGCCGGCGGCAGGTTTCTGCGGACGGCAGCAGCTGCCATCTTCTCCATCTCCTTGCGGCTCGGCATGCGCCAGCTTGCGGGTCTGTCGGTCATGAGTAATTAGAACATATCAAGAACATCAGAGTCGAGTCCGCCCAAAGTTGGAAAGCGGGGAAAATGACGGTGGGGACGCGGCTCGGCTGTCGGAACCGTCCGGCGCCGTTCGTCTTGAATCCAAGTCCCTGCACCTTGGAGCGTTGCGTACCCATGGCCCCCCGCGCGAACTGGAAAGGCTTTCTGCGTCTATCCTTGGTGACCTGCCCAGTGGCGCTCTACCCGGCGACGTCGGAAAGCGAGAAGATCTCGTTCAACCAGCTCAACCGGCAGACCGGCCATCGCATCAAGTACCTCAAGGTCGATGCCGACACCGGTGACGAGGTGCCGAACGAGGACATCGTCAAGGGGTACGAGCTCGACAAGGGCCAGTACATCGAGGTCTCCAAGGAGGAGCTCGAGGAGATCGCGCTGGAATCCACGCGCACCATCGAGATCGACGAGTTCGTCGACCGCAGCGATATCGACCCTCGATATCTGATCCGCCCTTATTACATCAGACCTGACGGCAAGGTCGGGCATGACGCCTTCGCCGTGATCCGCGAGACCATCCGCGAGATGGACAAGGTCGCGATCGGGCGGGTGGTGCTGACGAACCGCGAGCACATCATCGCGCTTGAGCCAATGGACAAGGGGCTCGTCGGCACGCTGCTGCGCTACCCGTACGAAGTCCGTAGCGAGCAGGAGTATTTCGATGAGATCCAGGACGTGAAGGTCACGAAGGACATGCTCGATCTCGCCCGGCACATCGTGAACCAGAAGGCCGGCAACTTCGAGCCGGAAAAGTTCGAGGACCATTACGAGACCGCGCTGATCAAGCTCATCAACCAGAAGCGTGCTGGAAAGCCGATCACGCCCAAGGAAAAGCCGGCAGCGACCAACGTTGTTAACCTGATGGAAGCGCTGCGGCGGAGCGTGGGTCAGGAACCCGCGCCGGCGAAAGCCGGCAAGCCCGCCAAGAAGCCGCGGAAGGCGGCGGCCGGACAAAAGGAGATGCTGATGCCGATTGCCGGCAAGAAGCCGGCCAAGGAAGCGGTGGCAAAGAAGCCTTCGGCAAAGGCGCAACGGAAGTCGGCCTGACGATAGAGTAGGGAGAGCCGCATGGATATGAAAGAAACCTCGGCAATGACGGAAGCGTCAGGCCTGGTCGACCAGGGCGTCACCGAACGATCGTCCAGCGCGAGATCGAGCGTCGCGGGGACGGCTCGCCGGTCAAGCCAGTCACCCACGTGGGATGCCGCGATGCGCTTGGCCGATCAGTTGCGCGAGGTGACCGTGAAGGCGCCGTTGCGGTCAGTGGCAACGGCCTTTCTGATCGGAGTTTGGGTCGCTCGTCGGCGCTGAGCGGGCCGGCGGCAGGGAAGAGGGCGAGAACCTCAAGCCATTTCAGGCGTCCCCGGGTTTTAGGATACTGGTCGCAGCACCGCAGTCGTGAGTTGGCCTGACATGCGCTGCGAAGCAGGCAGTCACCCGTTCGGGCTCCAGGCTGAGTCCGAAGGCGGGCACTCGGGGCACGTGTCGCCCATCGAGTCGAGGACGTTCCGGATTTCGGCCGCCGCTTCCTCCCGGGAAGCCCCGGCAGGCGGATCTCGACGTGCGATATCCAAGGCGCGCTCGCGCGCGTGCGGATCGGCGCGGTCCTTTGCCCAGCCGTGCTCCTCGCACTCGTTGATGGCGCCGGCCTCCCGCAGCACGTGGATGGCCCAGCCGCGCAGTGTGCGGATCGCCCGTGGTCTTTCCTTCGTCATCAGCATCGAGATCGCTCCTGCCGTGACGAATCCCTGAGACCGCCGGCTCGTTCCGGGCGCTTAGCACGGCTCAGGGATTCCGAAACGCCGAGGCTCAGGTTTGTCCACCGCCCCCGCATGTTTCCAATTTTTGATATACCGAATTTCGCTTGCTCCGTCGGGCAAAACAGTGGTTCATAAGGCGCTGGCTCTAACCATTGGGAGGCCAGCGTGATGGCAGACGAAGTCGAGACCTCTTGCGATCTGACAAAGATCGCCAAGCTCAACGGCGACTTCAGGAGAAACTACGGAACCTTGCTTGGGGCGTTCCTGTACCTGAGATCGATCAGTGCCGCACGCGGGCGTTCTTGGCTGTGGGGTGGCCTGTTTTCCCTCGTCTGCTCCGCCGTGCTAGGATGGCTGAGCAAGCACGGCTTTTCATAGCTCTAGTGACCGCCAAGCGTAATTGGCGTGGCTTGTAGCGGAAGCATCGCATGGCCAACGCCCTGATCATTCGCCCTGGGTCCGATCTGCTATCCCCCTCAAGCGCGGGACGAGCCGCGCAATATGTCCGGATGTCTACGGACCATCAGCGTTACTCCACGCAGATCCAAGCGGCCGCAATCGCAATGTATGCCGCACAGCATGATCTCGTGATTGTTCGCACTTATACGGACGAAGGCCGAAGCGGCCTTCGGATCGAGGGTCGCGAGGGCTTGATCGAGCTTATCGATGACGTCCGTAGTGGCCGGACAGACTTCGACCACATCCTTGTCTATGACGTGAGCCGCTGGGGAAGATTTCAAGATGTCGATGAGAGCGCCTATTACGAGTTCACCTGCCGCCTAGCGGGGATCAAGGTTTGCTACTGCGCCGAGCAATTCGACAATGACGGCAGCGTCATCGCGAGCATCGTGAAGAATCTCAAACGGGTGATGGCGGCCGAATATTCACGAGAACTTTCGGTCAAGGTCCACGCTGGCGCCTGCCGCGTCGCCAGTCTCGGGTTCAAGCAAGGTGGCCCTGCGGGGTATGGGCTCCAGCGCGAACTGCTCGATGAAAGCGGGGGCTCAAAGGGGATATTGCTGAAAGGCCAACGCAAGCATCTGCAGACGGATCGGGTGGTGATCCGGCCCGGAGCGGAGAACGAGCAGCGCATCGTCGCTCGGATCTTTCGGGAGTTTGTCGTTCGTGGCCGATCGCGTGGATCCATTGTTCGCCTTCTGAACAATGAGGAAATCCCTAACCACAGAACGAAGCCGTGGTCACTTGCAATAGTCAGGCAGGTTTTGAGCAACGAGGCCTACATTGGTAATAGCGTCTATAATAAAATGTCGGTGCGGCTGAGGCAGGCGAAGAAGAAGAACCCACCGGAGCTATGGATTCGGGCCACTGGTCTTTTCGAGCCGATCGTTGACAAGAGCATCTTCCTCAAAGCCCAGAACCTGTTGAAGGAGAAACAAGGCCGATGGTCGAATGAGCTGCTACTGAAGAAGTTGCGAGAGACGCTCTCGGTGAATGGAAAGCTGAGCGCCTCGATTATGGCTGCTACGCAGAATATGCCAAGCGCCGCACTTTACGCATACCGATTCGGCAGTCTGAGGGAGGCCTTTCGCCGCGTCGGCTATGTCGATTGTGAGCGGAGTTACGACTACGCCGACGCGCGGAAGCAATCTGAAGCGGAGCTGTCAAGACAGGTAGAAGCTCTGGTCGCTCGTATCAGAGCGCGTGGCGTTACCGCAGTCTTTGACGCACAAACTGCAGTGATAACGGTTGCCGGCAAGCTCCCCATTTCGGTGCGGATGGCGCGCTACTATGTCGGGCGACGCCACGCTCCCTGTTGGTTGGTCCATCGCCGCACCTTCGAGGCAGCCGGACTCATTCTTGCACTCCGATTGGACACCGAGACAAACAGGCACGTCGTTGATTATTTCCTCTTGCCCCTGCACGAAATGGCTAAACACGTGATTGGCCTCACGGCGACGTCTCGTTCTCGGTTTGCTGTCTATCGCTGCCCCACGATGGAAGATCTTTTGCGGGCCATCATGGAGAAAGTTGCAGCTTTGCTGACATGACGCGATGTCATTACACCATTTTCATCGCGAGACGGACCAAAGTCGAAGGGCTAGTCCTGGTCTTTTGGTTCATTGCTTAAAACAGCGCTGTACAACCAAAGGCCACACTTCGGCAGCTGTCTCCCCTGTCATGTGGTCTTGGTTGTCGAAATGGTCATCGTCAAACTTGTACGATAGTGTTGTAAAGTCCACGAGAGGAACCGAAAGGCTGCGGGCCAACCGATCCATGTATTCATCGAACAAAGCGTAACGGCTGTCGGTGATCAGTTGTTCAGTCTGTAAATATTGTGCAGTCACGGGGGTACGGAAAAGGCATACCTGAGCTCCTCGGGCCAACAAGAACGCGATAGCTTCTTCGAAATCTCTGGCTGCCTGAGAGGCCTCAAATCCAGCGATCGGGTTTTGATCGTAGACCCTGCTGATCGTGAGCATCTGACGTTTGTCTGCCTCCAGCCGGTCCCATGTGAAGGCCCGTCCTGACTCGGCCGATCGCTTCATCCAGTCTTGAACCCAGACCAGCGTTTCCTCTGGAGTAGGACGACGCAGCCCCGCCTGTGCGGCAGGAAAGACGTGATCGAGGATTGTAGCGCCGTCCGTTACCAAATTATCGAACATCGTACTTTGAAACGTCCTTGATAGAACTAGAGGATGGAAGCCGAGAACTGACGGAGCAAAAGCGCCTTCCGTGAGCATGAGTTTTCGGTGCCGATGATAATCTCCGAACCATTGCGGCGCCGCTTGAACGATCACGCGCTGAGGAGCCTTTTGATCGTAAAGATAGTGCACCAGGCGAAGTAGCTCAGCTGGCTGCTGTCCAGGTTGGCCGAGCATCGCGTACCCCGGCATCAATTGTGATACGCCGACGTGGGAGTCTCCCAGGATCGCGTTCCGAGTATCCACGGCGGTCAATAGTTTGATGTAATAAAACGAAAAATCGGAAAACTTCTTCGAATAACGGCAGTAAGCCTCGGAGAGGCCGGCTACGGCGACAAGCACGACCACAAACGCTGTAAGGCGAACGCTAAAACTGGAAGTAGATGAACGCATTGTGTTGACCACGAGCCATTGCAATAACGGAGATGGACAAAGCAAGCGCGGACAACGCCGCGAGGCTTAGCGAAACTGGCGCGATTCCGACGGGCTTTGTCCAGTCGATCCGATCTCGATCCCATTCGATCCGGAATAGTGTGGGAATGTTAGGTAGAATAATGACCCAAAGGGTCAACGCAGAAACGAGCAGCAGCTGGCGATTGCTCACCATGTATGCTGGCTGCGCATGGTTTTGCCAGATCGAAGCGAACCAATTCCCCGCCACCCCAAAGCTTGGTGCCCTAAACAGCACCCACGCCGCAAGTATAACCATGCTCGTTACAGCCCACCCAGCAAACTTCAGGCCTCGGTTGCGCGAACATGTTTCCGACCAAGGCAATTGTCTCCACGCGTGATTTGCGATCAGTGCAAGCCCGTGGAGACATCCCCACGCAACGAATGTCCAAGCAGCACCGTGCCAGATCCCTCCGACGAGCATCACAATCAAAAGATTTACGAAGGTGCGCAACGCACCTCGGCGGTTGCCGCCAAGCGGAATGTAAATGTAGTCCCGAAGGAAGGACGAGAGCGTGATGTGCCAGCGCCGCCAAAACTCGATGATCGAGGAGGATCGGTAGGGCGAGAAGAAATTGACGGGTAGCCGGATTCCGAACATCCAGGCCAACCCGAGCGCCATTTCCGAATACCCGGAGAAGTCGAAGAAGATCTGCAGCGAATAGGCCACGATGGCACAGATCGCGTCGATCTGTTTGATCACCCCTTCTCCAAGACTGGTCACCGATGGGTCAACGATCGAGCCCATGTTGTCAGCCAGCACTGTCTTTTTAAAAAGGCCCAGGCAGAAGAGACAAAAGCCGGTAAATAGTTGCTCGGCCGTGATTCTTCTCGCGGAAGAAAGCTGCGGCAGTAGTTCTCGATATCGGATGATTGGCCCCGCGATCAGCTTCGGGAAAAGCGTTACAAAGGCCAAGTAACTGACAAAATCGCCGCGCTGAACCCGTTTGTTCCGCACGTCGGAGAGAAAAGATATCTGCTCGAACGTGATGAAGGAAAGCGCGATAGGCAGAACAACGAAGATTTGCGGCCAAGTCTGGCCGAGCACCAAGTTTGCATTTTCGATGATGAAGTTGAGATACTTGAAGGCGACGAGCATGAGGACGTTCGCGGTCACTCCCAGACCTATGATGCGCTTGTCAGGAAATTGCTCGATGGACGCCGCAAACAGATAATTCCAGACCGCGGAAACGATCAGAATCAGCACGTACTCGGCCCGAAACCAGGCGTAAAAGATCAAAGACAGGGCGATAAGGGCGAGCAGGAACGCCCGCTGGCTGTAAAGGTTCGCGGCCACGAGTGTGGCGTAAGCGACCGGGATAGCGAGCAGGAATTCAAAACTGGAAAAAAGCATATTCTACGGGCGGTTCTAGTGCGTCAGCGCGGCTACCTGACCGAGCAGTGCGTTAGCCAACTCAATCTGTCAACCAGCAGCCGTCATCAGACTTTTGTTCTATTAGCAGGGTATAGCGCGACAATCTGGATGGGAAGCGCGCGACAATCAGGATGGCGAGTGGGTGTCGCGCCGAGGTGATGATTGCCGCGATGATTGTCGCGCGCAAGAGTTTTGTTCGCTCTGATTGTCGCGGAGCGTCAATCAGCG
>NZ_JASXTA010000046.1:0-23038 GCF_032290525.1 Bradyrhizobium cosmicum | reverse complement strand
CAATCGCAAACGAAGAATCCACAAACAAACGTCCCGTTCCATGACCGCCAAATTCATGGAATCGATCGTCTAGTGCGTTGATTCCAACACTTGGTGCCCACGTCTGACGGCTGCGATGATGTTGTCAGGGTCTGCTTTCCAAATGAACGGCTTTGGTTGTTCGTTGTGCTCTTTGCTAAAGCGGTTGATGGCCGCCTGGAGGTCAACGACGGAATGAAGACACCATTTTTCAGTCGTCGCCGTGTGAGCTTTGCGAAGAAGCCCTCGACGGCGTTCAACCAGGAACACGATGTCGGAACGAAGTGGAATGTCCAGCGTGGGCGCCGCACCAACCATGCCCGGACCTTCGGCTGTTCTCTGGCGCATGTCGCGATTGCTTCGATGCACTTAACACGTCGCAATCGATCCAGTCCTCTCAAGCTCAGGTTCGACGTGGAATCTTCGCGAGTGACATGATTGGTATGACGCTTGCTATGTCTCAGCGTAGGTCCTCGTAGCTTCTGGCGGATTCGGATTACCGTGAGACTTTGATCATACTTTCGCTCGCGGACCCCTGAAAACAACAACGGCGATCTATCACATCCTGAAACGCGGATGCAACCCAACCAGCCTCGCCACGACGGCCGCCAGAAAGGACTTGAAGCCTACGTAGCGTCAGGTTGTACAGTCTAAATCATACAGGCGGTCATCGTCTCAGAAGTTTCGTGATCGCAAGCAGGGGTTGCAATGTCTCGAGTTCTAAGGTGCGCGCGAGTCTGTTGCTGCGCAGGCCTGAATCGAAGTCGGCTCGTACGGAATGTGGGGGCGGTCAATTGAAGCTGAAGCAGCACGTGCAGTTCGAGATCAAATCGGGCGCCTTTCCGCAGCCGGGCGATGTGCCGGATGCCGCGCTTTCGTGCAGGGAGCGCCAACGCTGTTGCCTTCCGATCGGGCAAATATCTGTCCTTCCCTGTCTCCGGCTGTTGCGAGTGCAAGCCGCGACGAGAATCCAGGCCTCTTTCATGAAGGGATCGTCGTTTTTTTTTGGCGCGCGCGGCCACCTGCTGCCCAGGAGGCCAGCGGGTTCGTCTGCGGCAGTTAAGGTCGGGGCGGTGTGAGTAATGCGCGAACTCGGAGCGGCGCGACGACGGTCCTCTTGTTTTGGTTGCCGGCCTCGGCAATCGGCTTTCTGAAGCTGGAGTCTTTGTGATCAGTGCACCCGAGTTTGGCTCTGGGGCAGCTATGAAGAGTCATCTCATCGATGGAGGGTGATATAGAACCGAGCTATAACGATCCGAATTATTGGACGCATTGGTACGCTGACCAGCAAGAGCTGCAGCGTGCGCGGCAAGAGTCGGATAATGAGCCTGCGGGTCAAGTTGGCTTTGAGCAGCAGTTGGGCGAGCTGCAACTCGGCTCCCCTGATGAGAGCTCGGCTGAGCTAAGTTCGCCCGACACCCGACCCGCAAAGGCGCATGACAGTAACCAGCGCACTGACGTTGGCGGTTCGATGCGGATGTCGCCGCAGTCCAACCTTCGGAGTAACTCTTTCAATAGCACGCGCTACAGCGTAGATCTGCCTCGCGCTCACCTTGTTGGCTCAGCTGCTGGGGCATCGCAGTCTGACGTGCGTGACAGGCTATTCAGCAGCACGCGCTATACAGCACCATCGGAACCGGAGCCCGTCGCGCGGACAAGGGATAAGAAGAGCGGAGGACTGTTTTCTCGCGTTCAATCAGGGCTCGGCAAAGTCTTCGGAGGAAGTCGCGGTGAAAAGTCGTTCGGCGGCCCAGCGTCAGTTGTGGTCTATTCAGAGCTTCGTATCGATTGCTACAAGCGCAGCCGCGCGTCCGAAGAGGACGCGGCCCTCATTTCCGAGTTCGCGCGCGCGGCTGCAAACAGTTATGCTCCCAGTAGCATTCAGAAGATGGTGGAACATCTGAGCCAGTTCAGCGACTTTTTAAAGTCCAACAACTTGACACTGGCTAGCCTGCTCGCAAACCCTACTCAGTTGAAGACCCGTGCGAATGAATTTGTGAATGCGGGGGGCACAAAGCGAGTGCATACGGCATTGGAAGCGCTTCGGAAGTCCCGCGCCGGCGAGTTGTTGCCTCCTCCTGCTCCTTCTCCGCCGCCTCCTACCGGAGACGCACTACTCATTCGCCAGTTCGCGGCAGTAGCCCGGGCAAAGAATGTTGCCCACAAAACCATTAGGCCTCATACGGAGATTCTTAAGCACTTTGCTGGGTGGCTCACAACCAAACAGAAGCCGTCCCTGACTTCTCGGTTTCGGACCGACGAATTAGCCGAGGACATCATGGCCTACGGCAAGGAGAATGACCCCAAGGGCCGCCTCCTTACGGCCCTGAATCATCTCCGAAGGCTTCTGCCTGACGGGGGAGGGTCCGAAACACTCGGACCGGGGCAACGCGTCAATGACCGTGCTTTGAGTGCTTATGAGAGCGACGCCAGCATCATCGATGGCCTAGCCAAGGACCAGCGAAGCAAGCTCGGATCCGACCCGGCTTCCCAATCGAAAAAGAAAGATGTGCGGAATACTGCTTGGGCGCAACGTAAGTTCAGTGATTGGCTCCGAACCACGGGTAGAGAGAGCATAGTGAGTCGAATCAACGGAAATGATCAGCAGCAACGGTCGTTGAACGTAGATTACCGGGAATTCACCCAAGCCAAAGGGAACATCGGGAGTTTGGACAAGCTACTCAACCAGCTTGGGCCGTACCTACGGCTCGTCGAAGCAAACAGAGCGCTGGGTGTGGCCTTCCCTGAGCGGCCGAGTCAGGAATCGCGGCTTGACGGGTCGAGCTTATCGTGGCCGCGAGTGCCGGCCGACTTCGACCCGAGCGAGTGGCTGCCGCTCGCGCCAGCTTGGTCGCCGCGAGTGCCGTCCCCGTCCGAATTCAGCCTCGGTGATTTGCCGACGCCGCCTGACTTTGGTCCAAGTGAGTGGCTGTCGTTGTCGTCCGACTATGAGGCGAGCATGCGGCCAATTCCAGAGGCCGCGCCAGCTCGGTCGTCAGAGATCTACCGCGGTCTTGATTCTCTGGTTGATCTGCCGTCCACACCGCAGAATCGGACGTCAGAGATCTACCGCGGTCTCGATTCTCTGGTTGATCTGCCGTCCACGCCGCAGGAGATGCGTGACGATGCTCAGTCTGCGCTGTTGCCTAGCTCCGGCGTTAGATCGCCGTTCTTCATCGGGCCATCAGGCGCACCTCAGGAACTAGAGGATATCGGACATCTCGTCGGTAGGGATTGGCAGCATGGCTCCCAGCCCGTCCCGGATTTCCTGGTTGATGTGCTGGACAACAGAATGCTGTTGCCGAATTTGCGCATCGTTCCACAGCCGGTCTCTATCAACGGTGAGACCTACTCGATCATGTTGGGACCGCGAGGGCGCCTCGATTCTCAATTTATCCATCATCCTCGTCCATCTTCGGCTCCGGATGCTCAGATCGGCGCGTTGGCTACGGGTGCCTCTTCTTCCCGGGACCGCAGCGGACGGGTGCTCAACACCCAGCAGTGGCTAGGCGACGAGCATATCCAGCGGGATTATGAGCTCCTGGCGCAGGAGTTGCGGGGGAGTAATCCGAATCTCGCCACCCGGACGCGGTTCGTGGATCCCCTGATAGCCTTTCAGCTGAGCCATGGCGCCGATAGCGACGCGCTACGCGCGCTCCATCGCCTTGTCGATGATCGGAATGGTAACGATATAGTCGATTTCCTGTTCTTGCCAGTTAGCGATGCCAGCCCTACGGACCGCGCTCGCCGCGGCGAACATTGGTCGCTGCTGCTGGTTGATCGCCGCGATCGGGAGAGGCCGGTTGCCTATCACTACGACTCCGCCCGGGGATTCAATGATCGGCCTGCACAACGGCTCGCAGAACGGCTGGGCGCCAACCTGCAAGCCGCCAGCATGCGCCAGCAGAATAACGGTTATGATTGCGGCGTCTTCGTAGTGGATGGCACCCGGGCGCTGGTTGGGCGATTGGCGGTAAGACGGCAGGTAGACCTGAACCTTGACAATCTCGTCGTCGATCGGCGGGCACTGCAAAACCGACTGAGGGGCTGACGCCGGCTTCGACTGATCGTGCGCGCCCAGCTGGTTCGAGCGGCTTCTCGCCGACCCGACCAGAACGCGCAATCACCGCCCTCGCAGAGCATCATGGTTGGCTCACAATGTGGAGCAGATACCGGACTAAGGGCCAGTCCGCGAACAAGTGAATCGTCGTCCGTGAACAAGGTTCTAAGCGATTGAGCGGGAGTCTGTTTTTCGGATTCGAGACGGTTTGAGATTGCAGGGAATGGGAGGTTGAGGCCGCCAAACCCTGCGATTTCGCCTTGGATTGAACGAAGCCGCTGTCGTGGCGTGCGTGGCGCGGTGGCGTAGATCGCCTCCTGGCTGAGAGGATGTGGGTGTTGGATGTCACAGATCGCTGCTATCGCCCGGCCGTCTGTTCGGCAGAGTCCCGGATAGAAGTATGCCATGTCTATTTAGGTGATCTGGAAAACTCAGACGGGATGCAGGGGTCTCCAACTGGCCAACAAGTAGCGTTCTATTTCCGAATTGGTCGGGGCTTCGGCCTTTGTTTGGGGTTCCGGAGATATTGATCCGCGTTTGCCGGAGTGGGTCGGCCGTCTGCAGGCGCGCCTTGGCTCTCTCCTCGGCCGGGTCTTTGCCATTGGCAACCAGGCCCAAAAGCCGCTTGGCCTCCTTGCGTGCACGCTCTCGTGTCCAAGGGGCGCCGTGAGGACCGATGGTGACGAAGCGCTGCCGACCGAACACTCGGTACTTGAGAACGTAAGTCGCTTTTGTCGCGTTGACGTTTATGGCGGGAAACGGCACGCCTTCATCATCCGCATGGGGCAATACCGGATACGGTTGATGACGAAGACCAAAGGCATGTCTCAAATCTGGACGTATACGCGTCGTGCGATGCTGTTGGGCAGTAGCTTCTTGGGTAGCGCGTTGTTCGGGGGCGTTACACTGCCTACACCCAATCGGCCGCAGCGCAAGGTTGCCATGATGTTGAAGGCGGCCGACTCTTCCTTCGTCGTTGGGTGCACACAAGACGGCATTACCTCGTTGCGTTATCGTAACGACACGTATGACGCGGATTATGTCCTGCCTGGAGCCGTGCTGGGGACGGCTCACGCTAGAGTTCGGCGTGCCGGATCCGAGTGGCATACGCTTCGAACCGGCGTTGATGCAACAAGCCGATGCATAGCGCGGCACTTGAACTAGCAGCCCGCGATGCCGGCGTCCTTCTCACGACCCGCCTCGCAGTCGACGAGGCTGGATTGACGTGGGAGATCATGCTGCGGAACGACGGCATGGCGGGCGTAGAGGTTGGCGACCTCTATTTGCCCATGCCGATGAACACCGAATTTCTGGCAGGGCAACCGGTATCGGTGGCTGTTTTGAAGCACAGCTTCGTCTCGGGGCATGGATCGCACATCTTCTGGATTCGTGACAACAGCACCGGTCCCTTCCTCATGCTCTTACCGGAAGCGGACACGTCACTGGAATATTGGAATGTCCACAAGGATTCGGCCGAAGCCAGTGGGACGTGGTGCGCCTACATCTTGGGCGGGGCGGCCGCCAGCGAGGCAGTCGCGGGCGGGACTCGCTGGCGACAGCCGACCCATTCCCTGTCCCTGTCGCCGGCCGAGGAACGGCGTTACCGTCTCCGCTTCCAGTGGGTTGCCGATTATGAGGCGGCGCGCAGGGCTGTCGCGGACGCCGGGCTGATGGACGTGGAGGTAATGCCGCGCATGACGGTTCCCAATGACCTGCATGTCGACATCGCGCTCGCGTCCTCCATTCCGGTGGAGCGAATCGAAGCGGAATTTACCGGCGACACGGTGGCGCAACGGTTGCCGGATCGGGCTGGCAGGCGACTATGGCGGGTCCGGTTTTCGCGATTGGGCGAGAACCGGCTGACCCTGCACCAGCCGGGGGCACGCCAGACCTTTCTTGAATTCTTCGCTACCGAACCCGTCGAGACGATGATGAAGAAGCGCGCAGCCTTCATCGCGAAGCGGCAGCATCGTGACCCGTCCAAATGGTACGACGGTTTGTTCGGCGAGTGGACATGGAGACGCAGGTCCTGCTTGGCCCGGACAATTACGACCGGATCAAGGGCTGCCGCATCTACGAGGTGACGTGCGACGATCCTGGACTGAGCAAGCCCGCTTACCTCGCGACCAAGAATGCCGAGCATCCTGATGCGGCGGAAGTGGCGGCGCTGGACCGGTATATCGATACGTTCGTCTGGGGCGGGCTGCAACGTACCACACAGGAGGCATCCAAAACAACTGGCGTCCGAATTCGACTGGTATGGGCTTCGGTGCCGTGCCGGGAGAGCGGCCGCTGCCATCCAACGGCAGGAGGCCTATGGTGGCTCTGAAGTCATAAAGAGGTGGCCATGAATAGCCCCGTCATCTCGGGGAAGACGCGGCCAAGGTCGTCGGCGAGGCGATCGATGGCAGAGAGTCCTCAAGATTTCGTCGCTCGCCCCGACCGCTTGGCGCCATCTCCCACCGCGCGACGTTTCGAGTTGGGAAACTTCAACCTTCCTGCAATTCACGCGCCCGGAGCCTCGCTCGACATGATCGAGCAGATCGGCGTGAAGAACATTCAGAACCATTGCTTCGATCTGGGCGATCATATCATAGCCCAACTGGATGAACTCGACCTGAGTCTCGTCGGTCCGCGTCAGCGGCAACATCGATCGCCCCCCATCTATGTCGTTGGTCTGCCCGCCACAGAATGGCTCAGCTACTTCGCAGAGAATGGCGTGCGTGTTTCACCCGAGCGCGACGGCATCCGTGTGTCGTTCGGCATTTCAACACGGTCGACGATGTGGATCGTCTGGTGCATCTCATCCGTGGACGCAACCGCTTGGCATCGGAGACGTCCAGACCGCCGAACTTCGCCTTCCAATTGTATAGCGTCGCTTCAGAGACGCCATGCTTGCGCGCCAAATCGGCAGCCTTCGCACCTGCCTCATGCTCACGCAGCACGCCAATAATCTGCTCTTCCGTAAACCTGGCTCGCTTCATCTGTCCGTCCTTCAGAAGGCCGGACTCTAACTTCAACTGGAGGAAATCGGCAGGGGCAGGTCAGTCCCACAGGGGAAGAACAGGTCATGAGCAACTCCCCGCAAAAGGAGTGGGTGCTACCTGCGGCCATTCCCTTTGCCAATCTTAAGCGACAAGACCTAGAAGAATGCGTGTTCTGGCTCATGGATGGTAAGCGTCGTTCCGCTCCCATCTTCTCGCGGCACATGGGATAGGCGAGTTTCACGATCTCTTTGAAGGGATCGGCTTGTGTCTATGCTTGACCATACGCTTAAATCGGACGTGACGGCGCGCGGGCTGGAAGTGATCACGGAGACGGGACGCCGTCGTTGGTTCTCCAAGGACGACAAGGCCCGGATCGTCGAGGAGACGCTGGTCCCGGGCGCCGTCGTTTCCGAGATTGCCCGGCGACACGGGCTGACCCCACAACAAGTGTTCACCTGGCGCCGGCAAGCACGCCGGTTGCCGACGCCGATGGCTGACGATCCACCGTTTGTACCGGCGGTGGTAGACGCCTTGGTACCGGCCGTGGCTATTGGCCTTGAGCGCAAGACAGCGCGACGCAAGGCTAAGCCGGATATTCCAAGGAGATCGACCATCTGCTTCAATGTGTTGGCTTAATCGACACACCTCTCCGCAAGCTGCGAACGTCAGACCATTCGGACTGAAAGGCCTCAACTAGAACTGGCACTGCGCTCGCAGGATCGCTGTCGCCACATACGAAAACATCAGCGGCCGCGTAAGACCTCTCAGGCCAAGTATGCAAGGTAATGTGCGATTCAGCCAGCAAGGCGATTGCGGAGACGCCGTGACCCGGACAAAACTTATGAACATGAAGGTGGAGTAATGTCGCACTCGCCGCACGGACGGCTTTTCGAATTGCGTCTTCCGCAATGGCCGGGTCGTCGAGGTTCTTCGCTCCCCATAGTTCGATGAGTATATGCGTCGCACCGGTGGACAGAGCCGGTGGGGCTTCCTTCTCGTTATCAACAGTCATAAGAAATCCATTGAATTATCGGCCCAATAAGCTGAGCTATTCGAGATTTAGGTGACGAGGTGATCAGGCGCCTAGTTTGCCGGCACTTGGATGATCTCAATGCCGTCGTTGTATCCGACAATTGCGACGACCCTGTGCAGCGGATTTGTGCTTTTGAGCCGCCGCCAGGTCCCTGATGCGGCGATCACCAGCTTGAACACCATCGGCCTGGCGGTGGTTGGCGACCAGGAGCCCTTTGTCCGCACGGTCCTGTATCGCCCGTCGCGGACACGCGCTCCATGGGATTGGTGGTGCTCAAGTCAGCCCCAATGTTTTCGGCAAGAAAATCCTAGAAGGCCAGCAGTGCGTCGCGATCCTTGACCAGGCATTCGACCGCCCAGCCGTACTTCGCGCAAAACTTCTCGACGAAGACGTCGGTCGCCGCTTCGGCGGACGCTGGGCTCGCGCCCAATAGATCTCGCGCAAATCCTTCTTCATGGTGGCCTGCTCCGAGAGTGGGACCTTGTCCAGGACGTTCACGGTCTTTGCACCCAGCATCATGGTGGCGTGTGCGGGGAAAGACCTCGTCGAGCACCTTGTAGAAGTCGAGCGCGCCGTCGCCGACATTGGCCAAACTCGTCGATGACGGCGCCTCAATTGTTTTGCCAAGCTACGCCTCCCTTGAGGTAGGCCAGCGTGTGGCCCTGCGCCAAAGGCGTAACCGAGGCGACCGGCTCCGGTGACAAAGACGTTTGGACCCGCCTTGCAGTTTGCGCTCGCTACTATGCCGGAGGCGGCGAGGCGGGTATTTGTGCCCTTGGAGACAGCACTGCTGGCCTTGAGTTTGAGACCAAACACCCAGCTGTTCTTCTGCCAGTTATAGCCGATCTGGCCGCCTGCCAGGAACACAGGAGTATCGCCGCCGCCGCCATAGACTGACGGACCGCAGGGATTACTCAAGGATTTTAGGCCGTAACCACCGCCGGCGTGCCCGCCAATATATCCCCCGGACCAGCTCCACAGAGCCGGTCGCAGTTGTACTGCTGGCTCAAGATCCGCCGAATTGGCTGCACCGCTTGCGACCAGCGTAATCGTTGTCGCTCCCCAAAAACGAACTCCAGATCGCATCAGACACTCCGCGGCGCTTTCCCGATCCACAACCGAGCGCCTTCGAGCTGGCATCGGTGATGGCACAGCGAATGAAGCAAGCAGCGTGCCGCTTGGACATTGAGGGTCTCCCGTTGCTTCGTACCGGGTGCATGCGTCAAATTGTGGACAATGGTCTTAGAGCTGACAATCGAGCTGTAGCGTTCGAGAGTATGCTGCGCAGCAGGAAGACGCCTTTCTCGCTGCAGCAGTAGGAAGAGACATTTGTTGGCCTGGACAGATTTTCGATCTATCGAGGCACATGCGAGACGGTGAAAGCCAATGGATATTGCCGGCGAGCGGAGCCAGCCTGGACGCTGGACCTGTCTACCCACACCGGGACTTGCACAATCGATGTCATCGCTTGGGCGCCGCAGGCGACCTGCAGCCCGGCGAGCGCCAAGTCCACTTTCATGAGGAAAGCACAACTGCAAGAAAGCACAACCCGGAACAAGTCTCTGGGCGCGTTGGTGCGAGTGCCATGCAGACTATCGCGTGTCTACTACAAGAACCGGGAGATGCCAACGCCAACTTGAGGCCCTAGATTCCGGCCGTGTTCCCCTGCCGATCATCGAGGAAATCGAAGCGAACGCAAAGGACGAGAAGCTAAGAATGGGAAAAAACGACACATTATGGCCGGCAGAACCAGGGCGGCTACGCAATGCACACCTCAAACAGGATCCTCGGTGTTCCGATTTGAGGGCCGCAGAAGGCGACGAATGGCGAGACGCGTATGTCCACGGAAGATCGATCAGGCAAGAATCAGCTTAGGCAGCGTCAGCCGGTCGACGCGATCACGGCTATCGATCGCCTTGCAAGATCGGATCCGGAGAGGGTTGCGCTGAGGTACGGCGCAAACGAACTTACGTACAAGGCGCTGCGAGTCAGATCGGAATTCCTCGCGAGAACGCTACGAGAGCGGTGCGCTCGCGGCACTGTAATTGGCTATTGGGGTGAGCGGGACCTCGACTGGGCGACGGCGGTAGTCGCAATTTTGAAGGCTGGATCAACGTACCTGCCGCTCGATCCATCGTTACCGGCTCCGCGTATATCATTCATGATCGAGCAGAGTCGCTGTGCTCTGATTATGGGGCCGGCCCAGCTGGATTCGGTCAGCCCAATCCGGGCGAGCAGCAAAGGCGCCGCGCAATTCATGACGATAGAGGCGGCGCTGCGCGAGGGCCAGACTTCGTCTGTTGTGCCATCATGGAGCGAGGGTGGACTCGCTTACATTCTGTTTACGTCTGGTTCAACGGGCCGTCCTAAGGGGGCAATGATCGAGCGTGCAGCCCTAAACAATCATCTGGCGGCAAAGATTGATGCCCTAACCCTCACTCGGACGGATTGCATCGCGCAGACGGCATCGCACTGCTTTGACATCTCGTTATGGCAGCTTTTGGCGGGGTTTTGCGTCGGAGGCTGTACCGCGCTTATTGATGATGCGACACTGAAATCGCCAGTATCGCTTCTCAAAGCGATTCAGAGACACGGCGTGACGGTAGTTCAACTCGTTCCGTCGATGCTTGCAGTATTTATTGAATATTTGCAGCCGCTTGCGGCGGCTGATCGAGCTCTGAACGGTTTGCGGATTATTTCCACGGTCGGAGAACCTTTGACACCCGCACTGGCGCGCGCGTGGCTTGCCTTATATCCGCGGGTCCCCATTCTCAACCACTACGGGCCGACCGAGTGCGCGGACGGCGTCACGCACCATCTGGTCTCCGCGCCGCCTGCGCTGGCTGACGCTTATGTGCCCATCGGCAGGCCGATTTCTAATCTTGAGGTTTATATCGCGGACGGGCCGCGGCTGTGCAAGGCAGGAGAGGTCGGCGAAATTTGCGTAAGCGGCGTTGGCGTCGCTGCTGGTTATGTCAATGACGACGTCCGCACCAAGAAGGCCTTTGGGCCAAACTCATTTTCAAACGTTCCGTCCTTCGAGCGCCTATACAGGACAGGCGATCTCGGTCGCGTTCGTTCCGATGGTCTTTTGGAATGTCTCGGTCGACGGGACCGTCAGGTCAAAATCCGCGGGCACAGAATTGAGCTAGGAGAAATCGAGGCTCGCCTCTGCGCTCATCATTCGGTGCGTGGCGCCGTCGCAGTCGCCTCCGTCTGCGCAGGCGTAAAGCTTATGGCGAGAGACATAACCAGGGTCGAGGGGGAAAGCGCACCGAGACGACTCATCTCGTATGTGTCCGCTCCAGCTGAGGTAACGGAAGGCGAGCTTCAGAACTTCCTTGCTGAAGCGCTGCCCATCTACATGCTCCCGGAAAGAATTATCCACGTTGACGGTATTCCACTGACCAGCAATGGAAAGGTCGATTTTGGAGCATTGCCCGACCCGACCGGTCTTCGCCCTCCATTGCCGACGCCGTTCGAGGAGCCGCAAACCGACCTCGAAGCCCAGCTGTGCCAAATTTGGTCCGGTGTTCTGCGCATTCAGAACATTGGTGTGAATGACGAGTTCATAAGCCTCGGCGGAGACTCGCTCCGGGCAATGCTCATATTGGGCCGTTTGCAGACTCAGCTCGGAGTGAGAACGGATTTCAAGCTGGTCCTGAATGGAACGATACGATCTCTTGCGGCTTCGATTTCGGCGCGAGCCGACTCTCGACCGTGCACTGCACCGGGTTGCGAACAGCTTACACGATCGCCTCTGACGCGAGTTCAAGAGCACCTGTGGTTTCTTTCGCAGCTCGAACCGTCTGCTAGGAACTACATCATTCAGGGTGGCCTGCGAATGCGGGGCATCATCGATCTGGCCGCGTTCAATCGCGCCTGGACCGATGTCGTTCATTCCCATCAGGCACTTTCGGCACGCTTTATCGAGGAGGACGGTCCGGTTCAGCTTTTTGATGCTCCGCGCTGCGCAAGTCTCCAATTGACTGATGCATCTGATCTCACGTCGCAGGAGGCTGAGAAGCTGATCGAAGAGCTAAGGCGAACAGAGCTGAACGGCAGCTTTGATCTCAGCCAAGGTCATCTGTTTCGCGCGCACATGATCGGTTTTGGCCCTGACAACCATCTCATACTGATCACCGCTCACGAAATTATCATCGATGCCTGGTCGATCTCTGTGCTGCTCAGGGACCTTCGACAAAGGTACGTAGATGGCGCGGCGTTTTTGCCAGGGAACCGAGTGTCACTCTCGACCTATGCGGTCTGGGAAAAACAACACGCTACTCCGGAGGCGCTTGCCAACCAATGTAGCTATTGGCGTCGTCAGATTGGTGATGATCCGCCGGTGCTTTCGCTTGGAACGCGACGAGCGCGGCCGCAGACAAATTCGTATCGCGGCGCAGCGCATGCGGTGCTACTCGGCAGCGAGCTTTCCCATCAAATAAGGGAATTTGCGCGCCGACATAGGTGCACCACGTCGACAGCACTCCTCGCATGTTTCAAGCTTCTACTGCGGATGTATAGCGGTCAGGATGATATCATCGTCGGCATACCGCACGTCGTACGGGATCAACCTGGCAGTGCCGACATTGTTGGTTTCTTCCTGAACATGCTGCCAATCCGCACCGCGATCGATGTGGGCCAGTCCTTTGCGGTTCATGCCTTGCGCATCCAGGCACTGGTCAGCGACGCCATAGAAAATTCGGCATATCCGTTCGGCTGGATAGTAAGGGATACCAGGCTACATCGCGAAGCGGGACGATCACCGATCTTCCAAGTTATGTTTAACATGTACTCCGAGGCGGCGGAGCCACTTGGCCAACATGACTTGGATCTGACATTCCGCGAATACGAGACCGGCTACGTAAAATTCGATCTGACATTGTACGCACAAGATCTGGGCGAGGAAATTGCTCTCCAGCTAGCGTACGCGGAAGACCTATTTTCCAGCGATCTGATTATCCGAATGGCCAGCAACCTGCGCCGTCTGATTGCAGCCTGCATTGAGAAGCCGCTTACGCCCATTCAAGCTCTGAGCTGCCTCAGCGAGTCAGACGTCACTATGCTGGACGCGCTAGAGGGCTCGGCGCAGTCATATGAGACCGAATGTCGACTTGCCCAAGCGTTCGACCAAATCAGCGTCTCTAATCGCAGCCAGGTGGCATATCGTAGTGATTTCGGTCAGATCACATTCGGCCAGTTGCGTGAGCGCGTAACAGCCATCAGGTCGTTACTGCGCACTTCTGGCGTGAGGGCTGGCGACATGGTCGCCATGCTGGTCGACCGGTCGCCTGACGTGGCCGCTGTCATTCTTGCCGCACGAGATTTGCAGTCCATTGTTGTCCCTATATCGCCGGATTATCCGCGTGATCGGATCGAACATATCCTGCGAGATAGTCAAGCGAAGCTTTTGGTTCGCGCAAATAGCTGTGAACCTGCTTTTGAAGTGCCGTCGATATGTTTATTGACGCTCAAAGCGTGCGGCGCGCCCGCGCGCGATTTTGAATGCAGCGACAAACCACCAGATCAGGGAATTGCGAGCCTTATATACACCTCGTCCTCAACCGGGAAGGCGAAGGGAGTTCTTATACCGGAGTCGGCTATTCTCAATCGACTGAACTGGATGTGGCGACGCTTTCCCTTCGATAGTACAGACGTGATGGTTGTCCAAAAGTCGGCATCAATGGTTGCGTCCGCTTGGGAGTACTTTGGGGGCCTTCTGAGAGGCGTGCCCGCGCTGATTCTAACCGAAGAGCAGTTGCGGGATCCAGATCTGTTGTTGTGCACGTTGGCAAGACATCGCGTGACACACTTGTTTGCCTCGCCGCCACTCCTGTCCGGCCTCATTGCTTCCCAAGAACGGCACTCGCGACCGACCGCCTTGCGCTTGGTCACAAGCAGCGCCGAACCGATGCCTTCCTCGCTCCCTGTTCGCTGGCGTGAGTATTTCCCGGACGTGCCGTTGTGGAACTTCTATGGTGCTACGGAATGTGCATCCAATGCGGCGGTCTACAAAACATCGGATGCCTGCGACGGCGCGTCGCACGTCCCCGTTGGACGCCCAATCGATAACGTTAAACTCTACGTGCTCGATGCCCAATTGAAGAGAGTCCCCGTCGGAGCGGCCGGCGAACTCTGTATCGCGGGACGCTGCGTGAGCTCTGGGTACTGGCGGGATCAAGATCGGACCAACCGCTGTTTTGTGCCGAATCCGTATGACGGCGGGCAGTACAGCGTTCTTTATCGAAGTGGCGATATCGCGCGCATCTCAACAAGCGGCCTTCTCGAGATTTGCGGCCGGTCGGACAACCAGATCAAAGTACGTGGCTTTCGCATCGAACTGGAGGAGGTCGAATCGGCCCTTGAGTCTCATCCGGCAATCGCAAAGGCCGCGGTCGTCGCAGAAGACATCGATGATCATCGTCGGTTGACGGCCAGCATGGTTCCGGCTCGGGACGGTCTAAGCTCTGCAGATATTGTCACTCACTTGCGCCAAACATTGCCGCCCTACATGA
The DNA here is from genome assembly GCF_032290525.1 of Bradyrhizobium cosmicum. Lineage (GTDB taxonomy): Bacteria > Pseudomonadota > Alphaproteobacteria > Rhizobiales > Xanthobacteraceae > Bradyrhizobium > Bradyrhizobium cosmicum_A. The sequence continues at coordinate 8,422 of NZ_JASXTA010000046.1, read as the reverse complement.
TTCCCGCCGCCTTCCGTTTGGTTGCCAGTATTCCCCTTACGGCGAGCGGAAAGATCGATCGTGCTCGCCTGTCGTCCGCTCCTTACCGCGAGGTCGGGCCTGTTCCATCTGCTGAGCTCTGTACGAGGAAGGAGAGCATTCTTGTTGGGATCTGGCAGGATCTATTAGGCGCCAAGTGGGTCGGACTCGATCAAAGCTTCTTTGATATCGGCGGCGACTCACTTCTCAGCGTGCGCTGCGTCACGCTGGCGCGCAAAGCCGGGCTGAATCTCACTGTCGACCAACTCTATCGAACACCGACCATCAGGGAATTGGCAGCAGACGGAGCGGCAGTTACACTCGATACCTTCCTTTCCGACGATGGCTCATTGCCAGTTACCCCCGCAATCTCATCTTGGAACCGTCCTGTCGGCTTCGTTGAGCATTTCAACATCGGCGATCTGTTCTTCTTGCCCGGCGGCGTCCTGAATATCCGAATGCTGGAGCGCGCCCTTGCCCATGTCACGGATAGGCACGAAGGCCTCAGACTCCGTATTGCCCGAACCGACGATGGTCTACGTCTGACAATTGGACCTTCCGGGGTCGAACGCCTCGCCGAGGAGGTCGATCTTGTCGGAATGACCGACCCACAGCAGCGTAAGGCAATCGAGAGCATCTCAGCAAGACGTCAAAACATGTTTCGGTTCGACGGGCAGACGCCTCTTGTTAACGTCACAGTGTTCCGCACATCGGAAAGCGGCGATTACTATCTGCTGGTCCTGATGCACCATTTTGTAGCGGACGGGATAGGCTATCGACTGTTCCTGGAAGCATTGGATGCGGCGTACGCCCTGGCCTCGGGCCACGCCCTGAGCGGCCCCGAGAACATACAACTACTCTCTGCATGGATGAAGCGCCTTGAGCACTACGCGAACAGCGAAGCGCCAACCGAACTCGACTACTGGGAGAGGATTGACTACCATCAGTTCGATTTGCACGTCAGCGCCACCTCATCGGGCGGCGCGAGCTTTTCGAAAGTGACCGCGAGAGAGCTTCACTATGCACGCCTTGAAGGTCGCATGGATGAAGCGAATTGCCGATCCCTTTGGGAGGATCAGGGCAAGTACCATCTTGAGATTGAGGAAGAAGCGACGGCTGATCTCCTCAACATTTCAGCCAGATTGGCGCATTGTCAGGACTTTGATGTGTTTCTTGCCGCCGTTTCTGGCGCCTTTGGACGCGTTTTCGGCAACTATTCGCTCTGGATTGATAGCCTTTCCTCAACCCGAGGTCGGCTGTTTGACGATTTCGATCCATCTCAGATCATCGGCCATATCAGCGAGCTCGTTCCGCTTCCCTTGAGACTCACCGGAACGGAGCCCCGTCCCGATCGTGCTCGTTCAATATACCGCCAGCGCAATGCCCTGCCGCGCAGAGGAATAGGCTTTCGGGCCATGAAATTCCTAAACCGAGATCCAGCCGTGCGGAGCCGGATCGATCGCCTGCCCTTACCCAGAATTGGATTGAATTATCGAGCGGGTTTGCAGCGCCATTTTCCACGCCGTCTCCTAGCCAAGGAACCTTCTCCACTTTGGATCGGCGAAGATATGGATGAAGGGGCCGTGATTCACCTCTTCTGGTTCGATGTCGGATATCAAGCCGGCCATCTACAGATCGAAACGAGGTATGATCCAACCCAGGTCGGTTATGAGGTGACCCGTAATCTTTGCGTGGTGTTGCAACAGGAGCTGTTGCAGACGATCAGCGAATTCGGAAGAGCGGGGGACACCTTCATCCATGAATGACACGGATACGGAATTCGCCGTCGAGAGCGATTGCTCTGTGATCCCCAAGAAGAAGCAGGAGATCGATCTATCAGACCCCAATCTCTCGAGCCTTATCCTGCGGCTCGCCATTCCGGCTGTTGTTGGCTTGTCGATCGTAGCGTTGCACCAGGCCGTCAACACGTTCTTTGTTGGCGCACTTGGCGTGCAGGCGCTCGCAGCTGTCAGCATGACCTTGCCGATCGTGCTCCTGCTCGCGGCGGTCGGAGAGGGGATCGGTGTTGGGACAGCGTCGTTCATATCTAGTCATCTGGGCGCTAGTGAGTACCTGGAAGCGAGTCGAGGCGCAAGTACTGCACTCGCGCTCGCCGCTCCGATCGGTCTCGTTGTTACAGCCGCTCTGCTTCCAAGCCTACGAGGGATCTTCGAAACGCTCGGGGCAACTCCAACCGTCATGCCCGTGGCGCTCGACTACGCGGTGATGCTTGTGTTCGGGTACACGGTGATGCTTCTAAACATCGTCTGCGGCTTCATCGTCAGAGCCGAAGGCAACACACGATTCAACATGTGGACGATGATTAACGCATTCGTCCTGAACGCCGTGCTTGATCCGATCTTCATATTTTCGCTGGACTTCGGTGTGCGAGGCGCAGCACTCGCGACGCTGGTATCTCAGATCGCTGCGATTTGCCTCTATATCGCGTATTTTTCGAAGCGTGGCGGGACGGTTCTCGTCAGGATATCTCACGTCTCGTTGGGAGCAAGTCGCATCAGACAGCTCGCGTTTGTAGGGGCACCGGCGGCCATGACCGGTGTTTTATCTGCGATTGCCGTTATGCTCTTGTACGGAGCTGCCGCGCCGTTCGGAGACGAGTCCATCGCGGCCGTGGGAATAGCTGTGCGAATCTTGACGATCGGCGCACTACCTATCACCGGCTTCTGTATAGGCGCTCAAGCTGTCCTGGGTTTTGGTTGGGGCGCACGCGACTTTGCTCGTATACTGAAGACTGCGAAGTTCATGCTCTTGATGACTGTCTCTCTTTCCGTTACGTATTCTGCAGCCGTTGTGGTTTTTGCCAGGCCTTTGGTCAGGCTGTTCAGCGATAGCGATAAGGTCACAGAAATCGCCGTATGGACCTGCATCGTCTTTCATCTGTTTTTTGGAGTTTTTGGTGTTCAGAGTTTCGTAACGACGATGCTTCAGTCGTTCGGGAGAGCACGCCTCAGTGCGGTTGTCTCCTTGGCGAGGCAGGGCTATCTCTTCATACCTGCCGTACTGCTATTCCCGGTCATATCGGGTTTCAATGGGCTGTTGGCCAGTCAAGCAATCGCTGAGCTTGGCGCCGGAATGATCGCGCTGTTTGTCATGTTCCACCAGTTCGCTGAGCTCAGACGAGCGCTCCGGCGCCCCACTTCAAGAGCGATCGAGATCGCGGGTTGACCTGACAAGGGACATCATCGGAGCTCAGAGCATTAGGCCTACATAGCCGGCAGGTGTTGCGCTCCAAGAAAATTGTTAATCGGCTTGCAATATTGTCTCTGACTCATATGTGGAACGGCCCGGGCTGCAAGATCTTTCTATGGTTAAACAGGGATGACGGTCCGGTAATATGTTCAGCCTGTAAACGCGGCGCCCAGCCGCTTGGCACGATGATATCCGCGGAAGGAATCGCCAATCAATTTCTCGCGCTCGAAGACCAGTGAGTCAGGCGGTCTGATCGCCACCGGGAATGTCGTCATTCGGGGTTCATCCAGATTTGCACCTTGCCTCCTCGGCAGCTTTCTTCTTCCGCCGGAGAGCTCTTAAGATTAGGGTTTCAGCATTGCAGCCGGCGCCCGATAGATGCCGCCTCTGACCAGCAAGGCCCAGATGGCGCCGCAATCTCATTGGCGAGCGCCACCGCCACGACCTTGACCGGCCGTCTTTGCAGCATGGTCCGAATCCAGAGCGGGATTTTCAAGCCTCGCTTGGCAAGCTTTGATGAGTGAGCGTCGCACCAACGATCAAAAGCTTCCTCCCGATTCTTACTCTTTGATATCGCCCGAGCCTTTCTCTCCCGCCGCTCGACTGGGCCCTCGGTGTTAACCCCGTCCAAGCCGCAAAATCTCGTGCTGTCGCAAAACCGCGAGCATCCAGGACCGATGTCCGAACGGTAGCGGCGATGAGAGGACCGACAACCGGAATGCTCATCAGGCGCCCGGCATCAGCGTGGTAAGCCTTTCTCGATACGAATCGAACTTTGTGCATTGCGCCGACTCCAGAAGTTCGTGAACTTTTCGAGAGATTACGAAAATGTTCACTAGTTCAAGGGGGGCCGTCGGCTTAATCGGATCAGCCGGTAGATCTGTTCATATGGCCTTGATCTGAGTGGCGTATGCTTTTCCTTGTGTCGCACGTATCATTTTTGGTGCAATTGAGTCAGGAGAACTTGCGAAACGACTGCCCGCTGCCTTTTATCAGCTAACCTCCGGACGTGAGCCGGTTCGCGAGTGGCTGAAGCTCTTCACCGACAATCTTGCCGTCTGTCTCCGGCACACATCAAGGATGTGGAGTTTTCCTGGCCGATCGACATGCCGCCTTGCCGGGTCTTAGGAAAAGGTCTGTGGGAGGTCCGCAGCGAGTTTGAGGGCAACCTAGCGCGGGTACTGTTTTGAGTTCACGAAGGCCGGATGGTTTTAAAGAAGACGCAGAAGACAGGCCAAGCTGAAATTGACTTGGCACAAAAGCACCGAAAGGAGATCACATGAATAAGAAAGGTCGCATCGGATCATCCTTTGACGATTTCTGAAAAATGAGAATATCTATGCAGAGGTGACGGCACGTGCCATCAAGCGCGTCATTGCGCGTCAGCTTGGTGCCCTCTTGCAGGACAAGGGGCTAGCCAAGTCCGCTCTCGCCCAACGCATGCAGACCAGCCGTGCGCAGCTCGGCCGGCTCCTGAATCCCAACAATGAATCCGTGACGCTCGCAGCCCTGACGCGCGCCCGCGCAGGCCCTGGGCCGTCATATGAGGATGGAATTGGTTTAGGCCCGCAGTCGCTTGGAGTGGGGCGACGATTTCGCTCGATATGCCTATTTCAACCGTTTGCTGAAAGTGTTTATCTCAGTAAAAATACCGCAAACGCTGAGTCCGGAGAGTTGCGCAACTTCCTCAGATTTGTGCCCTACGCAAGATCAACCTATCGCACTATTAATCTGGTTCGGCCAAGCTACCGACGAGTATCTCGCGTAACGGGCATCACCCCCTTCTTGCGGGAGGCGCAGGTGCCGCGATCGGCAAACCATCGTCAGGCGGGTGTGCAAACTGGTGGGCGAGAGAAGCTGATCCGCATCGATAAACAAAAGATCACGGTGCATAAGCCCGAACTAACCGACCATAAAATCGTTGTGCTGGCGAACGAGGAATATCCCGAGCATTACATTCTCCGCGAAATGGTCGACGGTGGGCGCTCTAAGATCGTGGCTCTCGACCAGTCGTAGACCTGCATCGGCACAAGGTCGAAAGGGTTTAAAACTCTGCCGCGCGACCAGACCGAAGGTTTCGAAGCGCCGTGAATTCGATCTTCCGGCGCTGGACAGCGAGGACATTGATGTAGGGAGCTGCAATGGGAGGCCGTTAAGAATGGCGGCGAGTTGTGTTGCCCATTCAGCACGCGAAACTTCCGCCTGGCTATAACGTTCCTGAAGCTTCAATCGCCACAAAAGATCGAGCCGGGATAGACGATGAAAGCGCGCCTCAGGTCGTCGCTTATGCCCTCATTCGCCAGAAGATCGCGGGGTTCAAAAAATGGCGAGGATGTTGCGGTCAAGGGCGACGACGATTTTTCTCCCGTAGAGGTCGGAAAACGAGACGACTTGTGTCACCGTAAAACCAGAGCCCTCCTCGACGTTCGGAAGCACGGATCTTGGTACGATGCTTCTGCGCGGTTCAGTCCCGCCTTTGGGAGCAAAATCATTTAACGCCGCACCGAATGGCAAGGTCCCGATCAGCAGCGCAACCAGAGCTGATCCCGCTTGTCTGAACAGATTCTCCGAGTTGATAAGTGGAGCGTCTGCCGGGTTAGGCCGCCAGGCGGAATGACGGCTGGTTGAAGATATCAACCGATCGAGTGGCGCGCCCACTGGCGTGCTCGCCAGCAACGCCATCGCCATCAGCATGGACGTGCCGAATTTATGGTGATGAATCTGGCCGGTTGCCCATGGCGACCCTACAAGGGTTAGCAGGCGGCTGGCTCTTCAAGCTTACGTATCCTAGCGGCTTCGTCGCAAAATGCGGGCACATGCCAAGCGAACGAGATCGCAGATTGCCTACCTTACCGACGTGAAATCAGCGGCCGATCCAACTACCGCGGCCCCGCTGTTCGACTTGTTCCTTGCCAGCTTGCGAATGGCTTGGAGAAGGGCGCATCTCACCAACGGACCGGCCGATTCTAAAAGGGAGGCGAGCTCGTCGTCGCCCTGACCCTTGGAATTGTTGGTTAGCGGGCACCATCCGGCTTCTCGCGCGCCTCCTAGTGGCGCAGCGCGGTTCGCTGATGCGCATCGCAAGACGATCTTTTGGCACGAAGGTCGCGATGCGTGCTCGAAATCCGACGCTGACGCAAAGCACGTCAGGTTACACGCAGTGGATGCTAGTGGCCGTGTGGATGTTCTTCAAATCCGTGTCATGTAGCTTAGCGCGCGTGGACAGCTGGCACTGTGATTGTTATTCGGGTGAAGCGACAAGGTCGCGTAACAGGTAACTTTGGAGATCATCATGGTGCTATGCATGGAGTCCCCGGCTCCTTCGCTCAAAGTCGAAGACTGGCTGCGTGGCGAGCCCCTCACGAACTTCCAGCCAGGGAAAGTGTACATCGTCGAGTTCTGGGCAACTTGGTGCGGGCCGTGTGTGAAGGCGATCCCTCATCTGATGAAGCTGCAAGCAGAATACAAAGACGAAGGGTTTGAGGTCGTCGGAGTCGCAGCTAGTGAAGATGCACCAACGCCGGATGAGGCTCGCACCAAGTTGGACGCATGGTTGACTGAAGAGTTCTCAAATCTGAACTATCGTATCGGGTTCGATAGTACTGGCGAAATGAACAAGCTTTGGATGGAGGCCAGCTCTTCTCTTGGCATTCCGACATCGTTCGTCGTCGACCGCGACGGCCACATTGCCTTTATCGGTCATCCGGTCCAAATCGACGACGTCTTGCCGAAAATTATTAACGGAACTTGGCGCAGCAGCTATCAAGCTAAAGCCGCGGATGCGAAACGGATCGCGGCAAATGAACGCTTTGCGCGCGAAATCCCAATCCTCGAGGCAATTCGACCGGCCATGGAAGCAAAGGATTGGCCGGCAGCGCTCTCAGCTGTCGAGAAGGGCATCGCCACCATGCCGGACAGTCTCAGGTTCCGCCAGATTCATGCGGATCTGTTGCTTCACAAAATGCGCGACACGGCGACCGGCTTCAAGGTCTTACGCCAACTGGTTCGAGATGCGCTTGAGAAACAGTCAGAGGCTTTGCGTGGGCTGGCTATCGTGATGGAGCAACTCTTTGGTCCGGAGAACGATAAGGCCCACCTTCCGCGTGCCGAGCGCTTTGCGATCGGCAAGGATGTGTCGGAACATATCCTCAATCCTGGGGAAGCCAGTGGTGGCGTCGACTTCTCTTCTTATGAGATGGTCGCTCGGTATTACTACGAGAGTGGTGACAAGCCAGGCGCGATCGAGCTGATCGAGCGGGCAATGACACGGCTAGACGATCCGAGAGCTATGCCGGACGCTATGAGGGAAGCGACTAAACAGTATCATATGCCGCGGCTGCTCCAAACCTTGGCCGACTATAGAGACGAGAAGGTCTGTTGCAGCGGGTCTTGTTCGATTTCGCAGGAAAAGTCTCCTGGAGCTCCCAAAGAGCAGCCGCACGAGGAGACATAAAGAGAGATGTCAATCGAAGATGCACGATCCGGGCTATGTAAGCGCCTTCGAAGCGCTCTCGACCAGCAGAACTTCTACGGGTCATTTATTGCGACACAACCTAGGCCACAACAAGCGACCCCCTGCGGCCCGTCTTTACTGGGTGTCTAGTTAGTCGTTCGTGAAGAACCGTCCAAGCGGTTGATCAAGAATCGATTTTCCGGGCGAGCTTGGCTTTGAGATTGCAAGCTTTCCTGCACGCAATCCTATGACGGCCACACGCTCGGTCCCGTCATCGCCGACCTCGAAAAGCTCACTGGTGTTGCAGCGCGCCGCATCCACGGCGACAAGGGCTACCGCGGCCACAACTATCCAGATCAATTTAAGGTCTGGACCAGCGGCCAGGTTCGCCGTGTCACCAAAGCCATCCGCCGCGAGATGCGGCGTCGCGCCGCCGTCGAGCCTGTGATCGGTCATCTCAAGGGACGACCACCGAATGCGCCGTAACCATCTCAAGGGTCGCGACGGCGACGTACCAACGTCGTGCTCACCGCCGCTGGCTACAACTTCAGCCTGCTCCGCCGCTGGCTCACCGAACTTTTGTGCGGCCTGTTATGGATACTCTGTCGCCACCTATCCCAACTACACTTTGCGTAAAACGGTGCTCAGGGACGTTCTTCACATAGCGTAATCGCGGCTGACGTCTTCTTGCGGACACGAGGGTTGGTAGGATCGGCTTTACAGATTATCGAAAGGGAGCAG
>NZ_JASXTA010000045.1:0-23858 GCF_032290525.1 Bradyrhizobium cosmicum | reverse complement strand
CTTCACCAGCTGATTGTCGACGGTGTCCAGGCTCTCGCTGGTCTCCGTCAAGAACTCCCGCAACAGATCATCCATGAAAACCGGCCTTCATACAGGGAGGGCGCGCACGAGGCGTGATGCGCCAATTCGGAATGGGGCCAGCTTCTCCGCAAAGCGTTTAATATTGGTTGAGTAAGTGCAAAAGAACGGAACCAACAAAGAGATAAGGCGCTCCGGACAAGCCGAAGCGCCTCGTAAAGAATAGATTAACGTTCCGGGAGCGAGTCGCGCGTTTACGAAGCGGTAATGATAATGGCTTCGCCCTCCAGCTTGAGCGTCACCGTGAGCCCGCAGGCCTGCGCCAGCAGCCGCGTATAATAAGGCTGGATCGCGTGCGCATCCGCGGCCGGTCCCCGCTCGCCGCCCAGGAGTTCGGAGATGTTCTGCGGCAGGCGCGCATTATGTCCGGTCGCGGTGATGCGGAAGCTCATGGTCTCGCCCTCGCCGATCGGATCGATCGTCAGCATGCCGCCGCGCGGAATCGTGTGCTGGGAGACAACCAGCATGTTGAGCAGCAGCTTGACGCGATTCTTCGGCAGCAACAGCCGCGGCAGATTCCACGTGATCGAGCACTTGCCGTCCTCGATATGGCCGCGGGCCATGGTCTGGGCATCGCCGAGATCGATCTGCGCGCCGGACGAGCCGGCGGCGCCGAAGGCGAGGCGGCAGAACTGGAGGCGGGCGGAGGCGGTCTTCGCGCTCTTGCGAATCAGGTCGAGCGCGAACTCGCGATCCTCGGGCTTGGGATCGTCGTCGAGCACTTCGAGCCCATTGACGATGGCGCCGACAGGGCTGATGAGATCGTGGCAGACCCGCGAGCAGAGCAGCGCCGCGAGTTCGAGCATATCGGGAGCAGTAGCGGTACCGGGTGACGAAGCGTCAGACATAAAGGTTTCCTGGTATTGCACGGCACGGACGCGGCGAATCACGCATGCTTGGCGAATGCCGCGGGTTCTAACATTCGCAAGCCCGTGGCAGCTAGCTTGCGATCGGCTCGAAGCGGCCATAAAGCCACGGACGAATCAGCCGACTGGGATGAATTGCCGATGAATGAGGCATGCAGGTGAAGCGGATCATCGACGGCGCGGCCGCTATCGGCCTGATGGAGCCGCTTACCGCCCTGGTGGTGCAGGCGGGTGAAGCAATTCTGGCGGTCAACCGCTCCGCGATGCGGATCGACGGCAAACAGGACGGCTCGCCCGTGACCGAGGCTGATCTCGCCGCCGACCGCGTCATCGCCGACGGCCTGGCGCAGCTTGCGGGTGACGTGCCGACACTGTCGGAAGAGCGGACCCAGCTCGCCTCGCCGCCGTTTCAGGGCAGCTTCTTCCTGATCGACCCGCTCGACGGCACCAAGGAGTTCGTCGCCGGCCGTGACGAATTCACCGTCAACCTCGCCCTCGTGACATCGGGCGTGCCGCTGCTGGGCATCGTCAGCGCGCCCGCGCTCGGTCTGCTCTGGCGCGGCATCGTCGGCCGCGGCGCCGAGCGCGTCAGGTTCGACCGCACCACCATCGGTGCTGCCGAGCCGGTCCGCACCCGAACGCTGCCGGTGCAAGGCCAGCCCTGGATCGCGGCGGTGAGCCGCTCGCATGGCGATCCCAGGAGCGAAGCATTCATCGATGGCCGGCCCCATGCCGTCAGGAAGACGGTCGGCTCGGCGGTCAAATTCGGCCGGATCGCGGAGGGCAGCGCCGATATCTATCCCCGCTTCGGACCCACTTGCGAATGGGATGTCGGGGCAGGCTGCGCCGTCGTGACCGCCGCCGGCGGCAAGGTCACCGACGGCAAGGGCGGCGAGCTCCGATTCGGCCAGCGCGGCGATACCGGCTTCATCATCCCGGAGTTCGTCGCCTGGGGCGATCCGCACGCGGTGGGCTTCTGACTGAGCTGCTACTGACTGAGCTGGTCCTGGAGCGCCGGCCAGCGCTTGCGCACCTCATAGAGGAAGCGCTCCGGGTCGGCGGCGAAGGCATCGCGATTGGCCTCGCGGCTGAACAAATAGAGCCGCTGCGCCGAGATCACGTAGAAGCGGGGATTGGCAGCGATGGCGACCCCCCGGGCGATGTCGGCCGGATCGTAGCCGCCGAACTGCGGACCATAGATTTCGGGATGGGCCAGGAAGGACGCCCGGTTGCCCTCGTTGCGGAAGCGCCAGACCGCGCCCCAGAGGTTCGCCTCGAACTCCGTCGTCCCCTGCACGGCCGCGCCGTCGACGAAATAGGCCACGGGATCGAAGCCCTCGATCGCCACGCCGCTGAAGCGATTGACGACGACCCGCTCGGTGGTGGCAGCCTCGGCCGGCGACCCTGGGGAGGTGATCCAAATGCCCGCCAGCAGGCACATGAGGAAACCGATCAAGGCAATTCCGGGGCGCAAAGGGCTATCTTCCTGCCGTTGTGCCGTCATAGTTGCTGCGGATAACATCCGAGTCGAGGGGACATCCGGCGCAACCTAGAGCCGTGCCTGTTGGCGTCAGGTTAAGAAGCGATCGGATTCGATACCAGGGGTTCTTTATGACTTTCGCATCACGCCTTGCTGCGCTCGCGCTTGCCGCGATGGTCGGCTGGATCGTGCCAGCCGCCGCCCAGCAGGCGCCGCCGCCCAATCTGCCGCCGCCGCAGCGGACCCCGACGCCCAGCACCTATGGGCCGGACGAGCTCGTGAACGCCGGCCACCGCTTCTTCGGCAACGTCTCGCGCGGGCTCGCCTCGATCATCGAGAAGGCGGTCAGCCAATGGGGCCTGCCCAACGGCTATATCCTGGGTGAGGAGGGGTCCGGCGCCTTCGTCGCCGGCCTGCGCTACGGTGAAGGCACGCTCTACACCAAGAACGCCGGCGACCTGCGCGTCTACTGGCAGGGCCCCTCGCTCGGCTTCGACTGGGGCGGCGACGGCGCGCGCACCATGACGCTGGTCTATAACCTGCCCGCCACCAACGCGATCTACCAGCGCTTCGGCGGAATCGACGGCTCGGCCTATATCATCGGCGGCTTCGGCATGACGGCGCTTACCGCCAACAACATCGTGCTGGTGCCGATCCGCTCGGGCCTCGGCCTGCGGCTGGGAGCCAATATCGGCTATTTGAAATTCACTCCGCGCGCGACCTGGAACCCGTTCTAGCGTCCCCGCTTCCCCAACCGGCGACGGATCAAGGTTAACGACGTGTCGGGGCTGGCTTTTTGCCGGCCCCGCATGCAATGTCGTTGGTAAATTTTTCCTTAGCTCTGGGAGTTCTGGCCCATGGTCGAACCGATCATGTACCTGGCGATCGGCTTCCTGCTCTCGATGCTGTGCGGGCTTGCCATCGTGCCGCTGGTGCATAACCGCGCGGTGCGCCTGACCACGCGCCGGCTCGAGGCCGCGACGCCGCTCTCGATGGCGGAGATTCAGGCCGACAAGGACCAGCTCCGCGCCGAATTCGCCATGTCGGCGCGGCGGCTCGAGATGAGCGTCGACCAGCTCAAGAACAAGACCACGAGCCAGCTCGCCGAGCTCGGCAAGAAGAGCGACGCCATCAACCGCATGAAGATCGAGCTTGGCGAGAAGAACGCCACGATCTTCGCGCTGGAAGCGCGCGAGAAGGCGGTGAAGGAGCAGCTGCGCGCCACCGAGGAGGAATTCAGCGCCAAGACCGAAGCCCTGCGCGCCGCCGAGAATGCGCTGACCGACAAGCAGGACGAGCTCGCAAAGATCAATTCCGAGCTGTCGAGCCGCTCGATGATGGCGGAGAGCCGTCAGGTCGAGCTAGTCGCGGTGCGCGCGCAGATCGAGGAGCTGAAGAACCGCGTCGGCGATGCCGAGAAGGAGTTTGCGGCGACACAGGCGCGGCTGGCGCAGGAGCGTGCCGAATCCGAGACAGCCTCGCGCGAGCTCGCCGATGCGCGCGGCCGCGTCGAGAATCTGAGCCAGCGCGTCACCGAGCTCGATCGCCAGCTCATCGTGCAGGTGAAAGAGGCCGAGATGCTATCGGGCCGCGTCGGCGATCTCGAAGGCCGCCTCGCGACGCAAGGCAAGCTCCTTGCCGAGCGCGACTACGAGAACAACCAGCTCCGCCAGGCCAGTGAGAACAGCGAGCGTACCATCAAGGAGCTGCGCGTCGAGATCGCCGCGCTGAGCGGCGGCAAGTCCTCGGCCGCATTCGAGGCGCTCCGCGCCGAAAAGGCCGCGCTGGAGGAACAGCTGCGCACCGCGCGCGACGAGCGTGCCAAACTCCAGCGCGACATCAACGCGATCCAGCAGCAGGCGGAAAGTTCCTGGGCGACCGAGCGCATGGAGAACGCGCTGCTGCGCGAGCGCATCAACGACATCGCCGCCGAGGTGGCCAAGCTCGCGATGCAGCTCGAAGGCCCGAACTCGCCGATCGAGGCGCTGCTGGCGGCCGAGGCCGGCCAGCCGCCGAGACCGGCCCCGCGCCCGGCCAACGACGCGGCGACGGCGCCCAGCCTGCCCGAAGGCGGCGGAACGCTCGCCGAGCGCATCCGCGCGCTCCAGGCTCATGCCTCCCGCTCCCGCCAGCAGGGCGCCTGAGCCGGCCCAAAGCGGGCTCGACCGCGAAATTGCGTGATTGAAAGGTTTTGGGCCCCGGCGACGCCTGGAAACTTGACACCTTCGGCCTGCACTTCTAAATCGCGGGCTTCGATGTGCCGGCCGGCCTCAAAAGTCCGGCCGTCTGCATGATGGTCCCGGGCGCATAGCTCAGCGGGAGAGCGTTCCCTTCACACGGGAGAGGTCCAAGGTTCGATCCCTTGTGCGCCCACCATTAATCCAGAAATTACAGTAGCTTAGCGACTTGCTTCCCCTGCATTGTGCCCCGAAAAGTATGGGGCACAACCCGGGCACACGGCAAAAAAGATCATCCCGCTCCCGACGGCAATCAAGAAAGCTCGTTGATCTTTCACACGAGATCCGTGTCGGCGCGCGACCTTTGGGCACGAGGTTCGTTGGCGCTCGATAGGCGCGAACACGTTGTGCTCGAGGCAACCTTCGCCGAGGTACCACCCAAGGAAGGTATCGTGCTTCCGCGCGTCCTTTGATGGCTCCGCGCTTGCCGGTCTTGGCCGTGTTGTCCACGGCCGCCCTGAGTTGCCGCCGCGTCGGCTCGGCAATGGCGAGCTCGAAATGGTTCCCGAGACCACGTGGCCAGAGCAGGTAGTGCTGGTTTCCAGTGACGACCTGCCGTCCGGTGACGGACACCACATAGGGCCGCCTTCAATCATCAGGTTGCCAGCTCATGCACTGCTTCTCCGCCAGCTATTGCCGTTGAGCCTCGCGCCCGACTTGGTTCGGATCGCTCCTCTTGCCTACCTTGCTGGCAGCGCTGGTGGCGACTACAACGAGAGCCCTGTGGCGACATTGTAAAGCAGTAAGGACCAATAAAGCCGGGAGTTGGCTTTCGGCGTCCCCCTACCTTGGGGGCGGCTTATGGTCATCGCCCTTCCAGATCGTGATGCTACTCGGGCGTATTGACTAGTTGCGGTCCCGTAGCGCTCGCATGGCTCGCAACGAGGGATCCAGTTCGCACCCTCCTGGATCACGACCGAGTATCAAACCTGCATCGAGCATTGGCCGATCGGGTCTCACCAGCTTCGTGGTGCTCACGCCCGCATTCGGATCAACTGCCATTTCGGAGTCTCGTTCAAGCAGCTCTCGCAGGCGCTCGATGCGAGCGAACCGGAATGGATGGACTGGTTTGATCATCGGGCTAGCCCCCTCGGGTCGAATGCGAACAATCGGATGATGAAAACGACGAGCGCGCGACGGCTGACGCTCATGAGTCGAGCTGTCGGTTCTCCGCCGAATGCCAGTCCGCGCCATGCAGGCGGATCATCTCCCGACGGGACCGCTCGATGAAGATGCGCTCAACGCCAAAGCCGGCTGCAACTGAAGCCGCCAGCGCAAGGCCACAGGCCATATAGTCATTCATGAAATTCCAAAACATGTTGCAGCCGGCAACTCCTACAAAAGTGAGCGTCATGATCAAATTGCGAAATGCCTTAACCATCCTGCCCCCCCAAGTCAGTCGGCGAGGACCTTTTACCACTGCAACCACGATGATTGGCAGCGTTTGCCCCTTATGATGAGCCGTCTTTCTGCTCGATCAGCTTGGGTCCGGCCGCGCTGCCGACCGCCGTGGGGCTCGCTCTTCTTACTTAAGAGGGCAGCCGGAAACGGGCAGTGATAGCGACGCCAGCATACTTCATCACGGCGGGCCATTTCCCGAGTGCCCCGGCGAGGAGCTCCGAATCCTTCCCGCGAGGGATCGACGCCGCATGGCGTGCGCCGTTGTGGCGTGAGAAGAAGGGCGTGTTCGAACTATGGAGCCTGCTGGTTATGGCTCTTACGCCCGCAAGCCGATGCCCGCCCTGTTTAAGCACTATCCGGCATGCGTGGTCCGAAACGCCTGGTTCAACGCAGGCTAGAGCACAGGCCGCGGCGTTGCGCTGCCGATCACCCCCAGCGCAAGGTAGCGCAAGCGATGGCCAGCGGCAGTGATGGCCGCCGGCCATTTCATGCTGTCTGCGTCGTCTAGGGCTTAGTGGACGACGAGCGCTGCCGCCAACACTGGTTTGACGATGTCGCAACAGAAGCCGAACGGGTTGTTTTCATTGGGTCGCTGGACGGCTAAAGCGTGAATGAGAAGCAGATTTATCTATGCCCTTCCATGGCAAGCCGCAGCGCCTTTGGGATGCGCTGCGCCTTTCCGCCGGAGATAGCGCCCAGGTCGCCGCGTACTCCGCGACCTGGGCGATCCGGAGCCGCCGCTCGAATCGGTTCCGTCATCGGGCAACTGAAGCTCGACTTCAAATACTACAGCAGCGCCGACCTCTCGCTGTTCGACGAGTTCGCCCACCGGGTGAGAGTCGCCGGTACACTGGTGATTCGGGAACCCCCGACGCCGAAGCAGCGGCACATCAGCGCGCACCAGATCGTGCACAGCATCGTTCCTTGGCACAAAACTTTTCTGCTCGGAGACAACGAACTCACGCTCGATCCGCATTGCTAGGCGATCATCGAGGCGGACGCGAATTACGGCGCCGGTCACGGTCGCGCCGATGCGCGCGAAGGGCTCCGTGCGAAAGAATGCGGCGGCATGCAGCGGCGTGTCGGGCGCGCCGGTCACCTTGCGCCGCACTTCATGCCAGGGGTGGCGGATGAGCCGGTCGAGATCGCCGGCCATCACCGCAGCCGCCCAGGCCATACACTGGAATGGCCCGACACGAGGGCTTCATGCTCGGTGTCACCGACGAACCGACCAGGCTTTGATCGGCGATGGTCAGCGCGCCCGCCGTCATGACCGCATGAAGGCCAGCAGCGGCCCGATGTCGTGATTGTCCGCGGCCTGAAGCGCCGCCACGTATTGATTGCGCAGCGTTCCTACGTCGGCAAGGCTTCCGCCGCCCCAGCTAAACGCTTTGCCGCCGAGCCGTTCGATCACGAGATCCGCCATCATGCGGGCGTGACGGCCATTGCCGTTCGGGAAGGCGTGAATCTGCGTCAGCCGGTGATGCAGGCGCGCGGCGATTTCGTCAGGTGGATAGGTCTTGTGTTCGACCCAACAGCGTACGTCATCGAGCATCGCCGGCATCTCGGCGGCGATGAGATGCGGGGCGATGCCGATATTGAGCTCGCCCTGCCGGTAGGTTCCGGCCCATTTCCAGACTTCGCCGAACATCTGCTTGTGCAGCGTCTTGACGAAATCCTCCGTCAGGAGATCGGCCGCCTTTCCGCGGCGGCGGCGGCCCCAGGCCGCGCCCTTGACGATGTTTTCCTCTTCCGCCTCGTTCAGGTCCGCGCGGCTGGTGATCCAGGTTTGCAGTAGATCGCCGCGCAGCGCGGGATCGAGCGGCGTCGCGTCATCCGGTTCCTGGAAGAGATCCGTCATAGCTCGTTCCACAAATCGCGGTCTTTGAGGACATCACGGACATACGCCTCAATGCGCGCTTCGAGATTGGCGTCGCCCGTCCCCTGCGCTTCCAGCTTCATCGTATGGGCGACGCGACCCAGTTCGCGTCTGGCGATCTTGCGCGCGCGCGCGCTCACGGCGCCTTCAAGCGACGTGTTCGGCACGAGGGCGTAGACAAGCGTGCAGTCAAGGGCTTCCGCGGCGCGACGCAGCGTCTTGAGCTGGATCGAACCGTTTGCTTCGGACTTTTCAAGAGCCTCTACGCTCTGGGGACGGATTTTGAGCCGCTTGGCGAACTGGACGCCGGTCATGCCGAGCGCGTCCCTGATCGCCCGCACCCAGCCTTTCGGCGGGGCGTTGAAGCGGTCTTGGGGTTTGAGCGCGATGAGCCGCTCATCAAGTCGTTTACGGCCACGCTGGCGAGCATCATTTTTCATAGTGTGACCCGATTTTATGGGCCTTCGTATCAGTCTACAGCCTTATTTATTCCGATATTTATCAGGTTATAACCTGATTTTATACTACGATAATCAGCCTGCGGTCTTATTTTCCTCGCAAACCGCCTATTTTGAAACCAAATCAGGGACTTGGCGGGTCCGAAACCGCCAGCACGAATCGCCCTCATAGGGTCTACCATGACCGCCAATGACGGATGCGACGCCCAGGGAGATACAAACCGAAGGCGCGGCGGCGGATGAACTCCCGCCGCCGACCGCCCCTGAGAACATGTCTATCAGACTGCGCTGCTTCGATACCGAGACCGATGTTCGCTCTCTGAACAGCTATATCGACCTGACCACCTTAGACGGCATTACAATCGCGCTCGACTATGCTCAGGCGTTGCTCGACCTCGACCGGGGCTATGCAACGTCGTTCAGCCGATGTCGATGTTCCGATATCATGCGAGCAAGGCATTTTGCGGAACATGCGAGACGCGGGTTCTCGGTGGCGTGCCTGATCATGATGATCAGATACTTTCGGACGAGGAAAAGGTCTCCAACTGCTCGATGATGGTTTGCCGCTCGGGAGTCTCAGTGAGACTCTGGTGCTCGACTTGTAGCAATGAGCGTTCGCGCGGCTGTCCGATTGGACGCCGCATTCCGCTTCAAGACGTTTGCGACATCCGACGCGACCAAGCCGAGCGCGGCGGGCACATGGAATATCCGGTCAGAGGGTTCGAGAGTTTGGAGTTAGTATTGAAGAAAATTCGAACCCATCGGGCGTACTGAGTTGCGCCGGGCAGGAAGCGCTCATAGCCTGCGGTGCTTTCTACAGCTATCGTAGTCTCCGGTCGTGAGATAAGCCTCGATCACTTCGGGCAGGCCAGCGAGCAATTTTCCGAACCGTTCCAGCACCTCCTCATCGTGGCGATCGAGCGTGATTTCTATGATGACCGTTTCCGGCAAACCGAGCTTCTCCTGATTGAGGAGCGCGACGTAGCCATCGATGTAACCCTGCTTCTCAAGTCGCTTGAGCCTGTTCCAGCACGGCGTCGTGGATAGCCCCAACCTTAACGGCTAATTCTGCCGTCGTAAGACGCGCATCACCTTGCATCGCTCGCAGGATCCGCCGGTCGGTCTCGTCCACGCGTAAGGGAGTCCTTGCGTTGCACTGCTTTCATGATCCGAGAACCTCATTCTAGGTATGCGCTAGATTTCGAGAATATATGCTGATGCCAGCTCGCATGATCCGGATTCCCCCTGTTGGAGAATTGCAAGCTCGGCAGAAAACATGATCGGATCTGAGTCACACCCAACCTTGGACGCCGTTCACACCTGACCTTTCCACGCTTGCAGGCTGCAGCTCTAGATAACTGCAGCCGCTCTCAGCCAGCAGGATGGCGCGTCGCCTGCATCGATGGGCGTGCCCCGAAGCCGGCAAACCATGCGGCGCATTGCGGATGAGCGAGCGCCAGCCGAAATCAGGAAAGCGCAGATCCAGATAGCCGAAGGCGCAGGCGAAGCTGATCGTGCCGATGTCGACGCGGTCGCCAAGCGTGGGAACAGCCTTCTCGATCGCGGCAATGGAGGTTTCGACCTTGTCGAGCTGACCGTCTAGCCATTGCTGCCAGACTTTCTCGGGAGGGCGGGCCGCCATCTCGTAGCGCGACAGGAGAGCGGCGGTCAGAATGCCGTCGCCAATGCTCTGATCGACCAGGGCACGCCAGCGCTGCGTCTGTGACTTCGGAAACAGCGTGCCGCCCGCCCGGTCGTCGAGATATTCGCAGATCACGCGGCTGTCGGCGAGGGCCAATGCGGTACAGGGACCCTCAATCCGGCGCTCGGCATCGAAATGGCCGCGAGAGCTCGCCGGTGATATGCATGGCGCTTGCGGCGGTAGGCTGAAGGGCCGCGGCCTCGGACGATGCGACAGGCCAATCTGGCGGCCCCTGCGGTGGCTGCTTGCGTATGATCAGAGCTGGTCGGACGCGCCGACGTTTCTGCGTCGTCCGTAGCTGCGCATTAGCTCCTCTCGGTGCTCCTCGAGCCAACTCCGCAGGATAAGCGGCTTACGACCCAGGACACGTTCAACAAAGTCATTTCGTGCCCAAACGAGCTCGTTTTCCCGTTCATATTGGAAGAAATCCCAAAGACAGCTCAAGCGAACCTCTCGGAGGTCCGCGTAGGCGCGAAAAAACTTTCTCTCTGTCCGTCATGAACTATCTTTGTCTTGACCTTGCCCCGCACGGCCTCTTGTCAAGCCTGGAACGCAACGTTCGTGGTAGAATAGCGTTTGCCAGCGCCAAATCGGCCCCCGTGCTGCTTGGAGGTCCGCACCTTAATCCGCAGCACGGGGGCAGAGCGTATCGGCGCCGCCGCCGACAGCAGGCTCATGATGCACGTGCCTCGAGGGGACGCAACAAAGTAAGTTTAAAGCTCAGCGCTGTTGGGGGGTGGTTGAAGCACCATCGAAATCGCCTCGCGTGCGGACTGGCACTCCATTTGCTCTCCAATGTCCAATCCGTCAGACCCAAGGTGGGCCTGTTTCATATTGAGGCGAGCCGATGCAACCGACGCCCCGTTTCGATGCAACCGCACCAACCAAGCTCCATGCGCTGATCTCCGACCTGCGATGGCGCGTTCAGCTCCTCGATGCCGACATTGAGGAGGAAGAGCGCAAGGCCCATGTCTGCGACCCCGCCAACCAGTCCTACCCGATGCTGGCTCTGACCTTGCGAGAACGTCGGGACAACCTGCGGACGACCGTCGCCACTCTGCAAAAGCAATTGGAGAGCATCTTCCCGCCGGAATCGGAGCGCGCCGCTTGAGTCAATTGTGACGCAAAAATCCGCCGGCTTTGGAGCCGGCGGAGTTTGATTGAGATTGTTGGCGATCGGCGGGCACCGATCACTGGATTGGGTTAGCAGAGTCGCCGGCCCAGCGCGAACCAGCGGGCCTTGATTTTTGAGACTAGTAAGCGGGGCTCACTAGCGCACTGTTTTAACTTTTGAAGCGCCTGCGCTCCATATGGGCTAGCCGACCCTCAGATTTTCAGCGGACGTTTTGCCCTTGTTGCTCGTTTCCTCGTAGCTCACCCTCGCGCCCTCGTTGAGAGTGCTCAGTCCCGCCCTTTCAACGGCCGAGATGTGAACGAAAACATCCTTGCCGCCATTGTCGGGCTGGATGAAGCCGTAACCTTTGGTCGGATTGAACCACTTTACAGTACCTATCGCCACGCACGTCTCTCCTAAAAAATGAAAACATCCCAGCTTGCCAGAAGCTGATCACAAGGAAAAGAGGCCCCTTCCGCGTCACGGCAAGAAGTTGCACTCGCGCAACAGCCTTCCATGTTCCGCCTCGGAACAGATGTTTTGAGACTCAACCTGCAAACCCGGTTCTGGAATCATTGTTGCAGCCGGGGCTGGCAGTGATCATTCCGTAAGCCCTCAATTTTCCCGGAAAGATAAAGGCCGCAGGACCCGAGAAAGATCCTGCGGCCCTTTTCATCTCAGCGGCGATCAAGCGAATAAGGACGGTATGTCGTGCCGCTACACCCCGTTCAATGCATTCCACGAGGATGCCGCCGGAACGCGGCGAACTCTCCATCGATTCAGCTGGAAAAGTGCGCTCCATCGCGGGACCAGCAGGAATTGTGCGACTCATTTGAAAATAATCTCCAGATTGGTCGGAAAGGGAACGACTGCCGATCTCTATTCCTCTCCGCAGAGGTTCGTTCATGGGCAATCATGATCTTGTCTCCAGCAGTTTCCTAGGGCTGACCGCAGTAGGAGTTGCGCTACTCTGCTCGAGCCTGCTTGTCTTCGTTTTCACATGAAGTGAGCCGTCGCTCGCGTGGCCCCTGTCTGCTCATCCAGTTCATCGGCTGGACGAACTGCTTCCCTGGATTGGAGGCTGGCATCAGCGATCGCCGCTTGAGCTGTGTAACCATGTACCTCAGCTGTTCGCCACGTTGCCGGCATCAAGCGTGTTGCCGAGGAACTTGAGCAAGATGAAGACTGGCTGCGAGACGCCGCCAATGAAATGGAGATTGAACCTGGAGCAATCAGGGGTTATGGCGCCGGAGAACATGGCATGCAGGTTTTCACTAAGTTCGGAATCCGAAAACCTGATCGAACTCGTCCGGATGTATAGGAGAGCCCGGAGCCGCGTAAGCGCTCGCCGCCAGAATAATCCAATGAGCCCGCGGCCTACGCTGGGATGCGTACGCCCCAGTCTCCCCCGAAGACGTACTCTCCGACGCCGGCCGATCCTCAACGCACATTGCTCCCCCGTAAACGCGCACAACCTTAAGGTTGGACAGTCGGATAGTTTATGTGGCGCAGGTTTAGGTTGGGATGTGTCATGAATGCTGCGCTAGCAGGCCTTGGAGCCGGGCCCGTCGTGCGGCTTTTGAAAAAATATATCCACTTCGCGTGCGGGGTCGACGACCTGACGGTAGCCGAGAAAGTCTACGTGATCGCCGGGTTTTTGGGAATTGTTACGGCCTTTCTTCTGGTCATGTCTGTCCAAACCGTGCGACTGCAGAATTCCTATCGCAATATGCAAGCCTCCTCCGCTGCTGGGGCGATCAATTCCGGACTGGTCGACGCATCCATCTATGCGATAGCGATGGACTCGCGCGGCATCTACATGTCCACCGAACGAACAAAGGTGAAAGAGTTTGCGGACGAAATCCTCAAGCGCAACCACGAGCTTGCGGAGATGATGAAGGGCTGGGAGCCTACGGGCCGCTCGGAAGACTTCGAACGGTTCGCAGCCCTCAAACGGCGCATTGCCCAATTCATCGATATCCACCAGGAGTTGGTGCGGCGGGCCGTCGAGATTAGCCCCGCAGCCGCCCGCGAGTTTGGGGACACCGAAGCCAGCAGCACGGTTCGCAGCAGGCTGAATGCGGATCTGGAAGCGTTGCAGCGCGGCTACAACGAACGTACTCGCGAAGCAGATGAGCTCGCCGAACAGAATCGCTGTGCGGCATGGTACCTGTTCATGCTGGGCTTGGCGGCGCTGGTGCTTGCTGCGCTCAATGTTCTCGTGATCCGGGATTCGGTGCTGGCGCGGCTCTCAGACATTGCCGAGGCGACCGATCGTATCAGAACCGGGGATATCGCAAGCGAGGTGCCACATCTGCGAGGCCACGACGAAATCGGCCGCCTGGCGCGCGCCGTGCAGAACTTCCGCGCTGCTGTCGCTCAAGTTTTTGAGCTCGAACAGCTTGAATTGGATCTCAGCAAGCAGCGCGACGCCGCGATGGCCGAGCGCGACGCGTTCAACGACAAGTACCAGGCCATCTCCGCCGCTATCAACAGCATGCCGCAAGGCCTCATCATGCTCGACGGCAAGGCACGTGTGATTGCAATGAACAGCAACTACCGCCGAATGTATAATCTGCCCGAGACCATCACGTCAGGTTCCTCGCTCGAGGAGATTCTGGAGCACGGGCTGTTCAGCGGCGACATCAAGAAGTACGTTTCGGCCATTCTCGTTCGCATCGGAAAGAAGGAGCCGGCAGCTTACGAGGTAAGGCTCAACGACAGCCGGATCGTCAAGATTTATGAACGGCCTATGAATGGGGGCGGTTGGGTCTCCGTCCAGGAGGACGTCACGGAACAGCGGCAGAAAGAGCGTATTCTCGAGCGTACCGAACGGCTGCTCGCCACCGTCGTCGAGAACGTGCGTGAAGGTATCATTGCCAAGGACGCGCGCAGTCTGCGCTATCTGTTCATCAACAAAGCGGCCGAACAGCAGATCGGCATGTCGCGCAACGACCTCGTCGGCAAGACCGCGCGTGAATTGTTTTCACCGGAAATGGCCGAACTGATCGAAAAGCGCGATCAGCAGCTACTTGCGCAAAGCCAGCAGCTCGAGCCTATCGTCGATACGATCTACAATCCAGTTCGTGGCCGCCGGGTGATCTCGTGGAGGCGTTTGCAGATCGGCGCCCCCGGGGAGGACCCGCACATGTTCGTGAGTATGGTCGAAGACCTCTCCGATCAGGTTGAGACCGCCGACTAGGAGCCGGCCTTACGTCACCCTCCGCGGAGCGAATGCTGGCACTGTCGATCATTTCTGTGCCAAAAGGTTGGCTTCCGTCCGAGGAAGAGCGCTCCACCACTGCTGGCCTAGCTTGTCAGGTGTGTCGCTATCGCAACGTCACAATTGTTCCAGTGGCCCTCGAATCGTTTTTGACTTCACAGGGTGGCGAGTCCGGCGTTTGATTATGGCGGACCCCGGGGTAAGAGCTTTTATCTCGAAGAGGCTTTGAGGCGGCTTCAAGAGGCCGCTGTCCAGCGCCAGCGGTCTCTTAGCTTCATCGGGAAAGTTCGTCCGATGCCGACCCAAATATGGGCTCTCGTCACGTCAGTCGGCTGGACAGTCATCGTGGCCGCGATCGTGCTCTATTTGATCTTTCGCCCCCGGCTAATCCGACGCTTATCTGCCGGACCCTTGAAGGGACACGTCTAACGTGAGGTGATGGCAGCCGCAGTGACTACGCGGGTGCAACGGATCGCGAGCAACCACCGATCATGATCGACATCGACATCGAAATCGGCATGCCGATTGCGGTGATGTTGATGCTGGTGCTGCCGTTGACGTCGACAGCGACATGTCGAGGATGATCGGCAGCCTTGCTGCTGACCATCATCATCCTGCTGGCGGCTGGTCTGAGCTATATCCCACCGAGCAGTCGACGGCATTGATTGGCTCTGCCAATCAAGTGATCGGCGAGGCGCCCGATGATGGCGTTGTCCAGTCCGTCCTTCTGCGCTTGCTTCCGTACGGCGGCTACAATGTCCGGAAGCTGCTCGGTCAGGGAAATCAGTCCGGCGACCACCTTGTCAGCATCGAGGCGCGTTTCGCGCGCGAACCTCTGCCAATCGCGCAAACTAATCTGGCTGAGCTTGTAATCACCGCCGATTTTCATCGCGAGCTTGATCTTCTGCAGATCGATGTCATCGTAGGGAAGAATGCTGGCGATGTCGTAGAGCGGGGCGAGGCGTACGTGAGGGCCGCCGGCCAGCAGCAGCGAATAATTCTTGGCATGAGCATCCGTACCCGCAATCAGCCAATTGAAGCCTAGCGCGTCGACAAACGTGTCAACGTCGGCGACTCGATCCGTGGAGTAAGTGCGCAAGAGTTCGATCACATCGGCAGGGCTTGGTCCGCCATCGTTTTGATACTTCACGGTCGGCAGGATGCCGAGCGCCTGGCAGATATCTTCCTGGTGGACACGGACGATCTCGTTGCCACTGAACTGCCGGTCGTAGCGCTCGATGACGATGGCGATTTCCTTGCCGAAATGCATCACCTGGGTATCGGCGACGGGCAGCCCGAGATTGCGCGCAAGTATGAGACAGATGTGTTCATTTTCCGCGTGTCCATCGAAATGGCCGGTCGGCGGTTTGAGAATATGCGTCGTCGGAATGCGCCCAGAGGGAATTCCCCACTTGCCTTTTTGCCGAAGCAAGGCGGTTTTGGGTTGGGCACCCGCAAGGCTGAATTGTCCGGTATCGCGCGGCAACCTCCATGCGGCGTGATCCTCGCGCAAGGTCTGCAGGCGTTTGGCAATCGCCGTCTCATCAAGCCATTCGACCTTGTCTTCGGCCCCGCTTCGCAAGGCGCCCAGCCGATCGGGCGTGACGAACTGGACGGCACCTGCGCAGTCCTCGCCGACATGGGAAATAAGGGCAAACACGCTGCGCGCGGACACCTGAAATCTTCGGGCCCACCGTTCGAGCACGCGTTCGTTGTCGGGCAGGAGTCCCCAGAGGAAAGCCTGCACGGCGGAAGGACCGTGCTCTTCGGCCGCGAGCGGCATTGAGAGCGACAGCGGATAGGCTCCTTCGGCGTGGCGCCAGTCCTTGTCATAGACAAAGGTGAGCCGGCCGCCGGCATCATTGCGCACGCGGCCGATTTCCTGGCCATCCAGCAGAGCAACAAGTTCGCTCGTCATGCCTTTTTCTTCCTGGCCTTGGCCACGATGGCGTTGATATCGACGGCTGGCCTGGTGGCCCCGCGGGCGGGCGCTTGTTCGGTGCCCGCATCCAGGCGAATGTCCAGGGCATCAAGGGCGCGAAGGATCAGCCCGAGCTCAGCGCGCGCGTGACCGTGCTCAACTTCGATCACCCATTGGCGGCTGACGCCAATGCTCTTGGCAAACGTCGATTGATCGAGTTTGAGCTTCTTGCGCCGGTCGCGAAGGACGGCGCCGAGTTCGGCCGGTGTGCGTATGAGCATGGGATTTCCAAATGTCGGCGTTCGATTACTTTAATATATGTCGGCGTTCGTTGACAATTCGAAAATGTCAGCGTTCGATGACAAAATCGAATGTCATCGAACGCTGACATAGCGACCAATTAACGTGCGAACCGAGCCGAATCGGCATCAATATTCGCCTCGCCCCTCAATCCGACTCCGGCTTCTTCATCGATTACGGACGGGTCGTTCCGCTATGATAGGCGACAAATCTCAGCATCCCATAGACCGTCGCGGTCGAGGCGCGGCAGTTTCCGACGGATCACAAGGGCAATGTGATCAGAGGGCGACCCCGCCCTGAGCGGCAATTCAACGCGCTGATCCAGCCCGAATTCTCACTGACAGTTTCGCCAGATGACAGGGCTGGACCTCACCGGGTTCAAGCTCGACAGCCCCTTCCCGCGTGATCTAATCGACACGACCGGGGTCGCGTTAGGCTGCAAGCCGATTCAAGCACGTGGTAGACCTTATTGAACGCAAGAGGCCGTCAATACGTCAGCTCGTGGAGCGCCTGGATGAAGCACGCGGCATTCGGATGATGGCCGGTCCGCCGGAAAAGATCGCGAAAAATACCCAGACCTGGTTCGAGCCTGGCGCCGCCGACGAGTTCAACGTCATGCCGCCTTTTCCTATCTAGCGGTTTCGACCTGTTTTCGAAGCAGGTGGTGCTCATCTTGCGGCGATATGGCGTGTTCCGGAACGGCTATACCGGTGCGACGCTACGGGAGCACTACGTCGTCAGACCGTAGCACCGCATGTTCTCGGGCGCCGTTCAGGCAATCGCATAAGGCTTCGATAGCCGATGGACCGCCCCTACGATGAGTTCGCAGATGAGGGCATCGTTGCCAGGTAGCGTCGATTTAGGAGTGATTTGGGGGGAAGACCCCCTCGTTGAATCGTATCCATTCGGCGTAGGCCGCAGGGTTACCGCTTGAGGAGTCCAGGGTTCTCTTTGTAGAACCTGATCAGCTCGATGAGGTTTTCGATTCCGAAGTCGGTGAACGCCTGGACGCCGTCTTCTCCGACGCCATAGACCCAGATGACGCCGTCCTCGATCTCCATTTCGTTGGCGATGTCCCACAGCCAATCTTCGTCTTCGCCGAGGTCCTTGGCGACCTGGGTGATGGTGGTGACGTGATGGACCTTGTTGAGGTGAGTGGTCATGCCGCTCGAGCGGAGATCGCTGATTCTGGCGTCCAATTCCAAGGCAGAAGTTCGTCCAGCCGATGAGCCGGATGGGCGGCGATCCGGGCGAGGATATCCGTAAGCCAGGCCTGCGGGTCGATGCCGTTCATTTTCGCCGAGACGATGAGGCTGTACATGGCTGCGGCGCGCCGCCCTCCGCGATCAGATCCGCAGAACAGCCAGGACTTCCGTCCAAGAGCGATGCCTCGCAAGCCCCGTTCGGCGGCATTGTTGGAGAGACACACGCGTCCATCTTCCAGGAACAGCGTGAAGCTCGCCCATCGCTTCAGGATGTAGTTGAACGCCTTGGCCAGGTCGTGACCGCGAGACAGTTTGGCGAGCTGTTCGCGCATGTAGACCTGAAGGTCCTCGACCAGAGGCCGGCTCAGCGTCTGTCGCACCTCCAGACGCCCTTCGGGGCTCCTGCCATTGATGAAGCGTTCGATCTCGAACAGCGCATCGATCCGCCGCACGACCTCGATCGCGATCGGAGAGAGCGGGATTTCCTTTTTTCCAGCGCCTTTGCGCCGCGCATTCTCTTCGATGTCAGCCATGGCAAAGAACGGGCGCCTTCCATGCGACCAGCAGGCAGCTTCCCGGATCGGTCCGGGCTGGCGCCCGGCCAGATAGAGCTGATTGTACCCGTCATAGGCGTCGGCCTGCAGGATGCCGGCGTACCGGGCCAAATGCCCCTGGGGATGCTCACCCTTGCGGTCGCGGGAGTAGTAGAACATCGCTGCCGGCGGGCCCGCGCCGCCAAACGGCCGATCGTCGCGGACGTAGATCCAGCACCGCCCCGTGTCGGTCTTGCCCTTGGCCAGCACCGGGACGGTCGTATCATCGGCATGAAGCCGCTCGGCCGCCATCACATGGGCTTCCACCAGGCGCAGCAGGGGATCCAGCGACGCACAGACCGCCCCAACGGCATCCGCCATGGTCGACAGTGCGATCGGCACGCCTTCCAGAGCGTAGCGTTCGGCCTGGCGGTTTAGCGGCTGATGCTGACCGAACTTCTCGAACATGATCATGGCCAACAGGCTCGGGCCAGCCCATCCCCGGGCGATCGCATGGAACGGTGCCGGCGCCTGGCTGATCTTCTCACAGTCGCGGCAGGAGAACTTCTCCCGGACCGTCTCGATCACCTTCCACTGGCGCGGCACCACTTCCAGTGTCCGGGTCACGTCTTCGCCGAGCTTCCGCAGACGATTGCTACCACAGCACTCGCAAGCCGTCGGCGGGTCGATCACCACTCGTTCGCGCGGTAAATGCTCAGGGAACGTCTGGCGTTCGCCGCGCTTGCGCGTAAATCCACGCACCGTCGTCGTCTTCGCCACGGCGTGCTCTGCCGCCAGCTCGTCTTCAGTGGCGTCACTTTCCAACTCTTCGAACGTCAAGGCCAACTGCTCGATCAGGCGCGACGAACGCTCCGACCGCTGGCCGTAGATCTGATGCTTCAGCTTGGCGATCTGCAGCTTCTGCTGAGCAATCAGCGCTTCGTCTTCCGATGCTTTCGCGCGGGCGACCGCGAGTTCAGCCGCGATCTCCACCCCCCTCGCGCGCTCCATCGCCAACGCCTCCCTCAGAGCGGTAACGTCATCCGGAACAGCGTCGCGATCGGCATCCATGCGACGCAATGAATCACAAATTGAACGCGCTGGGACTCCCCAAAATACAAATCTGCGGGATTTTGTGCTCAGCCTGCGCTCTGCGGGCGCCAGCTCAGTTGCGGATTACGCCAGTCGATCCCCTCCAGCATGTAAGCCATCTGCGCCGCAGAGATCGATATTGCGCCGTCCGACGCCGAAGGCCAGATGAACTTGCCTCGGTCCAGGCGCTTGGCATAGAGCGACATGCCCAACCCATCATGCCAAAGAATCTTGACCAGGTCGCCGCTGCGGCCCCGGAAGATATAGAGATCGCCAGCATGAGGATCGCGCTTCAGGCTTTCCTGAACTGAGAGAGCCAAGCTTCGCATGCCGCGACGCATATCGGTGTGGCCAGTGGCAATCCAGACCCTGACGCCGTTCGGAATCGGGATCATCGTCGTCGCAAGAGCTCAAGAACCTGCTGCAGCGCCTCAACATCCACGTCACGGTCAACGCGAACACGGCAGCCGCCCCCGAGCTCGATCTCAATGATTCCAGCCCTTGCACGCTGCGCAGGCGGGGAAGACGCCAGTTGTGGTGCGCCGCTCGAGATCGGAGCCGCTACAGCTGCGATCTCGACGGGAACAAGAGCAGGCGCAGCATCTCCGCCCAGTCGCCCCTGGCGCGCTTGTCGACGCCAGGTGAACAGCAGGCTATGAGCCACCCCGTGCCGGCGTGCAACCCCGCAGACCGTTTCCCCAGGCTGCAAGGTCTCTTCGACAAGGCGAACCTTCTCGTCGTAACTCCATCGCCGCCGACGCTCGGCGCCCAACACATTGACCTGCATTCCCGACGTGACCTTAAAGCTAGACTTAAGGTCAAATCCTCGGGCCGACTCTCAAACTACACAAGGCGGTCGCCGCCGGAGGGATACGTTGAATCAATCCGAACCGGAATTGGTTTCTCTGGCTACTAGCCCAGAGCGAGTATTCCGGCTGGTTACAAATTGGACTCCGACTTCCGAGCCGTCCAGTCGAATCAACTTGCATCGCCGGTAAGCCAATCCGACGGTTGAAAGCAGCAGGAAGAACTGGCGAGCTTTGAGCACGTCTGTCGATCCGTCAATTCGAAGACGTGCTCCGGTGTCGGAAACGTCGATGAGAATGCAATCGCGCCGCCACGTGCCGTCCAAACCTAAAAGCGTTGCCCGGTACTCGTGCTCGAAGCGAATGCGCTTTGATTTTCGCTTATCCCATCCATACATCCAATGGCCTTCAGTCCAGATCGGGCGAAGCGGAGTCAAATTGCTCCTCATCTGCAATCAAGAGGAAATGACAACTACCAAGAGGCAAAATATCTGTCGGCTTGATACGATTGCAAAGATACTGAAAGCGGACGCGGCTCGCGCGGCCACTTTCCGAAGATGGTTCGTGCGGGCTCGGGCGACGTAGTTGGAGAAGCTCCGGGAACACAGGGATTAAGGTCCTACAAAGATGGCAACATGACCGGCCGGAAGCAGAGTTGAGCACATGAGCGCAACTCCAGCTGCCGACGGCACCAGAAGCTGCTGCTGACAAAGATCAACAATGCCTATGAACGAACTCAATTTTGGCGAGGCGTAGAGATCGGGTAATCTCCGCTCAGTCGCCGGTTAATCATGCAAAATTAGTCAAATACGGCGCATGATTCCTGCTGGTCTCCCAATGGTTCGCTCTTTTCCAGCACGATCAGCTGGCAATGCGCCGCGTTCCCGCACTGTTCAACCCTGTGCCGCGTAAAGGGACGCGATCGCCAGTAGAGCACAGCATCTGCGTTCAGATGCAGAGCAGGGCTGCCGAACGCGGAAACGTCTTGGGCGCGTCATAATCGCGGCGCGAAGCCCATTTCGCTTCGTAAACAACTAGGCTGATGCCGTCTGATTGAGCGCCGATAGCTACTACTCACTTACGATCGCGCTCTGTGCGCAATGGACGCCTCTACAGTAGTCTAGGCACGGGTGAAAGATCATAGGTCTGAGGTCGTTTTTGATTTCACAAGTGGCGAGTCCGGCTCTTGATTCTGGCGGTCTCCAAGTAAGAGCTTTTCTCTCGAACAGGGTTTGAGGTAACTTCAAGAGGCCGCTGTCCAGCGCCAGCAGCATCTTAGCCTTGTCGGGAGAGTTCGTCCGATGCCAATCCAAGTATGGGCTCTCGCCACGTCAATCGGTTGGACAGTGGTCCTGGCCGCGATCCTGCTCTGCTTCATCTTCAGCCCTGGCTAATCCGGCGCCCCTTACGTGGGGCGAGACGCCTAACCGCCGCGATTGCGCAGCTGTGTCCGCGGGGGTGCCGGGTGGATAGCCGGCGGGTGATCAAGTCTCGACGCCAAGGAAGAATGACTCGGCGTCGGAAGGCGGGATCTGGATGTGCCTCGTCCGATGGGGCAACCCGTACGTTTTCGATCGGTTCCGCTTCCACATGACCGAACCGATCGCGCTCCCGCCGATAGTACGGCAGGAGTTGGATGGGGTCTTCGACTCCCTGTTCCTCGACAATTAAGGGCTGGATAGTCGGACAGCCGATGACGAAATCCTCTAGTTCGTCGGGCGGCAACGAGGCGCTTGAATTCGGCGTTCCAGCGATCGTTTTTGATGATTTCCACCGCATCGATTGTGCAAAGTTGCGATTCTGCTAAGCGCGGAGCTGCCCACTTTAGAAAGACATTCGAGCCCGTTGCCCGGATCCGAGAACGATCTTCCCACATTTTGGGGCAGCCTGGGCCGGAGCGTAGGTGATGTAGTCCCGCGCCGGTGTGGGACACACGAATCGAGGTCTTTTTGAACGCGCATCTCGGCAAGCCTACTATCTTTGGTGAAGCCAATAGCCAAAAGGTTGGCAAGCAGTAGCCGCCGACATGTAGGCTTGGGCTCTCGCTGGGAGTCACATACTTCGGCCACTTCTCGGCACCCACCAATTGTCGACGGAAGTAAGCGCGCGAGGACCAACAAATTGTCCCTGTCTTGAACCTTCTCAGCGCGAACGAGCTTTGAATAGGGTCGTAACATTCGGCGGCACCGCATTTGGCTAAGCAAGCAACGCGAGGGGAAAATGGCTCTGCTGCGAGTCAGGAGCTGGTGCGGCGATTGACGCTGGAGATCAGATCCCTCAACGTCTGTCTGGAGGATTTTCTTCACGTCCGAGCCAAGGCACTCGGCATTAGTGGAACACAATTGGCGATCTTGATGGCGGTGATGGACTTAGACAAGGATGGCGGTGCTCCGGCCGGCGTTGTCGCAAAACTGATGAAAGTCGACCCGTCCTTCATCACGCTGCATTCGAAGGCGCTGGAGAAAGTCGGATTTGTGCGGCGCAAGACCGGTATCAGGGATGCTCGGGTCGTCCAGCTCTCGCTAACGGACAAAGCCCGTAAGCGTCTCGCGAACATCGCTGCACAACAGCAGGAACTGGATCAATTCGTTTTCGGTGAGCTTGGCCTTGAGGAATCGACGAGACTGTCGAGCCGACTTGCAGCGCTCAGGATGCGGCTCGAGAGAGCTCGCCTGAAAGCCGAACTGGACACCGGCGCGGCGTCAGCCCGAGGGAGGGGCCGACGTTAGAAGGGAGGCGCTTTGGATCAACAACGGTGGTTTGAATGCGAGGGCCGCATGCCCTCATGTGAAGCACCGTCGTCATGAGGAGCACATCGGCTCCTCGCGCCGGTCGGGCCAGTCGCAGCGGCGACATACTAGAGTTACCATTTTGTGGATCGGGAGCTAATCGATTTGGGTCGACCAATACGGATTCGGTGTGAGGCCGGAGTTCTCCGCGGCGCTCCAGGTTTCTGGCGCCCCAACCTGTTGCACGCGGCCAGCCGCTAAGCCTGTCTGTGTGGAATCGCAGAGCTCTTGCAGATCGTGACGAAGGCCGTTGGCCAAGCGTTTTGCCGTTGACCAAGATCAAAATATCAATTGTTCTATCCCCTCAAGTCTGAACGGAGGCTAGAGGTCTCATGCGCAACCTTCTGTTTATCTGTCTGCTTGCACTTCTCATCCTCGTCGGCTTTGGATCGCCTTCGACCGCCGCTCCGCGGGGTCGTTCTTTCATCCCACCGGCTCGGCAGGATGTTTATTGCCTGCAGGGACGTACCTGGGGATATCCGGGCAATTGCCAGTTCTCGAGCTATGACCAGTGCATGGCCACTGCGTCCGGCACCTTAGCCTATTGCGGGATGAATCCGATCTACGCATTCCACCGACAAGGAGGACAATTGCGCTGATGCGTGATCGCCAAGCGTGGTCGAGACATCAGTCTTCTTATATAATTGGACCCGCGGTGCTGGTTAAGAGTTGGGCTTCCGCCTGGTTGGATGTCCCCTATAGCGCGACAATCTGGATGGGAAGCGCGCGACAATCAGGATGGCGAGTGGGTGTCGCGGCGAGGTGATGATTGCC
>NZ_JASXTA010000044.1:0-25845 GCF_032290525.1 Bradyrhizobium cosmicum | reverse complement strand
GCACGCGATCGACGATGCCAGCGTGACAACGACGTGCCATACCGGACCCGTTCGGCATAGTTCGGCGGGCGGCATAATAGAGAGCGTTTTTAGATTGGCGGCGCGTGGTTCGGTACCCAACACGAGCACTCGCGAGGGGCGCCGGTAATCTAAAAACGTGTTGGACGAAGCCGCGGGCACGCCGCTGCAGCTATGGGTGTTGAATCACTGCGCCGTTATTTGTGGACGTCGTGATCTGGACTGGAGACAAGTCCAAAGCGGACATTATCACGAAAGTACTGGGTGGAAGCGACATCTGGGAAGCGAAGTAGCCGAAAAATGCGAAGCGCCGGAGGTTTGACGTCGCACGAACGACAACAGGGCATCTATCGGCTGCCACGGCGGCCGGAAGAATTGCGAAATGGAAGGTGGCGGTTCTTGGTTGATCGAGGTCTCGCATCAAGAAGTGTCCGGTGAACGAGCGGCACTGAACGAACCTGGCTGCAATACCTCGACGCACACCATGTGGCCTTGATGACAGGATGGACATTGACGCAAGGAAGCAGCATTGCAGTGCTCGGCCTTCTCGGGGCAATCGGATGGCTCTTCTGGCTCCGAATGAGCATCGGCGGATATCATTCCGAGCAGTTCACGGCAGCGAGCGAGCTTTTGCTTGCGGTAGCGGTTACCCAGAAAACCATAGTAGCGAATACGTTTGAAGCCTTCGGGCAGGACATGGATGAGGAAACGCCGAATGAACTCCCCGGCGTCCAGCGTCATTACTTTCTGCTGGCTTCCGTGGCGGTAATCTTTCCATCGAAAGCGTACTTTGCCGTCTTCGATATCGATGACACGGCTGTTGCTGATCGCTACCCGATGCGTATAGCGGCCGACATAGTGCACAACCTGTTCGGCGCTGCCAAATGGCGGCTTGGCGTAGATAACCCAATTGATTCTGCGGACATCGTTCAGATAACGCTGAAACGCAGCCGGATCACGCAACGGTTCCAGCGACGAGAAGAATTGTAGCTCGCCGGTATCGAACGACTTTTGCAAGGCGCTGAGAAATAGGCGCCGGAACAGACGGGAAAGCACGGCCACGGGAAGAAAGAAGTCGGGCCGGCACGCGATCCAGCGGCTGCCATCCGGGGACAGTCCTCCTCCAGGAACGACGCAATGGAGGTGGGGATGGTGAAGTAGGTTCTGGCCCCAAGTATGAAGGACAGAAAAGAACCCGATCTCGGCACCGAGGTGCTTGGGGTCGGCAGCGATAGTCCGCAAAGTCTCTGCAGCTGTGCGGAACAAAATATCGTACACGGTGCCGGCATTCTGGAATGCGATCGCTGCGATTTGGTCGGGTATGGTGAAAACAACGTGAAAATACTGCGTATCGAGAAGCTCCGCTTGTCGGGCCTCGATCCATTCTGCCCGCGCGAGCGATTGGCACTTGGGGCAGTTGCGCGAGCGGCAGCTATTGTAGGAGATCCGCCGCTCTCCGCAGTGATCGCACTGCTCGACATGGCCACCGAGCGCGGCCGTTCGGCAGCGCTCGATCGCCGTCATTGCTGCACGTCGTTCGGTCGATAGAGACCTCCAGTGCTGCTCACGCCAGGCAGCACCATAGCGGCGGAAGATATCCGCCACTTCCGGACCTGAGCGTCCCATGGGGCCGCCGTCAGAAATGTTCAGGCGGCGGCGGTGGTGGTGCCTTGGGGATTGGGCGCGGCAGCAGCTCCAGCGGGCTGGTCGCCGCGCAGACTTTGTTCGTGGCTATCCGGAGATATTGCGCGGTTGTGGACAGGCTGCGATGGCCAAGCAAGAGCTGGATGGTGCGAAGATCGGTGCCGGCCTCGAGTAGATGGACGGCGAAGGCATGCCGCAGCGAATGCGGCGTCACGGGCTTGGCAAGGCCCGTTAACCGATGCGCCTTGCTGCAGGCGTCCTGCACCGCGTTGGTCGATATCGGTTCGTTGGGGATACCGTCGGGAAACATCCACGTCCTCGGCCGGACGGCGCGCCAATAGTCGGTCAGTGTCTCCAGCAACCGTGCCGAGAGCATGACGTAACGGTCCTTCTTCCCCTTGCCTTGATCTACGCGTAGCACCATCCGCTGTCGGTCGATGGCTCCCGGCTTTAGGCGTACCGCTTCGGAAATGCGCAGACCGGCGGCGTAGCATGTTGTCAGGATCACTTGATGCTTGAGGCTCTCCACGCAGCCGAGGAAGTGCAGCACCTCTTCGGGGCTGAGGATGACGGCGAGTGTCTTGGGCGCCTTTGGACACGGAATGATGAGGTCGAAATCCCATTCGAAGCCGAGCGTGACACGGTACAAGAAACGGAGCGCTGAGACGGTCACGTGGATCGACTTCGGCGCCAACTTCTTCTCGTTCGTCAGATAGACTTGGTAGGCGCGGACATCTTCCGGCCCAAGCAAAGCCGGCGACTTCGCAAAATGGCGGGCGAACTGCGAAACCTGCAGCAGATAGGAATCCTGCGTATGCGGTGACAGGTTGCGGATCTGCATGTCGTTTATCATGCGTAACCGAAGCGGGGTCATTGAAGGCTCCTTGGCAAAAAAAACGAAAACTGCCCGAGGGCAGCAACGCCATCTTGCTCGAAGCCAAGCCTATGAACGCTGCAAATTGCGTCTCACCATGGCACGCCAAAGCAGTTACAGTTGCTTCAGCCGCATTCCTTCATCCGACGATGGGCCACTCTTGCCGAGTGTTCTGCCGCGGAGCGGCTTCGTCCAATCTGCGCTATGCCGAGCGCGGCATAGACAGGTGACGATGAGGCTATACATGGCGGCGGCACGACGCCCTCCGCGGTCGGACCCGCAGAATAACCAAGACTTTCTGCCCAATGCGATGCCGCGCAGCGCTCTTTCGGCGGCGTTGTTCGAGAGACAGACGCGGCCATCGTCGAGGAAGCGTGTGAAGGAGCCCCAGCGCTTGAACATGTAGTTCATGGCCTTGGCCAGATCGTGACCGCGGGAGAGCTTGGCGCACTGCTCACGCATATAGGCTTCCAGATCGGCAACCAACGGAGCGCTCTGCGCCTGGCGGACAGCCTCTCGGTGGTCGGCGCCTTGGCCATTGATCGTGCGCTCGATTGCGAAGAGGGCGTCGATGCGACGCACGATCTCGATCGCAATCGGCGAGAGGGCGATCTCCTTCTTGCCAGCAGCCTTACGTCGCGCGTTTTCCTCAAGATCCGCCATGGCGAAGAACGGGCGCCGGGCATGCACCCAACAGGCCGCCTCCCTGATAGGCCCAGGACTTCGCGGGGGCTCGTAGAGTTTGGTGTATCCGCCGAAGGCGTCGGCCTGCAGGATACCGCTATAGTTGGCCAGATGCGCCTGCGGATGCTCGCCCCTTCGATCGCGCGAGTAATAGAACATTGCCGCCGGCGGATCTGAGCCGCCGAAGGGGCGGTCGTCCTTTACATAGACCCAGCATCGAGCGACATCGCACTTGCCCAAGGCCAGCACGGGCACGGTGGTGTCGTCGCCGTGGAGGCGTTCGGATGCCATGACGTGGGCTTCCAACAGACGCAACAGCGGCTCCAATACCGTGCAGCACGCTCCGACGGCGTCGGCTGCGGTCGACAGACTGATCGGCACGCCTTCCAACGCGTAACGCTCGGTTTGCCGGTTCAGAGGCTGATGCTGGCCGAACTTCTCATAGAGCAGCATGGCCAGCAGGCTCGGCCCCGCCCACCCTCGCGGGATCACATGGAATGGCGCCGGTGCCTGGCTGATCTTCTCGCAGTCGCGGCAAGAGAACTTCTCGCGCACCGTCTCGATTACCTTCCACTGACGCGGCACCGATTCCAGCGTTCGGGTCACATCTTCGCCGAGCTTGCGCAAGCGATTGCCGCCGCAGCATTCGCACGCCGTCGGCGGATCGATCACCACCCGCTCGCGCGGAAGGTGGTCTGGGAACGTGTTGCGCTCAGCGCGCTTGCGCGTAAATCCGTCAACCGTAGTCGTTTTGGCGACTGCCTGCTCCGCCGCCAATTCGTCTTCCGTCGCGTTAGCTTCCAATTCTTCGAAGGTAAGCGCCAGCTGGTCGATCAACCGCGCCGAGCGCTCCGATTTCTGGCCGTAAACCTGGCGCTCGAGCTTCGCTATCCGCAAGGTCTGCTGCACAATCAGCGCGGCGTCCTCCGACGCCTTTGCCCGCGCTACCGCCAGCTCCGCTTTCAGCGCGGCGTTTTCTTCGGCAAGAGCGGCGCGATCAGCATCCATGAGACGAAGTGAATCATAGTTTTAGTGATTTGCGGCACCCCAAAATACGCGGGTTTCCACATTTTTCTTCGCTCATCCCGCCCTTGTCGGCCGCCACGTCAGTTGTGGATTGCGCCAATCGATCCCTTCGAGCATGTACGCCATCTGCGCCGCCGAGATCGACACCGCGTCACCTGACGCCGAAGGCCAGATGAACTTTCCGCGATCCAAGCGTTTCGCATAGAGCGACAGCCCGATCCCGTCATGCCAGAGGATCTTTGCCAAATCGCCACGCCGGCCTCGGAAGATATAGAGATCTCCGGCGTGGGGATCCCGCTTCAGGCTCTCCTGAACCTGCAAAGCCAGACCCTGCATGCCGCGACGCATGTCGGTGTGGCCGGTTGCGATCCAGACTCTGACGCCACCCGGTATCGGGATCATCGCCGGCTCAGAACATCAAGGACCCGCCCCAACGCGTCAGCATCGACGTTCTCGTCAACGCTGACACGCTTGCCGCCACCGAGTTCGATCTCGATCAGGCCCCGGCGCCTCCGGGGCGAAATCACCGCTGGGGCTTCAATCGACGGAACGCTTTCGGTCGCACCCGGGGTGAGCTGAACAGGGACAAGCTTCGGTCCCGCCGAAACGACACTCGCCAGGCGCGCCCGCCGCCGCCGCCACGTGAACACCAAACTCGTCGAAATGCCGTGCCGCCGCGCGATCTCCGTCACAACCGCGCCGGGCGCCAGCGTCTCTTCGATGATCCGCATCTTATCGTCGCGAGACCAGCGACGACGACGCTCAACCCCGCCCAGGACCTCTACCCGCATCTACCGACCTTAAGGCTAGCCTTAAAGCTAGATCCTCGTCGGATACCTGCAACTCAACAAGGCGGCCCACCCCGGAGGAATACGGCGAGTCGAGCCTCGTTTGGTGATGATCAGGCTTGTGACGTCGTCGAGTTCCTCGACGCAGTCGACGATTGAACTATATTCCTTTGGAAATCCAAGGCCGGCTTCGATATTCTTGATGAAGCCCATGGGAAGCTGGAAGAGCGCGTCGTGTATGGCCTGTTCATCTCCGGGCGGCTCAACGCCAAAACCCTCCAAAACGATCTCTTCGATCTGTCCGTACTTTGAAGTGGACCCCGTCCGTGGGACCATGGAGCGCCGAAGTTAAGGTGTGATCGCGCCTGCCTTGTCGTTCAAATCAAGCAGCTTCCTGCTGCGGCGTTTGCGTCTGCTGTGGGTATGTGGGCAACGCGTTTGCGTTGTCCAAGCGAAGCGGCATATCCACAGTCCTCGCCACCTCGGTCCTGTCCGTGCCGGCACGCCATGCCGCCATGGGAAACTGGTTGTTCATCGCCTGGTGTGGACGGCGATGATTATAAAAGTTCATCCATGATCCGATGCCGTCTCGCGCTTCGCGCCCGTCGGCATAGGCTTTCAGGTGCACTTCCTCGTACTTGATCGAGCGCCACAGCCGTTCGATAAAGATGTTGTCCATGAAACGCCCGCGTCCGTCCATCGAAATCGCGATGCCTGCAGCCTCGAGCCGGCCGGTGAAGGCCAAGCTGGTAAACTGCGCGCCCTGATCGGTGTTGAATATTTTAGGCCGTCCGTGCCGCGCCAGCGCTTCGTCGAGCGCCGCGATGCAAAAGCCTGTATCCATCGTGTTCGACAGGCGCCACGCCAACACTGCCCGGGTAGCCCAGTCAATAATCGCGACCAGATACAAGAATCCCTGCGCCATCGGAATGTAGGTAATGTCGCTGGCCCAGACATGATTGGGCTCGGTGATGCTGACGCCACGCAGCAGATAGGGATAGATCTTGTGGCCGGGAGCGGCCTTGCTGGTGCCGGGGCGCGGGACCAGCGCCTCGATCCCATCACGCGCATCAGCCTTTGCACGCGCTTGCGGTTGATGCCGCGGCCGGCCTGATTGAGTTCGAACACCATTCGCCGCGAGCCGTAGAACGGCCATTTCAGATGCAGTTCGTCGATCCGCCGCATCAAGGTCAGGTCGTCGATGCTGGTCACTGGCACGGGCCGGTAGACACCAGAACGCGCCAGATTCAGCAGCTCACATTGCCGGCGAACCGACAAATTCTCGCCAGGCCGCCCGACCATCGCCCTGCGCTCGGGGAGACTCATCGCCCGGGCCTCTTGGCCAAGAAATCCCTTTCAACCGTCAACTGACCAATCTTGGTATAGAGCTTCGCCGTCTCGCGCTCATGCTCCTCCACGCCATCGCCCGAAGCACTCGCGCCACGCGCGAACAGGCTCGCCAAATTGTCGAGGACCTGCTTCTTCCAGCCATAGATCTGATTCGGGTGAACGCCGTGCCGCTTTGCCAGCTCCGGTACCGTCGCAACCTCGCGCAGTGCCTCCAGAGCAATCTTGGCCTTGAATGCGGCATCGAACTTCTTGCGAGAGTTGGTCATATCCGTACTCCGTCGGTTGAGACAGAGCAGGACGCTTCACACCTTAAGATCTGGTCCTATTTCCGGGGTCCACTTCACTTTTCTTCAAAGTATCGCTCGGACGGGTACGTGATAATAGGTCGAATGATAATTGTTGACTTGGTGGCATCGAACCAAATGACCTCTTTGATAGGCAACGGGTTCGGGTCCGGCTGATCTGGCTTGAGCGATTGATAAATGCCGGGATCGGCCTCACACTGGACCGCGATGCATCCTGGATGAATCTCTCTTAAACTCAGCTTCACGACGTACCCCACTTATCCGCCGCATGTGCCGGATAGCCCCGATCGCATAATCTCAGCCCGCCCGTCGAGCGATGGCAAGAATAGCCCGAATCAGTGCGACGGCTGCCAATATTGCACAACGAGGCTATGGTGATTGACGAATTGAGATCCACGGTCGGCATCCTGCTTATCATGGCAGTCGGATAGCGCACTGTGATCAGTGCTTCCGCGATGCCGCCACTCGTGACCGCGCCGCCGTCTATTGCACGGCCTCGACAGCAAGCCACACCGTTCCCATTCCGGTAGAAACCCGAATCTCAGAGCGCCCCGCGCCGCACTTTTCAACGCGAACCTGCACGGCGATCCGCTCGATCATGGCGGCGACATGAGTGATGACGCCAACTTTTCGTCCTCGCCCCTGCAAGGTTTCCAATGCATCCACTGCCAACTCGAGCGTGTCGGCGTCCAGCGATCCGAAGCCTTCGTCGATGAACAGCGTATCGACAAAGGACGATCGGCCTTCGAGGCCTGATAGTGCTAACGCAAGCGCCAACGAGACTAGAAATCGCTCGCCGCCGGAAAGACTCCGCGTCCCGCGAATCTCATCGTCCATGTCGCAGTCGATGATATATAGTGCGAGATCTGACACCTTTCCCCGCGCGAGCCTGTAACGGGGGCTCAGTGCATTGAGATGATCATTCGCGAGTTGCACCATGTGATCGAGTGTGATGCCCTGTACGAAGCGACGAAAGCGATCGCCATTGGCTGAGCCGATGGCGTCATCGACCGCCTGCCAAATGGCAAGTTCCGCCTGGGCCGTCTCTATCTCCGCAGATAGGCTTGCAGCTATGCGACGCGCGTCATCGTCGCGCGCGAGCGATGCGCAAAGTGTGCCGGTTCGTTGATGCAGATCGCCGATTTCCGTTGTAAGGGTTGCAACGGCGGCAGTCGATGCCTCCGCGTCAGTTGTCTCATCGAACCCTTCCAGCGATCTCTCGAGGTCTTCCCGACGCATCAGGACGGCGGCGTCCGCATCGTTTACGGTTCGGTCGATCTCTTGAATTCGTCTCCGTAGCGCTCTGCACACAGCTGGGTCGGTGGCAATCAGCGTGAACACCTGACCCGGCGACCGGGCGATATCCTGACAGGCCGTATTGAAGGCCCCTTCGGTTGACGCGCGGCGATTCTTCGCGGCCTCCAATCCCGCGGCAGCCTCCTCACAGCGAGCGCTGGCCGACTGGAACGCGCCGGCAGCATTGGATTTCGCCTCGCGCGCCTTGGCGAGGGTTTCGCGGGCCGTTCGACCAGCTTCGTTGATCCGGGTCCGGTGACTGGCAGTCGCCTCACCGCCAAGAAGTTCAGCTCGGGCGGTCGCCTTCTCTTGCGCGAACCGTCGACGTTGATTGAGTTGGGCCGCGCTCTGCGTCATTTGTGACCGTGCGTGCTCAAGCGAGACGGCCGCCGCCGCGCGGTCCGGCGCCAACCGTTGTAGCGTAATTTCGAGCTCGCCAGCCCGCTCACGCAGTGCCCCGTACTCTTGCGCAACCGCTGAAAGTCTGTCGGCGCAGCCCACCGGGTCGGCGTCAAGCAGCTCGATGGTTAGATCGGCTGCAACGAGGAATGGCGATATCTCGCGATCGATGGTAGCGAGGTTCTCTGCGAGCGCCGCTTCCCGGATTGCGGATTCCGTGGCTTTCAGTTGTCCAGCATGAAGTTCAGAACGTCGTTGGTCGACGCTTCGAATTGTCGACTCGATGGACCGAACGAGTGCGTCATGCTCTCTCTGCAAACTGTCGCTCTCGGCCCGAAGGCGCTGGGCGTCTGCGAGTGGAGCAGCAATCGTGATCCGTTCCGTCTTCGCGGCCGAGGTGAGCGCCGCCAATTCGCACGCGGCTTGACTGTCGAGCGCGCGAGGCACACTCCCCTCCATTCTCGCCTTGGAGCAGAGGTCGCTCACCATTGGCCTTAGTTCGATATAAGCGCTCTCGGCTGGCGAAACCTGGCCGCGCGCGATATCAATCACGCGGTTCGCCTCTGCCCGGCGCCCTTCCGTAGCGGCAAGTGCGCGTGTCGCGGTGCTAAGACGCTGGCCTATTGCAGCCAGCGCCGTATCCAGCTCTTCGCGACGACGACGAACGGTTGCAACCATCTCGTTCAACGCGCTGGGGTGCGCGAGATGGGGATGGCCTGTGCTGCCGCATACCGGGCACGCAACATTCGGGGTTAGCAGGCTGCGCAGATGGATGGCTTCAGAGGAGACAGCCTCGTCGGCCAGTTCCGCGAGCGGCACGATTTCGACGCGCGCGGTCCGACTGCGGAGCTGCTCGGATTCGGCGTTAGCGATTTGGCTGCCTGCTGCGCTCACCTCCTGCGCCGCAATGGCGAGCTCCGATTCCCCGCGCGCTAGATCTCCAGACGCACGATTATGCTGTTCACAGATGGTGCTCGCCTGGCGCAGAGCCTCAAGCGCTCCCTGGAGATCTGTGTCACGTTGATGGAGCGTCGGCTCGTCGATTGCGGCAAGGCTATTGCGACACTGAGCAATGTCGCGACTGAGGCCCTCTTTCCGCTCACGATCTGCCGCGAGCATCTCCGACAGCTCGCCTATCTCACCTTCCAAACGTGCGATTATTGCCGCAGATTCATTCGCCCGGAACATGCTGCGACTCTGTTTGAGAGAGGCACGCTTCTCCAGCAGAACCGTCGCGTCACCGAGGCGATCAGCAAGGATAGCGCGGGCTGATTGCTCCCTCAATTGGACCATTGTTATGCCCAGCGAATCTGTGCATTGGCCAATAGCCTGATCAAGCGCTGCCAGCGCGTCTACGTTGGATCGCAGCGTCGTTTCCGCCTGCTGGGACTTCGCTGCCGCATCAGTAAACTCGATCCTGGCCGCGGCCAGTTCGGCGTCGAGCTTCTCGGCTTCGCTCCAGAGGGGACCAAAGCGCTTGAAGAGGTCTTCTGCGGCCTCGTCGGCCGTTGCAGCATCGGAGAGTTGACCTGCCGCGGCGTCGTCGCGCGTTCGCGCTTCTTCGCGGGCGATGAGCAAATCGTCGAGGCGTGATTCAGCCTCCGTCGCCGTTCGCCGCGCATTGTCCATTTCAACCGAAAGCGGGCGAAGCGGCTCGACGAGATCAAATTCGGCAAGCGACTGATATTCATTGGCGGCCGTCTCACGCGCTGAACGTGCCGTTCCGGCTCGATCCACTGCTTGAGCAAGATCGCTTCTGGCGGCAACGACGCGCTTGAAATGATCGAGCCGTCCGTCGTGTTGATCACGCTCCGCGGCTTTCTGGGCAATAGCCGACGCAAGCCGACTTTGCTCGTCCAGCAATCCTTGCTTGGCAGCATCATCGAGAAGGCCAATGTCACCACGACGCTGCTCCAGCTGCTCGACGGCCCTTCGTCGAGCCTCCGTGCCCTCACGGACGCGGATCGAGATCGCCGCGTAGATTTCGGTGCCTGTGATTTTCTCAAGCAATTCTGCGCGCTCGCTCTCAGCGGCGAGTAGGAAGGCATCGAATTCGCCCTGAGCGAGGAGTACCGTTCGTCGGAACTGATCGAACGTAAGCTCGGTCCTCGCTTCTACCGCCTCGCGAACCTGAGTCTTGCCCGTCGCCACGGCGCTGCCGTCGTCAAGGCGATACAGCGCGCGCTGCTCATTCTGAAGCCGGCCATTTGCCCGCCCGCGCGCGCGGTTGGCTTCCCAGCGGGCACGGTATCGCTCACCGTCCTGCCCGACGAAATCTACCTCGGCATACCCGCCGCCGGCACCTCGGCGCAGGATCGCGCGGCCGTCATGAATCGAGATCGGCTCTCCACTAGGGTCGGGAGCATTCTCGCGCCGGCCGACAGAGACGCGGGGGTATTCGCCGTAGAGCGCGAGGCACAGTGCATCGAGAATGGTCGACTTTCCGGCGCCAGTCTCGCCCGTGATGGCGAAGAGGCCGGAACCCGCGAGCGGTTCTGCTGCAAGATCGATTTCGAAAGGTGCCGCAAGACTGGCCAGATTTTCCCCGCGGATCGCCAGGATGCGCATGGGTCAAGCCTCCGCCCGTGCACGGTGGAAGACATCCAGATGGGCAACACCCGGTGCCGCGCCAAACTCACGCTCGAACGCGAGTTTAAACATGTCCTCTGGATCTCGTTCCGCCAACCGAATCAGAGGATCCGTCAGGACCGTCTCGTTCAGCGTACCGGGTATCGTGGCGACACGAGTATCGACAACGCGTACAGGAAAGTTCTCGGTGATGCGGTCGATCTCCTCTCTGAATCCAGAAGGCAGCCCGTTACGAGCAAGTCTGATCTGGACGAACGGCCGCTCGTTGATCGGCAGATCTGGCTGGAGATCCAATGCCGTCAGGTGATCGCCAAGTTCAGTCAAACGCATATCACCGGACTCTGGCAGCCGCAGGAAAGGAACCGGCCGATCGATTGGGATATGCTCTGACGTGACCTGCGCACCGTCGACGCTCACAAGCGTCACTCCATGAGCGTAAGGCTGCTCCGTTGCCGACAAGGGGATTAATGATCCCGAATAGCGAACGCTATCGCGACCTATGGCCTGGGCTTTATGCAGATGACCAAGCGCGACGTAGCTTGCTTCTGTCGGGAACACATCATGCGGCACGGCATGTTGACCGCCGACCAAGATCCGGCGCTCGGCGCCCTCCGACTCGATGCCACCCGCGACGTGGAGATGTCCCGTAAGGACAAACGGCAAACCATCCATCTGCCGCCGTAACGTGCCGAGCAATTCCGCGTAAAGACTGCGTACTCCGGCGATGACGGGTGAGCCAGAGTCGCCATCCAGCCGCGTCAAATTCGGAAGGCAGGCGGCAGTTGGGTAGGAGACCGCCAGGACGTGTGCGGCCATTGCACCGCTGGCGTCGAAAATCGGCACGAGGTGTTGCGCCGCCTCGATCCGCCTATCGCGCCGCCGCACATTTCCAACGACGCGAATATTAAAGGCTTCTAGCAAAGGCCGAGGCGCTTCCAACCTTCCGGCGGCGTCATGATTGCCGGCAACGATCACTACGGTCATTCGTGGTTGCGCGCGGCTCAGCCGCACGAGCGCGTTGTAAAGGAGTTGCTGCGCCTCTCCTGACGGATTCTGACTGTCGAACACATCGCCGGCGACTACGAGCGCGTCGACATTCCGCTCGACGACGATCTCTTCGAGGCGCTCAAAGACCTTGCGGTGCTCATGCTCTCGAGAGAATCCTCGCAATGTTTGACCGACGTGCCAGTCGGCCGTGTGCAAGATGCGGATCATTCTTCCTCCGGCTCGTCCCAGCCTGCGTCCGCCCAACGAACGAGCAGTGCGCTCATGAGGAACCCATCAAGGACCACAGGCTGAGGACATTCTGACTGATCGTCACACGAAGACCGGATGTTTAGAAGATCGTGCCATGTACCTTCCACACATCATCGACGACCGAGATGCCGGGGATCGCGCCGCCCGCACCGGGAAATTGCACATATTCCCCCTCTCCAGCTTGGCCCACATTTTCCAGGTAGTAGACGGAAGCATTGCCGGGCATCTGTTTGCCGAGACGCTTCAGGTAGGCGAAGTGGTCCGAC
Organism: Bradyrhizobium cosmicum; assembly: GCF_032290525.1. Taxonomy (GTDB): domain Bacteria; phylum Pseudomonadota; class Alphaproteobacteria; order Rhizobiales; family Xanthobacteraceae; genus Bradyrhizobium; species Bradyrhizobium cosmicum_A. Next base: position 13,349 of record NZ_JASXTA010000044.1, on the reverse strand, counting down.
GAATGAACGTCCGGCCGTGCCACGACGGCCAGGATCCGCCCCGCCAACTGGGATAGGTCGGGCGCTCGTCCAAGCAGCACATGGCCCTTGTCCGGCGCCACCGGAAAGGCGCTATCGCCAGCGACGACCGCCGCCGCGACCACCTGGGAGAGGATAGCCGAACCGGTTGCGGGAATCGCCTCGTCATGAGATTTGGCCGGCACCGTCTCGTCAAACAAGACACCGACGATCTTGCTCAACGTGGCGCTGCTGCGCTGAACGAAGTGCGTCGGCGGTACGCGCGAACTCGCCGATGGCACGCTCTCCAAGACAATCCGCGACAAATCGGCCTTATCGATGCCGATGCGGCGTGCGTAGGTTTTCCCCGGCGTTTGCACGATAGCGAGGTCTCCGTTGCGAACCTCGGCGGTCAGCGAGACGATCAGGGTCTGTCCGGGAAAGGCCGCCAATCCCAAGGTCGGCGCGCGCAGCGTGAAGAGCGAGATGTCGCCTAGCGACCCAAGCTCGAATTGGTCCTTTGCATCTTCGATGCTGGTGAGGGGAGCGCCGACCTCATGGGCGGCAAGCCGCCCGAGGACCGATATCGGCTTGGCCTGCAAGGGAACGACGTTCGGTTCGGCCGGAGCCTTCGTGGCCTCCGCCAGGGCTTGTTCCGACGGCAATCGGCCCATGAACCTGGCATAGGCGAGCCAACAGGCGTCGATCGCGGCGAAGACATCCTCATAATCTTGGCGGACGATATCCGCATCGACGGGCGTGAGCCGATCGGCCTTGCCGTGGTGTGCCTTGTTGATCGCGTCCCGGAATGGCGCACCGGCCTTCAGGGCAGGCAGCTCGATCAGCTTGCGGAACGGCTCTTCGTTGAACGGCCGCTCTCCTCTGTTTCGCGCGTTGGCGATCTTGCCGAGGAGATCATTCAGCGTCGGGTCTTTCAGGACCGCGGGATCGGACGCCAGCAGATCCCAAAGCTTAATCTCGATGCGTACGCGGACGGGATGAACGAATGCCCGCGCGAGCGTGACATCATTCGGATCGGTCTTTTGCCAGTGTTCGCCGCGCAACCTTGCTTCATCGGCGACTGGCGCCAGACTGACGGTGCATTTCGACGTCGAGATCGCCGAAAACTCCCACACTTCGGTGCGCCGGCCGGGCATGGTGGTATTGTGCGCGGAGACGAACGCCTCGATGGTGGGGATGAAGCCAAAGTCGTTGCTGACGATCAGCGGGCTCATGTCCGCCGCGATCAGATGCGGAACCGTCGCTGCCAGATTGGCGACGTTGCCCGGATCGAGCAGATCCTGCGGATCATCCATCAGGATCGTCGAAATCCCTCCGGATCTCGTCCAGACCTGCTGCCATAGCGCAAGGACAAACGCCGACAAGTAAGCCCGCAAAGCCGAAGCGTTCATGACATGATGCGCCTCGACCAGATGCTTGCCTTGTGCCGCCAGGAACGTAAAGCCGTCGCTCTTGGCCGGGTCCAACCCCGCGTAGGCAGGTGCTTGCAGGAACTGCGCCTTGTACATGCGCTGCGACCAGGCCGTTGCCTGCGAGTCGAGAGCTAGGATCAGACCGGCGACCTGATCGTGAACAAGGGCTGGAAACCGCGTGAACGGCTCAACTGCGTTCGCCGCACGATCAAGCTTTTCGATCCGCTCACACGCGGCCTTCCACTTCTCGCAGGTCAGCTTGAACTGGCCCAATTGGCGACGCACACCGGCGAATGCCGTCGCCGCCTCGAGGTAGGTGTTAAGAACGCTCAGTTGCCCGGCAACCGCGCGCTGATTGGCTGGGACATCGGTTTCCGCCGCAGAGCGCAATACGCTGGCCACGGCGGACCTCGCGAATTCCGTGTTCGCGGCGCGATACCTGGCGAGACGAATCGCACGCCGCACCTTCTGGATCGCGCCTCGCAGGCCTTCGGCGTCGGGAATCTGTTGCGGGATGGCCGTGCTCGGCAACGGCGCGCGGACGGGTGCGTTCGCCCATGCCATGCGGCACAGTTCGGCGACGCCGGGTGCCATCTTGCGAAGGACCGGCGGAAAATCCGGTTGCTCGAAGACCTCCTTGGACAACGCTGCCTTATAGACCGTCGCAAGGTCATCCGGCACATCGTCAGATGCAAAGGGCTGCAAACTCGCCGGCAACTGTCCGCGCAGCCCACGCATGGCGTCGCGCTCCCATTCGGCGCCGGTCTTCAACAGTGCTGAATCCGCTTTGCGGGCCTCCCCTAGCGCGTCGGCCACGGCCTGATCCAGCAACGCGTCCCGAGGAATCGCCCCGGGTTGCGTGAGATCGCGATCGCAAACCGGACATGTCGAGAAAGGCTGCCCCGGATGAGCAGCCTCATGCCATCTGGCAACTAGGCCATAGAGGCGCAGCCGATCCGAACGACTGGCATCCGACAGGCGATTGACCAGGCTCTTGGCCTCGGCCTCGATGCCTTCGAGGACCTTTTCGGCAGATTCCAAGTCCGTCTCATGCAGCTCGCCGAGGTTCGCGGCGAGTTGCATGGACGGCAGTCCCCTCAAAGCGGCGCCGCTGAAACAGTTTTGAGCGGCCGTCAGCGCGTCTCTGAACCGCTTAATCTCGATATCCGACGTCAGGGGCGGCAGGGCGCCCAGAATCAACGTCGCTTCCTCGGCCGCCTGGTCCTCGACCGCCTTGAGGCGCTTCTCGGCGTCCGTGAGGCCAGCCACCCATCCATCGCGATCGCCGTTGGCGGGAACGACGACGCAATCGAGGTTCGGCAGATCCTTCCCGCTCTTCAGAAGGTCGTCGAGGGTTTGCTTCTGGGCGCCCGCCGTCGTTTCGCAAGCTTCCTTCTCTTGCTTGGCCAGCTTCGGATACTTCTCGGTCAGCCGATCGTGGAGACGCCCGCTCCGCGCGCCAAAATGCGCCAACGGCCGCAGGCCGGTCAATGTCGACACGGCCTGGGACAGCGTGGTCTTGTCATCGAAGCGGGTCGCGGCGGCGATGCCGGGCATCAGGATGCCGACCTGAAGCGCCAGCTCGGATAGCCCCAATTTTTCTAGACCGATCACGCCGGTCTTGAATCCCTTCTTACCCTCCCGCTGGAGGTGGCGCTCAACCACGACCTCCCTCCCATCGATCAACGATCGAAACGACAGCCGAACCCATGTGTCGACCTTCGGCACGCCATCGACCGCTACCAGCTCCTGCTCGGTGGGAATTGGCACAATCACTGGGATGTCAAATCCGCTCTTTTCCGCCTCGGTGCTGGCGACTTGCACCGAAATGCACTCATGCAACGGTGCCGGCAGCCCCTGCGACCGGTATCCATACCCGGTCAGGCACCAGCAAACGGCGCTGACCAGCGAGGTCTTGCCCGCCCCATTGAACCCCCGAAACAGTGTGGCCGGTGCCGCGAGCTCAAGCTCGAACGGCTTGGGGTCTGAACCTCCCTCGGCGCAATGACGATGCAGCCCCCGGAATCGATGCGCCTCGATCTTGGTGAGTTGCCATTTCTGCAATTCCGGCGGCGCCTTAGCCGGTGCGGGCAAGGCTTTAGGTACATTGTCAAGCGCGGCGAGGACGCGATCCACCTCCCCATCCTGAATTGCAGTGTCTTTATCCGGATTCCAGTACGCTCGACGGTCTTGATTGTAGAACGCGAGAACAGCGCGGCTATCACTCAACGGCAGGGAAAATGTCTCTCCGCTAGCAACGTGCAGAATCTCTCCCGCGATGAGGTGAGATACGACCTCATCGAGGGTCATGTCTGCAATATTATGTTCCATCTCCACTCCTAAAAATATTCTTTGATCACAACTGGCGCCACTTTCATATCAGCGGCGGAAACGAAGAAGCGGGGGCCCAGCCCACCTTCAGTGCCTGATTCGTCGGTGGGCTACCTTCTCCGGCGCGGCGCTGATCGCGATAGGGTAACCCTTGGCTTCGAGGAGAAGCGACCTGTACTTGGCCTGAAAATCGACTCCGCATTCCTTGAGGTGCGTGTCCGCCTTGCAGACATTCGTCCCGCTTCCGGCCCTCCTAATACTCATCCGAAGTCAAACTGCGATAACTTACCTTAATCTAAACGTGTCGGAGTTTCGCGACTGTTCCTGACCTTTGGTCCAAGAGGATAGCCCGGCGACGCTGACCAAAATGACCACGCCAGACGCCATGTAGAGGGTTGCCTCGGAGGCTCCTGGCATAATTGTCGGTACGAGGTATATCGCAAAGCCGAGGCCGCCTGTAAGTAAGGTCGTGAACGCCTGCACGCGAATATCGCTGTCGAGCGTCATGAGAAGAGCTCCAGATGTCCCTTGTGCCTGGTTTGCGAATTTGCCGGTGTCTGGTCAAGTGTGGCTCGGCGGATCACGGCACTGTTCGGCGAATACCCGTTCTCAAGGAGAACACCGAGCAGCCTCCTATGGTCGTGAAGGCGAACCACCTCATATTCCCGCTTTACTTCGGCTCTTAGCGGATCTTTTGTGCGGCACGACGCAGGTTTACTGCAGGCTTCGGCCAAGATGCGCAGCTCCCGCGGAAACACCGCAGCCGGACGTGATTACTGCGAAGCCGGCGAAGCGTTGATGGTGTCCTGTAGTTTCTGGATGCGAGCCATGATCTCGTCGAACGATAGCGGTTTCTCATCGAACATCATCGGCGCCATATCGCGATAATCAGCGCGCAGATCCTTAAGCCGCGTCTCCAACGGCACAAGCTGCAACGTGCCTGGCCGCGCGGTGTCGTAGCTCGCCCAGGCGGAGCGGAAAAACACCGCCTTGTGGTTGGCGACCTGCTCGAGCAGCGCGAAGTCGGCGGCGGCCGCGTTTCCGTCTTCAGTGTCGAGCAGCATCGCGATGTCGTAATAGTGTCGGGAGAAATATTGCGGCGTCGGGGCGTCCTTCGGACGGTGCGCCTCGGCGTGCAGCGCCGTGGCCTTTTCCCAGAAGGTGCGCCGCACCAACAGCACAGTCACGGTGCAATCCGCTTCCTCGAAGAAGTCGGGAAACTCATTCGCTGCATACGGGCGGATGTTCTTCTCTTCGGTCGGCCACGGATCGCCGCGCGCGCCGAATTCCAGCTTCACCCTCGGCGTGATGTAGGCCATGCCTTCATACGCCTCCTTGGGCAGCGCGGTCGGGTAGTGGAAGTTCACGCTCTGCGGATCGCTCGGATCGATCTCCAAGGACCATTCGCCGTTTGTCGGCTCGCCGAGCTGCTTGGCGATCGCCGCGCGCAAGGCGGGCAGCAGCTTCTCGGCAATGTGCTTTTCGACGTCACCGACCAGATCCTCGATCAGCTTGCCCGCCTGCTTTTTGCTGATCCCATCCCTTCCCGGATCGCGGTCGCCGGTGTAGCCAAGATCGGCGCGGTCGAACGACAGGTCGATGTCTTCGGAAAAGCGGCGGATCGCGCCGAAGGCCTTGGACAAGGAGGTCCCACCCTTGAAGACCAGGGTGGGCGCGTCTTCTTTCTGCAGCTCGAAGAGGCGTTTCAAGGTCCAGCAGACCCAGAAGTCCTTCTCGATGATGGTGTTGGCGACGCCACGCGCCGCGCCCGTCTCACCGAACAGAGCCGCGCGCTCGGCGCCGTCGAGACGGGCGACCTTATCCATCGGCCCCACCGGAGATGGTGGCGATGGAGACGAGTGTCGGTCGCATCCATGCCGGCGCCCGGACGGCGCCCTTCGCGAGCGTCTTCTTGTCGCTCGCCGACAGCCGGCGCCCGGCGACGCGTACGACATCGGTCGCCCGTACGGGGCCGAGATGCCGCAGAGCCTGAACGACGGTGCCGGCGAAGCTGCCCGGAGCGATCAGGTGTTTTGGCGAGGCGTGACGCAGATCAACGACCCGCTTGCCAAGCACTACACGGCGGGAGGGACCATCGGTCAGGTAGTTGTTCTTGGCCGGAACCTGGGTGGACAGGCCGAGCGCGTTCGCGGCGCGGGCACCGGCGATCTGCACCTGCGAGCCGGTCTCCCGGGCGAGCGCCTGCGCGACGTCATCGGGCGCCGGCGAGAGCGGGCCGAGCTTCGGATGAAGCTTGGGGAAGTCGTAGAGGCCGCGCGCCAGACGTCGCAACTTGCCACCCCTGACCAGCCGGGACAGCGCCTGGTCAACGGCCGCGCGGCCGGCCACGTCCAGGAAATCGCTGGGCGTGAAGACGCCGCCGCGCCCGCCGGCGTGGGCGCGCTTCATGATCCGGTCCGGAACTGATGCGACAGGGGTTTTCATGTGTCAGAAAATAATATATCTTTTTCTGACATGTGCAAGGCCTCGTTCGGGCTCTTCCCCTCGGGCCTCGCAGACAGTAAAGGTGCGGGCCAGAGCCCCGGCCGGCGTTCGTTAAGGGTCGCCCACCTCGGCCCAATAAAGACGATCCTGCTCGGCCTTGAGCGCATCGAGCGTCACGGGGACAGGGCTGAGATCAACGTTGTACATCGGCAGCGGCGCTTTCCGCAAGCGCGCGATGTCCTCGCTCCACCACTCGGCAAGCTGGGCGTATATCAACCGCTCCAGGTGACCGTAGAAGCGCCCGATCAGCATGCTGAGCTTGCCGGCTACGCGTTTCTCAGGGCAGCGCACCACATCCAAGAGGATGAGAATTTTCGCCGCCTCCTCCTTGGCGAAACCCTCGAGCACTTCGGCTTCCCGCGGCATCGCGTTCAGTTCAAGTGACGCCGACCAAAACCCTTTCGCGCTGGCATGGATGATCGGCAGCCCCTCGGCGATGAAGGCGAGCCGATCGGTCGCCGACATCTGACAAATTCGGCTAGCCTGTCTCTGCCCTATCTGCAATTTCTTCGCCATCGTCGTGGTCCTCGACCCTCCAGCTGCATGTACACATCGGGCCCGGTAGAGCGGGAGCTTCTCCCTCGAGCGTCAAACGGGGGCCGTCTGATTGGCCGTCAGCCGGCCAGCGGTTCGTCGCGCTCGAAAGGCTCATCATCACCATCGACGGCGGTCGCGTCGGTTTCCAAGCCGGCGGGAAAGCCGTCCGCCAACAGTATGTCTTTGCTGAGCAGCCCGGCGTCCTCGAGCAGGTCGATGTCAGGCAGATCGCGCAAGGATTCGAAGCCGAAGTGCGACAGGAAGGTTTTCGTGGTCACATTGGTATACGGCGCGCCAGGGGTTGGGCTGCGCGGCCCGGCCGCGATGAAGCCGAGCGCGCGAAGGTGACCGATCACATCCCGACTGATCTCCCTGCCGAACGCCCGGCCGAGCTCGCCGCGGGTGATCGGCTGGAAATAGGCGATGCACATCAGGACGAGCGCCTCGGACTGCGACAGCGGTTTTGGCGCGGTGGCGCCGAGCCCGGTGGCGGCGCGGATCGCATCGGCAAAACCCGTTCTGGTGCGATGTTGAAAGCCGCCAGCAACCGACACCAGGTCGTAAGGCCGGCCGCGCAGCTCGTCGCGAATCGCGTCGATGAGCAGATCGAGGTTGCAGTCGCGCCCGACCACCTTGGCAAGCACCTCGCGCGGCACCGGCTCGGGTGAGGCAAAAATTACCGCTTCGACCCGGCCCATCCACTCGCGCCAGCGCAGCTCCGGCGGCAGGTCGGCCAGCTCGGTGTCGAGATTCTCTTTCGGTCGCGCGCGCCGCCCCATCTCAGAGCCCGTACAATCGAAAGGTCGGCCGGCCGGTGAGCTCGCGCACCGCCCCGAGCGACACCAGCCGTTCGAACAGCCGTCGGGTGCTGCGGTCGCTCGCCATCTTGCCGGCGCCGGTGGACTGGGCGTCTTCCACCATCAGGATCCCCACCATCATCTCGGCATCCCTGCCGCGCAGCTTCGGCGCGACCGCCAGCAGGCGTGTCGCCCGCCGTGCGAGATCGTTGTAGAGGTCGATCGCGGCCACGGCGGCCGTCGTGTAGGCCGCACAGAGTGCGCTCATGAAGACGGTCTCGCCCTCGAGGTGCTGTGGTGCTTTGCGCAGCGCGCCGCGCGACAGATGGGCCGCGAGCAGCGGCACCGGCGCCGGCCAGCGCAGCTGGTGGGCGAGGACCGCATCCGCCAGCCACAGCGGCACAGCCTCCTCCTTCGGCAACATACGTCTGCTCGCGGCGATGATCTCAGCGGCGGCCAGAACCGGCATAACGTGCTGCTGCCTCGTATGTCGGCTGGCAAGTCCGACGATCTGGTCCGGCAGCGAGTTGAGGGGATGGCCGAGTGCGGGCGCCAGGGCAAAATTCCACTGCTCCACATCACTGGAGGCGCGTTCGCAGAGCTTGCGCCAGGCGGCGAGAATACGCCCGCCGGGACCCGGATCGTCGTCCTCGCGGCGCAAGTACCAGTGGTCGCGCAGCGCAGCTTCCTCTTCCGTCCGCCCGCCCTGGCGCGCGAGAGTAGCGGCACAGGTGAGCGCGAGACGTTGGCGCCACAGACTGCCGAGCGGGTGCTCGTCGCGTGCGATCGGATGCAGCGCTGCGAGCGCCGCGCCGGCATTAAACACCGCTTCCGTGACGATGTCGGGCGGTGCGCGGCGACGCAGCCAGGCCGGCGCCGGGGCGAAGGTCGGCGGAGGTTCGGGGACGATTCGGCAACGCGCGGGCATGCGAAAGGGTATGCCAGCGCGGCGCTTTGTGCCACTATAATCGCCTCAAACCGCCGCACCTGTCGGTGCATAATAACGACCGATAATGTTGCGTTATCGGTCGTTCTGTTCTTAATATAGGAAATGCCCGAAATCGCCGCCCGGACCTTCGAAAATCTCGCTCCGGAAAGCCTCCGTGCCGCCCGAAAACCCGCTTTCCGGCGTCGATCTTTCCGCGCCCGAAACGCCGGCGCCCAGCCTTGACCTCAACGACAACGGCCCTTAGAAGATAGCTAGACTGTCTAGCTAGGAGCGTGCAAACATGGAATGGCCGCTACAGGACGCCAAAAACCAGTTTTCCAAGGTGGTGCAGAAGGCCCGCCTCGAAGGCCCCCAGGTCGTGACCCTGCGGGGGATGCGGGCCGCCGTGGTGCTGTCGGCCGCCGATTACGATGCGCTCCGCTCCAGCCGGCCGACCCTGGTCGACGACCTGCTGGCCGGACCCGGTTGGGATGACGACCTGGCCGAGGGCGTGACGCAGCGCGCCAAGATCCCCAGCCGCGACGCAGCCTTCTGATGTATCTCGTCGACACCAATGTCGTTTCCGAGGCCCGGCGCGGCTCGGCGCAGGCCACCGGCTGGCTGCGCTCGGTCGAGCCGGCCAGCGTTCACCTGAGCACCCTCACCCTCGGCGAGATCATGCGCGGCATTGCGCTCAAGCAGAAATCGGACTCGAAGGCGGCCGCCCATCTGGCCGAATGGTTGCGCAAGCTGCGCCACGACCACGCCGACCGCATCCTGGCGGTGACCGATCAGATCTCCGTCGAGTGGGGTCGCATCGCCGCGATCCGGCCGCGCGGCGACATCGATGGGCTGATCGCCGCCACCGCGATCGTCCACGACCTCATCCTGGTCACCCGCAATGTGGGGGATTTTGAGGATACGGGCGCCACGGTGATCAATCCTTGGGAGGCGTCGGTCTGAGCAGCACAGATTCTACCGACGCATCCCTCCCTCCCCTCGGTCGCAGGCTGGCCCCGCCGGAGCTGCCCAGAACCTGGTCAGGGGCTCAAGAACCAAGCGCCAGCATTGCGCGGCTGGCGCTCTGTAGGTAGAATATGGAAAAATAGGAACCAAGGAACTCAGCAATGGCGCTAAGCATCAAGGATCCCGAGACGGAAAAGCTCGCCCGCGCGCTGGCCGAGCGTACTGGTGAGACCATCACTGTTGCGACCCGCCGCGCGATCGAGGAGCGGCTGAAGCGAACGGCATCGCAGGCGCGTAAGGCCGCCCTTCTGGAGGATATGGAGGCGATGCAGCGTCGACTGAATGCGCTTCCGATTCTCGATCACCGCAGCCCGGACGACATCATCGGCTACGACGAAAGTGGCATACCAAACTGATGGTGCTCGATACGTCCGCGATTGTCGCGATCTTCTTTAATGAGCCGGACGCTCCACGCTTTCGCGAGCAGGTCGCCGAAGATCCGGTCCGTCTGATTTCGGCGGCAACTGTTGTTGAGGCTGCAATGGTCATTGAGGCTCGTTTGGGTGAGGCGGGAGGAGCAGAACTTGATCTCTGGCTGCATAAGGCGGACATCGAGATCGTTCCCGTGACCGCGGACCATGCCGACCAGGCCCGCCGCGCCTGGCGTCGGTACGGAAAAGGCCGCCACCCGGCCGGACTGAATTTCGGCGACTGCTTTTCCTATGCCATGGCCGCCCTCAGTGGTGAACCTCTCCTGTTCAAGGGCAACGACTTTTCGCAGACCGACATCAAGGCTGCCTGACGATGAACAATCGCTCTCCCGGCCGCGACAGCCTTCTCGTCGCTTCGGAGGCCGTGCGACAGCCGGGCGAAGCCCCCTCCCCTGCTCTACCCGCCCACCTCGAGCAGCTCGCCGATCGCGCCCGCGGCTATGCCGACGCCGCGAGTTCAGCCAACACGCGACGGGCTTACGCATCCGATTGGAAGCACTTCTCCGGCTGGTGCCGGCGCCAGGGCCTCGAGGTTTTTCCGTCCTCCCCGCAGACAGTGGGGCTCTACATCACCGCCTGCGCCTTGGGCACGGCGACCGCCGATCGCCAGCCAAATTCGGTTGCCACGATCGAGCGGCGGCTCTCGGCGCTGACCTGGAACTATACCCAGCGCGGCTCGCCGGTCGACCGTAGCGACCGCCACATCGCGACCGTGCTTGCCGGCATCCGCAACACCCACGCCGCACCTCCCCGGCAGAAGGAAGCCGTCTTGCCCGAAGACGTCATCGCCATGCTGGAGACGCTCGATCGCGGCACCCTGCGGGGGCTGCGCGACCGCGCCATGCTGTTGCTGGGCTTCGCCGGCGGCCTCAGGCGCTCGGAAATCGTTGGCCTCGACGTTCATCGCGACGACACCGAGGACGGCGGCGGCTGGGTCGAGATCCTCGACAAGGGAATGATCGTCACCCTGCGCGGCAAAACCGGCTGGCGCGAGGTTGAGATCGGACGCGGCTCGTCCGACGCCACCTGCCCGGTCGTGGCCTTGCAGACCTGGCTGAAGCTGGCCCGGATCGGCCACGGGCCGCTGTTCCGCCGGGTCCGCGGTCAAGGCAAGGACGTCGGGCCGGATCGCCTGACCGATCAGCAGGTCGCGCGCCTGGTCAAGCGCGCGGCACTCGCCGCCGGCGTCCGCGGCGATCTCCCCGAAGGCGAGCGGGAGGAGAAATTCGCTGGGCATTCGTTGCGTGCGGGCCTCGCCTCCTCGGCCGAGGTCGACGAGCGCTATGTCCAAAAGCAGCTCGGACACGCCAGCGCAGAGCAAACCCGACGCTACCAGCGACGGCGCGACCGCTTCCGGGTCAATCTGACCAAGGCGGCAGGTCTTTGATCTTCGAAGGCCGCGCCCGCAAGCGGAGCGGCCACCCGTCGTTTCTCCGGCCAAGACGTCCAGGCGTATTCGAAAGCGTCAGAGATTTAGCCCCGTATGGCGCCGCCATTGTTCGCGGATGACGGCATCGAGATCAACATCCGAATCGCCGTATGTTTTGAGGCGGCCGTAAAAGACCGCTGGCGATTCTCGGCTGATCATACGCTCCGCGTAGACTTCCGGAGCGCGCTCGAGAATGTCTTCGCTTGGACGATTTTCCAGGCGTGCGAGGCGGCGGGCAAGGTATCGCGCCTTCGCGCTTAGGGCGGAGAGCCAGGGTTGGATCATGTTGCATCTCCGTCACTTCGGCCGCTTGGCAAGAAGCGCCCGCAATTGTTCGCTCGGTTGCAACCCGCCGCCATGAGCCGGCTTTTGCGACTCATCCCTACCAGGCCCACCCCCGCCCTGCACCGCCGACGGGCTCGATGCGTCGAGTTTGGCACGCAACAACGCCATGATCATCGGCCAAACTGAGAATTTCCCGTCCCTGGCCCGATCGGTCAGGCTGCGCAGATAGCCCCCGGCACTGCTGATCTGATCCGATTTCTGGTGGATCGCAGCCAGCGTGATCGCGGCCTGCTGATCACCCAGCGCCTCCTGCGCCTCCCGCCACGCGCTCGGACTGATGCCCAGCAGCGGCCGAGCAAGTTCCGCGGCCGCAATCAAATCCCGCCAGTGCCGGATTTCACCGCCTTTCACCAGCCAGCGCATGTTCGGGCAGGCGTCCAGCACGATTCCCAGAGGCAACTCGCGTTTCGGCAAGCTCCGCAGGTTGTCGGTAGCCGCGACGTTGCCGCCCGCTTCATCCTTCTTCGGCGGGTCTTCTTCAGATTCAGATAAGGGTTCTGGGTTTGAATTCTGTATGTGGCGTCCGAAATGGGACTCATTGGCGTCCGGATTCTGTGTTTTTGTGAAAGTTTCCAGCAGCTCACGGATCTCTTGCCAGAGCTTCTCCAAATCACTGCCAATGCCTTCCAGGACCTGCCGCGGCGCGGTTCGGGGAATCCGCCCTACGATCTCCTGGTAGGCCTGCTGAAACCGCCTCCAGTCCGCCGGGACGCCCTCATCGATCCCCGCTTCGATCATCTTCACGATATCCCGGCGCAGGATGGTGAGCCGCTCTTTGGCGACCCGGAAGGCCTTCTTCTCGGCGTACACAGCCCCGGCGAGGGATTTGTATTCCTCAGCCCTCGCCACGATCGGCGCCAGGTCGAAGCCGTAGGCCTGCTCGATCTCCCCGCCTCGCCCTTTCCGGGCAAAGCGCTTCCCGTTCGGGCTGTCCCTGCGGATGATCAGGCCGCAATCGACAAGGACCGCCAGATGCCGGCGCAAGGTCGTCGGCGGCATCCCGTTGGCACGCGCCATCAACTGCTCGTTGGACGGCCAGACAATCAACTCACTTTCTGCTTCGAGCGCAGTCTCGGGATGGAACGACAAGAGCGCGTGCAGGATCGCGAGCGCACGATCGGTGGCGCCGAGAACTTGGCGCGCCTCCTTGATGTGCTGGAAGACATGCCACTTGTGAACGATGGCCGTCTCCGGCTTCCCGTTCTTCGCGGCCATCTGGCTTGAGATCATGGCAAGCGTCATCGGCCGCCGCCCAAAGGGCGTCGTTGCTATTGGTTGCGTCATGGTTGTGCCCTTCAGCTTTTAGGCAAAGCGAAAGCGCTCACCAAAACGGTGTCCAAATGCCTCGACGAGGCTCTTGACTGTGATTCGCGGAAGTGGGATTCTCGTTGTCGCCAAACGAACGAGGAAGGCTTCCGGGACACTGTTTCGGGGGCCTTTCTTTTTACCGCATGCTACCTCTGTGTTTGTTGCGCTATCGTCTGGCTTTGGCCGAGGCCTCCGCCCTTCCCGTGGTGGGGGGGGGGGGGGGGGGGGGGGGGGGGGGGGGGGGGGGGGGGGGGGGGGGGGGGGGGGGGGGGGGGGGGGGGG
>NZ_JASXTA010000043.1:0-28043 GCF_032290525.1 Bradyrhizobium cosmicum | reverse complement strand
AGGTCTTCTGAACGCCAGAAAACTCAACAAAGGCATTGTTCGTGCCTGGCATCGACCCTCTTCCCTCCCCCGCTCGCCTGGCGCGCGCCCTTCCGCGGCAACCGGTCGAAAACCGGGCCACGATCTTTTTCCTGACGCGTGCGCGGCCAGGATCGCAGGGACGCACCTGCATACGGCGCCTGCTTTTATAAATATGTATTGCTTGCCGGCGCTGGTTTTCATCGAAATGGAAGCACAACGGCTAAAATTCATCGCAATTCAGGCCAAGCCAGAGGTTTTCCTCACCTGCATTATCGAACGGAGCGTCCTTGACTGGCCGCACCGTGTGCAGATCATCACGCTGTTTGACAATGAATTGCTCGTTCAGGCTTACCCGGTCGGCGACCACCTCTTGGCGGCGCCACCAAGCCGCAAGTTGCCGCTCCTGGAGGTTTTCTATCGGCTCATTCCCGTTATGGCGCAGTAAAGGACGGAGCTTGCTCATCGTCTGCATGCTAGATCGATACCGCATCGCTTCGATGAGCGGATTTCATCCGCCCACATTCGATTCTACTGGCCGTGACGTCGTTTGAAGGTTGAACCGGCCGGCGAAGGCAGCATTGGAGCTTCAATCGCCATCCCTAAGAAAGAACCGGGGATTCACAGAGGGGTCGCTGCCATGCTCTCTCGATCGCGGAGCGCTGAAGCAAAGCCATTTCGCTCCGTTCTGAAGCAAGCCCATGCGTTTCTGCTGCAGGTGACCAACACCTGCGAGGCTGACGGAGACCGGCAACTCCGATCGTTGTGGCGCCGGTTGCCTATGACCAGGATCGCTGCTTTACCTTGCGGAATTTGCTTGGCGCCAAGGGACTCGTCTGCATGGGTCGGCCGTAGTCGACCCATTGTCACACGACGTTTGCGCTTGACTGCTCGACTGCAGACAGAGCGGCAAAGGTGATGGGATTTCTCAGCCGCGCGATTTCGATCGGCCCGTACTAACGTACAGCAAACAGGGGAACGGGGGCTTCCGGGGCGGCGGCCTTGAATATCACCTTGACCCTCGTACCTATCGACAGTGCAGCCGGATCTGCGCCGACTACGTTGGTCAACATTATCGGCCCCTCGGTGAGCGCTACATAAGCGAGCACGTACGGCTCGTTCCCCATGCGGTTTACAGAAAACGAGTGAATCTCGCCCTCCCCTGGAGACTCCTGCCAATCGATATCGGTCGATAGACAGTGCGGGCAGATTCCTCGTGGATACCAGTGAGTCCTATGGCATTGTTGGCACCGTGGTAGCACGAAACGGCTATCGGCGGCTGCATCCCAAAACGGCTTTGTCTCAGGACTATGTGCGATAAAGTCTGTGCCCGTCATTAGTGATTACTCCCGTTCCAGGATGAGGGTGGCGCTACTGTGGCGTGTCCCCATTAGCCACCCCGTGCCATGTGCCAGCGCCAGGGCGCAATCCTTGACCTGCACGGCGGGATGGGCCTCGCCTCGCAACTGGCGAACGGCCTCGATCACCTTGGTGATTCCGCCCCGCATCGCTGGATGGTTGCTGCATAGACCACCACCATCTGTGTTGAAGGGCAGCCCGCCGGCGCCGGAGATTAGGTTTCCGTCGGCAACAAAGCGGCCGCCCTGGCCCTTTTCGCAGAACCCGAGATCCTCCAACGCGATGAGGACGGTGATGGTGAAGCTATCGTAGACGGAAGCGTAGCGGATATCGCTTGGCTTCACACCGGCCTCGGCAAATGCGATAGCGCCTGACTGCCTGGCTGCTGAAGCGGTAAGCTCGACCGCACCTGCCGATTGCCCCTGGATGCCCTCGCCCGACCCGATCACCTTCACCCGCGGACGCTTGAGGCTCTTGGCGATCTCTGGGCGCGTCACCACAACGGCGCCGCCGCCATCCGAGATGACACAACAGTCGAGCCGGTGCAGAGGGTCAGACACCATTGGAGACGCCAGCACATCTTGAGTGGTGACCACCTTACGTAGCATGGCGTGTGGATTGTGCTGTGCATGGTGAGAAGCAGCGACTTTGATCCACGCCAACTGCTCGCTAGTGGTCCCGTACTCATACATGTGACGACGTGCGCACAAGGCATAGATATCCAGCAGGCTTTGCCGTAGCGGCCGTTCCCACAGCAAATCCGGCTGAGTTACGTCCGGTTGGAAATTGACCGGTGCGCTGCGAGGACGTCCAGCCAATGTGACCAGGGCCACGTTGCATTTGCCGGCCGCAATAGCTTGGGCGGCATGGGCAATGTGTTGCAAGGGAGCGGAACCGCCAATATCGGTGAAGTCACAATGCCGTACCTTGAGATTCAAGAAGTCGACCATTGAGACCGGGCGGAAGCCTGGTTCGTCGCCCGCCGAAAAGTAGCCATCGACGTCGTCTTTGGTCAAACCAGCGTCGGCCAGTGCGCCGGCGGCACATTCGGCGTGAAGCTGCGCGACTGACTTGTCGGGCGCTTTACGCGTGGGATGCTCATACGCACCGACGATATAGGCTTGTTCATCGCGAACCATCGCGTTGCATTCCTTCTTGGTGATTGGCCTTGTTGTCGAAATGTACCCTCGTCCCTGGCGCGTCACTACGTGAGAGAGGCGAAGACCTTGCCTTGTGCCGCCAACCGCTTGATGAGCGATGCCGGCTCAAGCGAGAGATCGTTGGTCTGTTTTGCATGGAAAGCGAGCCGGTCGACGATATGCATGAGGCCGACCTGGTCAGCCCAATACATCGGTCCGCCCCGATAAACCGGCCAACCAAAGCCATAGAGCCACACCACATCGATGTCGCCCGGTCTGGCGGCAATCCCTTCTTCGAGGATGTGCGCGCCCTCATTGACGATCGAATACATCATGCGCTCGAGAATTTCTTCGTCGCTGATGGCTCGGCGCTTCCGGCCCAGGCGAATGAGCGTCTCGTCAATCAGTGTCTCAACGTCCGGGTCCGGAATTGGGGCGCGAGAGCCGGGCTCATACTTGTACCAGCCCTTGTTGGCCTTCAGGCCAAAGCGGCCAGCCTCGCAAAGGGCATCGGAGATCTCTGATTTAACGCCCCGATCCTTGCGCGAAAGCCAGCCGATATCCAAGCCTGCCATATCGCCCATGACGAACGGTCCCATCGGCATGCCGAATTTGGTCAGAACTGCATCGATCTGATGGGGCAGCGCGCCCTCGAACAACAGCTTGTCTGCCTGCTTGAAAGCCGGATCGTACATGCGATTGGCGACGAACCCGTGGCAGAGGCCGACGACAACCGGCGCCTTGCCGATCTGGCGCGCAACCGAAACCGCGGTCAGCAGCGCGTCCGGAGCGGTTCGAGGTCCGCGCACGATCTCGCACAACTTCATCACATTGGCAGGCGAGAAGAAGTGCATGCCAAGCACGTCCTGCGGCCGATCGGTGACAGAAGCGATCTCGTCGATATCCAGGTAGCTGGTGTTGGAGGCGAGGACCGCGCCCTGTTTGGCGTATTTGTCGAGTTGCGCGAACACCTCTTTCTTGACGGCCATCGTCTCGAAGACCGCTTCGATGACAAGGTCCGCATCCTTCACATTGCTGAGGCCGACCACGGCGTTGATCAAGGCCATGCGTTTGGGGGGAGCGTCCGCCGGGATACTGCCACGCGCGGCCGATGCTTCCCAGTTCCTCTGAATGGTGCCCAAGCCGCGCTCGAGCTGTTCTTCCGTGCTCTCAATTAGAGTCACAGAAACGCCGGCATTGGCGAAGGACATCGCGATGCCGCCTCCCATGGTGCCAGCCCCGACGACCGCCACACGTTCAATCTGTCGAGGCCTCGTCCCTTCGGGAAGCCCTGCAAGTTTGTTGGCAGCACGCTCGGCGAAGAACGCGTACCGTTGCGCTTTGGATTGATCGCTTCGGAGCAGCTTGTTGAAGCCTTCAAGCTCCTTTTTGAGCCCTTCTTCGAACGGCAGGTCGATCGCAGCACCGACGGTATCAGCGGCGGCGAACGGCGCTTCCAGCCCGCGCGCCCGCCTGGTCATTGAGGCAACTGCGTTGGTGAAAATCGAGCGGTCGGCCTTTGCCGCGGCGAGCTTTGAATCATCGTCGCGAAGCTTGCGTATCGGCAGCCGCTCGGCCAGAACCTTGCGGGCGAAGGCTTGCCCGCCGGCCGCTGCAGTTCCCACGATTTCCGCGATCAAGCCACTACTCAGTGCTTCTCGCGCAGTGATCGGATCACCCCCCACAATCATCTTCACCGCAAGCTCAGGCCCCACGGCGCGGGGGAGGCGTTGCGTTCCGCCACCGCCAGGCAATAGGCCCAGCTTGACTTCGGGTAAACCGAGTTTGGCGTTTTCGGTCGCGACCCGGAAATGGCAAGCCAATGCGACTTCCAACCCTCCCCCGAGCGCGCTGCCGTGGATGGCAGCGACTACGGACTTGGGCGAGTCCTCAATGACCGCCATAAACTCGTCCCATGTGGGGGGCTGCGGCGGCTTACCAAATTCGGTGATATCCGCCCCCGCTATGAATGTGCGGCCGGCGCATGTCAGAACGATCGCCTTCACCTTCGGATCAGCGATTGCCAGGTTCATGCATCGCAAGATACCGCCGCGGACCGCAGCACTTAGCGCATTCACGGGAGGATAGTCGACCGTAATAGTGGCGATGACATCATGACGTTCGAGTTTCACGACCTCAGTCATGCGGCAGTACCTCTATTTGTGTTTCATTTTCTTGATCACTCATCAGTCCTCCGAGCGATGCGAGCCGTCCGAGGTGATGGTCGGCATTTCCAAACAATGTGTCGATCATCGTGACGCGCTTGAAATAATGGCCAACGCTGTATTCCATCGTCATGCCGACGCCGTCATGCACTGAATCGACTGTTGGCCGATCGCTTTCGCTGACTGGCCGATTTGGGCCTTCGCCGCGGAGGCCGCTCGAGCACGCTCCATCGCATCCTCTTCGGCTGCCATCATCGCGGCGTACATAGCCATGGAGCGCGACTGCTCCAGTTCCACGAACATATGGACGGCACGGTGCTGAAGCACTTGGAACGAACCGATTGTCTTGCCAAACTGCTGGCGCGTTTTCAGATAGTCGAGCGTGATCGATTGCAGCTTTGCAAAGCAGCCGACGGCTTCCGCGCAAAAGGCTGCAAGAGCCTCGTCCGCAAGCCGTCTCGACCGCGCCGCCGCCGAAGCCGCCATAATCCTCAGAAAACGGCAGAGCCACAAGCCCAAGTTCGGCACAGCCCGTCCACAGGTCGCGCCAAAGCCCACCCTCTCGTTCTGGTACTTGCGCCGACGGTCGAAATCGTACGTTTCGAGCATGAGCCGCTTAAGGTTTTCCTTGAGAAGCCGCTGCACCGGCGAAAGACGGAAATCCACTGGTAAATCTCCTGAATGCGGGCCGTGACAGCCCCCTTTAATCCAGCTGCGAAGAGTGTTGCGCTCCCCCGACCAACAATGAACGTCAGAGGCCGAGGATCGCCTTGGCGATGATGTTTTTTTGGATTTCATCAGAGCCGCCGTAAATTGAGACCTTTCGGACATTGAAATAGGCGGGCGCGATAGCTGCGGCCCAATCCGGACCAATCGGCGGATTGTTATGGGCCTGGATATCCTCGTCTGACCAGTAGGGTTGCGCATAGGGGCCGACGACGTCCATCAGGAGCTGCGCTGTCGTCTGCTGGATCTCCGAGGCCTTGATTTTCAGAATAGCGCTCGCGGGATCCTGGGTGACGCTCTGGTGTTTGGATGCGTTAGCCACCACGCGGAGCTGCGTTATCTCCAATGCCTTTAGGCGAACCTCAAGGGCCGCCACCTTTTCTCGAAAGGCACTCTGGTCGATCAGCCGCTCGTCTCCGACACGGCACAGAGTGGCAAGCGCCTTGATGCGGCGGACACGCTCTTTCGAAGAGCCAATCGTGGCGATGTTGAAACGCTCATTGCCAAGAAGGAACTTGGCGTAGTCCCACCCCTTGTTTTCCTCACCAACGAGGTTTTCGGCGGGGACGCGCACGTTGTCGAAGAAGACTTCATTGACTTCGTAGCTGCCATCGATCAGCTGTATTGGGCGCACGGTAATTCCGGGCGACTTCATGTCGACCAGGAGGAAGGAGATACCCAATTGTTTCTTAACGTCCGGATTGGTCCTGACCAGGCAAAAAATCCAGTCGGCATATTGGGCGAGAGTTGTCCATATCTTCTGCCCGTTAACTAGGTAGTGGTCGCCATCCCGCACAGCCCGTGTCTTGAGCGAGGCGAGGTCGGACCCCGCGCCAGGCTCTGAGAAGCCCTGGCACCGCCAATCATCTCCGTTTGCAATGCGCGGCAAGAAATATTTCTTTTGCGCCTTCGTGCCGAAGGTATAGATTACCGGGCCCACCAACGACGCACCGAACTCGGGCATTCCCTTTACCGGATACAATTGCAACTCCTCACCGAAAATATACAGCTGGGCCGGCGTCCAGCCGGTGCCACCATATTCTCTGGGCCAATCAGGCGCAGCCCAACCTTTCTTGTGTAGAATGCGCGTCCAGCCGACCATTTCGTCTCTGGAAAGACCCCGGCCTTCGATAATTTTGCAGCGCGTCTCCGGTGGCACGTGGTCGCGCAGGAATTGCCGCACTTCTGCGCGAAAGGCCCGCTCTTGTTCCGAGAACGAAAAGTCCATTTCGATTACCCTGTGAGGGAAATTCTGTTCAGGTTTTGTTGCGTTCAACCGAACGCCGGAAATGGGCCGCGACGGAGCGTCGGATTGACGGCAAAGGCGGCGTCGTATTCACGTCGCGAGCCACGAACAACCTGCGCAGGCGGTTGCGCAACGGCACGTTTGGGACGATGGCAGCGACATCCATTTGTCATGATCTCGACAGACTTGGCATTTTTTGCGCCAGCAAGGGGCAATACCCGCGAAAACACCTTGGGTCATAATCGGCGAGGGCGTGAGGTGCCGCTCCTTGCTCATTTGGTGCTCCGAAGTCGCCTGAGAAGGTCTCCGCTGCAGCGGGGTTCCTTAAACAGCTTTGATAGAGATCAGAGACGTAAAGCGCATCGGCGCACAAAGGCCGCAAAAGGCTTATCGACGTTGGATAAATTCTGCAAAAAAGTCGGCTATTTCGAGCCCCTGCCCCGCGCCTATGGCGGGACGAGATAACTGGGCCCGTATGGGAAGTAGGCAAAGTGCAGCCAGAGGACTTAATTATAATCGCGCAACCCGAGGCGAGGGCAGAATATGATTGCCGGGCGGCCCGACCCCGTTGATCTTCCGGTTCGTGATTGCGAGGGAGATCGCTTGCTGAGTGGCGATTTCCTTTGGCGGCTCACATCGTCGCTTTAAAGGTCCGCTGGCTCCGTGACCTGCTCCACCAGCCCGCTCGTGAGTTCGCGCCGCGGAGACGGGTTGATCAGCGAAGATGACCGCCCTCATTCGTGTGCGCTAGACTGATTACGCGGATGTCTGCAAACCCATGTTGATGCCGAGACCGAATCGGAGACGCAGGCGTGGATAACGCGCGATCATCCGAAATTCAGGCTGGTGGAAGAACGCCAGGTCCGATGCGAATCCTTTGATGGAACGAAGAGTCACGCGTTCCGCCTTATGCGATGTTCGCTTAGCCGCGGTCCGATGGATTCAGCGCAGGGAGTGCTGAGGCATTTAGCGCTTCACGGCTTTCGGCATCGTGCCAGAGGCGTACGAGTGCCAAGATCCGATCGACCGGCGACACGAGCGGCATAGAATGAACAGCAGCAGTGCTAACGCGAGCATGAAGGCCCACCTCGGTTCGACTGCTGTAGCATAGTGAGGGGGAATGGCGTTCGGGCTGCCGGCGATTCGGGCCGCTAGCATTACCATCCACGAATTTGATCTCTCTCCATCGTCTGTTCCAGATCCAGAGGAGAGGCTCTCCCTGCCGTTCGTCCTTGTTTCTACTTCGCCAGCCACGCGGTAAAGCGCTGGCCCGGTTCGTCGCCCTTCTCTGCCCAGAACGCGTAGTTGGGCACCATTGCGTTGACCTTATGAGCGGGCGCAGTCGGAAGGTGAGGCGGGACTGCCGGATCGACAAATGCGATCGCGTCAGTAGTACCGGGGGAATACGGAATATAACGTGTCAGTTCGGCCTTGGCTCGAGGCGCGGCGGCAAAGCCGATGAACTTATAGGCGTCGTCTTGTCGCAGGCTACCCTTGGGGATCACCCAGAAATCCTCAATTGGCAACTGGCCGTCCCACATAATTTCCCGATGCGCACGCCAACTGCGTTGGTGATGCTCAGCATGATGGCGGACGCTCCCGTAGCTGCGATGCATCTACGCGCCCAATCGAGATCGTCGGCTGCCATTCGTCTCTAATTCCTATGCTAGTTACGTCTGAGCAGTGGTGGACATCATCCGGGCAATTCGCTCGTCACGCAACTGCGTCCGCCGCACCTTGCCTGCTTCATCGCGCAAGGGCTCGTCCACAAACTCAACCGTGCGCGGTAGCTTATAGGTGACCAGCCGCTGGGCCAGGTGCGCCAGCAGAGCGTCCTTGACCAAACCGGGGCGAGCCTGGACGATGGCGTGGACGGACGAACCCATGTCCTCGTGGGGTAGCCCAACCACGGCGCTTGACATTACGAGCGGGTGCTCATCGATCGCCGCTTCTATCTCGGCCGGATAGACGTTGGAGCCGCCGACCAGGATCATGTCGGTGCGCCGGTCAGCGAGATATAGATAGCCCTCGGAGTCGAAATAGCCGATGTCGCCAATGCTCTCCCAACCGCCCGGCAGAACCCGGGCCGTAGCGCCACGGTAGGAATAAGACGGCGGCGAGCCCTCCGGGCGGCGCATGTAGATCTCGCCTACCTCACCGGGCGGCAGCGCGTTTCCCTCGGGGTCGAACGCCTTCATTTCGCCTCCGACCACGCGCCCAACGGAGCCGCGGTGATCGAGCCATTCGCTTCCGGTGATGGTTGTGCATGCCTGATCCTCGGAGCCGCCATAGAGCTCCATGATCACCTCGGGCCCGAGCCAATTGATGAAGGCCTCCTTAAGCCACGGCGGGCAGGGCGCAGCGAAGTGCCATAGGGTCTTCAGCGATGAGATGTCATAGCGGGCTCTAACCTCTTCGGGCAGCCGCCAGATCCGGCTCATCATGGTGGGCACCAGGTAGACCCAGGTAGCCCTGCTCCGCTCGATCTCGGCTAACACGCCTTCAGCGTCGAAGCGCTGCATCAGCACGAGATGGGCATCTTGGGTGAGCGCGTCCAAAGCGCAGCTGAAGGGGCCATTGTGATAGAGCGGTCCAGGGATCAGCGCCGTGTCGCCCGGCCCAAAGCGCCAGAAGCTCAGACCATTAGCTGGCTGCGCCCTTACTACGCCGCGCAAGCCGGACAAGATAAGCTTGGGTCGGCCTGTCGAGCCGCCCGAGGCCACGGCCTTCAATACGGGCGCCACGCGTGGCTCAACTGGCCGCTCATCGTCCGACATCGCGAGCAAGTCCTCGACTGTCGAGCAGTTCCGGCCAGCCTCCATGCCCGGCAAAGCGATCATTATCGCGGGAGCGGCGAGCTCAACGAGGGCACGCAACTCTGCAGTCGGCAAGCGGAAGGAAACCGGTTGCGGCGTCGCACCGACCTTCCAGATGGCCCAGCAGGTTTCAACGAAATTGACCCCGTTGGGCAGCCCGATGGTCACCAAGTCGCCCCGTTTTACGCCCAACCCCTCCAAGGCGCGAGCGATGCGATTGGACCTCGCCTCTAGCTGTCCGCAGGTTAGGGTCATTTCGCCGCAAGTAACTGCCGGAGCGTCAGGCGTCGCTTCGGCGCGGCGGGCCAGCTTCTCGCCCAAAGGGATGATCTCTTCAGCCATTTTTTCCGCTACAGACATTGCCTTCGTTCGACCCCGGGCGGCGTGCAGGATTTCAACCTGCTACCCACACGGATGATGCAGAAGAATTACCGTGTCCTGCAGAAGAAGATCGCCAATTTTTGCGTTAGCGGCACGTAGATCAGGCAATGTAGGTACTTGGGCGCCGAAATTCCTCGTGGCGATCAGCAGCGCCTGCACTGCGTGCAGCACGAAGATCCGCACGGAATGGCCGTTGAAAAAGATGCCGAAATAACGTTGCCGCTCAGTCTCATCGTAAGCGCAGCTCTGCGGCCCTTTTGAATGGCGTTTGACGTCTATTTTGTTCGCGTAGCGCGTCGCCGCGGTTTCCATGTGTCGGACAACGCGTTTACGGCGGCCTCGAGGGCATTCCGGTCGATCACGTTGGGATCGAACCGCTCCGGACCCCAGCGGCGCATATGTTCGTGCTCCGGATGAGCAGGGTCGCTGATGGCGTTGAGGTATTCGGCATAGCCTGGCGCACCGCCGACGTCTTCCGGAGGGCAACGACCGGCGGCCTCGAGCAGGAAGGGCATGCCCTCCGTCGTGGTGTTGTCGAACCTTTTTTCGAGCTTGATCACATGGTCCCAGCTGTCGCCGAAGTCATAGAGATAGTGGATGGTCTTGGCGCCGGTCTCTCGAACGATATCGTAAAACCGCGCTTTACGAGCATCCATGGGCTGGTGGCCGTAATCATTGTCGGGGTCGGGAATCCCCCAATGTGCCTCACCAGCGAAGAACTCGAAGAGGTGGCTGTTCGTCCAGCCAAACGCCTCCTGAAGCGTC
This sequence comes from Bradyrhizobium cosmicum, assembly GCF_032290525.1. GTDB lineage: Bacteria > Pseudomonadota > Alphaproteobacteria > Rhizobiales > Xanthobacteraceae > Bradyrhizobium > Bradyrhizobium cosmicum_A. The sequence continues at coordinate 17,428 of NZ_JASXTA010000043.1, read as the reverse complement.
AAATGCAGCCGGTCTAGGCGCAGGGTGACGGGTACGACAAGGCGACGCACGACCTCCGGTTTTACGTCCTTGAGGGTCACCTTGATCCGGACCGCGGTCCTGTTCAGGCTCATGCCGCCAGCCTCGGAACGTGTGCATGCATCGTGTAGATCGATGCCCAAGGGAGCAGTTCGTCCAGTCGCGCCGCAGGCCAACCATTGACGAGCTTCGCGAGAACATCAGCGAGCCAGTGCTCGGCACTGACGCCATTGAGCTTACAGGTCTCGATCAACGAACCTAGTACTGCCCAACTCTCGGCACCCTCGTCGCAACCGGCAAAAAGGGAGTTCTTGGCGTTGGGCTTGATCGGCCGCATCGCACGCTCGACCGCGTTCGTATCCATCTCGATGCGTCCATCATAAAGGCAGAGCGTCAGGCCGTCCCAATGACGCATCGCATAACGCAAAGCCTTCGCCGTGTCGCTCTTCTGCGCAAGGTGATCAAGCTTGGCCTCAAACCACTGCTTCAAGGCTGTAGCCAGAGATCGGGCATGCGCCTGCCTGCCAGCACGGCGCTCGGCATCCGATCGGCCGCGGAGCGCTTTCTCGACCGCGTAAAGCTGGGCGATGCGCTCAAGAGCCTCGCGCGCAACCGGAGCTGGCGCCGGAGCGGCCTCGCGCTCGATCTTCACAAACTGGCGCCTCAGATGCGACCAGCAGAAGGCGAGCGTCCCTGACAAGGCGTCCGCACGCGTCTCTCGGGTCATGGTCTTGTAAGCCTGATAGCCGTCGCAATGGATGATGCCGCGATAGCCTTCGAGCAGCCTCAAGCCATGGACGGCCCCACGGCCCGGTGCATAAGCGTAAACCACGCCAGGTGGGTCAGGTCCGGCCCAGGGCCTGTCATCGCGTGACAGCGCCCAGAAGTAGCCGGTTTTGGTCCTGCCGCGCCCCGGATCTAACACCGGTGCGGGAGTCTCATCGACACAGAGCTTCGAAGAGGCGAGCAGAAGCTGGCGCAGAGGATGCCACAAGGGCTTCAATTCCTGGGCGGCATAGCCGACCCAGAAGGCGAGCGTGGAACGGTCCAGCGCTATTCCGTGCGTCGCCAGCATCTGCGCCTGGCGGTAAAGCGGCAAATGCCAATGATACTTGGCGTCGATCACATGCACGACCAGCCGCTCAGTGGGCAATCCACCTCTGATCAGTCGCTCGGGAGCGGCGTGCTGGAGGACGACGCCCTGACAGGCGCGGCAGGCCAGCTTGGGTCGGCGGGTGACGATAACGCGATACTGCGCCGGTACGACGTCCAGCCTCTGGCTCTCATCGTGATCAATCTCAAAGAGGTCGCCCTCACAAGACGGGCAACAAGTCTCCGCTGGCATCAGGGTTTCGACGATGGGCGGCAAATGCTCCGGCAACTGGCCACGGTTGGCCCTGCGCGCGGCCGTCCTCTTCTCGCAAACTCTGGGATTGGCGCGATCCTCGGCCGCTTCGAGGGCTGCGACGGCCTGATCGATATCCTCCAGAACAAGGTGAAGCTGATCAGCGTCAAGCTTTTCCGAGGACCGACCGAACCGCGCATCTTTTGCAAGCTTGAGCAACCGCTCGAGCCTGGCGCAGCGATCCAGCAGAGCCGCGGCAAAGACGCGCAACTCGGCTGGATCGCTCGGCAGCTCATGAGGCAAATCACTCATTGGCCCGAGTTTGCCATGCTTTGCGCGCCGATGCAGCGAAGATTTTATGTCCTACGCAAGCGCTTTCGGCTGCGGGATTCGAGGCGCGTGCATGCGCGTCCAATCCATGCCGGCCAGAAGCGCCGACAGCTGGGCGGCATTCATCCGCATCACGCCGGCCACGATGGGAGGCCATTTGAAGCCGCTGCCATCGAGCCGCTTCCAGTACATCACAAGGCCGCTGCCATCCCAGACGACGATCTTCACCCGGTCAGCGCGCTTCGCACGGAAGACCACCGCCACGCTTTTCATCGGGTCATGGCCCAGCGTCGCCTTCGCCAACAGCGCCAAGCCCTCCGCACCTTTTCTGAAGTCCACAGGTTGCGTCGCTACGTAAATCGTAAGGCTCGCAGGCGGCGTCAGCATGAACGTGTCCGTCGAAGCGCTAAGAACACATCACTCAACACAGCAAAGCCAGGCGCCCCCCGCACCTCCACGCGTGCTCCCTGGAGCTCAACCGTCACAATGGCTGCTTCCGGCGACCCGGTAGGCTCTGCGGCCGCCGGTAACGCCGATTCCGACACTACCGGCACGAACGACAGCGTATCCGCCGAAGCCGGCAGCACCAACTGGCCCAAACGCGCCCGGCGCCGCCAGTCATGCACCTGCTGGGGCCGGCAGCCATGGCGACGTGCGACATCTGTTACGATCGCGCCCGGCTCAAGACTGTCCGCGACAATCTGCGCCTTCAAATCCTCTGGCCACTGTTTCCGGCCGCCGCCGGCGTACACTTCTATGCGCGATGACAACGGTCGTCTTATGTCGTCCGAATGGTCGTCCATTGTGAGCACCCTTCCAGAAGATGACTCTTCTAACGGCGCTCACAGGTCTACGCACAAACAATCTGATGGGCCTCGCAGCCCCGCTTACGTCTCATCCGTGGTGCTGACGACTTAAGTGGGTTCAGAGCGAGCCGATCGGCGCGTCGCTACATTCAAGAGTATCGACTCGTACGTATACCGCACCGGTTTATTGGGGTTGCTCGATTACTTGCCCTTCTGAACACGATCTAGTGTACGCTGCTCCCGGTGATCTGATGGCGGCAACACCCGCATCAGTAAGGCGCTGTCAAGCCGTGCCCTGCCGCCGCCCATAGGCGGCCGCATGCTGCCGTGCCGCTTCTGGCGTAATGGCGCGGCTGGGATCAACCGGGCCGCGGTAATCGGCCGCGGTAACCCGCCTCACGCAAATGGCAAGCGACGAAATGGCCGGGGGTAACCTCACGCAGTTGCGGATCTTCGCTGCGACAGCGTGGCCCGACGAAAGGGCAGCGCGTGTGGAAGCGGCAGCCTGAAGGTGGGTTCATCGGGCTGGGCACGTCACCTTCGATCAGCAGGCGAGCGCGCTTGAAGCGCGGATTTGGCACCGGTGCCGCGGTGATAAGCGCCTCGGAGTAAGGGTGCAGCGGCTCATCGAAGATCGTTTCCTTGCGCGCTATCTCGACGATGCGGCCCAAATACATGACCGCGATGCGATCACCGATATGTTCGACGACGCCTAGATCGTGGCTAATAAAGAGATAGGCGAGCTTTAGCTCTTCCTTGAGGTCCATGAGGAGGTTCAGCACCTGGGCCTGGACGGAAACATCGAGCGCAGATACCGGTTCATCGGCGACCATAAGGCTGGGATTGCCGGCGAGCGCTCGCGCGATGGCGAGCCGCTGGCGTTGTCCGCCTGAGAACTCAAAAGGATAGCGCCGGATAGCGTCCGGGCGTAGCCCCACCTTCCTTAGCATGCCCAGGACGCGCACCTCGCGCTCGTCGGCCGAAAGACTCTCGAAATTCTCGATCGGCTCGGCTACGATCGTACCAGCGGTAAGCTTGGGATTGAGCGACGAATAGGGGTCCTGGAACACCATCTGCACGCGCCGCCGGTGCTGCCGCAGCGCGCCTTCGCCGAGCTTCGTTACGTCAATGCCATCGAGCCGGATAGTGCCGCCGGTGGGCTGGATGAGACGGAGGATGAGCTTGCCCACCGTCGACTTGCCGCTGCCGCTCTCACCGACCAGGCAAAGCGTCTCGCCCGGAGCGATCGAAAAACTCACGCCGTCCACCGCCTGCACGCGCGCCACCTCGCGCCGCAGCATGCCGCGCAGCACTGGGAAGTGCTTCTTGAGTTTCGTGACTTCGAGCACGGGCGCGCTCGCGTTAAAGTTCATCATTCTATGCTCACTTCGTGGGGCCTAGATTCTCACCGAATTTCAGGGAAGAGACGATGCATCTCATGCCGCGTTCATCTTTTTGGCTTCCCAGCAGGCGACGAAATGCGTTCCCTCCTGGCGCTCGAATGGTGGTGCTTTGGCGTAGCAGCGCTCTGTGGCGAGGGCGCAACGCGGCGCAAAGGGGCAGCCCGGGATGGGCTGGTTGAGCGTCGGCACGAGGCCAGGGATCTCCATAAGGCGCTTCGGCCGCTGGCCTGGGGCGTGGCGGCGTGGGATCGAGGCGATTAGGCCCTGTGTATAGGGATGAAGGGGGCCATCGAAGAGTTCCGTCACGTCGGCCTCTTCAACCTTTCGGCCCGCGTACATGACAATTACGCGCTGGCAGGTCTCGGCAACCACGCCGAGATCATGGGTGATCAGAATTACGGCAGCGCCTATTCGCTCCTTCAACTCCAGCACGAGCCGCAGGATTTGTGCCTGAATGGTGACGTCGAGCGCCGTCGTCGGCTCGTCGGCGATGAGAAGCTTCGGGTTGCAGGAAAGTGCCATTGCGACATGATGCGCTGGCGCATGCCGCCCGAGAATTGATGCGGGCAATCCTTGAGGCGCCGCTCGGCATCAGGAATGCGCACGAGACGAAGCATTTCGGCCGCACGTGCCAGCGCTTGGCCGCGATCCTTTTTCTGGTGAATCATCACCGCCTCGGCGATCTGATCTCCGACGGTGAGCACCGGATTCAGGGAAGTCATTGGCTCCTGGAAGATCATGGCGATACGATTGCCGCGGATGTCGCCCATCTCGGCCTCGCCGAGCGTCAGGATCTCGCGGTCCTCAAAACGGATCCGGCCACCTACAGTACGCGCGAGTTTGGGCGGCAGGAGGCGCATGATAGAGAGCGCTGTGATGCTCTTACCGCATCCGCTCTCGCCGACGATGCCGAGCGTATCGCCGGGTCTAACCTCGAAGCTCAAGCCATCAACGGCGCGTGTCACACCGTCCTGGGTAAAAAAATAAGTCCGGAGGTCCTCGACGCTGAGAATGGGCGCGCTCGGACCGATGTCTGGCGTGATTTCCCCAGATGGGAAGCCAGCGGAATTGCTATGCATGTTCACTTCTCACATCCGACGGGAGAGCCGGGGGTCAAGACGGTCGCGCAGCCCGTCGCCGAGCAGATTGACGGCGAGAATGACGACGGTGAGGAACGCACCTGGGAAGAAGATCGTCCAAGGGGCGCGCGCCAGAAAGAGACGGCTTGCCGCGACCATGTTCCCCCATGTCGGAATTTCGGGTGGCACGCCCGCGCCGAGGAACGAAAGTGCCGCCTCAGTAAGAATGGCCGAGGCAATGACGCTTGTGCCCAGCACGATGAGCGGCGCCACAGTGCTGGGCAGGATATGGCGACAAATGATCTTCAGATCCCGACTTCCCGAGACGACCGCGGCATCGACGAAGTCCTGGCTTCGTGTCGACAGTACGATCGAGCGGACCAGCCGCACGACGGTTGGGACCTGCGGGACGGCGATCGCGATAACGACGATCCCGAGGCTGCCCCTGCTAAGCGCGACGAGGGCAATAGCGAGGAGGAAAGAGGGGATCGCCATCGCTCCGTCCATGATGCGCATGACGACCGCGTCGAGCCGTCGGAAATAGCCGGCAACAAGGCCGAACAGGAGGCCAAAAGCGATCGCGAGTATGGCGACCGAAAACCCGACCACCAGCGAGACACGCGCGCCAAAGATCGTTCGCGCAAAGACGTCGCGCCCAAGATCGTCCGTGCCGAACCAATGCTCTGCGGAGGGCCCCCTCAACCGTTGAGAGGGCGACATTGCCATTGGATCGCCCGCAATGGCCGGCGCGAGAATAGCAATGAGGGCTATGACAATGAGCAGCGTCGTGCCGAGCACAATCGTCGGGTTGCGTCGGGCGAAGACACGAAACTCCCCGCGCTTTTGCCGCTTCGCTGGTGGACTTTCGGCGAGCACGGTCATTAGTAGCGGATCCTCGGATCAAAGAGAGTGTATGAGATATCGACGAGGAGGTTCACGAGCATGTAGACGCCTGAGAAGACGATCACGACACCTTGAATAATGGGGTAGTCGCGCCGCGAAATGGCGTCGACGACAAGCCGACCGATGCCCGGAATGTTGAAGACTGTCTCGGTGATGACGACGCCACCAATCAGGAGCGCTACACCGGTGCCGATCACCGTCACGATAGGTACAGCCGCATTCTTGAGCGCGTGCTTAAAAAGCAATGGCCGCCCGCTGACCCCCTTGGCGCGCGCCGTGCGCATGTAATCCTCACTTAGCACTTCGAGCATCGTGGCGCGGGTGATGCGCGCGATGAGCGCGATGTACACGAGGCCGAGCGTCATAGTCGGCAACACCAAGCTGCGCAACCATGGCCATACGCCTTGAGCGATCGGAGAGTAACCCTGCACCGGTAGCCATTTGAGCTCAATAGAGAAGAGGAAGATGAGGAGGTAGCCGACGACGAAGCTCGGCACCGAAAAGCCCAGAACTGCAGAGCCCATCACGAATCGATCGGGCGTCGTGCCCGCCTTCGCCGCGGCGGTGACTCCGAGCACCACCGCGATCAGCACGGTGAAGACAAGCGTGGTCAAGGCGAGCGCGATAGTTGGCTCTGCGCGCTGGCCAATCAGCGTCGCGACCGGGTCATTCCAGAACGTGGAGCGGCCGAGATCGCCGTGCAGTAGGCTTTGCACCCAGAGAGCAAACTGGGTCCATAGCGGTTCATCGAGTCCTAGCTTCTGGCGGATTTGCGCGATCGCTTCCGGCGTGGCGCTCTCGCCCGCCATGATCGCAGCGGGATCGCTGGGAGCCAGACGTACGAGCAGAAAGATGAAGATGGCGACCACCGCCATTACTGGCAGCATCGAGAGAAGTCGGCGAATAATATACGTCGTCATGTGTCCAATCTTAGTGCGCGACGCACCCTTGGAAATACGGCGCGCCGCCGTTTGGCTGCCTCTCGACGGATCACGCCTTCTCGACGTTCCACCAGGGAATGACCTCCGGAATGGGCAACATTCCATTGATGTTGGCGCGCATCACCACCGGCGAAAACGACTGGCCGGACCAGACATGCGGCACGAAGTTCCAAGCATTCTCCTGCATCTCGCGTGCAATGTTCTGGCGCTCCTCAAGCGTTTCGGCGAGCGCCCATTTCGTGCGTAGCTCCTCATGCTTGGCATCGCTCGGCCAGCCGAACCAGGCTTTGTCGCCATTCGCCTGCTGGATGACATCGAGCGGAGTACTGAGACGCGTGGCGCCCGCAGAGGTGATGAAGATGTTCCAGCCACCCTGCTCGGGTGGAGCTTTGACGGCGCGACGTGTCACCACGTTGGACCAATCCATCGACTCCATCTGCACGTTAATGCCAGCCTGGCGCATCCTACTTGCGAGGATATCGGGCCGAATTCTTGAATAGGTTTGTCGCCTGCAGTAGCACGACGGGACGCCCGTCATAACCACCCTGCTTCAAGAGCCGTCTTGCCTGGGAAAAGTCCGGAGCGGTCTCGAACCAGCCGGTATTGGCATTGTTCTCCATCGGAGTTCCGCACGCGAATAACGAGGCGCACGGCTTGTAGTACTTGGGATTGGCGGAGTTTGCCTCGAGATAGTCGACCTGCTTGACAATGTGGAGCATCGCTTGGCGACACTTCAGATTCTCAAATGGGGGGTGGAGAAAATTGAGGCGGATGATGCCAACAGAGCCGGCTCGGTTTAGCACTTGGAGCTTGAGGTTCCTGTCTTCGGAGAGCTGGTCCAGAAGGTCGGTGGGCGGGGCCTCGTAGAAATCGATCTCGCCTGCTTGCACGGCGGCGACCGCAGTCTGCGCATCCGGCATATTGACGTAGACGAGCCGATCGAATTTGACCATCTTTCCACCGGCGATGCCGCTCGGCGGTTCCTTCCGAGGCACATAATTGGCATTCTTGTCGTAGACGTATTGTATACCGGGTTTAGTTTCACGCAGGTTGAACTTGAACGGACCGGAGCCGATGACTGTATCGATCTTCTGCATCGGATCGGTCTCCGCCTCCTTTTTGCGCATGATAAAGCAGAGCGGCGTCCCGGTTTTGGCAAGCGCATCGAGGACGAGACCGTAACGCTCTTTAAGCTTGATGGTGAAGGTCTTCTCGTCCTTGGCCGAGATGTCCTTCACATAGTTCATCATGTGTTGACCGAAGCCATCACGCGCCGCCCAACGGCGAATTGACGGAACGACGTCGGCGCAGGTAACTGCCGTGCCATCGTGGAAGTTCAGTCCGTCGCGCAACTCGAATGTCCAAGTGAGCTTATCATCAGAGAGCCCGTATTTGCCTACCATTTGCGGCTGCGGCTGTTGCTGCGCGTCGATGCCAAAGAGCGTGTCGTAAACCATGACTCCGTGATAGGCAGATTGGTTTGCCGTGGTCCAGATTGGGTCATACGTCGGGATATCGCTACTCAGGACGGCCTTGATGGTCTTGCCGCCGCCCGTTTGGCCTAGCATGACCCGGGGCCATTGCCAAGGTACTGGCGGCAGCAACACCGCCCTTCACGATGGTACGACGCGTGAGGTTTCTCATTCTACTGTTTCCTCCTGATTAAGCGCGGGCCTTCTCGCCTTTGCCGCCGAGCGCTTCTCAAACGATGAGGCCGGGGCTGGTCTTTTCATCGAGCGGCCAAATCGGGCGCTTGACACGTGTGTAGGAGTAGTTGCGGTAGTCATTGCCGAAAATCCCGTCGCTTTCGACATAAATGACCTTCTTGGCAATGCCGCCGTAGCCAGCCATAAAATGGTTGGTAGATTTCACGACAACGATCTTCCGGGCTAGCGGGTCGATACCGAGGTTGCGGAAAAGCTCGAGCCCAAAAGCCTGAGTTCGGATGCTGTTGAGAACGACCTCAACGCCGCCTACACGCACCGCGGCACAGTCGCCGAGTACCGATCGTCCGAAAGGCGCAGTCTGCCAACAGTCGCGCTTGAGCCCGACCACGGTCACCATCGCATCGATGGGGGCGCCGGAAGCGGGCCCGATCTTTCCGCCGAAACGCAGTGGGAACTGAGTACCCTCACCAGCATCAAAGCAGAGTCGCACTGCAACCGGATCCCAGACAGGCCCGACTGCTACACCCACGATATCGCGCTGGATTAAGCGGCGCAGGATGGTGGTATTGTCGGAAGGGGCACCCGCGCCGGCATTGTCGGCTGGATCTGCCATGACGACTGGCGCGCCATCGAACTTGATGGCAGCGTCGATCCCCCCATCAACGGAGTAGTAGGGCGGGGCAGTCTTGCCGCGCATCGAGACGAATTCCTCTCCGATGTTGATGGCGAGTGCGTCACCCTTAGCTTTATCTTTATCCATAACAACCAGGATTCGACTGGACAGCTCCGGTACGTCCCCCCGGGAAAAGCCATGACCTATCGAGATCGAGAGCACGCCTTCCGCGCCCTCCATGGCTTTGATACGGTCTACGAAGCTGCGCATCAGCGGTAGGGTTGTTGGATAAATCCCGATCTGCCGACAGTCATAAAGCGACATGGCCGGTTTCACCTGCCCCCGCAACGTCCGAAGCACGATGTCCAACAGGTCCTCTGCGCACTCAACCATGTCAGTGTGGGGATATTCTTTGTAAAGGACGATGATATCGGCAAGCTCAACGCGCTTTATCGTTAGATGGCAATGCGGATCGAGCTCAACGCCGATGACGCATTTCGGACCGACGAGGGCGCGCACGCGCTCCAAGATGTCGCCCTCGACATCTTCGTAGCCATGCGCCACCATGGCCCCATGCAGATCTAGCAAGACACCGTCGACCGGCAGCGCTGCCTTTAGCTGGTTCAGGATCTCGTCGCGCATAAACTCGTAATCACGCTGGTTCGTGACACCTGCCGGCTCTGCCCCGAAACAGCTTCCCTCGATTAGAGTGAAACCCTCCGCAGCTGCCCTGCGGCGCGCGACCCAGAGGGGCGGAGAGCGCGGCCTATCTTCAGGATGCTCGCCCGGTCTCAATACGCCAAACGAATGGAGGCTACTCGGGAGAGGCGAGAACGTATTAGTTTCCATCGAAATTGCAGCGGCGAATAAGCGCATTTCCAAGTCTCTCCCAAGCGTCTTCTTGCTTCCATCTAACGCACTTCTCATACGTAAATCTGCCCGGATTCAAGGCCCCTCTCGCGGAAAATCTGCTAATCGCGGCTCTTGCCTGCGGAATCCGAGGCAAAGCGGCCACCGATTCCGACGGAAGGCGGCCAGCGATTCCGATCGAAAGCGGCCACCCAATCCGAACGAAGGCGGCCACCCTGTTGATAGGGTGAGACGGGGGGCGTTGTCGGCAATCTGAACGGGGCAAGGTCCCTCCTTTTGCGGTTCACGCAATGGGAGGTCCGATGCCCGCCGAGAGATTGCCGATGCGGAAGATACGAGAAGTTCTACGCCTGAAGTATGCCTGTGGGGTGAGCGATCGGGTGATCTCCCGATCGGTCGGGATCGGTCGCACGGCGATCGCGGAGTATGTCCGCCGCGCCGCGGTGATCGGCATCACCTGGCCGATACCGGAGGAGCTCGACGACACAGCACTGGAGCGCAAGCTGTTTGCGCCAGCCGGCTACAACCCGCCGCGATCGAAGCCGCTTCCGGATTGGGGGCATGTCCATGCCGAGTTGCGCCGCCGCAGCGTAACGCTGGCGCTGCTGTGGGAGGAATACCGCGGCCATCATCCCGACGGCTACGGCTACAGCCGGTTCTGCGACCTCTACGTCGAATGGCGCCACGGCATCACGGCGACCATGCGGCAGACCCACGCGGCCGGCGAAAAGCTGTTCGTGGACTTCGCCGGCGATACCGTGCCGGTGTTCGACGGGCTTACCGGGGAGGTGCGCGCCGCCAAGATCTTCGTCGCGGTCATGGGAGCGTCGAACTACACATTCGTCCAAGCCCGGTTCAGCGAGGCGCTGCCCGACTGGATCGGCGCCCATGTGGATGCGCTCACCTTCCTGGGCGGAGTGCCGAAGGCGCTCGTCTGCGACAATCTGAAGGCCGGGGTGACGGTGGTGAGCCGCTACGAGCCAGGCGTCAACCGGACTTACCAGGATCTTGCCACCCATTACGGCACCACCATTATGCCGGCGCGGCCCCGCAAGCCGCGCGACAAAGCCAAGGTGGAGGCGGCGGTTCTTATCGTCCAGCGATGGATTTTGGCGCGGCTGCGCAACCGGCGCTTCTTCTCGCTCGCCGAGTTGAACGTTGCGATCCGCATCCTGGTCGACGAACTCAACGCCCGCCTGATGCGCAAGCTCGGTGCCAGCCGCCGCGAGTTCTTCGACACCATCGATCGTCCGGCCCTGATGCCGCTGCCGGCCGAACCCTATCAGTACGCCGAATGGCGTCGTGCCCGTGTAGCGCCGGATTACCATGTCGAGGTTCAGGGGCACTTCTACTCGGTGCCATCTCGCCTGAACCGCCAGGTCGTCGAGGTGCGGGCCACCGAGGCAACCATCGAGGTGTTCCATCGCGGCACCCGGATCGCCAGCCACGCACGCTCAGGCGTCAGGCGCCGCCACACCACGATCCCCGAGCACATGCCGAGCGCACATCGCCGATACGCCTTCTGGACGCCGGCACGTCTGCTGGCCGCCGCCGAGAAGATCGGTCCGTCCACGATCGCGCTGTGCCAGGCGATCATGCGGACAAAGCCCCATCCCGAGCAGGGCTTCCGATCCTGTCTCGGCATCCTGCGGTTGGAAAAGACCTATGGGACGCAACGTCTGGAAGCCGCGTGCCGCCGTGGGATCAGCATCGGCTCAGCGAGCTATCGGTCGATCGCCTCGATCCTCAAGACCGGCCTGGACAAAGCCTTCCTTCCCGACACCGCCCCCGAGGCCGATCCCATCCAGCACGGCAACATCCGTGGCCGCGGCTACTACCACTGACCACCAACAAGGAGACCTTATGCTCAGCAACCACACCCACGAACGTCTCGCTGCTCTCGGGCTCGCCGGCATGGCCAAGGCCTTCGACGATCAGCAACGCCAACCGGACGTTACCGCGCTGACCTTCGAGCAGCGCCTCGGCCTGATGATCGATCGCGAAGCAACCGAGCGAGAGAACAAAAGGCTCATCGTGCGCCTGAAGTTCGCCTCGCTACGGCAGGCCGCAATCGTCGAAGATGTCGATCTGCGCGCTCCGCGCGGCATCGACCGCGCCTTCTTTGCCAAGCTCGTCGATGGCGATTGGATCAGCCGCAAGCAAAATTTGCTCATCACCGGGCCGACCGGCGTCGGCAAGAGCTGGATCGCCTGCGCACTCGGCCACAAGGCATGCCGCGATAATCGATCCGTCTTATATCATCGCCTGCCAAGGCTGTTCGAAGCTCTTGCGCTCGCCCGCGGGGACGGACGCTATGCGCGGCTCCTCAAGACACTATCGAGGGTCGATTTGCTCATCCTCGATGATTGGGGCCTCGCCCCGCTTACCGGCGAGCAGCGTCGCGATCTCCTCGAAGTCGTCGACGATCGACACCAGCGCGGATCGACCATCATCACCAGCCAGGTGCCGATCGAAAATTGGCATGAGGTCATCGCCGACCCGACCATCGCCGACGCCGTCCTGGATCGGCTCGTCCACAATGCTCACCGCCTCACACTCAAGGGAGACAGCATGCGAAAGATCACTGCGCAGCGCGCCAATCTTGACGCAGCCAAGAAAACCTGACCCAACTCCTCATGCCGGCAACGACACTCCGGCCGCCTTCGTCGGAACAGGTGGCCGCCTTCGATCGGAATGCATGGTCGCGTTCAATCGGAATCCCTGGCCGCAATCCCCGGAATCCGCATCTTGCCGCCGAATTTCTGCACGCCGGTCTTATGATGAGCTTGATGTCGCAGGCGGCTGCCAACCGGAACGAGCGCCGGCTGTTAGATGGAACGCGCGGTTAAGGAGTCCGAGATGGCGCCGATCGATGGTAGCTCCTCTCCTCCCCCCTTGCCTCCCTCGTGGCGCAGCGACTCATCGACTAATTCGATGCTGCGGGGAAGCTTGTAGGTTACCACCCGCTCCGCCAGGTACGATTGAAGCTCGTCGGCGCTCAGAGCCCTGCATGACCGGACCATGAGACGAACCCGTATCCTCGTGTCGCAGGCCAATCACAGCGCTCGAAATAACCAATGAGTGCTTGTCGATCGCCCTTCGAGCTCCGCCGGATCCACCTTGGACCCGCCGACCAGGATGATATCGGTCACGGAGGTAGAGCTAGCCCTCGGCTTTGAAATAGCCAGTGTCTCCGAGGCTCACTAGTTGCCCGGCAGGGCTCGCGCTCTAGCGCGGTGGCGTATATTTGGGGCGGACCCTTCGCAGGACGCAATAGACACGCCCACCGCGCCTGGCGGCACCACGTTGCCGCTGGCGTCAAAGGCACTCATTTCGCCTCCCTTCACGCGACCTACCAGCCCCGCGGTCATCGAGCCATTCGCCTTCGGTGATTGCTCCAAGCTATGTTCTCGCTGCCACCGTACATTCCCATGATCACGTCAGGCCCTAGCCACTCGATGGAGGCCTCCTTGGTTTAGGCGGACACGGCCCGGCCAAGTGCCAAGAGCCCTCACCGATGAGAGGTCGTAGCGGCCTCGCACTTCTTCTGACAGCCGCAAGATCCGACTCATCCATGGTCGCACTTGGACAGATTTAGCTCGCCCTAGATCGCTGGACTCGCGCAGCAGCGCCTTCGCACCGAACCGGCGCAGCGGCAGCACGTAGCGGCCAAAGGTTGGCTCGTCGAGAGCGAACCACAACTTGCCGCTGTGATAAAGCGGTACGGCTATCAGCGCCGTGTCGCCCTGCCGCAATCGCCAGAGGCTATCATTGGATTCAGCACGCGTCTGACCGGGCCGGCCCGAAAGGACAACGTTGGGTCGGCCCTTCGATCCGCACGAGCGTCTCGCCACCGGATTTCGGATATCAATGGCCCCGCCATCATGCTCCTTTTGCGGGTGCGCGCGGGGAGACTCGATTCAGCTGTTCGTTGCGGCACCTAAGTAGCGGTTGTTTTGTTTCCGACGTGAGTAGCAATGTTCGTATATAGTTACGCAATGGCTTAGCAGTATCGATCTGATAGGTTCAAACAAGGCAATCGACTCAATGCGAAACCGGGTCAGTGTTGCGCATGCCGCGGAGGCGCTCGGAGCGTCGCCGCAGCAACTCAACACTGGTCAGCACGGCAATTGAGAACAGCATCAGCACAGTCGAGGCAGCAATAATCGTCGGGCTGATCTCCTCGCGGATGCCGGAAAACATGACCCTCGGCAGCGTTCGCTGCTCAGGACTCGCCACGAAAAGAGCGACTACCACCTCGTCGAAGGAGGTAAGAAAGGCGAAGAGCGCTCCAGAGATCATGCCTGGAAGTATGAGGGGGAGTGTAACTTTGAAGAACGCGGTGATCGGCGGCGCCCCAAGGCCAGCGGCTGCGCGGGTCAGGGAGCGATCGAAGCCCGCCAGCGTTGCCGTTACGGTGATGATGACAAAGGGCGTAGCCAGGGTCGTGTGCGCCAGGATCAGCGCGGCAAATGTATTGAGCAATCCGACATCGGCATAGAAGAAATACACGCCGACCGCGGTGATTACAATCGGAACGACGGTGGGCGAAATCAGCACGCTCATCACTGCCGTCCGCCATGGAAAACTCGGCCGGCTGAGCCCGAGCGCGGCTAGCGTGCCCAACACCGTCGATAGAACGGTCACGACGATGGCGACAAAGATTGAATTGTGAAGTGCGCCCTGCCACCGGATGGTCAGGAAGAACTCCTCATACCATCGCAGGGACAGCCCAGCCAAGGGATAGGTGAAGAAAGGTACGGAATTCAATGAGAGCGGGACGATCACGAGGATCGGCGCAATTAGAAACAACAGGATCGCCCCGCAGAGCAGTCGGTGCAGATAGTACCAACCCTTTTCTAACGGAGAGGCATAAGCGGAGACGGCCATGATTCTCACCCCATCTTAATCCGGTCGACGCCGAACAGCTTGTTGAAGGAATAGTAAAGTAGCAGGGTCACAATGAGCAGGATGGCCGCCAGCGCAGAAGCCATGCTCCAGTTAAGCTCCTCATTTGTATAGTGCGCCACAAACGAGCTAACCATTTGATCCGCCGGTCCCCCGACGAGCGCGGGCGTCAAGTAGTAACCGAGGCACAAAATGAAGGTCATCAGGCAGCCGGCGGCGATCCCCGGCAGGGTTAGCGGGAAATAGATCTTCCAAAAGGCGTAAAATGGGCCAGCGCCGAGCGAGCGAGCGGCGCGGACATAGCTCGGCGGGATCGTCCGCATAACGCTGTAGATCGGTAGGAGCGTCAGTGGCAGCTGGATATGGGTCATTGCCACGAGAGTCCCTACCCTATTGAAGATGAGTTCGGCCGGTTGCGATATGACATGCAGAGCCATCAACGTGTCGTTGACGATTCCGTGCTGCTGCAGCAGGACGACCCAGGCGGTTGTCCGTATCAGCACTGATGTCCAAAACGGCAGCACAACCATGATCATCAGAAGATTGCTAGACTTGAGGGGTAGTGTCGCCAAGAGATAGGCCACAGGAAAACCGAGCAGCAGGGTTATAGCGGTTACGCCGATGCTAATGCCAATAGTGCGCAAAAAGACGTCGCGAAAGATCCTGTTCTCCGGCGGTGACGCGACAATCTGGCTATCCGGGCCATACTCGTAATCAAGCGACCGCAGCAAATAGTAGCCCGTATAGGCCGAAGTTCCACGCCTTAGGAGGCTCCAGACATCGTGCCGTCCCCACAGCGGACTAACTTTGATCAGTGCCTCTTTGTAGGAGCCGGCGGGAAGCGAGTTCGCTTTGCGCGCGCTCGATGTCACTTCGCTGAGAGAACCGGGCAACTCATAGTTCATGCGCTTGCCAATCGGGCCCACCGTCTTCTGAGTCCAAGACTCTTGGAGGTCACCCGCCAGAGCGGCATACACGGTCTCGTCGGGCAGGCCCTTGCCATCCCATCCCCGTATGGCCGTCATCGTCCGCGGCATTAGAGTGAGAAGTGTGTCGTCATGGATGGCGTTGAAAAGCATCCGGCCAATCGGCAGAACGAAACCGACCGCTATGAATACCAACAGCGGAAGAACGAGGACAAAGTCTTTGAATTTCTGCCGGCGCTCGACCCGCCGCAGCTTGACACGCAAAGGTTCGGGGCTGCTGGAGATTTGGACGGCTGTCGTCGACATAAACGATGCTCCTGGTTCGATACCGCGGGGAGAACAAACGCCTCCCCACGGCATATTTTTGGCCTTCCTTCTCCGGCCTACTTCGTGAGCCAGGCGGTAAAGCGCTGGCCCAGTTCGTCGCCCTTGTCAGCCCAGAAGGCGTGGTCTTTGTGCAGCGCAATGGCATCATGCTCTGGTGTATTAGGAAGATCCGGGAACACCACCGGATCGACAAGCGCCAGCGCCTCTTTGTTGCCAGGCCCGTAGGAGAAATAGCGAGTGAAATCAGCTTGCGTTTGGCCTGAAGCGGCGAAGGCCATGAACTTGTAGGCCTCGTCCAGATGAGGACTTCCTTTGGGAATCACCCAGTAGTCCAAATTTCCCTGGGCAGCGTCCCACATGATCGCGAAGTGCTTGCCTGAGTCCTTGTTTGCAGCGGTGATACGACCATTCCAGGCCGTGGTCATGACGACTTGGCCGTCGGCGAGAAGCTGCGGGGCCTGCGCGCCGGCCGTCCACCAGATGACGTCCTTCTTGATCGTGTCGAGCTTCTTGAAGGCGCGGTCGACGCCCTCCGGCGTGTTGAGAACCTTATAGACCTCCTCTTTTGGAACGCCATCCGCGATCAGCGCCCATTCGAGATTCGGATACGGATTCTTCCACAATCCGCGTTTGCCGGGAATCTTCTTCGTGTCAAAGAAGTCGGCGATTGTATTCGGACCGTTCGGCAGCTTATCTTTGTCATAGGCGACGACGGTGGCACTGCCACCCTGCGGCACCCCGCAGTCAAATTTGCCGGGGTCACCGAATTTGGCCCGGTCGAGTCCCAGTTTCTTCCAGTCGATCGTCTCAAGGAGGCCCTGATCGCACAACGGCAAGATGGGCGGGGGGCCCGCGCTAACCACGTCCCAACTCACGCTCTTGGACTCGACCATTGCGCGAATTTTGGCAACCTCGCCGCTATACTCTCCTTCCGTAAATGTAATTCTGGTCTTGTTTGTGAAGGGTTCGAAAAAGACCTTTCGCTGAGCGGCCTGCACGGCACCGCCCCAGGAGACGATCGTGAGCTGATCACCAGCGAAGGCGGATGCCGCTGATCCAAGGCACATGCCTACAAACACGGCCAGAGCCAAGGCGTTAACGATCGTAACTGACTTGCACTTCATTTGCTTCTCCTGTTGTGCCGCTCCCGCGAGCACGGGGCGGCTGTCAAACGCGCGTCACGCCACATCGGCGCCGGCCCGACTCGTCTCACGGCGCATCGAAGGCCCGGCAATCTTCAGCTTTCCAGCCGATGGTGATCAACGCACCGGGCTCGACCCGCACCGTGCCTT
>NZ_JASXTA010000042.1:0-31137 GCF_032290525.1 Bradyrhizobium cosmicum | reverse complement strand
CCCGTCGTCCATACCTGGTCCTACAAACTCGCCGACGCCGCCTGATATGATTCGAACCAAGAAAACGCTGACCTAGACAGAAAGGGCGATCTGCCGAGGACGCCGTTTCAGAGAACAAATTTGCGGATCCGCGGTCAGACCTACACGGCCTGCTTAGAGCCGGGGAGGGATACAAACCAGAAGGCACAAATTTGCGATGCACTGGTAGATCGTCGTGAACCGCGTAACCTCTATGGCGCTGAGTTGCGCATGGAACCCACTCGGAATGCAACCTCTCCCTCTACTTCCCAGCATCCGGTAGGGCCGCAAAATTTGGATTTGGGCAAGAGCATCGACGCGATTGACAATGCAGTCCGTGAGCTGCCCTCGCTCGGAACGAAAAATTCGCCTCAGCAACTGGATGCTATTGGCCGGGTCGGCAACTTGATCGACAGGGCCTACAATGGCGCGCGAGCCGAGTTGATGGCTTCGGTCAGAAGCAGAGAAAGCACAAGCGTCGGTCGATGAACCTAGTCTAGGGCGCGCCTGCTTTGCGCTGGAGGTCATTCAATTGATAGAAGCTTATTCGTAGTGATCTGAGAGGACTAATTCATGCAAGCCGCCATAGCAGAGAAACCGGCAGATCTGCGAACGCAGTCTCAGAGAATACTTCGAGCATTGAGGCGGCGGGACGCCATTACGTCGCGATCGGACAGGATGAGACGGCGTGCGTGCACGTGAAGTTCGCCGCCATCCAAACCTTGCCCCCGTCGGCAAGCAGAAGCGATACAGTCCTCAGCTTCTCACCTACATCCAAGCCCTTGAGATCGACCAGCCGGCGGACCGTCCGCCGATCGACGGGAAGCTCGTGACCAATCTGCCGGTCGCAGATTTCGCCATCGCCATCGAGAAGCTCGAATGGTACGCCTTGCGCTGGAAGGCGGAGGTGTTTCACAAGGTCATGAAGTCTGGCTGTCGCGCCGAAGAGGCGAGGCTTGAGACCGCCGAGCGGCTGGCCAAGTTCCTCGCCCTCATCGCGATGGTCTGCTGGCGCATCTTCTTCCTCACCATGTCCGCACGAGCAAAGCCCGAGGTTGCGCCAGAGACAGTCCTTACGCCAACCGAAATCGCGACGCTTGATGCCATCGACGCGACGCGGGCCAAACCGCGCATCCTGCGCAGGACCCTCGCCACCTATTTGCTCAAGATCGCCATGCTCGGTGGCTACCTCGCACGCAACCACGATCCGCCGCCAGGAAACATGGTCGTCTGGCGAGGCCTAACACGCCTCAATGACATCGCCTTCGGCCTCTCAATCGGAACTCGCCGACGATGTGGGTAATTGAAAGTCGGTGAGAACCGCGGCAGGACCACTCAGGCGGCCTGATCGACGCGCCGGATCGTGTCGCGCCAATTCCACGGAAGGAGTTCGTCGAGCCGGTGGGCGGGATGCTCTGCGATGCGGTCCAGAACGTCAGCCAACCAGGCTTGCGGGTCGATGTCATTCATCTTGGCGGTTTATGCCGCCCGCCGAACTATCTGACCGATGTTCTCGAGCGCATCGTCTCCGGACGTACAAAGATCAATCAGCTGCACATGCTGTTGCCGTGGAATTGGAAGGCCGAGCGCGATAGTTCGCAGGCAAAGCTCGCCGCCTGATCAGTTCGACGGCAGGGCATCTGGAACTTCCTGCGCATCGCTGGCGTCGTCGTAGATCTCTTCGCGGATCACGCGCAGCGTCACCTCGTGCAGATACACTTGCAGCGCACGCTCCAGCTCGGTGAACTCCGGCAGCAGGACTCGATCGACGAAGCCCCGTGACGCACGGACCATCACCGTGTTGCGTCGCTGCCGGCGATAACGAAACGGCCGCAGCCCATATCGGCGGCAAAGCGCCAGAAAAAGGTGCCGAGACCACTGGTCGGGAAGTGAGAATTGCTGTTCGATCGGTGGATCGTAGCGAGCGAGTTCCTCGACCCGGGCCCGCACCCGCTGCAGCGCGGCTTCCGCCGCATGGCGCTCACCAGCAGTTCCGGCCCCCACGAACAACGCCTCGATCTTCCGAAGCTTCTCGCGCAGCTGCGACTCGCTGTTCATTCTGATCCCGTTGCCCGCTCCGAACCGGGATCACCCCATCACCGCGCCCCGGCGGCGTCAATCATCCCGACCGCGCTATCCAGAGCATTCCGCGCAAGTCAAGCCCCGGCACCGGTGATCCTATCGTGACGCTCACCTCACTCGCGATCGCGACGCGCTGGGGAATGGCTGCGGCAGGACCAGGCGACGCCTATCTCTCGGTCCGCGATCCCGTGGACGACGGCGATCCCATCGACCCAAACGACAAGGATACGCTCTTCATCGGGCTCCTTCGTCTGCATATCGCCAACCTAATCAAGCCACTCGGCCATGCCGAACTGGCAGGCGCGCTCCAGCGCCTCACTCATCAGCCATTTGCGCGAAGGCTCCAAGACGATCTCAACCGCGCCCGGACACTGCTGGATGCGGCCCCGGTCAGGGAGCTGGAGAAAGCGAGCTCCGTGGGCGGGCTGATCGGCGGGATCGATCCCGCGCAGGCCCAGTCGTCGACGCCGAGGTTGCTCCCGCCGACCAGGAGGCGCTTGCTCGCGTCCACCTGCGGCCAGTCTTCGTCGGGATCGAGCGTGATCTCATTCGCGCAGCGATCGACGCCGAGCCGCGAATCGTACACAGTCGCATCGCCGATACGGCGAGTCCAGATGAGTTTGCCCGGCCTGACCGCGCCGGCGGCTGGATCATTCCGCTCGGCGAGGAACGACGCATCATTGGCAGTGGATGAACCATTCGCGCAAAACGTGGCTCGGGAAATGGCCTGCTGTCGCGGAACAGAATTGGAGCTCAAAAAGAAGCGCAGAAGGCAGCGGTGATTTTTCAATGAAGCAGTGGCAGCGCGCTACTCCGATGTCCTCGATTGGATTGCAGTACATCGCCGGGCCTAGCTAGAAAGCCAGTCAACATGATACATGACCTGTTCCTTCGGCGTTATCCGCAGCAAATCTATTGGACTGACCGCCCCACTCCTGCGATCCACCAACTCATCGTGCCGGCTGCTCACATCATCTTCGACGACCTTGTGGATCCGCCCGTGTGAAACGCGATCCACGCCGGCAAGACGATGCCGACACCGACAATGAAGAACGACACCGAGGAAAAACCAATAAAGCGAAATCGTTGCATCGCTCGCATATCCCGTTCGATCCCTCGCGCTCTTCCGGAGGACCGCTCCCCCCTTCCCTCACGCCCGCCCCGGCTACTGCCGCCGCAAAGCAGAACGGCCAGAACGCGAAATGACCCATCCGGGCGGTTTTAGTCGCACGGTTCGGAATGGCGCGAGTTCAACATCGACTTGCGAATCAGGCAGGCGCGAAGCTGCGCTCGCGGGACGAGCGCGACTTGTGCGCGCTCGTTTAGGACAATTGGTCAGGGCGCGCGGTATTACTGCTGATACTTAGGCTATAGAGAGAATCTCAAGCTCTTGGTTGGTTGAGCCTACGATATCTCCCACGGCCTTTCCCATCAGGGATTTCGCGACGGGCGATACGAATGAAATGGAGCCAGCCTTCGGATCTGCTTCGTCTTCTCCAACGATACGATATTGTTGTACGCGGCCGTCAACGCGGCGGAAGGCGACTGTGCTTCCAAATGCAGCCACGTCCGTTGTCGCAGGAGCAGGACCAAGCTGAGCTGTGCGGATCCTCTCGGAAAAATAGCGGAGGTCCCGCAGAGGGACTGCCGTCTGCCGTCGGCGTTCGTTGATGTCTTCGATCCCCTGGGCGAGCTCATAGGCCTCACGCGCCTCGGCAAGCTGACGCTGCAAGGCCTCCAGTCCTGCCTCCGTCACCCAATTGGGGTGGGATGAAAATGGACGATCTGGCAGGAGCGTCTCGGAAGCGGTCTCAGCACTTTCTTCCTTCGTGAAGGCAACACTCAATCTGGGACTCCATAGGATACAAGACAACTTGCCAGGTTAATTTTGGCTCCGCGTTGTGCGCTATTTCACAGATCGCAGCCCCTTGCAACGCATCTCTAATATTGGCGAGCTGGGTGAGGTCGAGCCTGGCAAAGGGGGCGATTGAGCATGGGCCCCGGATAGAAAATTCAAAAAGAAGGGCTCGTGCAGGAAATTAAACCTCCCGCGATCGAGAACGACAGAATGGACCGTTTCGTTGTTATCTCCGGCTGTTCGGGTGGAGGCAAGTCCACATTGATTTCCGAATTGTCGCGTCGCGGATACGACGTTGTTGAAGAACATGGCCGTCGGAGGAGCTGCGCTCGGGCAGTTCCGCGCTCCCATAGATTGATATGGGTGCCTTCGCACGCCGTGCAATTGAGGTGGCGTTACACGACCGCGTATTGGCGATGAAGGCGAGCTCGTGGGTATTTTTCGACCGCGGCCTGATCGACGCCGCGGCGGCCCTTCAGCGCCTGACCGGCGAGTTCGCTCCACAGGAGCTGATCCAGGCCAATCGGTACAACAGCCGCGTGTTCTTAATGCCTCCCTGGCCGACATCGATCGGCGCCATGACTTGCAAACGGCCATATCGGAATACGAGCGCCTTCTCCACGTGTATCCTGCTTTGGGCTACGAGGTCGCGATCCTACCGAAAGCGCCGGTCGAGGAGCGTGCGGACTATATTTTCGATACCTTGATGGGGGATGGAGCGCGGCATCCGTGGTGCAACTGACGTATCGAGAGATTGAATCGCTTGGCCCTGATCGATTCATAGAAAGCATTGGACCTCGCTTCAGCAAGCAGCGAGAATCCGGACATGCCGAACCTCAAGCCAGCGCCGCTTCATCTTCGCCGCATCGATGCCGCGCGCAATATGCGGCGGTTCTACATGCTGTCCGTTCAGCCGACCTTGTTCGGGGAACTGTCGCTGATCCGGAACTGGGGCCGGATTGGCACAAACGGGCAGACGATGGTGCAAACCTTTGACGGCAGCGATGAAGCGGGTGACGCATTCGGACGGCTGGAGCGCGCCAAGCGCCGCCGCGGATACGCCGCTGTGGAGGAGAAGGTCTGATAGTTCGTCAGTTTTCCGGGGATTTGTGGCTCTGCCTGTGATATCGGCCCTACCCGTCCGGCGCTCTTCATATCAGACGGAGGAAAATCACAGCAAGATGGAGCCTGTTCCATGACCACCGTGAATGAAATCGCCGACAAGATCGCCGCCGAGAACAGCCTGACAAAGACACAGGCGAAGGCTATCGTCGACGGCGTGTTCAAGGCGATCGCCGATGCAGCCGTGAGGGGGACCGAGACAAGTATCTCCGGGTTCGGGAAATTCAAAGTCAAGGACACGGCTGCGCGCGAGGGTCGTAATCCGTCGACCGGCGCAACGATCACGATCGCAGCTTCCAAGAAGCTCACCTTTGCGCCAGCCAAAGCCATCAAGGACGTCCTCAACGGATGAGCGGGGCCTTCACAGTCGTGCCGTAAGTCGTGGACGAGGGGGCTTACGCCCCCTCTTCCTCGGCCGCGAGTGCTTCGTTGCGCTGGCGGATGAGGTCGGCCAGTTCGGCTTCGAGCGCCTTGCGCTCCGCGGGCGTGAACAGACATTCCCGCAACTCGGCGCGCAATTCCTCGATGATACATCCATTTGTTTGAAGTATTGTGCAGCGAAAGGCGAGTGGGAATTGATTGTGTTTAGCGACGGACAGAGTTTGCGTTGATTGCAAATGCAACGGAGAAACGTTGATATCGACCTTGATCAGAACGCGACGATATATAGCCTTTGAGTCATGCTGGTGGATAGTCCCGTAGGGAGGCCAAGTCTGGTTTCTTCTGCTCTTCATGGAGGAAATGCTATGTCTCACGGTACTGAGCCCGCCTCGCGCGAAATGGCCAGTCGACAACGTCGGCGCGTGGAAGGGGAAAGGTTCAAGGCAGTCAACGCCCGACTACGATCCGCTGAATACGAGAGCTTTTCTCGGCAGGAGCGCTTACTCGCGTTGACCGACAGCATGGCCATACGAGTCGCCGTACGCCGAATTGGCGGCTTCCTGGAAATCGATGCTGGGACACGCCGACAAATGGAGAGAAGTCTTCAAGCGATTGGGGCGCTTTCTCGCAACGTTGCCGCGCTCGTGGCCGCTTATCGGGAGAACCGATCCACGAATATTGAGGCCTTGCGGATCGAGCGCGTCGCGTTGAGCGAGGCGTTCGCCGATATCGATAGTTTGCTGCGCTCCATCCTGTCGGTGTCGCGCCGGCGGACTGATGGATGCTCCATGTTGAAAAATGCGGTGGAGCAATAGTGGCGCACGGACGTGAGTGCACGTTGGATGTCCGCTGTATCTCAGGTAGTCATTCGTATCGTTCCGAGTGGCAGCGGCGGTACACCCCTGAACAGATGATCAGGCAATGGGAGTATCTTGGTCGGAAGGGTAAGCTGGAGCTTCACCTATCTGCCCGGCATCTTGATAGTCCCCTGAGACCGGACAAACTACCAGAAACGGCGCGAAGCTGGGCCTTGGAGACCAGCAACTATATCGAGGACCTGCCGGACGAAGAGCGGGATCAGGACCAAACGAGGCGGTCAGTACAATTATGCTGCCGCGTTCCATACGGATCGCGACCATCCGCACCCCATGTGGGTGTCAATCGCCGGGAACTCCTGGGACAAGGAGTGGCGGAAGAGATCCCGTCGGCACTCGCGCTTGAACTATGAGGCCCTGCGCACGGAGATGGCAGAGTTCTCGCGGGATCATGGCATCATACTTGACGCGAGTGCGCGAGCGGAGCGCAGTATCACGGAGCGAGATGCTATCGACCATCGTCGACATGGGCAGCAGGACCTCATCGCAGTTGGCGACGAGCAACGAGGGGAAGAGCACTCAAATCATGCGGATGTGGACGACGGAGAAGTGCATGAACGTACACGTTGCATGAGACGAGCGCGCCGATAACATCAGATGACAAAGGACATGTCATGGCGAATGAACAAATCATGAAGGATGTCAGCGGTGCGACACTTCGTAATGCTAACAATGGAGAGCGCGGCCACCCGCTCGAAGCCGCTACCTCACGAGCTGTAAATGTAGACGAGCCTCGCGGCAACGAAGCATTAGCCACGAACCACCGAACAGCTGGCGCTTCGCATCGTCACGCCCGAAACCTTGACGACGGGGAGCGGGGGAGATCCGGCAAAAGTGCTACACTTGAGTGGCCCAAAGCTGCGTCAAACTCGCCCGCGACGCGGCGCGATGATGGCATGTTGCTGCATAGGGCGTTGCAAGGGACCCACAGTATGGAACTGAGAGGGGGTACGAAGCGTACCTGGGAGGCCGCCGGGTTGCCAGCGGGGAATGGCGAGGAGGGGACGAGCGTGCAGGAAAGCGAGTCCTTTGGGATTGCTGGCGGTCACAAGAGGACTCGGGTGCTAGGTGAAATGGCCAGCGCTGTTGCGGCGTCGTCCACGGATAACCGTATTGGTGATACGCTTGCATCAGACGGGGCAGCGCATCACGACTACTTCGATGACTTCACCGATGCCGATTGGGCCGAGTGGGACGAGCCACCGAGCGATGGAAACACCGTTTCCGACGGTATGGGTAAAAAAGTCGACGACCGAATGGAAAGGCTCGCTGCGATCACGATTGACCTGCCAAGCCAAAGAAGGGCTCGATCGGGCAACAATGCGCAAGCCAATGGACCTGAAACGTCTGTACTGCGTGGGCCACAAGCTGCGCCAAAGTCGCTAGCGGCGCGGCGAAATGCTTTGCTAGACGCGCACGATATGGAACAGAGAGACGGTAAGGAGCACACGTCGGAAACTGTGGGGCTGCCAGTGAAGAATGACGAGGAGGTGGCGGGTGTGCGGGAAAACGAATCTCGTAGGAGTGCCAGCGTCCATGAGGGGAGGCGATCAAGCGGACTACGTGAAAGGGCCAACACCGTTGCGGCATCGTCATCTGGCGCCAGCCATATCGGTGGCATGCCTGCGTCAGAGGCGCATCATGACTATCTCCGCGATTTCACCGATTTCACCGACGCCGATTGGGCGGAGTGCGACGAACTATTGGGGAAGGTGGAAGCACAGCGGTCCCTCGATAAAGGTAAAGCAAAACTCGAAGTTCAAATGGAAAGACGGGCTGCCATCACGATTGACTCGCCTGGACAAGCAACGCCTCGATCAGGCGGACGAGGTGAAGGGGCCAACACCGTTGCGGCATCGTCATCTGGCGCCAGCCATGTCGGTGGCACGCCTGCGTCAGAGGCGTATCATGACTATCTCCGCGATTTCACCGACGCCGATTGGGCGGAGTGCGACGAACTATTGAGGAAGGTGGAAGCACAGCGGTCCTTCGATAAAGATAAAGCAAAAATAGACGACCAAATGGAAAGGCCCGATGCCATCACGTCTGGTCTACTAAGCCAAGCAACGCTTCGATCTAGTACAGGACAGACCATCGAATGCATAGAGATCGGCGGCGACAATCTACTGATCGGGCTCGAGTCGGAGCCGAAATGGAATCACGCGATGCTCTTCGAAACCCCTCAGCAGCATTATCGCAGGACAGGAAGATGGTTGACCAAGAATGAGTACGACATCAAGTCAGTGCTGATTAAGATAGGCGGTCCTGGCGGTAGCTACGTGCCCAGAAGCGAGTTGTATTTGCGACTTGGACCGCGGGGATACGGCGAGGCAATGGACATGTACGAACTCTCTCACCAAACATTTAGTGAACGAAGAACGGACGGGCCACTCTCTTATGAGACGCCAGGCGGGAGGAGAACCTGTCTCCACAACTACAGATTCCCACGACAAGCAGGTACCTTCAATCCAGACATTCTTATCCAAAATGACAGCGGTGGCTTTGTGGGCATTTGGCCAAAACTGAATAACGTAACAACTCTGGCGAGTCTGACACGAACATTCGGCGCAAAAGGAGTGTGGCTTAAGGGTGCCGATAACACCTACATGACGGAGCGCGCTTATGATCTTAGGGTGCCGGAAGGAGCAGAGGGAGCCTTTGCGAAGTTCATTGCGGGAGATGATGCGAGCCAGTTCTCACGTGCGCGAGACGACCGCAAGCGCGGTCGAGGTGCGGACATGGGCCGGTAACTTGGTCGCGAAATAGGCTTACCCGGGATCGTTGGCTCTTAGAGAGGGGCGAGTCTCGGATGATGAAGGAATTCAATGGAGCTAGTACCCGGAATCAGAACTGAGTGATACGGCGGCCTTTGAAGCGGCGTTGACGGACTTTTTTCTTGGTCCAGACGAAAGGCTCAGCCTTTTCGTTGTATGCGTTGATGTAGCCATCGATATGCTCCTGGAGCTGCTTGAGGCTTGTGAAGGAAGCGCCGCTGAGGAACTGCCCCTGCAGGATGGAGAACCAAACCTCGACCTGATTGAGCCAGGATGTGCTTGTCGGCGTGAAATGAAATTCCACATTGGGGTGGGCCTTGAGCCAGTGCTCGTTCTTCTTATGGGTATTGAGATTGTCGAAGATGACGTGAAGCTGGCGGTCCGGAAATGCCGAGGTGACGCTGTCCATGCGGTCGAGGACTCGACACGCCGTTGCTGTTTTGAATGCGTCGCGATGATCTTTCCGGTGGCAACCTCGAGTGCCGCAAACAGCGTTGTCGTGCCATGCCGCTTGTAGTCGTGGCTCTGACCGGTCAAGGCGCGGCCATTGGGCAACTTCAGATAACCTTGCGCTCGCTCCAAGGCCTGAATCGAGGGCTTTTCGTCCACGCATAACACGATAGCCTTCTGGGGCGGGGCAACGTAGAGGCCGACAACATCGGCGGCTTTGGCCGCAAAGTTCGGGTCGTTGCTCTCGCACCAGGATTTGCGAACCACGAGGTCGATCTTGTGGTTGCGCAGGAACCGCCAGACATATTGGACGTCAACATCACCCAGCTTCCCGCATAGCTCAGCGGTAAGCGCGAAGCCGATACCCTTGCTTCAGAATTCGAATGAACGGGCGAAGAAGCCTCCGGCTTGGACGGAGGTTTGGGATGGGATTGGACAGCAAAAAGGACGTCCATTTGGACGGCTCATCGGGAGGGCGGGTGAGCCGGCTGGAGGTGCTTGAAGGACCGTCGGGACGCCGCGTGCGTTCGGAGGCTGAGAGAGCTCGGATCATGGCCGAGAGTCTACTACCGGTGCCCAAGTGTCCGAGGTGGCGCGCAAGCACGGAGCTCGCGATTGGGGATGTCGTGCTGCGGACGGACCCGCCATAGATGGCGAGCAGCTGTCCCGGGTGATCCGCGCAGTGCGAGCGTCACGATGATCGCGGCCGGTGCCGATCTGAAGATTTACATCGCGACGCGGCCGATCGACTTCCGCTGTGGCCACGATGGACTTGCGGCAGAGGTGCAGGAGATGCTTCGCCTCGACCCGTTCAGCGGCGCAGCTTTCGTGTTCCGATCGAGCGGACCGGATCAAGATTTTGGTCTGGGGATCGAACGGGCCTGGTGTTAGTTCACAAGCGCCTCGAAGGCTGCAAGTTCGTTTGGCCAACGATCGCAGACGGCGTGATGCGCATATCGCCAGCGATGTTCGCAGCCCTGTTCGAAGGGCTGGATTGGAGGTTAGTCCGCCCGGAAGAAGCGCGGCGTCCCCAGGCGGCTGGATAACTGCGGCAGATTGACTCGGGAGCTATTTTGAACGTGGCACGCGCCGTGACGATGTGCTCGAAATAGCGCATGAGCATTGCGGCGCTGCGCGACGAAAATGAACGCCTGAAGGTGCTTTTGGCGCAAACGCAGGCGGCCCTGAGCGAGCATCAGGGAACGCTGGCAGCGTCGGAGGAAGCGCGGCGTCGGCTGGAGGGTCATTCTCGGCGAATTGCGACGCGAGAAGTTCGGCGCGAAGTCCGAGAAGCTGCGGCCAGATCAGTATCACTTGCCGCTGGAAGACGTGGAGATCGCGCAAGGCATCCTGGACGCGGCGCAGGAGAGAGCCGAGGCTGTGATCCAGGGTCGATCGCGGAGCGTGCCGGAAGGTTCTCATCGCAATCGCGGCTGCTTGCCTACCCATTTGCCGCGGGTGGAACGGATCGTCGAGCCTGCGAGCACGCTGTGTCCGTGCGGTTGCGGCGCCATGACGAAGATCGGCGAGGACGTCAGCAAACGCCTCGACGTGATCCCGGCGCAATGGCGGGTGCTGGTCACGCGCCGCCCGAAATACATCTGCCGCCGCTGCTCGGGCCCTGTCGTGCAGGCCCACGCACCGGAGCACGTCGTGCCCAGTGGGCTGCCGACCGAAGCGGCCATTGCGCACGTGATCGTCTCCAAAATTGGCGACCATACGCCATTTTACCGTCAGGCCGAGATCTATGCGCGCCGGGGGATCCGGCTTGATCGGGCGACACTGGGCAACTGGTCTGGCCGCGCCTGCTTCCATCTTCAGCCCATCGCGGACCACATGCGCACCATCTGGCCATGGCGGATCGGCTGTTCATGGATGAGACCAAGGCGCCGGTACTCGATCCGGGGCGCGGCCAAACGAAGAAAGGCTACTTCTGGGCGATCGCCTCAGACGACCGCGGCCACAGCGGCCCAAGTCCTCCGATCGTGCTGTTCCGATATGCCCCCGGTCGCAGCGGCGCCTTCGCGGAGCGGTTCCTGCATGGCTTTGGCGGACGCTTCCTGCAATGCGATGCCTATGACGGTTATGACCGACTGACCGAAGTCGCTCGACCGCAGGGGCCATGGACACTCGTGCATTGCTTGCTGGAGCCATTTGCGGCGGCGCTTCGTCAAACTGGCCCGCAACAGCAAATCGCCGATCGCCGAGGCCGCCGTTCGGCACATCGCACAGCTTTACGCCATCGAAGCCATGGTGCGCGGTTCATCGTTGGACATCCGGCTGGCCGCGCGCAAGGAGCACTCGCAGCCTATCGTCGCCGCGTTAAAGCCGTTGCGCGTGGCAATGCAGACGCTGAAGGAGATGATCTTCGGCAAGCGTTCGGAGCGGCTTGCAGCGCTCGTCGCCGAGCAGCTCGCGCTCGAGCTGGACGATCTGGAGACCGGCGTCATATCACCTGCGCCGGCCAACGACGATGCGGTTGCGACCAAGCCAGCCGGTAAGCCACGCAAGAAGGCGAGGCGCAACATCGGCGCGTTGCCCAAACACTTGCCGCGCTGCGAGCAGGTGCTGGAGCCGGACGCGACGGCGTGCCCGTGCTGCGAGGGCCGTCTGCACAAGATCGGCGAGGATGTCAGCGAGGTGCTGGACGTGATCCCGGCGATCCTGCGGGTGCTGCGCACGATCCGTCCCAAATATGCCTGCCGCGGCTGCACCGATGGCGTGGTGCAGGCGAAGGTGCTGCCGCGACTAGAGCGGCATGGCCTCGACGGCACTCGTGACCCACGTGGTGGTGTCGAAGTTTGCCTGGTATCTGCCGCTGTATCGGCAGGTGCAGATTCTGGCCGGCCAGGGCATTCATCTCGACCGCGCGACGCTGGCCGGCTGGGTGAAGCGTGCCGCATGGTGGCTCAAGAGCCTCTATGAGCTGCAACTGCGGACGATCCAGGCCGCGCCGCGCCTGTTCTGCGACGAGACGCCAATGCCGGTGCTCGATCCGGGACGACATCGCACCCGCATCTGCCAGTTCTGGGCGCATGCCATAGATGACCGACCATGGGGCGGCCCCTCGCCGCCAGCGGTTGCCTACGTGTTTGCCAACGGCCGCGGCACGGCGGAGATCGCCGGACAATTGACGGGCTTTTCCGGCATTCTGCAGGTGGACGGCTATGCCGCCTACAAGGCGCTGGCGCGCGGTCATGGCGGCGCCATCCAGCTGGCTTTTTGTCTCGCCCACGCCCGGCGCAAATTCGTCGAGGTGTACAAGACGATGCAGTCGCCATTCGCTCACGAAGTGATCGAGCGCCTGCAGGTGGTCTACGCCATCGAGGCTGAGATCCGCGGCAGCAGCGCCGAACAGCGGCTTGCCGCCCGCCGCACCAGGACTGCACCGCTGATGGAGGCGCTCAAGGCGCGGCTGACGGCAATGGTTGGCCAGCTATTCTCGCAGTCGAAGCTGGCGGAGGCCATCAACTATGCGCTCAATCATTGGGATGGGCTGACGCTGTTTCTCCGCGACGGCCGCGTTGAGGTTGATAGCAATTCAGTCGAGCGTTCAATGCGCCCGATTGCAATGGGAAGGCGAAACTCATTGTTCAGCGGCAGTGAAGGCGGCGCCGAGAGCTGGGCAATTCTGGCATCGCTGGTCAACACGGCAAAACTTCACGAACTCGACCCGCAGGCCTATCTGGCCGACGTGCTCGAGCGCATCGTCTCCGGGCGAACCAAGAACCATCAGTTGCACGAGCTGCTGGCCTGGAACTGGAAGGCGGCCCACGCGCGCACCACGCAGGTGGCCGCATGAGCCGGCGTCGCGATAAAGCATCGTCGTCGATGGCGGCTGCCGCCATGTCGCTCGTGCAGCTCGAGCGATGGCTGCAGGACCGCACCGTGAAGTGGACCCCGGAAATAGGACCAAAAGTTAAGGTGTGAGGCGTCCTGCTCTGTCTCAACCGATGGAGCACGGATATGACGAAGTCACGCAAGAAGTTCGATGCCGCGTTCAAAGCCAAGATTGCCCTGGAGGCCCTGCGCGAGGTAGCGACGGTGCCGGAGCTGGCGAAGCGGTACGGCGTTCACCCGAACCAGATCTATGGCTGGAAGAAGCAGGTTCTCGACAATCTGGCGAGCCTGTTCGCGCGCGGCGCGAGCGCTTTGGGGGATGGTGAGCAGGAGCATGAGCGCGAGACGGCGAAGCTCTATACCAAGATTGGCCAGTTGACGGTTGAAAGGGATTTCTTGGCCAGGAGGCCAGGGCGATGAGTGTCCCCGAGCGCAGGGCGATGGTCGAGCGATCTGGCGAGAATTTGTCGGTTCGCCGACAATGTGCGCTGCTGAATCTGGCGCGTTCGGGCGTCTATCGGTCCGGGCCGGTCACAGGCGCGGACGATCTAGCGATGATGCGGCGGATCGACGAGTTGCATCTGAAGTGGCCGTTCTACGGCTCGCGGCGAATGGTGTTCGAACTCAACCAGGCCGGCCACGGCATCAACCGCAAGCGCGTGCAAAGGCTGATGCGCGTGATGGGGATCGAGGCGCTGGTCCCGCGCCCCGGCACCAGCAAAGCCGCGCCCGACCACAAGACCTATCCCTATCTGCTGCGCGGGGTCAGCATCACCACGCCCAATCATGTCTGGGCCAGCGACATCACCTATATCCCGATGGCACATGGCTTTCTGTATCTGGTGGCGATCATCGACTGGGCCAGCCGGGCGGTTCTGGCTTGGCGCTTGTCGAACACGATGGATGCGGGCTTTTGCCTCGTGGCGCTCGACGAAGCGCTGGCGCGGCACGGCACGCCGAGAATATTCAACACCGATCAGGGCGCGCAGTTCACCAGCGCCACCTTCACCGGCAGGCTGGAGGCCGCGGGCGTCGCGATTTCGATGGACGGACGCGGCCGTTTCATGGACAATATTTTCATCGAACGGTTGTGGCGCTCGATCAAATATGAAGAGGTGCATCTGAACGCCTATGCTGACGGGCGCGAAGCGCGAGCCGGCATCGGATCGTGGATGGACTTTTACAATCATCTCCGTCCGCATCAGGCGATGAACAACCAATTTCCCATGGCGGCATGGCGTGCCGGCATGGACCAGATCGAGGCGGACTGTGGATATGCCGCTTCGCTTGGACAACGCAAACGCGTTGCCCACATACCCACAGCAGACGCAAACGCAGTAGAAGAAAGCTGCCTAATTTGAAGGGCAGGCGCGATCGCACCTTAACTCCCGCGATCCTTGGTCCCAGCTTCGGGGTCCACTTCAGACACCTCATGCATCAGAGCACTCAAAAGCAAAAGGTGCGGAGAAATTCGCGCTTACACATGATCAGATTCCCTGGTGGCGGATCGTTGGCGCGAGCGAGATAGCCGCCGAGCCTGGCGATCTTGATGAGATAATGCGACAACGTCTTTCGTTGTGTGCTGACTAGATTCTTGTCTTTGCCGAGCCGATCAAGCAATTGGACTTTGGTCAGCACAAATTCCGGTGAGGCATTCTGAACGATTAAGCATCGTCATCCAGAAAATGCGCCAGCCCACAATGCAGAATACGGAGATCAGATTCGTCAATCGCTGAGCAGTCCGCAGTTGCAGTCTGGATGGTCAATCCGTTTAAACCGGAGGATCGTCGACAAGCTGCTTTCCAGCCGCGCCACAGCACTCGGGAACGCCTTCAGTACTCCAGTCCTCCGCCACGGTTCCTCTGACGCTCCCGCGGTGAACGCTGATTGCTCGACTCAGAGCGCCGCCCACGAGGAGCAATCCACCCGATGCCTTCGTCTGGCCCCTGCACCGGCGAACGATCCGACTGACGACGGTTAGCGGCTTGCCCGTCTGCAACAAGCTCTTCTTGGGCGTCGACCGCCTCGCCAGGAGGCGTCAACACGATGCTGGACGTCGAAGACTGCCCAGGTTCGCTGCGCCTTCGGTGACGTGCCGCCAGGCCGATCTGCGGCACCTCATCGCTCGAGGAGATCTCCTCATGCTTGCGCCGGCGCGGCGCAATTTTCCGAGGAGAAGTCGTCACAGAAGCTGCTGGCGAGCTTGCTGGCGATGAGAACAAAGAGTCGTCCGACATGATCGCCGCCGCTTCCAGCGCCGCTTGCACCTGTTGGTCGATCCGCGCCAGTGTCAGATCTGATGGCCTGCTGCGCACGAGTGAGTATGCCTCTTCGAGCTCTCTCTCGATCTCATCAGAAAAGCCAGAGACGCGATCACGCTCGGGCTCGGAGAAGATGTACGCAATCTTACGAAGCTTTCCATCTACTTTGCCGTGTAGATTGCCGAGCGACTCAGTCAACCGCCGGGCATCGTGGCCGTCCAATGGTCGATCCACGGCGTGGTACTGGTGCCGGCCGATCTCTCTGTCGAAGATGTAAGAAACCATGGACGCTTTCGCATTGAGGGCTCTTGCTATTGTCTCATCATCCTCAGGCTCAAGGGCTCTCAGAACACCCGCGGAAGAGGGGACGTAAGCCTCGGCCCTCTCAATCAACGCCCGACGCTTGTTAACTCCGATCGGGCCGGACTTGACATGTCGGTCGATGATGTCGCCGACCGCCTTAAAACGCACCTGGAGTGCTGGAAAGAAGATCTGAGGATCGATCTTATGAAGCTCTTGGGCGATGCATTCGGTAGTATAGCCAATCGCTCGTTCCTTTGCCTGGAAAGCCTCGCCGAGCCACATCAATTTTTCCGGGCCAGCACGGTTGACCCGTCGCTGCATTAGACGGGCTATCTTTGTCAGTGCTTCGAATCGCTCCAGAACATCGTTTTGCGTCCCGGTCATGGTGTTCATCCTAAGGCTGTTTTTCGTTTCGCGATCGTCATATGGTTACGCAGGATCCGGTCTGCTGCCGGCCCTAGGCGGGTTAGGTTAAGCCTCGCCAACTCATCCAAGTTGGAATATTCTCCGCTTCTGTCAGATATACTCAATTCAGCTCGCGCGCTTTTGTATGCTTCGTTCATGGAGTTTCCGTTCGGGCGAACGGCAAGTAGATCTGCAGCACGCCGCGCCTGCCACGGCGGCGTCCCACATGGACAATCAGATCAATCGTCTTCTTCGCGTAATTGACAATCGAATTATGGGACATCCGCACACCTGACCGCATGACCATGAAGGCCAGCCTGTCGAAAGCAAGTTCAGGACTATCAGCGTGGATAGTTGTTATCGCGCCTGGGTGTCCTGTATTGATCGCCTCAAGAAAATCATAAGCCTCGACACCGCGAATTTCGCCCAGAATGATGCGGTCGGGCCGCATTCGCAGACAGCTTTCCAAGAGTTTTGACGGACTCCGAGCAGAGTTTGCCGTGCGATCGGCAATTAGGCCCACTTGATTCTTGTGCAGTGGAGAAAGCTCCTGTGTATCCTCTATGGTAATGATACGCTCGTCGGAGTGCGCCATCGCCAGCAAAGCGCGTGCCACCGTTGTCTTCCCCGACGATGTGCCCCCCGAAACCAAAATGTTGAAGTTCTCCTCAATTGCCAGTCGAAATAGACCCTGCAGGTTGCCGGCTTGAGCCATATCGGCCGCTGCCCGATGGCGCTCCTGGCGGAGGGCGTCCACGGAGATCTGCTCACCTTCGACGAACTCGATATCGGAAACGTCCAAACTCCGCGTCCGGTATTTGCGGATCGACAACGACACGCCGTGCTCAACCGCAGGCTCGCTAACTACTTGGACGCGCTGCGGGTTGCCCCAAACATTCACCCGGCCTGAAACGATCGGATGAAGCACCCCAAGAGTGTTGCGGGCCTCCCCCGCCAATTGCACTCCAAGGCGCTTGATGGCGTTGGCCGGCAATGCGACCTTGACCTTGTGCATGTGTATCGATCCGGCCTCTTCGACGAAGATGGAACTATCGGGGTTGATCACCACCTCATTGATATTATCGTTCGTGAGATATTCCTTTAGAGGGCTGAAGTACTGCTCTACATACGAGACGTCTGGACTGGACCGAAAGTCATTCATCGAAGAACAAGATCCCGATTCACGAACACCCGAACTTCTTCGCCTTGTGGAACACGAATCACCGGAGGAAGGGAGAAGTATTCGTCAACGATAGGTCGCGCCTGACCACCGATAGTCGCTGCAACGTTGGACACCGCCTCGCCTGCAGCGTTCGACCTGTCTGGCCCGGTACCCCCAGTATGGTTTGGCAGACGACTTACATTAGACGACCTGTTGCTGCCGGCGAGAGCGGGAATGGTCGATGACACTGCGGTGACGACGCTAAATATCAGACCCGCACCTATCTTCTCGCCATAGTGGTTATCCACGCTCCCTTCGGTACCGGCTCGACCAAGGAGGTCCGCACCTGTGGAGCCGAGCTCGATTGACTTGGCGTCCGGAGTGATAGCCCGGTTCCAAGCGATTAGCACTCGTCTTTGCTCGATTTGCACTCTATCGCCGACAGTGCCAATCAGGATTGTCCCTGCGGGCAGTAGAACACGCGAGCCGTCGAGCGCGAATACGGGCTCGACGACCTGAGCTCGGACATTCCCGGGCAGTTCTGAATCGATAGCCGTTTCAAGCACGGCAGAGATTATGGTGCCCTGTACCACGGTATGCGATGGATCAGGGAGAACTCGGGACACCGAGGTTTTTACCTCCGAGCCGGACGCAAGCTGTGGCCCTGAGTCATCCAGGACTATACCCTTGGATTGCCTTTGTTTGGTGTTTATTTCCTCCAGCTCGCGGCGCCTGTCGGCCTCGCGCTGGGCCGACTTGCGCTCTTCTTCCGATCGTAGTGCCGCGGCACGAAGGCGTGCATTCTCGGTCTCCACCCTCTCACGATCCTCCTTCAGTTTCAGCAATAGTTCTTTGCTATGGTGGTCCAGCAGCTTCTGGACGTCAGCGAGTGAAACGTTCGAGCCATTGTTGGGCTGAGCGTTTGCGTCGCTTTCTTTTCTTATGTCTTGGACGTGCTTATCCATCGTTCCGCCGCGATCGGCGGCCTTTTGCTTAACTGGAGGAGCCTCCGGAACTGAAAAGTCGAGTTGCTGATGACTTCTAGGCACGTCCTCCACCTTTAGATCGACTTGTGAAGCCTTTTGGCTGTTATCTTCTGTCCGACTGATGACCTTCAAGAATTGCGTGGGGCCCATAGCAATGAGGGCTGAGATGGCACTACCTAGAAGCATGGTGGCGAAAACGGCCATCCAATTACTTTTGCGCTTAGACGTGCCCATTTGCTTGGCGCGGCGTTTGTCAAGCAGTCTCTTCCCCTCAAGATCCACAGGCACCTCTGCTACCATTGCGATCGCGCCGATGGTCAGTACCTAACGGACATGCCGTACCATCTCTCATTGGGTTGCCATGTGCACCGCACTTGCCTTGGCCACGCAGACCGCAGTATCGCCGAGTCTCATCACCCAAAAGTCGCTGATGCCGTCGACGACGACACGGTCGCCGTCAGTGCGCGAATTAGTCAGCTTTTCCTGACCATCCTGACCGATCAGAAAAATGGCCGGCCGTGGCGCACCTCTTGGCAAAATAAAAGTCGTCTGCAAGGTATTGTCTGTCACACTAATCGGTCGGAACCGCGCATAACCCGAGACCGCGTACTCGTAATTTGCAGGAAGATCCCTGACGGAACCTTCATGTGGCGTTTTAATCTCGTCGGGATAGATGAAACTGGTCCGGAACGCTTCGCGCGCTCCCGCCTGCATACCCGCCTTTATTTCGCCGACCGATCGCAGCTCGAAGGTGTAAAGGCGCCGATCAGTGTAGATCGTCATGTTGGTTAAAGCTTGATCAATAACAGGTTTTACACTCATCACATTGCCCACCTTCAATTTGTTCACTTCCCAGGATGCACTATCGCCAATGAGAATCGATTCGATTATCTCCCCCTGTGCGAACTGGATAGCCGTGATTGACTTCAAGTAGAGATCGAGCTTGTAGACGTTGTTCTCATCGTAAACGTAGCGTTTGATGCGCAAATCTGACGCCGCCGCTTTGGGGGATTGCTCCGCTTTCGCCGCACTTAAGAAAGTTATCAAGACAATCAAAACAAAAGGAACGAGCCCTAACCATCGCAAGTACATAGTTTAGCCCCGCACCTAGTCAGCAGTTTCCGCATCAATTCGGTAAGACGAGACGCCGAAGCCCAGCGGATTCTTCCAAACTGCCTCCAAAGAAACATTTATTTGCGGCTTGAACTGATAACCGATAGTCACCACGTAACTGCGGCGGACGGTCTCCTGTCCTTTGTGTTCCCGGTACTTGACGATGCGGACCCGAGCTAGATCCCGTGGATTGCGCCCGTCCGAAGGCATCAGGGAGACAGATTTAACTTCGACCCGCACTCGCACGTCATCACCGTAAACAACGGGTGGATATTGCGCGGAGCCCGAATGCCAAGTTTCGGCAAGGGTTTCCTGCGCGTTGCCGGACGAGCGCGTCATTACGTCAGATATCCTGGTTTTGTTGTCCGCGGTATCGTATGTTTCTCGGTCAATGACGTAGGAAGCAAGTTCCGCCTGGGCCACGGCCTCCTGTTGTTCAAGCGTTGCCGGCCTAACTTGGACGATTTTTTCAGCCTCGCCAGTTGTCTTGTCCACCAGAACCACATACGGCTTGGTCTCTTTGATGGGCAGCACGGCTATGAGAGCTCCTAATGCCAATAGACTCGCGGTAGTGGAACCCACCGCAACCTTCGCCCAATTGTTCCGTTGTGCGCGAAGACTAAAAAACATCTCGTCTTCGAATGATTGCTGGGTTGACTGTTTTGACTGTTCAGACATGCGACTCACTAGTTAGCAATGCTACCCTTGGTTGCAAGGGTAGGGAGATTGGTTCGCAAAACAAGAGCCCGGTTAAATCCGAGGGCTGCTAAGAATTTAGCAGCAGCTCATGCCTGTCCAATCAAGGGGACAATTGTTCGGCTGCGCGGCGAGCTACACGGTCATCCCAATGGCGTTGCCGCATACCAGCGCCTTGACGCATCGCGTTGATCGCCGGGGATGCAGCCATGGCCGGCGAGGCCTGAGCCTCCACTGCACGCACGGTGGCAACGTCCTGCAATCGTTGAGCCTTAGCGAAAACACTCATCGTCACACCTTTGGCCATGGAAGCTGCGGCGACGGCTGCACCAGCACCAACAGCGGCGACCGATGCACTGGCTAGGGTGTTTGCCATAGTTGGAATCTGGAACAGGAGAATGGTAGCCGCTATCATGATGAAGATGACCGCGAATGAATCGCTGGACGCCGGGCGACTCTCCTCCATTAACATACGTAGTACAACAGCCATTAGCGCTGTTGTCAGCAATGGAATAATTGCATTACCAACCGTAAAGCGTGTCCAGCTCTCGAAATATTGCTTCGTTTGGGGCATCATCAGCATGGTGATCGCCAGGGGCGCCAGACTGATCGCTACCATGAGTCCTAGTTTTCCAACTAACACAATAATGATGCACGCCGCGATAAAAAAACCCCCAACGATCAGCGCGAATGCACCAAAAAACACCTCCCGAATTGACCTTCCGACCTTGAAGATCGAGATGTTCGAAAAGTGGTCATTGGCAATTTGCCGAACGACACCTGCAGACTCGTCCATTGCAGAATACGTGTCCACTATATTTGCTGTATAGAGACTAGGATCAAGGTTCGCCTCGATCGGTGCGACAACTCCGCGCACGAGTAGCGCGCCATAGTCGCTCGGCACTTGCGTGAGTATCACGTAAATGCCCGCGAAATTTTCCCACATGGTCGCGAACGAATATATGAGCACATATCGCAGCCCCCATTGCAGATATATAGAGTAGTTTACGCTTCTAAATTGCACTACATGGTTCAGCGCGATAAACAGAAGCGCGATCAAGGCTATCGCACCAAGTAGCGCTTTGATCGGGCCAGCGACGGTTTGAAATACCACTTGCACATAATTAACAAGCGTTGTGTCGATACTATGCGCGATCTTCGAAATTAGGCCCATGGCGATCACTTATTGATGTCGTTTGGCAGATCTCGCATACTGTCTTGCTCGGCGCTATCCGAGCCCATCACCATGAAGTACGATCCTGCCACTGACGCGATCGCCGCTTGGGTCCGCAACGTTTCGTTGAGCTGCTGTGCGACTTCGATCATTACGCGGGTGTTAATATCGACGCTGGTTTTTAACTCTGTACTGGCCTCAAGAGCGGTGATATAGTCATTGATCCTTTCCATGCTTGCATTGGCCCGTTTGTAAGAGTCCTCCGCGGTATAGGCGGTGACGGCGGCTTGGGCCGACAAATACGCGATCTTGCCGAGTCTCTTATCGTTGCGCAGCGCAAATGCATCATCCAAACGGTAACGGTGACGAAATCCGGAAAGCGCTTCCTGAATGTCGCCAGACCCAACCGTTGCTCCTGTCAAAGCAGCGCTCGCCATTTCCGCCGGCGTTGCGTCTCCCTTGCGGGCCGAAATATCCGCCGCATCATTGTTCACTGGGAAGGGCTTTGGACCTGATATCGTCGCAACAGCTGTGGACGCCGCCGCAAAGAGTTGCGTTATCCCGTCACTTAGTGCCCGAACACTTTCAACTATGGACGCCAGCAGTTCCACAGCTCTCTTGTCGAAAGTTGGCTGTGCGCCACCCGGCTCCATGCCAGATACTCCGACTGACGGAAGCGGTATGGCACTAATCTGGCTTTCGTCAGCGTACCCCTCACAAGGCGTGAGACTGATCGCCCCAAGCATCAGGCAAGTAAACACAAGAGATCGAGAAACGACTTTCATGCGGCGGCTCGCTCGGTTTGAAGATGAAGTCGCTCCCAAGCGCAACCACAATCGTTCTTCCGTATCTCCGGAATCGATTGGCACCCAGTAAGGGAGGCAAGTATAACGGCGAGGAATATGGTGGGACCCTTCATTGCAGCATTTCCATCTGGAAATTCGGTGTGCCACGCCAGGTTAACGGCGCTTTATTTCCGGGCGCCCCACCTAAGACATCAATTCCCTTCCCGAGCGCGCCAAGTGCGAAATCAAGAACTACGCTGTCATCGCCGGACTTGAACAGTACGAGATGGTTATCCACATTACTCATCCGAAGGAATGCGCCTTCGGTCGGTGTCAGGTTGAGCGGCGCAAGTTCCGCTTCGGTATTGGAAGTACTTGGGTACATCAACCGTGTGACTGCGCTCTCCAGAATCGCATTCCCAGCAGCGCTGTTGGCGATATGCGACACATGCTGGGTCAGGAGAACCACTGCAACGTTCTTCTTCCGCATTGTTAGCATCCAGTCCTTCAGACGCCTTTCAAAATAAGGGTCGTCAAGTAGTTTCCAGGCCTCATCAACCACTAGCAGGGTTGGCGCTTCATCTTCTACGAGCCGTTCCACACGCCTGAAAACGTAGCTCAACCACGCCGTGCGGATGGCTTTGTTGTCGAAAAGTTCTGTGAGATCGAAGGCGGTAATCCGGCTATCAAAGCAGAGGGGATCGCAGCCCTTGCCGCCAAACAGCCAACCGAACTGACCAGTGCCGTCCCACTGACTAAGCCTCTGATAGAGGTCTCCATTATCATCCGTCGCCCGCAGCTGGCTGCGGAACTGTTCGAAGTTCTGTAGACGGCGATCAGCCACCGCATTTGCCTGAACGGCATCGTTAAGTGCCTGCAATTGCAACGGATTAAGTCGTTCGCCCTCGTTGTCAGCTAATGCTCTAAGCCAGTCGGAAAGCCAAGCCGAGCCGCGGTCATCCGCCTCCGCCTGCATTGGGTTGAAGCCAAGCTCCTGCCCCATACGTACGGCGGAATAGCTTCCGCCCATCGCGCGAACCGCCATTTCGAAACCGCAATCCTTATCGAATATCACAATGCGTGCGCCAAGCCGATGCGCCTGGCTTAGCAGAAAGGCAGTACCAAGGGTTTTGCCCGACCCTGTTTGGCCAAGCACAAGTGTATGGCCAGCGGTGCGCTGACCTGATTTTCCGGGCAAATGAAAGTTAAAGCGAAACGCCTCGCCGCGCGCTGTCGGAAAAATCGTCACATAGTCGCCCCACGGACATTGCTCGACCGCATTGCCTTTCGGCGAGCCGTGCATGGCGCAACATTCTCCGAAGTTCTGAGAGGAGATCATTGCCGCACGTGCGCGGTAGCTGAAATTGCCAGGATGCTGAGCGAAGTATATGGCGCGAGCGGAGAACTTTTCGCGGACGATCGAGGCGCCAGCTTCCTGCATAGCGCGAGTGACATAGGATACGGCTTCCTCAAGCTGTTGTCGGCTTTCGCAGAATATGGCGATGCTGCAATGATGGTTGCCAAAGACGACGCGGCCCGAAGCGACGTCGTCCTCAGCCTGTTCGAGCTGGACCATCAGAGAAATGGCCGCGTCCTCTGCAGCCTTCATTTGCTTCCGCACACGAGCGATCTTACCTTGGGCGGCTATATTGTCGATCGGTGTGAAGCTCTGCGAGATCACCATGTCATACGGCAGACTGAGAGTATCGAATATCCCGGGATACGTCGCAGCGGGATAATCTTTGAGGGATATAATGGTGCCGTAGCGTTTGAGATCCGGATTCGGATTGTCGCATTCGAAGACATTGCCGTGGAACGTGATCATCGAATTAGCCAAAAGATCTGCGACAGGCACGAACTTTTTCCCGGGCGTGAGACGCCCACTTGACCCGTCTATCAGCGTGCGCAACAAACTGAGCCATTCACCGCCAGAAACGGTTAACCGGCGGGGCTTTGCCTCACTTACGCTGACCATGCATGTATTGATCAGCTGATCCAGCCGGACGGCACGGGCCACGACCTCTTCCTT
Organism: Bradyrhizobium cosmicum; assembly: GCF_032290525.1. Classification (GTDB taxonomy): domain Bacteria; phylum Pseudomonadota; class Alphaproteobacteria; order Rhizobiales; family Xanthobacteraceae; genus Bradyrhizobium; species Bradyrhizobium cosmicum_A. Next base: position 6,823 of record NZ_JASXTA010000042.1, on the reverse strand, counting down.
GCTGCAGAAGTCGTTACTGCCAAACAGACCGATTAGCTTGCCTATTCTTCTCGGCGGTCGAATGACGATGGTGACCATCGACACTCGGTCACGCAATCCAACCGACTGAAGATACGTTTGCCAACGCCTGTCAATTTCCTCATTAAACGGATTTCCTTCAACAGCGCGCATCGTGGGCCGGGTTTCGACTGAGATGCGATGAACATGATATCCAACGTCCTCGCGCTGCTGCTCAACAAAGCGTGAGAAAGCGCTGCTCAGCTCGATTGTCTGCCGGTTGTCGAGAGCGTCGGCATTCGCCCCCTCGACAGCGAAGGTCGCCATTACATCGCCGTCACGCAACATTAAGGTGACATCGTCGACGATACTTAGATACGGTAATCCATCAACGAGTTGCTCGCCTTCGCGACCAGCGCGTCCCAGAGCATGTTTTCGCGATAACTCAAACACGATACACGACCCCATCGCCTTTCAACAGGGAATGGGTCAATGGTGTACTTTGCAGAGTCGCGATGATGACACCAATGAGTTTTGGATCGTAGGCGGCTAGAGTACGCAGGACGCCGTAGCAAACAGTTCCCATCACTGCCAGATAGACGAATGACTTCGTGACAACGAAGCCAAGCATAACGACCCATATGACGAAAACTAGATGCATGACAGGCAATCCTGCAAAAGTGACCTCTCGAGTTAATCCAAGAAACACCGGCGTGCGCTGCATGATGTTCTCCTTTGAAATCCGAGGCGATCCGCGATCTCTGTTGAAGGGGTCCGCGCGATCGGAGGAGATTAGTTTGGGGCCAAGGAGCGAACAAAGCTGGCTCCGCCGAAGACGATTGCTATACCCATCATGACTGAGACTGCAAAGGTCCAGTCCATCCGGCCAATCATAAACGAGAAGCCAACCGCCATGACAGCCAGAGCTGAAATTGCGACACCAAAGGGTCCGGTGATGGTCCTCACAATCGTCTCAAGGAAGGTTGTAGGCCCGTTGAAATTCTGAGCAGCACATGGAGCAGTAAGAACGGCAGTCAAGACAACGACAAGACCGACGAATGAAAGCAGCTCATCGAAAGCGATGCGAGAGAAACACTTCTTCACTGCGAGCCTCTTGAATGTTTGTTGCGGGCATTTGTACGAGCCATAAGCGCCAGGCGTTCCGTTGGCAGAAAGCTCACGTTCGGATCGACCGACATGATAGGACAGTCAGCATGGCAGTTAGCTGCGCGTTAGAGACTTTGCGGGACTGAGAGCAATTGGTAATCCGAAGCTTCAGTACGGTGTCAGGAATCAGCTAAGTGAGGCCCTACCGCCCTGCTCCCGTGACCGCGCGATGCTTAAACTTGACTCTCCTATTGGGTCATCCCGGTAAACAGATGGACGAACATAGCTAGATATCGGCCGCCCTGCACCGGCCTAGACTCGACGCAAACCGCTCCGCTAGGTCGGCCCTGAACCAGCACATACGCTGCTGATCGAAGGGCAGTAATTGCCAGCATTTTGTAGAGCCTCGGGGCTACGGTTGGGATCGTGCTTGCCAACGTTTTGCTACTCATCCCAATTGAGGCTTTTGACGAAAGCGCGTCGAGATCAGCAGTTTCACTGCTAGCTGCTTCGCCAACGATAGCCGGTCGCTTGGATGGACGTCGACGACAAAACCGTTGCGTTGGTAGCAATGCACCAAGAAAGCTTGCATCCATGCAATTGATACACCTAATGCCAAGTGACCGGCGGCCTACGACGAGGCGGGTCACTTCGTTCTCCCCCTCCCGCACTTTTCCTGCTAAGCTTAAAGTCAGGGTATCGGCTTCGCCGCTTACGTAACGACCGCCGGCAGGCCGTAACCGGCATCAGCACTCCGCCTCGCGAGCGCCCGTGTTCTGAGCGATATTGTTGATCGTTCGCTAATATCGGGAGGCGGCTCGGTGGTACCTTCCAGGATTAACGCCATGAATTGCGTCAGCCGGCGACGATGGACGGCGGAGGAGAAAGCGCGGATCGTAGCGGAGAGCCTCGAGGCGAACGCGAACCTATCGGATGTGGCACGCCGTCACGGCGTGGCCCGCGGATTGCTGACGGCCTGGCGCCGCCAGCTATCTAGCGATGGAATTAGCTACTTTCCGGCGCAAAATTCAATCTGGTTGGCCTTGGACTAGAATCGCGCGTATGCGGAAAACTGCCAGGTCGGACGGAAACAGAATTGACGTTGGTTGCTTTCGTTGATTCATTCTTGTGGATGATTCGAGAGCGAACCCTGCGAGCGCGCCAAAAGCTGGTCGGCAAATTGCCGATTACTGGCGAAATACTCCGTGGCTCGCTGCTGGAGCGCACGATCCGGCATACCAAAGATTGCCCGAAATGCGCGCGTGGCGAAGGGCACCGGGTCTTCGTTCTGACGGTGAGCTATGCCGGCGGACGCACCCGGCAAATCAGTGTGCGTCGTGAACGGGTTCCCGAGGTTCGCCGTTGGCTCGATAATTATCAGAAACTGAAGGAGACGATCGAGACGATCTGCGAGATCAATCACGATTTGCTGCGTCCGGAGAAAACGGCGGCAAAGCGCGGGGGGAAGAGCCGTGATTAAGATGCGACGCGTGCAGCTCAGCTTCGGCGATGGATTGATCGCTGAGGAGGTGAGCGATCTCCGCGAGAGCTGGATGACACACGCCGATCAGGTGCTGGCGGACGAGCAAATAGTAGCCGCCGTGTACGAAGCGCTGATGAAACGGCATCCCAAGAGCCGCAGCCGCGGCCGGCCGGGCGCTCCGGCGGAAGTGGTGCTGCGCTTGTTGATCCTCAAGCACATCCGTAACTGGAGCTATGGCGTGCTGGAGCGCGAGGTGCGCGCCAATCTGGTGTACCGCGACTTTACCCGTGTGGGCGCCGCCAAGACGCCCGATGCCAAGACCATGGGCCGCTGGGGAGTAGCGGTGGGGCCGGACGTGGTCAAACAGATTCACGAAAGACTTGTAAGGCTCGCACGGGACGAGGGGGCGATGGAAGGGCGCAGAATGCGCGTGGATACGACGGTGGTGGAGACCAACATCCATTATCCGACCGACTCGAGCTTGTTGGGAGACGGGGTTCGGGTGCTGATCCGCACCATGAAGAAGATCACAACGATCGCTGGCGAGGCTGGAGCCAGACAGTGCGATCGTAGTCGGACGGTGAAGCTGCGGGTGCTGGATATCGCGCGCGCGGCGCGTTCCAAAGCCAAGCAGAGCCGGGAGAAGCTCACGCAGGCGTACGGCAAATTGCTCAACTCGACCAGCCGGGTGGTGGGACAGGCAAAGCGGTTCTCCAAAGAGATCGCCGCAGGAGTGAAGCGCGCTTCGAGCATTCGCAAGCCGCTGGTGCTGGAGGGCCTGGGTCAGGAACTCGATGCGATGGTGCCGCTCATCAAGCAGGTGATGAAGCAGACTAGAGCGCGCATCTTCCGCGGCGATACGCGCGCCGAAGGCAAGATCCTCAGCCTGTTCGAGCCGTCGACAGAAATCATCCGCAAGGGCAAGGCGGGCAAGCCCAACGAGTTCGGCAAGATGGTGAAACTACAGGAGGCCGAAAACCAGATTGTGATCGACTATGAAGTCTACGCTCAGCGACCGCACGATTCGGAGCTGCTGATCGCAGCTATCGAAACGCATCAAGCGATGCTCGGACGCGCACCGCGCCTGGTAGCGGCAGATGCCGCCTTCTACTCCGCAAAGAATGAGGCAGCGGCGAAAGCAAAAGGCGTCAAACGCGTTTGCATTCCCAACCGCTCAACCAAGAGCATTGAACGCAGGCGCGAGCAGAAGAAGCGCTGGTTCCGTAACGGCCAGAAATGGCGGACCGGATGCGAGGGACGCATCAGTGTGACTAAGCGGCGGCATGGGCTTAACCGTTGTCGCTACAAAAGTGACGCCGGGATGAAACGTTGGGTCGGCCTCGGCGTCATTGCCGACAACCTCATCAACATCGGCCGCGCAATGGAAAAGCGGGCTGCCCGGTAAATCCGCCCGCCCTCACCATCAGGCTTCTGTCAAAAACCCCGCCGGTCGCCCCCGGCGGGTCTTGCGTTGCTGCGCGCCCTTGAACACTCTTCCAAAAGCATCAATTTTGCGCCGGAAAGTAGCTAGGAGCCTCAACAAGGCTTTGCCGCTGTGAAGATAGATACAGTTGCCTCAGCGTCAAACGAGGCCCCGCGTTATTCGGCGGAACCGGCTGCCGTGGCGACGGCATTGGCAGCGGTGAGAGGCCGAGGACGGATCGATATCGCCGGAGCCCGGATCGGGGTTGAGAACGGCGTTGATCAGGTGACGCTGTCCATGGTGTTGGCGGCGGTACGGGGCGACAATTGATTTCGTTCCGGGCGGACCTGAAGATCATGTTGGCGGCGCAGCCCGTTGATTTCCGCAAGAGCGTCCATACGCTGTCAGCGCTGGTGAGCGAAGCGCTTCGTGCGAACCCCTACTTCGGAGATATTTTTATCTTCGCTCGAAGCGATCAGATCGCATTAAACTTTTGGCGTGGGACGGCAGCGGCATGGTTCTGGTTACGAAGTGGCTTGAGGAAGGCCCGCTTTACCTGGCCGCCGATCCACGACGGCGTTGTTTGTTTGACGGCAACGCAATTGTCGATGCTGATCGATGGGTTGGATTGGTCGCGCGTGACACAGCGCGGTCGTGGCGGGGCCGGTGTCGATGGATCCGCCCGAGTGGATTTGCCCTCTGCTCGGCATCGAGGTCGACGCCTTCAATCATGGTGGCACGCCGGGTTCGCCGCAATCTCCGCCGTGGCGGTTCGTCATAATGTCATTGTTGAGACGCTCTCAAAGGCACCCAGAACCTTCGAACCGATCTTCGCGCGCAAACCAAACCGCGATATCGACGCAGGTCCGTGGTGCGAGGGCTTCTATGCCGCTATGAAGTTAACACTATCGGCGTGGGCACCGATCAGCAATCCCGCCGATATTAATCACGGTCTGTTGTTGCCGATCCTGTTCCACTGCGTCGACGATCAGGGGCGCCCGATGCTCGGCCCGCCGAAACAGGGGGCAGACACTGACCAGTTCCGGCGAACAGCCTACAAGTATATTCCGGCCGTCGTCGAAAACATGCGTCAGTACTGGATGCCGACACGCTTCAAGACCCCATCGTAGCCACCGGGCGGACGTGGAAGCTCATACCGCTTACGGCAGGCCCTCGCCGTGACTGTTCTGGTGGATTGCGATCAGCTCTTTGAGGTTCTTGATCCCGTCATCGGTGAACGCCATCACCCCGTCTTCACCGACGCCGACGACCCATAGTTGGCCATCCTCGGTGTCCATTTCTGCGGCGACCTCGAACAGCCATTCCTCGTCTTCACCGAGCATCTCAGCGACATGGCTGAGAGTGAACACGCGGTTGACGTGCCTCATCAAGCCGCCTGCGCCGCAAGGACTTGCTGTTGCGCAGTCTTCCAGTTCCAGGGCAGCAGCTCATAGAGCCTGTGGGCAGCGATGCGAGCGAGTACATCGTAAGCGCGAAGCCGATACCCTTGCTTCAGAATTCGAATGAACGTGCGAAGAAGCGAAGAAGCCTGCGGCTTGGACGGAGGTTTGGGATGGGATTGGTCAGCAAAACGGACGTCCATTTGGACGGCTCATCGGTAGAGCCGGTGAGCCGGCTGGAGGTCCTTGAAGGACCGTCGGGACGCCGCGTGCGTTCGGAGGCTGAGAGAGCTCGGATCGTCGCCGAGAGTCTGCTACCCGGTGCCCAGGTGTCCGAGGTGGCGCGCAAGCACGGAGCGACGCGCTGGCAGATTTACGATTCCTTCGGAAGATACAACGCGCGATTGATGAACGCATGGCCATGACAAGAAACGTAGGCAGCGAAGACGCCGATCTGGCAGTTCGTGATCTTCCCTGCCGAACCAGTGTATTGCCGCGCCACTCCGCATGAAGCTTGGCCCTGTTTGAGAAAACCGGTCTCGTCGATCACCAGCACCGCATCGTCATCCGCCAAATGCTCGATGACATAGTCGTGCACGATATCGCGCAGGGCATCAGCGTCCCAGTCTCCACGACGCAGAATCGCCTGCTGCCGCCATGGGCCGGGATCGCCAGCCGCCTCCGCGCGCATCCAACCGGTCTTGCGCTGCTCATCTCCGAGCAGACCTTCCAGAAATAGGCCTGCATTCGTCGCAACACGCTCTTGCGTGAACAACGGACGTTTCCGTTGCTTGATCTCTCGACGCGACGCCGCCCACAACGCAAGCGTCCCCTCAAACGTGGAAGCTCATACCGTTTACGATGTATCTGGCCGGGAGTTCGGTTCGGCGAGTCGAAGACATCACCGAGGCGCTTTGGGGCATTCGGGTTCAGCCCGAAGGCAGGGTTGAACCTGAACAAGAAGATCTATGCCAAAATCGAGACTTGGCTGAATCGCAGATCGAAGGGAAGCGCTTCGCTGATCCCCTCGTGCGGAGCATGACAGAAGCGTGCAAAGCTGGCCTCGGATCAACGAGGTGGCGGTATGATTGCAGACGGCAAAATGGACGTCCCATTGGACGTCTCGAAGGCGAGCCGCGTCGAGTGCCTGGATCAGGAGGAGGCCGGTCACAGCACACACTCTTAGCAAAGTTGTGCCTTCTCCGCGCCCTTCGCCCCTCCGAATCGCGTCCCTGCGGGCCTAGCGGTTCACTTCGAGGCGCCAAGGAGTCATCGTACCCCTGCAGTGCAGCCCATCGAAGAGAGTAATACGTGAAGCAACGTTCACGCGGCACCATCCTCACCGAGATCCTCCCCGCTCGTCATCGTGCGATCGCACGATCACACGTCCGCTGCGAAGCCGCAGTGGATCAT
>NZ_JASXTA010000041.1:0-31355 GCF_032290525.1 Bradyrhizobium cosmicum | reverse complement strand
GGCACTCGGAAAAGGGGCTCGCCTGCGGCGATCGCTATCACTGCCCCGTTCCCGGGTGCCGCTATTGAACCGGTCTCGTCACTGCACTCGGACCCGCGTGCTCCTTCGGGTCGCTATGCTCACGCTCTCCGGGTGCCATTTTCCGTCGAGGCGATGCGCCCCTGGCGCACGCCTGGCCGGGCCTGCGGCCCTGGGTAGTTCAATGCAATTCGACGGACATATGGCGTGGCGCTGGTCGCGGCCAGCCGGACGCAATGCGACGTCACCGTATTAAGCATCTTCGTCAAGGATGACAGATCGAGATCGAGAGCACCCCCTCCTCGCCTCCATCGCCTCGACCATCAATAACGATGCAACTCTTCGGGGTGCTCTTCGCTTCTCATAAGAAGTGCTTGTGCATTCAGAGATTGCCGTCCAGGGCGCCAACGCGTCGGAGAAAACAGCTGGGCTGAGTAGGCGCGCAAGGGGCAACCGACGATCGATGTCGAGCTCTCCAATTATCGCGCCCACTCTAGGGACGAACTGCCATTAGTGGGATCGCGTGGTGCCGCCTGGAGTGTAATCGGCGTCCCTTGAGCACACCATGCTATCAAGCGTCATCCGGTGTCTGGGACTCGTCAAGAGTAATCCCATCGAAAAAGAAGCGCACAACGTAGCGATCAAAAGGTCCTAGAGATTTGATCGCTAGTACGGCGTTAATCCCCAAAAACTTGAATCGGTCGAGTGCCCTGAGGAGATCCATGTCAGGATCTTCAAAATTGATGAGACCGGCCGCATGGATCTTCTTCGATATCATGCGCGGTAGGCCGTATTCCTCAAGATGGTAGACTGCACTAGGAAGGAACGCGCGGCTCATCCTGCCTACGAACCCTGAGATATCAACAGCAGGGTTCACGATGATCTTATGAAGCTCATTTGTGTCGCCGAGGAGAGCAGACAACTTAAATGTAACAGTCCTCTCCAGCTTGAAGAAGTCCTCTATGCTAATACCGCTTCGCCTCAAGGTCGAAATAATCTGGGACAAATCATCACGCCAATTGTGCGCAATCTCCTTGGTCACATTCACCACGTTAGACCATGCTGTATCCCAACCGCTGGGTTTGAGCCTGAGCACTTTATACAGCATGGAGTCCCACTGGGCAGGATTTGATGAGTTGAGATAGCCGAAGCCCCTCCAATCATCTGGAGCGTCTCTCATATCTTTTGCCAAGCGCAGCAGAAAGTCTGCGTCGCTGTCCTGCAGAACATTGTCCTTCTTGAGACGTGCGAATTGTTCCTCGCCAATGATGTCGGACATTTGGGTTCTGTACTCGACGATCCTTTCAATTTGACGGTCTGTCAGCTGGTCTGCATCGCCATCTTCGTCGAGAGTTCCCAGCATCTTATCTGGGAACGAGATTTCGAGTTGGGCATCTTCCGATTTTGGCGGCGCATCTAACAGAAAGATGTTGCCGACGAAGTACTTGAACATGCGCCCGCCGCGGCCAATAATATTCTTGTATGTAAAATCCTTGAGGTTGGTGCTGCCAAGCTTACTGCGCCATACGATCACATTCTGAGCAGAAGTGTTGACGCCCTCAATGATAGAAGACGTGGAGACAATGCTGTCAAAGCCGTCCTCATACTCAAACAGCCTGATCTGCAGCTGGCTCAGGCACCTGTGCATGCTGCCATTGTGAACTCCGACGGCCCGCTCGACCAGATCGGCCAAGAGCCAGTCTTCTTCGTAATTTTCCCTCAGCCACTTGGCGAACGCTGAGGTGTATATCCGATCTACGGCTGGCAGGTTCTTGATGACAAGGTCGGCAATTTTTCGGATTTCACCGTAAGTACCAGCGTAGACGAGTGTTTTTTCATCGCCCGGAGAAATCAGCTCAATCAACTTCGCGCCCTTCTTGGCGGCGTCTCCTCCAAATTCCTTGTACGGTTCTTGGATATTCAAGTACACGGTATTGAAATTGAGGAGTTCAACAAACTCCATGTCGCGGGTGAATGCATTATCGTTGAGTTTCTTGATGTTCGGTGCAAGGTAGTACCGCTGGCTTGCCTTCTTCGAAAGTTTCAAGATCGCCTTTACCAGAGAGGAGGCGCGCTCGGGATCGTGCTCTTGGCTCGCCTTGTAGAATTCATCGACGACGAGAAGGTCGATGGTTTTAAGGGACGCCAGGTATCCGAAGGCGCGCTCCTGCGGAAAGATGAGGATGTTCTTAGGTCCGAGCCGCGTATCCGGTGCCGTTATGATCGTGTAGTGTTCGGAGAATTTCTTGAACAGTCGCCTTCGTGTTTCGTCCATGAGCGCGATTGTCGGAACGATGATCACCACCGTGTCCGGATGCTTCGCGGCTATAAACGCATCAATGATAAAGCTCTTTCCGAAGCTCGTTGGGGCGCTTACCGCGACGCTCCTCCCGTTCAGAAGTCTGGCAAGGACAGAGGATTGCTCTCGGTGTAGGGTTGCCAATCGGCGGCCAACGTCAACCTCAAATGCGTGATGCACGTATTTCTGGTCCCACGACGCGCTCTCAAGCTGCAGGTAGGGAAACAGGCCCGTCGCGCGGATCATCTGGTTCACTAACTGCGGGTAGGGCGTCTTGGCCCGATCCAAGTCTGCCAGTAGCTGTATCAACAGATTTCTCGCAGCCAGCTCATTCTGGATCGATAGCAGCCCGTTAATCTCCTGACAGGTCTCAAAAAGTTCCATCATTTCTGTCCTTTGTAGAAGGCGACGGCGTGGACAAACGCGTCAACGATCTTCTTCTTGCTTGGGACCGGAAAGAGTATGATGTGGAAGTTGAGATCATCGTATTTGTGAACTGAGCTGGATTTTGCGAGCTGCTTTGAAAAGTAAGATTCAGCCCGTTCCTTGTGAAAGGCGGCCAACTCCGTCTTGTAGGTCTCCGATAATTCGCTGGCAGCGGCCGTCGTGAGGCATTCGTGTAATAAGGATCGGTATATGAATCTTCGCCTTCAGCTTGTCGATGGACTCGCGGTTGCTCAAAGCGGCTTTGATCTTCTCTCGAAGGCGTGCGGGGATTGGCAGTCCATCCAGGTCCGAGACGCTGGTGATGATCGCGTTTTCTTTCTTCAGCTTATCGGTCGATAGTGAGTTCAAGACGGAGGTCACTACTGCATCGAGGCGAGCATCAGCTATGGAGTTGTAGAATTTCGCTTCGCCGAACCACAGTGTGAAGTCGTCGCCCTTCACTACAATGTGTACGCTGTCTGCTCCCTTGGCGTTGTCCTGAACATTCTGTTTGTAAAATATCTTCGGAACGACAGGCAGAGCGCCAAAACGATGGCGCATTAGGCCATACAAGAACACTTCGGCTATTTCGCTTCCCTGACCCACCTCGTCCTTGTCAGTCAATCTGAGGTTCTGAGCGGCTGCTATGAGGCTGCTGTGACTCTGATCCACAAGTGCGGATCGCTCTCTTTGGGACAATGCGGTTTCAGCTATATTGTCCCAGAGGTAACTCTGGAATTTGAGATACCGCCACTCGGTGTCTTCGAAGTCGTTAATTAAGCTAAGAACGCGCTTGTTTACCAAAGTGGTGAGCTGAGACACGGAAGTGATGCCGGCAAGGACGTCATCAATAAGGATTTCGAATGACAAGCCGGTCATCGCTATAATTACCCCCAAAAACTTACACATATTTCAGATTCGTACAGGTTCCTACTGCACATTCGTAGGTAGAGGGGGAATGCTGGTGCATTTGCCCGACTATTTTTTCCGAAAAGATAACCGGTCTCGTCGCTGCACTCGGCCACGCGTGCCGGCTTTGGGGTCGCTTTGCTCACGCTCCTGCAGGTGCCCTTTTCTGCTGGGGCGACCTTGCCGCCCGCATGGTCGGGTCTGCGGCCGTGGCACCTCAACGCCAACTGCCATGAAGAATCGCACGAAGGGCCAAGCCCCCTCGCAGATTCACATTCTCACTTAGAGGCTGAGCGTAAGAGTGTCGCGCGGTTGCCGTGACGCGTTACAGGCCGCGAGAGAGGCTCGTGGCGCCCGTCCGGAGATCCGCGATGTCCAGACATGATCCTCGGGCGCGCATCGGTGAGGACCGACAAGCCTTTATGGCGACATCACCAGCAAGACCATCGCCGAGCTGAAGGCCGGCCAAGTGCCTTGGGTGCAGCCTTGGGGCACGGCGGCGGCGAAGGCTATGGCCTGTCTGGCGCGCGTGGTTCGCGCCGGCATGGAGCGCGGACGCTGCTTTGCAAGCGCGCGGATACAGGTCGCTTGCCGGGCCTTGCCCGCTCATGCATTCTGGCGCGATGCAGAGCCGCAAAATGAGAGCGGGTGGAGTTCACCGGGAAGAGCAAAGCGGGCGAGCGGATCACCTGAGCTTGCCCTTCTGCTTTGGGGTCAATGAAGGCCGATGTCTGTATAAGCGCCGTCGTCCCGGCACCACAGTGCGCAACTGCTTATCTCAACGTGCGATGGCCCGATGTCGTGCGCTGCTCATCTGGCGAGCCGCCTTGTCGCGCGTGGCTGTAGCTATCCTGGAGGCGACTAGGCTTTCGTGGCTCGTTTGCGAAAGCTTACTGCCCCGACGCGATAAAAGCTTCATCTTGTGCCACGCATGCGCAGGATTTCGGCTTATAACAGACCACATCGGTCAATTTCCAATCCCTCAGCAGAATACAAGCTGCGTGATAGCTTTATAGCTAAGCCCGGGGAGGGGACAGGCCGGGCTTCCAACGACAGGAGAGGGTGCATTGACTTCCGAGGTGTTCATCACCTGTGCGTTTAAGGGAAGCACAGGGCGCGCTGGTGCTCAAAAGTCCTTTCGGTTTACTCGAGTAACAAGGACGAGCCGGTGATGACATCGTCCACATCTTCCGCTATCGCTGCCGTCACCGTCTTGGTCCATGGGTCCGAAGTTGCGCGCCGCGTCCATGAGCGCTTTCCGACCGTGCGCGTCTTGAGCGCCAAAGATACTGCGTCACTGGAATCCCAGGTGGCGGATGCTGATGTCATTGTTGGCTCCGGGATTGATTTTCCTCCCCAGGTCCTGGACAAGGCCCGTCGGCTACGCTGGTTCCAGTCGACCTCCGCGGGCATCGACGCGATTTTGCCGACTTGCAACCGTATCCGCGATCTCATCGTCACCAATGCTCGAGGCGTCCATGGCGATTCCATCGCGGATTTTGTCATGACGGGCATTGGCATGATGCACTGGGACTTCCCACGCTTCATGCAGGAGCAGTCTCGCAAGGAGTGGCACACACGTCCGGTACCGCCGATTTCGCAGAAGACGCTCGGCGTCGTCGGGCTCGGTTCGATCGGAGCTGCCATCGCCCGCCGCGGCAAAGGCGCGGGGATGACAGTGCTCGGCACGAAGCGCGATGTCGGCGCGCCAGTGGAGGGCGTCGACAGGCTCCTCCCGCCCAATGGCCTTGCAGAGCTTTTGCAACTCTCTGACTTCGTTGTGCTTGCCGTTCCCCTCGTTCCCGAAACGACCAGGCTAATTGGCCGTGAACAGCTTCGTCTAATGCGACGCAGTGCCTTTCTGGTTAATATTGCTCGCGGGTCAGTCGTTGCGGAGAGCGAGCTCGTGGAAGAGCTCCGAGCAGGCACCATAGCGGGGGCTCTTCTCGATGTGTTCGAGCAGGAGCCGCTCCCGGCCAACAGTCCGCTCTGGACCATGCCTAATGTTCTCGTGGCCCCCCACGTCTCCGGGTATCCGAGCGATTATTCCGCGCGCCTGTTCGAGATATTCGCCGCTAACCTGCAACGGTTTATCGATAGGAAGCCATTGCAAAATGTGATCGACCTAGCGCGAGGGTACTGACTGGAAGATTTACGGCGAGTGCTCGTTCTTCATTTCGCCTATTGATCAGGCCTCGGCTTGATCTCAGAGGGTCTCGCGTGGGGAGTTCCCCCACACACTGCGGGCCACTCCCGCGGGAGTGGCCCTTTTTTTAGCGCTCTCACCACCTGCCGATGAACATCATCGAGTTAAAGCGGTTTGCGGCAATGAATACGTAGCGGAATATCAGAGACTTTGCTCACCTGCTCGCGCTGGCTCAATCCTCGGCTTAGGCGACCCTTCTGTTCTCATACACGGAGCGCCGGCATTGCCCGTGTGGGGTACACAATCCGCCGGATCGATAAATGGAAGCTGTGCCTGCAGATCTTGCGCCGAATTCATGAGCCTCCTTCTGACGCGCAGGATGCGTAAAGCGATTTGTGTTTCGTCCTTCCGCTCCGATCTGTCCCGCTTGAGTGATCTCCTTGCATCAAACCGAGAGCCGCGTAGCAAAACCTTCGCACGTTAGCGAAGATGCGCAGGATTTCGGCTTCTCATCCGCCGTTATCGATCAAAACCCGATCGAGGGGCGAAGTACAAATCCCGCAGACAAAACTTGTCGCTCCCCGTGTTCAAGCTGAGTGTTTCAGCAGCGGTAGAGGGTGGAATGGTTTCGGAGGCAGTCATCGCCTGTGCGGTTGCGCGACGTCGGGTTCCGGTAGAGTGGAGTCCGCATGCGCCGCTGGCCCAGGTGCAGACAACAGAGTCGGTCATCGACGCGGCTCGGGCTGACGCCACCATTGTGCGTATCCATGCCCTTCACCACAGACGCGGCGGACGACCAACGCCGGATTGGCCGAGTGGGCGCTGCAGATGTCTTGAGCCGAGCCCGAGCGGCGTGCGCAAAGAGGCGGCGCTCAGCGTCCATCGTGAGGTGAAGGCCCATGTCTGAGAGGCGGCTGCGAACAGTCGGACTGTTAGGGGGCGGCTTGATCGGTGGCGGCTGGGCTGCGCGCTTTATTCTTAACGGGGTAGACGTGCGGCTACACGATCCCGCGCCTGGTGCACTGGAGCGCGCACAACAGCAGTTGGAGAACGCGCGGCGGGCATATCGGCGATTGACGCGAGTCGCGCTGCCACCTGAGGGACGTCTGTCGGCTGTGGATTCGATTGCCAAGGCGGTGCGGGGCGCCGATCTCGTGCAGGAGTCGGCGCCGGAGCGGTTGGATCTCAAGCAGCAACTCCTCGGGGCCGCCAGCCGAGCGGCCGCGCCGGAGACGCTGATCTGCTCGTCCACCTCAGGTCTGCGCCCATCCTTGCTACAGGTTGAGATGGATCGGCCGGAGCGCTTTCTTGTCGCGCACCCCTTCAATCCTGTCTACATGCTGCCGCTGGTCGAACTGTGTGGTGGGGAGAGGACGGCACCCGAGGCGCTGGAACGGGCGGCGGAGATCTACCGGGGACTCGGAATGCACCCGCTCGTGGTGCGCAAAGAGGTGGACGGCTTCATCGCAAACCGGCTCCAGGAGGCAATGTGGCGCGAGGCGCTCTGGTTGGTGCACGATGATCTAGCCACGGTGCAGGAGGTCGATGACGCCATCCGCTACTCCTTCGGGCTGCGCCGGGCGATTATGGGCCCCTTCCGCATGCCAGGCGGCGGAGGCGGCATGCGCCGCTTCATGCAGCAATGGGGGCCGATGCTGAAGTGGCCGTGGTCGAAGCTCACTAAGGTGCCAGAGCTCACGGACGCCTTTCTCGACAAGCTCGCCAAGCAAGCAGACGATCGAGGTGAGAAGCTTAGCGGCCTCGAAATCGAACAGAAACGCGACGACTGCTACGTGGCCCTTCTTCAAGGACTGCGTTCGCAGGGCTATGGCGCGGGCGAGACGGTTGCCCTTTGGGAGCAGGGGCTGCGCGAGGCCAACTTCCAAATCGACGATGGCTGCGGACCACTGCGGATGCCGCCGGCCCAGATGCCCTCTGACTGGCTCGACAGTAACGGACACGTCAATGAGAGCCGTTACCTCCAGCTCTTCAGTGAAGCCACAGGCACCCTGGAACGTTATGTCGGCGTAGACAGCGAGTACCGGTCAAAGTGCGGTGCGTTCTACACCGTCGAGACCCACCTATTCCATCTCGGGGAGTTGCGCGCCGGCGACCGCGCCCAGGTTCTCACGCAGGTGCTCGGTGCACAGGACAAGCGCCTTCATGTCTTTCACGTCCTCACCCGCGAGGCGGACGACAAGCCGGTTGCGATGTCGGAACAGATGCTAATTCATGTCGACGCCAGCAGCCGGCGTAGCGCGCCCGTGCGGGGTAGGGTTCGCGAGCGGCTGCTAGAACTTGCCGAACGGCACGCCAAGTTGCCTCGCCCCGAACGCGTCGGCGCCAGCATCCGGCAGCGTTGAGATTGAAGCCAGAATTGCTCACCGAAAGAAATCGATGGATATCGCGTTCACAGAAGAAGAGCGGGCATTCCGCGAAGACATACGTCAGCTCTTGCGTGACAACATGCCGCCGGAGTTGCGGCGCAAGTTGGCTGAAGGGCGAAAGCTGTCGAAAGACGAAAAGGCCGCCGGAGTGCGAATCCTCTACAAGAAGGGCGTGCCCACCTGGCCAAAGGAGTACGGGGGGGCAGGCTGGACCCCGGTTCAATATTACATCTTCACAGAGGAGGTGCGGGCGTTTCCCGCCTGGACACAGTTTGGCTATGGCGAGTCTCTGGTCGGTCCCGTAATCTACACCTTCGGCAATGAGGCCCAGAAGAAGTACTACCTGCCGCGTATCGCCAACGCTGAGGATTGGTGGTGTCAAGGCTTCTCGGAGCCAGGCGCCGGCTCAGACCTTGCCTCGCTCAGAACGCGGGCAGTACGTGACGGCAACCACTATATCGTCAACGGTCAGAAGACTTGGACGACCTGGGCGCAATACGCTGATTGGATCTTCTGCTTGGTGAGAACAAATCCCGAAGCGAAGAAACAGCAGGGTATCTCTTTCCTCCTGGTCGATGTGAAGACCCCTGGTGTTACAGTGCGCCCTATCGAGTTGATCAGCGGTGGTCACGAAGTCAACGAGATTTTCTTCGACAATGTTCGTGTTCCGATCGAGAATTTGGTCGGTGAAAAGAACAAGGGCTGGGATTACGCTAAGTTTCTCCTCGCCAACGAGCGGTTTTCAGATGCTGGCGTAACCTCTTCAAAGGAAAGCATCGGTCGCATCAAGAACCTTGCCGCACGATCCTGCGTCGGCGGGGAGCCGATCATAGACCAAGGCTCGTTTCGCGAGAAGATCGCGGCCGTCGAAGTCCAGCTGAAGGCGCTCGAGATCACGCAGCTTCGGGTGTTAGCGAACGCCTCGAGGCAGCACAAGAGTGCGCAGGATCCTGCAAGCTCCATCCTAAAGCTCAAGGGCGCCGAAATCGAGCAGGAGATTGCGCAGTTGCTGATGGACGTAGCTGGTCCTTACAGCCTTCCTTATCTTTCGGAAGACCACCTCGAAGGTAACGAGCCGCCGATTGGCCCCGACTGGGCTGCAACGATCGCGCCCGGCTACTTCTACAGCCGCGCGGCGTCAATCTATTCGGGCTCCAGAGAAATCCAGAAAAACATCATCGCAAAAGCAATCCTCGGTCTGTGATGCTCGAACGAGATTGGCGAGGCGCCCCTCATCCAGGAGATTTTTGATCATGAACTTTGACCTATCGGAGGAACAACAGCTCCTCAAAAACAGCGTAGAGCGACTGTTGGCCGACAGCTACGGCTTTGAGAAGCGCCGCACTTATCAGACGGACGCAAAAGGCTATAGTGACGCAATGTGGGCACGGTACGCAGAAATCGGGCTGCTTGCATTGCCATTCTCTGACCATCATGGCGGCTTCGACGGCGGCGCCGTCGAGACGATGATTGCAATGGAGGCGTTCGGGAAGTCGCTGATCCTCGAGCCTTATTTCGCAACGGTTGTCCTTGCCGGCGGGCTACTTCGGCTTGGGGGGAGCGAAGCACAAAAGGCCGACCTGATCCCCGGTATCGCGGAAGGCCGATTGAAGCTCGCCTTCGCATATGCCGAGCCGCAGTCGCGCTACGATCTGTTCGACGTCGAGACGCAGGCGAAAAAAGACGGCGGCGAATGGATACTGAATGGCACGAAGTGCCTCGTCCTGCACGGCGATACTGCCGATAAGATCGTCGTCTCTGCGCGCACCTCCGGAGATACACGCGAGAGGAATGGGATCGGTCTCTTCATTGTTGACGCCGACGCGCCGGGCCTTAGCCGCCGTGGCTATCCGACACAGGATGGTCTGCGTGCGGCCGAAATCATCCTAGAGAATGTACGCATCAAGAATGTTGACGTCATTGGGGATCCAGAAGGCGCGTTTCCAATCATCACCCGGGTGGCGGACGAGGCGGTCGCAGCGCTCTGCGCGGAAGCTGTCGGCTGTTTTGAAACAATGCAGCAGATCACGCTCGACTATTTGAAAGCGCGCGAGCAGTTCGGCAAGAAGATCGGTAGTTTCCAGGTACTGCAGCATCGCGCGGTCGACATGTTTGTCGAATTGGAGCAGTCGCGCTCGATGGCCATGTACGCCGCGATGATGGCGGGTGAGGATGACGCCATCGAGCGCGAGCGTGCCATTTCCGCGGCGAAGGTCCAGATCGGCCGATCCGCGAAGGCAATCGGCCATGAATCCATCCAGCTTCATGGTGGCATTGGAATGACAATGGAGTACAGCATCGGCCACTATTTCAAGCATGTGACCATGCTCGACATGCTTTTTGGCGATGCCGACCATCACCTGAAGCGGCTTGCCGGCCTTGGAGGGCTCAGTAACGGGCAGGTCAATTGAAGAACAAGCCCGGTCGAATTCGAATGTCATCTTTAGCTCTCGCGTCTCCGTCATCACACCTTCCGGTCGGGCGGGCTGCGCCGCTCCGCATCGAGCACAATCGCGAGGAGGGCCGAAAATGCCTCGATCTCATTTCGCTGGCTTTGGCGCGCAACGGGGCTGATCAATGAGCAAGCTCGAGCGTCTTCTGCGGCCCAAATCGATCGCCGTGTTTGGCGGTAAGCAGGCAGCCACTGTCGTCGCGCAATCGATCAAGATGGGCTTTGCTGGAGAGATCTGGCCAGTCCACCCCACCAAAGACGAGGTTGCCGGCCGGAAAGCCTACCGTTCCGTGGCCGAGCTACCTGGCTCGCCGGATGCTGCTTGGGTCGGCGTCAACCGGCACCTCACCATAGAGGTGATCAGGGCGCTGGCTGAGCGGAATGCCGGAGGTGCTGTTTGTTTTGCCGCCGGTTTCCTTGAGACGAAAGCCGATGACGCAGACGGCGAGAGGCTGCAGGCCGAACTGGTCGCCGCCGCCGGCGAGATGCCGATCATCGGTCCTAACTGCTACGGCCTGATCAATTACGCCGACGGCGCGCTTTTATGGCCGGACCAGCATGGTGGAATCCGACTTGCCGAGGGTGGACTTGGCGTCGCCATCATCACGCAGTCCTCCAGCATCGCCATCAGCATGACGATGCAAAAGCGCGGTTTGCCCATTGCCTTTTTGATGACAGCTGGAAATCAGGCGCAGACCGGGCTTTCCGAAATTGCGCACGGCCTCATCGAGGATACGCGCGTGACCGCGCTTGGCCTGCACATCGAAGGCTTCGACTCAGTGGCCGGTTTCGAAAGACTGGCGGCGCGTGCACGAGAGTTGAGAAAGCCGATCATCGCCATGAAAGCCGGCCGTTCGGAGCAGGCCCGGCAGGCGACGATTTCGCATACGGCTTCGATTGCTGGTTCCGACGCCGCATCCGGCGCGTTCCTGAAGCGGCTCGGAATCGCCCGGGTCGATTCCCTTCCCACTTTTATTGAAACGCTGAAACTGTTGCACGTCACCGGGCCATTGTCGGGATATCGCCTGTCGTCGATGAGCTACTCGGGTGGCGAAGCTTCAATAATGGCTGACACCGCGGAAAGTCGCTTGGTGCGCTTCCCTGGTCTCACTGAGGAACACCGCGCACGTGTTCGATCAACGCTCGGGCCGCTGGTTGCGGTGGCCAACCCTCTCGATTACAACACATTCACCTGGAACAACGAGCCGGCGTTGACCGCCACCTTCACCGCAATGGTGTCGGGCGGCTTCGATCTCAATATGGCGGTGCTCGACTTCCAGCGCCCCGACCGCTGTTCGAACGCTGCTCCCTATTGGACCATCGTGCGCGCATTCGAAGCGGCGCTGAAGAGCAACAAGGCGAATGGAGCAATCGTCACCTCGCTGCACGAGAACATGCCTGAAGACTACGCCCTACAACTGATGGCGCGGGGGATCACACCGCTGTTCGGCGTTGCCGAAGCCTTGGATGCCGCCCAAGCGGCCGCTTTCATTGGCTCCGCCTGGCTTCAGCCAGAGGCACAACCGGTCAACACTTCAGGTTCTGGCACGCGCGCAGCCGGCGGTACTACGCTCGATGAAGCAGCGGCGAAGGCGCGGCTGATCCAGGCCGGGCTGCCAGTGCCCGAAGGCAGGCGCGCCGGTAGCGCAGCCGAGGCGGTGACCTCATCCCAGGCGCTTGGTTTCCCAGTGGCGCTGAAGGCGCTCGGCGTCAGCCACAAATCTGAGGTCGGAGCCGTGCGGCTCAACCTCAGGGACGCTGAAGCCATCAAGAATGCGGCACGCGATCTGCTGGCTCTAACCAAAGAGCTTTATGTTGAACGCATGGTGCGCGATGGTGTCGCCGAACTCATCGTCGGATTCACTCGCGATCCGATCTTCGGCGCGGTGATGACGTTGGGCTCAGGCGGCGTATTGGTCGAACTTTTGCGCGATAGTGCCACTCTGATGCTGCCGGCAACACACAGTGACATCGAGGCAGCGTTGCGCGGCCTTAAGCTTTACCCATTGCTCGAAGGGTACCGGGGGCGGCCCAGGGCCGACGTGACAGCGGCAATCGGGGCCATAGCGGGCATCGCTGCCTTCGTGCAGCAGAATGCCGAGATCGAGGAACTCGATATCAACCCGCTGATCGTTTGTGCCGAAGGCAAGGGGGCCTGGATCGCGGATGCGTTGCTCGTGTACGGAGAAGACAAGAATGTCTGAAGCGATCAGGATCCATCGCGAAGGCGCAATTCTCGAAGTTACCATGGACCGGCCCAAGGCTAACGCAATCAATCCCAAGACGTCGCGGTTGATGGGCGAAACCTTCAAGGCCTTTCGCGACGATCCGGATTTGCGCGTCGCCGTTCTCAAGACCGCCGGCGACAAGTTCTTTTGCGCCGGGATGGACCTGAAGGCGAGGTCGGAGGGCGAGACGGCCGATGGCGACTGGGGCATCGGCGGATTCGGGGGAGTGCAGGAACTGCGCGGTCTCAACAAACCTGTGATCGCGTGCGTCAATGGTATGGCGGTGGGTGGCGGCTTCGAGTTGGCGCTTTCCTGCGACCTGATCTACGCCTCCGATCATTCCTCCTTTGCGCTGCCGGAGATCCGCGCGGGAACGTTGGCGGATGCAGCATCGGTCAGGCTGCCGAAACGCATGCCCTATCACATTGCAATGGAGCTTCTCTTCACCGGGCGGTGGATGGATGTGGCTGAGGCGCATCGCTGGGGTCTGGTGAACGAGGTGCTGCCGAGGGAAAAGCTCGAAGAACGGGTCTGGGAGGTCGCACGCCTGCTCGCTAATGGCCCGCCCTTGGTCTTTGCGGCAATCAAAGAAGCAGCGCGTGTCTCTGAATCGCTCTCGTTTCAGGACGCTATGAACCGGTTGACACGCCGTCAGCTTGCGACCGTCGACGTACTCTATGGGTCGGAGGACAGCCTTGAAGGTGCTCGGGCCTTTGCCGAAAAGCGCGCCCCCGTTTGGAAGGGCAAATAGTGCGGGGCCGACCACCGCGATGTTTCAAACCATTTAATCACGTGGAAGTCCGATGGATTTCATCCGGCGGCGTGATCCAGCGTAAACTCCCGATGCGAGAGAAGGAACAATCAATGACAATTTATCAGGTTGGCAAGCTCAACCGAGACGAGGCCAAGCTATGAGCGCTTTTCGTGGGCCAGGTCAGATTCGCCAAGTTGCGTGCATTGGTACGGGAATCATTGGCGGCGGATTCGTTGCGCACTTTCTGGCGCGTGGGCTCGACGTCCTCGTGTGGGATCCGGCGCCAGACGCCAAAGATCGCCTCGATGAACTGCTCAAGACGGCTTGGCCGACCCAGGAGCGCCTCGGCGCGCGTGCCGAGGATCGCGGCAGTCTGACCTGGGCGAAGACAGCGGCGGAGGCGGTGACTGCCGCCGATTTCGTGCAAGAGAGTGCTCCCGAACGGCTGGAGCTAAAACGAAAACTCTATGCTGAGATCGAACCGCTGGTGCCTGCCCATGCGGTCATCGCCACGTCCACCTCCGGGTTCACCATCGCCGATCTACAGGCAGAAGGCTCGCGATCGCCCCGCGTCGTCATCGGACACCCGTTCAACCCCCCTTATCTCATTCCGCTGGTTGAGGTCGCCGGCGCAGCGCACACCAGCAAGGAGGCGCTCGCCGCTGCGGAGGCGTTCTATCAGTCAATCGGGAAAATCGTTATTCGCATGGATCACGAGATCCCTGGCTTCATCGCCAACCATCTGCAGGCGGCGCTGGAGCGGGAGGCAATGCACCTGGTTGCCGAGGGCCATGCAACGCCCCAGCAGATCGACGCCGCAGTCGTGCATGGTCTCGCCCCACGCTGGAGCGCAATTGGCCCCTGCATGGTCCGCAACATGGGAAATCCCGCCGGTATCGGCGCCTATTTCGAACGCTTCTATCAGGGCAGCGAACCGTCTCTCTCTCACGTGAAACCGCCAGAGTTCACGCCTGAATTCATCCGGGCCATGGAAGAAGGGTGCCGCGCCATGTCCGCCGACCGCAGCCGGACCGAACTTGCGGCTGCCCGCGACAGGATGGTGATCGAGGTACTCCTAGCCCAGTGCCGGGCCGGACTGTCGAATCACGGCGTCTGAAACGATCACAGCCATCGATCGACGCTTTTTGCGAGGCACAGGCGCCGTCAGGATAAGCCACTACCGGCAGAAAACCTCGCTTAGTTGGGCCGTCGCCCCACTGATCGCATGGAAGAGTATCAACACAGGAGTTTTCAAGTGTCAGAGAAAGTTATCATCACGTGTGCCGTGACCGGCGGCAATTCTGCCGTTGTTGCGAAACATCCCAAGATTCCGATCACGCCTTCGCAAATCGCGGATGCGGCGCTGGACGCAGCGAAGGCCGGGGCCGCGGTCGTTCACATTCATGTCCGCGACCCAGGCACCGGAGCGCCATCGAACCGATTCGATCTCTATGAACAGGTCGTCAAGAAGCTTCGTGATGCATCGACTGACGTCATCATCAACTTGACCAGCGGAATGGATGGCGAACTCGTGCTCGATTCCATCGAGCCGCTAAAGATTGGTGAAACAAGTACCCTTAAAACCCCCTTGGGGCGCTGTCTTCACGCCGTCAAACTTCAGCCAGAGATCAGCAGCTTGGATTGCGGCACGATGGCGTTCGGGGAACGCATTTTCGTCGCGCGCATGTCGGATCTGCGTGAGCTTGCCAAGCTCATGCGAGAAGCCGGCGTCAAACCCGAGCTTGAATGCTTTGATCTCGGCCATATTGAAACGGCCAAGAGGCTCATATCTGAACAGCTGATCGAGGCGCCGCCTCTTTTCCAGTTCTGTCTCAGCACGGGCTATGGTGCGCCGGGCGTTCCGATCGCTCTCCAGGCGATGCGAGAGATTCTCCCTCCGGGCGCCGCCTGGGGTGGATTCGGCTGCGGCCCGGACGAAATGCGAATGGTCGGACAGCTGGTCACCATGGGCGGCCACGTCAGAGTAGGACTAGAGGATAACATTTATCTTCGACGTGGCGTGCTCGCCTCCAACGCCGAACTCGTCGAAAATGCGGTTGGGATTATCGAGCGCATGGGCGCCAGCGTCGCCACACCCGCTGAGGCGCGGGCAATTCTTGGTCTCAAGAAGCGCGGCTAAACGTACTAGATCCGGCATGGCTTGTGCCATGCCGGATCTGAGGCCGCTGGAAACGCGGACTCGTCCGTTACAACCTTCAGGGCGGGTGCATGCTGCAGTCGCAGCAATTCAGCTGGAGCTATCGCGTTAGCCTACGTGTTAGACGTATTGATTTGCTGGCACTATGGCGCTCGCCAGAAAACTCATCGAGAGATCGTCAAAGGTGTCAAAGTGGGGCAACCTTCCTCGGCTAATAGTCTCTCGTCCGCGAGGCGGAATCCGGAAAACTCTAGGTGCTCTCCGGCGCGCAGATGTGCCGAGCGCATCGCGCGACGAATAGATCGCGTCAGATCGAGGGCGACCACAATCAATTCGGTCAGATGCTGGTCACGCTGCTCGGCTAGCACAACGGGACCTTCGGCTCAGATGGACAAGGGGTACCACCATGCGCAAAGACGCGCGAGTTGGATGGGTGTCTTCAGACAGTGGACTTGAAGCTGCCGGCGACATCCCCGTGGCCGGCACTTGAATGAGCCGCCCTAAGTTCGCGCTCCCTCGCAACGAGAATATTCCTCTGAAGATCTGTAGGCCCCGTAAGCCACAGCTTTGCGCGTTTAATCGGTCCCGAGGCGACCTGCTTTCAATTCCTGCAAAAGAAAGCGCCGGCGCGCAGAACTCCAGCACCAAAGCTGCATCGATGCAGTTATTCATCTGGCGTTTCGCTTAAAGTGCCTCAGTTTGACGCTCAACGTTCGACTGGCCAGGGGGACATCATCAAGGACAACAAACGTCCAGCGCCGCAAGGGCCGTCGAAGAGCATAAATTCGGTTCCCGATGAGAACTCTAAATTCAATCGCCGGGACGTTTTGCGGGCTGCAGCCGCGGCTATGGCTATTCCGGCCATCGCGCAATCCACGACCGCCTTTGCCAAGGATAAGCTCGCCGGTTCCGGCCAAGTCGTCGCATTCTCATATGGCGGTCTGTTTACTCAGGGAATTCGCAAACACGTCTACGACCCGTTTACGGAAGCAACCGGGATCAAGGTGGTCGACGTGATTGCTGATGTTTCCGACCCTCAGGTCAAGGCGATGAACCAGGCGGGACGGGTCGATTGGGACACGGCTTTCTTGCAAGCGGCCGTTTTTCCGCCCATGGACGACGCTGGCATGTTCGTACCCATCGACTACAGCCTGTGGGATTCTGAATCCCTAGAGGGGACACCCGAATCGGTCCGTCTCAAGACGGCGGTCCCGGTATTCGCATCGGCGCAGTTGCTCGTTTACGATAAGCGGGCACTTGGGGATCATGGGCCAAGAAACTGGGCTGACTTCTGGAATGTCAAAGCTTTCCCGGGTCCGCGTGGTCTCACGGGACTGGCAGCAACCGCAAGAATCGACATTGTAATCGCCTTGCTGGCCGACGGGGTTGCGAAATCGGACATCTGGCCGCTGACCGATGACAAGATCGATAGGGCGCTCAAGAAGCTCGACGAAATCAAGCCGCACGTCGCGAAGTGGTGGACAGCGGGCAGCGAGCCAAATCAGTTGCTGATCAACCGGGAAGTCGTCATGACTAGTTGCTTCGACGGTCGAACCATCAGCTCAATTCGTCAAGGGGCACCCGTTCAGATGGCTTGGGATGGCGCATACGTGAGTTACACGTATGGGGTGGTATTGAAGGGTGGGCCGAACACCGAAAAGGCGCAGAAGCTGATTGCCTTCCTGAATCGAGCCGCTGTTGCTGCGGGCTTTACCCTGGGTACCGGGTACCCCGGACCAAATACAAATCAGCTGAAGCATTTGCCTTCTGATCTCGTTCCGCTGCTCAGCATCAATCCGGAGAATGCCTCGAAGGTGGTCCGCGAGGATTCGGCGTGGGTTGCCGCCAAGCGCCCTGATGGCAAGACCAATCTTGAACACATCGGGGAACGCTGGCTGGCATGGCGGGTCCAGTGATCTCGGCGAGTGGCAGCTTCACGACGGCAGCCTAGGCTTCCTGCGTTCTTATCTGTCGCTGTTTGAGAGCATCCGGTATCCAGTCTTGGGCGCGTCCCTCCTAGAGTTCCGCCTTGGATGCTAAAGCGAGCATACGCCACGTTCGATACAAGTCTTTAATAGAGCGCTCGCGCGCATGACGGAGGCAAATATGGATGACGCAAGTCGCCCGGATCAACTCGAACAGATCCATCAGCAGACCGTATTCGTCGACATACATGCCCATCCGAGCGGCTTCTGCTGGCCCGGCGTGCCGCGCATCGGGTCCGACGAACTCGATCGATATCGCTCGAGTCTCATGGACCTTGTCGTGTGCAGCCTCGTCGGCGACGCGACGTATAGCTGCGTGAAGCGCGATGAATCCGGCCAATACCCGCCCGGATCCGGAGCCGCCTTTCGCGGCCGGTACCGTCCAAAGCGCGGCGAGCCTTTCGCACTCGACCTCGATCGCCTGTCCGCCATACTGAAGACAATTAAGGACGGTGACGCTGTGCTGGCGGAAAGCCCGGCAGCCGTGCGAGCGGCCAAGCGTGAAGGGAAGCTCGCGTTGCTGCCAGCTCTCGAGGGGGCGGACAGCCTGGAAGGGCTCATCGACAACTTGCATGAGTTCCATCGTCGCGGTTTGCGACTCCTGCAATTGGTTCACATGCGTGCGAACGAAGTCGGGCACGTCCAGACCTTCCCTTATTCACCCGGGGGCCTCACGCCTTTTGGGCGTGAGGTCGTTCGTGCGTGCAATGAGCTTGGGATGATCATCGACCTGGCGCATGCCAATACCGAGACGATCATGGACACCCTCGCGCTCTCTTCGCACCCCGTGATATGCAGCCATACTGGCGTTCAGAGCCTCTACAATGGGCAAGAACAGATTGGCTTCGATCGCTTCCTCACGGACGAAGAGATCCGGGCGATCGCGGCGAAGGGCGGGGTCATCGGCATCATTCTCGTCCGAGAATGGATGCCTCGCTTGGGCGACCTCATGCGCCACTGCAATCACATCACGCGGCTCGTCGGCATCGATCACGTCGGCATCGGCAGCGACCTTATCCGCGAGGTGGGCAGTTCCTTGCAACCGGCATACATGGCGGAATTCGGCGAAGAAGCAAACTTCCGTGCCATTGCTCATGGCCTGTTGGCTGAGGATTACTCCGTTGAGGAAGTAGGAAAAGTGATGGGTGGCAACTTCTTCCGCCTCTGGGAGCAGGTGGCTGGGACACACTGACCTGCGACTGTCCCATGGGACCGGCAGCGGCCAGACGCTCGGTCCGCGGGAGGCGCTTGTCCCGCTTCACACTTCGAATGCAACGCTGCGCTTCCTCGAGCTCTCAACAACCGGATTAGGCAACCCCGCAGATCGCCCTGGGGGTGCACTCCAGGACTATCGTGCGACCTTTGGAGCATGCTGGTGGCCGCAGACGTATTTTCGAAGATGATCGCGAATGTCCCTGACAATTGCAACGATCCCACTTCGGCACAACGGTTTCGCGCCTCCGAACGTGCGAGGACATGACGCGGACTGGATGCGTACACGCCACGTATTACGGCACTCCTGCTTTCCCTCGGGGGTAAAACAGCAACAACCGCAGTCGCCCCCTACGGGGCGCAGCCGTCTCGCTGTCAGCAGTCATTGCCTTTGAGATA
Organism: Bradyrhizobium cosmicum; assembly: GCF_032290525.1. Classification (GTDB taxonomy): domain Bacteria; phylum Pseudomonadota; class Alphaproteobacteria; order Rhizobiales; family Xanthobacteraceae; genus Bradyrhizobium; species Bradyrhizobium cosmicum_A. The sequence goes on along the minus strand of NZ_JASXTA010000041.1, from coordinate 11,982 downwards.
GTCCGCCTCCCGGATGACCGCGAGTTCGGCCGCTTGTTGAGCATCGCACTACGAGCAACGCCAAGAATTCTGGCTTCAATAGAGTTGGCGCGCCTCTGATCATTGGCACCCGCGCGCGGCAACGGCTGACGCCGTGTCAGAGCGGTTTTTCGCAGCACCGCGCCGTAAAGCCGCTCAAAAACCGCAAGTGCGTTCGAAATGATACGACAGTGATTAAAGCTCGGTGAAACTCTGCGCGACGTTCAGAATAACATTCCTGGAGATTGATCAGCTCCTCTTAATGTCTTCGTCATGTATGTCGACCACTCAGGAAAGGTATGAACACGATATGAGCAAGCAGCTTCCTTGTAGCCCAGCCCGTTGGGCGGGCGATTTGTTGAACGTCGCGGGCCAATTGGGTACTGCTCCGGGAGGACTCGTGACCGCCCCTGGTGACCGCGCCGCGCAAGTCGCCGCACAGACCCGGCAGGCACTCAAGAATCTCCTGGACATCGTTGAGGCCAACGGCCTCACCTCCGCAGACGTTGTCAAGGCAACCGTTTACCTGGTGAAGTGGAGCGATTACGAGGCGATGCACGCCGAATACACAAAGGTGTTCCCCTCCTCAACGGACGATAATCCGCCGGCTCGAATGACGATGGCTGTGCATGAGTTGTGGAATGGTGCTCTCGTCGAGATCGATTGCTGGGCTTACCGGAAGAAGGCGTGATGACAACTTCCGCCCCGATCGCTGTCATCGGATCGGGGCGGGCAGCTGGACGGATCGACCGCGCGTTCGTCGTCGCGGCCGATCGTGCTGGACGACCGTCGCGGACACATCCATCCAGCAAGGCCGCCGGCACAGAGGATGAATTGTGGCGCGCGGCAGCTCGATCGTCGGTCATCGGCTGAGTTGCCAATATCAATTTCGCGCACTTGTTCAATTTCGTGCACTGTTGAGACCGGCAGCGCACCCATCACTGACAGGCGCGTCTTTTATCAATGTTGATTTCGTCTAGGACGGGTGCAGACCGGTTTTCTGCGATTGTGTCATTCCGTCGGGATCAGCCCATAGCTGGAGTCTTGACCGCAATGGCTTGCCTCAACAATGGCAAGACGCTGAGCATCCTGGTCACGCGCTTGCGCCGCCTCTTGTGATAGCGGCGAGATCGTCTATCTCAACGAAAGGTGGCCTAGAGCCAGAGAGCGGCCGGGGGAGCTGAATTCCGCCGCTAGAGCGATTCCCAAACCTGTGCAGCCGATCACTCGTCTGTTCGCCTCTCTGACGTCAGGCCAAGCGAAACTTCTGCGCCTCCTTGGGAGAGCAACGAAGTGTCTGAGGGGCGCTCCGTTTTTCCCGACCCGAAGAGAGCTATCGGTCTGCTCGGCGTTCAAAACGCAGCAAGGCGTCTCAATTCGTAGGATTTTCTGCTTTTGTGGGCGATTTTCGCGGCTTTTATGCGTTGGGCGCCTCTACGATCCAAGAATTATCTGGTTCTGCCTCGCGCGAAGAAGCGTCCTAACCGCGGCTGACACTGCTTGCATCGCTTGAGCGCAATCCTGCGGTCATTGGTGAATGTCGATGTTTCCTAACGCTTCCAGGGACGCTGAACTGAAAGAAAAGGAGGGCCTATGGGTGGACGTCCGATCGTGACCATGAATCGCCGCCGCGCTGTCAGCCTGATCACCGCCGGGCTCGCTGCACCTTTCGTCAGCCGCTGGGCGGGCGCACAATCGGCTTGGCCAGAGCAGACCACCGTCCCCGACATCCTCAAGGGTTCGGGCGAAGTGCGTATCGCCACTTGGGGTGGCGCATTGCAGCAGGCAGAGCAGAAGGCTTATTTCGAGCCGTTCGAGAGGCTGACCGGGATAAAGGTGCGCGCCCTTCCTGGCGCCGACCAGGCCAAAGTCAAGGCCATGGTTGAAACCGGCAACGTCGAATGGGACATCGTACAGCTCAGCAACGGCTCCATCATGAACCTGATGAAGTCCGGCGATTACTTTGAGAGAATCGACTATTCCCTCGTCGACGATGGTGTCGGCAAAGAATACCGGTCCGAATATGGGCTGGAAATGTTGGTCTGGGCCAGCGTGATGGCCTACCGCACCGATGCATTCAACGGGGCCGCGCCTGCAAGCTGGGCCGATTTCTGGGACGTCGGCAAATTTCCTGGCAGCCGCGCCTTATACGGCATCGGCTCTGAGCATCCGGAGTTGGAGTTCGCTCTAATGGCGGCCGGCATACCCGCTGACAAGCTCTATCCGCTCGATGTCGACAAGGCTCTCGCGAGCTACGAAAAGATTAGAAAGAGCGTGACGAAGTGGTGGACCACCGGCGCTCAGCCGCCGCAGATGTTGACCGATCGCGAAGTCGTCATGACCACGGTCTGGAACGGCCGGATGGCGGCGTTGCAGGAGCAAGGGGTGCCGGCGACGATCTGCTGGAATCAGGGCGTGGCCCGGCGTGACGGTTGGGGGGTTCCTAAGGGAGCCAAGAACAAGGCCAATGCCATGAAGTTCGTGGCCTATTCGACTATGGCAATTCCGCAGGCGCGTTTTGCACTCTCCATACCATATGGGCCCGTCAATGAAGGCTCCTTTAAGTACATACCGCCAGAGCGAACGGCTTTGCTGCCGAGTGCGCCTGAGATCAAGAAACAGCTGATCCAGTACGACTACGATTGGTGGATTGCCAATCAAGATATGGCTGTCGCCAAGTTCAACAAATGGCTGTTAGGCTGATGCCTTCTTTCCCGGTTCCGGCGTCTCCGCTGCATCGAGCTCAAGTTGAATTGCCGCTTGGAGCGAAGAGCTGCGTAGCTTACACGGCTCATTGCCGACGCAAAAGCGGCGGTACCAACGGCCACATCAGCATCTGCAGTCACGAGTCCCTCTCGCCTCCCAGGGGTGACGTCGCGCCGGGACGGGGTGCCGACCGCGCCTGAATCGAGAAGCGTCGTGTCCTATGATTGTGACGAGTGACCGGACCGACGCAAGGCAACCGCCCATCAGATTCATTACGTAGCCCTTGGAGACGTTCGTTGTCGTCCTCAATTGGTGCTCTAAGGCTACCCGAGAGGGATCCTATGAACGAAGCGTCGGGCCGTTCGGCTCTGCCTAAGGGCGATGGTTGTCTTCGCGGGGCTTCGGTGTCGCTCAGTGACTTGGAGAGGAGTTACGGTGGAGTCGCAGCTGTGGCCGGAGTATCGCTTGATATTCAATCCGGCGAATTCCTCACGTTGTTGGGCCCCAGCGGTTCAGGCAAGACTACGACGCTCATGATGATCGCGGGCTTCCAGGCTCCCAGCAAGGGCGACATCGCCATTGACGGTGTGTCGGTAGTCGATACCCCGCCTTATCGACGCAACATCGGTATGGTGTTCCAGAACTACGCCCTCTTTCCACACCTGACCGTGGCCGAAAACATCGCCTTTCCCCTGAAACAGCGTCGCGTTCCGAAAGTGGAGCGGGCACGCCTGGTGGACGAGGCGCTTGAACTCATGCATCTGCCCGGCTATGGCGGGCGCTATCCGCGCCAGCTTTCCGGAGGGCAACAGCAACGCGTGGCAGTGGCGCGTGCTCTGGTCTTCAAGCCGCGTCTGTTGTTGATGGACGAACCACTGGGGGCGCTCGACAAGCAATTGCGAGAGAATCTTCAGCTTGAGATGCGCCGGCTGCACGCAGAACTCGGCATCACATTCATCTATGTGACTCACGATCAAGAAGAGGCGCTCACCATGTCGGACCGCATCGTCGTGATGAACGACGGGAAGGTCGCGCAGGTCGGACGGCCGGAGGATCTCTATGACCGGCCCTGCAATCGATTCGTGGCTAGCTTCATCGGTGAGTCCAATTTTCTTCCTGCGGTTGTGCGCCGTCTGGAAAATGACATGGTCGTTGCGGAGTGCGGGGGCGTGCTGCTGCGAGCCGTGACCTCACAGCGTCCGGCAATCGGCGCGGAGATTACGTTGGCAACCCGTCCGGAGCGGCTGCGCTTCGCCGAACGGCTTGCCGAGTCCGATGCGATCAACCGAATTGCTGTTACAGTAACGGAGTCCGTATTTGCCGGCGAGCGTTGCCGATACCTGCTGAAGACCGAGAACGGGACCTCCATGGTTCTCAAGGAAGCTTCCAGTGCCACGGTCCGCCGCCGCGACGTTGGTGATCGCGTGGAAATCGCCTGGTCGACCGCAGACACGATCATCGTATAGGGTGTCCAATGTCTGACTCGAGCATGACCTCATCCATGCGCATCTTAGGTGGCCGATGGAAGTGGAGCAGGTGGAGGCGCGAGATACCATGGCTCACCCCGCTGCTGCTCGCCGCGCCGCTCCTCCTCTACATGGTCGTGTTCTACGCCATTCCGGTCGTGTCCATGCTGCTGCGCAGCTTGAACGATCCGAATTGGTCGCTGGACCACTATGCAGCGTTGCCAGGCGACGTCGTATTTCTAAAGGTTCTCTGGATCACGCTCAGCACATCCTTCATCGTGACGCTCAGCACTCTGATGTTGGGGTATCCGGTGGCTCTTGCTCTCTCTCGCGCCCGATCAAGCGCCCCCTTTATCTTGGTTGTGATCCTGCTGCCATTTTGGACCTCCGTGCTGGTACGGACCTACGCCTGGATGGTGCTGCTCGGCCGTCACGGCATGATCAACGAGGCGCTGATGGCGCTCGGTATAATCGAACAGCCGCTCCGGCTGCTCAACACGACGCTTGCGACGGAGATCGCAATGGTTCACATTTTGTTACCCTATATGATCCTGCCGATTGCCAATGCGCTGCGGCAGATTGATCCCTCGCTGGCGCTGGCTTCCTCTGGTCTCGGCGCCACACCGTGGGGCACCTTCCGGCAAGTGACGTTTCCCTTGTCGATGCCAGGTGTCGCGGCCGGAATGCTGCTGGTTTTCGTGCTGGCGCTCGGGTTCTACATTACACCGGCCATGGTGGGCGGCTCTCGTGATATTACACTCTCGATGCTGATTGCTCAGGAAGTCGATCAACTTCACTGGGGTTACGCCGCCACTCTTTCCACATTGTTGCTGGCGGTCGCGCTCGGCCTAGTCTCCATTGCGCAGCTCCTGCCTGGCGTTGGCAACACCTTTAGGACAAGCAAGTGATGAGTGCTGTCCGCTTCGTGCCGTCGTTGATCGTTGCGCTCATCCTGCTATTCCTTGCTCTTCCGATTGTTGTGGTGTTCGTGCTCTCCTTCTCCTCGGCGGCGTATCTCACGTTCCCGCCACCGGCCTTTGGCTTCAGATGGTATAAGGCGTATTTCGGGGATTCTGATTGGCTTGACGCAACTTGGCTTAGCCTCTGGGTGGCGGCAGCTGTCGTGGCGCTTTCGACCACGCTCGGAACGCTGGCTGCGATCGGCATCGTTCGCCTGCCAAGACCAATACGCATCTTCACAACCGCGCTCGTTCTTTCACCACTGGTCGTGCCCGGAATAGTCATCGCAATCGGCGTATACTACGCCTTCTCCCGCTACGGGCTGGTCGGTTCGCCCATGGGCATCGTGCTGGCGCATACGTGCTTGGCCGTGCCGTTCGTGGTGACTAGCGTCAGCGCCAGCCTCGCTGGAATCGATCCCAAGCTTGAGCATGCGGCTTTGAGCCTAGGCGCGACACCTGGTGCGACCTTGTGGCAAGTAACTTTGCCCCTGATCCGACCGGGCGTCCTCGTCGGCGCGCTGTTCGCGTTCATCACCTCCTTCGATGAGGTGATCATAGCGCTGTTCTTGTCTGGTTCTGGCGCTGTCACGCTGCCGCGGCGCATGTGGGATGATCTGCGCTTCCAGCTCAATCCGACGATCGCGGCCGTATCGACGCTCACGATAATCCTGACAGCGTTGCTGCTCGCCATCGCGCACTTGATGCGCAGTCGCACGGAGCAACTGAAGAACGAAGGAACTTAAGCATGATCCAAGGGCGGGCAGTGCTCCTCTGATGCGGAGCCACATCGGGCCCGTGGTCCAATACCTTTCCAAACCGAATGTGGACTGTGGTTACCTGCACCACGTACCGCGTCCGACTCGAGTGGGTGGTCTGCGCCGTCCAAGATGCTCGGAGCGTGCGGCGTTCGAGAGTATGAGGCAGGATGCCGTTTCCGGTCAGTTCAGAAATCGCCTGCAGACATGTCCGTCTGTGCCGTGAATTTCATCACGTCGGCGGCTTACACGACCAGAATTGCCTCTCGCTTGACAGCGCTGGAGTCGCCCCTGGCTCGTTGAGCAAGGGTTGCATGTTCGCTGGTTAAGCCTCTTGGCGATTGGGCATCTATTACCAGTTGGACGGATGGACGAATGCTGTTCTGCTCCAAAGAGTCACCGATCGGGCAATGCGAACCCGGCCTCGCGGGTGGCCTGATCTAAGCGAAGAGCGCTCTGGTGGCTTCATCCCGCAGAATAGCTCAGGCGCGACGGGCGCCTAATATTCAGCTGCTCCCAAGGAAATCTTGTGCCGGTCCCTTTGGAAAATACCTCTCTCGACTGCGCATTCCGCGCGTAGAGGATAGGGTCATAGGGCTCCTTGATCTTCGCGACCAATCAGGTGGTCGCTGTCGCACATGCGCGAGCTTGCGGTGCCCCCTAAACGTGACCACCGGCAGCACAGCCTGTCGCGGCTCCAGCGCAGCCCGGACCGCCGAAGACGGCCCGCTCACCTTCATTGACATGAATGGCGGCACTCGCCAATTCGATGAGGCGGTCTATGATTGTATCGCGCAGCAGCAGTTCACGCACCGAAAGTGTCGCGTATGACCCGAACGACACGTCAAGTCTCACAATTAGATCCGCTAAATCACTTCCAGCGTGCACTGCAGGTCCCGGATCATCGATAGCTGCGTCCCAGCTTAGCGCTCGCTTAACGACAATGCCTCCCAAGTATCAGAAGTTTCCGAGGGAAATGCGGCTGAGATAAATCAGCGAGTTTTCCGGATCCGGCGCAGAGTTTCGGCTCTTCGTCGTGCCAAATTGGTGAAATTCGGTACTATCACGCCGGTACTATCTCCATCAGCGAAACATATGTCCGTTGGTCGCAGATCGCGTTGCGCCGATCCGCAGCCAAAGGCTGGGAGAAGCGGCGGAGTGATGAAGGGTTACGTCTTACGTCGTTTACTCGCGTTGATTCCGACGCTGATCTTTGCCTCTCTCATTGTGTTTATCGCGATTCGGCTGATACCCGGCAACATCATTGACCTGATGCTCTCGCAGAATGACGTGAGCGCAGCCAAGCAAACCAGAGACCAACTGGAGGTTTCGCTTGGGCTCGATGCGCCGATTTACATCCAGTATTTCAAGTGGATGGGCGCGCTCTTATTCAAGGGAAGCCTGGGCAACTCGCTGTGGACCAACACTCCGGTAATGGACGAAATCCTCTACCGCCTGCCGATCACCTTCGAGCTTGGGATCCTTGCGCTCATTGTATCGCTCCTCGTCGGCATTCCGATTGGCGTCTATGCTGCGCTGAAGCAAGATACGATCGTCGACTACATCCTTCGCACATTCTCAATCCTCGCCCTCGCAGTTCCGGGGTTTTGGGTCGGCACGCTTGTGATGGTGTTCCCGTCAATCTGGTGGGGATGGTCACCGTCAGTGAAGTTCATTCCTTTCTCGGAATATCCTTTTGGCAATTTCCTGCAGTTGCTCATTCCGGCGCTGATCCTCGGCTTCGCGTTTTCGGCCATAACCATGCGGCTGACCCGCACGCTGATGCTGGAGGTGATGCGGCACGACTACATCCGCACAGCGAAGGCGAAGGGGCTTTCCACTGGCACGATCGTCCTGCGCCACGCGCTCCGCAATGCCCTGATCCCCGTCATCACCCTGGTCGGTTTGCAGGCGGGGGCGCTGATCGGCGGCGCGGTTATCCTCGAGCAGATCTTCGTCATTCCCGGTGTGGGCCTTTTGCTGCTGGAGGCCGTGAGTTCGCGCGACTATCCGACCATCACCGGGGTCTTCCTCGTCTTCGGGGTGGCGACCGTATTCATCAATCTGCTGGTCGACCTGAGCTACGGCTTTCTTGACCCGAAGGTGAGGAACCGCTGATGGCCGAGATCACCGAGAGCACGCACGCGAGCCGTCAGGCGTCGGTCAAGCGCCCGAACGTTGTCTTCGAATTCTTCTACCGCCTATTTCGCGAAAAACCGCTTGGTGCTGCTGGTGCGGTGGTCTGCCTGATTTTCCTGTTTGCGGGAATCTTTGCCGATCTACTAGCGCCCTACGGCTACAACCATATCATGCTGATCCACCGGATGAAGCCGCCGAGCGGCCAATTCTGGTTTGGCACCGACAATCTCGGCCGGGACATCTTGTCCCGTGTCATTTATGGGGCGCGCCTCTCCGTCATCATCGGTTTTTCGGCGGCTACTCTTGCGACGCTCATTTCGATCGTTCTCGGCGCTACCACGGGCTACCTTGGCGGGCGATTCGACATGCTGGTCCAGCGTTTCGTTGATGCCTGGATGAGTTTTCCCGATCTCGTCGTTCTGATCGTCGTCGTTGCGGTGGCCGGCCCCGGCATGCTTTCAGTCATCGTCACGCTCGGCTGCTTCTTTGGAATTGCCGGATCCCGCATCGTTCGCAGCGCCGTACTGTCGGTGTGCGAGCAAACTTACATCCACGCCGCTCAGTCGATTGGTTGCGGCACCAACCGCATACTTTGGCGGCACATCCTGCCGAATGTCATGCCGTCCGTGATCGTGCTGTTCACCACACGCGTCGGCGCGGCCATTCTAGCCGAAGCATCGCTGTCCTTTTTGGGGTTTGGTGTCCCGCCGCCGGCGCCATCATGGGGCGGCATGCTGACGGGAAGCTCCCGCAACTACATGTATCTTGCGCCCTGGATGGCGCTCGCGCCGGGGATCTGCCTGACGCTAGTCGTGTTCAGCATCAACATGTTCGGCGACGCGTTGCGCGACCTACTCGATCCGCGGATGCGTGGCCATCGTTGAAAGAACGAGAATTCATTCGAGGGAGAAAACGATGCAAACCAATACACTCCGCAGATTTGCTGGTGCGAGCGCACTGAGCTTCGTACTCATCGCCGGTGCGGCATGCGCCCAGACCAAACTTGAGACGCCGAAATACGGTGGCACTTTATCGATCTCGACAGTTTCTGCGACGCTCTCGGCTTTGTCGTTTGACAGCTACGACTGGCCGTGGAAGCACAATCACGACACTGGTGCGGTCTATGAGCAACTTTTTGCCGCCGATTTGTCCAAGGCCAAGTCGCGCGGCGGCCAGAACGACTTCATATCCGAAGCCTATATCCCGCAGAACCTCATTCGCGGCGAGCTTGCCGAGAAATGGGAATGGCTGGAAAATCCCCTGCGCATGAGGATCACGCTACGCAAGGGCGTGATGTTTCCAGAGAAATCCGGGGTGATGGCGAAGCGGGAACTCGTCGCCGACGATGTGGTGTTCAGCTACAAGCGGCTGGCAAGCAGTCCGAAGGCTGTCAAAAACTATTTCGATTACGTCAAGGACGTGACGGCGTCGGACAAGTACACGGTCGTGTTCGAGATGTCGAAGTTCAACGCCGAGTGGGATTACCGCTTCGGATACGGTTATTACTCCGGCATCATGCCGAAGGAGGTCGTTGAGGCCGGCGCTGCGGACTGGAAAAACGTCAACGGCACCGGACCGTTCAAACTGACGAATTACGTGCAGGGCAACTCCCAGACCTACGAGAAGAATCCCGACTACTGGGACAAGGAAACGATCAATGACCAGGAGCTCAAGCTCCCCTACGTCGACAAGCTCATTTATCGCATCATCAAGGATGATTCGACGCAAGTTACTGCGCTGCGTACCGGCAAGCTCGACATCATGGAATATATACGCTGGCAGGACGCCGAGCAGCTCAAGAAGAGCACGCCCGCTCTGAAGTGGAACAAGTGGCTTGCCCCCAGCGGCACGTTCCTATCCATGCGCGTCGACCAGAAGCCGTTCGACGACATTCGCGTCCGTCGCGCCATGAACCTGGCGATCAACAGGGACGAGATCATCAAGGCCTACTACAACGGCAATGCTGAGCTGTTCGCGTATCCGCAACATCCGGAGTACGCCGGCTACTTTCAGCCGTTGAACGAGCAGCCCGCGAGCGTGCAGGAGCTGTTCAAATACGATTCGGCCAAGGCCAAGAAGCTGCTGGCGGAAGCAGGCTATCCGAACGGCTTCACCTTCAAGGCGCAGGTCTGCTCATGCGCCTCGGACCACATGGATCTCATTCCGCTGATCGCGGCCTATCTCGAGCAGGTCGGTGTGAAGATGGAAATCCAGCCAATGGAGTATGCGGCCTTCCTGTCGGCGATGACGACAAGGACGCTTGCAGCTGGATATTTCATGAGCAACGGCCACACGAACCCGACGACCACAATTCGCAAGAGCTTCATAACAGGGCAGACCTGGAACCCATCACAGTGGAGCGATCCAAAGCTCGACGAGCGCATGGAAGCCGTCTATCAGGAAAAAGACGAAGCCAAGCGCCAGTCGCAGATACGGGCGATGACCACCGAGATGCTCGACCAGGCGCCATACATCTGGCTGCCGACACCTTATTACTTCACAGCATGGTGGCCTTGGGTGAAGGGCTATGCAGGCGAGTTACGCGCCGGCGCGGTGCGCCCGGGCCCGATCTACGCCCGGATCTGGATCGACCAGGACCTAAAGAAGAAAATGGGTTACTGAGCGAGCGCGACAATCACACGGACGCAAACAATCGGCGGCGCGTTGGCCGCCGTGAGTTGGCCATATTGCACCTTTCCGCGGCAAAGCACTCACTGTAAGATTTCGGAGTAAGCCTTTCAGTGAGTACGCCACTTCTGCAAGTGCGCCGCCACCGCCTGACTACCAAGTGTGGTGAAGGTCCCGGCGCGTTCACAGCCGTCAAGGACGTCTCATTCGACGTCGAGCCTGACGAGACGGTCGCAATTGCCCGCGAGAGCGGTTCCGGCAAAAGCATGGCTGCATTGTCCAGGGTCGGGCTCGTGCCAATCCGCCCGGCCGCATCACCGGCGGTTTCGATCGCATCGACCTGACGAAGCTCAGCGACAAGGAGATTCGGGCCATCCGGGGCAATCGGATTGCCATGATCTTCCAGGAGCCGATGACGTCACTCAATCCTAACCATTGAACTGCAGATCGCCGAGCCGATCAACCTGCACATTCCGGTCCAAAACCCGCTGGTTGAGGCCCAGCGTAGCCGCCAGACGATCGAAGGCGAGGTACCGAGCGCACAGCGTCCGCCGACGGGGTGCCACTTCCATCCGCGCTGTCCGCACGTGATGCCGCTCTGCAAAGAAAAGATACCGGAACTGCTTCTCGAGGGACACCGTATGGTGGCCTGTCATCTGTTCACGTGATGGGCACTGCGCCACGAGCGTATCGTTCGCCTGAAGGCCCCGGCAGACCTAATCGCGCCCGTATTCTACGCAGTCGGCCTGGTCGCAGAGTTTGGTGGTTTGCGGAAAGAGAGTCTACAAGCAAATGCCGTGCAAGATGGATTAGGACAACGCAAGCGAACTGCTTGATCGCGTCCGGATGCCAGATGCGCGTAGCCGGCTTACTAATCATGCGCACTAGTTCTCCGGCGGCATGCGTCAGCGTATCATGATCGCGACCGGCAAATCTGGAGTGCAGCGCGTTAAAGCGTCAGACTCGTATGATCCAGCGCATAATTTCAGCTGTTCGGCTTCCATATCGATGAAAGCCAGCGCCGTCAGCGGATACACATCTCTAAAAGAGAATTCTCTGCTGACCGCCAGACCGCAGAGTCAAAAGCGGAAGGGGAGGACACTGTGAGCCAATCGGTAGCGCCTTATGCAGGTGCGTCGCTGCGATCTTGGCCGCGCGCGCAACTGCTGCAATCCGTAAGAGAGGTCGTCGTCCAGTCTTCGGTCAGCGCGGCGCAAGCGGAAGCGCCAGTGCGAGCGGGGGAGGGAAGAGGGTCGATGCCAGGCACGAACAATGCCTTTGTTGAGTTTTCTGGCGTTCAGAAGACCT
>NZ_JASXTA010000040.1:0-33571 GCF_032290525.1 Bradyrhizobium cosmicum | reverse complement strand
ATTCGCAGGCACCAGCGTGCCCGCTGTCAGGCAGAAACTCCACTTATCGACCTGTCCAAATTTGCGGAGCCGGCTCTGTATTGATCCACCTGCGCTGTACTGATCAGCGCCACAACGACGACTGCGAAGCCCTTAAACATCGGGGCCTCTCCTCTTGAAAGAGACCGCTAACCCGGTGTGCCCAGGTTCAAACCACTTCAGGAATTCCGTAAGCCGCAAATCGCGACCCATATGCAATAGCTATATGGTGACGATGACTGGTAACAAATTGCTTAACCTGCACACGCCGTCTTAGTGCCTCTTCTGGCCGTCAACTCATATGCAGTGTTCCGAAGGTGATCGGCATGGATAAAACCGACCGGTTCTTTGCCGCGACGACGGTCTGCCCGCGCGCCCGTTCACGATGTGGATGCTCGGTTGATAGTCGCAGAGGGAACTAGGACTGGGTCCAGAGAGGTGCCTCTTTTGATCGATCATTCCTTCTGAAGTTCTGGCGTAGACTTGCCCGTGCTAACCGGGTTTGACCCTGCCCCAGCCCCGGCCCGGAGAGCACGCGGCCCTGCCAAGCTCAAGCGAGGCGGGGTCGCTGCGTTGGATGCGCACGGATACGGACAGTAGCCCCCCGCGCCACGATGGGACCCACTCATGGGCAATCGCGTGGGCTTGATCCTTCGAGGTCCAATCACGTACCGCCCTATTTTCATGTGTGCTACCTAGTTCGGTAGACAATGGCAGGAGAAGCTGATCATGACCCACGATCAGGTCACTCTCATCGTTCAGCATCTTTGCGAGCAATTGCACTTGGCGCTCCGATTGAAGGACAGCGAGGCGCATCCACCAAACGCCAAGGATATTGGATTTGATCCTGCCTCTGTAAGAACTGTATTGCTGACGGGGTTGCGTTCGGCGGGTGTCACGATCCACCACGAGGCAGCAGGGACAGGCGAAGAGCCGCCGTGGTCCTAAATGAAAACACCGGAGAAGCCCGGCGGCGCTGTTGTGCGCTGCGGTCCACGCACTCTCCATAGTCCTGCGGACGTTGCGCATCATCGATATTGGGCTTCTACTTCAGATTGATTTTCTTGATAATCAATTTTTGACGGTGAGCCCATGAGCGTCAAAGCCATGATGGCGACGATCCTCCAGAACCAACTGAGATCGCGCGGCGTGCATTCGCTGACGCATTCGGACTGCGCGGAGATCGTGGAGCACTTGGCTTGAGCTTAGTTTGGCGGCGCGAGAAGTCGCCGAGAAGCAGGAGCAATAGGTGTTAGCCGCACCACGATTTGCGTGGCGGACAGCGCGTCGCGCTGCACACGTAGCGCTCCGCAAGCCCCTCGCTGATCATGATCTGAGCGACATCGCGCCCGCCGACTGACAACATTCCGCATAAGCGCCCAAAGTTGCAGAGCTTGGTGCCCTCCTGACCGGGCTTGCAGGCGCATGCGAGGCGGCTTAGTCGAGCATCGCCTGTTGCGATGAGCGCTTTCAGCCGCTTGGTCGCAACATCCGCCCGTTTGCGTTCATCCTCGCAGCGAGCGAGGTCGCCCTTCTCCGGCGTATTGAAGCCAACAAGACGGTAGGTGTTGCCGTCAAGCCTGACGGTGTCGCCATCGATTACCTCGATCATCTGAGATGAACGTTGATCGGGCTCTGTTCTATGAGGTGCGCCACTCCAAACCAAAAATGCTGAGACGGCGGCAAATGAGAAAAGAGCGGTGGCTAGTGCACCTGCGACGGGCCAGCCCGAGAATGTGCGGCGGCGTCGAAATGGGATCACGGTCATTGTTGTTTCCGCCCGAGGCCCAGGTGCTGCGCGGCAAGACTACAAACTCAGCGCCGCCCGCGACGAACGGATCTGCAAAACCGGATGTAGGCCAGTTGCGCGCGAAGGCGACTATCTGAGTGCTACCGCTCACCCCGACCAGAATGGAACTAGCCGGTCACGGTTTTACGTAGCTCCAGCCCGTCTCCTCGAGTTCCATCACGCGCACCACGCCTGACTTTACCACCTGCGCCTGAGAAACAATCGGTATGTCCTTGTGCTCGGCTTGGTGCATTTTTTCCTGAGTGTTACCACAAGCCTTGAATGATACCTCCGGAGTGCTCAGCGCCATCTGCTCAAGTCGCGCTTTCACGGGGGACGTGTCATCGCGAAGCATATGCAGGCCGGGCCCGAACGTGACCACCTCGATTTTCACTTCCTCCCCGAGCTCCCTATAGTGTTCCGCAACGTTCGTCGCGTTGTTCAATGCGAGATTCATCGCGGCCTGGTCATTGGTGTTAACCTGCAGGATCAAACGGTGCGTTTTGGAAATGGGGGCGATCGGCGCCATCGCAGCGAGAGAGGATCGCGTCCGCGACTGTTTAGCAGGGAGCCGATTGGTCGAATTTTTCACTAGCCATCGCCGGTGCGGGGCTGGATGCGTCTTGATCAATTCAGACGATGGAGTTGCCGGAGTCATTGTTGTTGGCTCGGAATACTGGGCTGACGGTCTCCAGTATGGGCCGGCGCTTGTCGTCTTTGGCACCCAGTATCGTCCACCTTGCTCCGCCGCTGCGATCGGAACGGCAAGCAGGACCACGAACCCAGCAATCGTCGCTATTTTCGCAATTTGCCGAAGGATGCTCATGGTATTTCTCCGTCGCAAATCTTTGACAGCATCAAATAATTAGCGACTCGCTGTGGCACGTCGCCGGCATTCCGCGACATCGCACGCGAGCCGGATCAATCCAGTGAGTGCCATCGAACTCGCCACGCGTCTCTTTTGCAGACACGGTCAACGGGATCTGCACCTCGTTGATGAGGTCGCTGTCGCATCATCATCGCCCGCCTTCGATTGTCGGTTTGGTGTGCTCGCCACCGCAACCCGGTTGAGAGCCCCGCGTCCCAATTCGCTCGACTTCCGGTTTTGACGGTGAGCTCGCGGGCGAACACTTGCTGTCACGCAGCAGTGTTATTCGTTCGGCTGCGCGCTATCCTATGCCTCTTAGGGAGAACTCACCTACCTATTTGGGGGTAGGCTGCGAACCCGGCCTTTTCAGCTCATCTTAACGCGGGCCCGTTCATTCCCCCCGGTCGGGGACAGCCTTCCCGAACGCTTGGCGACCTCGCTGAGGTCGTTTGCCCAAAAAAAAGCCGCCCGGAAGGCGGTGCGCGCGGCTCTTTTGATCGATCAGCGTGTGGGCCGCACGCATACCAATCCACGGTGCCCGGTCCACACCTCTCCGCACAAGCCGGCATATGAGCGCGTCTAGACACCCGGCCGGCAGATTTTCGAGACTGGAAATGCCGCTGGCTTCATCGGCCAGTTCGCGCGCGCGATCACAGCTGGAGCCTCGATGAGGCGTTTGCGGGGATGGGAACCTATCACCCTTCTGCCTCCCACTGCGGTCTCCCTACGGCCGCAGCTTACGCTGGGCACAGACTGTAGAGTCCATCTACGAAGACAGGGATGCCCCCGCTGCACGTCAACGGTCTTAATGGCGAACCTCCTTTTCATGGGTGATTGTGACGCGCTTTCCGAGCGGCAAATCGCAGTCCGGTATCGGCCGCTTGGCGTGGCGCGCGATTCACAAACGGGAGGAGCTTGCGTCCGTTCCTACTGTGCGCAGCTTCCGAGCGACTAAGACTACTTGAGGGACGATCCCCGAGGCGGAGTGGTCCGACGTCAGCAACGGGTCTTGGTTGTGTGGAAACGGCTTCAATGGGCGTCGGTCCGGAAGCTAAAGACCGCGCCCTGTCTCAGGAGCCGATCGCGGCCATCAATTGCTTGCTTCCAACGATGTTCACGACCCGCGTCAGATTATCGGCCAAGACCGAGAGAGCCATCTCGGCGGCTACGTTGGGGAGGGCTTTGGTGAGGAAGTGTGTCGCTCCCATGCGGGCCTTCATCGTGCCGAACGGATGCTCGACTGTCTCACGACGCTGGCGCATGGCTTGTGGGTTTGCATCAAGGCGCTGCTGCACAGCCTCGAGCAGATGCTCATGCTCCCATCGCGTCATCCGCCGCTCTGGCCCGGTCGTGCATTGCGATTTGAGCGAACAATTTTGACAGGCTGTGGTCCAGTAACGCCGCAGCATCTTTCCGTCTTCTTCGTTGGTGTAGCGATACGGCAATCGCTCCCCAGCCAGACAGCGATAGACGTCTTCCCCTGGCAAATATGCGAAGTCCTGCTTACCGAAGCGCCCCTCGGATTTGGCGCCCGACGTCTGCGGCTTAGGCAGCGTTACCGTGATGCCGGCCTCGTGGCACGCCAGGATCTCCGGGCTGTTGAAGTAGCCGCGATCGGCTACAGCTTCGAGCGTTTCGGTCTTTAGAACGGCCTTCGCCTGCTTGGCCATATTGGCGAGTTGTGCCCGATCGGAACCGCTGTTCGTCACCTCGTGCGTCACGATCAAATGATGTTCAGTGTCGACGGCTACCTGCACGTTGTTAGCCGACGACCCCGGAGCCGCGGCTGCTTGTGGCCATCGAACGGCTGTCGGGATCAGTCAGGGAGAGTTGCTGATCGGGTGAAGCAAGCATCTGCTTCTCGTAGGCAGCAAGTTTGCCCATTTCTTCCTTCAGCTTCGTCAGCTTCTCGGTCAGCCTCGTCACCTTGGCTGCCAGCGCTTCCGCTGGCTCCTGCCGGTCGGCCGTGTCAAGTTGGCTCAGATAGCGCGCGACACTCTCTTCCAGCTGGGCACGCCGCCGCTCCACCTTTGCCCTCGTGAAGTTCTTGTCCCGGTTGTTGACGGCCTTGAACTTGCTGCCATCGATGGCGACGCTCGCCGTCGCGAGAAGACCCATCTCACGGCAGAGTTCGACGAAGCGCGCGCATACCCTGCGTAGCGCCAGGCCATTGTCTTTGCGGAAGTCCGCGATCGTCTTGTGATCGGGAGCGAGCCGACCCAGCAGCCACATGGCCTCGACATTGCGCCCGGCCTCTCGTTCGAGCCGCCGGCTCGACTGCACCCGGTTCAGATAGCCGTAGATGTAAAGCTTCAGGAGAATCGAGGGATGGTATGACGGCCGACCAGTCGCCGCCGGTTCCACCCCCTCGAAGCTTAACTCGGCCAGATCGAGCGCATCGACAAACACGTCGATCACCCGAACAGGGTTGTTCTCATCAATGAAATCGTCGAGGCCTTCAGGCAATAACGTAGACTGCCCACGATCCGCCTCCGCAACGAAGCGCTTCATTCCAGCCCCCGCAAATCGTGCGGGAATCATATCGCGCGAATCACATCAAGCGCAGCGTTTTCACGCAGCCAGGGTCAATCGCGTCGGTTTAGTGCCCCGCGATGACTTCCGGTCAGCCCCGATGAGCGGACATCTTCAGTGCCCATCGCAAGGTCTCAAACGGGCCATAAGCTGACCCTCGAGCGTCGACGTGCGAAAACTGACTTTGACAGAGGCGAAAAAATCGACTGATTTGTCCGATGCGGACAAAACCTCTTCACGTGGAGTCTTGCAAGCAACATTTCGCTTGGCGGACAGAAGACAATCCTCTCGAAGCCGCATCGTGACGGACATTAGCATTGTCAGCAGCTGTGTTCCCTCATGGAACCAGATCTACACCCGCGACGCTTCGCCCTTCGGCGAATGACAAGTTGAAAAAAAGTGAATTTACTGCTTCACTTCCTGTGGCCATTGATCCAGCGTCTACTTGCGTGGCTGCCTCGCAAGCGCAAACAGGATCATGCGTAAATTACCGATGTAAATTTTCGATCTGGCCGGGAATGCCAAGCAGAGCTGTCAATAACGCCGGGAGGCCGCTCTTGTCTTAATAGTTTCAGGAAAAGCACCGAAGCCACTGTGGCGCGACAACGCGGATACTCCGTTCCTCGATCAGACCGACATCGGTAGTTTTCAAGGAATTAACGCCAACGCAATCTACCTCGTTTTGATCATCGTCCACGCAGAAAAATGCATCAAGCCCCGGGGGTCGGGCAGCCGTTCGAATTACAACAAATTTCAGTGTTAGTAGGAATACGTCATGCGTGCGAAATTCGACCGCTCTCATTTCATTAAGCCCGTCGTGTCATTTGAAGGAGATAGCGACTGTGGCTCCCAAGTGCTCCCGACCGGCGAATTGGCTACTCTGGTGATCGCCACCCACGATGATATCGCAGGAGCCGGAATCGAGGCTCTTTTGCAGGCGAGCGGCCATAAGGTTGTGGCGCACTGCCTTTGCGAAGATGAGCTCCTGCGCTCCTTGAACAACCATCACCCGGATATTGTTCTGCTTGCAGAAAGCGTCGTCCAGCACGAGGCCGCGAAAACGGTTTCGGAACTCCGAGCCCACAGCACTTCCGGTTCAATCATTTTTCTGCTCGAGGAGCGCGGCGCGATAATGGCCGCGGATCTGCTGGAGCTTGACGTGGACGGAATTCTATTGAGCGGGGCCCGCGCCAGCATTTTGATCGATTGTGTCCAGAGCGTGTTCCGCGGCCGAAAATGGCTCGACCCTGACCTGTTGCACCATCTAGCAACAGCTGAGCGGTCCTCACTAAAAACAAGCAGCCTGACATTGCGCGAAGCCGATATCGTGCACCTCATCTTGCGAGGCTTGCGCAACAAGGAGATCGCTAGCAAGCTCCGTTTGTCAGAAGGCACCGTGAAGATGCACTTGCATCACATTTACGGGAAACTTCGCGTCGGCGGCAGAACGCAGTTGGCGATGTCCATGGCTGGTGCACGCGCAGGGATGCCGGAATCGGGCAATGAAGCGCGCCGCGAATGGGGGCCAACCATTTCGGATCCTGCGACTGCAGCAAGGCTTCAGCGAAAGAACTAGTCCGCAGATGCAATTCAGTCCGAGCGCAGGGCCTCGACGGGTTGCAGCAGTGATGCCTTCCAGGCCGGGTAGAAGCCGAAGAAAATGCCCACTCCGGCCGCAAGGGCCATGGCGACAAGGCTCAGCTGTCCGTTGAGCACCACTCGCAGATTTACGTAGTGCTCGACGGCCATGGCGCCCCCCAAGCCCAGCGCGATCCCAGCGATACCACCGATCAGGGAAAGTATCATCGCCTCGACCAAGAATTGGCCCAAGATGTCGCTTCTCCGGGCTCCAACCGCAAGCCGCAGCCCAATTTCGCGGATCCGCTCGGTGACGGAGACGAGCATGATGTTCATAATGCCGATCCCACCAACCAGAAGCGACACGGACGCGATAGCGGCAAGCAGAATCCCGAGCGCCCGTGCCGAGTCCTCCTTCGCCCGCATCACCTCTGTGAGGTTGATCAGGTGAAAATCGTCCTCCTGAGCCGGCAGGATACCGTGGCGCTCGCGCACGACCTGACGAATCTCGGCGAAGGCCGAAGACATGTTGGCGCCGTCGCGCACCTTGATAATCACGCCGGAGATCGCCCGAGGATTGGCCGGATTTCGCCCGATGACCCGATTGAACGCGGTCGAGATCGGGATGACGGCGGTATCGTCGGTATCGAGCCCAGCCAAGCTTTGCCCTTTCGCGGCCAGTTCGCCGATCACCGTCATCGGAATGCGATTGATACGGATTTCCTGCCCCACCGGACTCTGATTGCCAAACAGTTTTTCGGCCACGGTCCGTCCGAGCAAGACCACCTTGCTGCCCTGGAGCACGTCCTCACGGCCGATAGCGCGGCCCCGGTTCACGGCCCAGTTGCGGATAGTGAGATACTCGGGCGTAGTACCGGCGACCAGGGTGGACCAGTTCGCATTGCCATAGATGAGTTGCATCCCCGCGAAGTTGTGCTGTGGCGAGGCCGCGACCACAGCAGGGACTTCGTTCGCGATGGCCTGCGCGTCAGCGAGCGTCACGCTTGGTCGCGACCCCTGTCCTTTGGACACGCCGCTGCTCTTCAGCGCCCCCGAGTTCAACACGATGGTGTTGGCCCCGAGATTGCGCATTTCGGTCTGGATGCGCTGGCTCGCCCCGCCCCCGACCGCCATCATCACGGTCACCGATGACACTCCAAGAACGATGCCGAGCATGGTCAGGCCGCTGCGCAGCTTGTTGACGCGAACGGCGCGTAGCGCCGCAAGGGTGCTGTTGACGAGTTTCACGCCGCAGCCTGCATACCTTGGTTCAGGTCATCGGATATTACTATGCCATCCTTGAAGTAGATGATCCGCCGTGCATAGCGGGCGACCTCGGCGTCGTGAGTCACGACGATCACCGTGAGCCCGCCCTCGTTGAGGCGGACCAGGGCGGCCATGATCTCCTCGGAAGTGATCGAGTCGAGCGCACCAGTGGGTTCGTCGGCGAGCAGAAGAAGCGGCTGGTTCACCAGGGCGCGGGCTATCGCGACCCGTTGCTGCTGCCCGCCTGACAACTGCGAGGGGCGATGGTGCTCGCGTTCGGAGAGGCCCACCTCCGCCAGGACCTTGCGCGCCCGGCGTCTGCGTTCGCGTCGCCAAAGACCGGCATAAATCATCGGAAGCTCGACATTTTCCAACGCCGTTGCTCGCGCCAGCAAATTGAACTGTTGGAACACGAATCCGATGCTCGTGTTGCGGAGCTCCGCGAGCTTGTTGCTCGACAGGCGCAGCACATCCTGTCCGGCGAGGTGATAAGTGCCGCTGCTGGGGGTATCGAGGCAGCCGAGGAGGTTCATCAATGTGGACTTGCCGGAGCCCGAGGAGCCCATAACAGCTACAAATTCACCGCTATCGATGGCGAGCGACACACCCCGGAGCGCAGGCACCGCCGTCGGGCCCACAACATAGGTTTTCGTAAGATCTGAGACGGTCACCAGCGGCATCTACATGCTCCCGATGATCCGCCGCGCGATGGTGGGCGGCGGTTCTCTCTGATCGACCCCGACGATGACCTGCTCGACTGGCTCGGCGATGGAGACCTCGACCATGCTGCCGTCCGACAGCCCCACTCGAACGGGAAGCGGCCTCGGCCGCTGATCCTCATCCAAGGTCCAGAGGTGTGAAGCTTCCGGTCCGCGCTCTCCCGATGGGGCAAAGCGCAATGCGGCGACGGGCACCTTATGCACGTTCGTGTGGACGTCGATGACAATTCGGGCGTTTGCCGTCATTCCGGGCATCAGCATCTTGTCCGGGTTCGGCGCGTTGGCGACCACCACGTAGGTGATCACATTCTGCTTCTCCTGGGAGTCCTTACGGATCTGCTTCACCTCGGCCCGAAACTCGCGACCGGGGAAGCTGTCCACCGTGTAGATGACCGGCTGCCCCTCTCGAACCTTGCCGATGTCGGCCTCATCGACTGAAATCTTAATCTGCATCTCGCGGAGGTCCTGAGCGACTGTGAACAGCGTCTGGGTCTGCAGGGTAACAGTGACCTGCTGGCCTTCCTCGATGGTGCGCCCGATCACTACTCCATCAACGGGCGAGCGGATCCTGGTACGCTCCAGCTCGGTCTGCGCAGCCTTTAAGGCCGCCCGCCTTTGCTGCACGACCGCGCCGGCATGGGTGATCTGCGCCTCGGCCGAGCGGCGCGCCGACTCGGCCGCTTGAGCGAGTGCGATCTTGGTGCGCTCGTCGGCCTCAGCCGACTTGTGGTTTTGAACCGCCATGTCCGAGGCAGCCTGAGTCCTGGATAAGTCAACCTGAGAGACGTTGTCCCCCCTGGCCAAGATACGCTTGCGCTCCAGGTCGCGCTGGGCCTCGGCGACGACGATGCGCTCGCGCTCGGTCGCGAAGTGAGCCCTTTCCGTCGCGGCAGCGGCACTGGCGAGATCGGCGGCCGCCTTTTCCTGAACACGCTCCTGAATCACCACGGCCGCTTCCGCGACTCTCAATTCGCTTTGTGCTTGCTCCAAAGCGATCTGGAAGCTGAGAGGATCGATCTGAGCGATCACGTCGCCCCGACGAACCTCAGCGTTGTAGTCCGCGAGGATCCGGAGCATTTGCCCAGACACTTGCGAACTGACGAGGACGGTCGTGATTGCCGACAACGCGCCACTCGCCGTCACGGTCGTGGTGATGTCCCCTCGACGGACTGGCGCAAGGAGGTATTTGGGACCTTCAGGGGGAGCGTTCGACAACAATTCGGGGATGTACTGTGCCGCTTTAGTGCGGGCAGAATCCCACGCGTTCTCGGAGAGAATTTCCCGATTATTGTACGCCGCCGCGACCAGGCCGACAGCGACCAGAGATCCCAGCATGAACTTCATGAGAGCCTGTCTTGCGCGAGGAGGGCGGCTCCGGAGAGCCGCCCGGCGACTTGGTCCGATAGAGCGCGCGTCGCCCGCTCTAATGGCCCTTCGGGGTTCCGCCGCCCTTGTTGGTGGTTGGCGTGGTCGTGGTCGTGGTCTGCTCACCCGTGTCGCTGTTGCTACCGCAGGCCGCGGTTTGGGTGGTCGTTGTCGATGTTGTCGACGTGAAACCCGCATTTTCACTCGGCGGGTTCGTCACGGAGGTCGTGGCAGTCGTGGTCCCGCAGTCCTTCACTTTGTCTGCGTGGGCCGCTTGCGAGAACACGACAGCGGCCAAGGTCAATGCCAATCCAAGTGTCTTGAGCATGTTGCGCTCCTATTCAGTTGCAGACCATCAATGGCCTTTGGGAGTTCCACCGCCCTTATTCGTGGTTGGGGTGGTCGTGGTCTGCTGACCCGTGTCGCTGCTGCTACCGCAGGCGGAGGTCTGGGTGGTCGTCGTCGTCGACGTGAAACCCGCGTTTTCACTGGGCGGGTTCGTCACGGTGGTTGTCGTGGTCCCGCAGTCCTTCACTTTGTCTGCGAAGGCGGCCGGCGAGAATGAGAACAAGCCGACAGCGGTCAGCGCGGCCAAGGTTGTTGCAACCGTCAGATTTCTCAGTGCCATTGGATTGCTCCTTTAAGCGAGAGTTGGATTGCACGTCACCGTCAATATTCTCGCGGGATCACGCGTCGCGAGCAAGTCACCTTTGGATAGAACTAAGTCGGTTATTCGATAGTAATCATTCGATAGTGATCAAACGATACGGATCCAGCACTGCCGATCTCGTCCGCGCCCAACAGCTGCGAGTGCGCGGCGACATCATCCGCCAATACCGCTGCAAGTCGCACTCGACGCGCCCTTCACGAATTCTCCCCGTCGCTAAGCCCGCTACGTCCGTCAAACAATAGGGACGGGCTCTTGCCAGTGCGCCGGACGATTCTCTGGGACGTCCGGTTCGGGTCATAAGCGGCCTCATGCGCCGCAGCAAACAGGATCTCTATTCGATCAGCTCATCAGCGCGAAGGAGCAACGAGGTCGGCACGGTGAGGCCTAGTGCGTTGGCGGTTTTCATATTGATCACCAGCTCGTATTTGGTCGGCTGCTCTACCGGTAGATCGGCGGGTTTGCTGCCTTTGAATATCTTGTCGACGTAGCCACCTGCACGGCGGAACAGATCAGCTACATCGGGACCGTAGACGACCAATCCACCGTTGGCGAATTGGCGCCAGAGATGCAGCGCGGGCAGATGATGCTTCGCCGCGAGCGCGACAACTCGGGGGCCTTGGACAACGGTCAGAGCGTCGCCAAAGACAATCAATGCATCGGCGCGCTGGGCGGCAGCCGAGGCAAAAGCGGTATCGAGCTCCTCGGCCGTAGTCGCCTCAACGATCGGCAGAGCCACGCCCAGATTGCGGGCTGTGCGGGGTACCTCCTCGGCCAACATCAGCCTGTGTATTGGGTTACCCGGATTGACTAGGATCGCGATGTTCGAGGCGCCAGGAACCAGTTCCCGGAGGATTTCTATCTGTTTTGCGATCGCTACTCCCTGAGAGGACGCAAGACCCGTTATGTTGCCGCCTGGCCGCGATAGACTTTGCACGAGGCCAAGCCTCACGGGATCAAACACAGCCACGAACACAATCGGAATGGTCACAGTCGCCGATTTCAAGGCTTCGGCTGCTCGCGGCCCCGCGGCGATGA
This sequence comes from Bradyrhizobium cosmicum, assembly GCF_032290525.1. GTDB lineage: Bacteria > Pseudomonadota > Alphaproteobacteria > Rhizobiales > Xanthobacteraceae > Bradyrhizobium > Bradyrhizobium cosmicum_A. Next base: position 21,731 of record NZ_JASXTA010000040.1, on the reverse strand, counting down.
GCACATCGGGCCCGAGGGCAATCAGGTCGGCGACTGAACCCGGTAGTCGATCTGGGGGTTGGGAAAAACGATGCTCGATAATCAGGGTTTTTCCATCGATCCACCCGTGGCTTCGCAGCCCATCAAACAACGCCAGCTCGGCTTGATTGAGGGTCCGCCCGCTCCCATCACCGATGGCTAGAAAGCTGAGCCGACGGCGAGCACCCTGCGCGTACAAACGCCGTGACGAAACGACCAGCGCCACAGTAGCCGCTATGAGCTCCCGCCGCTTCATTCGATCCTCATCGCAGCTTGAGGACTACGGGGCGCAGAGTATCACGTCTCGACGGTTGTCACATTCAGTGCGGGCGCATGTTACGTCACAAGCGCGGCATGTGAGCGAAGGCTGCAATGGGTCAAAATGCGAAGAACTCAGCGTGAGAAAATCTGGTCCGCCATGCCTTGGTGAGCGGACCTTGTGGACTGCCCCCACTTCGCCGATGGGCCCACAAGCGGCCTTTCTGCATCCCGGCCGCTTCCTTCCGGTCAAGCACCGCGAGCGGACATCACCAGCATCGGTCGGGAGGTCCAAGATGGGTCAAAATGCGAAGAACTCAGGTTGAGCAAATCTGGTCCGCTCGGGCGCAATTAGCCGACCTTCGCCAGACAAGGCGCACCTTCGCAGATGGGCCATACCCGGACCTTGCTCGTGCCATTCCGAAGGATGGATGAAATTCACTGGCTTTCCGCTATGTTGTGTTGCGCCGCAGTTCTGTAGCGGCGATCTCGAAACGAGGTTCGCGATGACCTCCAGGTCCTCGATCAGGCGGCTCGGCGCGCCGCTCGTCGCTTTCTTTCTGACCATCTGGCCGTTGGTTCCTCCGGTAGATGCTATTGCGGACGCTGGAAAGGTTGGCGTGGTGTCCTTTGGACTGTACGGGGATCAAGGCGTGTTTAGATCCGAAGCGACCGGCGCGGCTCAGGTCGTGGCCGGCCGTTTCGAGACTGGACCGATCAACGTGGAGTACAATTCCAAAAAAGGGGGAAGTGCAACGATCGAAGCTCTGGCCAAGTCGTTGCAGACGGCAGCCAGCCGCTTGGATGCCGAGAAGGATGTTCTCTTTTTGATTCTCACCTCGCATGGCTCTCCTGATGGCCTTGCAATCAAGGCGGGGCGGCTCACAGAAACGCTCACACCATCTCGTCTCCGCGACATGCTCGCGAAGACAGGTGTGCGACACAAGGTGGTGGTCATCTCGGCTTGTTATTCCGGGGTTTTTATCCCGCGCCTGGCGACTCCCGATGTGCTGGTCATCACCGCGGCCGATGACAAGCATCCGTCGTTCGGCTGCCAGGACAAAGCCAAGTGGACCTATTTTGGCGACGCTTTTTTCAACGTCGCGCTCCGGAAAGCCGTCAGCCTGAAGGATGCGTTCCTCGATGCGCGCTCACTCGTCCGGAAGCGAGAATTGCGGGAACATTTCGAGCCGTCGAATCCGCTCATGGCGGGCGGTGCAGACGTGCTGCCATTGCTTGTCGGACGTCCTTGAACAACCGGCCGCGAGCGCAGAGGTTATTGCTCGCGGGCGCATCGCCGTTTCCGGTCACCCCCAATAAGCAGACTTTTTGGCGGCCCGCTTAGACTTCGCATTCGGACCACAAGTGGACATCCGGCCGACAAATCGTAGCAACTCGAACCGTCTCACTCGATCAATTCGTCGGCGCGTGCAAATAGCAACGGCGGCACTGCCAGGCCCAAGGCCTTTGCGGTCTTGAGATTGATCACCAGTTCGAATTTGGTGGGTTGTTCGACGGGAAGATCGCCAGGCTTCGCCCCCTTGAAAATCTTGTCCACGAAAGCTGCAAGCCGGAAATAGAGGTTGGGATAATTCACCGCGTAGCCGATCAATCCTCCATCTCCGACGAACTCGCGCGCTGGGTAGACGGCGGGCAGCCTATTGCGGGCCGCGAAGGCAATAATCGTTTGTTGAAGCATTTGGGTGAGCCCGTCTGCCCCAATGACAAGCCCATCGACATGCTGTCGGACTGCGAGTTCAAATGCAGGGCCGAGATCGCCCTCGCTCCGCACATCAAGGAGCTCGGTTTGGAGACCCAAGGAGCGCGCCGCCGCCTTTGTCTCTTCCCATTCAGGCGGAGCTGCCGGATTGCCCATGTTGTGAAGTAAAGCGATCCGCGAGAGGCCCGGAGCCAGCTCTTTGAGGATTTCGACCCGTTTCGCAGTCAGCTCGGTGCTGAAAGTGATCACCCCTGTGATATTGCTCCCAGGCCGTGCAAAGCTCGCCACGATAGCGCCCGGCCCGCCCATTGCGGCCATAACCACTGGAATAATTCCGGTCACGCTTTGGATGGCCATTGTGGCGGGAGTTCCCCTCGTCACGACCAGGTCGACGTTGAGACCAACCAGTTCAGATGCGAGGCCTGGAAACCGCTCGGCGCGACCATCCGCCGATCGATATTCGATGAAGAGGTTTCGCCCCTCCACGTAGCCGAAATCCCGCAGCCCCCTGCGCAGGGCGTCGAGATTGGAAGCGTTCCGCGCTGCGGACACCGTCTCGAGAATCCCGATGCGATATGTCTTCCCCGCTTGCTGCGCGCGCGTAGCGAGCGGCCACATGCTTGCGGCAATCACAAGCCCGATGAACTCTCGCCGCGTCATGCTGGACATCTGGCGTCCTCCCGCTTTGGAGCGGCGCACACTCGGTCTTCCGCAGAACTGAAAGTCTGAGGGGCTACATCGTTCTGAATTGAGGTGCGGCACTGCTACTTTACGACCGTTCGAGCCGGTCTTCCAGCGACCGAGGTCTGAAATGGGTCAGTCGCGTCGGTTTGCCCCTGAGCCGGGCGGTTCCGGTCTAACCGCATGAGCAGACATCGTCAGACTGGGCCGGCATGTCTCAAACGGGCCAAATCCGGATTCGTGCAGCGCAGCAAATTGGTTCGATCACGTTCAGCTCGGATCGAAGTTTGGCAAATCTCCTTGCGCTTGAACCGTGGCCCAATGCCACGTCTCGTAGTAATCGGTCGGCCTTCGCGCGCCTGTGCTACTTCGGCAAAACTCGCACCGCCAAGATTGGGAACTGCCTTGGGTCAAAATGCGAAGAACCCAACTTGAGCAAATCCAATCCGCTTCAATTCATCTTCTCACGGAGCTTCCGGATGATCTCGCGAAGGTCATCACGTACTCCTCAATGATCCTGCGCGCCTCCTCCAAGCGCGTTGGCTTGGCCTCGGGCTTGTCGGATTCGGAGGGCTTGTTCATGGCAGAGCCAAAAGCCTAGAGCGTCCGCAATCGTTGATCTAGATCAATCGACCTTTCGTGCTAGCTCTCGCAATAAGCGCGATCATCGATGTGGAGAGTCTGCGTATCACTCATCGTCGCCAGTACGGCCCGTCGCATTTTGGTATCAGAGGTGTGCCGGTCCTTGCGGATCGAAATCGGCAAGCCGCCGCCTGTCGTTTAACATGATCTCTCGCTGATCGTGGTCGAGGAACGTAAGGACGCCCGCTTTCCGCAAATGAGAGAGCGCGCGAGAAACCGTTTCGAACGTCAAGCCGAGATAGTCCGCAATGTCGAGACGAGTCATGGGGAGTGACATCTTGTCTGCTCCGGTGCGGCAATCCATCTCAAGTAAGAAGGCGGCGACCCTTTCTACCGCGGTCTTGCGGCCCAGAAGCAGCATATGGTTTTCTGCGTGCTCCAGGTTGCGGGTGATCATGCTGAGTAGGTTGCGCGAGACAACCGCGTCTCTTACGGCCACCAATTGAAGGCTTTCTCGCTTAATCAGGCGCGCGACGGTTTCGATGACCGCCTCTGCGGTAAATCGATGCTTGTCGCCATTTTCAAGCCCGAAGATATCGCCCGCTAGGTGAAAGGCGCCGATTTGACGTCGACCGTCCGAGAGCAACTTGTAACTTCGCACCGCACCATGCTTGACTTGATAGACATACACAGCGGGCTCTTTTTCGCCGAAGATTTCGGTGCCCTTTCGGTATGTAAACTCACTGAGGCCGATAATTCGGTTGAACGCGCTCGTTAAGCCGAATTCACCGAGCGCATTGAGCTGAGGTAGTCGATCCGTTGTGATACGCACAAACATGGGTCAGTCCCCTTCCGCATCAAATGCTTTTCCGCATCAAATTCTTTGAATAATCCTCTCGTGCCCGCAGATCGTTCGAGGAGCGACCATATTCATTGGATATCCGTTGGGTCATTGTACCAAGGGACAATGTCAGGTTGATGGCGCCACCGCTGGGCGAACGGCGTAACTGCCCGCTATGGGTCGATTTTGTTGCAAAAGTCGGTTGAGACAAGTCACGAAGCGTGATTCCGTTGTGTTGACGCGAATCTCGGCGAGGTCGATCCATGATGGGCCGTCTGAAGAGTGACCAAGGTCAACTGTTCTACGAGTTTTGTCTTCGCGACGCGGTTCCTGAAGATCATTTGGTGCGGAAGATCGATGCTGCTCTCGATCTGTCCTGGCTTCGCGGTGAACTAGCATCTCACTATTCGTCGATGGGGCGCCCGTCGATCGATCCGGAACTGATGATCCGGATGCTGGTCGCAGGGTATGTCTTTGCGATCCGCTCGGAACGGCTGATCTGCCGTGAAGTGCAGGTGAACCTCGCCTATCGCTGGTTCTGCAAGCTCGGTATCGAGGACGCTGTCCCGGATCATTCGGCGTTCTCGCGCGCCCGCAACGAGCGCTTCCGCGATGGAGATGTTCTCCGCCGCGTGTTCGAACGGATTGTCGAGACATGCATTGCCGCCGGTCTGGTTGGTGGCGAAGGATTTGCAGTCGATGCGAGCCTGATTGCGGCCGACGCGAACAAGCAGCGCTCGATCGCAGGTCACGATTGGCGCAGGGATCGCGATCCGGCCAGGTCTAGCCGCGCGGTGAAGGAGTATTTGGCAACCCTCGACGATCCGGCGTGGGGCGCCGCCAGCGATGTCATCCCGAAATTTGTCTCGCCATCCGATCCGGCAGCGCAGTGGACCGGCGCTCACAAGGGGCCGGCATTCTTCGCGTACTCCGACAACTATCTCATCGACGTGAAGTTCGGCGTCATCGTTGATGTCGAGGCCTCCCGCGCCATTCGCCAGGCCGAGGTTGGTGCAGCAAAGACCATGATCGAACGGACCGAGCAGCGCTTCGGTCTCAAGCCAGAGCGACTTGTCGGGATACCGCTTACGGAGCGGCTCCAATGCTGAACTGGCTGGTCGAGGAGAAGGGCATCGCGCCACATATTCCTGTGTTCGATAAGTCGAAGCGGGATGCCGGCACCTTCTCGCGGAGCGACTTTCGATATGACCCGGCCGGCGACGTCTATCACTGCCCGGGTGGTAAGCGGCTTGGGACAAGCGGTACCGTGCATGAAGGCAAGACGCTGCTGTATCGAGCAAGCAAGCTCGACTGCGATGTATGCCCGCTTAAATCGCAGTGCTGTCCAAAAGAACCATCGCGCAAGATCCCGCGCGACATCCATGAATACGCCCGAGACGTTGCCCGCTCGATTGCCGATACCGAAGACTTTGAGAAATCACGGCGTGAGCGCAAGAAGATCGAGATGCGGTTCGCACACTTAAAGCGCATCCTGAAGCTCGGTCGGCTCCGACTGCGGGGACCAAAAGGCGCTCAGGACGAGCTTGTTCTTGCTGCCATCGCCCAGAACCTGCGGCGGCTCGCGTCGCTGGGCGCTCGTCCACCACCCGCTCGGGCCCTGTGCATTGCGTAGCATTCGAGTTGCGTAGAGGGCGTCAGAGCCGGCGGATCAAAGCCGGTCGTCCTTAGCGAAATGGCCGAACGATCAATCGCTAACAGCCGACTTTTACAACAAAATCGGCCATAAGGAGACTTATTCAACGAGCATCCGCCGAGCATAGTAATTAGCGTCTTGGCTTCCTCTCCTTCGGAGGTTCTTCAGTGACATCCAACCCTTGGCTCACTCTCCTCGGACTGATCAACGGCTTTCAGGTCACACAGGCAATTCATGTCGCGTCAACTCTTCGTATCGCAGACCATCTGAAAGGCGGCTCTCGTTCGGCAGAGGAATTGGCGCCCTTAACGCAAAGCCATGCAGGCGCTCTCTACCGACTGCTGCGGGCGCTCGCCGCAGTGGGCGTTTTTGAGGAAGATGAAAACCGAAGGTTTGCGCTGACAGCAATGGGAGATTGTTTGCGCGCTGACTCCGCGACACCGATCGGCGCGTGGGCGGAGTGCATCGGAAGTCCCTACGTTTGGAGCACATGGGGCCATCTGCTGCACAGCATTCGAACCGGCGAGAATGCCTTTCAAAGTCTCAACGGTAAGGACATTTGGAATTATCGCGCCGCTCGCGCCCGCGGGCACCGGCAAGGCCGCGGTCGACAGGCTCTATGCGGCAATGGTGGAAGCCGTGAAAGATCCGAAGATGCACACCCTCTTCGTCGAGCAGGGCGCCGAGCCGCTGGTGATGGACCCCAAAGGCCTGACGGACTTCATGATTTCCGAGACCATGAAATGGACCGGGATCATCAAGAAGATCGGCATCGAGCCGATGTGACAATCGCGAACAGTTCTGCTCCCCGGGTTCGGTATTTTCCCATGAATGGCCACCAGCCGCGAAAGCACGGCCCCAAAATCCCCCGGAATCCAGGTAGCTTGTCGCACGATCTATCGCGGCCGTCGGCTCATTTCCTGCTTTTTGTGTTGGATGTCAAATTCGGTCGTCATCGTGCCCTTCGCTCCTACGGCGATGCACATCCCCGCAACCTGATCGACCATGCTTCTCGCCCAGGTCCCAATACAGACCCAGCCATGAACCTTAAAGCTTCACGCGCCAGTGCGATGGGCAGGTTTTTGTTGGCCGCGTGTTGTCGGCATCCAGGATGGGCGTGAGGCACCCACAGCGTCGGCAGTTCCAGGAAGTTGGCCAAGATATAATTGGGAAGCGATCCGCCAAGGGTTTGGCAGGATCGCCGGGACTAGCATGCCGTCCTGGCGGCGGGCGTGCACACTCGGGCTTGCTAAGGGCTTCCACTCCAAACCGAGAGACCGGTAGGACCTTCTGTCGCGAACAGCAGGACTTTCGAAGACTGGTCCAGCGCAAGCCTTGCTCGATCCCCATTCTCCGCCGCTCGAACGAGACCCGCCAAGCCTGGCCGCACCTGACTCGCCCACGCAAGACGTAGATCGTCTGACGTTCTCCGGTCGAGCAGACGCACCGCATCACCCGCGTCCTCGTCAGTGACCGTTGGAAAGCCCATGGCCATGGAATTGATGAGTGGCAAACCATCAGGGACGGGGCTCTGGCACTCAAGCATAGACATGTTTGTAGGCGGCCCGGGGGGCAGACGCACCGGCGTGCCAGCGCGAGCACTTTCGTAAACACATGCAGACCGTTCCGGCTCAACAACCAACAGCCGGGCGTTGGGTTCAAACAGTTCACGTGCCCGACCATGGCCAAACACGCTCGCCGCGAGACCTCCCACACCAGCCTGAATCACGACGTGCGTGGAGAGGGACCTTTGCCCCGCGGGCGTTGCGACGATCTCATCAGTCAAGACGGCAGAACCCTGGACCACGAAAGTACAGGCGGTGTCGTCTTCGCCCGGACCAAGTGTGTCCGGAACGGCGATCCAGCCGTCCTGAGAAGCGGCTTTGGCGGCAGCCTCAACCGAGTAGTGATAATCCCCAGGAACCCGCACGATTGTAGCGCCGAGCCGCGTGATATGAGCGGCCCCCTCGTCGGTCACCCGTGATGGAGAAACACCACGGATCGCGCTCCGATAAGCGTCGCTTCAGCCGACACGCAGCGCCCATGATTGCCGTCTGAAGCGCACAAGAACGTGAGCTCTGAGATCAACGAACCCACGCCAAGTTCCAGCAACTCTGTCGGCAAGATCGCACGCCCAGTGCGTCTCTCGACATATATCATGGTAAGCTTGAGCACGGCATAAGCGCCGCCGAGCCCCTTGAAACTCCCTATTCCAAGGCGCTGCGTCTCGTCTTTAATCCAGACTTCGCCGAGGCCTAGGGCCAGCTTCCGAGATGGGGCCACAGTGTCCGGTTGGCCGGAGACCGCGCAAAGCGCCTTTGCCAATGAGTCCTCCTCGCCATGAACGTGGCGGCGAGGTGCTGAGGCTCAGGAGCCCTCGAATTTGAACGATACGTTGAGCTTGGCGCGATAGGCCTCAATCTTTCCCTTGTCATCCAGCTGCATATCGAGCTTGACGACCTCTGCAACGCGAAGATCTCGGAGGGATTTTGCAGCTTGCTCGACCGCATTCGCGGCCGCCTTCTCCCATGAGTCGCTGCTGGTACCGACCAGTTCAATGACCTTGTAGACGCTATCCGGCATGACGTCCTCCTGTCCGGTATGACCCAGGAAGTTTAGCATCAGGGTCTCGACGCCGATACGTCTCGGATACCGCCCGGAGCCCGAAGGGACAAAGCTGCATTTGGCGGAGGACCGCTTTTGGCCGGAGCTAACCCTGCCGGACCAGTACCATCATGTCCGCTCATAGCGGCAGACGGAAAAGGGTCCGATTGGCTGTCACTTTTCTGTTTGACCCGCTGCCGACATTTCAGTCTCGAGCACTCGATCGCGGCTGCTGAGACTAACCCAAAGTCTCAGCGGAAGCGCCCTCTCGAGGTCAAAGCGCTCGCAGATTGTACGCCAAGCTGGTCAAAGCGAAACGGAGGCATCGACGCATCGCGATAGTACGGACCTGCTAAGCCATCCAAGTCCGTCGTTCCGGCGCTTAACATGCGGATCGGCAGCGAGCATACGCAGGCAGGTGCTGGCGTTGATGACAATGCCACGGAACGGAAACGAATGTCAGAGACGGTGGATCAACTCTGTTGTGGGACATCGTCATGGCCAAGCTTCATCGTCGAGCAGTTCTCTGAGCCGGGCGAGAGCGTGGCTGACGGCAGTGGGGCTGAGACAAATCCGCTGACTTGCTCGCAGCACGCTTCGCTCGGAGATCAGGCACCACAGCGGTGACGAAATCCCCGGCCGGCCCGACTCTGGAGTTTCTTGAGTATCCCAAAACGCGCTACCTGCGGGCAAACGGCCCAAGCAATTGCTTGGCCGTTATCAAGCGGCCGGCGGCACGCACATCCCGATCCAGCTAGTTGTGCGCGACCGCGCCTCTCGATAGGCCCGTTAATGAGAGGGAGTCTCGGAACTCCGCCTGCGGGAAGCCTAATGCGTTGCACTATCACTGATCTTGTTGGGGACCCATTCCTCCGCGGTTGAGTCCCAATGATGAGTGTCGTCGAAGTGTTTCCAGAGTGGCCGCCTTGGCTTGCTTTCACCCTTCTGTCGGTTTGCATTCAGTGCGCGGAGTTGGATGACGAGCACCCCAGCCGTCATCACCCATTCGCGAGCGCTATATAGTTTGATTGCCGCGAGCATAGGATGCCTCCTTCAAAGTAAGAAGCCTTTGCCACATTAGCCCGGGCCAAGAACGCGGGAATGTAAACTACTTCACAGTCAGCCAACATCTTCGACATAGCGCGCGAGCGATCTCACTGCGCGACGACCATACTCTACGTTAGCTCGATATTTGGGGGTCATTTTGCCGCGCGATCAAACCGCACGCGACGATGGGTAGCATTGTTTCTTTGTTCGCAAAGGCACGTCTCTCTTAGAGAGTAGATTTTATTTTTCGTAGGTGCGCTCTCGATAGAGGCCAGTGCATGCTTGAGCTTTGGAGCAAATGGTACGATACCTTGGTCTCGGTCGAGGCGCTCGCTATTGTTGTCGTTATTGCCGTGGTGGCTGCCGGGGTTATTGCGCTAGTGGAAGATCGGCGGCGTCCGACAAAACATTGATTGGGGACGCGTCGGCAAACGTGCAAGGGCTGCTCCCTCCAAACGTCGTCTCTGGGTCTTGCCTGTGTGAAAACGCCAGGACGCTTGAGTGCGATAGAAGACGCCACCTTCATTCGCAAGTTCGGCGAGGTCCCGCACGGTGGCTGCACTAATCAAGTCAGTTTTGCTGACCGATTGTTCAAAACCGAGCGGCTAAATTCCACTAGCTTTTATTCTGCGAGAACGCCAGATTTCGTGAATTAGACGGCTCGATTTTTATTGGGGGACATCGCGGTGGCAAAACCTGCCGTTTCCCGTGAAGCTTTTCGTGGCTTGTTTGCTTTTTATGCAGCGAAGGCCCATCACGACCACAAGCACGATGGCGAACATCGCCTACCGAAGCTGTTTGGATCTACGAACGACATTCCCGCGAATTTGCTTCAGCTATGGGCGGACCGCGCAGAACTGCTCGGTCCCGAAATCGTTGCCACCGTACTTGGCCCGCGCACCCAGCAGATCGTAGATCGCGGCGCACCATATGACCAAGCAAGCGACTTTCTCCGCGCGCTCCTGAAAGACATGGAGCGAAGGACGCACTGACGATTGGTAGCCTGTAGGCGAAACTATGACGTGAGGAGGTCAGGCGCTCCGCACTCGCCTACCGGACTAGGTCGATCAACCAGCGGATAACCGCGTCGATGGCGTGAACCGCCGGGCCTGTCGCTCAGGCCGAATCTGCGTATCCTCCTAGATGCCGATGCGCATATTCGCGGGCGATCACCGCCCGAGGGCGTCGAATTGCGACTCTGTGATCAACCCTCAATTGCAACTTTTTCCCAAATGGCGCAGTATTGGGTTTTCATCCCGGCCCGCATTCTAGGAATCCGATGGGTGTCAAATCCATACTGGCGAAGCTGCTCGAAGCGGAGCTTAACGCACGAGGCGTGAGGTCCATAACCACACAAGAATCAACGGAGGATGCCATGGCGAAGAGAGCAATAACGCTCGGCGGTGGTGGACCGGCGGCAGGGCTGCACATCGGGGTTCTGGAAGCTCTCGCCGCGCACAGCATAACGTTCGATGTTTGGGCGTTGTCTTGCATCGGCGCATGGGTCGGGATCGTCTATAACCAATGGGACGATCATGAAGACAAAGTCGAAAAGACTCACCAATTCTTCAGGAATGGCGTCTTTCGGGACGACGAAAGCTATAAGCGTTTTCCCATAAACACAGTCTTCGGTCCGGATTGGCGCAGCAACATAAAGGCGCTGAACAACTTCGTCGGCGATTCCGACAACTATAAGGACTTCCTATGGGATCCGTACCGGATGATGGACGTCTTCCAGGACTCGATGGAGATTTTGTTCAATCAGCTGCCTGACAGAGACAGAAAAAAGAAGTTCACAAGATTGGATGAAGGGGATTTCAATAGATGGATTCTCAATCAAGCGATGGCAACCAATCCCTTCATCCGTTATTTGACGTCCTTAATGTACCTTTCCAACGTGAACGGCCTGTCAAGGATCAACTATCCGGATAGCGAGTTCATGAAGGGCATAGATTTCGAACGGCTGAAAAAGCCTGGAAAACCAGCAATCTTCCATAACGCTTGGAACCTTGATCAGCAGAAGCTCGCACTATTTTCCAATCGTCCTATGAAAAGGGCGAGCGAAAAGTTTTTGTTTGAGGGCCCTATCGACGCAAGCACCTTGTGTGCGTGTTCAGCTCTTCCCTTCGTCGAAGGTACCGTAGAAATTGGCGGAGTAACCTACTGCGAAGGGGCGCTTGTCGATACTGTCAACTTCGAAAGCTTGCTGGAGGAGCACCCTGACGTGGAAGAGATATGGGTGAGCCGGATCGTGGATTCAAAGCAAATCCGCAAGCCGGAGAACCTTCATGACGCGCTGGCAAATCTTTGCCAATTGTTCGCCTCGACAGTTGGCGAGGATGACGTCAAGCTTTTCAAATACCACGTCCGGTACGACAAAAAATCGGAAGAGGAAGAGGCAAGGGACAGGAGACTCAAGATCGTAGAGATTCACGTTCCGGGTCACATCAATTTCAAATGGAATCACAGCAATCTCGATAATGGACGCAAGCTGGGAAAGGCCGCTGCAGAGCAGGCAATCGCGGCTTTCGGAGAGCATGAGGCGCGGCCTGCGCACGACGGGCCGCACTTCATCAACGAGAAGCCAGAGGGGCCGGCTTGGCAAAGCGTGTGTGAATATCACAAGGAGCTGAAGCGGGCCGTTGCATAAAGACTCGAGCATGATATGGAAAGGTGGAAGTCTCCGAACGGAGATCCCCAACCTCGAAATAATGATTTGAGCCAATCATCCGGGCCAGACGCAACGAATCGGCGTTTTGCCGGCGATAGTCACCGCAGTTGGTCAAGCAGCGCCTTCGCCTGCTTCATATCTCTCGCGTCGAAGCCCTCGGTGAAGGAGTCATAGATCGGCGCAAGTAAATCGAGCGCCTGCTCGCGTTTTTGCTGATCGATGCATAGCGCGGCAAGATCTGTCGCGGCCCGCAGTTCAAGGGCCTTGGCGCGTTGGCTTTTTGCCGTGGCCAATGCCTGTTCGAACAGTGACTTCGCTGCAGCCTCGGCATCTGGTCCACCGCGGCCAATTAGCACTCGCGCTTTTAGTCGGTACAATTCAGCTTCCAAAATTCGTTCGCTGTTGCGGGTACTTATAGCAAGGCCCGACTCGATCAACTCCAGCGCGGCCTCGTAATCACGATCAATCAACAGGCGCTGACACAGAAGTACCAAGAGCGCGGTGATGGCCAACTGATAACCTGCGTGACGATACTCGTCCAACGCAGCACGGATTTCTCCGAGCGCGCTGGGTGAGGGATCGAGCGATGCCATGCATATGCCGCGAACGGCGCGGGCCAAACGCCACTGCCGGAATCCATGCTCCTCCGACAGGGCGATACAGCGCTCGGCAAAACTGTGCGCTATCAGGAACTCGCCGCGGAGAGCTTGGAGAATGCACGCATAATAAAGAGCGTATGCTTGCGAATGCGGATGGCTAATGGCATCGGCGCGCTGAATTGCAGCGTTCATTCGGATGGTGGCCGTATAATCGCGGCCAAGCAGCCAGAGTGGCCACGACATCAGCGCAAGGTCGGCCACGCCGGCATCCTGGCCGGCCACACGCGCTGCCAGTCTATCCTTCTCGCTGCTCACCTCGAAGGCTTCGAAAGCCCGTTCGATCGCTTCCTGGGCTCCGGTGATCTGTCCCATGAACAGGCGGATCATCGCCTGTCCGCGCATCGCATTGAGCAAAGCTGGCCGATCGCCGCGCGTTTGGGAGAGATGAAGTAAAGCGGCGATCGTTTCCTGGGCCAGCGGCAGCTCACCGCGGATGACGCTCGCAGTGGTTAGCCAGAACATGACCTGAAGTTGCTCGGGAGGATCTCGCAGGCGCTCGCAGAGCTCTCGCGCGCGGGCAAAGGTAGCCATCGCATTGTTGGAGGCTGGCCCTTGGGTAGCGATCAGGCAGGGCCCCAGAGCGAACTGGAGGTCAAGTTCAAGCCTGTCATTTCGTGCATCATCGGGCCGATGGTTCGTGGCCTCGATCCCTCGTTGCAAGTGCGCAATGGCCTCAAGATTGGCGGAGCGCATGGCTGCCTTCTTGCCGGCTTGCAGCCAGTATGCCTCCGCTTTTTCGAACAGTCCGGCCTCGGTGAGATGGTGCGCAAGCGTCTCAGGCTGAGCATCCACAATTTCCGGGAACCGTTGCTCGAAAGCCTCCGCGATCGTGGCATGCAGCGCTGCGCGTCGGCTCTTCAGGAGCCCTGAATAGGCAGCGTCCCGCACAAGTGCATGCTTGAAGGTATACACCGCCTGCGGTAACTCGCCGCGGCAGAAGATCAACTCCGATCGGACCAACTGGGCAAGAGCTTCCTCAAGTCTCTCTCTTGGCAACCCGGCCACCGTGCTCAGCAGTTCGTACGAAAACTCGCGACCCACCACGGCGCCGACCTGAGCTACCTCCCTTACCGGGGCCAATCGATCGAGTCTGGCCATCAGCGATGCCTGTAACGTGGTCGGAATCGCCATCGCTGGCAGCGGGCGACTTAGGGTGTAATGATTGCCCTGCTCTTGCAAGAACCCGGTTTCGAGCACGGTCTTGGTCAGCTCCTCTACGAACAGTGGCACGCCATCGGTGCGGGCGAGTATCTGATCCAAAACCTCCTTCGGGAGCGCCTTGCCGGCGGTGACCCGCTCGATCAACGCCGCTCCGTTGCGACGGTTAAGTCGCGTCAGAGAGAGCGTCGTAACATGCGCATGACCAGGCCAGGGCGGCGTGAATTCCGGTCTCGCGGTGATGAGCAGCAGCACCCGAAGCCGCGGTACTTGTTCCAAGGTCATCGTCAGGAGCTCGAGAGAAGTCGGGTCCGCCCAATGGACATCCTCAACAATGACGAATACTGGTTGCAGTGCTGCCAGGCTTTTCAGCTGGCCCAATAGCGCCGCTAATGTCATTTCTTTGCGCTTTTGCGGGCTCAGCTCCGGCAGTCGGTGGCGCTCACCGAGCGGCAAGGACAAAAGATTGGCCAAGGGTACTACGCGATCTGCGTCAGCCCCGGATCGGCCGAGCAGGACCTCAAGCTTGGCGAATTTAGCCGTCGGCGAGTCACTCCGCTCGAACCGGGCGGCTCGTTCGAGTTGCCGGATAAACGGGTACAACGCACTATTAATATGATGCGCCGAGCAGAATTGGCGCACCGTGATGTGCTCCTCTCCTTGCAGCCGCTCGTCGAGCGCCAAGGCGATATGCGATTTACCGATGCCTGCCTCTCCGGTAAGCATTACCGCGCAACCCTCGCCGCTCATGGCGCGCTGCCAGCGACGCAACAGCAACTCGATCTCCTCCTCGCGTCCAATTGGCTGCGTCAACTGAGTTTTGTGCTGGGCCTCGAAGCGGCTGTCGATGCCGGTAGTGCCCAGCACCTGCCATGCCTGTGTTGGCTCCGCCCAACCTTTCAGGGCGACTGAGCCAAGATTTCGGAATTCAAAATGTCCTTCGGTTAGCCGGTGAGTACTTTCGCAGATCAGGACGGCACCCGAGTCGGCGAGCGTCTGCAAGCGTGCAGCTAAATTTGGTGTTTCGCCAATAACCGCCTGCTCTTTCGCCGCACCTTCTCCCGTCAAATCGCCTACGACTACCATCCCGGTAGCAATCCCGACGCGAACCCGAAGTTGGGTGGACGGGAATGTCTGGAGGTTCACCACGGCATCGACTAGCGCCAGCCCGGCGCGCGCCGCTTGCTCGGCATCATCCTCGTGGGCATGTGGATAGCCGAAATAGGCGAGCACTCCGTCGCCCATGTATCGCGCGATGATACCCTCATTCCGAGCGATCACCTCTGCAATGCAGCTGTGGTAGGCGCCAATAATTCCTCGCAAATCTTCCGGATCAAGCCGGGCCGAGAGCGACGACGAGCCGACCAGATCGCAAAACATAATCGTAAGTTGGCGCCGCTCGGCTCCGTCCCGCGCCGCCTTGCCGCCGGCTTGAGACGTGCGCGGAGCGTCGCCCTTGAGCTCCGTAATAGCACGCAACATCTTGCGGCGATGGCCGAGCAGGACACCGAGGTCCTTCAGGTCCTGCTCGGTGAGATCCCTAACAACTGATAGGTCAATGGCGTTCTCGCCAAAACGCTGGGCGTACTCTCCCAATCCGATCGATGATAGCCATTCTGTAATACCGGACATGGCACACCTATTGGCTGTTACAATCAGCATAGCACGTCAAGAACGTAAGCGTAGGCACATGTGGGACGAAGGCGTGAAGCCGGATCTTCCCGCAATGCAAAAACCGGCACTCCTCCTGGCTAAGGGTCGTCGCGGTCAAGCACGGTCTCTAAAGGTCAATCGTAGCGTTCGCCATTCATGCCGATCACTTCGGCTTCCATGTCTAAGGCGCCAGACGTGGAAGCCGTAGCCCCGAGATGCGAGCTGCCCATCGATCGGCGGCGCTGCAACATCAATGGCAAGCGTCGTCGTTCCCCGAAATGCGATCCTTGCTAGGACAAGCGCTGCCCGCGGCCAACTCATCTGTTCCGCCCTGAGAAATGATTGCATCAGCCCCCGCTTTAGTCGTCCGCACCTTCAAGAATTTGATCAGCGGTTTGCGATGCCTGGGCCGCCGATCGAAGGACCGGTCAGTGCGCATCCTTCTCGTTGGCGGTACGGGGCTTGTTGGATCGGCAATCCACGCCAGGCTGTCCGCCGAGGGGCATGAATGCATATTGGTGTCGCGCCATCCGGACGCGGCGCCTGATACGCACCACGTCACCCTCGATGTTGGCAGGACCACCGACGCTTCGAAATGGAAGGGCATTCTTGCCGGCGTCGATGCCGTCATCAATGGCGGCGGGTGCCCTGCAGGGTCAGGACATGCAAGGGGTTCATGTCGGCCGGTAGCGCAGCGCTTTATACGCGTGCGGAAGGCTGAAGTAATTGCGTAGCGGCCAATTTGGCCACGGTCGGGCCTTGCATCAGTTCGTTCCGAATCCGGAACGCGGTGAAGCAAAAGTCGCGCGCGTTGCAGATTTACAACCCGCACAGCAAATCGAAATACTAAGCTCGTCCACCGAGACAACCGAAACATATTCCATTCTTAATTCAATATGATCAGCGGGGGCGAACGGTGTTTGATGTCTATCGCAATGACAAGTGCGGCTTGCTCGTTCTAAGTGCAGGCTCTGTCGTACCTGTGGTTTACTCTGCACATAACTGGCGAAAGAGCAGAAAAAGAGTTCTCAACGTTAGCGACGAGATCAAATCAGCCGTTCAGGGGCAAGGCTATTACCTCCGCAGCCTGCGGCCCACCAAGGAACGAAAGATCGACGTCAAGTAGATCGGCGGCCGGTGTTCTCCATTTGCAAACTCTACAGGCATCACCACAACCAATCCGCCACCCGTCGCGCACTTCGTCAACCGCTACGATGGCAATCTCCCGCCGACGCCCGTGTCTCGGGTTCTCAACTACCGCCTTTGTGAGACGATCCTGATCCATATGCGATCATTAAGCAGGTTGCGTTGCCCCATGGTGGCGGAGGGGTCGTTGATAGCTGGGGTCGCCATCGTTGTGCTTCGGGTTAAAACGCGAAAAGCTCCGCGTGAGCAAATCTAATCCGCCCACCCATTAAGCTGACATCAAAGTGAAGTCTCGCCTCTTCGCTGATAGGCTACAATGAGACACTCGTGTTTTGTCTCTTTCGTGCGGATGATCAACGTCGAACGGGCACGATGGAGGCTGTGCGCCTGTTCGATGCGCTGACACCGCCCGGTTGACTTGGATGGCCGGTATGTGAGACGGGACCGAGATTGCGGAATACCTGTGCCGTCGGAGGTTTAGCCACGCTTCTACCGCGTGACTAATCCAACATAAGCGAAAACGTTGCACAGGCACGCGTCCGGGTTTGAATGAACTCCGCTAGAGGCCGGCGCGACATGTTATCCTAAGCCATAGTATATGTTGTGATTGTACAGGAGACCGGATCATGATTCCTCAAGATCGGTTTCGCGGCCTTTTTCGTAAGTATTTGCTCGCGCTTTTCGTGGCTGTCGCTATCCCGCTGGCTTTCAACGGCATTATCGAAGGGTGGTTCGGCTATCGCGATCAGCGCGCAAGGCTTGACCAGTGGCTTGGTCTGCAATCAGCATCCGCGGCCGCCGAAATACGCGATTTCATCCACGGTATCACAACTCAGCTTGGATGGCTGGTCCAGCTTCCGTGGACCGAGGAGCCCGACGAACGCCGGCGAACCGACGCGTTGCGCCTCCTTCGACAGGCGCCCGCCATCACCAGTCTCACGCTCCTCGACGGCAATGGTCTGGAGCGTCTCTACATCTCGCGGATCGGCCTCAATCGAATTGAGAGCCGCGCGGACCGATCAGCCGATCCCGCCCTGGTTGGTGCCCGGGTAGCTCAGATCTGGTTCAGCGACGTCAGCTACAATCGAGGCTCCGAACCGTACCTGACGGTTGCGATTGTCGGCAACCGACCGGCTGTCGGCGCGGTCGTGGCCGAAGTCAACCTCAAGCTGATTTGGGACGTGATCTCGGCGATCAGATTTGGAAAAACCGGCTACGCCTTCGTCCTGGACCGTTCGGGCCGCCTTATCGCCCATCCCGACATCAGCCTCGTTCTGCGCGGGGCGGAAGAAGCAACCTCCGAACCTTTTCGGGCTGTACGGGACGCGATAGGACCGAGACGGGGTTTCGCAACGAGCCGGGATGCACAGGGGCACTATGTTGCTGCCAGCGCGGCTCCCGTACAGGGCCCCGATTGGACAGTCGTGGTCGAGCAACCCCTGTCTGAAGCTTACGCGCCGCTCTATGCCGCCCTGTGGCGGACCGTAATGCTTCTGGCAATGAGCAGCATGCTCGCAGGCATTCTGGCCTATGTACTGGCGGACCGGATGACGGAGCCGATTAAATTGCTCGAGGAGGGCACGGAGAGGATTGGTGCCGGGTCCTTTGATCACCGCATCTCACTCCACACCCGGGACGAGTTCCAGCGCCTTGCAAACAGTTTCAACAGAATGGCTTCCGAGTTGGAGCAGGCGCAACAGCACCAGGAGCGCATAGCCAAGCTCAAGCGTTTTCTCGCCCCCCAGGTCGCTGATCTCGTCGATAGAGCCGGCGACGACAGTGTGCTGGACGGCCGCCGTACGGAAGTCGTCGTTGTGTTCTGCGATCTGAGAGGCTTCACCGCGTTTTCAGCAGGAGCTGCGCCTGAAGAGGTCATGAGCGTACTGTCGGAGTACTATGAAACCCTCGGCAGGGTCATTGCGGAATTTGAAGCAACGCTGATTAACTTCTCCGGAGACGGACTGATGGTTCTGGTGAACGCACCTGTTCCAATCGACGAGCCTGCCTTGAGAGCAATCGATCTCGCCGTCGGCATGCAGAAGAACGTGCAATCCCTGATCGCCGGCTGGCGATCGCATGGCTACCACGTTGGCTTCGGAGTCGGCCTTGCCAGCGGGCCTGCCACAGTCGGACGGATCGGCTACAAGGATCGGCTCGACTATACCGCCATTGGCAGCGTTGTGAATCTCGCGGCCCGACTGTGCGCATCTGCCGCAGACAAGGAAATTCTGATCGACGCCAAAGTCGCCGCTGGCGTCAAGGGCAAGCGACCCGTTGAGGACCTTGGAGGCCGCGAAATCAAAGGATTTGACGAAGCTGTTCCGATCTTCGGGATATCCTTCAACCCTCTCTAGCAGAGCTGACCGCTGCGCACCTAGCACATCCAGTTGAGGACTGTTTGAGCATTCGGGGCTATGCTCTGCCAATCGGCTGACGGTAGCGGGTTCGTAGCCATGAGGTGCGCCAACTCTAGGGCAGTAACGCCAGCAAGACGTGCCAAGCGGCGTGATTTCCTGCTTCTGATGGCAGGCGTTGCGACGTGGACGACTAAATCGTATGCGCAGAAGCCCTCCATGCCCGTTATTGGCTATCTTTGCCCGGAGTCGCCCGAGCTCTTTGCTAGTCGACTTGAGGCTTTCCACCAGGGACTAGGAGAAGCCGGCTTTGTCGATGGCCGCAATGTAAAAATCGACTTTCGGTGGGCCAACGGACAATATTCTCGATTGCCTGCCTTGGCTGCCGAACTGGTCGCTCGCAATGTGGATATCCTCGTCGCGCCTGGGGGCGCTCCCGTGGCACTTGCCGCGAAAGCTGCGAGTACGACCATGACAATCGTTTTCGAGATGGGCGGCGACCCCGTCCAGTTGCACGTGGTCGACAGCTTGTCGCGGCCGGGCGGAAATATCACGGGAGTTTCCAGCCTGAGTGTCGACGTTTCGCCGAAGCGGCTTGAGTTCATGCGTGACCTCGTGCCCACAGCGGCGAAGTTGATGGTTGTCGCTAACCCGACAAGTCCGACCGCACAATCACAGTTGCAAAAGCTTCACGCAGCTGCAGACACGCTGGGGGTTCGACTGGAGATCTTGGGCGCAACGAAGGAAGATGAGTTTGAATCTGTCTTTGCTGCTGTGGCCCAAGACGGGCGAAGTGGAGCTGTGTTTACCTCCGACCCCTATTTTGCCTTTCGCAGCTCGCGGTTGGCTGCTCTCGCAATAAAGTATCGCGTGCCCGCAATCACGCAAACCCGAGACTTTCCCATTGCTGGAGGTTTGATGAGCTATGGAGGAGACTTCATGCAGTCGCACCGGCGCGCCGGGATCTATGCCGGACGGATCCTGTTGGGCAAGAAGCCTTCTGATCTTCCAGTCCAGCTCGTTACGAAGGTAGAGCTCGTTATCAACGTTAAGGCAGCCAAATTGCTAGGTCATGCGTTCTCCTCTGCATTCGTCGCCGGCGCGGATGAGGTGATCGAATAAACTACGCTTCCGCGCGGCGGGCGTTGGCGGGCAGGCGAGTTCCCGCGGCATGGCCAAGAGCTGGTCCGCAATTTGCGGCCCGTCCGTCGTCTGCTAAGCGCCCAAAAGCGGCGATTGGACAGCTTACTCGGTAGGTCCGCTTCACCTCTGATGGCGGACCTCAGGGAGCTTGTGAGCGACTTCACCTCAGGGCTAATACCCAAAGTGCGAGGCCTACCGATCGCCCGTCGGCGCAAGGAATTGTGCCATCTGAGCTAAGGACGCCCACGGCAGCACATGATTCGGTGGTCAAGCCGCACCACGTTTGTAGTGTTGCTGCAATCATTCGCCAATTTCGGCGAACTGCGGCGCAGCACGAAGCATACGCCGCAAAGCGTCTCCTTCCTCCATACGACGCGGCAGGTGAAGGTTCCGGAATGGCCGTCGAATGATAGCGCAAATTCGCTGGCGAATATATAGTACGGCGTGGAAATGCAGGCCCCCAGGGCGCTCATGTCACGCACCACGCATGGATGGGTCCCACTCATTTCACCAAACGACAGCCGCGCCGCGCGGTTGATCGGTATCCGCTTCATAGCCCGACGTTCGGCCATGGCGAGATTCTCCAAATGAAGAGGTAACTTCCAATCGAACGATCGCAGCAATCGCGATTGCACCTCTACGGAGTCAGTTTTCCGATTCCGCCGACGCTCGGAAAACGGCAATATCTGCACGTTGATCTGCGCGACCTAGGCTAACAAGCAGCATTATTGTCTCATTAAAATTAAACCGGACTGCATGGTTAATCCGCGGCGCTTGATGCAAAGCTTGCAAAGCGGACGAACCGCTCAAGGATACGCGCTTTCCGCGAAACTGAGGTATTTCACAGCTTTCTCATGAACCTGAGCTACAATTAATTGAACCTGATGGGTGATTTTATGTCTTTCGGCCCGACGGCGGTTGTTCTTAAATGGTCACAGTAAGGGGCGCTGATGAGGAGGGGTCAGGGGCGCAACCGCATGGCGGTTCTGCACGAACGCGTTTGGTTTCTCAGATCTCAGCTGGCAGAGCTTCGGGACGTCCGCAGCCGGGTTGAGCAAGCCGAGGAACGAAAAGTCGACAGACGTTCAAAAGTCACCGGCGCCTGGGCGATGCCTCGCCGATCACGCGATTACGGCGTCTTCGATAGCCGCAAACCGTGGCGGCCAACGTGGTGGACGCTCGCAGCCACATAGAGCCTTCATCAGAGATCGCTTTGGCCCGAAAGAGCACCCGAGTTGACTTGGTCTGCTAGGGGTCATTCGCGTCGAGTTGGCCGCGCCTTTGCAAGGTCCGGTCTCACGCCGACGCCGACGTGCTGGCAGCCATCGTGATCTTCGCCTTCGGGCCGACGTTTCAGCGGCTACATTCCGTAGGCGCCTCATCAGGAAGTGTGTCGCGCCCATACGGGCTTTGATCGTGCCGAAGGGAAGCTCGACCGTCTCGCGCCGCGTCCGCATGGCGCGACGGGCCATGTGTGGACGGCTCCGGGTTGGCAAGGAGAATCTTCACTTGCGGCGTTGGTCGGAGCAGCCATGTGTTCGG
>NZ_JASXTA010000039.1:0-34533 GCF_032290525.1 Bradyrhizobium cosmicum | reverse complement strand
TCGATGCCTTCATGGAATTCTCCTCTCCCCATCAGGGGATCATAAGTGGAAAATTCCAGTTCAAACTGGCCTCATTTCGCGGGGGCACGTCAGCCACGACAACTTACGCATCTGCAAGAACAAGCGTATAATCGGTTTCACAACCAGCGATTCTCTTTGGTGTCATAAGTCCCAGCCAGCGGATCAGCGACGGCCACAAGCTCACGTTTGAGTACTTTGTTGCTGGAGATCGCTCTAGGAAGCGTCTGCGTAAAGGCGATGTACCGAGGTACCTTAAATGTCGCAAGGTGCGCACGCGCATGATCGACAATGCGCTGTATGGGCAGATTGTCTGACGCGATCCCTCCTCTCAATTCGACCACAATTTTGACCTCCTCGCCGCGCTTCAGATCGCGCACCGGTATCGCGGCCACGTCTGCAATTTCAGGAATTTCGCGAATGACTGCCTCAACCTCTCGCGCAGCGATGTTCTCGCTCGAGCGGCGGATCATGTCCTTCGTGCGCCCCACCAGCCAATAGAAGCCAAGCTCATCCCGACGCATCAAATCACCAGTCTTAAACCATTCGCCCTCAAATGAGGCGACATTTGCTTCCGGCTTGTTCCAATAGCCTTTGAGGATTCCGCGCCCACTTACCCACAGTTCACCGACTTCGCCGATCTGAGTGGAGCTGCCATCCTCGTTCACGAGCCGCAGCGCTCGAAACGGGGCGCGTATCCCGACCGAACCTGAACTGGCCAACTCGTCGATCTGGTTAGTCATTCGTGTGGCGAACCCGATCTCTGTCATCCCGTATGCTTCCTCGGTCCGCACTCTAAATCGTTCCCGGAATTGGCGCACTGTGTCAGGGCTCCAGCCCCAATTCAGGATTTGCTTCAGGCAGGTCGCCCCGTCCTCATTCGCGGCCTCGGCCTCCCGCGCTATCAACTCGGGAACTTGGCACCACTCTATCTGATGTTGTTTCACCCAACCGATGAACCGTGTTGCGCTAATTTGAGGAGCCAGGTAGAGCGTGCCGCCCTGACGATATGACCTCAGAAGATGCACCGGCGGATCGACATAGAAGAATGGCTGCGCGGACAAATACCTTTTGTACGGCTCGTCGTCCCAAGACATTTGTTGATACGAAAACACGCCCCAATAGTCATGGGTCAACATGCACCCCTTTGGAAAGCCAGTTGTTCCGGAAGTATATTGAATGTTTAAAAGATCGTCTGGGCCGACATTCTCCTCGAGCAACGAATCGTCGGCGTCCTCAACCAATCCAGCAATGGTAGTAGGCACCCCACGGGAAGGCTGTCCCGTGACAATTACTCTCTCCTTAGCAAGGTTTTGCGGCCAAGGCTCCATCGACGAGAATACCGACAATACGCTTTGGTCAACAACGGCGAACTTCGCTTGTGTATCGCTGAGAACATATTCAATCTCCCGTCGCGTATACCGTATGTTGATCGGGACCATGACTGCACCAAGCTTCGCAAGCGCGAACCACAGGATCGGGTACTCGATGCGATTGGGAAGCATCACTCCGATGCGATCGCCCTTGCGTACGCCGAACGCACGCAGCGCGTGCGCATATTTGTTAGACGACCTGTCCATCTCCATGTAGGTCGCGCGTTCACCGCGTTCGAAGACATCGATTGCTATTGTCGATCCGTGTGTTTTTGCCCGCATTGAGACCAGATCGCCGATTGTGATGGTCTTATAAACTGATTCCAGCGCCTCGACTTTGCGCAATGCATTTGCGACAAGCTCTTTCAGTTGCTTGGCTGTCAAATTTGCAAGAGACATCATTGGGGACCTTTTACATTCGGGAGACAAAAGAGAATCGGCGAACAATACCTGAGCTGCAGAGCGGTGCGGAGGCCGCCGCCGTCTCTCTCCTGAATCGTCAGGGGGCTGCCCCACTTTGGATACACGGGGAAACGGCAACTTCTCATTCGGAAGCAATATGGTGACTCTGTGTGTCTTAATGAACTCAGTGATCTTTTCCGTTCTCCGTACAGAGAGCACTTTCTACACTGTTTATGGAAATCGAATACCTACCTAATCTGACGGAAAACTCGTGTCAGCTATTCGGAGGAGCGGTTGGCATAGCCAGCGTCATTCCTTTCTTCGTCGAAGCGTTCACAACGAGCATCATACCGCGAAAGCCAACAACCTTTCCTTGAGTTCCAATCCAACGCTGTCCCATCGGCAAAGATCCAGCACCATACTTGGCACGTCGTTGGCGAGCAGCCGGATATCAGCCGACGTTTGCTCATCCAATCCGTGAGCAAGGATCCGCGAACGCAGATCGGGTACAGGCAATCGTCCAGTCTAGGCGCTCCGCTAGGCACTTCGAACCGTGGCTCAAGATGCTGTACTGTGCCCCGGACCACTGCCCCGGGCGTAACTGAGCGGCAGCGTTACGATTGCCACCCGCCGATAATGGGCGGCGCA
The DNA here is from genome assembly GCF_032290525.1 of Bradyrhizobium cosmicum. Lineage (GTDB taxonomy): Bacteria > Pseudomonadota > Alphaproteobacteria > Rhizobiales > Xanthobacteraceae > Bradyrhizobium > Bradyrhizobium cosmicum_A. The sequence continues at coordinate 32,092 of NZ_JASXTA010000039.1, read as the reverse complement.
CCAAGCAGTACCTTGGCATGCAGTCCAGCGGCGAGTCGCGTCCTGATCGCAGACTGAACACGCGCCTCTCAGCGGGAAATTCCAGACTCTCAGCCGTGAACTTTCAACGAGAGATTTTTTCGCACCTCATCTGCGCTCAATACGCCCACCCCCATCCTGTCAAGAATTTCTACTGCTCGCTGCACCAGATCGGCATTCGTCGCCAACTTTCCGCGCGACAGGTAAAGATTGTCCTCCAATCCTACGCGTACGTTGGCGCCGACCAATGGAGCCAAGGCCGCATATGGAAGTTGCATCCGTCCGATTGAGAAAGCGGAGTAGATTGCCTGCCGCGGAATTTGGTGCACCAGCGCCATCAGCGTCATCGGATCGTCCGGTGCGCCGTACCGAATTCCCATGCAGAGCTGGATCAACGCCGGATTTTCGATTACCCCCTCCTCGATTAAGTCACGCACCAGCACCAACTGACCGGCATCGAATACTTCAAGCTCGGGACGCACCCCGAGCTTCTTCACGTGCGCCGCCATTGCACGCAGCGTTCCAGCAGTGTTGACCATGATGTACTGGCCACCGGCGCCCCAGTTCATCGTCCCGCAATCCAAAGTACAAATCTCGGGGCGCAACTCCTCTATGTGGACCAGCCGCTCAATCGCACCAATCATGTCCGTCCCCGCAGGGTTCGGCGGGAGAGGACAATGAGGATCACCTAGCAGAAGGTCGCCGCCCATGCCGGCCGTCAGGTTAATAACGGGATTCACATCCGATTTCCGAATCCGTTCCACGACTGCCCTATATAAGGCGGGATCCCGCGAGCCTCGCCTAGTCTGAATATCACGGACATGGATATGAACCACTGCTGCGCCCGCTTTCGCTGCCTCAATGGCCGAATCAGCGATCTGCTCCGGGGTTACCGGTACTTGCGGGCTACGCTCCACCGAACTCCCACCACCTGTGACCGCACAGGTGATAAAAACCTCAGAGATCATCCTCGCTCTTTCCGCTGACCAGCGTCCATCAAGACCAATCATCACTTCATCTCCATCTCGTCTCAATTCATCCAGCACCACGGAAAGCGTTTAGCCGATTTAGCCGCAGCTTCATTAGCCTGCGAACGAAGTCGCAGCCATACTCCTCATCCTAGCAACGGACGTGCCGTTCGCGAAGTTTCTCGCGCGGCTTTGCATAAAAGGGGAGACAAGGTGTCCCAAGCAGCAGGTCTTGGGTATCCATAGGTCCCTCCGCGACCTTGGCGGCAGCCCCGTTGCGAGAGCCTCATCGCTGTCAGTGAAGAAGTCACTCCGCTCAACCACAATGCTTTCTCTCGTGGCAATCTATCCGCGTCCTTAACCAGACCACCGTCAATTTTGGATAAGAGTTCGCCGCCGGTTGGGACGGAACCGCTCCCTTTGTTATCTCGCACGCAAATGGCGCACAACATTGTCCAGTTTCTGACAGGAGCACGAGGCGCATGGGCGAAGACAGCGTTGTTGCAGCGTACGAATGCCTCGTTGGAAACGGTTGGCTGATGCGTATGGCGCGACGATCCGGATGAGAGCGCGGTCTCACCTTGATCGCCGCCGCCCAAATGCGCGTCAATCGTCGCTGGCACATTCATTGCCACGACAATCGGACAACACTCATTGAGAGGAGGGCCGAATGCACTCAGTCGCGCAACGTTCGGGTAGGACGAGAACAGCCAATGACAAGCTAAACCTTCGATCCCTCTTCGAGCCGAACGGGGTTGCCTTGATTGGAGCTTCGCCGAAACCGAGCCTCGCAAAAAGCATCCTTGGCAACCTTGTATCCTTCGGATTTGATGGGAATATCGCTGCTGTCAACCCGAGTTACAATATCGTTGATGACGTGAACTGCTACAGGTCCATCTCAGACGTTCCGTTTCACGTCGATTTGGCCGTGTTATGCGTTCGAGCAGAAAACATTCTGTCGGTTCTGGAGGAATGCAAGCGAAACTCAGTGCGCGCTGTACAGATCATTTCGAGCGGCTTCGCGGAACTTGACACCGAGGAAGGCCGCGCTAGGCAGCAAGAACTTCAGCGTTGGGCAGAAGATTCGGAGACAACAATCATTATTGGGCCTAACACATTCGGTATCATTAATTTGCATCAATCGTTAGTTGCCGTTGGAGACAGCAAAATCGCCAGGGTCGTCCCGGGGGGGGTTAGTGGCGTGTTCCAGAGCGGACAGATGGTGACTGTCATGCACCCATTAATGGGTAGAGGGGTTGGCATCAGCAAAATCGCGACGACTGGGAACGAAGTCAGCGTAACAACAGCCGAACTAATCAATTTCTTCGCCGACGATCCTCAAACGGAAATGATCATCAGTTATTGTGAAGGCATCAAGGATCCAGAACGCTTCGCTCTTGCCTGCACGCGTGCTCGGGAGCAAGGCAAGCCGATAATTATGTTGCGCGTCGGCGCTCATCCCGAGGTGCGAAAGACCATTAACCGACATACAGCGACACAAGCCGTGAACAGCTACGAACGGGAGATCGCCCTCCTGCACGACCTGCGTGTAATTACCGTTGCCTCGGAGGAGGACTTAGTCGAGACCGTGGTTGCCTTCCAAGCATGTCGCAAACCGTCGGGCAACCGCGTAGCTTTTGCAAGTTTTTCCGGTGGCATGGGCAATGTTGTTGCCGACCTAATTCTCTCGACGCCAAGCCTCAAGCTCGTTTCGTTCTCCAGCCAATTGCGCAAACGACTGGGGGACGTGCTCCCGAAATTCGCCAACTGCGTCAATCCCCTAGATTTGAGCGCTCAAAGCGCTTTTGATGCTGAGGTCCTAAGTCGATGCACGCGGGTACTCGGAGGGAGTGGTGAGATTGACCTTCTCCTGTGGGGCAGGGACTTACCAATGAGCATTGAAGACGATTCTCCGGTTGGCCTCGCTCTTAATGAGCTAGTGGCCAAACATCCTGAGGTAATTGTCATCCCAGTATCGCAGATGAATGGGCTTTGTCGCGACGATCAGATTGATAGAGGCCCACCCACCTTCGCCGGCCGGCCGCTCTTACAAGGTACGGCGGTTTCGGTTCGAGCTATTGGCAGAGTGATCGAATGGCATACGTCCATCTCAAGGTCGGGGGGCGGATGAACTGCAATTTGTACCGGTGGTACTAGACGGCATAGCACCCGACTGTAGCTGTTGGCGAGGAGCGCAAGGCGCGGCGATGCAAGGCTATGCCGGATCTCGCGGATAGTGAGATTGAACTCGACGGCGTCACGATGAGCCAGCCGGAGCGCGCATGCGACGATGATTGCAGCTATCGGCCAAGCGCTGAAGGCAAACCGGTGATCGGCCCGTCCGGAACGGTTCGGGTGATGGTGGCCACCAAGCCAGTCGACTTCCGCAAGTGCTTGCGATCTTTGCGCAAGGACATGAAGGCCTATGCCTTCTCGGGCGCGGACTATGTGTCTCGCCAAGCGAAAGGAACGCTTTAGGATCGTAGGGGCTTGTGCTTGTTCGCCACGCGGTTCGAGGAAGGCGCGTTCCACTGCCCGAAGATCAAGGATGGTCTAATGCGTTTGGCAGGGCGGAGTTGTCGGCCGGTGTCTACAGGGTAAGCGCCAGCGCCAAAGACCGGAAAGAAGAAGCTAGAGTGGGCTTTAGCAGGTATAACTGGAACTGTGTGGGATCCCGTAATGGTGCAGAGCCGCCGGAGGACAGCTACCGGAGGCTGGCCGGCATGGCAGCAAGCGACAGTAGTCTGGTCTGGCAGAAATCGTCCGCCATGTGAGGCGCATGGCCGGCCGCTTAGACCAAGTGCCTTCTCAGCATCGAGAATTGGCGCAGGAGCACGGCAGAGGAAATCTCGCGTCGGACACTTTGTGGCCGGCGAACACGAGCGCGTCATCGCGCGGACGTTGGGGGTGAGCAATGGCGTCGTCCATGGTTATGTGCGGCGTGCCCGCCTTGCCGGGCTGAGCTGGCCGCTGCCGGAGGGCATGGACGACGAGGGCCTGGAGCTGCTGCTGTTCCCGGCGCCGACGGCAGCTTCGCAAAGCGACCAGCGACCGGCCCCCGATTGGGTTTATGTGGAGAAGGAACTGCGCCGTCGCAGCGTGACACGGCTGCTGTTGTGGGAAGAGTATCGCGCCGCCAATCCCGACGGCTTCGGCTATACCTGGTTTTGCACGACCTTCGAGGCCTGGAAGCAGCGTGCGCGCCCGAGCATGCGTCAGACTCACATCGGCGGGGAGAAGGTGTTCGTCGATTTCGCCGGCGACACCATCGACGTCTTCGATCCCATCACCGGCGAAGTACGCGCCATGAAGCTGTTCGTCGCGGCGATGGGGGCCTCGAACTACACCTACGCCGAGGCTTGCCCAAGCGAGAGCCTGTCCGACTGGATCGGCGTGCATGCCAACCTGTTCAGGTACCTCGGCGGCGTGCCGAAGTTCGTGGTCTGCGATAATCTCAAGGCCGCCGTGACCAACCCCGATCGTTACGATCCTGGAATCAACCGAACCTATGCCGAGATGGCCGGCCATTACGGCACCGCGATCCGGGCGGCGAGGCCAAGGCGACCAAAGAACAAGGCCAAGGTTGAGGTCGCCGTCCAGATCGCGCAGCGCTGGATCCTGGCCCGCCTGCGCAATCAGCGCTTCTTTTCCCTGGCGGAACTGAACGCTGCCATCCACGTCCTGGTCGGCGAACTCAACGCCCGTCAGATGCGCGGTTTCGGCTCCAGCCGCGCCGAACTGTTCGCCGAGATCGATCGTCTCAAGCTGGGAGAACTGCCGGACCAGCCCTATGTCTTTGCGCGCTGGAAGCGTTGTCGCGTCGCCCCCGACTACCACGTTGAGATCGACGGCCATTGGTATTCTACCCCTTACCGTCTGATCCGTGAACTCGTCGATGTCCGCATCGCCGACAAGACCGTCGAGATCTTCCACAGGGGTCAGAGGATCGCGAGCCACGCCCGTGCGCCCAACCGCCGCGGCCATACCACGATCGCCGATCATATGCCGAGCGCCCATCGCCGCTACGGTAAGTGGACGCCGGGAGGGCTGATCGCGGCCAGCGAGAAGATCGGCCCCTCTGCCGCGGCGTTTTTCCAGGCGGTCATCGCGGCAAAGCCTCATCCCGAGCAAGGCTTTCGCACCTGCCTCGGCATCCTGTCGCTGACCAGGAGCTACGACAATGCGCGCGTCGATGCGGCCTGCCGAGGCGGCATCCTCATCAAGGCTCGCTCCGTCGCCTCGATCCGCTCGATCCTAAAGAACGGCCTTGATCGCGCGTTCCTTGAGGAGACATCCAACGATCAATCCCTGCGCCACCGCAACATCCGCGGTCAGGGCTATTTCCACTGAACCATGGAGATCTCAATGCTGACGCATCCCACCCATGAACGGCTGATCGCACTCGGCTTGACCGGAATGGCCAAAGCCCTGGAGGAGCAGCGACGATCGTCAGATCTCGATGCCTTGTCGTTCGAGGAGCGCGTCGGATTGCTGGTCGATCGCGAAGCCGCCGAGCGCGACACCAAACGTCTCACGACCCGCCTCAAGTTCGCCGCGTTGCGCCAAAGCGCATGCGTGGAAGACGTCGATTTGCGTACGTCACGCGGCATCGATCGCGCCGTCTTCGCCAGACTCGTCGGCGGCGACTGGATCGACCGCAACGAGAACCTGCTCGTCACCGGGGCAACCGGGCTCGGCAAGAGTTGGATTGCCTGCGCCCTCGGCCACAAGGCCTGCCGCGACAATCGTTCGGTCCAATACCATCGCGTCCCACGCCTGTTCGAGGCTCTCGCCCTCGCGCGCGGCGACGGTCGCTATGGCCGCATGCTCAAAACCCTCGGCCGCGTTCATCTCCTGATACTCGACGATGGGGGGCTGTCGGTTCTCAATCCGCCCGAACGGCGCGACCTTCTCGAGATCCTCGATGATCGCCACGGTCGCGCCTCGACTATCGTCACCAGCCAGATCCCCGTCGAACACTGGCACGACATCATCGGCGACCCAACCCTCGGCGACGCCATCCTGGACCGTCTCGTTCACAACGTTCACCGCCTTCAGCTTACCGGAGAAAGCATGCGAAAGAAGAACGCCCGCAATCAAACTCTTGACGCCGCCTCAAACCCCTGAACCAATCACCATGTCGGTCGAAGCGGCCGCTCAGGATCGCGTGAAATATCTGCTCACGATCAAACGAAACGAGAGTTCACTATCGAGTGAAATCGCCGCTCACCATCACCGAAATGCGCAGTTCATCTGGCGCGTCAGGCGCTAGTCTGGCCAAGCGGCACGAGAGCGAGCGGCTACGCCAGACATCGAGGAAGCTAACGAAGCCGTCGTCCGTGAACAAGGCTCTAAGCGATTGAGCAGGAGTCAGTTTTCCGGTTGCGCCGGCATTTGAGATTGCAGGGATTGGGGGCTTGAGGCCCCCAAACCTTGCAATTTTCGTTTGTGGATTCCCTTTCGCTGCGGACCATGATTCTGTGGTGCATCGGAGGGGCCGATGCGACCGAAGAAGCACAGGACGACGGGATCGAACGATCTGTTCCGGGCGCGGCTGGACCAGATCATCAACATGAAGCACGAGCTGGTTCAGCTCGCCGGCAAGATCGATTGGGACTGGATCGACAGCGAGGTCGCGCCGCTCTACAGCGAGAATGGCCGGCCCGGGATCGAGACCCGGTTCATGATCGGGCTGCTGTTGCTCAAGCACACTTACGGGCTGTCCGATGAGGGCGTTTGCGAGCGCTGGGTTCACGACCCGTATTTCCAGTTCTTCACCGGGGAAGAGTTCTTTCAGCATGCCTTCCCGCACGAGCGCTCGGACCTGAGCCATTGGCGCAAGCGGCTCGGCGACAAGTTGGAGCTGCTGCTGGCGGAGAGCCTGCGGGTGGCGCACGAGGCCGGCGCGTTACGCGGCCAGGACCTCAAGCGCGTCACCGTCGACACCACGCTGCAGCCGAAGGCCATCACCTTTCCGACCGATGCCAAGCTGCTTCATGCGGCTATCAAGGGGCTCAACCGCCTGGCGAGAAGGCACGCCGTCAGGCTGCGGCAATCCTATTCTCGTGTGGCCAAGGCCGCCGCGATGATGGCGGGCCGCTACGCCCATGCCAAACAGTTCAGCCGGCATCAGCGGCAGTTGCGCATTCTGCGCAGCCGGCTCGGCCGCATCATCCGCGACATCCGCCGCAAGATCGAGGGCCAGCCGGCACTGGAGGAGGCATTCGCCCTCCCGCTTGGCCGGGCCGTGCAAATCCGCTCGCAGCAGCAGCGCCAGCGCGGCTGGAAGCTTTATTCCTTCCATGCCCCGGAGGTGGAATGCATCGGCAAAGGCAAGGCCGCAGCCCCTTACGAGTTCGGCGTGAAGGCCTCCATCGTCACCAACAACCGCCGGGCGCCCGGTGGCCTGTTCGTACTGCACGCCAGGTCGCTGCCCGATAATCCCTAAGACGGTCATACCCTGCGGGACGTCATCGACCGCACCGAGGCGCTCACCGGCTGTCCGATCGAGCGGGCCTATGTCGACAAGGGATATCGCGGCCACGACGCGCAAAATCCCCGTCGCGTCTTCATTTCGGGCCAGAAGCGCGGCGTGTTCGGCGCCATCAAGCGCGAGCTCCGGCGCCGCGCCGCCATCGAGCCCATCATCGGACATCTGAAGGCCGAAGGTCACCTTGGCCGCTGCTATCTCAAAGGCCGCGCCGGCGACGGCGCCAACGTCGTGCTCTCAGCAGTCGGCCGCAACTTCCGCCGTATCCGCGCCTGGCTCAGAGAACTCTTGTGCCTCTTCCTGATCCAGCTATCGCATACGCTTGCCTGTCCGCTCCCGCTCAATTCGGCTTCTTAACGGACGACGACGCCGTTGTGTCGCTTTGCCCAGAAGGCGGACTCGGCTCCCGGAGAGTAGATGCTGCTCGGCCTCTAGGACGTCAAGCGGTCGCCTATGCCGAGGCGTCCAGGACAGACAGGCCCTCCGACGGCTCGGCGGAACGGCGATATTCTATCGCTCTCATGTTGTGTGGCCGATTCGGGCGGCAGCGAAATGCTGCCCTCCGATCAAGAACTATCTGTCGCGCCCGATGGGAACGTCCTTAGCATCCTCGTGGCGGCGGCTGAGGCGTCAATATTCAGGTGATGGGTTCTTAGGGAGGGGCGCTCTAATTGTGCTCGTTGGCAGACAAACTGCACCGCACGAATCGGCATGCCAGCCGTGGTGGGCGCGGAGGGCCACGCTTGCCTGCCAGACTGCGGCATGCGCTTGACTGCGGTTGAAGACACAGTTTTTGGCTCTTTTACAAAATCAGATGCAAGCCGGCATCTGTACGCACGCATTCTCCAGTCATGTTGCTCGACGCCGGGCTTCCGAGGAAGCAGACGAGTTGAGCGATATCCTCGGCGCTTGAGGCGACTTTGAGCGGCACACGAGCCACCACGGTATCGCGCACCTGCCGCGCGCCAGCCTCACCACGGCCCTTCGTGAACCAGGCCGTATCGATGTAGCCGGGACAAACGGTGTTGACGCGAATGGAAGGTGCCAGCGCGCGCGCGAGCGCTGGTGTGAGCGCGTTGAGCGCTCCCTTGCTCGCCGAGTACGCGACCGATGAGCCGTCGCCATTGATGCCTGCGATGGAGGAGACGTTCACCACCGCGGCCGGTCGTCCGCTCACCGTGGCGCCAGCCTCGAGCAACGAGCGTGCCGCACGAATCATCTGGTAGGGCCCAATGGTATTGACCGCATAGATCCGCTGGAAATCCTCCGCCGAAAGCCCATCGAGATCGTGATGCGGCACATGTTTTGTTGTTCCAGCATTGTTAACGAGCAAGTCGAGCCGCCCCCAAGACGCGGCAGCCGCGACAATCTTTCTGCAATCATCATCGCGGGAGACGTCTCCCTGGACCACCAGGACCTCGGCAGCGCCAGCAATGCGGCAGGCTTCGGCCGTGGCCTCGGCCTCCTTCTGGCTCTTGGAATAGTTGACGACGATGCGCGCCCCGCCCTTGGCCAAGAGGTTCGCGGTCGCCGCTCCAAGCCCCGACGCTGCCCCCGTGACTATCGCACAAAACGCATTCTTTGACATCGTTCCCTCTCCTTGTTCAAGCCTTAACTCGGGACGCAGACCGAATTCCTTCATGCGCGCGGCCATCGCCCGTGGCGTCCAGGACGTTGATCTGCCAAGGCCCAGCTCATCGACCCGCAATTCCGTGCCCAGATCTCGGGACGCAACTCTTCCACTTGTAATGACCACTCACGGTCGCTTGCGATGTCCGTTGGTCGGCAGCGGAGAGCCCGCTTAGCCCGGCACGAGGTCCCCCCCAATCCCGCGGTCAGGTTGATGACCGAATTCACGTCCGCTTCTCGAATACGCTGCACCGCTGCCCGATACGACGCCTGATCGCGCGTACTACACCGCGTTTTGGGATCAAGCAATTGGATGCGCGCCAACGTCGCACCCGCTCGCCTAGCTTCGATGGCGGACTGCGCAATCTGCTTCGGGGTCAAGGACGCATGAAGGCTGCACTCCACCGCATTCCTGCCACCTTCGAGCACACACGTAATGAACACCTCGGAGATCATCCCAATTTTCTCCTTATGAGAGCTTATGCGTAACTTGGTAGTCTATACCGGCGAGTAAGTTTCGTATAACCGCGGTTATATCTTTTGGTTTTCCGAGCGAACGGCGTTCCGCGCATTAGGTTTAGTAATCGCACGAGTCTTACGTCGGGGCTCGTGGCGACAGTGCCGCTGCAAGCATCTTGCAGCCGCAATCCTTGTCCAAGCAATCAGCGTGCCATTCACCGAATCCCGTGCGGGCCTGGTCTGAGGCGAGAAAACAGCTGGAGCAGGCTCCTTGGATTGACCGCCGGATCGTCGGATTGATGACATCGCCGTAACCGACCCCACACGGCTGGCGGGACAAAAGAGAGACTCATGCGCGAAGGCGACAACATTCATCCGTACATTACGTACTTCTGCTTCATCCTCTTAGCACGAGAATAGAGGGTGCGGCGGAAACCCATCCATCGTGAGAGGATCGTGAGTAGCGACGAGCATTGCACCAAAGTTGCCTCTTTGCGCAGATTGTTATGTGCAGCACGTTGGCGGTGCCCAGACTGTTGTGCGACGGCTCACTCGGGCAACCCTTGAACATGTTTGGCTCTTTGATCCGATGTTCGACGATCTCTGGGTGATTTTTTCGTCCACGGACGAGGCGGGTGCTACGCGAGTTAAATGATCGGCCGAAGCGGGCTAAACCACTGATACGTTGCCAAAGCCAGCGAAATCCATGCTCAAGATCCCCCGAAACATGCCATTATCGGCGGCTGTTCTCGCTGGCCGTTCAATCAGTAACTGGAAGGTGTTGATCATGCGAAAGTGCAGTAACTATCGGCATCGCAAGAGCGGTCTCAGCCCGGAAGCGCCCTTTGAAGTCTTCGACGGAGGCATTGTTGCTGGACTTGCCCGGACGAGTGGAGTCCCGCGAAGGGCGGCGCTGATTTCGGGGATGGTGAGTACCCGGAGGTTGCTGCCAGTGGCCAGCTGATTGGACAGGTCGAGCGACTTGAGTCTGGCCAAGACCAGCATCGAAGCACGCACTCCCACATTCTTACAGCGGGTCCGCCCCTTCCGGACTGCGAGCCCCTCTTCCCGATGAGGCCGATAGGTCCGATTGATCCCTAAGGCGCTCGCCCTGCCTCCGAAGCAGAACGAACAGCGGCGGCAATCGAAACGCCGCCGCTCATTGGTCAGATCGCGGATCGGCCGTGCGGCGCGCTGTCTGGTAGGCGACCCGAGCAGTGGCGGATTATCGTCCGATCCGCGCACATGATCTAGCAAGCCTGCCGGCCAGACGTACTCGTGACCGGTCTGCAGTTGCCAGCCGGTGGATCTCACCATTTTCATGAAAGGAGTTCGCGAAGATGCTCGAAGCGGTTCGCCTAGCGAGGGAGCGGATACATCCCGAACGCACAATCGATAGTTCGCCCCGGCCTAGTCTTTAGAGCCACTCGTGCGGGCACGATTGATCTAAGCGTCGCGGTGACAATGGCCGCCGAGGTTGGTGACGTAAGCCACTTTGAGAGTCCGCATCGGCCATGGACGATCTCCGTTTGGTGCCGGCCGAGCGATCAAACGGAGAGACTGTCAGGCGTGCCGGTATCACCAACGCCGGTCACGGCCGCACGGGTCACATGCTGGTCGAAAGCGGCTGGACATATCGGCATCCGCGGCTCGGCAAGCAGCAGCGCTTTTGGCGTCCCGAGGTCGTCAGAAACGGCTTCGCTCACAGCAGAGCACATGCATCCTCATCTGGCGACGCGTTCGACGCTCCTGGTCTACTTCCCCACGGTATCGCTAAGAACTATCCCGCTTTGATGAAGCCGGTGTCTCGCCTGCTCCCGACAATTGCGCTATCGACCGAAGTGTCGCGCCGTACTCGATCTTTGGCCACCGGAAGATTACATTGATGGGCTCCGCGCCGACCGTCACAAGAATCCGCCGGCGCGCCAAGAACACATAGACACTGCCGAGAATGGGTCAACCCCATGCTCCTGCACCCGATTCGAGCGACTTACCATGTGCGCCCGAGTCAACTCTCAGGCTTAGTAATTGAGTGGGTTTCAGGAGCATGCGATTGATTGGTGCTGAAGGCCAGGTCCATCTGGGTAAGCATCACGTTGATCAAAAATCCATTCGAGGGGTTCGCGATACTTCCACAATCTATTCTCGCCAGCCGCCACTAACAGCGCTTTAGCTTGTCAGCTTGGCTTATAAGATCGGCACCGAAGCGTTTCGCATCGAACTCTGCAATTGATCAATCGGTGGACACTACCTAATGCCACGAATGCTCCACGTATGTCGCAACTCCCAACCGTCGATGCGCTCGTGACCCGGAAGAGCGGCAGGAACGCTAGAAGACAATTCTCGCGAAACACCACCCTGCTCAAAGGACAATAGCTGTGACTGCAGTATACGGGTGTGGCAGGTTGTCCGACGCTCTTTGTTCCCGGCTGGCTGTACCCCTGATCATCACGCCCATGGCTGATGTGTCCGGGGTGGACCATGTGACTACGGTCTGCCGGTCGGGTGCCATCAGCGCGTTTCCTACCACCAACGCCCGATCGGTCGAGGAGCTCGATCACTAGCTTAGTTAGAATTAAACGTGATCTCGCAAGGGTGGATCAGCCCACGCGACGCATTGCCCAACGCTCATGGTCCGTCACCGGCGGTTCAGGGATGATCTTGCCTGTCTTACCCACACAAGGTGGAGATTGTAATCACCAGCGTCGGATCGCCGGCCGCTGCAGTCGATTCCTTGCACGGAATCGGATGTTTTGTGTTCGCCGACATTGCCTCGCTGCACCATGCTGAAAAGGCCATCGAAGCCGGTGCGGGAGGTCATACCGGAGGGGCCAATCCGTTTGCTTTTGTTCGCGCGGTTCGCGCCATATTCGATGGTCCAATTGTACTTGCGGGTGGCATGACAGATGGTATGTCACTAGCGGCAGCGCGCATGCTTGGGTGCGAGCTCGCTTGTATGGGCACTCGCTTCAATGCCACCTTGGAACGCAGGGCAAGCGATACCTATCGTCAGATGTTGCTCGATAGCACGATTGAAGAGATCGTTTTAACCAACGCATTTTGGGGACTCAATGCGAACGTGTTGCGGAGCTCAATCGTGGCGGCCGGTCTCGATACCTCAAAACTTGTCGAGTCAGTGTCCGAGGCGCGCGCAAGGCAGAGCGCTGGCAGTTTGACGTCTAGCGAAGGTCCGCCGCACTTGGGCAATATCTGGAGTGCTGGTCATGCAGTGTCAGGCGTTCGCCTCGGTGATGGGTGCCGCCGACCTTATCAAGGAAATCACTGGAGAGTACGAAGCGGCGTTGGCGAACGCTCGTTCTCGTCGCATATGGCCAGCACAATGATAAGAGTGTGAGATCATTCCGGAGCTCGAATATGGCCGACGTGGCCCTGAAACCCGCTTGGACGTTCACGAAAGACCCGGTGACGTTTTCGGTCAGTGAACATCACGTCGTCGCGATCGTGCAGAAGTTCTCGATCGCAAAGCTCGCGAGCTTTCCTTGGATGTCCTGCACCGCTACTTGTCGCAGGTGCTCCGGTCCGTTGGCCAGGACAAACCCAACCGGCGCCGACGACAATTGAACTCGTGGGATGTCGAAAAGGTGAGGAGAGAGGCCATGCACGTGCTCCAATTTGGCGGAGAGCGTTACCTCGATCGCACGTCGTATCCCTGGGAACTTTATTGGACGCACGCGATCACCCGCGTAAAAAGGGGACAAATTCGAGAACGGTCGTTTTCGCGCGTTCCCGCACATCCGTTTACGGACCCGCTCTCGTTCGATCCAAGCTAGCAGCATCTTCGCCCGCTAGATAAACAAGAATTACCCCTGCCCTGCCGAAGAAATCGCCAACTTCCGCCAATGCGGCGGACAGATCAGGCGAGTTTCACCCCTTTGATGCAGAACCCCATCGTGGAATGAACTGCAGATGAGATTTGGGCAAGCCGAGACCGTAACAATTGCCGCGCGACCAACACGTACGGCCCGTGCGCATTCCGTTATCTAGACTAGCAGTCGGTCAATACGGACATTCTTTGCCGCGTCTTGAGCACCTAGATACCTGTCTGTTACTCACGTCTTTGTTCAATCAGGCGTCGCCGCTTCCGTTGCCGGCACTTCTCGGTACTATTGGGAGTTGATTGTCACTTCTTCACTCTTATGGCCCCCGCGTGCAGCACGCCTCTTCGAAAGCGCACGGCGGGAACTCTGTGAAAAGTGGGTCATGGCAATCGACCCTGATGACGATGCCCAAGTGCTACGAGCCTTCTCACTGCTTCGCGCATACTTTTCTCGCACAGCGGACGCTTTCATGACTCTCGACGAGGACGATGCAATCAGCGCGATGAAACTTTGGCAAATCCGAGCATTGGAGATTCGACGGTTGTAGCAGGGAAAAGTGCGGGTCTTATCGTCGCAGGGTTACTGAAAGCTGCTTCCGATCCAATCTTGCGTCGGAAGATTGGTCTTCCAAATGCATGCGTCGACTTATCAAAACGGAAGGGCTGACCAATGCTCTTCTTTACGATCAATTTGCGGGCGCGCCGATAACCCAGGTGACGGCGACCGCCCTAAGAAGCTCGTCATGAGCTCAAAGTTGCACTTGCCCTTACGGGAACAGATGACACGCGACCAATCTGCTTCCCTCGAGAAGCAGTTCCGGCATCTTCTCCTTGCATACCGGCATCGCATGCGGACAGCGCGGATGGAAGCGGCAGCCCGGCGGTGGGCGCTGTGCGCTCGGCACCTCGCCTTGGATCGTCTGATGGCTGCGTCTGGCCTCAAAGATGGGATTTGGGATCGGAATGGCGCTCATCAGCGCCTTGGTGTAGGGATGTTTCGGATTCGCATAGAGTTCGTCGCGCGAAGACGATCTCGACGATTGTACCGAGATACATCACGGCGATACGCTGGCTCACATGCCGCACCACGGCGAGGTCGTGAGCGACGAAGATCGTCGGGTTTCCGAGCTCTTCCTGCAATTGTTGAACAGGTTGACCACCTGCGCCTGGATCGACACGTCGAGGGCTGATACGGGCTCATCACGGACCAATAACCGCGGCTCGACCGCGAGTGCACGCGCAATGCTGATGCGCTGCCGCTGACCGCCGGAGAATTGGTGAGGATAGCGGTCGATCCTGTCGTGCCGCAGGCCCACCATCTCGAGCAGCTCCATCACGCGCGCGCGACGATCGGCCCTGTTGCCGTGAAGCTTGTGAATTTCCAGCGGCTCGCCGACGAGACCGCCGGCCGTCATGCGCGGATCGAGCGAGCCGAAGGGATCTTGGTAGACCATCTGGATGCGCCTCGCATTATCCGCATCCGGTTCTGGTTGTGTCGGTGATGTCCACGCCTTAAACGATCTTCCCAGATGTGTCAGGAAGCATGCGCAACACCGCAAGGCCCGTGGTCGACTTGCCGCAGCCGCTCTCTCCAACGAGGCCGAGCGTCTCGCCCTCATGCACCTGGGATGACACGCCGTCGACGGCCTTTACCGACCTCGCGCTGCACCAGCCACCGTACACGGGAAAATGAATCCTCACGTTCTGCACGTCGAGAATGACGTTTGCGCCGCCGTGCTTTGCGGGTTCTGTTCGCGTGTCGACCCATCAGACATGGGCGGCCACCTAGCAGGCGTGCATGTGGTTCTCGGTCGCTTTCATCAGCTCGGGAACGTCACGCCGGCAACGGTCCACCACCTGGCCACAGCGCGGATTGAACGAACGGCCGGTCGGTAGTTGCGCGAGATTCGGCGGCTGCCCCTTGATGGGCACGAGCCGCCGGCCGGCTCGTCGAGGCGGGGTATCGAGGCCATCAGGCCGCGCGTATAGGGATGCATCGGCCTGGCATAGAGATCGAGCGCGCTCGCGGTCCCAATGATCTTGCCGCCCTACATCACGCAGACCCGGTCGGCGTAGCGCGCGACCACGCCAAGGTCGTGCGTGATCAGCATCAGCGCCGATCCAGTCTCGCGCGTCAGCTCCTTCAGCAGCTCCAGGATCTGCGCCTGCACGGTCACGTCAAGGGCGGTGGTAGGCTCGTCGGCGGTGATCAGCTTCGGCTGGCAGGCGAGCGCCGTTGCGATCATGATGGGCTGCCGCATGCCGCCGGAGAATTGGTGCTGATGAGCCGAAAGCCGGCTGAGGGCGTCGGGCATCTGCACGCGATCGAGCACTTCCCTCTCCTTGTCGTAGGCTTTTTGCCACGGCAGCTGCTTGTGCAGGTTGATCGGCTCGGCGATCTGCAGGCCGATGGTTAGCGATGGCTTGAGTGACGTCATCGGCTCCTGGAAGATCATTGCGATTCGGTTGCCGCGGATCGCGCGCATCTCCTCTTCCTGCAGCTTGGTCAAGTCGACGCCGTCGAACAGGATCTCGCCGTCCGTGATGCGCCCGGGCGGATCGGGCACGAGCTGCAGGATCGACAGGGCGGTCACGCTTTTGCGGGAGCCGCTTTCACCGACGATGGCGACGGTCTCGCCCGCGTTGACCTCGAACGAGACATTGTTGACGGCGGTGATCGCGCTGGGCCCATTACCGAACTTGGTGGTCAGGTTGCGGACTTGCAGAAGGGGTTTACTCAATGAAAGATTCCGAACCTTTAGTATGCAACCTTTACCATGAGCGCTCCGCAGCAGAACGGCCGAAGTCCCCAAATCACGCTGGCGCGATGGCCCAACGCTTGTTTGCATCGATGTGACCGCGGCGTTCGCTCAGTAACCCATCTTCCTCTTTAGATCCTGATCGATCCAGATCGCGCATAGATCGGGCCCGGACGCTCGGCGCCCGCGCGCAGCTCGCCTTCGTAGCACTTCACCCAAGCCCACCATGCGGTGAAGTTGTCGGGGGTTGGGAGCCAGACGTACGGCGCCTTGTGGTCATCGCTCGCAGCGCAGCCTGACGCTTGAACTCGTCCCGCCCCTGGTAGGCCGCCTCCATCCGCTCATCGAGCTTCGGGTCGCTCCATTGGGACGTATTCAAGATCTGCCCGGATGTGAAGCTCTTGCGGATCGTCGGCGTCGGAGCGGTGTGACCATTGTTCGTGAAATAGCCCGCCGCAAGCGTCCTGGGTGTCATCATCGACAGGAAGGCCGCATACTCCATCGGCTGGATTTCCATCTTCACGCCGACCTGCTCGAGATAGGCTGCAACAAGCGGAACGAAGTCCATGTGGTCCGCATTGGAGGAACAGACCTGGGTGTTGAAGGTGAAGCCGTTTGGATAGCCCGCTTCGGTCAAAAATCTTTTTGGCCTTCGCCGGATCGTACTTGAATAGCTCCAGCACGTTGGGCGTTGCTCACTCAACGACTGGAAGTAGCCGGTGTACTCAGGATGCTGCGGGTAGGCGAACAGCTCCGCATTGCGGTTGTAGTACGCCTTGATGATCTCTTCCTTATTGACCGCCATATTCATGGCGCGACGGACGCGGATATCGTCGAACGGCTTCTGGTCAACGCGCATCGATAGGAACGTGCCGCTCATGCTAAGCGAGCGGCTCGACTTCAGCGTCGGCGTGCTTTTTTTCAGTTCTTCGGCGCCCTGCCGCCGCAGGTACTCCATGAGATCCAGCTTACCCGTGCGTAGCGCAGTGACGCGGGTCGCCTCGTTCTTGATGATACGGTAGGTGATCTTGTCGACGTAGGGCAGCTTGAACTCCTTTCCGTCGATCGACTCGGAGTCCCAGTAGTCGGGATTCGTCTCGTACACCTGCGAATTGCCCGGCACGTAAACGTCAACTTGAACGGGCCGCTGCCGTTGACGTTCTTCCAGTTCGTGGCGCCCGCATCAACGAGCCTTTGGCATGATCCGGAGTAGTACCCGTAGCGGAAGCGGTACTTCCACTCGGCGTTGAACTTCGACATCTCGAACACGACCGTGTACTTGTCTTCCGCGCGAACGTCCTTGACGTAGTCGAAGTACGTTTTGATAGCCGGCTGCCGACCACTCGCTTGAAGCTATACACCACATCGTCGGCAACAAGCTCGCGCCTCTGCATCACGCCGGGCTTCTCAGGAAACATGACGTCCTTGCGCAGCGTGATCTTCATTTGCAACCCGTTTTTGAGCCACTCCCATTTCTCGGCGAGCTCTCCGCGAATAAGATGCGGCGGGATATAGGCGTCGGATGTGAAGCCGTTCTGGGCGCCGCGCGACTTGGCCTTGGACAGATCGGCGGCAAACAGCCGCTTGGGCCAAGGCTGCGGAGTGCGCCGCCCGCGGGCAGCTCGAGCATGACCACCTCGGCGCCCCATTGCGAAACTTGGCGGCCGCAGAATCCACCACTGGCAGCGTCGGCGATCTCCAGGACCCGCACGCCGGTGAGAGGCTGCCGGCTCATCCGAAGCTCCGATCGGAGCAAGTCGGCGCTGCAGAAGACGCTCGGTGATCGTCCCAGCAGGTTCGCGGTTCGAACCGCATCGCGCCGCGCTCCGCCCCAAGGGGCCCTCGAAGGTACCAAAAAGATTCGTGACGCGGCGCCGTAGGCGTCCATCGCCTCAATTCCCCCGGAAGGCAGGTTTGCGCTTTTCTAGGAAGGCCGCGATACCCTCTTTGTAATCCTCCGTTCGCGACGTCAGGAGGAACTGGTCCCGGTCGGCGAAGCTGCTGATCAGATGGGTCGCCGTCGCCTGAGCGTTGATCGCTTCTTTTGTCATGCGTACCGGGACCGGCGGCAGCTTGCTGATTTTGGCGGCCCATGCTCTGGCTAGCTCGCGCGCCTCGCCCTTCTTCGCCACCTCGTCGGCCATACCCCAGCCAACGCACGTGCCGGCGTCGACCGCCTCGCCGAGTATGACGAATCGTTTCGCGCGTGACGGCCCGACAAGCGTCGTGATCCTGGGAATGCTGTTCCAGCTCATGTTCATGCCGAGCGGAATCTCGGGCAGGCGCATATAGGCACCCTCTCCCATAATGCGGAAATCGCAAGCCATCGTGAGCGCGCATCCGCCGCCGAGGCAATAGCCCTCAATGGCAGCGATCGTCGCGGCCTCGATCTCCTCCCATGCCCGACATAGGTCGGGCCCCGTCATTATCGCCTCCCGCGCCTCAAGCAGAGTGGGGACTCTGCTCCGCTGAGTCGTGGCGCGCGCGTCGCCCGGAGAAAGGTCCGCCCCAGCCGAAAAATTATCCTCGCCGCCAGCGAGGATAACGGCAAGCACGTCCGATCGGCGCCGGAGCAGACGCGCCACCGCGGTCAACTCTTGTATGATAGCGGCGTTCAAGGCGTTTCGGGCACCCGGTCGGTGCAGCGCAACCTCGACGATTGGGCCCTGGCGCGAGACGATGAGATGCTTCCAAGCACCCTCCTCGAGCCGGCCGCCTCCATTCGCAGCGACTTCTTCTTTCATAGACAAAACACCGCAACTTGTTCTCGATCAGCGATCAGCATGCGTTTTTGCAGACGCCCTGAAGGCATCCCACGATTTGATCTTCGCATTGTATCCGGTCGGAGTTTACCCATTTGCTCATGATTTACGCAGCAATTGCGCGCCATCGTGCGGTTGGCGCCGATAACGAGCGCGCGCAGCCTCGCGGCGCGCTGAGGTGTTTTGCAGATGGGCGCCAAGTGGACCTTTCGCCCCCTGAAGGCTTTAGGCAGCGCCTATGTGCCGCATATTTTGGACAACGTCGAAGCACCGCCGTCATGGCGATGACACATCGCCGGTGACTTTCCGAACGGCGCCCCAACCTCCTGAGCCGCCGAGCCGAATTTTCAATTGAGGGCCACGACTCCGCTGAGCGAAAGTCGCTCAGCTGGACTGTCGATTCGAGGTGGGCCTCAACAGCACGATTGCCGTTAAAGGCCAAAGGCGCCTCGTTCGACCCGACCGCAGGTCAGGAAATACACGCTTATGGTCCGCTCCTCTCTTCCTGGCACAACGCAGCAGGTCCTTCTTCATGCCTTCCTCAGAAGATCTCGAACAGGCCGGCCGCGCCCATGCCGCCGCCGACGCACATAAAGACGACGCCGTACTTCGCGCCGCGGCGCTTGCCCTGGTACATCAGGTGGGCGGTGCGGCGGGCGCCGCTCATGCCATACGGATGGCCGATGGAGATCGAGCCACGGGGAACGTTCAGCTTCTCGTTGGGGATGCCTAACTTGTCGCGGCAGTAGAGCACCTGGCTGGCGAACGCCTCGTTCAGCTCCCAGATATCGATGTCGTCGATCTTAAGCCCATTGCGCTCCAGCAGCTTCGGGACTGCGAAGACCGCGCCGATGCCCATTTGCTCCGGCCGGCAGCCGGCCACTGCCATGCCCCGATAGGCCTCCGAGCGCCCCTAATCCGCGCCTCTCGGCCTGCTTCCGATCCATCTGGAGTACCACGACAGCGGCGTCCGCGAGCTGGCTGGGGTTGCCGGCGGTGATGTACTTGCCTTCCTTCACATAGCGGCCGCCCTTAAACACTGGAGCCAACTTCTTGAGATCCTCAAGCGTGCTCAGCGGTCGGTTGCCCTCATCTGCGGCGATGGTGACCTCCTTGTTGGTCGTCTCGCGTTGTTGAGCACGACCTTCATGATCGTGGTCATTGGCGTGATTTCGTTCGCAAAGCGACCTTCAGACCGTGCGTAGGCCGTCCGCCGCTGGGATTCTAGGGCGTACTCGTCCTGCGCCTCGCGGGATATCCACTCTGATATCCCCAGTCAAGCACACAACGCGCGGTTTCCCATCTCCACGTGGACTCATCGTGAAGTTCTTGCGCCGATGGATCGTGCAGAGGAGAAGGCGGAACCCGAAGACGTCGGTGAACAGGCTCTGATGCGCGGGTTGGATACCGCATTTCCGTTTTTTCGTCTGGGGCTGTCCCTGGTCTAGCGTCGGGCGTAGATCGGATGATCGGCCACATAATGGGTTTCAGGATTTCCCCTGCCGTGGTCCCACCTTCACCTCTGCACGATTGATGTCTGCGACTACCCTGATCCTGATTGCAACAAAGAGGGCTGTGGGCCGGTCGAGCGCACCTCACGACTCGAGCGGTCCACAGCCCCCAACGACGTTACGCCTGTCGAGGTGGCATGAGCTCGCGATTGATTGCCCAAATGAAGGCGGATAGCTCTCGGGCAATCGCCGTGACGATTACGGTTCGCCGCTTGCCCTTCCGCTCGAGTGAGCGGAAGCGTCCGCACAATCTGGTTTGCGCTTTCCACGCAATCTCTCGCGCGCGTCTCGGTGCGGCCTCCACCTTTGGCTGCTTGTCTCGGCTTACGCGCGGCGGATATCGATAGCTCCAGGCCGCCTCCACAAGAATACGTCGCGCCCGCCCATTACCGGCTTTGGTGATGCCGCCTCGCTTGACCTTGTCGCCAGTCGAGTTTTCCGTGGGCACCAGACCCAGATAGCTCATCAGCTCGCGCGGATTTTGAAAGCGGGAGAGATCACCGATCTCGACCAGCACCCCCACAGCCGCAATGAGATCAATCCCCCGCATCGCTTGCAGGGCCGCGACAATCTCGGCAAGCGACCACTCGGGTACTACCTCGCGGATGGCATCTTCCAAACGCTCCATTCGCTCACTTTCCTGGCGTATCCCCTCAAGTAACTCTTCGAATGCGATGCGCTGCTCGCGATGCTCGAGCTTCTGCGACATCAGCCATCTCATGTGGGCGGGTCCCCACGTTGTCTTGCCCGGATAGATGCGTCCCAGCCGCAGCATCAATGACGAGATCTGTTGACGCTTGCCCTGGAGGTCCTTCTTCACTGCCTGACGGGCGCGCGAGAGATCGCGCATAGCCTCATGGCGCTCGTCCGGCACCCACACTGCGGTGAGCTCGCCCGCGCGCAACGGCTTGGCGAGGCTTACCGCATCGCGCCGGTTCGTCTTCACTCGATCACCGGCCTTCTTCGGAACGAGCGAGGGGGCCACCACCAGGCAGTCATGGCCGAGGCTCTTGAGTAGTCTGTAGAGGCCATATCCTGTCGGCCCTGCTTCGTAGTAAAACGTCAGATGACAGCATTTCGCTGCAAGCTTTGCCACCAGCTTTCGGATCGCTGCCTCCGTGGCAGGAAACTCCCCGAGATATCGTACCTCGCCGCCACGGCCGCCATCGGCAATGGCTATTGCATTGCGCGATTTTGACGTATCGATTCCGACAAAGACCTCGGTATGATGACCCACGACTCGCCCTCCTTGTTTGAGGCTCTGCCCGGTCCATCCAGGCAACCCTCGTCGCAACATCGAGGGTGAGTCGCCTCATTTTGTGGAGGGGACATACAGTCTAGCGCTCGGCCACGAGCTCGGCGGTCCATGAAGCGATTCGATTTGTCGTTCTGCACCAGGCTGATCGACTCGATGCCGGCGCCGATGGCGGATCGGGGCGCCGTCATTGAGGAGATACTTGGCCGCGGTCGCCACAGCCATGAGAGGCGCGCGCTGTTGTAGCCGGTCGTGCCCTGCTGCATCGCCGCCCCATGGCGACATCGTCGATCTCGCCCGGATCCACACCGGCCTGGGTGACGACCGCTTGGATTGACTCAGCGCCGAGGGTCGCGCCCTAGGTGTTGTTGAACGCGGCGCGATAGGCCTTGCCGATGGGAGGCCGCTTGGCGGCAATGATAACGGCTTCACGCATGTTGATAGGGTCCTATCATTCTCTGTTGGAAGGCACAGACCGCGGCGCCGCCCCGGGTGAGAACCTAGGGAACAAGACGTGGAGAGTGAGGATGACCGAACTCTTCCGCACTCGTCTGCTTCGCTCGCCAAGGTCCCCACTACGCTGGTTGCTCAAAATCAGCGAATTTCTTGCCTTCGGCGACCAGCTTCTCCAGCAGGGCGGCCGGTTTGAATTCGTCGCCCACGGCCGCCTGAAGCTCTCTCATCTTGGCGAGGACCTTATCAAGGCCGATCTGGTCGGCGTAGTACATCGGCCCGCCGCGATAGATTGGCCAGCCGAAGCCATAAAGCCAGACCACGTCGATGTCGCCCGCTCGCGCAGCGATTCCTTCCTCGAGGATGCGCGCGCCCTCATTGATGATCGGGTACATCACGCGTTCGATGATCTCCTCCTCACTCACAGCGCGGCGCTTTCGGCCAAGCCGAGTCAAAGTGTGGTCGATCAGCATTGCGACCTCGGGATCTGGGATTGGCGTCCGAGAGCCTGCCTCATACCTGTACCATCCCTTGCCGGTCTTCTGCCCGAAACGGCCGGCTTCGCAGAGCGCGTCAGCGATCTCCGACTTGACCCCGCGATCCTTGCGCGAAAGCCAACCAATATCGTTGCCGGCCAAATCGCCCATCACAAACGGCCCCATAGGCATTCCAAATTTCGTGAGGGCTGCATCGACTTGTTGCGGCAGCGCGCCGTCAAACAACAGTTTCCCAGCCTGCTTGCCGCCCTGATCATACATCCGATTGCCGACGAACCCATCGCAGAGTCCGACGACCACCGGCACCTTGGCAATCTGAGACGAAATCTCGACCGCTGTCATTAGCGCGTCCGGTGCAGTTCGCGGGCCGCGCACGATCTCGCATAGCTTCATCACATGAGCGGGCGAGAAGAAATGCATGCCAAGCACGTCCTGCGGACGCTTCGTCGAGTTTGCGATCTCGTCGATGTTGAGATAAGACGTGTTGGAGGCGAGCAACGCGCCCGGCTTGGCAAACTGGTCGAGTTTGCCGAAAACTTCCTTCTTCACCGCCATGGTCTCGAACACGGCCTCGATCACGAGATCAGCGTTGCCAACATTCTCGATACCCACGACCCCGTTGATCAGCGCCATCCGCTTGGCCGGTGCGTCCGCCGGGATGCCTCCGCGCGCCGCGGTCGCCTCCCAGTTCCTCTGCATAATATTCATGCCGCGCTTGAGCCGCTCCTCGCCGGTCCCGATCAGAGTGACGGGAATCCCGGCATTGGCGAAGGACATCGCAACGCCGCCGCCCATGGTGCCGGCGCCGAGAATGGCGACGCGGTTGACCGGCCGCCCCTTCGTCCCCTCCGGCACGCCCGCGACTTTGTTGGCCTCGCGCTCGGCGAAAAAGGCGTAGCGCTGCGCCTTGGACTGATCGCTGGGGACGAGCTTGACGGAACGTTCGCGCGCCTTCTTCAGGCCTTCGTCGAATGGGAGATCGATGGCATAGCCGACGGCCTCGGCGGCCGCAAACGGCGCCTCCAGACCGCGGGCCTTCTTGGTGAGTGCGGCGACTGAATTGGTGAAGATAGAGCGGTCTGCCTTGGCGGCTGCGATCTTGGAATCATCATCACGCAGACCGCGCAGCGGGCGCTTCTGGGCGAGCACCTTGCGGGCGAATGCTTCACCGCCCGCCGCTGGACTGTCGACGATCTCCTCGATCAACCCATTCGCGAGCGCATCCGCCGCGCCGATCGGATCACCGCCGACGATCATCTTGACCGCAAGCTCTGGCCCCACCGCGCGGGGCAGGCGCTGCGTTCCGCCGCCGCCAGGCAAGAAGCCCAGCTTGACCTCGGGCAGGCCGAGCTTGGCATCCTTGGTCGCGACCCGAAAATGGCAGACCAACGCCAGCTCCAGCCCGCCACCCAGAGCGTTGCCGTGGATCGCAGCAACTATAGGCTTTGGCGAGCTCTCCAAGGAAGCCAGCAACTCGTCCCACCCCGCCGGTTTCGGAGGCTTGTCAAATTCGGTGATATCTCCTCCCACAATAAAGGTACGGCCCGCGCAGGTCAGAACGATCGCCTTCACCTGCGGATCAGCGATCGCGGCTTTCACGCATTGCAGGATACCGCCACATACCGCAGAGCTCAGGGCATTCACGGGAGGACTGTCAATCGTTATAACGACGATCACGTCATGACATTCGAGTTTGACGACGTTATCCACGTGGCACCTTTTTGTTTTTGGTTTCCATTCACTTCACCTGCGCGCGAGGCGAGCCGCCAGTTACGATCAACACCTCCGAAAGCCGGCGTCGATCACAGTTATTCACTTCGGGCATCAGGCGTCAGCAGCCCCTCGGCACGTTCTGGCGACTTGCGGCTCTCTTCGCGTAAAGAGTCCCTATGGCGCTGCCTCACTTCGCGGTCCTGGTTAAGCGTGTGCGACTGCGGACTTCTCCGGGCGACACGCTCGTCACGCAACTGCGTCCGCCGCAGCTTGCCCGCTTCGTCGCGCAGAGGCTCAGCGACGAACTCAATCGTGCGAGGAAGCTTATAGGTCACCAGGCGCTCGGCCACATGCGCTAGCAGTTCGTCCTCGGTCAGGCCCGCGCGAGCCTGGACGATGGCGTGGATGGATGAGCCCATGTCATCGTGTGGCAGCCCAACCACAGCGCTCGATATTACGAGCGGATGCTCCTCGATCGCCGCCTCGACTTCGGCCGGGTAGATATTGGAGCCGCCGACCAGGATCATATCGGTGCGCCGGTCGGCGAGATAGAGATAACTGTCGGTATCGAAATAGCCGATGTCCCCAAGGCTCTCCCAGCCGGCGGGTAGAGTGCGCGCCGTCGCGCCGCGGTAGGTGTACGAGGGCGGCGAGCCCTCCGGACGGCGCATATAGATTTCGCCAACGTCGCCCGGCGGCAGTTCGTTTCCGTCGGCGTCGAACGCCTTCATTTCGCCTCCGTACACGCGTCCGACGGAGCCGCGGTGATCGAGCCACTCGCTTCCGGTGATGATAGTCCACGCTTGGGCCTCGGTGCCGCCATAGATCTCCATAATTACCTCGGGGCCTAGCCAGTTAATGAAGGCCTCCTTGAGCCAGGGCGGGCAGGGCGCAGCGAAGTGCCAGAGCGTCTTCAGGGATGAGATATCGTAGCGGGCTCGCACCTCTTCAGGCAGCCGCCAGATGCGGCTCATCATGGTGGGCACCAGGTAGACCCAGCTCGCCTTGCGGCGCTCGATCTCGGACAAGACGCCCTCGGCCTCGAAGCGCGACATCAGCACCAGATGGGCACCCCGGACCATGGCGTCTAAGGCGCAGACAAAAACCCCACCATGATAAAGTGGTGCGGGAATCAGCGCTGTTTCGCCTAGTCCCAGGCGCCAGGTGCCTGGGCCATTCGGTTCAGCCAGGGTCACTCCGGGTAAGCCGGAGAGGATCAGCTTGGGCCGGCCGGTCGAGCCCCCGGAGGTCGGAGCCATCAAGACCGGTGCCACGCGCGGCTCGATTGCCCGATCATCGGCAGATAGCGCAAGCAGGTCCTCGACCGCTACACGCCGCCGGTTTGTCTCGAGGCCAGGCATGGCGATCACGACCGGCGGGTCGGCGAGGTCGACTACGGCCTGCAACTCTGCACTCGGCAGCCGGAACGACACTGGTTGTGGCGTCGCGCCCAGCTTCCAGATGCCCCAGCAGGCCTCGATGAAGTTAATGCCGTTCGGCAGGCCGATGGTGACTAAGTCGCCGAGCTTAACGCCCAGCCCCTCCAGGGCGCGAGCGATGCGGTTGGTCCGCGCCTCAAGTTGGCCCCAGGTGAGGGTGGTCTCGCCGCAACTAAGAGCACGGCCATACGGTGCCGCCCGCGCGCGGCGGGAAAGCTTCTCGCTCAAGGAGATCATGTTTTCAGACATATCATTTTTCCGCTACTAAACTCGCTTTCGTTGTATCCAGAACTGGGACAATCGGCGCCCCGTCTGATCCCAACACCCAGAGGCTCAGAATCGTACGCTGTTCTATAAATCGCATCGAGCTGACGCATCACTACCAACAAGAGGAGGGGCGCAATCAGCTATGTCGCCGAGGCGAGAATCGCGGAGGCCTTGCGCCGGACACCTGCCAAGCGCAATCCGGCCCTCTAGGGACGACAACGTCGTGATAGAGACATTTGGCATCAGCTCGGACCGAAAACAGAGGCTGAAATCTCCACGAGGAGCGCAAGATCCTCGAGTTCATTTGGTAGCAACCGATTTCCGTCTCACCGAGCCTTCGAGATGCAGTGGAGATGCCGTTCGGAGAGTATGCCGATGAACCCTCGAGGGTTGAGCACTGACTATTCTTCCGCGATGACGCGCCATGTGTGGACGACGCCCGCGTTGCGAGAAGAATGGACGTTCGGCTTGCGGTCGGGTGCAAATCATGTAGCCGACCAGTCTGCTTGGCACTAAGACCGCTAGCCCTAATGTAATCCGCGGATCAGAGTCCCAACCATTCGCACGGGCTTTGATGCCCATGACCCAGAAGCGGGTTGTCCCGACCGACGGCTCGACCGTTTCGCATCCCCCCATCATCACCCTCGCGATTCGATTCTTTCGCCTCACGCTCACATTGCCAAGCCTTTGCAGGCGGGTACGGCAAGCTCCTGCGCTCGATACTATCCTCTCTTGGTCATGATCGCCCAAGCGATGCGCGCCGTCTTGTTGGCAACGGCAACGGCGACGAGCTTGGCCGGCTTCTTGGCCAGCAGCCTCGTGACCCAGGGATGCTTGCAGATGCTGCCGGCGTGCCGAACAACGGCAGTTGCACCGATGACGAGCAATCGTCGGAGATAGCGATCTCCTTGCTCGGAGTCGCCGCCAAGCCGATCGAGTGTGTTCAAGTCCGCTCGCGATTTTGCAGCATAGATCGGAGTTGTGCCGCGGCAGCATTCGATTGGGGCAACGATGGAAGCGATGGTCGTGGGCCCGATCACGCCTGCCCCGGCACGGTCTCGAGGCGCCAGCTCATATCGCTGGGGCACGATGATGACCGTGAATGGCTCGCCTCCATTTCTATGGCGATTTCGCGCAGCCAACCTTCGTCTTCACCAAGGTCCTTCGCCGCCTGGGTTATGGTTGTGACGTGATGGACCTTGTTGATGTGCGTGGTCATGCCGCTCGAGCGGAGACTGCTGTAGTCGGTGGTTTCAATTCCAGGGCAGCAGTTCGTCCAGCCGATGATCCGGATGGGCGGCGATGCGGGCAAGGATGTCCGTGAGTCAGGCTTGCGGATCCATACCATTCATTTTGGCCGTGACGATCAGGCGTAACCGGTATGAGGTCCCACGTTTGCGGTGATCAGCGGGCGCGCGCGTAGCGGATCGGCATCAAGTACTGGCGGATGGCCTCGACGGCCGGCGGAATATCGGCGTAGGCGCGCCGGGTCTCGCGGCCGCTTTGTGGTGGTCCGAGCAGTCGGCTGCTCCTGATCGTCGCGACAGTGCTGCATGGGCAGAAGCAGGCCGTGATTGACATTGCTGGCATCGAGCAGCGGCGCCCACGCCGACAGCCTGAGCCGCATCGCTGCATAGAATCCCTGACACCATGGCCGGGGATCGACTTCGCCATTGGGTTGACGCCGGTGCATCGGGGCGAACTGGCTAGGCGTGGTGGAAAGGATCTGGCTGATCTCGTTATGGCGCAGCGCGACGGCGGAGATCGCGGCGAACTCCGGGGTGCCGCCGTAGTTGAAAGCATCGGCGTCGATGGCGAGCAGCGGGCAGCGGGCAGATCGAGTCGAGCGGACTCATCGACACTGGTCCGGCCACAATCGGCGGCGGCGTAACGTCGAGCATGGGGAGGTTGGTGGCGGCAGGATGCTAATCGACGGGAGCCTGGAGCCATCGCTCAAGGTCCGCAATCGGCATCGCGCGCGCCATGGACGACGATGCTTTATGGCGACGTGGGCTCACGCGGCGGCCTGCGCAGCGTGCTGGCGGGCCGCCTTCCAGTTCAGGCCATCAGCTCGTGACCAATCCGTCAGCTCTGACCGAGATGGTGCTCGCGCTTGACGCCGAGAACGAGAAGCTGTGGCGATGCAGACGCTCAAGGAGATGATCTTCGGGAAGCGCTCGGAGCGACTTGCGGTGCCGTCGACGAGCAACTCCCGCTTGAACTGGGCGATCTCGAGACCGACGCCATGTTGCGCGTGCAGGCCAATGACGATTCGCCTGCGGCGAAGCCGCCCGGCAAATGCGCAAGAAGGCGCGCGCCGCAACATCGGCGCACTCCCAAAGCACCGCGCTGCGAACAGGTGCTGGAGCCGGGGGTGACGGCCCGCCCGTGCTGCGAGGGTCAGCTCCACAAGATCGGCGAGGACGTCAGCGAGGTGCTGGACATCATCCCGGCGATCCTGCGGGTGCTGCGCACGATCCGAGCCAAATATGGCTGCGGCAGCTGCACCGATGGTGTGGTCCAAGCGCAGGTGCCGCCGCGCCTGATCGAGAGCGGCATGGCCTCGACCGCACTCGTGAGCCACTTGGTGGTCTCGAAGTTCGCCTGGTATCTGCCGCTGTCCCGACAACTGCAAATTCGGGCCGGCCAGGCTGCACATCTCGACCGCGCGACTCGGCCGGCTGGGCAGAAGCGTGCGGCCTGTTGGCTCAGGAGCCTCTACGAGCTTCAGCTGCGCACCATCCAGGCCTCGCCGCGCGTGTTCTGCGATGAGAGCCCAACGCCGGTGCTCGATCCCGGACGATATCGCACCCGCATCTGCCAGTTCTGGGCACATGCCATGCATGTACCGACCATGGGGCGGCCCCTCGCCGCCGGCGGTTGCCTATGTGTTCACTCACAGACGCGGCACCGAGGAGATCGCCTCGGCATTCTGCAGGTCGATGGTTATGCGGCCTAAAAGGCGCTCGCCCGTGGTCATGGCGGTGCGATCCAGCTTGCTTTTTGTCTCGCCCATGCCCGGCGACAAATTTGTCAACGTCTACAAGACGACCCAATCGCCATTCGCGCGCGAGATGATCGAACGCCTGCAGGCGGTCTATGCCATCGAAGCGGAGATCCGTGGCATTAGTGCCGAGCGGCGGCTTTCCGTCCGGCGCACCAGGAGCGCACCGTTGATGGCGGCGCTCAAGGCGCGACTGACCGAGATGTCGACCAGCTCTTCTGCAGTCGAAGCTGGCGGAGGCGATCAACTCCGCGCTCAATCACTGGGACGGGTTGACGCTGTTTCTTCGCGACGGCCGCGTCGAGGTCGACAGCAATACGGTCGAACGAACGTTCCATGCGCCCGATTGGCATGAGGCGCAACTCGTTGTTCAGCGGCAGCGAAGGCGGTGCTGAGAGCTGGGCGATCCTGGCGTCGATCGTGAACACGGCAAAACTCCATGAGTTCGATCCGCAGGCCGATCTGGACTGACGTGCTGGAACGCATGGTCTCCGGGCGAACCAAGAGCCATCAGCTCACGGGAGAGAATCGGGACCAATCGCCATGACAAGACGATACATCCGTGCGCCACAGGCTCCAGCGAAATCCCAACCTCTCAGCCGACAACGGCCGGCTGCTTCACAGGCTTGGGTGAGACACGCGTCCACTCCCGTCGAGCGAGGGATTGAGGAATGGTCGAGTAGCTCAGCCATTTGGCTTTCGCCCTCACAGATCCGGGCGGGCGGCTTTCCCGCACCCGACTCTTCCCCGAGGTAACCCGCGTCATATCCGCGCCTGCGATTAAGTGCGAGTGATGCGTGGAACGGGCAGACGGAAGCGTGCCGTCAGGGTCTCGAACTCCGACCAGCCCAGGCGCCGACTTTTCTGACTGCGCCGTCTCAGAAGCAGAGCCAAGTCCGACGCACTTCGCGATAGAAGCCGTTGAGCGCGCTGGATAATTGTGCGGCCTGCCGTAGTAGCCGTAGTGTCTACGCAGCAGTGCGGCGAACCACTCGTGCCGGGCGGCCAGTGACTCGTGCATGAGCCGCCAGGCTTCCTGGCGCAACGCCGTCAGCTTGCGCGTCAGGCGTTTCCCTTCCGTCTTGTGCTTCACGCGGGTCCGCCCGCAGTAGTGGGTGAAGCCGAGGAAGGAAGGTCTCGGGTCGCCGCTCGCCGCGCCGTTGACGCGAGAGGGCCGCAAACCGACCGAACTCGATCAACCGCGTCTTGCCCTCATGAAGTATCAGGCCCAAAGCTGGCCGGCCGCGCCTTGAGGGCCAAGAGCATCTCCTGCGCATCCGCCTTGCTCTCAAAGCCCACGACGAAGTCGTCCGCATAGCGCACGGCCACAACGCGACCGCGTGCGCGGCGACGGCGCCATTGATGGATCCAGAGGTCGAGGATGTAGTGCAGAAAGATGTTGGCGAGGAGCGGACTGATGCCCGCCCCCTGCAGGGCACCTGTCCCTTTCTCGCTTCTCGCCGCTCTCAAGAACGCCGGCCCGCAGCCACAGCTCTATGAGCCGCAAGATGCGAGGATCGGCGATCCTGTGCGCAACCATCCGCAGCAGCCACGCGTATGTCGGCATCGAGCACCCAGTTGACGCGCTGGCTCATGATCGCCGTGTGCAAGGCGGCAAGCGCCATATGAGGATTCCGCCCCGGCCGGAAGCCGTAGGAGAACCCGAGGAAGTCGACCTCGTAGACGGCGCTCAGCACCTCGGCTACTGCGCTTTGGACAATCTTGTCCTCTAGCGCCGGCACACCGAGAGGCCGCTTACCGCCATCGACTTTGGCGATGTAGACTCGTCGCACCGGCTGTGGCTGGTAGCGACCCGTGTGGACGCGTACGCAGAGCTCGCGGAGGTTATCCGTGAGCCTCTGTTCGTACTTCGCCACCGTTACCCCATCGACCCCCGCGCTGGCCTGCCGCTTTTGTCGTCGAAACGCCCGAAGCAGAGAGTCCTCGCGTGGTGCAGCAAGGCTGCGAACCGGGTTTAGGCAGCCTGCTTGGCCGCCGCGTTCACCCGTTCGAGGTTCGGCGGCAAGGCAACCCGGCTCTGTGTCCGGACCCTGGCCTTCGGTGTGTGTGTGTGCTCGCGCGGGCTCCCCTCGGGCTGGCCCCTTCCCTCCATGCGTCTCGTTTCCTTCGACGACTTAACAGGTACTATGAACCAGTCCGACTCCCGACCTCAGCTCGGATCGCGGCTCCGGCACTGCCTTGCCGCTGCCCCCCGTTGGAGACCAATCCAACGGACCCGGTCGTGCCTCTCATGTTCCGATGATTGCCTTCCATGCGTGATGCGGCCATCGACCCCGACGGAGCGGCATCGTCTCGCATAACGACGATGCTCATGCTGCCTTCGTGTTTAGGGAACACACTCGGCCTCCGCGAACATCCACCTTTCGAGGCTCATTCCCGCACCCCGCATCGACTCGGTCCCGGCCTGCCTGCTTCGGCTTTGGCCGGATGGGGCTTGCACCCACAAGCATTCATCAGATTGGCATGACGTACCCCCTATAGTGAGTGTGACGAATCATTTGCGGAGGTGGTCGAAGGTCGAGACTCCCACCCTCCTTTGTACGGCCGCTCATTAATGAACTTGGACTTTCGCACGGGAAGCAGTCTCCTTATTCAGGTAACCGCAATCGAATATTATGGACACTAAGCAAATCAAATTAAGCTGAGTAACCTGCGTCGGGACAATCCGCTGTCGGTAAGGTCCCGGCGAGGTGGCGGCCTCATGCCGGTTGCAGTCCCGCCGCAACATATCAAACGGTACGTGCAGCGCGGCGACTAGGACTCTACGGACACCGAGGCCATTTGCGAGGCGGCGGGTCTGCGGACAGGCGCAAAGACTTTGTGCCGACCAAGAGTCCCGAGCAGCAGGGTGCGCAGATGCTGGCGCGCGTGCGCGTCCAATTCATCGGCAAGCGCACGCAGTTCGCCAATTCGATGGTGACGTGCCCCCGCCAAATGAGGCCAGTTTGAACTGGAATTTTCCACTTATGATCCCCTGATGGGGAGAGGAGAATTCCATGAAGGCATCGA
>NZ_JASXTA010000038.1:0-37991 GCF_032290525.1 Bradyrhizobium cosmicum | reverse complement strand
CATCGGCGCCCCAGCCGGCATGAGCATAACCCCGGCAAATTCCAGCGCCGGCTGGCCTAGTTTTGGGGAGCACTTCACCCGCTACTCGACCACGACCCTTTTCTGGAGGAAATACTCGGTGCCAGGTCAGCCGTTGAATGCTGCTACGTCCCCAATACCGCTTCCAGAAGCTTCATATATACCCCACCACAATAGCTAGGTTTCCGTCCATTATTGATGCTGTAAATTCATTGAGTAGCTCGCCGTGCTGCCTAGGCGTCAGATCATCACGATAGGAACGAGGTGCAGCAATGACAAGCGTACGATTCGCTGCATCTTGGAGGGGAAATCATGAAATTCATCGAAGGGACGCGAGTCGTTACCGATGGTGAACTGCAGTTCAACAACATCACGCCTTATCATGTCACAAGATTCTATCGCGAACAGATTACCAAGGGTGGTTACTACCAGCAGCTCAGACGCATTGTGGAGCCGTCAGTCGAGGAGTTCGAACGTGCTGGCAGTTTAGATACGAGCGGCGAGCACGCTAATACGGTCGTGCCCGGTCTCCAGCACAAGTACGCGCAGACTGGGTTATTGCTGGTAACGAATCGTTGCGCTTCGTATTGCCGCTATTGCTTTCGCAAGCGCATGGTGGGCCAGAAATCCGATGAAATCGCACCTGATTTCGGTCAGGTTGCGCAATATATTGGTCGGCATCCTGAGATGACGAATGTGCTGCTATCTGGAGGCGACCCGTTCGTGCTCAGCACCGCAAACCTCAATGAGATTCTTGATCATTTGCTGCCGATCGCACATTTGGATTCAATTCGATTCGGCACAAAGATGCTCGCCTATGAGCCGAAGCGGTTTGAGGATTCCGCGCTACAATCGTTGTTCCAACGAATCCGTCGAGCAGGTAAGACAGCAATAGTCGTCACACATTTCGATCACATCGGTGAAATTTCGCTCAATGCGGAGCGCAATATTCGTTCCTTGCGCGCACAGGAGGTGCAGTTACTCAATCAGTCCGTGCTCCTCGCGAAAGTCAACGATGATCCAGAGATCTTGGCGGCGACTTTTACCAAATGTCACCAGATTGGAGTGCGCCCCTACTATCTATTTCAGGGCAGGCCAGTGAAGGGCGCATCGCACTTTCAGGTTCCACTGCGCCGCGGACTCGAGATTGTGCGTGGCATCAATCAACGTCTCAGCGGCATACACAAAACGTTCAAATACATCATGTCCCATTACACAGGAAAGATCGAGATCCTCGACTTGGGAGACGATGGCCGTGTGTATATGCGATATCATCAAAACAAGGCTCCCGAAGAGATCGGAAAGATCTTTTCCCGACCACATCTTGAGACTGCCTGCTGGTTGGACGATTTGCCCGAAGGATGAAATCAAGGGCAGGCAATGCTGATTGCCGGCCCATAGTTCGCCGAGCATACGGGCCCCGCCGCCTCAGTTCCGCAGGGCCACACGACGGGGGTGCTTTTCCCGCTAGCTACGGGCACGGGGCTGGAATTCCTCCGTGCGGCCGGGTGCACTTTGTATGTGCGAGCCGAGTGGATGGCGGTGCCGTCCGGGATGTGGTTGGAAACCGGAGTGGCGTAATCTCCGATATCGTGAAGCTATCTGATCACGCGGCGAGGTCAATCGGCTGATCGATCGGCTTTGTAACGAGCTTTTGCCAGCCATTGGCCTTGCGCATGTTGATCTGGCCGGAAGCGAGCAAAGCCCAGACCGAAGATGGCCGCTGTGTCCGCCGATGGCAGCACGATCTGCGTCTTGATTAGTCGCTTGAACTCCTCGTGCAGCCGCTCGATTGCATTCGTCCTGCGTGCGCTCTTAAACTAACTGAGCGGCAGTCCCGTGAAGGTGAAGTGTCGGTCGCCGGCTCCCCGCAGGCTGTCGTCCACCGCGCGATGCTGGTGTGCTTGAGACGCCCATTTGCGGATGAAGGCCTAGCGCCGCGCCTCGATCTCCTCGCGCCTCGCAGCGTAGATCATGTCATTGTCGTGTGCGGTGATCTCTCCCTGCAGCCGTTCGGGCGCATGTGCCAAGAGGTGCAATGCTTGTGGACGGTGCAGCGCTGTACCGGCATGCCATCCCCTACGACAGCCATCGCAAGCACAAGCCCTGGTGGCCCTTGACGATAGGAACTCGGGCCGCCGCAGCCCACGCCGGAGGAGATCGTCGAGCACGGCGCGCCGGGCTTCGGTGCTCTCGTTGCCCATACTCTTGATCGCGAGCAGCACTTTCTGACCGTCCGCACGCACGCCAATCAAGACCAACAGCGAGATCGCGCTCACCTTGCGGTCGAGTCGCACCTAGACCACAGAGCCCGTCGAGGATCAATCGCACGATCGGCTCTTCGGACAGAGAGCGGGCATTCCACGCATCCCAGTCGCTCTTCACCTTACGCCAGAACCGGCTCACGGTGTCTTCTGACTGCGCCGCCGAACAGGGCTGTGACCGCGCGCCGAACACGCCAGCCTGTTGGTGCCGGCCAGTACCAGCCGGCGATCAACGCGTCGGCGGCCCGCGTGCGGCGCTGATAAGCCCGCGGCGAATGGCTCTTCCATTCGGAACTCCCGCCCTCGCTGGTGTCGAGCCGGGCACGCTGAACTGCGATTTTAATCGGTCCGAAGCTACCGGTCAGCGGATGCCCCATAACGCCGGGCGTCCCTCGTGGCCGGCTTCATGCCGCGTCCGTAGCGCGGGCGTGCAAAGGCCGCATCAAGCTCGCTGCGGCTCAATTCTTCAAAGAATTCCCGCGCTCGTTTGCGCACCGCCGTTTCGATCGGATCGAACCCCGAAAAGCTGGGGAGCCGTCTCTCCGTCACACTGCTGATTTTTCTGGTCATGGCGTGGTCTTCGATCCGGTGCTTCAACGCCGCATGATCGAGGTTGATCACCCAGGGGACTAGGCCATCTTCAATTCCAATCAATCCCGCGACGGGAGCTGCATGGCCGCAGGGCAAATCGTGGTGCTCGTCCGCTTCCTGGCTGGTCAAACGCAGTCCACCGGTGAGGTGCAGGCGATTCCGAATCTCATGGCTTAGCGGAGCTACTTCCCTGATTAGACATGCAGAATCGAGATTGCCTCAACCGGCACCATATCGCCGGCATAGTCCACGAAGAATTTCTCGCCCCTGCCGTGGTGCGGGCGCCTCACCAGCGGCAGCCGGCCTTCCCAGTTGCGGAACAAATCACAAGACTCGGCTGATATGTGATTGTGAACACCTCTCGCGTTGGACGGAGCCGCTCCGCGGCAGAACACTCGGCGAGAGTGGCCTATCCTCGGATGGCGGTTGAAGCTACTGCAACTGTTTTCACGTGCCATAATGAGGCGTAATTTGCAGCGTTCATAGGCTTTACTTCGAGCAAGATGGCGTTGCTGCCCTCGGGCAGTTTTCGTTCTTTTGCCAAGGAGCCTTCAATGCCGCTTCGGTTACCCATGCTAAATGACATGCAGATCCGCAACTTGTCACCGCTCACGCAGGATTCCTATGTGCTGCGGGTTTCGCAGCTCGCCGGGCCGTTTTGTGAAGTCGCCGGCGTTGCTTGGGCCGGACGATGTCCGCGCCTACCAAGTCTATCTGACGCAGGAGAGGAAGTTGGGCCGAAGTCGATCCATCTGACCGATGAAATAGTGCAGCCGATCGTAATTGCCCGTTCTATGGCGTTCTGCCATCGGCTGAACGCTCTTGCGATCGCCAGGGCCGATCAATCCCGCAACGTACAGTGGACACATCCGTTGCGGAATCTTGTGATCCAAGCGGTCCAAGAACGGCTTCAGCCGGCGTTCGAGTTCGCCTTCCCATTCCGCCATGGTCAGCCTTCCAAGAGCCGACCACCCATCAATCATTGAAAAATCGATTCGGGAATCTGGAGGGTTCTGTGAGGTCGCGCTCACGCGCTGGCGCGGCATGCGCAGTTATGCGACCTCATTCAAGCCGGATTGAACGAAGGCGCGGGCGGATATGCGTGGTTTTGCAGCTATGGGGATTGTTGGAGATCGCAAGGCCCGGTCTGCCGGCTCGGCACGTGAGGCAGAGCTGCGAGATGTGTGCATCGGGGAAGAGTTGAGATCAGGCGCGCTTTGTCGGAGATCACGACAGGCGTTTTGCTGCATCGGACGGCTGTTGTCGCGCCGTGTGGCAGCACGGATTCGACGGCGTCCGCGATGATCGAGACGCTGGGAGCGGAATGACGAATGGCGATCGTTGTGCACGGCATGACTTGGCTCACGACGTATCGCACCGGAACGGGAATGTTTGAGGACTGGAGCGGTTGAAGTTGCGTCGAAAGCGCTCGACGATGCGCATGACGCCACCACACTCAGGACAGGCGGGAGCCTTGGGCCACGTCAGAGCGTCCGACTCCGCTGGCGACGGCTCGCCATCGTTTGGCGCTGTCCGCTCACGATCGAGAAGTTTGCGGCAAAGGGCGAGTTTGGCAGCGCGATGGCTGTTGGCCATGAAGCCGAAGTGGCGGATGCGATGGAAGCCATCGGGCAGCGTGTGAAGAAGGAAGCGGCGGATGAACTCGTCGGCCTTGAGCTTCATGATCTTTGTCGTGCCGTTCTGGCGATAGTCCTTCCAGGTAAAGGCGACGTGATCCTGGTCGAGGGCTACGAGCCGGCTGTTGGCTATTGCAACGCGATGGGTATAGTGGCCGAGATCCAGCACCTGCGCGGGGCCGCCGAACGGCCGTTTGGCGTAGACGACCCAGCTGATGCGCCGCATGGCGACGAGGTGAGCTGTGAAGGCAGCAGGCTCGGCCAGGGATGCGAGATCGCCGAAGAAGTTCAGGGGGCCGGCGTCGAAGGCAGCGGTCAGACGTTCGAGGAACAGGCGTCTGAACAGCCGGGCGAGCGGCTTGACGGCCAGGAAGAAGTTTGGTCGGCTGGCGATCAAGCGCGGCGCGCTATCGGGCGAGAGGCCGCCGCCCGGCACGACGCAGTGGACGTGGGGATGGTGCGTCAGCGCCTGCCCCCGGCGGCGGCTTTGAACAGGATCGCATAAACGATGGCCTTGTTCTGAAAGGCGGCGATCGGAGCCGGCAGTGTGAAGACGACGTGGAAATAGGGAACCGGCAGCAGGTCGGCTTCTCCCGCGGCGAGCCACGCGGCCCGGGCTGGCCCCTGACACTTCG
This sequence comes from Bradyrhizobium cosmicum, assembly GCF_032290525.1. Taxonomy (GTDB): domain Bacteria; phylum Pseudomonadota; class Alphaproteobacteria; order Rhizobiales; family Xanthobacteraceae; genus Bradyrhizobium; species Bradyrhizobium cosmicum_A. The sequence goes on along the minus strand of NZ_JASXTA010000038.1, from coordinate 32,846 downwards.
GACAGTGCCGGTTGCGACAGGAATTATAGGCGAGGCGTGTCGTGCCGCAGTCGTCGCAAGCATCCATGTGGCCGCCGAGCGCCTCGGTCCGGCACCCCACGATTGCGCTCATCACGTGTCGCTCGACCCGACCGAGATGACCGGCATGTACACGGCGATAGGTGTCGCCATGCCCGCGCAGAATATCGGCAATCTCGATGGCGGGCCTGTTGGCGCGGCTGTCGGGGCGGATCATCACCCGCATCGCGCCGCCGCGGATCATCCAGGTGGCGTCACCTCCAGCGACAGGCGATCGAGCGGGCTCTGCGTCGCCCGGATCGTATCGGTGGCGACCTGCGTGTAGCGCGCTGCCGACGACAAATTATTGTGCCCAAGCAAGACCAGGATGATCCGGATATCCGTTTCGTTCTCGAGAAGATGCGTGGCGAAGCTGTGGCGCAGTGTGTGGAGGGGGACGCGCTTGGTCAGGCCCGCAGCCTTCACCGCCGACCGACAGGCGGCCTGCAACACGGTCTGATCGATCGGATGATCTTCGTCACGACCAGGGAACAGATAAAGCCGCGGCCGGGCGAGCCGCCAGTGGGTGCGCAGGATGCACAGCAGCTGGGGCGACAGCATCACGTTGCGAGCCTTCGCGCCCCTGCCGTGGCGCACCTGGATGACGCCGCGGGCGCTGTCGATGTCTTCGATCCGCAGTCCCGCGACTTCGGAGGCCCTGACCCCGGCCGCATAGGCCGTGGTGAGCCCGGCGCGGCTTTCAGGCTGGACACGGCCTCGAGGAACTAAACCACTTCTTCGGCGCTGAGAACGACCGGCAGCTTGCGCGGTTCTCGCGCATAGGGAATGCGCTCCGGGATGAGCGCCTCGCCGAGCGTAACGCCGTAGAAAAGCCGGAGCGCACAGGCGATCTGGTTCAGCGCTGGCGATGAGATGCCGGTCGAGACCAGATGCACCTGGAAGGCGCGGACGTCTTCCAGCTCTAACCGGTCAGGCGATCGGCCAAAACAGCGGCTGAACTTCGAAACCGCGCTGATGTAAGATCGTTGCGTCGCCGGCGACAGATTGCGGACGGTCATGTCTTCGATCATGCGGCGGTGAAGAGGGCTCAAATCGGCCATCTCGATACTCCTGTCTGACGAGGATGGGCTCCAACACCCACATCCTCTCAGCCAGGAGGCGATCTACGCCACCTTACTCCTCACGGCGCGGCAGCGGGTTCGTTCAATCGCAAATCGATTCAGCCTGACCCCATCCCGCTCTATTGCGCTCGTCAATGGAGTCCCTCCAGAAATGTTTGAATGGCCGCGAATACATTCAAACGGTTCCGTTCAAACAGTGGAAGGTGTGTGCCCTCACCGAAACAGATGTATTGCTTACCTCGCGAGTTGGCCAAAAGCGGAAACAATGTGCGTGCCATATAGGGTGGCGTTTCGACGTCCCATTCGGCCTGAACCAGAAGAACGGGAGTTAGAATTTTGCCAGGATCGTAAAAGGGCCTTCCCGCTGACCAAAAGTTTCGCCAGTCCAAATAGTGACCATTAGGAACTCGGATGAAGGGCGGATCAGCTCTCGCACCAAGCGGGTCGCTCGACCAAATAGCATCCAACACGGCCTGGCTCCAGGCCGGGGGCAAAATTAGTTCTCGCTTGTGATCTGGAACGCCCTGGAGCCATCGAGCGAGCGCGCGGTCTCGCTTCACAATGCGATAAGCTGGAATCTTCCGAGGAAATGGGTCCAGCGTCACGGGCACCTGAAACCACATTGGCCCGAGAAGCACCAGTCGATCGACCTTCTCTGGATTCTCTGCCGTATAGCGTCCGGCTAAGCTTGCGCCCCACGACCACCCGATCAGGCAGAGCCGTGATATTTGCCGGCGGGCGAGAATGAAATCCACAGCCGCCGAAACGTCGCGGACGCCTGTTTCACCATCTACAATCGCGGAGTTATCGTTCGGATCGTCTAACATCTCAGCGGGACGAGTTGATTTTCCGTAACCGCGAATGTCGAGAACGTAAACGTCGTAGCCGTGTCCAGCTAAGTAGTCCATCCATGAAAAACCCTCAAGCGGGGTGTCGTACAATGCATGCCCGGGATATGTCGACCCATGAATGCACAGCACGGTACGCTCAGCTTGCCACTCGTGCATCGAAGCTAAATGTTTGTTTCTGACATAGAGTTCGATGGCTGCGTCATGAGCCGGGACCATAAAGTCCTCGACTTTCACCAAATGACTTCGCCAATCTGCCGTCTTCGCATAATAAGAGGAGGTGTTCACGTTCCAATCCTTTCATTTCCAAATGGATTGGCGCCGACTTGCATCGTCTTCTTCCGACAAAATCGCAAGCACATATTGATCGAGGCCGAGATATCGTGGCCTGTCGTCCAGGCGCCGATTAATATAACAGTGTAATGGAGCGCTCGATTGAAAGTAGCAGGAACCAACGTGAGTGCGAGCGGGTCCTTGGTTCTAGGAGCTTCGAAATTCTGCATTTCACGCCACTTCCTGATTACTCTGCCCATGGTCATCTCCTCCGCAAAGCAAATGATACGTGAACAAGCACGCTTCTCTCAGATTGCGGAATTTCTGGAGGTGGCAGCCTGAACATTCGACGCTGTCTCCGCGGCCGGTATGTTGCAGTACGCCTCTCTGCAAAACGGCTCCAGTCACTTACCTGAAAATGGCGAACAACATACCTACTAACGCTGGTAGTATGTCGAGTGTCCCGGGAATCTATGTGGCACTCGACATCCAGGCTCGCTTCCACGTTTGCGGTTTGCAGCCGCTTTCATCAATTGGCGCGCCCATCGGCCGTCGCAAGCTGCGCGCTAACACCGAGTCAGGCGGTCGCGGTCATTGGGACTGACAATCTATTAACTAAGGAGATCCAATTTTGGCAGTGGAGGGCCAGATGGATCTCGATCAGAGCGAAGCAAGGTTCGCGGAGCATGTAGCCGGCCTTGGAAGCGTGATCGGTCGCGGAGCGGAGTAGGCCGCTGCGCGACTATTGCACGGGGCTGATGCTACCTAGGGAACGCAAGAGGGTGGAGCCGATGGCCACGCGGACGGCTCCGGCGAGGATGTCGGCAAAGCATCAGTTGCTGCTGCATTTTATCCGCGACGCTGCCTGGTCGGACGAGGACGTACTGGCCAAGGTGCGCGAGATGGTGCTGCCATCGGTCGAGAAGAATGGACCGATCGAGGCGTGGATCATCGACGACGCCTCGTTTCCCCGAGGAGGGCAAGCACTCGGTCGGCGTGCACCACCAATATTGCGGCCAACTCGGCAAGGCAGGTCAATTGCCAGTCGTGCTGTCGCTGTCGATCGCCAACTACTCTGCCGCAGGAATGGACCAAGAGCTGTGCAGGGCAGAAGAAGGCAGGCGTGCCGAAGCAGATCAAGTTCAAGACCAGGGCACAGATTGCACTGCAGCAGATCCGCTAGGCCTGCGAGGCCAGCCTGCCGCGCGGCGTCGCGTTGATGGATGCTGCCTACGGCAGGGACCCTCAGCTGCGTGCTGGCATGACTGAGCGGGCGTGCCTTACGTGGTCGGATCGTGCCGACTACCTTGATTTGGGCCCCTGGCAACCGGCCCGCGCTGCATGGACTAGATCAGCGTTTTCTTGGTTCAAATCATATCAGGCGGCGTCGGCGAGTTTGTAGGACCAGGTATGGATGACGGGATGACGATTGACGTCGTCGATTCCGGCCATGATGCGCTCTTTGAGTTCATACTTTGATGTAACCCGGATGTGACGCAGGACGGAGCGGGCGAACTGCCCTCGATGAGGTTGAGCCAGGAGCCGTGCTTGGGCGTGAAGGTAAACTGGAACCGGCGTGCCGGTCGTGTATCGAGCCAGGCTCTGCTTTCTCTCGATGTGTGCGCGGAATGATTATCGACGATCAACTTCATGGCGGTCCTGGCCGGACAAGCGGCATCAAGGAGCTTGAGGAATTCTATGAACTCTCGGCCGCGGTGGCGCTCTTTGACCAGCGCGTGGACCTTCCCGGTGAGCTGGTCAATCCCCGCCAACAGGCTGAGCGTGCCGTGACGTTTGTACTCGTGATGCGCGCGAAGGTCGCATGCACGCCTGGCACTGGCGGCAGATCCGGCGCTGTCGTCGCAATGGCCTGTATCCCCGGCTTTTCATCGTAGGAGACGATCGCTACCGGTTTGTCCGACGTCTTCGACCGGGCGGCTTTCTTCAGGATCTGGACCTCGCGATAGACATACAGAACCTCCGCCATCTTCTGCTCGAACTCGGCGTAGCGGTTTTCAAGATAGTAGCGCACTTTGTGCGGCTTGATTTCCTCCTGACCGAGAAGCTTGCACGCCGTGCCCTGAACTAGGCGGACGAGACATTCATGTCCGGCCTCTGGTCCGTGCCCGCGGGCATGGGGGTAACAGCTGCGTCGTCCACAACTCGTGCGGATAACTATGCTCCCTGGCCTTGTCGCACGCCAGAGACACCAGCCAGGCCTTGGCCGCCGGCGTGCACCGGCTGCTTGCCCGGTCGCGGGCGCTCGTCGAGCGCCGCCTGCGCGCCATCGGCCGCCGCCCCCTGGACGCAGCGCTGGACCGTCTGATGATGGGCGCCAAGTCTCTGTCCCACCGCAAAAGAACGACGGAGTCTCGCGGTAGGCAAGCAGCATCGCGACCTGCGACACCCGGCGCGCCGGTTCGGTCCTCGACCGCGAAAGAGCCGTCAACCTTTCAATCTCCTCATCGCTCATCGCCAACTCGACCGCTTGCCGCCATCCCGCCATCATGAAGCTCCTCGTTCAGTCAATGCAAAACGAGGAATCCACAAACAAGCGTCCCGTTCCATCACTACCAAGTTCATGGAATCGGTCATCTAGGTCATTACCAGCCAGCTTCCTGCGGCCTCGGCTGACCGAATTCGGGTAAGGTACCATTATTGGTTAAAGGATGAGGCCAGGCCTGGTCTCCTCGTCGAGCGGCCAAATCGGTCGGTTGACACGCGTGTAGGGATATTTGCGGTAATCGCTGCCAAAAAGACCGTCGCTTTCTACATAAATTACCTTCTTAGCAATCGGGCCATACCCTGCAATGAAATGGTTGCTCGATTTGACGACCACTATCTTTCGGGCGAGCGGGTCAATGCCGACGTTACGGAAAAGCTCCGGCCCAAAAGCCTGTGTGCGAATACTGCATAGCACGACCTCGACACCGCCCACCCGCACCGCAGCGCAGTCGCCGAGCACCGACCGCCCGAACGGCGAGTTCTGCGAGCAATCCCGCCTGAGCCCGACTACAGTCACCGTGGCATCGATCGGCCTGCCCGAAGCGGGACCGATCTTTCCACCAAAACGGAGTGGGAACTGGGCGCTCGCACCTGCGTCGAAGCAGAGTCCGACCGAGATCGCATCCCAGACAGGCCCGACTGCGGCACCCTCGATTCCGCGCTCGATGAGGCGGCGCAGGATGGTCGTATTGTCGGAAGGCGCACCTGCGCCGGCGTTGTCGGCCGAATCCGCCATGACGACTGGCGCGTCGTCGAATTTAAGGGCGGCGTCGATCCCGCCATCGACGGAATAAAATGGCGGCGCAGTCTTGCCGCGCATCGAAACTAGTTCCTCGCCGATTTTGGTGGCGAGCGCGTCGCCCGTAGCTTTATCCTTGTCCATAATGACGAGTACGCGACTCGACGCCTCCGGCACGTCGCCATGAGAAAAGCCATGACCGATCGAGATCGAGAGCACCCCCTCGTTTCCCTCTATCATCTTGATACGGTCGACGAAGCTGCGCATCAGCGGCAGTGGCGGCGGAAAGCCGCTTCTAGAGCGTCGCCAAGCGAAAGAGGGGCTGGCCCTGCGCGCGAGGCGCAAGGCCCATGAGCCCGCTTGACGTTCTCACGACTTGCGTACCAATCCCCCTCCAGACCACGCAACAATGACCACAACAGTCTTCCAGTCCGCAGCGCACTGACCCAGCTTATGACTTTCGAAGCCATGCATTTGGAGCACAAGTGAGATTGCTGCCAAAGGCATCCGTGTAATAGGTATCGATTAACAATCCTGACTGCTCGATCAACTGCAAGCCATCCATAATCTCTTTATCTGCGTTCATAGGATTGTCTTCAATCACATAGTAGTCTCCTGATGCTAGAAAACGGTTCAGGTAAGAAAACATCGAAAATATTTGCACATGGGCGTCATCGATCACAAGCCAGGGATGAGGTAGCCTCATCAATAGGTTCTCATCGAAATTAGCAACGTCGGAAAGGTCAACCTGATGAAAGGTAAGAAGTGGATGTCTTGCATTTTCATGGATACATTTGCTGTTCCAATCAAACGAGTGAACTTCACCTGGATTTTCACAAAGCACCGACATATGATCGGCAAACCACAATCCGCTGCCGCCCTGAAGTGAACCAAGCTCTAGAATTGTCCTCGGCTGAATTTCCCAAATGAGCCTCGTATACAGAGCCAAATCAAACGGGGTCTTGACATTCATTAACCCTTTGTACGTCAGCGCTAAGGCTCCGACTTTTGTGGAGCGATTGGGAAAAATTTTTGGATGAAGAGACGACATCCATCCTCGTTTCGACGGCTTTGCAAAGCGGTCGGAATGGTCAGCATTCAAGACGTTGCTTATTGCGATTCCCACATCGAGGGGGCCCCACGGCCTTAATTGATCGGGGTAGTTCTTGTTTGCGGTCTCCCAAAAAGCTTTGTATCCGAAATCGAGTTTCATAGGTCCATCTCCGTATTGCGCGTCTTTGCCTCTTAGAAGGCAGCTCGATGCCCCCCAAAGTCGAACCAAACTAAACCACTAGCTAATGCGCTTGGGCAGCTACCAAATTAAATAGGGCTAGAGCAGATCCTGATCACACGCGATCATAACCCCTTGCAAACCCATATCCCGCATCAGTCGCGAGACCGTGCAACGGGCAACATCGAAGCCTTTGCGCTTGAGCTGCCGCCAGACCTAAGCACGCCGTAGACCCGGAAGCTCTCATCGAACGTAAGCGTCATGGGAGGATCACCGTGCGCGGCCTTGATTGCGCTGTCGGGGTGATTGACGTTGCCGTTGCACGGTGATGGGGTGATGGCTGGCTGGAGCGGGCAACGGGGCATCAAATGACCAGCGAGTCGCAGCTGCGAGAAGCTTCGAGATCGAGACGTTGTTCGTGGGTGCCGGAACTGCTGGTGAGCGCCTTGCGGCGGATGCGTGCCCAGCTCGAGGAACTCGCTCGCCACGATCCACCGATCGAACAGCAATTCTCAGTTCCCGACCGATGGTGCCGGCACCTGTTTTTGGCGCTCTGTCCTCGCCGCGGGCTGCGGCGGTTTCGTTATCACCGCCAGCGAGGCAACACCGTGATGATCCGCGCGTCACTGGGGCGGCTGCCGGAGTTCACTGAGCTGGAGAGTGCGCTGCAAGCCTATCTGCAAGAGGCGACGCTCCGCGTGATCCGCGAGGAGGTCTATGACGACACCAACGATGGCGCAGGAAGTTCCAGATGCCCTGCCGTCGAACTGATCAGGCGGCGAGCTTTGCCTCCGAACCATCGCGCTCGGCCTTCCAATTCCACGGCAACGGCATGTGCAGCTGATTGATCTTGGTACGTCCAGAGACGATGCGCTCGAGAACACCGGTCAGATAGTGCCGCGGATCAATGTCTTGCAGCTTTGCCGAGTTGATGGGCGAGGCGAGAATGATCCATGTCTCAGCGCAACAAGCAGTTCTTCTTTCCCAGGCCTATCGCTTGATGCTGCGCTCGGCCGTATCGGCGTCTATTTCGATGCGTCCGTCGTCGATCAAGCGCGTCAAGCCGCCCCAATTGTTGAGGGTGTAGCGGATGGCTTTGCCTAGACCGAACTTCGCGCATCGAGCCAGGGTTTGAATTCCTCGATCAACGGCCTGGTGACGGTCTGCCGCACCTGCAGCCCGATGCGCCGCCGGCAGACCGCGGATGCGGTCCTCGATGGCGTAGAACATCGCGATCCCTTGCAGCGCTTCCGCGGCAATGGGCGACTTGATCGCGACGTGAACGTCCCAGAACTTCCGCCGCGCATGCGCGAACGCCAGAACGCCAACTGCACCAGATGGCCGCCGTTCTTAATCAGGCCCTTGTAGGCGGCCATAGCCATCGACCTGCTGGATGCCGTGGTCGCCGGCGGGGCCGGGGCCGCTCCACGGACGGTCACTTCACTGTGTCGCGCAACGGCGTGTGAAGCGGCTTCAGCCACCAGGGGCGCGGCCCATCCTTCGAGCGTGATGCCTTGCGCGGCGAACATCTGTTCCTGCCGATACAGCGGCAACTGGCAGCCTTATTTCACCATCAGATGTGGGCCAGCAAGGCTTCCGTCACCATCCCGCCATCGATCGCCTGAGCCGGCGCAGGTGCCTGCATCACACCTTGGCGGCGCCCCCGGCAGCCATACCGCGGACGCACAATGCGCTTGGCCCGGTACTGCATCGGAATGACGTCGAAGGTTTCCTTGACGGTCTCCCCGATCTTGTGCAGCCGCTCGCCGCAGCAAGGGCAGATGTGGCTATCGATGTCGATTACGACATCGATGCGCGGCAAATGCTCCGGAAGCTTCCCCCGGTTGCGTCGCGCCGGTCGCTTTCCACGGCCCTCCGCTCCATCAGGCAGCCTGCCTCCGGTTACGCCGTCCTTGGCCGCGGCACGAGCCGCCTGTGCCGTGATGGTGAAGAGAGGCAGCTGTCCGGCCTTCAGTGTCTCGGAGCGGGGACCGAAAAGATCGCGCGCTTGAACTGGGATACGATCATCAGGAGCTTGTCGTTCTCCTGAACCGCAGCGTCGCGTTGGGCGATCGCCGCATCACGCTCGGCCGAAAGCGTGCTGCATTCCGCCGACAACACCGCAAGCCTTGACGACAGCCAATCACGGTTTGTCGGAGCAATGCTGGATCGGAAGGCAAATCACTCATGCAGATCGATTCTACAACAACTCTGCATGAGGGACGAACTATTCTTGATACGGATCAACCAGCTCGCGCTGGCTGATCCAGAACCCGCATCGGCACACGCTTCCAGTCTGAGCCATCGAGCGAGGGCACATCGAAATATCCCGCTCGGCAGTCTGACGAAATCACCTACCATCGAAGTTACAGTGTGCGAACCGACGCATCCGTTGTTCGGTCGCACGTTCCGCGTCATTCGCCCCTCGGTTCATGTTGGCGGCATCCGCTTTCGTACGAGGTCGAATATCGAGTCGGTCCCAGCCTTTTTGATTCCGGTCGCGGCAACCGAACCACGGATGTCGATGGAGAATCGAACGAAGCTGAGCGTCGAGGCACTACAAGATGTGACCGCTCTGGTTGAGCAGCTCGAACACGATGCCGATCGATCCGAAAGACCTTTGGGCCACGCTGCCAACAGCACTGCAGCGCCAAATCGTCGACGAGGTCGCCGCAATGCTGGCGGAGGCAAGTCATGAGATCCGAGCTGGTCAAGCCGATACACCTGGCGCGACGGGCGGTCGTGTACATCCGGCAGTCGACGACCCGTCAGGTGGTGACCAACCAAAGAGAGTCTACGATTGCATTACGCGCTTCGCCAACGCGCGATCGAGCTCGGCCGGCACGAAGCTGGCATCGACGTCATCGATGCTGACCTCGGCATCAGTCGGGCGTCGGCGGCTCAGCGCAGCGGCCTCAAGGAGCTGGTCGGACGTGTTGGGCTCAAGGAGGATGCACGGCTGCCTCATCGCCGACCGTGATGGCGTCTATGACCCCGGCAGCGCGAATGGCCGACTGCTGCTCGGCCTAAAAGGGACCATATCGGAGCTCGAGCTCAATACGATACGTAGTCGATTGACCGCGGGTCTTCTCGGCAAGGCGGAGCGCGGCGAGCTTGCGCTCACCTTGCCGATCGGCCTTCGTCCGCGATCCCTCTGGCGCGGTCGTCAAGGACCCGAACCTCGAGGTGCAGGAACGGCTCGAGCTGCTGTTCGAAGCCTTCCTGAAGGTGCGCACCGTTGCAAAGGTCATGCGTGAGTTCAACGACCGCGATCTGAAGCTGCCGCGTCGCGACCGTCACGGCGATCCGCGTTGGACGCGGGCGACGACATCGGCGGTCGCAGCGATTCTGAAGAACCCCGCCTATGCGGGCGCGTCGTCTACGGACGGATACGACTGCACAAACCATCGGACGGAGGATCGCTGACGAAGGAGCCGAAGCCAATCGAACAATGGCGGATCATCGTCAAGGACCGCTATTTTGCCTATATCGCTTGGCAAGTTACGAGAAGATCAGGCGCATCGTCAGCGAACCGAGCAGAATACATGCGCAATAAGACCAGGGGTGCTCCATGTGAGGGCGAACTACTGCTGCAGGGCGCATGGTGCGGAAGATTCCGTCACAAGATGTACGCTCGCTGCAAGGGGGTGCCGAGTACGTCTGCAATCACCTGCGTTCGCATCAGGGGCCGCCGACATGGCGCCGGCCGAGATCGACGCGTTGTCGTGCGCTCGTCGCGCTCGGCAACAGACGTACAAAGCAATACGAAGCAATGCCGAGCAGCAGCTGGAGCGCCGGCGCTACGAAGCAGCGCTCGCCGAACGTCAGTTCAACCGCGTCCATCCTGACAACCGGCTTGTCGCCGCCGAGCTCGAGCGCCGTTGGGGAGGCGGCTCTGAAGGAGGTCCGAGCCGCAGAGGAGGCCCTGGCCCGTTTGACGTCTCCCCAAGCCATCACTCAGATCACCGTCGGCAACAAGGCGCTGAACGACAAATTCGTCCGCCGCTCCGGCCGTCTGCCTGAGATCTTGGACGGACCCTAGCACGAGTGCGCGAAACGCAAGGCGCTGCTGCGTTGTCTCATTGACAAGGTGATCCTCGATCGCGGCGAGCACGACGTCGTCAAGCGCGCACCTGTTCTCAAATACGTCGCGCGTGATTGAGGCTGTTGGAAAACTACGCAATCATGAGCTCGATCATCTCGATCTCAGAATCACTCAGCCTCACGAGGAGGGGCATTCGCATGGATAGTCGAGCAGCACCGAGGGTTGAGCATGAGATAGCGGCATGACACCTTCCTTGATCGGCGGCCAGGTGAACGGCCCCTCCATTCTTTTGTAGTAAGGCGCTTCCGTCCCAGGTCAGGATCTTCACGCAATCTCGGTGCTAGGACCGGAAGACATAAAGTCCGCCGTCGTACGGATTGGCCCCAAACGCCTCAGTCACCAGCATCGCCAGCGAGTCCATCCCCCGACGGAAATCGATCGGCTGCATCGCGATCCTGATCGACAACCTAGGTCGGAGCCCGATCATCGGCCAACCGTCCCGACTGCCGCAAGCACCTCGCACAGCGTCCGCCGGTCGACCGGCCCCCTGACACCGATGCGAACCGCGCCGACCTGGATCTCAATTGCCGCCTGCTCTTCGCGCGACGACAATTCGCCCCGCAGCCGGTGATCGCGACTGGCACAAAGCCAAGTGGCACATCTACGTCCCGGCGCTCCGCGACCTTCACTCGCGTGGTCCGACGACACCACAGAAACAACAGGCGTGGGTTGATGTCATGTCGTCGTGCCGCCGCGGACACGCTTGCACCCGGCGCAAAACTCTCCGCGACAATCGCCGCCTGCGCATTCCAGGGATGGTGATCACGTGTCCGAGGTGATGGTGATCACGGATTCCATTGATCGTGATCACGTTCGGAGGCGAACACGGGTGACGGGTTTAAGCGTGCTGGAAATGGCCTCCGCGTCAACGCTGGCAGGTTGGTCCGAAGATCGTTCCAGCGGTCGTGGGAGGGCCCCGTGCGCGGCGCGGAGTGCCCCACGAGCGACGTAGCGGCGCGCGCGGGAGGGGCCTGGGGGCCGGCGGGGCGATCGTGCTCGAGGTGCCCACGGCTTTTTCTTTTCGCCAGCCTGACGCCGTAGACTGTCGCCTTCGAGCTCGATGCGGTGCGCATTGTGATTGATGCGGTCCAACATCGCATCGCCAAAGCTGGTGTCGGCAATGACGTCGTGCCATTGCGACACGGGGACCTGACTTGTGATCAACAAGGATCCCTTGTCGTAGCGATCGTCGACGATCTCAAACAGATCGCGGCGCTGGTCGGCGGTGAGCGGTTCGGATCCCCAGTCGTGGTATGTGGTGGCCATAGCGCTTGACCAGCCCGAGAATGCCGATGGCCGAGCGGAAGCCCTGTTGCGGATGCGGCTGCGACCGCAGGATGACATCCATCAGCGTCTCGGCATCGGAGCCGACCTTGGCCGCTTCGGAACGAATGCGCTCATGGGTCCAGTCGCGATAGCGGCGACGTGAGCTCGGCATATGCTCGGGAATCATCGTCGGGCGATGCGGCAGGGTGCTGCGCAGATGCGACGGCACCCGCTTGCCGCGGAGAAATATCTCGACGATCTTCTGGGTGATGCGGGCTCAACCTCCTGATGCACGAGGTTGTGCGGGACGCTGTAGTAATGCTTCGCGATCTCGACGTGACAATCGAAGTTGAGGCAGCGCTTCCACTCGCCATACTCGTCCGGTTCATTCGGCAAGGTGGTGAGCGCCGGATGATCGAGTTCCTCGAACAGCTCGCGCCGACTTCGCCCCAGCTCCGGAGGGATCGATCGTTCAGCTCGACAAGGAACGCGTAGATCGACTCGTTGAGGGCGACGAGCGAGAAGAAGCGGCGGTTGCGCAGACGCGCCAGAATCCATCGCCCGACGATTTGGACCCCAACTTCGACCTTGGCTTTGTCCCTTGGCCGATATGGCCGTGCCGGCACGATAGCAGTGCGGTAATGGCGCGAGGGATCGGCATAGGTCCGGTTGACCCATCGGCTCGCGAAAGCAGGCCGGGGTGACGCCGGCCTTCAGATTGTCGCTCACCGTCTGCCGGGCCGTGCCGCCGAAATAGGCAAATGCCCGAACGTGCGAGGCGATCCAGTCCGGCAGGCTCTGGCTGAGGCTGGCTTCGGCGTAGGTATAGTTTGAGGCGCCGAGCACGGCGACGAAGATCTGCATGCTGTGCACGTCGCCGCTGATCCCGCAGAACCACGAATAGCTGAAGCTGTCGGAGCTTGCATCGCAATACTCCTCCCACGACAGCATCAGCGTGACGTTCGGGCGCCGCAGCTCGCGATACATGAGCGCCCAATCGGGCTGCGGACGCTCGTAGCTGGGCCGATCGCAGGCTGGCGAAATAGGCGGTTCTCGAGCCGGAGATCGTCATCCAGCTCCGGCGGCAGGTCAGGCCGGCGCGGCGGGCTCGGTTCAGGTACTTGCTGACCATGCCTTGGGCCAAGCCTAGGCTGCGGGCAACGGCGCGTGGCAACATGAGGACGCTGTAGTGCAGGCGTAGAACGTCACGAATGTGGCGCATGGACAGTCTCTCGGTCGGCATCTCGATTCTGGAAACGGTGTTCACGATCAGCTGGAACGCGCAGAATCACCGGCTTTTGTCGAGCGGACCGCCGACACGCCGGAATATCTCCCCGGCGCGAGCCGCGTCACGTAGCTGACGAGCGACGAACGGACTATATGCGTCGTGGGGCTGCGATCGCCCTGCGGAGTGCGCGCTTGTGTAACTTACGATGATGGAGCTCCTCATCGAGAAGGCCAGGCCGATCAGCATCGATAGAGAGAGAGTAGAACCGCGTTCGCGAGGACCATGTGCCGATGGATCGGCTTCGGGCCGGTGGCGTAAGGAGGCTTCGTAGCCTCGACAGCCTTCGCGCAAAAATCGACTGCCCGTGTCGCATGAGAGTGATCTCGCAGATACGTGAAAAACCATGATACGCCGCGATGTACTGCTTGATGGTGCTCCGCGCTCTCAACGAGCCGCCGAGTGCGGCCTAAAGGCGCGACAATCTGGATGGGAAGACTTCCATCCGGATTGCCGCGCCGCAGCGGTCTGCCGGCGAACAGCGCCCGCAAAGCAAGTGCTCGCGAGCACAGATCAGTGAGATCGACTTCGACGATTCCGCCATGGCGCACCTCACCTTCCGCGGCCGCCGCCTCATAAGAAGTGCTCCGACGGAAGCAGCGCCAGTAGCTCCTCGTCGGGCGGCATCGACGGTATCGGCGGCGCGAAGCGTGATCGAGATAGATGTAGGTCGTTGCGAGGCTGGCGTGGCCAAGGAGGCGCTGGACCTGCTGCTAGGGATCGCCGAGAATCTGCCGATATCCTTCCATCGATCCGGCGGGCAAAGCTGCATCGCGAAGCCGGTGCTGGATCAGCATCGGGAGCATATGCACGGCAAAGGTATGGCGGAGGTGGTGCGGGGTGATGTTGATCGAAAGCCGAGAGACCTGCACCGCCGGATGCCCCCGGGCAAGGATCACTTCCCAGGAGTTGGATTGAACCGACAATCCGACTTCTGTAAGCCACAACACTGCCGGCCCGCTTGGTGTACCGTCGTCATCGTAGACCATGATCTTGCTGCGCTCTTCAGAGCCGAGCAGGTCAAGAGCGAAGTTGCTTGCCTCGAGAATCGCAATCGGCAAGCTGTCCGTTCCCCATGAACGAAGATCGGACGTTCGAGCGATCGCCAGCCGGAGCATCGCCGGAACTTCGTGAGCGCGTGAGCACGTTCAACCGCGATGCAGGCCCGCACCTGTTCAAGCAGTCGACCGGAAGAAGAATCTGGCAACCACGATCACCCTTGGTCATTGCGTCCGACAGATCGAGCCACACCTGTCGGGCTGTTCGCCGATCGACGGCAGCAAGGTTGGATGCAAACAAAAACGAGGCCTCCTTCAGCCGAACGCGTTCATCACAAGTGAAACAAAGAAGATGCCAGAAAGGCCTCCGGCGGGCATGCCGGAGGCCTTCTTGGAGGTTAGAAATAGATCAAAAAGAGCCTTTATTTGCCTCCTTCCGTTACATTTGGATCAGAAGTTCCGCTGAGCGCGTAGCAATAGCACGAGGCTGTTTTGATCTTTCAGCTCGTACGCAGCGGCGGGTTTCGCGATGCTCGATTGCAGCGGGAGGGCCACGGTGCTTCCGCTCGCATACTTCTGATCGAGCATCATGTACGCTAGTTCGCCCGTGAAGGTCAGATTCTTAACGGGCGTCCAGGACGTCTTTGTACCAACGACCGCGTAGTTGAAGTCGGGATTGCATCCGGCAACGCCAGTCGAGAGCGCAAGCGTTGTCACGAAAGCTCCGCAGATATAGCCTTTGGCCGTATTGTTGTATCGAACGGCAGCCCAAGCACCGTAAACGGATGAATTCCAGTGTGGGTCCCAGTTGTGCGTGTAGCCAGCGTTGAAGCCATAGGTCGTTGTCAGCTCTTGACTGGCACCGGTAGTAAACACAGAGTCCGAGACCCCAGCGACACCGAGGCTTTGGTAAGCACCCGCAACGCCAGCACCGCCGTACATGGCGAACGTGTTCCCCATATAATCGTGGAAGTTGTAGCGACTTGCACCGTTGGTATACACGCCAGTTAAGTTGATCGTGTCCCCGGGCCCAGTCGGGAGGTTCTTGATTGACAACGCCAACTGTCCAGCCCAGCCCCACTTGTCTCCCGGATGTCCGGTTGTCTCGTCCGCGCCATAGTAAGCTGCATGATTGTCATGCGCGGCGAACGACGCCTGGAATAGTCCCCAAGCCTGATCGACCCGAACCCGAGCCACGAGATCTGGGGCTCGCGAGCCGCCCAGGTCGGAAGCTCCGTAGGCGCCCGTCACAAGTCCTGCAGCTGTCGCGCCGCTTACGTTCCAGACGTTGCTTTGATAGTTCGGGACCTGATCCTGTGCCGAGAAGGAAGCCGTGATGCCCTGACCGAAGTCTGCGGTATACGAGATCTGGTTCACAGGGTCCCAGCCTGCGCTACCCGGCAACTCCATGTTGTTGGCCGGATACTCGCCCCAAGGCGTTCTAAACTGGGATTCGGCCTTACCGAATGTGAAGCCAGCGAATTGAATGAAAGCGTAGTAGATCCCGAGGCCGCCACCGGCGACCTGAGAAGTCAGCGTCGAGGTGTAGGAGGTCGCGCCGTTTACGCCCGTGGTGCCGGCTCCGCTATAGGTACCGGTTCTCCACGTGAAGACCAGCTCGGCGAAGGTGCGGACCACGCCGTATTCGGTCGCGGTGCGCGTGTCGAATTGCAGATCTTGACGGCTTTGGGTTTGCAAATAATTGCTGAGTCGGTTCCGGGCGCCAGCCACACCGCTGGCGGCAGCATCGAGGTCACTGTTCGTTGCCAGCATGGTGTCGGCACGCAGGTAGCCGCTCAGTCTGATGCAGGTGTCCGTGCCGGGGATATAGTAGAATCCTGCACCATAGAGCGAGCAAATCTTCACATATTCGATTGCCTTCGCCTTGACGGGCAGATCGGCTGCCTGCGCCCCGGCGCCCGCGAACATTGCCGCAGAACCGAGGATGAGACCCTTTGTCAGTTTCATCGATGAAGCTCCTAGTTGAGATATCGTTTCCGTCGTCCAGATCCCGCCGCTACTAGCCTGCCCCCACTGGGCTGGCTTGACGGAACGACTTCGAGGCGCCCCCTCTCCGTCAATTGTCGTATAGCTCTCTTCATCAATTGCTTCCATTAATTAATGAAGATAGCTAATAGTTGATCGGCTACCGTTGCATTTCAGCAACATTTGGAGTTCCGACGTTTCTGAATGCAAAAAAAGAACCCCGGGGGGCATCCCAGAGGTTCTTCCTGGAGGTTTTGCATGACCATTAGCCAAAAGGCAGCGTGGCCTGTCTTCTTCGTAGCCCAAATGAATTGCATTTGTCAATTAATTACCGCATGCCCGGTATGTGGCTTCAAATCGCCTCAAGACGGCCGCGTGTATTCCGGCTAAAGATCGTGCTCTGTGCCTATCGGGGGCACGAACATGTGGCGGAAAGACCAAATGGGCGATAAAGATCAATTGGATAGAGCGATTACGGATTTCGTCTGGAACATCGTGGAGATCCACTCCCAGCTGGAGGAGATACACAAAGCGTGGGCTGAGATGATGGGAATAAGCGAGCCCCAATGGTTGATTTTGATGGCTATCGATGAAATCGACGAAGGACGCGGCGTTTCCGGGATTGCGGTGGCAAATAAGCTCCGGATCCACCCCGCCTTCGTTACGAACCAAACAAAGAAGCTCGAAGAAAAAGGCCTGTTGTCGCGCGTAACGTCTCTCGATGACGCACGATTCCTGCAGATCTCGCTAACGGAAAAGGCACGGGAGGAAATTGCGAGCCTGTCCAACAAAAGGCGTGCACTCAATCTCACGATGTTCGCGGGACTCGACGAGGCATCACTCGACTATCTCAATAAACGGCTGGCCTCGATCGCGAAGAATAGCCGTTTGGCCTCTCAGAAACTGAGTATCGGCGTGTTGTAGGCTTATTTCGCGCCGAGCTTAGCAGCCATTCATGCCGCTTGTGGCGCGCGACGGCTGCTCCTGAGCCAGGATTGGCCAAGAACAATCACTACCAAGATGAATCCTATTGGCTTGGTTCTGAGGAAGCTCGCTAGAATGGAGCGGCAGCATGGATCGGCATTGTCGAATACTGACATGCAACCCAGCTCGGTGCCGCAAATTGTCCCATGCAACAACGAGCCCGCGTTTGGTGAAGTCGCCTTGCTTGATCCGCTGCGACAGCCAGACGGCGCGGTTTCCCGAAACAGCCTTCGGCTTGTGACTCCCCACTTGCCCCGGAGCAAACCTGCCGGTCGAATCAACCCGCTTCATCGAGCCGATCGCTGTGCTGATCACCGCTCCAAACTGCTTGGTGGCCTAATTGCGGGACATGCAGCCGTCAATCGCTGCCGCTAGGCGTTGCGAAGATCGAGAGAGTAAGGCTTGCCGATCCATGTTGGCCTCCGCCCAGCCAGCATGACGAACCGGAACAAGCTGATTTGGGAATCCAATATCGATTCAGGCTAACCCCATCGCTTTGGGCCGCTGACGTTCACTACCGAGACGGCTGAAACGACCCTATTCTTTCACATGTGGATGCGGCTGAAGCTTTGACCGCGAGGCATTTGGCAGTTCGAGAAACTCGTCGGCGAAACGCTGCGAACTACATCTTAATGACCTGTCGGAGACAAGCAGCGGTTGTTATTCAAGGTTGGCTGTTCTGCAGACGCAGGTTGCTTCGTGATCGCCCTGTTATCTGCGAGCGCCTGTGATCTCTTGGGCACCTCATCAGCAGGTCCGGCCGCAGAGAAGCTTCGCAATCATCAAATTTGGCGCGGAACTTCGGCTTACTGATCTCCCTTTATGAGGCAATTCAGCGTGAATGGCAGCATAGTCTGCCTGAAGTGCAAATCCCATTCTGCCCGGATGCTTGGTGTCCAATGTCTCTTGCGCGGTCGCCGTCTCTTTGGGTCATCTCGCCTGCGTTTGGTGTCGTTGTCATCTCGCAAACCTCTAGCCGGCGCCCAACTGACCGTCCGAGGCTAGATAGGCCGTAACTGCTCAAATTGTCTGGTGGCACTGAGCGCGAGATTTGCTGAGAGATGATCACGTCCATTTGACGTGGCAATAAAAATAGGAGAGTGACGCATGGCAAACTTTGCTAGTGAGAGCCACCAACAGCAGCCCCATCCGCACGGATGGTCGCTTAAAGGCCGAGTCGCACTTGTAACCGGAGCGACAGGAGGGCTTGGCAAGGCGATCGTGGCTGAATTGTCCGAACGCGGAGCGGACGTGCAAGGTGTCGACATAGCGGGCGATGGTGTCTTTCACGCGGACCTTGCCACTGCGAATGGGAACAGGGATATGATCGCCCATGTACTCAAGGCTGCGGGTCGTCTCGACATCCTGGTATTGAATGCTGGAGTGCAGTTCATGGCTCCCTTCGATCAGTTTCCCGACGCCGAATGGGATCGTCTTAATGCGCTGATGCTGGACGGGCCATTCCACGCGTTGAAGGCTGCATGGCCGGCTCTGACGAAGGCGCCCGGTGGTCGGGTTGTGGTCACGGCTTCAGTTGCCAGCTACGGCGGTGCACGGCAGAAGGTTGCATATTCTGCCGCCAAACATGGAGTTCTTGGGGTCGTCCGTACCGCTGCGCTGGAAGGCGGTGCGCACGGTCTCACCGTTAACGCCGTCGCGCCAGGCTGGATGGATACCCCACTTATGCGCGGTCAGCTTGAAGCTCAAGCGAAGAACCGCGGCATGAGCACAGAAGAGGTGGTGGCGGCCTTCCGGGCGTCGCAACCCGGCAACCGTTTTGTTGATGTGCGTGAGGTTGCGGCAACGATTGGCTTTCTTGCGAGCCCTTCTGCCTCGGGAATCAGTGGTGAGTGCATCACGATCGATCTCGGTGCAAGCGCCTGACCTACTCGCGGCGCGACCTCCCAAGTTTCTTCTCGTTTTGATCTATCGCGCATTGCCAGGTCTCTTGCTGCGTCAATGGCGAACCTGGCCTAATATGCCGGGTGAGCCGGTTGCAAGTAGACGTGCGACACGGCTGGCCGGTCAGAGGGAGAGAACCGAGACAGCACTCGCCCACGTACGGCGGCTGAGCGGGAACTCCAGAGCAAATCCCTGGACTGCATCATCGACGGGAAATTAGTCTGAGAAGGCGTCTCTCCCCGCGATAGACTACCAACTGAAGCCGCTTTCGAGGTTGGCACGAAGGTTGCTAGTAGGAACGGGCACCTAGTCGTCGTCCCAGGGGTTGGCGCGCTGCCGCGATGAGCATCGAAACTACGGCAGCATGCGCCTGAGAAGAAGGTGTATCCCACGAGACAGTTAGCTTGTCCGCGTTGAGTGTGACCACATCCGATTGTACTGATCTAGCTCTCGCGCTTGCGCCAGAGAAACGATGCTTAGGACTAGAGCGGCCTCGAGCTGGGGACTCCTAAGTGCGCAGCACTGTCTTGCCATTCTTGATAACGGTCGCGCCGCGCTCAATCACACGAGCGTCGAACGAGACCACATTTCCCTCGCGCCAGAGGTCCACTGTGATGGTCTCGCCGGGGAAGACGGGCGCCGAAAAGCGCGCTTGATGACTTAGGATCTTCGTAGGATCGTAGCCGCAGTAGGCCTGAAGCACAGCCCAGCAGGTTATCCCGAATGTGCACTGCCCATGCAGGATGGGGCGTGGAAAGCCGGCTCGCTTGGCGACTTTGGGATCCGAGTGGAGAGGGTTTAGGTCGCCGCTTAAGCGATAGAGCAGCGCCTGGTCCGGCCGGGTTTCCAACGCGATCACCAGGTCTGGCTTGCGGGATGGGAGGAGGTGCGGTTTGGGCGCCCCCCCAGACGGCCCACCGAAGCCGCCATCCCCGCGCGCGAAGTTCGAGCCGGTGAGAGTGGCGACTTGCTCGCCCTTCTCATCAATCCACACCGTCTCCTCGACGACGACCGCACCCTTCTCCTTGCCCTTGTCGTAGGCGCCGATCGTACGGCTGGTGGCCGTGAACTTGCCGAAGGATGGCAGCGGCTTGTGTAACTCGACCTTCTGCTCACCATGCACCAGCATCAGCCAATTCAAGTGGCTGATTCGGAGGCCTGCCTTCTGGTTCGGTGTCCGCTCAGAACTCGGTCCGTTAGCCCACGCCAGTACTGCGACAGCGGTCGGCAAAACCTTGATATCCTTCTCATAGACGAAGGGTAGCTCCCACTCGTCCATTGGATCGCGCCCCATTCCGATTCCAAGCGCGTACAACATCACGTCTTTGGGGCCATAGGTAAAGCTGCGAGGGGTGCTCTTCTGCTGCAGGACGTCAGGATAGTAAATCGGCATAAAAGATCCTTAGGGCGTTAGGCGCAAGATAGAATCGCTATCCAGTGTCAACGGGAGTGTTGATGCCGTGGAAGCGGGGTACTCCATAATTGATCGTTTCACGTAACGAAGTGAGCTTCAGCCCCGCAGGATATGACGTTTCGCGGCTAGCCAGACAGCGCTCCCTCAAGCCGGCAGTCGCTTCATCTCCGCCGGGAAGAAGACCGAATACTCGTGTGCGGCCACGTCTTGCGCCGTGTACTGCCCGTTGGGATGAAACCCCTCTGTCATCAACATCTTGACTTCTGCGATCTCTTCCCCCGACACAGCGAGAACCTTGCCCGAATGGTCCGCAGCCAATTCAGAGGCCATAAAGAGTACGCCTGGCGCAACGTTCTCCGTGCTAAGGATAGGATCGGGTTCGCCGTTCCGGACACCGGGAATGTCTGCCCACATCCGCGTAATCGCGTTTGGTGCCACGCCCATGACCCGTATGCCGTACTTACGCCCCTCGATTGAGAGAACTCGTATCAGACCGTAGATTCCGGCTTTGGCCGCCCCGTAGTTGGCCTGACCGAAATTCCCGAACAGTCCTGACGTTGAGGACGTCATAATGATGACGCCTGGGCGACCGTTGTCCCTGAGCCACTTCCAAACTGGCAGCGTGCAGCAATAGGTTCCTTTCAGATGAACCTTAACAACTAAGTCCCAGTCCTCCTCCGAGATCTTCGGAAATGTCCGGTCTCGCAAGATGCCAGCATTGCAGATCAGGATGTCGACCTGGCCAAAAGCATCGATTGCGGTCCGGAGGATATTTTCTCCACCGGCGGGAGTGGATACATTATCGCCGTTGGCTACCGCGCGCCCGCCTGCCGCTATGATTTCGGCGACCACTTTTTGGGCAGCGGAGCTCGTGCCGGAGCCATCCAGCATGCTGCCAAGGTCGTTAACAATGATGGCCGCGCCCTCTTTAGCGAACAGCTTTGCATAGGCCTCGCCGAGCCCACCGCCAGCTCCGGTGATGATCGCCACCTTGCCTTCCAATAGTCCCATCCAATCCTCCTCAAATGTCTGCGTCGTGAGCACTGCAGGCAGCAAACCGCGGCCGGCTCAAGCACCGCGACGCTCGCATTGCGAACTGAGCGGTTAGCCGCAGGCGGGCCAACGAAATTGCCGCCTTCGCTTATCCGCAAGGCCCATTGTTCCGCATCTCGCGCATCACTGGCGGACATTGGCACCGGTCCCTCAGCAACGGTGAGTTTCGGTGGCCTCCGGAACCAACCGTGTATGACCTTGCGTCTCGTGGGCAGACAGCGGGTCAATGTGTCCTGGGCTAGCCGCGATTTGAAACTAACCGCGCAACTACGTTTGCTTCTCGATCGACTTCATGCGGGCGATACGCTCATCGCGCAACTGGGTACGCCGAACCTTACCTGCCTCGTCACGCAAAGGCTCGGCAACGAATTCGATGGTGCGGGGACGCTTATAGGTCACAAGCTTCTCAGCGAGATGACCCAGCAGCACCTCAGCGGTTAACTCCGGCCGAGCCTGAACAATTGCGTGCACCGTCGAGCCAAGGTCCTCGTGGGGCACGCCGATGACAGTGCTCGATAACACGAGTGGGTGTTCGTCGATCGCCGCCTCGACCTCGGCAGGATAGACGTTGGCGCCGCCGACCAGGATCATGTCGGTATGCCGGTCAGCAAGATATAAATAATCGTCCTCGTCGAAATAGCCGATATCGCCAAGGCTCTCCCAACCGCCCGGTAGGGTCCGGGCCGTCGCGCCACGGTAATGATAGGAAGGCTGCGAGCCTTCCGCGCGTCGCATGTAGACCTCACCGATCGCGCCCGGTGGCAGCATATTTCCATCGGCGTCGACAACCTTCATTTCACCCACGGCTACGCGGCCAACTGAGCCGCGATGATCGAGCCATTCGGTTCCGGTGATGGTAGTCCAAGCTTGGCTCTCGGTGCCGGCATAGAGCTCCATGATCACGTCGGGTCCAAACCAGCCGATGAAGGCCTCTTTGAGCCAAGGCGGACAGGGCGCGGCCAAGTGCCAGAGAGTTTTCAGTGACGAGATGTCGTAGCGGGCTCGAACCTCGTCGGGCAGCCGCCATATCCGACTCATCATCGTGGGAACCAGATAGATCCAGCTGGCCCTGCGCCGCTCGATCTCGGCGAGCACACCTTCCGCGTCAAATCGCGGCATAAGCACCAAATGGCCATCCTGAGTTATCGCATCCAAGGCGCACCCGAAGGGCCCGCTGTGGTAGAGCGGCGCTGGAATCAGAGCCGCTTCGCCTGGCCGGAAGCGCCAGCCGCCCGGATCATCAGTCGGCTCGGCCGACGTGAGGCCGGGTAAGCCGGAGAGAATTAGCTTCGGCCTGCCTGTCGAGCCGCCGGAGGTCGCGGCCCTCTTCACTGGGGCCACACGCGGCTCCAGCGGTCGATCGTCATCTGACAGCGCGAGTAGGTCACCGACCGTTAGGCGTCGACGGTTAGTCTCCATACCCGGCAAGGCGATCACCAGCAGCGGATCGGCCAGGTCGACGATGGCTTGCAGCTCGGCACTCGGCAGTCGGAAGGACACAGGCTGGGGCGACGCGCCAAGCTTCCAGACGCCCCAGCAGGCTTCGATGAAGTCGACGCTGTTCGGCAGACCTATGGTAACCAGGTCGCCGAGCTTGACGCCCAGCTTCTGCAGCGCGCGCGCGATTCGGTTCGCTCTTGCCTCCAACTGCCTGCATGTGAGGCTGATCTCGCCACAACTAACCGCCGGCGCGTCCGGTGTCGCTTGGGCGCGGCGATATAGCTTCTCGCCCAAGGAGATCATTTCTTCAGCCATTTCCGTCCGACCTCGCCTTTACTCGAGCCGGGCTGCCCGCACTAGCATTCGCCCGCTGCCAAACCCTGACTCTGAGACAGAGTTAGCTCACCCTAGCAGAGGAAAATCGCCAACTTCTGGCCGTCTAGCGCTCAGATCAGGCGAGTTTTGTTGTTTGACGCAGAAGCTCACCCTCAGAATCAAAGTTCGGTGGTGTTTGGGGCAACCCGACGATCGGCAATTGAGCAGCCGTTGTATAGCTCGAGAGCGACGCGGTTCAGAACAATCTTATCTGGGCTTTGAACGACGTCGTCGGCTCGAAGCGGACAAGTCCACTTCTGTATTTCGGCTAGTATGAAACATTCTCCTGCTGCGGGCGCTTACCTACCTTCCGTCCTGAACGTCGTCGACGCGTATGCAGGTGCCAGTCACGAAGTCGGATGGCGGCGAGACCAGGAACAGCAAAGTGCTGTCGAGTTGCGCCGGGGTGCCGATGCGCAGCAGTGGAAATGCCTTCGTGAGGTCACCCACGCGTTGCAGCGTGCCATCCATTATTTCAGACGAGAACGCATCCGGCGCGATCGCGTTGACATTGACGTTGAATCTCGCCCATTCGACCGCATGCGCTTCGCTCATGCGCACCACGGCGGTCTTGCTGATCGAATAGAGCGCAGCCCCGTTGCCCCCATAAGAATAGGCCGACGACGACGCGAGATTGACTATACGACCGGGACGCTTTGCCGCGATCAAGCGCCGAGCGATCTCGCATGACAGTACGTACGGCGCTCGCACATTCGTATCCAGCACGCGATCGATCAGATCCATCGGACATCTTTGTCGCGCGCTGGGCGTCCGGGATGCCCGCATTGTTCACCAGGATCGTTACCGGACCGAGTTGCCGCTCTGCCTCCCGCGACAACCTTGGTCAGCTGATCCGCATCCGACACGTCGAGCTCGGGCGGTGCGGCCTTGCCACCGGCCGCGTTGATTTCCGCCGCGACGCTCTAGAGGCGATCGAGCCGCCGCGGCGTCACCGCCACTCGAGCCCCGCATCGCGCGAGTGTCTTGGCGAATCGCACGCCAAGGCCTGCCGACGCTCCGGTGGCTAGCGGGTTCTGGCCCTTCAAGTCGATGGAAAAATTGGGAACTGCATATTGAATGGTGCTCTCACATTTTTTTTTGAATACGAGTCAATCCGGAACGCGGGTAGAGCCGGGAGAAGTGGTGGGCGCCGCGCCAGCACGGCGATGAACAAAACCGCTCCTGTGCTCACTGTTAGCGACCTTTGAAACGAGGTTTGCGCTTCTCAAGGAAGCCCGCAACGCCTTCCTTGTGATCCTCGGTCATGCAGGTCAATGTCAACTGATCGAGATCCATGTGGCTCGCGAGATCGTCAAGGGCACCGGCGAGACGATTGACCGTTTGCTTCGTCATGGCGACCGGGATCGGCGATTGCGCGGCAACCTTCTCGGCGAGTTCAATTGCCGCGTGAAGGCTTGCTCCGGGATCCGTCACTTGCTCCACTAACCCCACTCGTAAGCCTCTAGCGCGGAGATGCGTTGGTCAGCGAGAATGATCGCCTGCTTCGTGCGCGCCGGCCCAATCAGCTGCAGCATACGCGGGATGGTTTGCCAGCTCATTTGATGCCGAGCGCGATTTCAGGTACGCGGATGTGGGCATCACGCGCCATGATCCGGAAGTCGAGGGCGACGGCGAGCGCGATGCCTCCTCCGATGCAAAAGCCTTCGATCGCGGCGATCGTCACTTGGTCCATCTCGTACCTAGCGCGGGTGAGCCGTGGTCCGATCCGGACCCGACGCCGCAGCGCGGCCATATCCACCGGTGCATGCGAAGGGCCCTCACTGCTCTTCAGATCGACGCCGGCACTGAACGACTTCCCACCGGTCAGGATCACAACTGAGGTTTCGGTGTCGTCCTCAAAGCTTTCAGCAGCTCTCGTTAGCTCGCGAATTGCGTCGGCAGAAAGCGCGTTAAGGGCATCGCCGCGATCGAACCGCACCACGGCGACGCGCCCCTCCAGCCCACCCCCCTCTCGATCTTTACAAAATTCGTCAAGGTCACTGCTCCATGCGGCTGTGCGGTGTCCGCTTCTTCTCGCGAGAAGTCTCACTGTGCTGCCGCAGCGCTCCTTCCGAAACAAACCGCCCGTCATGTTTGGCGAGCGGCCGTCTTCATCCGGGAGATGCGCTCGTCTCGCAGTTGGGTCCGACGCACCTTGCCGGCCTCATTGCGCACGGGTTCATTGATGAACTCGATGGTGCGCGGACGCTTATAGGACACCAGCCGCTCGGCTAAGTGTGACAGTAACGCCTCTTCGCTCAAACCCGGGCGAGCGTGCACAATCGCGTGGAGGGACGAGCCCATGTCTTCATGGGGCAGGCCGACCACAGCACTTGATAGCACCAGCGGGTGCTCATCGATCGCCGCTTCGACCTCCTTGGGATAGACGTTGGAGCCACCGACGAGGATCATGTCGGTGCGGCGATCGCCGATGTATAGGTACCCGTCGGCGTCAAAATGGCCGATGTCCCCCAAGCTTTCCCAACCACCAGGCAACGTGCGGGGATCGGCGCCGACGTAGCGATATGAAGCCGTAGCGCCCTCCGGACGCCGCATGTAGATTTCGCCCACCTCGCCTGGTGGCAGCATATTCCCTTCGGAATCGAAAGTTTTCATGTCACCCATCGCCACGCGGCCTACAGAGCCGCGCCGGTCAAGCCATTCGCTTCCCGTGATCATGGTATTGGCGATGTTCTCGGTTCCACCATAAATCTCCATGATGACCTCGGGACCCAACCACCTGATAAAGGCCTCCTTGAGCCACGGCGGGCACGGCGCGGCCATGTGCCAGAGCGCTTTCAGGGACGAGACGTTGTACCGGAGCCGCACGTTCTCGGGCAGTCGCCAGATCCGCCCCATCATAGTGGGAACCATGTAGAGCCAGGTCGCTCTATGCCGCTCGATTTCAGAGAGCACGACTTCTGCGTCGAAGCGCGGCAACAACACCAAGTGCGCGTCCTTGACCATCGCCTCCAGCGCAAACCAGAAAGGCCCACTGTGATATAGCGGGCCGGGAATCAGCGCCGTGTCGCCAGGCCCTAGGCGCCAGACCGACGATCTATCCGGCTGATGAGATGTCACACCACGGGAGCCCGCAAGAATCAGCTTGGGCCGGCCGGTCGATCCACCGGAGGTCAGGGCGCAGCAAATCGGGGCGATACGCGGCTCAACCGGCCGGTCATCGTCGAATAGCAAGAGCAGATCATCGACCGTGACGTGCCGTCGGTCGGTCTCCAGACTCGGTAATCCGATCACCACCTTGGGGTCCGAGAGTTCGACGATGGCCTGCAGTTCGGCTTTCGGCAGTCGAAAGGACACCGGTTGAGGGGTCGCGCCGAGCTTCCAGATGCCCCAGCAAGCCTCGATAAAGTCGACGCCGTTCGGCAACCCGATGGTGACTAGGTCACCGAGTTTAACGCCCAATGCCTCCAGGGCGCGGGCGATGCGGTTCGTCTTTATCTCCAACTGGGCGTAGGTGAGGGTAATCTCCCCGCAACTAACCGCGGGAGCATCGGGCGTTGCCAGAGCGCGGCGAGACAACTTCTCGCCCAAGGGGATCATGTCTTCGGTCATATTCCTTAAAAGGCCCTTCTTGGCTTCACTTAACATTGGTGCAGGAGGGCAATCGCCACTCCAGGCAACGCAAACGCGTCTGAGGACAATTACCCTATCCGGCCAAGGATATTCGTGTAGCTACGCCAATGTTGCACAGACATTCTGCGAAATTCGCGGCTTGACGCAGAAGTGCGTCGAAGGGGGCGCATAGCGGCATGGAAATTTACTAGTTGGGGGCACCAACTTTGATACTGTCAACGGCCATCGGGATCATCTTCCCCGCGCAGTGCGGGATCGCGGGGCAGCTTCGCTGCGGGCGTGATCCAGCAATGAATGCGGCCGTCCTCGATCTTCTGACCGACATAACGGCCGAACTCGAAAAAGATGTCGCCGTTCTGGTGCGCAGCGAAAGCGCGCCATGCGGCGCGCCGACAGCGGCATGGTGTGCTTGCGCGTCGTTGGCCCCCGTGCTGACTTTAAGCGCCGCGGAGAGAGTCGCCTCAAGTTGTACTTGCCATCACGTGAACAGATGACACGCGACCATGCCGTATCCCTGGGGAAGTAATTCCGGCGTCTGCTCCTTGCAGATCGGCATCGCGTGCCGACAGCGCGGATGGAAGCGGCAGCCCGGTGGCGGACGCTGTGCGCTCGGCACCTCGCCCTCAATCGTCTGGTGGCTGCGCCCGGCCTCAACGACGGGATTTGGAACCGGAATGGCGGTCATCAGCCCTTGTGTGTAGGGATGTTTCGGGTTCGCATAGAGCTCGTCGCGCGTGGAAATCTCAACGATCGTACCGAGATACATCACGGCGATGCGCTGACTGACATGCCGCACCACCGCGAGATCGTGAGCGACGAAGATCATGGAGATCCCGAGCTCTTCCTGCAATTCCTGAAACAGGTTGACCACTTGAGCCTGGATCGACACGTCCAGCGCCGACACCGGCTCGTCACAGAGCAACAGCCTTGGCTCGACCGCGAGCGCGCGGGCGATGCTCACGCGCTGCCGCTGGCCACCGGAGAACTGGTGCGGATAGCGATCGATCATGTCGTGCCGTAGCCCGACCGTCTTGAGCAGCTCCATAACCCGCGCCCGGCGCCCGGCCTTGTTGCCGTGCAGCTTCTGGATTTCCAACGGCTCGCCGATGATGTCGCCGATCGTCATGCGCGGATCGAGCGATCCGAACGGATCCTGATACACCATCTGGATGCGGCGGCGGATAGGCCGCATCTGGCGCTGATCGTGCTTGGTAATGTCGACGCCTTCGAACACGATCTTTCCAGACGTGATCGGCAGCATGCGCAAGATCGCGAGGCCGGTGGTCGACTTGCCGCACCCGCTCTCGCCGACCAGCCCGAGCGTCTCGCCTTCGTGCACCTGAAACGAGACGCCGTCCACCGCCTTCACGGCGCCGACCTCCCGCTGACGAAACCCACCATAAACCGGGAAATGAACTTTCAGATCCTGAACGTCGAGAATGACGTCGGATTTCACCGCGCCAGGCCGCTGCCCATGGGTCATCTCATCAGACATGGGGTGCCACCCAGCACGCATGCATATGCTTGTCGTGGGCCTTCATCAGTTCCGGCACGTCCCGTCGGCACCTGTCCACTACCTCGCTGCAGCGCGCATTAAAGGAACAGCCGGCCGGCAACTGCGAGAGGTTTGGTGGCTGCCCCTTGATTGGCACCAGTCGCCGCCCGGCCGGCTGGTCCAGCCGCGGGGTCGAAGCCATCAGGCCGCGCGTGTAGGGATGCATCGGCCTTGCGTAGAGATCGAGCGCGCTCGCCGTCTCGATGATCTTGCCGCCATACATCACGCAGACCCGGTCGGCGTAGCGTGCCACCACGCCGAGATCGTGGGTGATCAGGATCAGCGCCGTCCCGGTCTCGCGCGTCAGCTCCTTTAACAGCTCGAGGATCTGCGCCTGCACGGTCACATCAAGCGCGGTGCTCGGCTCGTCGGCGATAATCAGCTTCGGCTGGCATGCGAGCGCCATCGCGATCATGATGCGCTGGCGCATGCCGCCCGAGAACTGGTGTGGATGAGCCGAAAGCCGGCTGCGGGCATCCGGCATCCGCACGCGATCAAGCAGTTCCTTTGCCTTGTCGTAGGCCTTTGGCCACGGTACCTTCTTGTGCAGGTTGATCGGCTCGGCGATCTGCAGACCGATGGTCAGCGAGGGGTTGAGTGACGTCATCGGCTCCTGGAAGATCATTGCGATCTGGTTGCCGCGGATGGCGCGCATCTCCTCTTCCTTCAGCTTGGCCAAGTCGGTGCCGTCGAACACGATCTCTCCCGCGGTGATGCGCCCGGGCGGATTGGGCACGAGCTGCAGGATCGACAGGGCGGTCAGGCTCTTGCCGGAGCCGCTTTCGCCGACAATGGCGAGGGTCTCGCCCGCATCGACGTCGAAGGAGACATTGTTGACGGCAGTGATCGCACCGGGGCCGTCGCCGAACTTTGTGGTCAGGTTGCGGACCTGCAGAAGTGGTTTATTCATGGAAGACTTACTCCGAAGTTTACTGTGAGGGCTTCGCGGCGGAACGGCGGAATGTCGCGACGTCGCGGTCGCGCCGCCGCCTCCTTGCATCGATGTGACCGCGGCATTCGCTCAGTATCCCATCATCTTCTTCAGGTCTCGATCGGAACGGTGGCCGACTTCAAAACCGGAATACCCGGCCGGAATAGATCGGAATCCGCATTCGGATGATTAGCGGCCCATGCAGTCCGCCACGCTGACCTTCATGTGAAAGCCAAGCACCTCGACCTTGTGGAACTTGATCGTCCTCGAGAACTCGTTCATCACAGCCGCAACCGAGATGCTACGGAAGATAGCTCGTTCTTCAGAAGAAAATCGTCGACTTCTGCCGGATAGGCACATAAATCAGGCAAGTTACATTGCTTTAGCGCAGAAGTTTACACCTCCGCTTTACGAGAACGCTCTGTGAAAGCGATGCGGGACCTGGCTTAATGCAGGCGAGCATCGATCTTCATATACATTATCGGTCATCGTCGGAGAGACCTCGAGATGACGTGGGAGCGTCAACATACGCAGGAAGGGTAAAGTACTGCGGGTGCTGCGCAGGGGGTTCGATCGCTGCGCAGAAGTTCGATGGTGGTCAGCCTGAGGAGTGGCGCCGACCCATCAGCGACGTTGTGTCCCATGAAAGGAAGGTACCAGCGCGCGCGGGGTGCCGTCAGCATTCATGTCGTACAGTTAAGGGGGATTGGATTTGCAAGCCTGACCGGGCGGATATTGTTGAAACGCTGAAGACCGAAGCCATTCTCTGCACTGTGCACCTATGCGCGATGCCAAGCCAATCCGCTCGGCGAAAGTGGCTTCGGATCGAATCTGCCAGCCGCACGACCCGCCGCCGCAGACCACTCAACTCTGCGAGCGCGATGCATCGAAATCGATGCCTTAGCATTGATGGACGCCGCTCGGGGCTCGGTTACCTTCCGTCCTGAACGTCGTCGACGCGCACGCAGGTGCCGGTCACGAAATCGGATGACGGCGAGACTAGGAACAGCAACGTGCTGTCAAGTTGCGCTGGGTTGCCGATGCGCGGCCGCGGAAATCCCTTCGTGATGTCGCCCACGCGTTGCAGCATGCCATCCATCATTTCAGACGAGAACGCACCCGGCGCGATCGCGTTGACATTGATGTTAAATTTCGCCCATTCGACCGCAAGCGCTTCGCTCATGCGCACCACGGCGGCCTTGCTGATCGAATAGAGCGCAGCCCCGTTGCCGCCATAAGAGTAGGCCGACGACGACGCGATGTTGACAATGCGGCCGGGACGCTTTGACGCGATCAATCGCCGTGCGACTTCGCAGGACAGCACATAGGGCGCTCGAACATTCGTGTCTAGCACGCGATCAATCAGGTCTATCGACATCTTGGTCGCGCGCTGCGCGTCCGGAATACCCGCATTGTTGACCAGGATTGTCACTGGACCGAGCTGGCGCTCTGCTTCCGCGACAACATTGATCAGCTGATCGGCATCGGTCACATCGAGCTGCAGCGGTATGGCCTTGCCGCCAGCCATGTTAATCTCCGACGCGATGATCTCGAGTCTCTTGAGCCGCCGCGCCGTCAACGCAACCCGTGCCCCGCATCGTGCGAGTGTTTTTGCAAACCTCACACCGAGCCCTGACGATGCTCCGGTCACGAGGGCGGTTTGCCCCTTCAGATCAGTAGAAAAATTGGGCAAGGGAAAATCCATAGCTCTCACTTTTAGGTTCGGGTAATTGGAACCGCCTGCACGAGCCTTTAGTCAGCACTCGATGGCGTTATCTAGCGTGGGCAGAATGTACGCATCATCATCGAGCAGACAACGGCCCGGCGACATTGATCCGAGAAGATCGTGATCAGTTACTATTGTGGCTGGTGGAGGTGGGGTGGACAAGCTCCTTGCGAACGCCTGACATTGCCTTCATGCCACTGTAGACATCTCGCTCACTGGATCTGAGGGGAGACGGCGAAGACAACGAATGCGCTCGCCGCCATGTCGTTGTCGAGATTTACCTGGCTAGCCACGCCGTAAAGCGTTGGCGGAGTTCATCGCCCTTCTCACTCCAAAAACTTGAGCCAATTCGCAGAGCATTACCCATATGGTTATTCGGAAGGTGAGACTGAACCGCCGGATCGACGAGCGCTATCGTGTCCTTGTTGGTCGGGCCGTAAGCGGTGTTGTTCACGACGTCGGCCTGCACCTGAGGCGAACTGGCAAAGGCGATAAACTTGTACGCGTTGTCCAAGCGCGGCGTGCCCTTGGGAATTATCCAAGCGTTCC
Organism: Bradyrhizobium cosmicum; assembly: GCF_032290525.1. Taxonomy (GTDB): domain Bacteria; phylum Pseudomonadota; class Alphaproteobacteria; order Rhizobiales; family Xanthobacteraceae; genus Bradyrhizobium; species Bradyrhizobium cosmicum_A. Next base: position 948 of record NZ_JASXTA010000038.1, on the reverse strand, counting down.
CGTTCAATACCGCGGCGTCCCACATGATCTCAAAGTGCTTGCCGGAGTTCTTGACCGCATCGTAGACTCGACCGTGCCAAGCGTCAGTCATGACGACCTGACCATCGGCGAGAAGCTGCATCGGCTGTGCGCCGGCCGTCCACCAGACGATGTCCTTTTTGATTGTGTCGAGCTTTTTGAAAGCGCGATCAATCCCCTCCGGCGTGTTGAGCACTTTATAGACGTCTTTTGCCGGCACGCCGTCGGCGATCAACGCCCACTCGACCGGGGCACTCTTATATAATCCCCTCTTGCCGGGAAATTTCTTCAGATCGAAAAAATCGGCGATGGTCTTCGGGCCATCCGGAAGCTTATCCCTGTCATAGACAACCACGGTTGCAGAGTCGATGACCGGGACGCCACACTCCGTGTAGTCGCCCTCGAACTTGGTCTGGTCGAGGCCGAGCCTCTTCCAATCGATGGTCTCGATCGTCCCCTCAGCACACAATTGCTGGATTTGCGATTCGCTGGCGTAGACCACGTCCCAACTCACGGTCTTCGTTTCGACCATGGCGCGGATCTTGGCGTTGCTGTAATCGTATTCGGCTTCGTTGATCTTGATCCCGCTCGCCTTTGAGAATGGATCAAAAATGACCTTGCGCAGGACCTGCTGGAAAGACCCTCCGCCAGCGGTGACCGTGAGCTGGTCGTCCGGAAGGGCCGCCGTCGTTACTGCGAACATGCCCGCTGTCAGGCCGATGACGGCCAGGCTGCTCGCGATCGTTAATGACGTTCTCATCGTCCACTCTCCCCCTCTATGCCGCGCCCTGGGTGAGGGCAGCTCTGCCGAAGTCCGCCGAGCCCCAAGCGGGCTCTTGGTAGACCGTCATGACGCATCGAAGGCCCGGCAATCTTCAGCTTTCCAGCCGATGGTGATCAACGCACCGGGCTCGACCCGCACCGTGCCTT
>NZ_JASXTA010000037.1:0-45085 GCF_032290525.1 Bradyrhizobium cosmicum | reverse complement strand
CCGAACACATGGCTGCTCCGACCAACGCCGCAAGTGAAGATTCTCCTTGCCAACCCGGAGCCGTCCACACATGGCCCCAAGCGGCGGTTCAGGGATGTCCGCTATTCCGCCGCTATCGAGGGCACAGCAGACTGGGCGCGCTGATCTGCGGCAAGCGTTTATGAGTACACGCCCTAATCCCGAAGGACAAAGATGATTAGTCGCGTGCGGAGCGTTCAGGTTGCTGCTGTACGGGGTTAAGACCGCCTTACCCGTACTCGATTTCCCAAAAAGTAGAAAAGAAACGCAAGTGGGAAACCCTTGAAAAACTTTGAAAAAACAAAGGTCTCCAAATCACCCTTTCTGAACGGGAAGTGCCCGAACCGCTCCGAAGCGCCGAACCTGGCCGCCTTGGGCGCGGCTCTCTCCCCGTCAATTGAGGCGGATAAGTGACGGGCTCGGCGCTCTTGCGCGATTGCCCGCCTTCATAGCGTGGCCGACGAAAAGATCAATGCCGACAAGCGTCTTTGACCGCCTTGGCGCCAGCCTCCCACCAAATTCCCTGTGATAGGATTCAGGCCCGCCGGTCCTCGAATCAGCGTGTGCCGATGTTCATGTTCCAGCGCCCGCTCGAGAACCTTTTTGAGCGCCTCCCCGTCCGCCCTTGCGCCCTCGTCTCGGCCGTTACCCTGACCTTGGCTTCCGCGCTCCCGGCGGGCGGCGCATGGGCTGAGGAAGCCCTCGCCATGCACGGCAAGCCGGCGATGCCTGCCGATTTCAAGCACATGCCTTACGCCAATCCTGACGCTCCCAAGGGCGGCCGGCTGGTCTGGGGCATTCTCGGCACCTTCGACAGCCTCAATCCCTTCATCGTCAGGGGACTGGCGGTACAGCCGGTGCGGAACTACGTGGTCGAGAGCCTGCTCGCGCGCGGCCAGGACGAGCCGTTCACGCTCTACGGCTTGCTGGCCAGGACCGTCGAGACCGATGACGAGCGGGGCTACGTCACCTTCCACCTCGATCCCCGCGCCCGCTTCTCTGATGGTAAGCAGGTCGCGGCCGAAGACGTACTGTTCTCTTGGCAGCTGCTGCGCGATCACGGCCGCCCCAACCACCGGCAGTACTATGCCAAGGTCGCCAAGGCCGAGGCGCCCGATCCTCTCACCGTCCGCTTCGACCTCACCGGCGCCAACGACCGCGAGCTGCCGCTGATCCTCGGCCTGATGCCGATCCTGCCGAAGCATGCGGTTGACGTCGCGACCTTCGAGGAGACGACGCTGACGGGCCCGATCGCCTCGGGCCCGTATCGCGTCACCGCGGTGAAGCCAGGCGCCAGCGTCACGCTCACGCGCAATCGCGACTATTGGGGCCGCGACCTCGCCATCAACCGCGGGCTCTACAATTTCGACGAGATCAGGCTCGACTATTTTCGCGAGGCCAACGGCCAGTTCGAAGCCTTCAAGCGCGGCCTCTATGATTTCCGCGTCGAGCACGAGCCGCTGCGCTGGCACGAGGGCTACGATTTTCCCGCGGCCAGGAGCGGCGAGGTGATCCGCGACACGGTGAGGCCCGGCGTGCCGCAACCTTCCGAATTCCTGGTCTTCAACACGAGGCGGCCGATCTTCGCCGACATCCGCGTGCGCCAGGCGCTGACGCTCCTGTTCGATTTCGAGCTGGTCAACCGCAACTATTTCTTCGGACTCTATGCGCGCGTCGCCGGCTATTTTCCGGGCTCGGACCTCTCGGCCTATGGCCGCCCTGCCGATCCGCGCGAGCGCGAGCTGCTGAAACCCTATGCCGCGCAGATTCCACCCGACATCATGGACGGCAGCTACCGCCTGCCGGTGACCGACGGCTCGGGGCGCGACCGCACCACGCTGCGCGCCGCGCTGAAGTTGTTGTCGGATGCCGGTTACGATCTCGACGGCACCGTGCTGCGCAACCGCAAGACCAGGGCGCCCTTCACCTTCGAGATGCTGGTCACGACCCGCGACCAGGAGCGCATCGCGCTTTCGTTCCAGCGAGACCTCAAGCGCGCCGGCATCGAGCCGAGCGTGCGCGCCGTCGATCCCGTGCAATTCGACCAGCGTCGGCTCGCGTACGAGTTCGACATGATCCAGAACCGGTGGGACCAGTCGCTGTCGCCCGGCAACGAGCAGTCTTTTTATTGGGGAAGCGCTGCCGCCGACAATCAGGGGACCCGCAACTACATGGGTGCCAGGGATCCCGCCGTCGATGCCATGATCGCGGCCCTGCTGGAGGCCCGTGAACATACGGCTTTCGTCTCGGCGGTGCGGGCGCTCGACCGCACCTTGATCGCGGGATTTTATGCAATCCCCTTGTTTAACGTATCCGAGCAATGGATCGCGCGCTGGAATCGGATAGAATGGCCCAAGGCCACCTCGCTGTCCGGCTACCTGCCGGAGACCTGGTGGTCGAAGGAGCAGCCGCAAGCTCATCAAGCAAAGTGACGCCGTGAACCAGTCAGCCGTATCGCCCACGCTCGACACGCTGTTTCAGCGCACGCTGGCCCGGCAGCCGCACGCGCCCGCCCTGCTCGATCCCAACAACAAGGCCCGCGTCACCGGCCACCAGCCGCGGCGGATGACCTACGCCGAGGCCGATACCGCCATCGAGGCGCTGTCGGCGCATTTCGTCGAATCGGGCCTGCCGGCCAATTCCGTCATCGCGATCCAGCTCCCCAACACGGTCGAGTTCGTGCTGACTGTGCTCGCCGCCCATCGCGCCGGCCTCGTCGTCGCGGTGCTGCCGCTGCTGTGGCGGCATGCGGAACTGACCGCCGCGCTGAACCGCACCGCGGCGCGCGCCATCGTCACCATGAGCAAGGTCGACGGCATCAGCTATGCCGACCTTGCGATGCATGCGGCCGCGGAGGCTTTCTCGATCCGTTACGTCTGCGGCTTCGGCACCGATTTGCCCGAGGGCATGGCCTCGCTCGACGACGTGCTGGCCCGCCCGCCCGGCACCGCGCGCGCCGTGATCCAGGACGGCCGCAAGGCCGCGATGATCTCGTTCGACGTCACCGCGGAAGGGTTTCGCCCGGTGCCGCGGCCGCATTTCAGCCTGATCGCCGGCGGCCTCGCGATGTCGCTGGAAGCCGACATCAGGCAGGGCGCGACCGTGATGGCAGCGTTCACACCGATGTCGTTCGCCGGGCTAGCCTCCTCGCTCGCGGTGTGGCTGCTGTGCGGCGGCGCGCTGGCGCTGCATCACCCCTTCGAGAACGAGGTGCTGGAGCAGCAGATCAACGAGCATGAATGCGAGGTGCTGATCGCCCCCGCGCAACTCGCACTGAGGCTCGGCGATTCCGATCTGGCGGCGCGAATGCCGAGCTTGCGCAACGTCATCGGCCTCTGGCGCGCACCGGAGCAGGTGGCGGCGAGCGATGCCTGGATCGCTCCGCATGCACCGCTGACCGACGTCTATCTGTTCGGCGAGGCCGGGCTGTTCGGCGCCCGCCGCGGTGAGGACGGCATGCCCGTGCCGGTGATGCCCGGTCCTCACGGCGCCCCGCGCGAGCAGGCGGGCTCCTCCATCGCCGGCGAGATCCTGCTGACGCCGAAGGGCACGCTCGGCCTGCGCGGAGCGATGGTGCCGATTGCGGCCTACGCCCCGCCGCAGCCGGTCGGCGAAACCCTGACGGCGCAGCCGCCGCGCGACTATGTCGATACCGGTTATGCTGCCCGGCTCGACCGTCCGAGCGGCGCGATCTGCATCACCGCCCCGCCCACCGGCATCATGGCCGTCGGCGGCTACCGTTTCCTCTCCAACGACCTCCAGGAATGGGCGCGACGGCTCGGCCAGGGCGCCCTGCTCACCGCGCTGCCCGACCGGCTCTCGGGCCACCGGCTTGCAGGCAGGGCCCAGGACAATGCCCGTGCCCGCGAGGCGCTCAACGAACTCGGGCTTAACCCCCTGATGGTCGAAGCTTTTCGCGACCGCTCCGGGCCGGTCTAGGCGCGGTTTCGCTGCTTCCATTGACGCTGCATTAAGGCGGCCGGACTAGATTGCGCGGCATCTGTTGCGTGGTCAGAGTTTCCTAATGTCCCAGGGCCCAATTCTGTTTGTGTCCAATGCGGAGCGGCCGCGCTTCATTGCGGCGCTGGACGAGGCCCGATTGTTCCCCGTCGTCGACACCGACTGGGCCGGCGCGGCGCGCGCGGTCGAGCAGGTGCAGCCGGCCGCGGTTCTCGCTGCGATGCATGCCGGGCACGAGCCGCACATCGCGCCGCTCGCCAGGAAGATCGCGGACCAATCGCCTTACCTGCCCTTCGTGGCGCTGGATGCGGCGGGCGCGCTCCCGCACAACGCCCTGCCCTACTCCTCGCGCGGCGGCAATTCCGATCGCCTGATCGCGCGGCTCCGCGCCGCACTGCGCATCCGCACGCTCCATGCCACCGTGCTGCGCCGGCTGCCGGAGGTAAAGGTCCCCTTGCCGGAGGGCGATCCCGCACGCGATGCCACGGTGCTCCTGATCGGCCGCGGCGCGGCCTATCCTGCGCTCTCCGTCGCGCTCGGCGAACGCGTTGGCGTCGTCGGCGCGCTCTCGATCGAGGCCGCAGCGAAACATCTCAACACCCGCGATCTCGACGGCGTCGTGCTGGCCGAGGGTTTTACGGCACGCGTGACGGATGCTTTTCTCACCGTGCTCGCCGAGGACACCCGCTTCCGCAGCCTGCCCGTGGTCGTTACCGCGCACCAGCTCACGCAGAGCTACGACTTGCCCAATCTCGAGCTGATCCCGGGCGAGCCGGCAAAGGTTGCCGCCAATGCGCTGCCGCTGATCCGCCAGCATGCGATGGAAGCACAATTGAGCCGCACGCTGCGCTCGATCGACGCCGGCGGCTGGCTCGATCCGCGCAGTGGCCTGCTCACCGTGGAAGCCTTCGCGCGTGATTTCTCCAAGGCCGTGGAGCAGACGCTCGCCCGCGGCGGCGGCCTCTCCGTGGCGCGCTTCGCTTTCGAGCCCGGCAATTCCCGCGCCCAGCTCGATGCCGCGCGCATCCTGAGCCGCCTGATGCGGCAGATGGATTTTGGCACGGCGCAGAAGGACGGCTCGGTCATCGTGGTGTTCGCCGAGACCGATTTCCGCACGGCGCATATGATCGCCCGCCGTCTCTCCGCGGTGATGCGGCATACGTCCAACGGCAAGCACGAGATGCGCAGCGATCCCGTGGTCAGCGTGGACTCGCTGTCGCCGTCGGATACGGCAAGGTCGCTGCTCGGGCGGCTGTCGGCGGACGCCTCGCGGGCGGCGTCTTAGCTGCCGCGTCTAGCGCTTGTAGCGGAGCACGCCAATGAGTGCGGCCAGTGCCGGAGGAACGTGCCGCCGGCTCGGGTGATAGAGATAATAGCCGGGGTACGTCGGGCACCATCTCTCCAGAATTTGCTTGAGCCGCCCAGCCTGGACGTCCGCTGCCACCTCATCCGCGTAGACATAGGCAATCCCTTGCCCCGCCAAGGCGGCCTCCCGAATCAAATCTGAGTTGTTGAACACGAGCGGCCCCTCCACGCGAACTTGGAACGGCCGGCCTTTCTCCTCGAAGTCCCAGGCGTAAAGTCCACCCGACCTGACATACCGGTAGTTGATACAGCGATGGCCGGCGAGGTCGCGCGGCGTCCTGGGCACCGGATGGTCGGCAAAATAGGAGGGCGCGCCGACTACGGAAATCCGGATGTCGGGCCCAATGCGGACCGCGATCATGTCCTTCTCGACGATGTCGCCGAAACGGATGCCGGCATCGATACGGTCCGCGACGACGTCTGTCAGATTGTCGTCGACGATCATGTCCACCCGGATTTCGGGATGGGAGGCAAGGAAGCGCGGCAAGACCGGCATCACGACGGACGAGACTGCGTGCTTGGTTGCCGTGACGCGGACGGTGCCGGACAGTTTGCCACGCAGAGCGCTGACTGCATCCACGCCTGAGGAGATTTCGTCCAGCGCGGGACGCAGTGAACGCAGCAGCGTCTCGCCCGCCTCTGTCGTCGATACCGAGCGCGTGGTCCGCGACAGCAGCCGCACCCCGAGCCGTTCCTCCAGCGCCTTCATGGCGTGACTCAACGCCGACTGCGACATGCCGAGCTCGGCCGCCGCGCGGGTAAAACTGCCCCGCTCCGCGACCGCAGCGAAGGCCGCGAGGTCATACAGATCATCTCGTTTCATTCATGCACCGCGTACATAAGCCCATCCCGATTATAGCGTCTAATCGGGAAGCGACAAACAGGGCTATCTGGCGTCGGCGAACCCCGGCCGCGGGTCTGCTCAAAAGGCCGTACGGAGCTAACCCATGAAGCTTGTAGTGAACAACCGAGAGATCACGATCGACGCCGATCCTGCGATGCCCCTGCTCTGGGCGCTACGCGACGTCATCGGACTGACGGGCACCAAGTTCGGCTGCGGCGCTGCGCTGTGCGGCGCCTGCACGGTGCATATGGATGGCCAGGCCATTCGTTCCTGCATCACGCCCGCCTCCGACGCCGAGGGCAAGAAGCTCACCACCATCGAGGCCATCACCGACGGCACCGACCGCATCGGCGCCGCCGTGCATGCGGCATGGGTCAAGCATGATGTAGCCCAGTGCGGCTACTGCCAGAGCGGCCAGATCATGAGCGCCACAGCCTTTCTCAAATCCCTGCCCAAGGGCGCGCAGCCAGCCGCCGCCGAAATCGATGCCGCGATGGACGGCAACATCTGCCGCTGCGGCACCTATCCCCGCATCCGGGCCGCGATCACCGATGCCGCGCGCACGCTGGCCTGAAGGAGCCGTCATGCTTTACAATATCGACGAGAGCGAACGGCCCCGCGCCCTTCAGCACATGCTCAAGCGCGACCACACCGGCCCTCGCACACTGCCACGTCGAAGCTTCCTCAAGTTGGCGGGTGCCACCGGGCTGGCGATCGGCGCCTATCCCTACACGGCGATGGGTCAAGCCGCCTCCACCCTCAAGTCGACGCAGCAGCCTTCCGCGTTCGTGCAGATTGCAAGCAACGGCGAGGTCACGGTCACAATCAACCGGCTGGAGTTCGGCCAGGGCGTCAACACTGCATTGCCGATGATCCTCGCCGAGGAACTCGATGCCGACTGGAGCCTGGTGCGCAGCAAGCACGGCACCAACGACATCGCCTATGCCGACCCGCTGTTCGGCATCCACCTCACGGGCGGCTCGCACACCATCAAGAACAGTTTCACGCAGTATCGTGAGCTCGGCGCTCGCGCCAGGGCCATGTTGCTGAGCGCCGCGGCGGCGCGGTGGAAGGTCGAGATTGCCATGCTGCGCACAGAGGCCGGTACGGTGCTCGGGCCCGGCAACCTCAAGCTGGGTTACGGCGAACTGGCCGACGCAGCTATGGCGCTCCCCGTGCCAGCGACCGTCACGCTGAAGGATCCGAAGGATTTCCGCATCATCGGCCGTCCGACCCAGCGTCTGGACGCGCAGGCCAAGAGCAGCGGACGGCAGGATTTCGGCATCGACATGCGCCTGCCGGGCCAGCTCACCGCCGTTGTCGCACGGCCGCCGGTGTTCGGCGCACGTCTCGCCTCGCTGGACGATAGCGCCGCCCGCACCATCAAGGGCGTAAAAGCTGTGCTTCGCGTACCACTGAATAGTGGCGCGGAGGGCGTGGCCGTCGTTGCGGATGGGTACTGGCAGGCCACGCAAGGCCGCGACGCGCTGAAGCTGCAATGGAACACCTCGACTGTCGAGAAGGTCGACAGCGAAAAGCAACTTGCCCAGTACCGTGAACTGGCGGATCGCCCGGGCCCCCGCAAACTGGACGCCGACATGGCGCCGCTTGCTACGGCGCCCCTGAAGCTGGACGCGGAGTTCGTGTTCCCCTACCTCGCCCATGCGGCGATGGAGCCGCTGAACTGCACGGTTCGGCTTTCCGACGATCGCGCCGAGATCTGGATGGGGAGCCAAAGCGCTGGTCTCGATGCAGCCGCCGCCGCGACTGCGCTCGGCCTCAAGTCTGAGCAGGTGCTGGTCAACGTGCAGATGTCGGGCGGCGGCTTCGGCCGGCGCTTTTCCAGCACCAGCGATGTCGTGGTCGAGGCGTGCGCGATCGCCAAAGCCGCACGCGCCACCGGTCTGGAAGCGCCGGTGCGCACGATCTGGAGCCGCGAGGACGACATGAAAGGTGGCTTCTATCGGCCCATGCACCTGCACCGTGCCCGCATCGGCTTCGACGAGCATGGCAACGTGCTGGCCTGGGATCATGTCATCGTCGGCCAGTCTATCCTAGCCGGAACCGTGTTCGCAGCGTCCCAGATCAAGAACGGCATCGACGTCTCGGCAACGGAGGGGATGCGCGAGCCCTACCCGCTGCCGATGCGCCTGACCGTGCATCATCCCAAGCTCAACGTGCCGGTATTGTGGTGGCGCAGCGTCGGCTCGACCCACACGGCCTTTGTGATGGAGGCTTTGCTCGACGAGATCGCCCGCGCGACCAAGCAGGATCCGGTCGACTACCGGATGAAGCTGTTCGGCAACAAACATCCCCGCCATCGCGACGCCCTGCAGCTGGCTGTCGACAAGAGCGGCTACGGCAAGACTCCGCTGCCGGACGGCCATGCCTGGGGTGTGGCTGTGCACGAATCCTTCGATTCCGTTGTGGCTTACGTCGTCGAGGCTTCAATCAAGAATAGCCAGCCGGTGCTGCATAAAGTCACTGCCGGCGTTCACTGCAATCTCGCCGTGAACCCGCGCACCATTGAGGCCCAGGTGCAGGGTGCGGCGATCATGGGGATGTCGATGTGCCTTGCGGGTTCGTCCATCACGCTCAAGGACGGTGTCGTCGAGCAGAGCAACTACGGCGACTTCACCGTGGCGCGCATCACGAGCACTCCCGCGTTCGCTGTCCACATCGTGCCCAGTGCCGATCCCCCGACTGGGATGGGCGAACCAGGCCTGCCGCCGCTGGCGCCTGCCTTCGCCAACGCGATCACGCGGCTGACCGGCAAGCCGGTGCGCCAACTGCCCTTCAACATCGAGAGCTGACACGTGAGCAACGTCTGGTTCATCACCAGTGCCGGCAGCGCTATCGGCGCGGCAACGGCCATTGCAGCCTGAGGTCACGTGACCTACCGGATCGTTAGCGTGGATTTCGCTGTCATTGTCGGATATGGCAGCGAGAGCTGCTCATCCCGACGCTAGATGCCGCTCTTCGCTGTCGCGTTGGCTGGACTGGCCAGGAGAAAGCCGACAGAGTCATTCAAAACTTCGTAGGCTCGATCGACGATATCGTCCAACGATATGGTCTTGGTGAACATGCGCTGCGCTTCGGCCAGCAGTTGGTCGCGGGTCGGCATGCTGGACAGGCGCAGATCCGCACGATGCTGTAACAGAGTGATCGCGTCCCGGACCGACAATTCGGTTTCATGAATCGACGCTCTGATCGCCAGCGCGATGTGTTCGGGATTGAAGCGCGCGGCGAGCTGCTCAGCGGCCTGTTTGACAACGCGTGATCCCAACCGATGCTCATTGCGCAGAACCTGCCTGGGCGGCATCTTCAGATCCCGGACGATCCCGAACCAGGACAAGGCTACCAGGATATAATAGGTGAAGTCGATCTCGTACCAGTAGAAGCCCTGCCGCGCGCTGGCCTGATAGGCGTGGTGATTGTTGTGCCACCCCTCCCCCATGGTGAAGAAGGCGAGCAGCCAGTTGTTGCGGGAATCGTCGCCGGTCACATACCGCCTGCGGCCGTGAACATGCGCGAGAGAGTTGATGCAGAAGGTCGCGTGATACACCAGCACGGTGCTCCAGAGGAAGCCGACCACAAGCCCCGACCACCCGGCGATGAGGAAGCAGAGGCCCGCGAGCACGAATGCCGGCAGAAGCTCCAGCCTGTGCAGCCACATCAACTCGGGATAGGCCGCCAGATCCGATACCTTCACCAGGTCGGTCGCATCGTGCTGCCGGTAGAAGATCCAGCCGAGGTGACTGTAGAGGAAGCCCTTGTGCCGGGGCGAATGCACGTCGTGCGCCGTGTCCGAGTGGAGATGATGATGGCGATGCTTGGCGGCCCACCAGAGCACGCTTTTCTGCGCGCTGCTCTGGGCCAGGAAGGCCAGGAGGAATTGAAACACCCGGCTGGTCGCGTAGGCCCGATGCGAGAAGTAGCGATGATATCCGGCCGTGACCCCGAACATGCGCAACCAGTACAGAACCGCGCAAATGACAATGGCCTGCCACGAGACGCCCGACCAGATCGCTGCGACGCATCCGGCGTGGACCAATACAAACGGCAGGACCTGCGGATACATGACGTCGTCATGCTCGTCCTCGGGTTCCCGGCCTGAATCGATATTGATAGACACGCTCGCGACCTCAGCTGTTTCGATGGGCGGGCCAACCCGCAACCGGTGTAAAAAAACCCGCGGCCGGTAAACCAGTCGCGGGTCGAAAGAACCAGAAGCTCTGCCAGTACATCCGTGGTCAAAGCAACATAGTATCGATTGCGTCAGCCTAGGCGGCGCGCAGATTGTCCGCCGAAGACTTGCCGGTGCGGCGGTCTGCGACGACTTCGAAGGAAACCTTCTGGCCCTCATTGAGGGTGCTCATGCCGGCGCGTTCAACGGCGCTGATATGAACGAATACGTCCTGGCCACCCTGGTCAGGCTGAATGAAGCCGAAACCTTTTTGGCCGTTAAACCACTTCACAGTTCCCGTAGTCATAGGGTCGTCCTTTAGGATAGATAAGTTTTGGGACCGCGCTCAGGAGCACGGTCAGCGAATTCGAGATCTGGAGGGAGGGTCGTCAGTCAGGCACGCTATTCAGCGGCGAGGCCAAGTCGTTCGGCCGAAACTCGATTCGTGGAATATGGCTCTTCTCCAATCATTCCGCAAGTGGCCAATATGTCGCTATTTCGGGATCCAGGCGCGGAACAGCGTTTCGCGCCGCGCCGCCTCCAGGACCTTGGGCCGCTACGCCGCCTTCTTGGCCTGCGCGAGTTGCGCCAGCTGCCGCATGATCTCGGTGGTTCCGGCCAGACGCTCTTCCGGCGTCTCCCAGTCCTGTAAAAATACCACCTTCATGTCGGGCCGCACCTTGGCAGCCTGGCCATAGCTGCGGATGAACGACACCAGGCGGTCGGGATGAGCGAACGAATTGTCGCGGAACGCGATGACCGCGCCCTTCGGACCGGCGTCGATCTTGCCGACATTGGCCCTTCGGCAGAACGCCTTGATCGCGGCGACCTTGAACAGATAGCGCACTTCGTCCGGCAGCACGCCAAAACGGTCGCGCATCTCGGCGCCAAAGTTCTCGATTTCTTCTTCGGTGTCGAGGTCGGCGAGACGCCGGTACAGCGACAGCCGGACCGAGAGATCGCCGACATAGTCCTCCGGAATCAGCACGGGCATGCCGATGGTGATCGACGGCGACCAGCGGTCGGCGGCGGGCTCGGACACGCCGGCCTTGAGGTTGACGATCGCCTCCTCCAGCATCGATTGATAGAGCTCGAAGCCGACCTCCTTGATGTGGCCCGACTGCTCCTCGCCGAGCAGATTGCCGGCGCCGCGGATGTCGAGGTCGTGCGAGGCGAGCTGGAAGCCAGCGCCGAGCGTCTCCAGCGATTGCAACACGGTGAGCCGGCGCTCTGCCTGCGCGGTGATCTTCTGCTGCGCCGGCAACGTGAACAACGCATAGGCGCGCAGCTTGGAGCGGCCGACGCGGCCGCGGAGCTGATAGAGCTGGGCGAGACCGAACATGTCGGCGCGATGCACGATCAGGGTGTTGGCGTTGGGAATGTCGAGGCCGGATTCCACGATGGTGGTCGACAGGAGGATGTCGAACTTGCCGTCGTAGAACGCGGTCATGATGTCTTCGATGACGGCGGGCGGCATCTGGCCGTGCGCGACCGCGACCTTCATCTCCGGCACGTTCTTGTCGAGGAAATCCTTGACCTCGGCGAGGTCGTCGATGCGCGGTACCACGTAGAACGCCTGGCCACCGCGATAGCGCTCGCGCAAAAGCGCTTCGCGGATCATCAGCGGGTCATGCGGAGCGACGAAGGTGCGCACCGCGAGACGGTCGACCGGCGGCGAGGCGATGATCGAGAGCTCGCGCACGCCGGTGAGCGCCAGTTGCAGCGTGCGCGGGATCGGCGTCGCCGACAATGTCAGCACGTGCACTTCGGAGCGAAGCGCCTTCAGCCGTTCCTTGTGGGTGACGCCGAAATGCTGCTCCTCGTCGACGATGACGAGGCCGAGATCGCGGAACTTGATCGCCTTGCCGAGCAGCGCGTGGGTACCGACGACGATGTCGACCGAGCCGTCGGCGATGCCCTTCTTGACCTCGTTGAGCTGTTTTGTCGGAATCAAGCGCGAAGCCTGCGCCACGTTCACCGGAAAGCCCTTGAAGCGGTCGGTGAAGGTCTTTGCGTGCTGGCGCGCCAGCAGCGTGGTCGGCACCACGACAGCGACTTGCTTGCCTTCGAGCGCGACGGCGAAGGCCGCGCGCAGCGCCACCTCGGTCTTGCCGAAGCCGACGTCGCCGCAGATCAGCCGGTCCATCGGACGGCCGAGTTCGAGGTCCTTCAGGGTGGATTCGATGGCGCCGAGCTGGTCCTCGGTCTCGTCATAGGGGAAGCGCGCGCAGAACTCGTCGTAGAGGCCCGGCTGCACCGGCAGCTTCGGCGCCTCGTGCAGATGGCGCGCCGCGGCGATCTTGATCAGCTCGCCCGCGATCTCGCGGATGCGGTTCTTCAGTTTCGCCTTGCGGGTCTGCCAGCCGCTGCCACCCAGACGATCCAGCTCGACCGTGGTCTGGTCGGAGCCGTAGCGCGACAGCAACTCGATGTTCTCGACGGGCAGGAACAGCTTCGTCTCGGCGGCGTAGTGCAATTCGAGACAGTCATGCGGCGCGCCGGCGACGTCGAGGGTCTGCAGGCCGACGAAGCGACCGATGCCGTGATCGACGTGGACGACGATGTCGCCGGCGGCAAGGCTCGTCACCTCAGAGATGAAATTGTCGAGCTTGCGGCTGGCCTTGCGGGGCCGGACCAGGCGGTCCCCGAGGATGTCCTGCTCGCTGATCAGCGCGATCTCGTCGGTCTCGAAGCCGCTCTCCAGGCCGAGCACGGCGAGCATGGTCTCGTTGCGCGGGGTGGCCTGCACCGTCCGCCAGCTGTTGACGCTGGTGATGTGGGGCAGCTTGTGATCGCGCAGCATCGAGGTCATGCGGTCGCGCGAGCCTTCGCTCCACAGCGCGATCACCACCTTCTTGCGCTGAGCGTGCAGCGCCATGACGTGACTGACGACGGATTCGAACACGTTGACGGTGCTGTCGTTACGCTCGGGCGCGAAGTCACGCCCCTTGCGCGCGCCCGCATCGACGACACTCGTGCCATCGGCCGGCACCGAAAACTGCGTCAGCCGCGCCAGCGGGATGTCGCCGAGGCGTTTGGTCCACTCCTCTTCGGTAAAATACAGCCGGTCCGGCGGCAGCGGCTTGTAGATGGCGCCGCCACCGGGATGCTCCATCGCGTCGCGGCGGGCCTGGTAGTAATCGACGATCTGCTTGAAGCGCTCGCGGACGGCGTCCTCGGCCTGCGGCTCGATCGCCACCGCTGCGCCTTGCAGATAGTCGAACAGCGTGTCCATCCGGTCCTGGAACAGCGGCAGCCAGTGCTCCATGCCGGGATGACGACGGCCCTCGCTGACCGCCTCGTACAGCGCATCGTCGCGCTCGGGCGCGCCGAACTCGGCGACATAGCCCATGCGGAAACGGCGGATGGTGTCGGTGACGAGCTGGAATTCCGAGATCGGGACGAGGTCGAGCGCGCGCATGTCGAGCAGCGTGCGCTGGGTCTCGGCGTCAAAAGTGCGGATCGATTCCAGGCTGTCGCCGAAGAAGTCGAAGCGGACGGGCTGGTCGAGGCCGGCCGGGAAGAGATCGAGAATGCCGCCGCGGACGGCGTATTCGCCGGGCTCGCGCACGGTCGAGGAGCGATTGTAGCCGTTGTGCTCAAGCCAGGCGATGATGGTGTCCATCGGCACGACGTTGCCGGGCGCAACCGACAGCGCCTGCGCCGCGACGAGCTCGCGCGCAGGCACACGCTGCACGATTGCGTTCACCGTAGTGAGCACGATCAGCGGCTTGTCACTGCCGGTCAGCGGCGCGAGCCGCGCCAGCGTGGTCAGGCGTTGCGCCAGGATGCCGCCATGCGGCGAAACCCGGTCATAGGGCTGACAGTCCCAGGCCGGGAAGGTCAGCACCGGCAGGTCGGGCGCGAAGAACTGGAGCGAGCGTTCGAGCTGCTGCATCCGTGCACCGTCGCGGCAGACCACCGCAAGGCTGACGGCCGGCTTCTTCGGGCGCGCCGCGATTGCGCGCGCGAGATCGGAGACGACGAGGCCCTCGGCACCCTCGGCAACATTGGCAAGCGTCAGCGCGCGGCCGGGCGTGAGCAGCTCGGCCGGAGATTTCATCCCCTGCTTCATGCGTCGCGGTCCGCGATCGGAAACGCCTTGATGCGGGCAAACAGCGCGCCGGTGACCTCGGCCGGCAGCACCTTGTCGCCGGTGATGGCGGCATAGAGATCGGGGTCGTTGGCCTCGAGCAGGGTCTCGAGCTGCGTCAGCTCGTCATCCGACAGCTTGCCGATCTCGGCATCCGCGAAGCGGCCGAGGATCAGATCCATCTCGCGCGTACCGCGGTGCCAGCAGCGGAACAGCAGCCGCTTGCGGCGGTCGTCCAGCCCGTTGCTCGATCGTGTCGTTCCCGTCATGTCTCAAATCCAGTCAAACGCAGAAAGCCCGGACGTGCCGGGCCGGCGTGATATAGCTACTCGGGCGGGCCATGTCAGCCCTCGATTTGCGTCTTCAATCTGTTCTGGCTCGCGACCGCCACGGGCGACGAAAAAAGACGTGGATGCCCGGCATAAAGCCGGGCATGACGGGCCGAAACGATCCTAGATTCGCTCTCATGCGCCCCAGCCTGCTCAATCCGCTGTTTGCTGCCGTGACCAGCCTGCCCGGCGTCGGTCCGAAGCAGGACAAGCTGCTGCAGTACCTGCTCGGCCGGAGCGAGACACCGCGGCTGGTCGACCTGCTGCTGCATTTGCCGAGCCAGGTCATCGACCGCCGCGTCCGGCCGAAAATCCGCGACGCCGCCCAGGGAACCATGGTGACCCTGGAGGTCACCGTCGACCGCCACCGCCCTCCGCCGCCGCGCAACGCCCGCGCGCCCTATCTCGTCTACGCCAACGACGACACTGGCGACGTCGTGCTGACCTTCTTCCGCGCCAAGCCGGGCTATGTCGAGAAGCTGCTACCGGTGGGCTCGAAGCGCTTCGTCTCCGGCACGCTGCAGATGTATGACGGCATCCCGCAGATCGTGCATCCCGACCGCGTGCTGGACGAGGAGGCGATCTCAAAACTGTCGGGCATCGACCCGGTCTATCCGCTGACGGAGGGTCTCGCGCTCGGCTCGCTCCGCCGCGCGGTCGCGCAGGCGCTGCAAAAGCTGCCGGCGCTGCCGGAATGGATCAGCCCGGAGGTGATGCGCCGCTGCAATTTTCCGCCGATCGCTGAAGCCCTCAACCGCGTGCACCAGCCGGTCGAGCTCACGGACATTTTGCCCGACCAGCCGTTCTGGTCGCGCCTCGCCTTCGACGAGTTACTCGCCGGCCAGCTCGCGCTCGCACTGATCCGCGCGCAATTGCGCCGTCCGGCCGGGGTGCGCAATGCAGGCGACGGCCATTTGCGCGCCAAGATCATCAACGCCCTGCCCTATGCCTTGACGCTCTCCCAGCGCGACGCGGCCGCGGCGATCGCTAACGATCTGCAACAGCCGGTGCGCATGCTGCGCCTGCTCCAGGGTGACGTCGGCTCCGGCAAGACCGTGGTTGCGCTGCTGGCCGCCGCGGCCGTGGCCGAGGTCGGCAAGCAGGCCGCGCTGATGGCCCCGACTGAAATTCTGGCTCGGCAGCACATCAAGACCATCGCGCCGCTCGCCGAGCGCGCCGGAATGCGGGTCGCGATCCTCACCGGGCGGGAAAAGGGCAAGGAGCGGCGCGAGCTGCTGGCGCAACTTGAAGCCGGCGAGATCCATCTCCTGGTCGGCACCCATGCGCTGATCCAGGACGACGTGATCTTCAGCGATCTTGCCCTTGCCATCGTCGACGAGCAGCACCGTTTTGGCGTGCGCGAACGGCTCGCGCTGACCTCGAAGGGCGAGGCCGTCGACGTGCTGGTGCTGAGCGCGACGCCGATCCCGCGCACGCTGGTGCTGACCTATTTCGGCGACATGGATATCTCCGAGTTGCGCGAAAAACCCGCCGGCCGCCAGCCGATCGAGACCCGCACCATTTCGATGAGCCGCCTCGACGAGGTCACGGACAGCATCGGCCGCGCGCTCGAATCGGGCAAGCTGGTCTACTGGATCTGCCCGCTGGTCGAGGAATCCGAGGCAGAAGGCACCGAGCACCTCACCAACGCGACCAAGCGTTTCGAGAGCCTGCAAAAACGTTTCGGCGACCGCGTCGGCCTCGTCCACGGCCAGATGAAGGGCACCGAGAAGGACCGCGTAATGGGCCGGTTCGCCGCCCACGAGATCGGGCTGCTGGTCGCGACCACCGTGGTCGAGGTCGGCGTCGACGTGCCGGCCGCCACCATTATGGTGATCGAGAATGCCGAGCGCTTTGGCCTTGCCCAGCTGCACCAGTTGCGCGGCCGCATCGGGCGCGGCTCGGAAGCTTCGACGTGTCTGCTGCTCTACTCGGACCCGCTCGGCGAGATGTCGAAGGCCCGGCTGAAGGTGATCCGTGAGACCACCGACGGTTTTCGCATCGCCGAGGAAGATCTGAAGCTGCGCGGCGAAGGCGACGTGCTGGGCGTGCGCCAAAGCGGCCTGCCCGGCTATCGCATCGCGCGGTCGGAAGTCCACGGCCAGCTCATCACGCAAGCCCGCGACGAGGCGCTGCGGATCCTGAAGGACGATCCGAAGCTGAAGGGCGAGCGCGGCGAGGCGCTGCGGTGCCTGCTGTATCTCTACGAGCGCGACGAGGCGATCCCGCTGATCGGCGCGGGTTAGCTGGCCGTTCTCTGCCGCCCAACCTCATAGGCCGCCACATGGGCGCGGGCCAGATCCAGCAGCGGCGTGTCGATGCCGAGCGTCCGGGCCCGATTGGCCATATCGCCGAGGATATGTTCCGCCTCGGTGATTGAACCGCGCTCGATATCGCGCAACATCGAGGCCTTGAGCGGAGAGTCCCGGGTCGTGAACAGCTTTCGGTCAAATTCGATGAACGGAGCGCGCGGCTCGAATCCAGAAGCGGTGGCGACGGCGCAGCATTCCGCGAACAAGCGGAAGATCGATCGCTCGCCGTTCGGGACGGTCAGGATATCGCCGATACTCGCGCGCATCAGGCAGGTGATGCCGGCGACCGTGCTGAGCTGGACGAACTTTTCCCACATGTCCTGCATGATCGCTTCGCTGGCGCGCACGTCGATACCCGGGACCTGAAGCAGTGCTTCCAGCGCGAGCACACGCTCGCTTAACGCCCCCTCGGTCTCGCCGAAGACAATCGTCTGATTGGCCATGAACTGAACGACACGGCCATCGGCATCGAGCCCCGCACTGACATTCGCAAGCCCGCCGAGGACGCGCGTTGCGCCGAACCGCGCGGTCAGCGCGTCGATATGTTTCAACCCGTTGAGTATCGGCAGAATCATCGTGTCGGCACCAACGGCCAGCGCAAACTGCCTCATGGCGTCGTCGAGCGAATAGGACTTTACGCCGACCAGCACAACGTCGAACGGGTGCTTGAGGTCATTGGCCAGGAGGATCTTCGGCTGCACGGCAAAATCGCCATGCGGGCTCACGACCTGCAATCCGTTCTGGCGCAGCTGCTCGGCCCGCTTCTCGCGCACCAGCAAGGCCACGTCGCGCCCGGCTCGGTCCAGACAAGCGCCGTAATAACCGCCAAGCGCGCCTGCGCCGACCACCAGCACTCTCATTCGAACTCCCATTTGCATGCATCGCACATACAGCCATCCCGCTCCTGGAACGGCAAGTCGAATCTTTCGTCTCGGCCGATTTCGTGAAACCTTCCCGCCATGCGCCGGATCATCGTCGTTGGCTCCCAGGGAAGCGGAAAGACAAGCCTCTCGCGGAATCTCGGGCGGAAGCTCGGATTGCCCGTGGTGCATCTCGACGTGCTGTACTGGCGGCCGGGCTGGAAGCCGTCCGACAGACCGGGCTTTCGAACGCGCGTCACGGAGGCAATCGCAGGCGACGCATGGGTCGTCGACGGCAGCTTTTCGGGGCTCGCCTTCGATCTCACGCTCGCCCGCGCCGATACGCTGGTCGTCATCGACCGGCCGCGTTGGCTCTGCCAATGGCGCATTCTCTGGCGCTCGGCTTTCGATCGCGACGCGACGCGATCTGATTTGCCCGAGGGGTGTCCGGAGCAGTTCGACTGGAAATTGATGCGGGAGGCGTGGCGCTACGGCACCGAGCGCACGCCCGTCATCGAGGCCGAGCGCCTGCAATATGGCTCTGATGTCCCCGTCGTGCGCTTGAGGCGCGACCGGGACATCCAGGGTTTTCTGGAGTCGATTTCCGCAGGTACGGACGACTAGGCTTTCTTCTGCGCGATACGCGCGGCGAACGCCTTCATCAGCTCCGCATCCACCGCCTCGCCTTTCACGTCCTCGGCGAGATGCTCGAACCAGCGTGCAAAGCCCTCGTAGATCTGGCTGGCCGGATGATCGGGACCTAGAAATCCGGAGATCTCCCGCATCTCCGCAACCCAGCGATAGGCTTTTGGAAGCATGTCCGGCAGCGCGACCTCGAGCCGCGCCAGAATCGCGGGCTGGCTCAGCGCCAGCTCGCCGCGCAGCGCATCCGCCGCGCCCGCTTTCGTCGCCGCGACCACCATGGCCGAGCCGATGCCGGCGAGGCCCTTGACGATGCCGGCGTAGGACATTTTCAGCGCGGAGGCCGCTCCGACCGGACCTTCGACGATGCGTACGTCGAGGCCGAAATCCTTCAGCACGGCGACGTCGCCGGCGTGCTCGCCGGACATGTAGAAGGCCGGGCTCTTGCCACCTCGCTGCGGCGGGAAGCCGATGATGCCGCCATCGACGAACGGCGCCCGCGCCGAGCCGATGATCTCCTCGATCCGTTGCACGGTATCGACGTTGACCGCGTTGCAGTCGACCACGACCGGTTTCTTCTCGCGCCGGACGATCAGCCCGGCCAGCCTTTCGGCCAGCGCCACGGCCTCGCCCGGCGGCACGATCGAGAGGATGATGTCGGCCTCCGCGATCGCGTCGTCCTCGGCGCCGACCATGCCGGCATCCGCGGCACGCTTCAGTGTTGCCTCGCTCCGCCCCTTCAGCGACGTCAGCACGCGTGCGCCGTTTTCGCTGAGGCGGCGGGCCACGGCGCTGCCCATGGCGCCGGGGGCGAGGATCGCAATGGTCTTGGACATCATGCACTCCAGATCGAACACCGAGCGATGCGCGCCCAGTTCAACCGGAGAATAGCAGAGGATACGAACGCCCGCGTGACCGGCGGCCATCCCGCAGGGGAATGGCCCTACTCCACCTTCGCAGGCTGCGGCTGGAGCGTGGAGGCGCTGGCGATGCGCGCGGCGTTCGCCATGCCCGCAAGCGCGGCCGCCTTCTTCGGGTCGGGCGCCGAACCCGGCTGCACCACGCCCGCCGACATGATCAGCGTTGCAGCGTCTTCGGTGCTCATGTCGACCTCGACGATCTTGCTCTTGGGCACGTAGAAGAAAAAACCCGTGGTCGGATTCGGCGAGCACGGCAGGAACACGGAGACGTGCTCCTCCTGCCCCGGCAGGCTGCGCGCGACCTCTTCATTCGGCGACTGCGAGATCAGCACGATCGACCACATGCCAGGTGAAGGAAACTCGACCAGGCCGACTTTCCGGAAGCTCGAGCCCTTGCCCGAGAACAGCGTCTCGAACACCTGCTTCAGGCCGCGGTAGATGGCGCGCACCGCCGGGATCCGGCCGAGGAAGGTCTCGCCGACATCGACCAGCGTCCGGCCGATCAGGTTCGCCGCCAGGAAGCCGACCAGCGTCAGCGTGAAAAATGCGACAACCAGTCCCCAGCCGGGAACGACGTAGGGCAGATAGGTTTCGGGCCGATAGGCCAGCGGCACGAACGGCCGGACCACGCCATCGACCCAGGTGACGAACCACCACACCAGATAGAGGGTGATCGCGATCGGCCCCGTCACGACGAGGCCGGTCAGGAAATAGTTGCGGAAGCGGCCCATCAGGCCGGTATGCGGTTCCGGGACAGGATCAAGCGGCGCAGGCGCGTCGTCGCGGGGGGTCATTCGGGTTCCAAGTCGGTCGCAGCACTCAAGCTAGGGTCTTCTAGCAGGTTTTGGAAGAGTACCTAGCGTCCGGCCCGACCCCTTCTGCCTATTCCACCGTCACCGATTTGGCGAGGTTGCGCGGCTGGTCGACGTCGGTGCCCATGACGACAGCCGTGTGATAGGCGAGCAGCTGCACGGGCACGGCATAGACCATCGGCGTGAAGGCGGCCGCCATGTCGGGCATGACGATGGTGACGAGGGACTCCACCGTCGCCTCCTCCGCGCCCTTGGCGTCGGTCATCAGGATGATGTTGCCGCCACGGGCTGCGACCTCCTGCATGTTGGACACGGTTTTCTCGAACACGCGGTCGTAGGGCGCGATGACGACGACCGGCATGGTCTCGTCGATCAGCGCGATCGGGCCATGCTTGAGCTCGCCGGCGGCGTAGCCCTCGGCGTGGATGTAGGAGATTTCCTTGAGCTTCAGCGCGCCTTCGAGCGCCAGCGGGTAGCTGGTGCCGCGGCCGAGATAGAGCACGTCGCGCGATTTGGCGATCTCGCGCGCGAGTTTCTCGATCTGAAGCTCGGTGGTGAGCGCGTCCGCCATCAGGCGCGGGATCTCGACGAGGCCGTGGACCAGCTTGGTCTCGTCCTCGTCGGACAGTTCGCCTCTGGCCTTGCCGGCCGCGATCGCAAGGTTTGCCAGCACCATGAGCTGGCAGGTGAAGGCCTTGGTCGAGGCGACGCCGATCTCGGGGCCGGCCAGCGTTGGCAGCACGGTCTCGCTCTCGCGCGCAATCGTCGAAGTCGGCACGTTGACGACGGCGACAGTGTGCACGCCCTCGGCCTTGGCGTAACGCAGCGCAGCCAGCGTGTCGGCGGTCTCGCCCGATTGCGAGATGAAGATGGCGAGATCGCCCTTGCGCAGCGGTGCCTCGCGGTAGCGGAACTCGGAGGCGACATCGACCTCGACCGGCACGCGCGCAAAGCGCTCGAACCAGTATTTCGCGACGAAGCCGGCATAGCTCGCGGTGCCGCACGCCGTGATGTTGATGCGCTGGATGTTCTTGAAGTCGAACGGCAGCTTGACCGGGAGCGAGACGCGCTCGGTCGCCATATCGACGTAACGCGCCAGGGTGTGGCCGACCACTTCCGGCTGCTCGTGAATTTCCTTGGCCATGAAGTGGCGGTAATTGGCCTTGTCGACCAGCGAGGTCGAGGCGGCGTGCTTGATCTTGTCGCGCTGGACGGCGTTACCGTCCTTGTCGAAAATCGCAGCACTCTTGCGGGTCAGCACGACCCAGTCCCCGTCCTCGAGATAGCTGATCGTGTCGGTGAACGGGCCGAGCGCGATGGCGTCGGAGCCGAGATACATCTCGCCATCACCATAGCCGATCGCGAGCGGCGGGCCGTTACGGGCGCCGATCATGAGGTCGTCGTCGCCGGCGAAGATGAAGCCGAGCGCGAACGCGCCGCGCAACCGCCCCAGCGCCAGCTTCACCGCTTCCACGGGCTTGTTGCCGCGCGTCAGCAGATCGTCGACGAGATGCAGCACGATCTCGGTATCGGTCTCGGTGTTGAACACCGCGCCCTTCTTCTCGAGCTCCGCGCGCAGCTCGCGGAAATTCTCGATGATGCCGTTATGGACAACAGCGACGCGCTCGGTTGCGTGCGGATGGGCGTTGTTGACGGTCGGCTTGCCGTGTGTGGCCCAGCGGGTATGGCCGATGCCGGTCGTCCCCGTCAGAGGCTCCGCTTCGAGCCGCTTCTCCAGGTTCTTCAACTTGCCCTCGGCGCGACGGCGCTCGATGTGCTTGCCTTCGAGCGTGGCGACGCCCGCGGAGTCGTAGCCGCGATATTCAAGACGTTTGAGCGAATCCACCAATTGCTCTGCAACCGGTTCGCGCCCGAGAATGCCGACAATCCCGCACATGCGGATCAATATCCCCCAAATCGTCGAAAAAGCGCCTAAACGACCCACTCGGTTTTTAGCGAAGTTCCTAAGGAACCAGATATTCAATAATTATTGCTGATTGAGACAGCGCCGTTCTGCATCCAACTTCGACTGCGTCGAATTGGCCGGCCTTAAACCGCGTTCATTAACTTCTTGTCAACAAATTTGACCAACGATTCCGGGGCAGGAGAACAAGGCCATGAAAGGCTCATCCGGCCGCAAAGGTCTGTCATCGATGTCCGTGCGCGCCAGCGAAACCACCGGCACGCACCTGGCGCATTGGCCGCCGCCCCAGCGCGGCAAGGAAAGCAAGCCGGTCTTCGTCAAGCATGTGCAAGGCGAACCGGCCAAGCGCGCCAAGGCGCGCGGCTGGCGCCTGACCCGCGCGATCTTCTCCGAATTCGCCGACGACGAATAGCGGCGCCTATTTCTCCGGCTTCTTGCCGCCCGTCTTGATCTCGCGATAGCGTGCCGCGCCGCCTTCCCGGATGGTCTGCTGGCTCCGCTCCAGCGCCATCGCGTCGTCGGGCACATCCTTCGTGATCACAGAGCCGGAGCCGATATAGGCGCCGTTGCCGATCTTCACGGGGGCGACCAGCGAGGAGTTGGTGCCGACGAAGGCGCCCTGCCCGATGACGGTCTTGTGCTTCTTGAAGCCGTCGTAGTTGCAGGTGATGGTGCCGGCGCCGATGTTGGAATTGGCGCCGACGGTGGCATCCCCGATATAGGAGAGGTGGTTGACCTTGACGCCCGCCTCCAGCGTCGCGGCCTTGGTCTCCACGAAATTGCCGATCCGCGCGCCGTCGCCGAGCGAGGTGCCGGGCCTTAAGCGTGCATAGGGACCGATCGAGACATTCTTGCCGAGCGTGGTCTGCACGATATGCGAGAACGAATGGATCACCGTCCCGTCGGCGATCGACACGCCCGGTCCGATCACGACGAACGGCTCGATGGTCACGTCCTTGCCGAACGATGTGTCGGCGGACAGATAGACGGTCTCCGGCGCGATCAGCGTCACTCCGGCCTCCATCGCCGCTTTACGCAGTCGCGCCTGCATCACGGCTTCTGCCTCGGCGAGCTGCGCCTTGGTGTTGATGCCGCGCACCTCGTCCTCGCTGGTCTCGATCACGACGGACTCCCATCCCTGTTCACGGACAATGCCGACCGCGTCGGTCAGATAATATTCGCCCTTGGAATTCGCATTGCCGATCCTGCCCAGAATTTCGAGCGCGCGGCGGCCGTCGATCGCCATCACGCCGGCATTGCACAGATCGATCTTGCGCTCTTCAGCGCTGGCATCGGCCTGCTCGCGAATCGCGATCAGGCGATCGCCCTCGACAATGAAGCGGCCATAGCCGGTCGGATCGGCCGCGCGGAAGCCGAGCGCGGCAATCGCAGCGCCCTCGGCGAGCGGCGCACGCAGCCGCGCAAAGGTCTCCGCCGAGATCAGCGGCGTGTCGCCGAACGCAATCAGCAGGTCGTCGACGCCCCGCGCAATCGCCTCGCGCGCCGCGAGCACCGCATGTGCGGTGCCCAGCCGCTCGCTCTGCACGAAGGTGAGCGCGTCGGGGCGGATGCGCTTCGCCTCGTCCGTCACCGCCTGATGGTCAGGACCGATCACGACGGCGAGCGAGGTGCCGGTTCCCTTGGGTGCAGCGGCGAGCACGTGCGCGAGCAGGCTCTGGTGCGCGACGGGATGCAGCACTTTCGGCAGCTGTGAGCGCATCCGCGTGCCTTCGCCGGCGGCGAGCACGATCGTGAGGCTGGAACGGGCGGTCATCGAAATCCTGTCAGATACGGCCGAATCATTGGACGGCGGCAGGCCGATGCCGTCACGAGCGACCCGCCTTGCTACCCCCGCAAACGCCCGGAATTCAAGTGCGACGGGGTTTTCCTGTTAATGTTTCCTGATTGATTCGGGGAAGCTGTTCGGGGCTGGGCACTTAACGTTCATGGCAAAGGATTCCGACCCACTGGCGGATGCGTTCGGCACCAAGGAGACGGGCGGGCTGTTCTCCGGACTTTTGGCCGAGGAAAGCGCATTCGACCGTCGCGTGATGTGGCGGCTGGGCTCGTGGGGCGTGGCAGCCGTCGCGGCTGTCGTGCTGGCCGTGACGGCCAACCAGGCCCAGCTCGGCTGGCGGCGCGACCAGGTTGCCTCGGCCGACCTGTCGCGCCAGGCCGACCGGCTCCAGCTGCTGACCAAGGAGGGCCAGAACGAGGCCCGTCGCCTCGCCGCCGCCATCGAGACGCTCAACACCGATCGAGACCGGCTCTATTCGCGCGTCACGGTGGTGGAGCAAGGGCTGGATTCGGTCACCGGCGCCATCGCCAAGCAGACGTCCGCACCGCCGCCGCAGGCGGGAGCTGCCAAACCGCAGGATACGCCGGCCTTGATCGGGCCAACGGCACCCAGCGTCGCACCTGTCGCCTCGACGCCCGCCCCGGCCAACGACAAGCCGCGCACTGAGATCGCCAAGGACGCTCCGAAGGACGCTGCAAAGGAGCAACTGGTCCCGCCGCCGCAGAGCGCTGCCGCGGCTTCGCTCATGCAGCAGTCGCCGCTGACGACGTCGGCATTGCCGATGCTTCCGCTGGTCCCCTCCAAGTCGATCATGGCGCCGCCCGATCCGGCCGCGTCGAAACTGGTCCAGCCCGAGGCAACGGAAAAGGCTGCCGAGAAGAAGCCCGAGCCGCCGCCCGCACCGACTGAAGTCGCCGCAGCTTCAGCCAAGCCGTCGGAAGCAACCGAGAGCGAGGCTCCGGCAATCGCGGTCCAGCAAACGCGCTTTGCGATCGACCTCGGCGGCGCCAACTCGATCGACGGTCTGCGTGCGCTCTGGCGCGGCCTGACCAAGTCCCATCCGGAGATCGCGGCATTGCGCCCGATCATCATGATCAAGGAAGGCAACACCGGCCTTGGCATGCAGCTTCGTCTCGGCGCCGGTCCGCTGATTAACGCCGCCGCCGCCGCAAAGCTCTGCGCAGGCCTCGCCGAGAACGACCGCCATTGCGAGACCACCGTGTTCGACGGCCAGCGGCTGTCGATGCGCGGAGCGGAAAAGGGACAAGAGAAGTCTCAGGATCGGGTACAGGAGAAGACCTCCGAGAAGACCCAGGACGCGGTGCCGCAAGCCGAGACCGCCCCGGCGCCGGCGCCCGCCGCCAAGCCCGAGAAGCACCGCCGCAGCTATTCCTCAAAACGCTCGTCAAAGCGCGAGGAGCCCGCGCCTCCACCTGCGGCACAACCGCCGGCAGCCGCGGCAAAGCCTGAGACGGCGTCGGCGGGATCGACATTGTCGTCGTTCTTCAGGCGGTAGCTCTCCTCGAAAGCCGCAATCCATCAGCAGAATCGACGCAGGTTCTCACCCAAGCTCGCGAGAAACCTCCGCCTCCCCTGTTGCTCCTTCCTGCCATCCCGACCATATTGCGCCCATGACAAAAAAGCCCTTCCGCCTCACGCCCTACCAGGTGCAGTTCCTGATCGTCGTCGGCTTCGCGTCGGTCGGCTATGCGATTTATCTGCGTTATCTCGGCATCGAGAATTCGACCGTCGGGCTCGCCTGCGATGCCGGCTTGCAGACGCTGATGTGCAAGGCACGCTCGGTCTCGACCGTGCTGTTCAAGAATTCGGTGTTCGGCATCGTCGCGCTGGTGGTTGCGACATTGAACCTGATGCGGCCGTCGATCGTGCTGCTCACCGTCGGCATCATCGCCGCCGGCCTCGGCATCGTGCTCTACAATGTCGTGCTGTCGGGCCTTGCGATCGGCCTGCTCATTCTCGGATTTGCTCGGCCCGCGCCCGCCACAGCGTGAAGGCGAACAGGAAATAGATCGCGCAGGTCCACAGCGACTGCCAGTTGTCGCGGCCCTCGTTGATGAGGACATAGGCCGCCGACAGCGTCAGCACACCGGCGAATACCGACTCCGCGATCGGACGCTGGCCGATCTGCGGGCGGTTCAGCATCAGCATCGCGAACGGCACCACCGCCATCGTCAGTGAGGCGTAGGGGAAGTCGTGGTAGCGCGGGTCGAACACGAAGCCGAGCGCGGTCTGCGCCGCAATCACCGCTGTCACGGCCAGCGTCAAACAGAGCACGGCGGTGAGCTTCGACCATTTCCGCCCCTCGCGCGGGCCAAGCAGATCGAGGAAGGTCGGAAGGCTGCGGCCGATCACCATCGCCTGCGCGCAGAAGATCGGCGAGAGAATGCCGGCGAGCAGCAGCGCGCCCCAGAGCAGCCAGCCGCCGATGCCGTAGCTTTCATAGTACATCTTGTCGGCGCCGATCCCGAGCAGGATGCCCGCTGACGTCGCCGAGATGGCGACACCGAGCCAGGCCGAGAAGCGCGGCGTCCACGGCCGTCTGCGCAGCGTGAGGCCGGCGACCGCGAACACCAGCACGCAGAGGCCCATGCCCGCGCCCATGTACCATTTCCAGTACGGGAAATTGCTGATCGGCTGGCCCGGGGGATATTTCAGGTTCCGGCGTACGGAGTCATAGAGGCCCCAATAGCCGCCGACGGTGCCTTCCAGCTGGCGCTTCCACGGCTGGTCGTAGGACTCGATCAGGTTGACGCGGAACTTGTTCGCTTTCGCAAGGCCCAGGATTTCCGAGACCACGCGCGCCTGGTTGGTGCGCGATGGTAGCGCGCCGTCGCGCATGCGTCCTTCGCTCGGCCAGCCGGTCTCGCCGATCAGGATCTCCTTGCCGGGGAACGCCACCGCCATCCGCTCGCGGATCGCCTCGACATGGCTTGCTGCGAATTTCGCGCGGACCGGAATGTCTTCCCAATAGGGCAAGATGTGGATCGTGACGAAGTCGACGGCGTCATAGATCTCGCGATTCCTGAGCCAGTACTCCCAGACATCGGCATAGGTGACGGGTACGCTGACCTGCGCCTTCACCGAGCGGATGATGGAGACGAGATCCGCGGTGGTCATCTCGCCGCGCAACAGCACTTCGTTGCCGACGACGAGGCTGGTGACGATGCCGGGGAAATCCCTGGAGAGGCGGACGGCGAGCGCAGCCTGCTCGAAATTCTTGCTGCGATTGCTGGAGAGCCAGATGCCCTGGAGCACCTTCAGCCCGCCGACCTTGGCGGCAATCGCCGGCACCTGGTCGAGCCCGTTCTCCATCGAATAGGTGCGGACGCAGTCGGTGATCTCCTTGAGCTGACGCAGGTCCTGCTCGATCTGGTCGGCCTCGATATGGGTCCACGCGTTCAGCGGCGTCTGCTCGCCGCGGAACGGCGCATAGGAGACGCATTGGACCTTGTCGGCGGGATCGATCGGAGCGCGTGTGAGTGTGATCGGCGTGGCGAGCCACCACCACACGGCAGCAATCGCACCCAGTGAAACGAGCAGGAGCGCCAATGGCGTACGAAGAGAAATCGGTTCCGTCCTCCGCGAAGGGCCGTCGATTACCTGCTCGCACGCCGTCTGCCAAGGGGGTGGCCGGCAGGGACCCCTCCGTCCCCCGAGGAATTTACCTGCGGCCGTTCGACAGAGGCCTAGGATCGTGACTTTGCTGGACAAAATTTGAGATTCAGGCCATGGACTCGGAAAGACTTTTCCGCCGCATTGGAGACCCATTTGGACGCCATCACCGGCACGTCCGCGGGATCCTGACGCGGGCGGTCAGCGGAAATATTGGGGAATTCATGCGGCAACGGGTGTTCGAGTCACGAAATGCGGTCCTGCGGCAGTTCGCCGCCACCTTGGCCGTCTGCTCCCTGGTCCTCATGGCAGGCGTTGCCGGAGCCTCCGCCCAGAGCGGCACCCCCGCCCCGGACCAGAGCAAGGCTGCCGCCCAACCCGCCGACGCCGCGGCCAAGGATGCTGCCCAGAACCAGCGCCGCACCGATGAATTTGCCGAAGCCGCCCAGGTCATCAACGGCCCGGCCGGCAATCCCGAATGCGTGTGGCTTGGCCGGCGCGTGGTGCGGCTGATGTGGCGGGATGATCTCGACACGGCGTTCCGGCATCTCGACCTCTACGACCGCTTCGGCTGCCCGGGCGGCCATATCCAGGCCGCCTTCCGCTGCCTGACCCGGTTTGGCGGCCAGATCGATCCCAAGGTCGCCGAGACCTTGGATAGTCGTGTGCACGCCTGCTGGATCAACCCGGCGTCCCAGCCGCAGCAGGCAGCGGCCGCGACCTCCCAGCCGACAGCTCCGACCACGGCAAATTCGCAGCCGCAGCCGCCTGCGAGCCCCTCGCCCGCGGCAAGCCCGACACCGGCGCCACAGAAATAGCCGCGATCGTTTCAGCTGCCGTTCAGGAACGATCGGCGATAGAAGCGGTTGGCACTGCCGCACATTCTGAACCGGTCAGCCCTCATAAGGTCATGAGGCCATGACAGTTGTGAAACCGCGCGGCAGAGGTATGTTCCATTTGCCGCGGACTTGGTCGGATCTCGGGGTCGGATCCGCTTCCCTGCCACCTCAGCCCCTTTTGGTTTAGCCGCGATGCGCGTTGTCGCCGCCGTTCTGTTGCTTGTGACCGCGCTCCACGCGGGCATCTGGGGAGTCATGCGCGACAGGGAACCTGCGCCGGACTTCAAGGGCCTGTTGCCGAGCGTGTCCTACGCCCCGTTCGAAGGCTCGGCCCACCCCGACATCGACAACATCCCGAGCGTGGAGAAAATCCGCGCCGACCTGAAGACGCTGTCGACGATGACGCGCGCGATCCGCCTCTATTCGTCCACCGGCGGCGTGGAGCTGGTGCCGCCGATCGCGGCCGAGTTCGGCCTCAAGGTCACGGTCGGTGCCTGGATCGACAAGGACAAGGACCGCAACGAGCGCGAGATCAAGGCCGCCGTCGAGCTCGCCCGCAAGAACAGCAACGTCGTCGGCGTTGTGGTCGGCAACGAGGTGATCTACCGCGGCGAGCAGAAGGTCGAAGACCTCATCGACATGATCAAGAAGGTGAAGGGCTCGGTCCGCGTGCCCGTCACGACCGGCGAGATCTGGAACATCTGGCGCGACAATCCCGACCTTGCGTCCAACGTCGACTTCATCGCCGCCCACGTGCTGCCGTACTGGGAAAACTTCCGCTCGGACCAGGCGGTCGATCAGGCCGTCGACCGCTACAATTTGCTGCGCAACCTGTTCCCGGGCAAGCGCATCGTGATCGCCGAGTTCGGCTGGCCGAGCCAGGGCTACAATTTGCGCAACGCCGACCCGGGTCAATTCCAGCAGGCGCTGACCTTGCGCAATTTCGTCAGCCGCGCCGATGCGATCGGCATGGAATACAACATCGTCGAAGCCATCGATCAGCCCTGGAAGTTCTTCGAAGGCGGCGTCGGACCGTACTGGGGCATCCTCAACGCCAGCCGCGAGCCGAAATTCGCCTGGACCGGCCCGGTGGAGAATCCCGATTACTGGAAGCTGATGGGTATCGCGCTGCTGGTCGGCGTCCTCTTGTCGCTGCCGATCCTACGGCTGCAGCAGCCGACCGCGCGGCAGGCCTTCCTGCTGTCGGCGACCGCCAACGGCGTCGGCGCCTGGGCCGCCACCGTGTTCGCATTCTGGAACGGGCACTATTTCATCTTCGGCTCGGCCTTCGCGCTCACGCTCGGCATGATCCTGCTCGTTCCTCTCGTGCTCATCGCGATGGCGCGCATCGACGAGATCGCAGCGGTCGCGTTCGGCCGGCCGCCGCAGCGGCTGCTCTCCAAGGGCAAGCCGGTCGAGAACGTTCCGGAGAACTACTACCCGAAGGTCTCGATCCACATCCCCGCGTACTTCGAGCCGGTCGAGATGCTTAAGCAGACGCTCGATGCGCTGTCGCGGCTGAACTATCCGAACTACGAATGCGTCGTCATCATCAACAACACGCCCGATCCCGCCTTCTGGCAGCCGATCCAGGACCATTGCCGCACGCTCGGTGAACGCTTCAAGTTCATCAACGCCGAGAAGGTGCAGGGCTTCAAGGCCGGCGCGCTGCGCATCGCGATGGACCGCACCGCCGCGGATGCCGAGATCATCGGCATCCTCGATGCCGACTATGTCGTCGATCCCGACTGGCTGAAGGACCTGGTGCCGGCTTTCGCCGACCCCAGCGTCGGCCTGGTGCAGGCGCCGCAGGAGCATCGCGACGGCGACCTATCGATCATGCACTACATCATGAACGGCGAATATGCCGGCTTCTTCGACATCGGCATGGTCCAGCGCAACGAGCTCAACGCCGTCATCGTGCACGGCACGATGTGCCTGATCCGCCGCGCCGCGATGGACATGGCCGGCGGCTGGTCGTCCGACACGATCTGCGAAGACTCCGATCTCGGCCTCGCGATCCAGGAGCTCGGCTGGACCACCCATTACACCCGCCATCGCTACGGCCAGGGTCTGCTCCCCGACACCTACGAGGCCTTCAAGAAGCAGCGTCACCGCTGGGCTTATGGCGGCCTCCAGATCGTGAAGAAGCATTGGCGGCAATTCCTGCCCGGCCGCAGCCGGCTGACGCCCGATCAGAAGCGTGAATACGGTTTGGGCTGGCTGAACTGGCTGGGCGCCGAAAGCCTCGGCGTGGTCGTGGCGCTGCTCAACCTCGTCTGGGTGCCGATCGTCGCCTTTGCCGATATCGCCATCCCCGACAAAATCCTGACGCTGCCGATCATCGGCGCCTTCATCGTCTCGCTCGTGCACTTCCTGTCGATGTACCGCGCGCGCGTCGCGATCAAACCCGGCCAGATGCTGGGCGCGATGATCGCCGCGATGAGCGTGCAATGGACGGTGTCGCGCGCGGTCGCGCAGGGACTGATCACCGAGCACATCGCGTTCGCGCGCACCTCCAAGGGCGGCCTGTCCCGGATGTCGATCGAGTTCCAGGCGTTCTGGGAGGCCGTGATCGGCGCCCTGCTCCTGATCGGCGCCGGCGTGCTGGTCGCCTCCAACAGTTTCAGGCAGATCACCGAGATCTACATCTTCGCCGGCGTGCTGGTGCTGCAAAGTCTGCCGTTCCTCGCCGCAGTGGCGATCGCCATCCTCGAGCTCAGCCGCATCAACTCGTTCCAGTTCTGGCGCGACAGCGCGATCCGCTCCGCCGAGCTGATCGGCTTGCGCCCCGTCGCCCTGCCTCCTGTCGGCGCGCCGCAGCCGGTGCCAAACGAGGTCCGGCGGGAGACGAACTGACGACCCACGGCCCTCCGGCGCGGGCAAGACGTCCGCGCCAACACGCCTCCAGCACGGTTCGGCGTGGATAGCGCCCCGCCAATCGGGTTGAACATTCCGGCTTAAACTGCGGATACCGCGACAAAATCCCCGCTCCTGCCAACAGTTTCGGCACCCACCCGCGCTATTGACCTCGGCGCCCCATCCCCCTACACAGCGCGGGCCGAAAGCGTGATCCGGAAACGGCCGGTTTTCCCCGCGACGCAAGTTTGAGCGCAGCGGCAAGACATGCTTCTCGAATGTCCGAAGACGATGGCAATCTCGTTAGCAGCCATCAGCGGCCATGGGAGCGCGTAGCTCAGCCGGTAGAGCACGTGACTTTTAATCACGGGGTCCTGGGTTCGAGCCCCAGCGCGCTCACCATAAAATCAATCACTTAGCAGCTATCCAGCGTGTCATTCCGACACGATGTCATCTGCTCATTCCGACCTTTGCCCACCTTTCGTTCTGGCGTTTAGTCGTAGTCGTGCTCCGACGCGGCGCTGCTGTGTCGATGCCTGGGCGTACCTCAGCAGTGCTGCGTTGGTCTTGTGTCCGCTCAGCGCGCGCATCTGCGCATCGCTCAGATTCGCGTCGGCGCCCTCAGTGTTGCCACCGTGGCGCAAGCCCATGAATTTAATTTCCGGGTCGATCCCCGCCGCGATTTTGATCTTCGCTACATGTCGAAGGAAGTGGCGCTTTTTCCAGGGCAGGCGGACCTTTTTGAACCTGTCGACGGCTTCGCGGGTCACAATTAGCGTTCCGTGGCGATCGCTGGCGTCCAGCCGTTCCATGAGGTCAGGCCACAGGACGGTCCCGTCGTCGTCGTATAGCGGCAGGTCGACCACCTCACCCGTTTTGTGGTGGATGATCCGCGCCACGTGCGGTGCATCGGACGGGCGATAGTGCGACCATGCGAACCGTCCGATTATATCGATTTCCCGCTGCAACCAGAAGAAGGCGATCATTGCGGCGGTGCCGATCGACCGTTCGCCCGCCGCATCTCCGGCAGCAACGAATTTCTGCAAGTCCTCGTACTGGAACAGCCGAGTCGTCTTCGCTTTATAGGCCAGGTCCATCATCCGGAACGGATTGTCTAAAGGCACCATCTTGGGTTCGGAGCGGCGGGCTACATTCCAAGCACGCTTGCATACTGTCATGGTGAGCACCGCAGTGCGGATTCGCTGGCCCCCCTTCGCCTTGATGCTACAATTGATCACGCCTGGCGCGGCCGACAAGTTGTATGAGCGGGTGAAGGTGAACCCCAGCCGAACCAAGACTGCAACTCTTTCTTGCTTGCCGGTCATGCTCTTACTCGCTTGAAGAACGTCCTGGATTGCAGACTGATATAATTATGAAAGAAATGTCAATAAGGCCTTGATTTCACAAGTAAACCTGCGGCTTACAGTGGATGGTTACGCCCTCACCTTTTGACAACCACGACCGATAGTGTGGGTTGAGAATTTCATCGCAGCGGTGCTTGGCCTTGCCGTAGTCGGTCCCCAGGGCTTCGGGGAGCACTGGGCAGTCCGCCTTGCGAGCGCGGGTCGGGGGCGCCCAGTAATAAGCCGTGGCGCCGCTAGAGAGCCGCTTCGCCGTCATCAGATCAGGCCAACCTATCGGCTTGCGCTTTGGCATCAGATCAAGTCCACCACGTCTTCAGCCAAGTGCAGCCCTTCCGGTTGTAGCCCGTGTCGCCGGGCAACGTCACGGTCGAGTTTCGAGCGGTGCCATTTCGGCAGCGCCCCCTTGGCGCGCGTTGGCTCCGAATAAAAATTAGGTATCTTTCTCAGAAATGCTTCCACGCTAGGCTCATCGACATAGGCAGCCGCAGTTTCGGCCCTCATTTCTAGCGGCCAAGCTCCAGGATTGGCGACCGGACGTGACATACTATTCCGTCGCCCCCCGGGCCCTTTCGGCGTTCATCTCTAGACGCCGACGGTCCTGCCGTCCTTCAACGACAACGACGATACTAAATTGAGCTTGTGATCGTAGCTGCTTCGCGTGTCCGCCGGCAGTTTTGTGTATTTCGGAGAGTTCTTGTAAGTCGCGACCATCCCCAATCGAAGGTGCCGCGGATTGCTCGTTGGGCTCCGGATTCGACGAATAAGACGCAAAAGTTCTGAGTTCAGGCTGGCGTCGTTGCACCGTGCCCTTTCGGCGATCCAATTTTTCGCATCGACAGGCAAGCCTTTGAATTCGTGCGCGAGATGCCCACCAACTTTATTGAACGTGAAACGATCGCCTAGGCGTCCAGGGCTCGGGGACATGAAAAGATGGGCAGAATTCTCTCAAACCAATCGCCCCGCGAGCACGTTCGAGATGTGCGCGCAGTGAGCGCTATGCAGAAACGGCAAGGATTTTCTGTGAGATCCCGAAGTCGCATAGCCAATCCTCATCTTCACTGAGGTCCTCCGCGACCTTAGTGATCGTGGTGACGTGCTGGATCTTGTTGTCGTGGCTAGTCATGCGGCTCGAGCGGAGAACGCTGATGCTGGCATCCAAGTCCAGGGCACAAGTTCGTCGAGCCGATGAGCCGGATGAGTGGCCATGCGAGCAAGGACATCGGCCAGCCAAGCTGCGGATCGGCGCCGTGCATTTTAGCTGTCACGACCTGGCTGTACATGGAAGCGGCGCGCCGTTCCTTCTTTCCAGCAGCGAACGCCAACTGCGCAAGTCAGGAGTGGTGGTGGATGATGCAAAGGCGTTACAGCGCCCGCTAACGGATGACGCCCTCAAGATCGTCGCGCGCGGCGCTGACAAGGAAGACACGGTGGCTCCCTGACCACGAGATGAAGTCTTCAGCCCGAGCATTCCGGAACGATCATCGATACCGGCGCTTGGGAGAGGAAATGACGGACAGGCGCATCGTTCTGTTTCCTGGGATGATCAAGCCGCTGCGGCTGGCTCGTGTCTACGGGTTCTTGGTCCAGCGCGGAGAGGGCCTCTACCATCCAGGTGGCGACCAGCCGATATGCACGATGTTTCTGGCGCGGAAGATGTACCATCAACCTCGCGGCCGTCTCGTCCCGGATCGTGTAAACGGCTGCTCCCATGCTCGCCTCCGCACAGCGCAGGATTGCGCTGCGCAATGCAGCGCCTGAGTCGCGGCGGGTCAAAGGATGATTGGTGGCAATCCACCGCTTGTTGGCGTAATGGCCCTTGCGCTCTCGTTTTGGTTGCGGTTCTATGGCCTGATGGGGCTATTTCAACGCAAAGAAAAATGGGAGCGCACGTTTAGGCTTTGTGCCAATCACGGCGTCTCAAAGGGGCTTCTTGTCGTACTGTTTTGGCTCTGGGGTATCGTCGGACTGTTGTTCAACGCCGGGACGTTATTCGGTCTCACCGGCTCAATCGGTGTTGGCACCTCCGCGCTTCTTGCTGCCTCCGCATTGATCTGGATAGGCGGCATGGTGCTGTTCGGTATAGGCGCCCTATTCGCTCATACAGATTTCGATGGCGAGCGACCGATGGCAGAAAGCTACGGCGATGTCCGTGTCAGTCAATAGACCGGGCACCCGAAATGAAGATCGCGATCTTATCTGCCACGCTCGCATTCGCTCCCGTTTCGTCCGTATTCGCGACCGAAGCCGATTTCAGCAGCGGCAACTACATGCTCCAACATTGCGAACACTACATAGTCAGGACTGCACAATTTGACGTTTGGGACGGTGAGTGCGGCGGCACGATCGCAACGCTCATTTTCCTGGGCAACGCGCTTCCCGAAGGCTTCAAAACCTGTCCTCCCAAGGGCCACACTAAAGAGCAGGCTGCTCGAGTTGTCGTTACTTTCATGCAAAACAATCCGCAGCTTCTCAACGAGCCATTCGAATGTTGGCGATGACCGCTCTCAGTCAGGCTTGGCCTTGCAAATAGCCATTTTATCAGGTGAATCGTAATGCACGAGGCTGTTCTCACAGAAATCAACGAGTGGGCGGTAAGCGTAGAAGTTCGAACAAATGAATTGCGCGAGACTCATAGGGTATTTGCTTCCGAAAATCGCGTACTCCCAGTTGACGGCATTTTGCCCAGCGCTGATTTTGATCTTGCGACATTCTTTGGCGCTGCCTCGGCGCTGGCGGCCATGACAACGAAAGTTACTGTCAAGGACGGCGGCGCCTTCGTTCCGAAGGCATACTTGGAAGCGCTCAGGGATCGTCTCAAAGAATTCGACTCTGCCCTCGAAAGCGCAAACTCGCAATTCCGGGCTGTCGCCGATCAGGGCGGCTTCGCGTCCTTTGACGAAGCCAATTTTATCACAACGACAAAGGCTGGCAACGCCATCAACTTTGCGAAGCCGATCCGGAATGCTTTCGCCAGGATGGATGCGGCTTACGCGGCCTGGTATCAACTTCGGCTCGTGGTGCGAACCCCACAGCTAAAGGAACTGTCCAGCATCCTGCGCTTGGGAGAAGTACAAACAGGCAAGATTTCTGACCTGGCAGACACAGCGGCACAATCTACCGATGGAATCAAGTCGATAAGCGAGGAAATCATTAAGTGGCACGAGAGCGCTGACGAAAGTCTCTTAGAGATCAACCGCATACTCAAGGCTGTGCAAAGCGAGCGCAAATCGATCGACGAGAACGCTGCGACCGCAACAGCAAAACTAGCTGAGCTAACTGCGGTAGAAGACAGCGCAGCAGAGATCTCGGCGTCCATCAAGGCGCACAAATCATCCTTCGATCAATTCGACGACGAGACCAAGCTCCGCACGGCGGTTTTCGCGACCCAAAAGAGCCAATACGAGGAGCTAAAGGGCGAACTCACTGAGGCGAAGGAAAGAGCGAGCGCCTTACTTGACGATTCGGAAAATTTGCTGCGAGGCGCAACAAATGCGGGTCTGGCGGCCAGCTTCTCGCGATTGCAGAAAACAATTGGGAGAGAGTTACTCTTCGCTCGCTGGTCTTTTTACCTAAGCATCACCCTGCTCGTCTTCCTAACACTCCCCATTGCCATCTACGTATTCCCTGGGCTGCAGATCCTTTTGAAGCAGATCACCGGATTGTCATTCGATCCGCTGTTGCCAAAGAGCTTGGCCGACCACTCGTCCTTTGAGACAATCGCACAAATCGCCGCACGAGCACTGCTGCTCGTCCCAGGCATATGGCTGGTGCGATTTACGGCGGCGCGGCACGAGCGGCTCTTTCGTCTAAGGGAGCACTACGCCTTCAAGTATTCGGTCGCTTCATCGGTTGAGGGTTTTAAGCAGCAAGCGCCCGAGATGAAGGACGCAATAGCAGCCGCGGCGTTCTTTGAGCTGACATTCAACCCGGCCACCCGAATGGACGCTGGCTCTAGCGAGGCCCGTTACCCAAATCCGATCATGGAGTGGGTGATGCAAAAGCTGCAAAAGAAACCGGACGAGCCGCATTGATGAACGCGCTAGCACAACCGACTTTTTGTGGGACTCCAGTGGCCTTGGTCGTGCTCTCGTTGCGTTTACCGAATTTACAATGGCGATTACGAGCCCATTAACCGCAGGGACTATAGCTTGGACATACTCTACGAGATTGCCAAGGCCGTCGGTGCCGCTTCCGGATTGCTGGCTATCAGCCTCTTGCTTTGGGATCGTTACGTTAAACACGTCCCTGTGGCTGTCATCGTCGCAAGACCGCTCATGGCAGGCAGCCGTCAGATAGTCCCATTCCTGCATCTCAAGAATGCCAGTGATCGACCCATTTTGGTTTCCTGGAAGGACGGAGACCACAGAAAAATGCGCGTCGCCAAAGGGCAATCGGTAGAAGGCGTGCTTCAAACCATGTTCGATGGCGATACGACCATCTCGCTAGGCGCCGGTGGCGAGGCCCTACTCCCAATCTTCAAACCTCGTGATTACGACCAAATCAGCCCAGAAAACCAAATAGAGCTTTGTCTGCGTTGGAAATTTGCGCAGCCACGCATATGGAAAGTGGACCGATCGATCGTAGCATCAATCAGGAAGATCGATCTGGATCGACTCATTGAGGGCTACTATGAGCATGACGAAGGATAAGCAGGGAAAGTGACGAGACGACAACGTTCGCTGATGCTTCAGGCCAGGAGGGAGCGCGAACAACAGAAGGCAAGCCTTTGCAGATGCCGGTCTGGGCGGATCGCGGGCATCTGCTGCCTTTCCGGCAACCGCTGGCACAAGCCCCCCGCCTCTCTTCGGCTGCGGCTCCCGACATGTGCACCGCCGTTGGCTCGATGCTATATGCGAACGCTGGGCAACTGCGCAGCGCCAATATCGCGGGAGCATATCATCAGCGAGAGCGTCATCGAAATCTTGTCCGCAGGTGGTGAATTTACTGTCGGTGGCTTGCCATGGCTCCAGGCCGGGGAAACAAAAGCTCTGGCGCCCGGGAATCTCACAGCGAAATGCCTATGCAGGGGACACAACAGCGCCATCCATCCGCTCGATGACTGCGCGAAACTATTTTTTTCCGCCCTTAAAAGATGCCTGGAGAGGAACGAGCCGGAACAGCCGGTCCTGTTGTCAGGCCACGATTTGGAGCGTTGGTTACTTAAGACCCTGAAGGCGATGGCGGCGTCCGGAAATCTCGCGAGCGGCAGAGTAAAATTGCCGGACTTGTTTCAGCGCGACGTCGACGTCGTGAAGATGATCGATGATCAATCGACGTGGCCGGAGGCCACCGGATTGTACTTTGTTATGCGTCCGGGCAGCCGCTTCATCAATAACACAAGAATTCAGATTCAGCCCTGGTACGGCGACTCCGATCAGGAAATCGTCGGTCTATGGACGAGCTTTCTGGGATTAGAATTCGTGCTCATGATAGCCGCTCCAGTCGTTTCCAAGAGCCCGATTCTAGGTGAATGGCTATACAGACCAGGACGCATCGGAGTGACCACAGGAGGCATTCGTAACCTGATCGAATTGAGTTGGGCCGACCAACGCAAGCATCTGTCCATCAACGCCAGCTTTGATCGGTCACTTGTGAGATAGGCCTTGAAAACAGGAACAGCGCAGCATCAACTATCGATTGAACAGCGGCTCGATCGCCTTGGCCAGCATGTCGTGAGAGCGCGACTGTTTCTGGATCTCTGGTCCTACTTCGAACTGGATGACACCAGAAAGCATATCATTGAGACCATGCGGGACTACAATGAGTTTTTCCGGTTCACTCCGCACGCATATCTTCTCACCTACTGCATCTACATCGCAGGAGCCTTTGAAAAGAGGCGCGACACGATAAACTTTGGAGCTTTGATCCGAGCCATGACCGGCGCGGGTCATCTGCAGGGCTCGCAAGAAGAGGAGGTCGCGGCGCTCATGCTGACCGCCAAATCTGCAGCGGGGAAAGTGGCCATTCTACGCAACAACGCGTTCGCCCATCGAAGCAGCGTTGTTTCTTACAATGATGTTTTCGATCTAGCAAAGGTGTCTCCTGCCGAGTTGCGCGAGCTGACGGATGTCGCCCTAAAACTGTTCAATACAATGGCCGCGATCGGAGGAGTCACCAAACAGCAATTCACCGAGTTACCTACCAGAGACGCGAAGAGCATGATGGCGACACTGGCCAACAACAGCTAGGAAGTGAGGAACCGCTCCATAACGCTACCGGCTGCTCAGGGTTCTGTCTTGCAAACGCTATGCCGCGCGATCTCGGCACCGGAGGCATCAACCACGAGCACGACAGTGCCCGCCTCACGGTCATATTCGGGATCGCTGGCGATGTCCCGCGCGATGCGCTCGCCGTATTGGGCTGCTAGATCAGGCGAGCGAAATAGCTCCCCCACATCGTCCGCCTGTGTCTCGCCGTTGTGAAAAATCGGGAAGTGGTAACGTCGCATACCGCGGCCCTCGTCCTTAAGCCGCGATCATGCCCACGTGTTGGGACGGCCCGCACCTGTCAAAAACGACAGGCGCCCGCGAAGCGGATCACCGGAGCGCGCGTCACCTCCACCAACGGCATACGCATCGTTTACTATCTCGATGTACGATGACGCTCCGCAGTGCCTTTGCTGGCATGAATCAGATGTCCAACAATCGACAAGAGATCCGTCCGTGGTCGCCCGAAGAAGAAGCGCAACTACTTGCGCTATTCGACGAGGGCATGACTGCGACCGAGCTGGGCGAGCGCTTGGGTCGCAGTCGCCAGGCCGTGTACGGTCGGTTACAACGCTTCCGCAAGCAGCGAGGGCGAACAAGCCGAACGAGCGGACACGCCTTCGCGCAATGGGCTGGTTAACCCTGGGCCTGCGCCCGCCGCCTGAGCGGCGCGGGCAATTGGGCCTCGGGTTGGCGCCTATTGAGACCTCCGACCTCGCATCGATTACCGGCCAGCTTTCAACGATTTTGCCGTGTCCAGATGCTTTTGCAGCGTGTCTATCTGGCCGGAAGCATATTCGCCGGCAGCATCCTTGCTTTTTGACGCCTTCTTGTACTCGGCGATATCCTTCTGGTGATCTGCGACCATGTGGGATGCGAACATCTTGTCGAAGCGTTCGCCGGACATATTCGCCATCTTATCGAAATCGGCTTTTTGCTTCGCATTCGGCCCGCTTGGCGAGTTCATTCCTAATCCTTGGGCAGCATTTAAAGCCTTCTGATTGGCGGCCGCGTGGTCTGTGGAGAGCATTCTGCCGAACGACTTGACGGCATCGCTCTGGCCGTTCTGCTGCGCCAGCTCTCCCATGCTCACCTCAGCGAAATTGCCCTCGATTGCCTTCTGAAGGAACGCCTCGCTTTGCTTATCTTTCGCAGATGCGTTCGCAACTGAGATCGCCATCAAGGCTACTGTCCCAAGCGACACAAGCATTCTGTTCATCGGCGACTCCCTGGGGTTGTTTGCCGATGAACACTCAGATGCGGAAGAGGTTCCAATTGCGCATCCTGGGCAGTAACCTGGAGGTGATTGAAATCCGATTTACCTGTGGTATTCTAGGTCTTTACGCTGACTCTGTTTGCTCTGAAGCCGTCCTGATAGTGCTTTTTGTACTAGGGAGGACATTTCATGCGAGGCTCTCGCGCAATCCTTTATGCCCAACGACTTAGCGAACTCACTTTTCAACTCTCAGAATCAGACCTTCGAGGTTTAGTCGAAGAAGCAGAGCGCCGCGCCTGTGGTGCGTCTCGGTTGCGCTTGACACGTCTTGCTTCGCGCCGCCTTCGCAGTCGCGAACCGCGCGCCTTGGCAGTCCGCTTACGTCGCCTTGCGCGTCCAAGCAGGAACGCAGGCGCTATCTGTACGCCTGACAACGAAAACGAAGGCGAGTGGATTTTTCTGGAGCCATTCCCCGACGGATGGTGGGCTTCATCCTAAAGTCCGTTCGACTGAAGGGCCTCTCCCCAATGGACGAATTCGTGATGCTTCTGGCCGAGCTGGACCGGTGCAAGGCAGAATTCCAGCACCTGCAAAACGAACTAAATCTCGCAACTGGCGCCGGGCCGACCGATGTAGCAGCGCTTCAAGATACGGCACGCCGGATGAGCGGCATCGCAGCCCGTCTTGAGGCTGTGACGCGTGCGATCTCAAAAGGCACGGCCAGCGGAGTACATTGAGCACTCGCGCTCCCTTCCCTGCCGAAACGCTGCAAGTCCCTAGACCGGATCTCGGGCGCCTCACCCGACGCGCAGATTTTCCGCCGAGTCCTTGCCGCGCCTGTCGATCCAGATCATCTTGAGCAGCTTTGCCCGAAGTCCGAGCGCAACCTCGACCGGCTCGGGGTCGCAGCCGAGCAACGATCACGGTTCGCGATCCAGCGGATTGGCCCGGAATTTCGAGCGGCCGAGCGCTGCGGCAAGCGCGATCCTGGTCGCATGGTCATTTGGCGCGTGCATGCCCTGCCGGAAAAGTTGGATTGCCTTTAGCATTATGTGCGCACGGTGGCCGCGCTTGTTGCGTTTCAGGCGCGCAGGCATCAGGTCGGCTCGTCCACGCGCTCGATGATGCGCTTTACGCTTTTAGCGTCGAGCGCGGACAGACCATATTCGGTGACCCAGAGCTGAGCTATCGCGCGGAAGCTCGCTCCTTGCGACTTGAGTGCCCTTCCGCGAGCTAGCGCGGCCTGCTCGTTGTGATTAGGGACTAAACGCCTGTCCCTACCCTCACCTTCGACAACAAAACCGAAAGGCCTCTTGCCCCCGTTGAAAAGACGCTGAGAAGCTCTGTGTCGCTTGACGTCGCGGACCCGCTCGCGAATACGGTCGCGCTCGTTCTCGGCGACGGCCGACAAGATCGTAAAAACCAATTTGCTAATGCCATTCCCGGTAACATCACCACCGAGATCGATCATGTGGAGCGCGATCTTATCGGCCTTCAGCTGTTCGAGCGTGCCCAGGGCGTCAGCTGCAGACCTGAAAGCTCTGTCGAGCTTCGCCGTGATCACCACATCCCCTGGCTGAAGGCGCTCGAGAAGTCCGCGGCCTGCAACTCGCTCCGCGAGAGGTACCGATCCCGATACGCCGCTCTCAATAAAGAAGTCCTGGACGGACCACCCCTTCATCATGGCGTATCCGGTGATTTGCTGGCGCTGCGTATCCAGAGACAAGCCCCCGTTGGCCTGTTCGGCCGTGGAAACTCGGCAATATCCATAAACCGGCATGAACGACCTCGCGTGGCATTCCTAAAGCAATGCCACAATCCAGTCAATGCCACACGTTGGCATGTTTGTGGCGACGTGTTGCCTCCGGGCAGCGGAGGGCCTTCTGGCGGTGATGATCAGACAAATGGATCCATTGGCACTGCTCCGCGTTCTGTGCGCTGCCCCGCGCAGCATGCGGGTGGCGGTCGCGGAGCTGATGCCCCTCCTGCAGGCCACGATGCGGACGGGGTTTACACCCACACTTGGTGCCAATCCCGCTGCTGATTTTGTGTTCTAGAACTCGCGCGAAACTACTTCTCTTGCTGAAACGGAAAAGATTTTTGAGAATGCACAACTAGCCGCTTCGCCAACGTTACCACGAGCCCAGTGAGGCCTCTCGCGTGGCGCCGGGCGTCACCATTTGAGGCCACGTCCTTGAGCATGGCATTATCGAGCATCGGTACCGCCGTTTGCTCGTGCTAATGTGCCGCGAGGGCCTGACCATG
The DNA here is from genome assembly GCF_032290525.1 of Bradyrhizobium cosmicum. Taxonomy (GTDB): domain Bacteria; phylum Pseudomonadota; class Alphaproteobacteria; order Rhizobiales; family Xanthobacteraceae; genus Bradyrhizobium; species Bradyrhizobium cosmicum_A. The sequence goes on along the minus strand of NZ_JASXTA010000037.1, from coordinate 2,640 downwards.
ATCCACAAAAAGTTCCTCCTTCTCTGCCTGAGGAACTGCTGCAAGGTCCGCCGAAGCAGCGGGCGCAAACGGGCGCTCGGCACAAGAAGGGCAATTCCGCAGGCACGAACCAGCGCTGCAGCCTCGACTTCGTGTCGAATGCGTTGTCGACGGCCGGCGCTTCCCCAGTGGCGGCGGTTTAGCCATTTTGAGCGGCCCTTTCCCGCTTTTGGCGGCCGTGCGCCGAAGGAAAGCACCACCACCGCTCCCAACGCGATTGGAGCAATGCCGATGACCTCGATCATGGCGCTGCGCTCAAGGTAGCGCTCAGAGGGCACTAATGACGCATTGCAGTAGGCTCACGACAACGGCCTTCGCAGCGGGAAGCCGGTAATAGATTTCATCGCGCGTCGCCTTGTCCAACGTGGGTGAAGCGCGACGACTATCAGCGTCTATGAATGCACTCATCCGTTCGTTCACCTCTCCGAGCCTCGACAGCACCACGACAAGGTGACGCGCCAAATCCTTGCCCGAGGCATTCTTGGCCGCATCGAGGTTGTCCAGTACGACTTGTGCATCATCGTGAAACTGCAACGCACGAAAGTACCGGCGATTGGCCACCGCGTTGTAGCGGGCGGAATTGCTCTGATCCAAGGCCTTTTGCGCTTCCGAATGGATGTACGCCGCTTCGTCGGGAGGAACCATCTCGACTAAATCCCGCAAGCCCACGACGTTCGTGCGGATCGCCCCAACGCGCTCCGAGGTATGTTGTTGATCACGGCATTTCGGATCGCCGATCGTCTGCGAAAAACAGGCTTCGCAACTAAGGCAGACCATGCCCGCAACGGCAAGCAGCCGACAAATGATTTGGGCGGCACCCGAGCTGCGCAACATGGCTATCCGTTTCCTTCTCACTTCTATTTCACGGCCAGAGTCACAAAACCGCCGGGCCGCCGGTTGATCGGCAGCTCGAACATCGAGCCTGGAGCGGCTGAGGCGATAAAGGTTTTCATTTCGGGCCAGCGCCATAGCAGGATCGAAGCGCATTGATGCAGCGGGGTTTTCTGATAGGCGGGCGCCAGCACGAAGCCTTTCAGTCCCGCCCTGATCCACGCGGCCCGCTCGGCTAGATTCTTGCGGATGCGGCCGTCGCCGGTGACGACAATCCAGTTGGCATTGTCGGCGCCAAGCTTGGTGATCCAGTCAACGTCTTTGGTGTCGTGCGCAAATCCGAAAGCGGACATGAACCGGACGTGGTGAGCTTGGTCCCCATCGGGCTGAATTAGAGCATTGAGGCTGCCCGCGAACACGGGCGAGGTGCAGTTATCAAAAAAGACCTTCAAGCGGCCTGCCGCAGTTCGAACGCTGCAGCCCGCCGGACGGATGCGACCGGCACCATGAAGCGCTTGGCGGCGAGCTGGGCCGAACCCTCGGTCTTCTCGGCCTGCGCGAGGATGCTGGTCGGGATGCCGCTGGAATCGTCGATCGGCTGGCCGAACTGGCGCTGGGGATCAATCACGATGCCCTTGGCGCGACCGAGCGGCCACCAGCGGGCCGCGATGTCGCCATCGAACTCCAGATTCTTGAGGCTCGGCTCGATCACCTTTTGCATCAGATACTGGCCGTGCTTGAAAAGGTCGATCAGCTTCTCGTCGCCGTCGTCGTCCATCACTTGCAGCACGATGGTCTTGCCGTCCGTGCGAAACTTGGCGTTGGCGAAAGGGTAATCCGAGGCGACGATCTTGGAACCGACCTCAATGGCGCGGCGCACCTTCTGCGGGCTCAGGCCCTCCTTGATGAAGGCCTCTGCGACGCGGAGCTGCACCAGATCCAGAAAGCTCAGGCAGAGCTGATCGATGTCGAATTGTTCGAGCTGGCTGTGCCAGAGCGCCGGGTAATCCTTGTCGCCGATCGTGTGGCCGGTGAGCCAGCGCCGGATACGAGCTACGGGCACATGCGTTAGCGCGGCCGCCTCGGCTGGCGAATATAGGCCCAATCCGACCAGAGAGAGGTCTCTTTTCACAGCCAGCGATTCCTTTGGTCTCGGACCAATCTATTGCCCATCGTTTAAGGCGCGGTCAACACTGGCGCGGTTAGGGTCTGGATCGCGCTGGGAGAGCCGCTGGTGCGTTGGGGCGGCTGGGACGCCCGGGGGCCCGCGCCAGGGAATTTCGCATGAGCGGGGCGGGCTGCGAGGTGGCCCCGCCGAGATTGCAGGCCGCCATCTCGGCGCAGGCCTGTCGATCGCCTCGCCCCGGGAGGCGTAACGCTCTCAGATCTTGAGGATCGGAGTCCGCCGTTGACCTGGGGGGCCACATCTAGGGCGTGAACCCATAAACATGGAGCGGACGGCGGACGTCCGCCTTGGTGCCGATAACGGACTCAAGTCGGACGTGGCCCCATGTCCGAAAAGGGCCATAACCAGACCTCAGGTTACGAAAGCGCATCTGATGCGGGCCCCTGCGGCCGTGAAGCAAGGTCCCACACCGGTTCGGTCTAAGTGGGAACTGCCTCGATGACTTGGAAGTGCGAGCCCGCGCGAGCTGTGCCGCGCATCTCAAATCCGGCCGTTCGGCATAGCGCGGAATACTCTTCGTAGCTCCGTTCCAGCGCGCCGAGCATGACGAGCATATTCAGGTCACTGAATTTCGAGATTAGTCC
>NZ_JASXTA010000036.1:0-47647 GCF_032290525.1 Bradyrhizobium cosmicum | reverse complement strand
GTGGGAGCCTTAAACGGCGCCCAGTCTTTGGCACTCTCGTGCCCGTGGAGGAGCCGTCCACAGCATCAAAAGCGGACGTCGATCCAATGCAAACGGCAGGTCGGCTGCGGGGCCAGGAGCGGACTCCGAAAGAGCTGAACAGTCTCAGGAGTCTCTGTTGATTGGGGACTGATAAGCTTTTCGTTAGCTCAACAGTAAATCACACCCTCCGTTTGCGGCAACCCAGCCCGATCGCCGTGGTCGACCGTACCGACAATGGCACTATCGTACGCGCGAGCCGCGCACTCATAACGGTCTGGTTGCAGGTTCGAGTTCTGGCGGGCCCACCAGCGGATCAGGGCTTAGGCGGGCTTGATTTCGCCGTCCGTTGGATTACCGCACCAGAAACACCTCACCTCGGTGTTCGTCACTATATTTCAGCAGCTAGCGCTCGCGCCAGGCGCGCATCAACTGGTCGGAGAGCGGCTTGACGAGGTACGACATCACCGTGCGCTGACCGGTCTGGATGAAGGCTTCGACCGGCATGCCGGCGATCAGCCTCAGGTCGCCCAGGCGTGCGATCTGCGCCTCGGGAACGGCGATGCGGGCCACGTAGAAGCTCGTCGTGCTCTTCTGGTCGATTGCGACGTCGGCGGACACGTTGCTCACTTCGCCGTCGAGTTCGGGAGTGGTGCGCTGGTTGAAGGCCGTGAAGCGCAACAGCACCGGCTGGCCGACCGACAGACGATCGATCTCATGCGGGGGAATCCGCACCTCGACGACGAGCGCGTCGTTGGAGGGGATGATGAGCATGATCTGCTCGCCGGCGCTGATGACGCCGCCGATGGTGTGCAGCGCCAGTTGATGCACTGTGCCGTCCTGTGGCGCGCGAATATCGATGCGCTTGAGCTGATCCTCGGCGGCTACCCGTTTCTCGACCAATTCCGAGGTCCTGGCGCGAATCTCGGCGAGATCCTTTCCTACCTCGGTGCGCAGATCCTGATCGATCTGCATCATTTGCAGCATGATCTCGGTGATCCGGCCCCTGGCTTCGGCGATGGCGGCGACCAAAGCGCCGCGTTCGCCATGCAGGCGCACCGCATCGCGCTCAAGCGTTGTCAGGCGCGTGATCTGGACCAGATTCTTTCGCCACAGATCGCGCACGCCCAGAAGCTCCTGGTCGATGAAGGTGGTTTCGCGGTCTTTCGCCTGGATCTGCTCTTCGAGCCCGCGGATTTGCTCCCGAAGCTGGCCGACGCGCTCGTTGAGCTGCGCCTTCTTGCCGGCACGGGCGGTACGGCGCAAATCGAACAGCTTGCGCTCGCCGACGATCAACCGATTGACGTCCGGATCGGCGGCACGCCCAATGAGGTCCGCGGGAAAGTCGAACCAGTCCTGATCGTCGCGCTCCGCCTCGAGCCGTGCCCGGCGCGCCGCCTGTTCGTCGAGACTCTTTACAACGATCTGCAGATTGGCCCGCGTCACCGTCTCGTCGAGGCGCACGATCACGTCACCGGCCTTCACCCGGGCGCCCTCACGGACGTTGAGTTCGCCGACCACGCCGCCGGTGGGGTGCTGCACTTTCTTGGTGTAGCTGTCGACCACCAATGTGCCGGAGCCAATGACGGCTCCGGCCAATTCCGTGGTCGCCGCCCAACCGCCGACGCCGCCGGCGAGAACGATGACCCCCACGAGGCCAGCGCGCAGGTGCTGGCGGATGGTGTGCGGAACCTCGTTCATCGGCTCACGGCTCAAGGGCTCGCTCCTTCGGTTACGATCTTGAGCGGCACTGCCGGCCGCGGCTGCGTCATCTTGGCCAGCAGCGCGTCCTTGGGTCCGAACGCCTGCACGCGCCCCTCGGCCATCACGATCAATTGGTCTACGGCAGCGAGCGCGCTGGTGCGATGCGCGACGACGATGACAATGCCGCCTCGCGCGCGCACGCCGTGAATGGCCTGCGTCAGGGCCTGGTCGCCCTCGGCGTCGAGATTGGAGTTGGGCTCGTCGAGCACGACCAGGAAGGGGGCGCGGTAGAGCGCACGGGCGAGCGCGATGCGCTGCCGCTGCCCGGCAGAGAGCGCCGCGCCGCCTTCACCGATCGGCGTGTCGTAGCCTTTCGGCAATCGCAGCACCATCTCGTGCACACTGGCGGCGCGCGAGGCAGCGATCATCGCCTCCATGTCGGGAACCGGTTCGAAACGGTTGATATTCTCCGCCACCGTGCCGGCGAACAGCTCGACGTCCTGTGGCAGATAGCCGATGTGGCGGCCGAGCGCCTCAGAGCTCCATTGTTCCAGCGCGGCGCCGTCCAGCCGTATCTTGCCGCGTGCAGACACCCACACGCCGACGACGGCGCGCACCAGCGACGACTTGCCCGATGCGCTCGGGCCGACGATGCCAAGCCCCTGTCCTGGGTTCAACGCAAAGGAGGCTTCCAGGACCACGGCGGTCTGTTCGCCCGGTGGCACCACGGAGACGGCCTCGACGGCGAGGGCTTTGCACGGCGGCGGCAACGGCGTCTTCTCCTCCTCGGCCGGGAGTTGCGCCCAGTACTGCTGCAGACGTTTCCAGCTCTGCCGGGCCGCGATCAGGCTCTTCCAGTGAGCTATCGCGAGTTCGACCGGAGCGAGCGCGCGCGAGGTGAGAATGGCGCCGGCGATGATGATTCCGGCCGTCGCCTCCTGGATGATGACGAGATAGCCGCCGACGGCCAGCACCGCCGATTGCAGCACCATGCGCAGCACCTTGGAAGCGGAGCCGAACCCGCCGGCGATATCGGCGGCGCGCCGCTGGGTGGCCATGTAGCTGTCATTGACGTTCGCCCAGCGGGTGGCAAGGCGGTCGCGCATGCCCATGGCCTGCAATACCTCGGCGTTCCGGCGGCTGGCCTCGGCGAGTGCGTTGCGTTGCGCGATCTGGCCGGTGACTTCCTTCGTGCGCGCACGCGTCAGGCGGTCGGTGAGAAGGGTCAGGAAAACGAGCATCAGCGAACCGATCGACGCCGTGAGCCCGAGCAGCGAATGAAACAGGAAGCAGATCGCGAGGTAAAACGGGATCCACGGCAGGTCGAACAGCGCGGTGGGGCCGAGCCCGGAGAGATAACTGCGCACCTGATCGAGGTCGCGCACCGGCTGCAGCCCGTCGCCGCTCGCGCGCGCCCGCAACGGCCAGCGCGCGACGATATCATAGGCGCGCGCCGAGAACGCACGGTCGAGCCACTCGCCGATGCGGACAAGGATGCGCCCGCGCAGAATGTCGAGGAACGCCTGGAACACATAGAGCGCCCCGACCAGCGCGGCGAGGCCGATCAAGGTGGGCACGCTGTGGCTCGGCACCACGCGGTCGTAGACTTCCAGCATGAAGAACGAGCCGGTCAGGTACAGCACGTTCAACATTGCGGTGATCAGGCCGAGCCCGACCAACACGCCGCGGCAGGCGTGAAGGGGCGAGGAATGCCGATTGGCGCGCGATGGCTGGTTCTCGCGCGCGGCCACCGCCGGCGCCCGCCGCCGCTTCCAGAGCAGCCAAATCAAAATCAGGGCCGCCGCGACGAACGGGCCGACACGTATGGTGAACCTCACCAGTTCCTCTGGATATCCGAGGACCTGGTCACACCACGCGGCAGCAGATCCGGGGAGATGGCCGCACCAAGTGGTGACGCTATCCGACATCGGATCTACTCCAAGCAACCGAGCACGGGCAGCGCCGGCGCCTGGCGCCCGACCAGGGACATCACCGCCGTAAAATCAGGTTCCTTGACGTTCATGCAACCGAGCCCGTCCGGTGTACGATGAGGGATGCCGGCTGCGTGCCAAAGAGGCGTACAGCCGGCGAGCATGCGATTCAGATCGTGATGACGCCGTTGTGGTTTCCGTCAATCCCGACGGAGAAAGTGCTGGAAGCCGTATCCCCATCGGCATCGGCGATCTGGACGGTGAAGTCGAGCTTCTCGTCGGGCGCTGGCTGCGACTGAATCAGGCTGAACCCGCCGATATCGAAAGTGTTGTTGTCGTTGCCGCTGACGCCATCATGGGCGCTGATGTTTTCGATCAGCACGCGGTCGTGGGTTCCGCTCGTTGTCCACTGCACCTTGTCGCCGGTGCTGAGGCCAGTGATGATCAAGTTGCCGTCGTTGTCGATCGTGGCGGCCGGCGTAAATGTCGTATTGCCCGCCTTGACGACGAAGTCGGTGATCGAGGCCGACGTGATGTTGACGTGCGTGTCGTTGGTGAGCCCGTCGACGAAATTCACCCCCGGTTCCGCGGCGGTGGTGAAGGCCGTGATCTTGACGGTGACGGGTCCGACGCCCGGGTTGGTCTGGTTGACGGTGAAGGACGCGCCGGTCGCATTGAAGACGTTCTGGAAGTCGATGTTGGCTTCAACATCGGCCTCGTTCTGGTCCAGATTCGGCACGAGGAAGTTCGTGTTCGTGCCCGTCACGTAGGTAATGTACGCGCCTTCAGTGGGGTAATTGGCGCTGTCATTGAGCTGGTTGCCGTTGACGCCGAACGAGGTGGTGCTGCCGGCCTGGCTGATATTGAGCACGTCCTTGGTGGTGATATTGCCGCCCTGGGACTGGTTCAGCGGGTTCTCCCCGACCACCACGATCTGGGTGGAGTTGGGATCGCCGAAGGTCATGAAGAGATTGCTGCCGGAGGGCGCTCCGGCGAAGCTGAAGCTGACCTCCGCAGGCGGGGGATTCTGGAGGACATCGAAGGTGTAGTTGCCGCCGGACAAGGTCAGCTTGAAGAAGTCGATGTCACCCGCGGTGTGTGTGCCGCTGCCATCAACGTCCTTGTAGTAGGTAGCGACAGTATTGCTGCTCGTGAGGTCCCGGAGCAGCGTTGTCTGCGAGACCGTGCCATCAAGTATCGTCAGGCTCGCGGGCGAGCTCGTGAGGCTGTACGTCGCCGGGTCATCCGCTCCGACCACTCCGTTGAGCGTCTTGGTTACGGTGGCGCCGGCAGCGAAGTCCACCTGCCCATCGGCAATGGGCCCGATGGTCGGCCCGTCGTCCTGGAACTGCACGGCATCGCCGATGCCGGTCGAGCTCGTCGCGGTGTCGCCGTCGCCGTCGGTCACCGTCACCACCGCCAGCAGCGCAGCGTCGGCGATGTTGATCGCCTCATCGTAGCTGGCACCGCTTGTTGGGTGTTTGAGCGAAGCGTACTGCGCCACGCTGACCACGCCGCTCGTGCTGTTGATCGCCACCGCAAACGCCGCCGCCCCGGCGGCACCCCCGATCCGGCCGACCACCAGGCTGCCTTCCTTGAACAGGAAGATGCTGGTGCCGGCCGTCGTGTCGAGGCCGGAATCCACCCCTGCGGAGGACACCGCCAGCGAGAACGCGATCGTCCCGCCCTCCTGGTCCGCGCCAAGCGAGCTTCCGGTCGAGCTCACGACAGGGGTCGCGTCCTGCGCATAACCGGTCGGGCTGAGGTCGTTGCTGACATTGCTGACGCCCACGAACAGCGTCCCGACTGCGGCGCCGGTGGTATCGTCGGCATCCGCCTGGACGCCCGCGGTCTCGTCGTGCGCGACCGTCGCCGCGCCTTGGACGATCGCTGCCGTCGGCCCGTCGTCCTGGAACTGCACGGCATCGCCGATGCCGGTCGAACTCGTCGCCGTGTCGCCGTCGCCGTCGGTGACCGTCACCACCGCCAGCAGGGCAGCGTCGGTGATCGACACCGAATCATCAGGGTTGGTGGTTCCCGGATGCTTAAGCGAGGCGTACTGCGCCACACTAACGACGCCGCTCGTGCTGTTGATCGCCACCGCAAACGCCGCCGCCCCGGCGGCACCGCCGATGCGGCCGACTACGAGGCTGCCCTCCTTGAACAGGAAGATGCTGGTTCCGGCCGTCGTGTCGAGGCCGGAATCCACCCCTGCGGAGGACACCGCCAGCGAGAACGCGGTCGTCCCGCCCACCGAGTCGGTACCGAACGAGCTTCCGGTCGAACTCACGACAGCCGTCGCATCCCGCGCGAAGCCGGCCGGGCTCAGGTCGGTGCTGACATTGCCGACGCCCGTGAACAGCGCCGCCACCGTGGCGTCGGTGGTATCGTCGGCGTCGCCCTGGGCACCCGCGGTCTCGTCGTGTGCCACTACCGGCGCGCCCTGCACGATCCCCGCCGTCGGCCCGTCATCCTCGAAGTGGACGGCCGTGCCGACCACGGCGCTCGCGGCGTTGGCGCTGACCAGACCGAACCCGCCGATATCGAAGGTGTTGTTGTCGTTACCCGAAACACCATCATTGGCGCTGATGTTTTCGATCAGGACGCGGTCATGGGTTCCGCTCGTCGTCCAATGCACCGTGTCGCCGCTGCTGAGGCCGGTGATGATCAGGTTGCCGTCGTTGTCGATCGTGGCTTGCGGAGTAAATTGCGTCTTGCCTGCCTTGACGACGAAGTCGGTGATCGAGAATGACGTGATACTGACGTGCGTGTCGTTGGTGAGTCCGTCGACGAAATTCACCCCCTGTTCCGCGGCGGTGTTGAAGGCCGTGATCTTGACGGTGACGGGGCCGACGCCAGGGTTGGTCTGATTGACGGTGAAGGACGCACCGGTCGCATTGAAGACGTTCTGGAAGTCGATGTTGGCTTCGACATCGGCCTCGTTCTGGTCCAGATTGGGCACGAGGAAGTTCGTGTTCGTGCCCGTGACATAGGTGATGTACGCACCTTCACCGGAGTTGATCTGGTTGCCGTTGACGCCGAACGAGGTGGTGCTGCCGGCCTGGCTGATATTGAGCACGTCCTTGGTCGTGATGTTGCCGCCTTGGGATTGATTGAGCGGGTCCTTGCCGATCACCACGATCTGGGTGGAGTTCGGATCGCCGAAGGTCATGAAGAGGTTGCTGCCGGACGGCGCTCCGGCAAAACCGAAATTGATCTGTTCGCTGACCGCGACCTTGAGATTGCTGCCGAGGTCAATCGAGTCATCGGCGTTGGTGCCGTCCGGATGCTCGAGCGCCTCGTACTGGATGCTCCAGAGCTTGCCGCCGGTCGCGGTCTCCTCGAGGTAGACCGCGAAGGCGATGACACCCGCGGCCGTCTTGCCGAGCACGATATTGTCGTTCGCGGTGTCAGTGAAAAGGAAGATCGCCTCGCCGTCGTTGGTGAAGAGACCGCTTGAGTCACCGTCGAGGGCGCCTCCATTCGCATCGGTGAAGGCGATGTTGCCGATCGCGCCCGTGACGCCGCTGATGGTAATGACGTTGCCGTTGCTGACCGCCTGGTTAATCACTGTGGCCGGAGCGCCCAGTGCCGTCAGCCGACTTGAAAACGCGGTCGGGAGGGCCGTGCTGGTATCGTCATTCTGCAGGCCGGAGGTTTCGTCGAGAGTAACGGTTGTACCGGTAAGAGTGACAGAAAGTGGCATGAGAGCTCTCCTCAAAAATAACCGTGATGGGTTTGCACTCCAGAAATTCCAAGCGCCGGCTCTTCGACGATCCACCGCGGTTGCCACGAGGAGCCGTCGGTTCTTTGAAGACGACAGGCCAAAGGAAATGGGGCGTAGCGAAGCTTGCGTCTATTTCGCGTTCGCCCTCTCTACCCTGCTTGAAAGGTCATTCGGGGAGAGAAGTACCGGCAAGAAAACAACCAGACAATTTTGCATGCCATTCTCCCTCAAACTGCTGCGAACGCAGGTGGAGAAGTGAACTAAACGTTGTCGCTAAAATCGCGACATCTATACTACCCAGCGGTTCTGCCCGGCTGATCAAACGTAAAATCAGCAATCGTTGACGCGTAGGCTTACGGACCAAATCGAGCCACGCCTACGAATGGAACCTTGTTAGTAGGTGAGTTTAAAGGCTTCGGGTAAATGGGTGAAGAAGTAGTACTCACTTCGGGGCGAGACGCATCGCCGCACGATCTGTTCTGACAGGACATTTGCGATGTTGCCGGAAAGGTATGCAGATGACACTGGATGCTGCCCACAGCATGCTGACAAGTCCGCGCGATGATCATGCAACTGATGTTTTGAAAGCAGGCTGCCAGAACATCAACTCTTGGCCCAAGGCGGGCCATCGCCTGCTCTGATCCGGAAACGGACTTCTCAAACACAAGAGCATCCGTAATCAACCCTCCTGGCACCGCACCAGTTTCGCACCAGAAACGATCTGAACAAACCATAGCGAACGCGATCGAAATCAAACGAAAACGCAGCACAATCACTGAAGCCGATCGATATCCCGTCGCTCATAACGGTCTGGTTGCAGGTTCGAGTCCTGCCGGGCCCACCATCCGACTATTGCGGCTCTGATTTTCTGGCGTATTTCTCCGTTTTGTCTCACTCTCAGGTTTTGATCCTTTCAGTGAGACAGTTTTCCGTTTTCGATGCTCATCGAGACGAGCGAAGGCGTTGTCGACCCTGGCACGCTTGTTCGCCTCCCGAATGTAGATTTCTGCAGTCTCAAATTTTGACCAACCGAACAGCGCACACAGCTCCGTTCCGCGAGCGCTACAGACGATCATTCCCCAAAGCGCACAGCTGATCTGCATGGCGTCCAGCATGTCACGTCCCCCTCATGGCGCCGGCTTTTTCATTCCGTGCAAGTTGCACCGACTTAGCAGCAGGCGACACTCACGTAAGAGGCACCGAGATACCTGGGCGATTCCGGATAACTACCGAGCGTAATACTGTCCTCCCAAATCGGAGGTAAGCCCATTGCACCGATCGCTTCAGCGCTGTTAGGGGCGCATGTTTAATCCCTGGACCGTGCGAAAGCCTTGAACGGTCCGGCGCCTCGGCCTCAGCTTCCACCCCGTAGAAGTTGGGGCCGATTTTTTCCGAATATCCCGCCAGCCCGAGCCGAGGCCACCGAAGAAATGGTGTATTCTCCGATCGAATGGTTCGAATTGCCGCATTGGCTAATCATGGCAGGGGCACTGCTCCTGCTCATTGGTTCAGGTGGTGTCCTGCTCAGCAAAAGGAAGCCGGACGAAGTTGCCCCACCTTCTGACGAGCCGATCGATCTGCCGGCTTTGCCGCTCCTTGACTTCAAATCAAACAAAGAGTCAGCCACGTTCGCGCTAGAATAGCGGTCACTCTGCAGAAGCAATTGGATAGCATCTTCCCGCCGGAATCGGAGCGCGCCGCCTGAGTAAATTGGCGCGCAAAAACCCGCCGGCTTTGGGAGCCGGCGGAGTTTGATTGAGATTGTTGGCGACCGGCGGGCACCGATCACTGGATTGGCTTAGCAGAGTCGCAGTCCAGCGCGGACCCCGCGCTTTGATTTTGAGACTAGTAAGCGCGGCTCACTAGTGCCTAACCCTTTGAAGCGCCTGCGCTCCATATGGGCTAGCCGACCCTCAGATTTTGAGCTGACGTTTTGCCCTTGTTGCTCATTTCCTCGTAGCTCACCCTCGCTCCCTCATTGAGCGTGCTCAGTCCCGCCTTTTCGACGGCCGAGATGTGCACGAAGACGTCCTTGCCACTGTTATCGGGCTGAATGAATCCATACCCTTCGTCGCGTTGAACCACTTCACAGTACCCGTTGCCACGCCCCAAAATTCCTTCGACCGGGATAGGCTAGAGCGCTCGAGGCTCCTAGGGCAAGGGAACGCAAATACCCAGCACCGGGGCGAGGTCGGAGCTGGGTCCAAGCGTACCAAAAAGATAGCTCGGGTGTGCGAGGCCCAAGCAGGAACAGCCTGAACTTCAGCTTCTAATTTATCGTTACGATTGAATACCTAACGGATCACGACGGGCAGTGGTTCGTGCGGATCGACAGATACTCCGGAACCGACAATTTGCGCGACGAGCCGACGTTCGGAGACGGGGCGTGCTGGGAACACCACCGAATAGATGAGTGCAGGTCCTTCAATCATGCCTGATCATCAGCCAGCCGCTCATGTCTGCAGTGGGTCTTGGGTGTGTGGAAACGGGTAACTCAGAGGCGGCCGTGGTCGACAATCGTTGCACGCCGCCAATGTTTTCGCGTCGGATCGTCTAAGTAGCCGGCCAAGGTGGTTATAGCGACGCGTGGCGTCGCCTTTGGACGCACTTCCCCGCCTTCAAGTGGCGCGGATGGCTGCAATCAGGCTCGGTTTGCCGACGATGTTCATCGCCCGTGTGAGGTTATAGGCGAGAACATGCAGCGCCATCTCAGCGGCTACATTCCCAAGGCGCTTCATCAGGAAGTGTGTCGCACCCATATCGACCGACGCTTTCCTCGATCTGGGCCATCCGCCTCGCCATCTTGGCATGCGTGAAGTTGCGGTCGCGGTTGTTCACCGCCTTGAACTTGCTGCCGTCGATTGCCACGCTTGGGGTCTGCAACAGGCCCATTTGCCGGCATAGGGCAACGAACTTAGCGCAAACCCTCCGGATCGCCGCGTCATTGTCCTTCCGGAAGTCGGCGATTGTCTTGTGATCGGGAGCCAGGCGGCCGATCAGCCACATCACCTCGATATCGCGGCAAGCCTCACGTTCCAGGCGGCGACTGGATTGCACCCGATTGAGATAACCGTAGATGTAAAGCTTCAGAAGGACCGCTGGATGATAGAAGGGCCGGCCCGTCTCCTTGGCGATCACACGCTCAAACCCCAATTCATGCAGCTCGAGCGCCTCGACGAACGCATCGATCACATGGACCGCGTTGTCCTCGCTTACCCAATCGCCCAGGCAGTCCGGCAAGAGCGTCAGCTGGGATCTGTCCGCGCCTTCAACGAAGCGTCCCATCCGTATCCCCCAAAATCAGGAAACGAAGGAATGGACTCGTGACTTTTCACACAGCCAGGGTCAGAAGGCGACGGACCATCGGCATGCCATCCCCTTCGTCTGCTTCACAAGGAGCGGACCTTAACGCATAACAGATCTTAAGGCCTGCTGGGTGACCGAATAAGCTTTTCGTGAGACTGGTAAGGTTTGCGACCAAACCTTACGAGTTGACGAATGGACAAGCTTTCGCGTAGCGGACACCTCAATGTCACTCTCGGGCCATTCCTCACGTCCCGCATGTCCTCTTCAAGCTTGTTCCGACTTTGGTAAGATGCCGCAGGTCCACGACAACCTCGGCAGCGGCCTCCCGCGCGTCTTCAGCAGTGCGCTAGCCTCGATGTGTTCGGAGCTAGGGGTGTCTGTTAATCCTCTCGGAATTGCTCGTCTTTTTCTTGCACGCTCTGAACAATCTACGGCCCTAGCCACGGCGCTCTTGAGCACGGCGATTAAGGCACTGGGGGCGCTCCGGCTTTACCGGCCCGCAGCCCCTCCTGCGGCGGCTCGTCGTCTGAAATCGCGCGCCAGGCGGCGCCGTCGAGATCGTCGTACTGGCCGCTGCGGAGCGACCAGAGGAAGCCAGCCAGTCCTGCGCCTCCGAGCATCAGCGCCAGCGGGACCAGGATGACTAGGATTTCCATCACAGCCTCTCCCGCGACGCGCTGCGGGCGCGCAGCGAATTCAGCATGACCAGGATCGAAGATCCGCTCATGGCCGCTGCGGCAATCAGGGGCGTCACGACGCCGCTGATCGCGACCGGCACGGCCAGGACGTTATAGCCGATCGCAAGCCAGAGGTTCTGCCGCATCAGATGCAGCGCCTTGCGCGCGGAATCGATCGCCGCGACGATAGGCGCCAGTGGCCGACCGAGGAAGACGAGATCAGCGGTGGCCTGGCTGAGATGCGCGGCCGAGATCGGCGACATCGAGACATGGGCCGCCGCCAGCGAGGGCGCGTCGTTGATGCCGTCGCCGACCATCAGCACCTTCATGCCGCGCCGCTTCAATTCCTCGATCCGTGCGATCTTGTCGGCCGGCGTGACGCCGGCGCGCCATTCGAGAATGGCGAGCGCATGGGCCGCCGCGATCACCGCCGGCTCGCGGTCGCCCGAGAGGATCTCGATGCCGATATTGCGCGCCTTCAGCGCCGCGATCACGGCCTGCGCATCCGACCGCAGGCCCTGGCGCACCGAAAGGATGAACCTTGAACCGCCCTTGCTGAACGCGACGATGGAGGCTTCGGGGTCGAGATCGTCCGTCAACCCGACGAGACCCTCGGCGTCACAGAAGGACGGACGGCCCAAGCGAATCTCGATGCCGTCCACCGTTGCGCGCACGCCCTGGCCGGGCTCCTCGACTGCACCGACAACAGGCGACCTTACGCCGGCGGCCTGCGCGACCGCGGCGGCCACGGGATGATGGCTCGACAACGCGAGCCGCCCGGCAAGCTCGAAGATATCGGCGGGAATGTCGGCCGCGTTCGTCACCTGAAGGTCGGGCAGGGTCAGCGTGCCGGTCTTATCGAAAATGACCTGATCCGCTTCCGCCAGCCGCTCGATGGCATCGCCCGAATTGAGCAGCACGCCCGACCTGAACATCGCGCCCGAGGCGATCGTCTGCACCGTCGGAATCGCAAGCCCCAGCGCGCAGGGACAGGTGATGATCAGCACGGCAACGCCGGTGACGATCGCATCGTGCCAGCTTGCACCGAATAGGACCCAGCCGAAAATAGTGATGAGCGCGGTCGCGTGCACCACCGGGGCGTAGAGCCGCGAGGCCCGGTCGGCGAGGCGCATGTAGCGCGAGCGCGCCTGGAGCGCGTTGTCGAGAAGCTGCGTAATCTCGGCCAGCAGCGTCGCCTCCGAGGCCGCCGAGACCCGGACGCGTAGAGCGCCTGAGATGTTCATGGAGCCGGCATAGACCGCCGTGCCCTGCCCGGCCGCGACGTAGAGCGTCTCGCCGGTAATCAGGCTCTGGTCGATCTCGGAGCGTCCCTCGATCACTGTGCCGTCAACCGCGCAGCGCTCGCCCGGACGCAGCAGCACGATGTCGCCAGGATGGATCGCCGCGACCGGCACCTGCGAGATCTCGTCCGGGCCCACGAACTTCGCCGCCGTCTCTGCCTTCAGCGCGGCGAGATTGCCGGCAACCGCGCGGGTCCGCCGCCGCATGTTCTGGTCGAGCACGCGTCCGACCAGCAGGAAGGTCAGCAGCATGATCGCCGCGTCGAAATATGCGTGCTCGGCATGGTGGATGGTCTCGACCACGGACACGCCGAGCGCAAGGCACACGCCGATCGAAATCGGCACGTCCATGTTGGTTGTCCTGTTCGACAGCGCGCGCCAGGCTGAGCGGAAGAACGGCTGGCCGGCATAGGCCGCCGCCGGCAGCGCGATCAGCGCCGACAGCCAGTGGAAGAAGTCGCGCTGCTCGGGCAGCATGTCCGAGACGTTGCCGGACCACACCGGGATCGACAGCATCATCACGTTCATGGTGGCGAAGGCGGCGACGCCGAGACAGCGCAGCAGGAAGCGGGATTCGGCAACCTCCGCCACCTCCGCGCTCGCGGTCTCGAAAGGATAGGCCTTGTAGCCGAGCTCTTCGAGCCGGTCGATGAAACGGCTGGGGTCGAGCGTGCCCGCCTTCCACTCCAGCGCGACACGGCGATCGGTGAGGTTCACGCGCGCCAGCGTGACGTCGGGGATGGCGGACAATCCGCGCTCGATTTTCGCCATGCAGCCGGCGCAGTGAACGCCCTCGACCGCGAGATCGATATGCTGGACACCCGCGCCCGCATTCCGAACATAGTGAGAGAAATCCCGCGTGACCTGCATGACGATATTCTTCAGTTCAGGATGACGCGGTTGCGCGACATGAACACGCGCTGCCCTCGCGCCTCGCCCTCGATTACCAGATCCCACTGTCCCGGCGCGACGAACGCGGCGTTGCCGCGATAAATGGCGATGCCGGCTTCCAATAGCTCGACCTGCAGATCGGCGCGCTTGTCGGTCGGCCGCTCCAGACGACCGCCGAACTTCAGGCCGCTCATAGGCCGGCCGCTCGCATCGCGCGCCTCGACCTGGAGCACGGCGCCGCCATCGGCGCCGCGCTCGATATGGGCATTGACCTGCCATTTTCGCGCGGCCTGGTCCTGCGCCGCCGAGATCTCGTGGTCATACGCGAGGCCCGCCGCATAGGGGCTGTCGACGTCGGTGCCGGGCAGCGTCGCGATCGCGAGCTTCATCATGGTGACGTTGACGCCGATCACGAGCCCGAAGAAGGCGACTAGCATCAGAAACACTTTCGTTCCGCTCAGCGGCTTGGTTGCCATGGCAGTCTCCTGGCCTTACGGCGCGACGAAATTGTCGGTGGCGGTGGCGACTTCGCCAAGGCCGATATCGGTGACGTGGAAGCGCACGGGAATCGACTTCTCTGGATTGCCCTCCGCCGGCGCGGTGACCAGCAGGCGCAGTTCGCTGCTGGAGTCGCGGGGGATCACGATCATCGGCCGGTCCGGCGTCACCGAATCGATGCCTATCACGTGAATAGTCAGGTTTGCCGGACCGTTCGCGTCGATCGCGATGACGCGGTCGTAGCCGCTCTTGTTGAGCAGCCGGACCGTGTAGGCGTTGCGGATCGAGCCGTCGCTGAGCTTGACCGCGACCGGATTGCGGTCGTGCAGCACGTTGACGTCGAGCAAGCTGCGGGTCGCGAGCGTGTAGATCATGATCCCGCCGACAGCCGCGATGATCGCGCTGTACGCGACGGTGCGGGCCCGCACGATACGGTAGACCGGCGCCTTGCCCTCCTGGCGGCGCTGGATGTTGATGTCGTTGTCGTAGCCGATCAGCCGCTTCGGCCGGCGGATCTTGGTCATGACGTTGTCGCAGGCGTCGATGCAGAGCCCGCACTGGATGCATTCGAGCTGCGGCCCGTTGCGGATGTCGATGCCGGTCGGGCAGACCGCGACGCATTGATAGCAATCGACGCAGTCGCCGATCTGCTCGCCGAGCGCTCGCAGCTCGGCGGCCTTCTTGACCGAGGTGCGCTTCTCGCCGCGGTCGTAGCGATAGGTGACGTTGAGCGCCCATTCATCGGTGAGCGCGGCCTGGATGCGCGGCCACGGGCACATGTAGGTGCAGACCTGCTCGCGCATGAAGCCGGCCAGCACATAGGTCGTAGCGGTGAGGATGCCGATCCAGATATAGGCGATCATCGGCGCCTGGAAGGTGACGAGTTCCTTCACCAGCGTCGGCGCGTCGTTGAAATAGAGCACCCAGGCGCCGCCGGTCCACCAGGCGATCAAAAGCCAGATCGAATGCTTGAGCACGATCTCGGAGATGCGCTCAAGCTTCATCGGATCGGAGGACTTGTCCTTCTTCATCCGTTCGCGCCGATCGCCCTCGACCAGGCGCTCGACGGCATAGAACAGATCGGTCCACACCGTCTGCGGGCACAGATAGCCGCACCAGATCCGGCCGCCGACGGAGTTCATCAGGAACAGCGCCACCGCGGCGACGATCAGGAGGCCGGTGAAGTAGTAGACCTCCTGCGGCCACAGCTCGATGAAAAAGAAATAGAAGCGGCTGTTGGGCAGATCGATCAGCACCGCCTGGCTGGGGGCGCCAAGACCGCGATTCCAGCGCACGAATGGCAGCAAGTAGTAGACGCCGAGGCAGAATGCCATCAGGGCCCATTTGATCCGGCGAAACGTGCCGGAGACGCTCTGCGGATAGACCTTCTTGCGGGCTGCGTAGAGCGGCCCGCTGTCGTCATCCGATGTGAGGTCGTTCGGTTTCACGGTCTCGTTCATCACCGATAGCTTTTCGAGAGGTGCGATTAAACCTAGACCCGGCGCCGCTGCGTCAGTTGATCCAGCGCAAACGAGGTACTTTTGTTCGCCCCCGTTTACGGCCGATCTGCTATTTTCCGCCGCCCAGTGAGTGGACATAGACCGCCATCGCCTTGATGGTGGCGGGATCGAGCCGCCCTTCCCAGGCCGGCATGACGCCGGCGCGGCCAAGGCTGATGGTCTCGATCAAGTTCGCTTCGCCGGAGCCGTAGAGCCAGATCTTGTCGGTCAGATCAGGAGCGCCCATCTCCGGGTTGCCCTTGCCGCCGTCGCCGTGGCAAGCGACGCAATTCTCCGCAAATATCTTCTCGCCTTTGGCGGCATCATAGCCCTTGCGGGTCGACAGGCCCGACAGCGCGCGCACGTAATTGGCGACCGTGACGATCTCGTCGCCCTTCAGCACGCCGTCCTTGCCGAAGGCGAGCATCTGGCCCTCATGCGTCTTGGCATGGCCCGAGCGCACGCCGAACTGGATGGTCTGCATGATCTGGTCGAGCGTGCCACCCCACAGCCAGTCGTCGTCGTTCAGGTTCGGATAGCCCTTGGCGCCGGCGCCGCCCGAGCCGTGGCAGGGCGCACAATTGTCGCCGAACACGGTCTTGCCCTTGGCGCGGGCCAGCGCCAGCAGCGCGGGGTCCTTTTCGATCTCGGCGAGCGAGGCCGCGCCGAGCGCCACCATCTTGGCCCCGCGGATATTCTCGAGGTTGGCGAGCTCGAGCGCGACGTCCGCGCGTGTCGAGTAGCCGAACAGCCCCGTCGTATTGCTGGAGATCAGTGGCCAGGCCGGATAGACGATCCAGTAGCCGAGCGCCCAGACAATGGTGAGGTAGAAGGTGATGACCCACCAGCGCGGCAGCGGCGTGTTGAGCTCCTTGATGCCGTCCCACTCATGTCCAGTCGTGGACCTGCCGGAGACGGAATCGATGTCGCCATGATGATCGGCCATGATGTCTCACTCCTCCCGCAGCGGCAGCTGTGCCGCCTCGTCGAACGCTGCCTTGTTGCGGGGCCAGAATGCGTAGGCGATGATCGCGAGAAAGATCGCGATGAACGCTGGGGTCCAGATCGTGGTCACGAGACCGGACGCGAGATTGTCGAGTGTCAGGATGGCTTTCATCGTTCGTGCCTTCTCAGCGAAGATTGGCTTTCTCGTTGTAGATCTTGAAATCGACCAGCGTGCCGAGCATCTGCAGATAAGCGATCAGCGCGTCCATCTCGGTCGGCGTTCCGCTCTTGCCGTCGAAATTGCGCACGCCCGCCTTGGCGTAGCGCTTGGTGAAGGCGTCGGAGCCGGCGCTGTCAGGATCGGCCTGGGCCTTCAGATCGGCGCCGGCGCTGGCGATCTGATCGTCGGTGTAGGGCACCCCGACGGTCCTCAGCGTGCGCATGTGATCGGCGATCGTATCGGGATCGACCTCGGTTGCGCTGAGGAACGGATAGCCGGGCATCACCGACTGCGGCACGATCGCGCGCGGGTTGATAAGATGGGTGACGTGCCAGTCGTCTGAATATTTGGCGCCGACGCGGGCAAGATCGGGACCGGTGCGCTTCGAGCCCCACTGGAACGGGTGGTCGAACATGCTCTCGGCGGCGAGCGAGAAGTGGCCGTAGCGCTCGACCTCGTCGCGCAGCGGGCGGATCATCTGCGAATGGCAGAGATAGCAGCCTTCGCGGACGTAGACGTTGCGGCCCGCCAGCTCCAGCGGCGTGTAGGGCCTGACGCCATCGACCGCCTCGATCGTGCTCTTAAGGTAGAACAGCGGGGTGATCTCGACGAGACCGCCGATCGCGATCACCAGCAAGATGCCGACGATCAGGATGATCGAGTTCTTTTCGAAGATTTGGTGGCGTGTCCAGAACGACATCGAAAGCTCCTCATTCCGCCGGCTGAAGCGCGACGGGCACCTGGACTTCCGCTTCGCCGACGCGAACGGTCATCCAGAGATTGTAGGCCATGACCAGCGCGCCGATCAGGAACAGCCCGCCGCCGGCGGCGCGGATGATATAGAAGGGATGCATCGCCTCGACGCTCTCGATGAAGGAATATTCGAGGAAGCCGAGCGAAGTGTAGGCGCGCCACATCAGGCCCTGGAGGATGCCGGACACCCACATCGCCGAGATGTAGAGCACGATGCCGAGCGTCGCGATCCAGAAGTGCCAGTTGACGAGCTTGAGGCTGTAGAGGCCTTTGCGCTCCCAGATCCACGGCACCAGGCAGTACAGCGCGCCGAACGAGACGAAGCCGACCCAGCCGAGCGCGCCGGAATGCACGTGGCCGATGGTCCAGTCGGTGTAGTGGCTGAGCGAGTTGACCACCTTGATCGACATCATCGGACCTTCGAAGGTCGACATGCCGTAGAAGGCGACAGAGACCACCAGCATCCGCAGCACGGGATCGGTGCGCAGCTTGTCCCAGGCGCCCGACAGCGTCATCAGGCCGTTGATCATGCCGCCCCAGGAGGGCATCCACAGCATGATCGAGAAGGTCATGCCGAGCGTCTGCGTCCAGTCCGGCAACGCCGTGTAGTGCAAATGGTGCGGTCCGGCCCAGATGTAGAGGAAGATCAGCGCCCAGAAGTGAATGATCGAGAGGCGGTAGGAATAGATCGGCCGCTCGGCGCGTTTCGGGATGAAGTAGTACATGATGGCAAGGAAGCCGGCAGTCAGGAAGAAGCCGACCGCGTTATGGCCGTACCACCACTGGAACATCGCATCCTGGATACCGCCCCAGGCGACATACGACTTCGAGCCGAACACCGAGACGGGAAGCGCCGGATTGTTGCCGAGATGCAGCACGGCGATCGTCATGATGAAGGCGAGATAGAACCAGTTCGCGACGAAGATATGCGGCTCTTTCCGCTTGATGATGGTGGCAAGGAAGACGAGGAGATAGGTGACCCAGACGATGGTGAGCCAGAGATCGGCATACCACTCCGGTTCGGCATATTCCTTGGACTGGGTGACACCGAGCAGATAGCCGGTGCCGGCGATCAGGATGAAGAAGTTGTAGCCGAGTACGACGAACCAGGGCGCGAGATCGCCGGCGAGCCGCGCGCGGCAGGACTTCTGCACCACGTAGAAGGACGTGCCGATCAGCACGTTGCCGCCGAAAGCGAAGATCACCGCGGAGGTGTGGAGCGGCCGGAGGCGGCCGAAGCTGGTCCAGGGCAGATCGAAGTTCAGCGCCGGCCAGGCGAGCTGCGAGGCGATGATCAAGCCGACGAGGAAGCCGGCGATCCCCCAGAACATCGCCATGACGGCGGTGAACTTGATCGGCCCCATATTGTAGTTGGGGCGACCGTTGATCTCCGCGGGCGGCAGCACCGCCGGACGATCGAAGTAGCGGTTGACGATGCAGAACACCGCGGCCAGGCTCGCCGCCGCGCTGAGCGCAGCGTGGAAGGCGAACGGCGCATCGAGCGCCTTGGCCGAGGCGATCACGCAGAGAAAGGCGGTGAGTGCGAATACGACAGCCAGGCCGCTTTCACCTGACGTCATGGATTTGGAGATGGGGGGCTGGCTCATGCGGATTCTCTCTCGAAAGAACACTGCGCCAGAAACCACATTCACCCTCGCGGGGAATTGATTGAAATCAAGGGAGATGGATTTCTATTGATGTGAGACAGTTGCGCATCAAAGAGCGATATCAGTCGCTTGTTCCCAGCGTCGCGCGCAGGGCGACCGCTCGCCTCCGTGAAATCACGGAGCCCGCAATCGCAGGATCCAAGGCGCCTCCTCAATCGCGCGCGGTGGCCTTGAGTGCCTTGATGACGTCCTCGCGGGCAATGATTCCGACCAGCTTCTCGGCGCCGTCGAGCACGATAATGCTCCTGATACGGTGCTCGACCATGATCTGGAGCACGCGAGTCAGCCGCGTGTCGGGGCTGACATAGATGAACTCGGGCGTCATGACGTCGCCGATCCTGCGGCTCATCAGGTTGTGATAGCGCGGCAGCATTTGGCTCGGCGAGAACGCGAAGCATTTCAGGATGTCGAATTTGGTGACGATGCCGACCACCTGTCCGTCGTCCTCGACCGGATAGGAGTTAAAATCGTCGGTCTCGAACATCTCGCTGAGCGCGAGCAGGTCTCGGTCGCGCTGCACCGTCTTGACGTTGCGCGTCATGTTGTCCTCGACGGTCTCTTCAAGAAACTTGTACACGGCGCGTCCTCCTCGAAATCGCTTTCGGCCGACCGGCGGTCAGTGCGACAGCAGCACGCTGCGGACGGATTGCGTGACCAGATATTCGGTGACGCCGCCGAGGATCAGCTCGCGAAAGCGCGAATGGCCGTAGGCGCCAGCCACGATCAGGCTCGCCCCGACGTCGCCGGCAACCTTCTCCAATTGCATGGCGGCGGTCTTGTTGCCCCCAGCTTCCGGGACGCGCGCGGTCGCGGTGACGCCGTGGCGGACGAGCCAGGCGGCAACGTCGGCGACGCCAGCCATCGCAGCCGAACGTTCCTCACCCTGCTCTGGAATTTCGACGATGGCAACGTCCCTCGCCTTACGCAGCAGCGGCAGTGCGTCCGCCACCGCGCGCCGCGACTCCGGCGTGTCCTTCCAGGCCACGAGCACACTGCGCAGATCGAGCCAGTTGACCCGGTCCGGCACGACCACCAGCGGGCGGCCGGCCTGCATCACCAGATCCTTGGGGCTTGCGAGCGCGAACGCGTCGGAGAAGGCGGGGCTTTGTCCGCCACTGACGACGAGGTCGGCGCAGCGCGCCTGCGCCAGGATGAATCGCGACGGAAAATCGATGGCGCTGCGCCATTCCGCGCGTGCGCCGCGATTTTTCGTCGCGGTACGGAATTGCGCCTCCAGATCGGCAAGGCGTCTCTTGATGGAGGCTTCCTCCTGCTCGACCAGCCCCTGAGCCGCGGCACCATCGGTGAAATAGAGCGGCGGCGCGAACTGCGCGGCAGCAACCCCGACGATGGCCGCTTCGAACCGTTCGGCAAGCTCGCCCGCGACCTGAAGACGCGCCTCGTTGGATTGATCGAGCGCCAGGCTGACCATCACGGTCGCGTATGTCATCGGGAATCTCCGGAAGTCATGAACTGACGCGAAATCTAGCCTCACCGTCGCAAGGGCAAGATGAGGTAGATCAAACCGCCGGGCGCGGGGCCTACGGAAATCCGCCAATGGAATCAGACATCCGACCTTGCCTCCGGCGGTAGCCTGAGCGAAATTGCCGCGATGGTGGCGGCAAATCAGCCGGCCACGAGACAATTGGAGCCATCGCTTGTCGCCGACCCGTGTCACGCATCCGCCAGACGACGGTCGCGGCGAGCATTTCCGGGTGCGGATCGAGGGATTCGGCGTCGGCACCTGGGATCTCGACCTCACGACGCGCGAATTGGACTGGTCGGATACCGCCAGGAGCCTGCTTGGTATCGAACAGGGCAGACCTGCGAGCTACGAGCTCTTCCTGTCGCGCGTCGAGACCGGGGATCGCGAACGCGTGGAGACCGCAATCGAGCGCGTCTCCGAACACGGAGGCGGCTTCGACGTTTCCTTTCGAGTCGCAAACCATTCCGGCAGCGGACGGTGGATTCGCGCCCGGGCGGGAGTCATTCGCGACGACACGGGCGTTGCCCGTCATCTCTCCGGCATCTTCCTCGACATCGATGAGGAGAAGCAGGTCGAGGAGGCGCTGCGCACCCGCGAGACCCACCTGCGCTCCATCCTCCACACCATTCCCGATGCGATGATCGTCATCGATGGCCGCGGCATCATGCAGCTGTTCAGCACGGCCGCGGAGCGCCTGTTCGGCTGGTCCGAGCACGAGGCGATCGGCCAGAACGTCAGCATCCTGATGCCGGAACCAGATCGCACCCGCCACGACAGCTACATCGCCCGTTATCGCACCACCAACGATCCGCACATCATCGGCATCGGCCGCATCGTCACCGGCAAGCGCCGTGACGGCACGACCTTTCCGATGCACCTGTCGATCGGCGAGATGCAGTCCGGCGGCGAGCCCTATTTCACCGGTTTCGTTCGCGACCTCACCGAGCACCAGCAGACCCAGGCGCGGCTTCAGGAATTGCAGTCCGAGCTCGTCCACGTCTCGCGGCTGACCGCGATGGGCGAGATGGCCTCTGCGCTCGCCCACGAGCTCAACCAACCGCTGGCCGCGATCAGCAATTACATGAAGGGATCGCGGCGCCTGCTCGCCGGCAGCACCGACCCGAACGCGCCCAAGGTCGAAAGCGCGCTCGATCGCGCGGCGGAGCAGGCCTTGCGCGCCGGCCAGATCATCCGGCGCCTGCGCGACTTCGTCTCCCGCGGCGAATCCGAAAAGCGGGTCGAGAGCCTGTCCAAGCTGGTCGAGGAGGCCGGCGCGCTCGGGCTGGCTGGCGCACGCGAGCAGAACGTGCAGCTCCGCTTCAGCCTCGATCCCGACGCCGATCTCGTCCTCGCCGATCGGGTGCAGATCCAGCAGGTGCTGGTCAATCTGTTCCGCAACGCGCTGGAAGCGATGGCGCAGTCACCGCAGCGCGAGCTCGTCGTCGTCAACAGCCGTGCCGGCGACGACATGATCGAGGTCGAGGTCTCCGACACCGGCTCCGGTTTTCGGGACGACGTCATTCCAAGCCTGTTCCAGACCTTCTTCACCACCAAGGACACCGGTATGGGCGTGGGACTGTCCATCAGCCGCTCGATCATCGAGGCTCACAGCGGCCGCATGTGGGCCGAGAGCAACGCATCGGGCGGCGCGACATTCCGCTTCACCTTGCCGGCAGCCGACGAGAACTGATCAATGACGACCAATGGACATGTCTACGTCATCGACGACGACGCAGCGATGCGGGACTCGCTGAACTTCCTGCTGGATGCAGCGGGCTTCGGCGTCACGCTGTTCGACGACGCGCAGAGCTTTCTCGACGCCCTGCCCGGCCTCACCTTTGGCTGCGTCGTCTCCGACGTGCGCATGCCCGGCCTCGATGGCATCGAGCTGTTGAAGCGGATGAATGCGCAGCAAAGCCCGTTCCCGATCCTGATCATGACCGGACATGGCGACGTGCCGCTCGCGGTCGAGGCGATGAAGTTAGGGGCCGTCGACTTTCTCGAGAAGCCGTTCGAGGACGATCGCCTCACCAGCATGATCGAATCCGCGATCCGTCAGGCCGAGCCTGCCGCCAGGCACGAGGCGGTCTCGCAGGACATCGCCGCCCGCGTTGCCTCCTTGAGCCCGAGGGAGCGCCAGGTCATGGAGGGGCTGATCGCGGGCCTCTCCAACAAGCTGATCGCCCGTGAATACGACATCAGCCCGCGAACCATCGAGGTGTACCGGGCCAACGTCATGACCAAGATGCAGGCGGGCAGCCTGTCCGAGCTGGTGCGGCTGGCAATGCGCGCCGGCATGCTGAAGGATTGAGGCAGGTCAAGGCCGTTGCGCCAGCCTGTGCTAGCCACTCAGCATGATCGAGATCGGCTCGCACCATCAGCAGCTCCCAACGGCCCCATCGCCGAGGCCCACGGTTTACGTGGTCGACGACGATGAAGCCGTGCTGGGATCCCTGCGTTTCCTGCTGGAGACCGATGATTTTGCCGTGCGGACCTTCCGGAGCGGCACGGCGCTGCTTACTGCCAGCGGCAGGCCGGGGGCCGACTGCTACGTGATCGACTACAAGATGCCCAACATTAACGGCATCGAGCTGGCCGGCCGGCTCCGCCAGGCTGACGGTGACATCCCGGTGATCCTGATCACCGGATATCCGGACGGCAACATCTCGGCCCGGGCGGCAGCCGCAGGCGTCAAGGACGTGATTTTGAAGCCGCTTCTCGGCGAAAACCTGGTCAAACGCATCCGCCACGCCATCCGGGCCGCCGGGGAAATTGACCTACGGGATTCTACGTAAGGGCTCCTCCTTAAGATATCGCTCGAAATTTTCGCCTCCCCCGATACCGCGTACGAAAGCGTCATCACAACGGAGATGGCGCAGATGCTCACCCAGACGCTCGACACCCAGGCGATCAACACGCAAGTTCGTGGCAAGATTGCCCCCGCCCATCCCGTCTCCGACCGGTTCGGCGCGATCACCAGCCATGTCGGCCTCGTCGCCACCGAGTTCTCCTACCGCAAGGACGAGGAGATCTACGGCGAGGACGAGCCAGCCGAATATGTCTACCAAGTCGTCACCGGCGCCGTGCGCAGCTACAAGCTCCTCTCCGACGGCCGCCGACAGATCGGCGCCTTCCATCTTACCGGCGACGTGTTCGGCCTCGAATCCGGCCCGACCCACCGTCTCGCCGCTGAAGCCATCATCGACACGACCGTGCGCCTCGTGAAGCGCGCGAGCCTGGAGAAGGCTGCCGGCAACGAGGTGCAGGTCGCCCGCAAGCTCTGGGCCATGACGGCCGGCGAGCTGCGCCACGCCGAAGACCACATGCTGCTGCTCGGCCGCAAGACCGCGATGGAGCGTGTCGCAACCTTCCTGCTCGAAATGGACCGCCGTCTCGCCGTTGCCGGCATGATGGCGCTGCCGATGTGCCGCCGCGATATCGGCGACTATCTCGGCCTCACGCTGGAGACCGTTTCGCGCGCGCTGTCGCAGCTTCACGCCGAAGGCATTCTGGGTTTCTCCGGCGCCCGCCAGATCGTGCTGCGCAACCGCCAGCGCCTGCATAATCTTGAGTCTTGATCGCTCCTCGCTACAGGCGCTTCCCCCCAAGGGGTGATTATCCGTTCTCGCATCACGTTATCGAACTGGCGATTTCGTCTTACGTTCCGTCGAGCCTCACGCGGGTTCTGGCACGCTAAATAATTGATATCTCAACCATCGCATTTTTACACGACGGCGCTAGGAAGCGCCCCATGACGAGAAGCGCTAGCCGAGCGCTCCAGAACGGCCGGTGAACAGGTTATTGAGTCCGGGACTTTGTCCGGGACTTTTCGCCGGCTAGCAGCCAACACCCCGCTACAATGTGAGCTGGTTCACAGATCGCAAAAAAGCTGGCACGCCGCCCTCGTCGAGTATTTCTTGTTTCTGTCATCGAAGTCCGACAGAATTAGAGGCCGGGATTTAAAATGGCCGGGGATTGCCGGCGTCACGGAGCGAAGATACTCCGCTCCAGCGACGTCTTGGAATGTTGCCTCGGGGTCACCTCACCCCGTGAAGCAAAAAGGAATGAGATAGTAGCCGTCAAAGGAAGACGATGATGATTGACGACCAGTTGGCGCGTGCACATCGCAACAATATTCGACGCTATAGCCACTTATTGCAAACTAGCCTGACAGAGTTCGAGCGTCAGTTTGTCGAAAAGCGTTTGAACGAAGAGAAGTCCAAGCCGGAGATATTGTTCAACTCGGTCTCAACCGAAGCGCACCGCGACCGACCACGAGCCCCGGACAGCCGCTTGGCTTAGCTCAGTCCACAAGGTTGCACTGGTGGGCTGGCCGCCAGCGTGAGGCCAGATAACCGGTTGGTGAATGAAACCATCTGCCGCCCGCCCGAAACAGTCCCGAAACGGTCCGGGCTTAGTCTCCTCACTGATGAGGGATCTCAAATGATCGCGCTCCAATTGACTGCAATGGCGCTGGTGGCGGAATTTTCTTGTCGATGTGCTCGGGCGATCTCGGCGCGGACGTGGTCCTCGCGATCCCAGTCTGCCTGCCGTAAGCGAAAAGGCGCAGGCGTGGACCGCCTGCAAGCCGCGGCTCCCTAAAAGGCCGGTCCCGAAGGAAATCCTTGAGGCGTAAGTTCTACGCGTCCGCTCCGGTGTTACAAGGGTCATGCTTGGAATGATCCTGATTACACCCGACGCTCGGTGGACGGCGATATGCTGTACGTCTATGCACGAGAGGAGGATGCCGCAGCTGAAATGGAGACGAGTTCGCGCTGCACATTTCGATCATTGCCTCGAAGATCCTCGATCGCCAGATCAATGTAGTGCTCGTTCTCCCGCGGCAACTCATGAAATCTGAACGATAGCTGTCCACACCCCTCACTGGAACAGGTGGAGAAGGTCAAGCCTGTACATTTGCGAATCCCAGCTCTGTGTTATGCGCCGGAACCACGGGGTTGGATGGCGATTCCTTCCGCGTTCATGGAGTTCGCGATGTTGATGTTCCGGGAGCGACGCCCCGCCTATCGCACGGTCGATGGTTGGGCTCAGTCGGTGTTGTTGGAAGCTGGTGCAATCCGGGAATGCGAAGAGCACGGTTGGATGCAAGATCGTGCCGATCCTCACGCCCGCGATCGCGCTTTCAAGATTGCTCGGCAGCACCCTCCCGTCGGGGTTTCGCCAGATGCGGCTGCCCTCGCAGTAGCGGAGGTCCTGGACGGGATCGGAGACACCTGCCCCGAATGCCTGTCCGAACACGGCCGCTGAGTTGGCGACCATCTAGTGTCAGGCCGCCACAATCGGCTCATGGCCTCCACAATCCCGAGGAGCGCGCCCTTTCGGTACGAAGCTCGCGAACTTTGAAGCTTCCTATCGCCGGCGCGCGACCCAGATTCCGAGCAGGAACGCAACGAAGAGCGACTGCAAGGGGGCCTTCATCGTCATCTCGCGCAGATGATCGGCCCAGCGCATCGTGGACTCCTCCGAAGACAACCGAAGCGGCCGCTTGCGCACTCCAGACGTCTCGGTACCCTCCCCGTCGCTCACGAGCCCGGACGCTTCCGTCATCGCCGAGGTTTCTTTCATATCCATGCGGCTCTCCTGCTCTGTCGTCAGGCCGACTTTCGTTGCGGCTTTGCTGAAGGCTTCTTTGCCACCGCTTCCTTGGCCGGCTTCTTGCCGGCGATCGGCATCAGCATCTCCTTTTGTCCGGCCGTCGCCTTCCGCGGCTTCTTGGTGGCCTTGCTCGATTTCGCCGACGGGGATACCTGACCCACGCTCCGCCGCAGCGCCTCCATCAGGTTGACCACGTTGGTCGCGGCGGGCTTTTCCTTGGGCCTGATCGGCTTGCCGGCGCGCTTCTGGTTGATCAGCTCGATCAGCGCGGTCTCGTAATGGTCCTCGAACTTCTCCGGCTCGAAGTTGCCCGCCTTCTGGTTCACGATGTGCCTGGCGAGATCGAGCATGTCCTTGGTCACCTTCACGTCCTGGATCTCGTCGAAGTATTCCTGCTCGCTGCGGACTTCGTAAGGGTAGCGCAGCAGGGTGCCGACCAGTCCCTTGTCCATCGGCTCCAGCGCGATGATGTGCTCGCGGTTCGTCAGCACCACCCGCCCGATCGCGACCTTGTCCATCTCGCGGATGGTCTCGCGGATCACGGCGAAGGCGTCGTGCCCGACCTTGCCGTCCGGACGGATGTAGTAGGGACGGATGAGGTAGCGCGGGTCGATGTCGCTGCGGTCAACGAATTCGTCGATCTCGATCGTGCGGGTGGATTCCAGCGCGATCTCCTCCAGCTCCTCCTTGGAGACCTCAATGTATTGGCCCTTGTCGAGCTCGTATCCCTTGACGATGTCCTCGTTGGGGACCTCCTCGCCCGTGTCGGCATCGACCTTAAGGTACTTGATGCGGTGCCCGGTCTGCCGGTTGAGCTGATTGAACGAGATCTTCTCGCTTTCCGACGTCGCCGGGTAGAGCGCCACCGGGCAGGTCACTAGGGATAGACGCAGAAAGCCTTTCCAGTTCGCGCGGGGGGCCATTGTTACGCAACGCTCCAGGTACGGGACACGGACTCAAGACGAACGGCGCGGCTCGGTTCCGACAGCTCCGGCCGCGATCCACGCAATTCAACCGCGCCCCTGCAGCAGCCGCCGGCGAAACACCGCGCCGACGCTTGACTCTTGCGAACAAAATGAGAACATAATCGGATGAGCGCTGCCCCCGAGCCATCCAGACCGGCCCCCGACGTCCTCGATGCCGCCGCCGACCAGGCCATCGCGGCCTGCGGCGGCGACGCCCGAGAAGCGCTCAAGGCGCTCATTGTTGCGAACGGCTTCCTTGAGGCGCAGGTCGAGGAGCTTCTGGCTTCGGTTTCCGCAGGCTACTCGCGGCGCCGGTTCGACCTCCCGCGCGATCGGAAGGATTGGTACGGCTGAGATGTCCGAGGTCACCTACTACGTCGCTCTACCCTTCGTGTCCGCCGACGACGGCGTCGCTGCCGGCGAGGCGGTCGAATGCTTCAACCCGAACGCGGCCGTGATGAAAGCCGAGGCGCTTTGGCGGAAGCCCGGCGTCGTCGGCGCCGTCGCGTTCAGCCGCAGCGGGGATCCTGCGACGGGCGACTTCGGAGACGCGACCGTGATCCTGAAGTTCGGCGAGGTGCCCGACGATCTGAGCACGTTGTGAAGCTCGAGGTTCGTTCGCACGGAGCGTGCGGAGGTTGCTTGAACATGGCGGGATGCATCTTCCGCATCGCCACCCCGTCCAATGTGGCGCCGGCTCCCTTGCCATGATCCGATAGTCTGCTACTCCCGTCGCTCTCCAGCGACCCGCTACGTGATTGTGTCTGCTACAAGTTCAGATCATCAATGGCGACAGCTTCAGTTAGAACTCGAGAGGAACAACGTGGCAAAGATCCAGCCCGAACCCGTCCGCGATCCCAAGGCCGATCATCTTCTGACCCCGCAAAACTGCGTGCTGGTCCTGATCGATTATCAGCCCGAGCAATATTCGTCCGTGACGTCGTCCTCGCGTGAGGAGATCACCCTCAATGCGGTTGCGCTGTGCAAACTCGCGCGAGCCTACGATATCCCAGTCGTGCTCTCGACGGTCGCAGTGGCGATGGGCGTGAACGAAGGCACGATTCCGGCGATCCGAGAGGCGCTGCCGGGCGTGGAAGAGATCGACCGCACGGGCGTCAATGCCTGGGAGGACGAGGACTTCCGCAAGGCCGTCCAGGACACGGGGCGGCGCAAGGTGGTTATCGGCGCGCTCTGGACCGAGGTCTGCCTGGCCTTTCCGACCCTCGACATGCTGGCTGAAGGCTATGAGGTCTATCCGGTTGCCGATGCCGTGGGCGGCATCTCGCCGGCCGCGCATGAGCGCGCGTTTGACCGAATGATTCAGGCGGGGGCATGGCCCATTACTGCGATCTCCTTCGGGTGCGAGATCATGCGCAACTGGGCGCGGGAAGATTCCGACAAGCTGCGACAGGTCATGAGGTGGTATTTCCCAAGTCACCGCCGTCTGCACCAATCAGCCTAACGGATGCGCATGGCAAGGTAGCGCTCGCCTGAGATGAAGGATGAGCAAGCCCCGCGTTGGGACTCCTAGGGGCTTTGGGGGCGGAGTTACAGGCCACGCCATCTCGGCACTCCTCGCCGCCGCGGCCGTTTGCCGGACGACCTGAGCACGCTGCGAAGCCCTTTGTTCAGCTTCTCAAGTCGAACTCGGTGCGCAGCCGGTCCGCGATGGTTTCGATCATCTCGGCCCGCCCCGCATCCAGCTGTCCGTCCGTCATGATCGCTACCTTCCAGGTGTCCTGAGAGGGCACGACCGAGATGGCGATATCCGTCGGCAACTCGCAGATATCTTCCATCTCCAGCCTAATCGCGGCTTCGAGTTCTTCGCGCGTTTTCGCCGGTTTCTTCAAGCTGATTCTTTCACCGCCCGGAACGGGACCACCGCCTTTGGCTATCCGCGCGAGCGCATGTTTTTGAACAGCGGGCCTTCGAGCCTTTGGCTATCCGCTACAGGCGCCGTACTCAAACGGCGGGCTGTGGTCCAGCGAGTCAAAGATGTCGTCGCGTTATCGTTCCGTCCGCTCGGCGCCTTCGCCCAAACGGTCAGCCGGGCTGCCTCGACTCGAGCAAGCCGGCGTTGCCGGAACGATGTCGGGCGCGGCGCGTCGATCCGCTGAGCAACCTGAACGGAACAGCGAGTGCCGAGGCTCCTTAAACTCCCCGCGGATCATGGCGGACGTATGTCTCGGCGCAACCATGACCGGCCTGTACACTCTGGACTGGGGTCGCCATCGCCTTCATGTGAGGTCCAACCGTCCGAGCCTCGCCAGCGGACAGGCCCCTGCGACACTGCAGATAGGATTCAGTAGGATCGAGCGAGACTGCCCCAGGTTGCTCCCAATCATGGGACGAGATCTCGCATGGCCTAAGAAGTACGCGAAACAGGAAATCTGATCGGCAGCGACAAGGTCGAAGGGACCGCGGTCTATGGTGCCGACAGTCAGCGCATCGGCTCGATCGAACGGGTGATGATCGACAAGATCAGCGGCAAAGTCGCTAATGCGGTGCTGGGCTTTGGCCGCTTCTTCGGAATCGGTGACGACCATTACTCGCTTCCGTGGCAATCGCTGAAATACGACACCAACCTTGGCGGCTACTAGCCCGGCCTCGCGATGCCCGTTCGAGATCGTCGCCGCGATGAGCTCGGAATCGTCATTCCGATTTCGATCAGGACGTCCGCCCACCGGAACTGACGATTGATACCCCACCAGTGCGGCTCCGGACCGCTGATCACGCATCAGCCGCCAGATGTCGACGTTGGCACTCTCGTAGAGAATTCCTTCCATCATGCAGATCAACCGAGATCGCCCGCCCGAGCAACTGGCTGCGCTCATTACCCG
The DNA here is from genome assembly GCF_032290525.1 of Bradyrhizobium cosmicum. Lineage (GTDB taxonomy): Bacteria > Pseudomonadota > Alphaproteobacteria > Rhizobiales > Xanthobacteraceae > Bradyrhizobium > Bradyrhizobium cosmicum_A. The sequence continues at coordinate 17,603 of NZ_JASXTA010000036.1, read as the reverse complement.
GCATACTGGCGCGCGGGCTATGCAAGCGGACCACCGGTTAATATCACTCCATCCACCACATGGCTGTGACCGATAGAACCGCTCAGGCGTATCAGTGCAGTGTCCGCTTCAACGGCGGCCAGCCAGTACGCCGCATACCCTCGCGGATAGCGCGCATGACCAGCGCGTACGTTTCAGTCTCCGTCATCATCTCCACCTCGCCGTTGGCGAGAATACGAAAGCCGGCGCGCGGTTCACTCTCAAGCAACATCGGCAACGTCATCTTCTTCTTTGCCATCAGTCTTCACTCCCTTGCTCACGAGGCCTGCAGAGGCGATCTGAGCCGCAGTCCAAGCCGGATCGGCAATCTCTTCGAGTGCGACGCGCACGGCGTCGTTCATAAGTTCGTAGCATTCGGCCTGCGGACGCAATGCAAGCAAATAGGCAGTCTCGCCTGGCAGGTTGAGCAGACGATTGCGCATGCCCAAGAGAGTTTGCTCGAGACAGCGGCAAATTAAGTCAAGCTGCACAACCTCGCCTGCCTCAATGGCGTCCTGGCGCTCCTCGCGGCGACGTTTCGCGGCGACAAGGCGCGTGCGCTCCTCGGTAAGATTATTGCCCGCTGCACCTCCGCGACCGGCGGCGACAGACCGCAGGTGCGCCAAAACCTCTCGACGGACCTGGTCGAGAACATATCTGCCGGAGGGCTGCCGGGTGATCACGCCCTCGGCGAGGTATTGATCGAACTGAGACCGCGAGCAACAGATGTGAGCTGCCGCTTGAGCTATCGTAGCCATTTTCCTACTGACCCCTAATTTTGTACCATACCGTACAAATATGTCATGCACAAGTGTGACCCGCAGTAGCTTGGGCCTGGGAAGGACCCGATCGAGACAATTTTCATGCAGCGAGCCTTCTCCCAGCGGAGATGCTTCTCGATCAGCATCTGCAGACTGCTCGCCGTCAGCTCGGTGATCACCGGCTGGGTCGGCGCCTTCATCAGTTCGTCGGGTCGAGCAGTTGCGTTCGCCGACGCGGACGTCAGAAGATGGAGAGCCCATGGCTCTTTTTCGTCAATCCGAACAGGAACACCGTTTGCGTTGCGCATCGGGGGTTCAGGGCTGTTGTCTTTTGCGAGAACGGTGTCGATGAATGTGACCGTCGGCAACAATTCCTCATTTGCGTACGGAAGCGGGCGAACAATACGCGCATCGGTCGCCGCTTCCGCAGCAACTTTTCGCGCCTGGATCTTTCGCTCAGCGAGTTCGTTGTTCATGCGCGCCTTGACTGTGCGCACGCTCACGCCGGCCGCCTTTGCCACGGACGCAGCAAACTCGTCGAGCTCGTTCAGCTCGAGCTTGGCTTGGGCGAGGATCGCCATCGCGTGATCCACCATCCCAGCAGCGGTTCCGGCGGTGATGGTCGCCTTTGCTGATGCCAGATCGTAACGCAGGGAATAGAACGAACGACCATGAGCAAATGAATGGATCACGAGATCGCCCTCGCGTCCTAGCATGACCATGGCTTTGCAGCGACCGTACGACACACCCTCCAGCGGATCGGCAAGCGTTTCATTCACGTAATGCTCCGGCGTCGCCAGGACGGCGCCGACGGTGACGCTACCAAGGCGATCAAACTCCAACTCAATGTCCGGATAGAGCACGCCCTGGTGCCGCGCTTTAATCAGACGCAACGCGGTAGCGATCGGCGTGCCTGACCGAGCTGAGACGGCCTTGGCGAGATCTTGGTCGTGCTTGTTCGCGACCTCGGCGGCAGCTTTGCTCAAAGCTCGCTTGCTTTCATCCTTTGCCAAGTTGATCCGGTGCCGGTCGTATTCGGTCGGCGCCGGCACGACGCGAGTGGAGTCAACCGTTTGGCCGTCAAAGACGCGGGGCTCTCGCTTCGAAGAGTTCTGGACAAGCGGCGGGATGAGCAAGGGGGCACCTTCGAAGCACAAACGCTCGCCAAAGCCCACCATGCGATCCACGATGCTCCGCTCGAGCAAGGTGCCCGCACGGCTGATCATGTGCCAGCCGAATCCATTCAACCAGCATCGATCGTGCAGATCGTTCAAGAAGCGCTCGATGTCGCCACCGTCAGCGACGAGCAAGTAGTGATGTTCGCCATCCGAGCCGGGGATCAGCTCACCGGTGTCGCCACGAGCCAATCCAGCGCTTGTGCTGGAGCGGCTGACGCGGGCGGCGCGCGCGAGACCAGGAGCGATCTTAAGCAGACACTCCCACATGCCGCCGCTGGCATCGATCTCGGCTTTGACTTCCGAAGGCATGCCCTTGGAGTCAAAATCAATCAGAACCCAAGACGGTACCCCCGACCGATAGTCGATGAAGTCGCGGGTCCGGGCAATGCAACCGGGGCTCTCGTTGATGCGGCCTTTCGTAACGATATGAACGGGAGCGACGATGTTCTTCGCGATCGAGCCGAGCGCGATCGCTTGATTGGGACGACAACCGCCCTATCCCGCAGTCGAGCAGGAACGAAAACGTGTCGTCGTAGAAATTCGGCGCCCGTGTCGAATCCAACTCCGACCCGTGCGGCACCAGGATCACCATGCCCTGCCGAGTCCTGGTTAGGAGCACGCGATACGCGTTAGCCAAGTAAGCCGCTCGAGTGGGATCTTGGACGCGCTCCCACCGAGGACCGCGAAAGTAATACGGCTTCCACGCACCGCTTTCGCGTCGGAATTTGCATCCCAACACATTCCGACCCAGTCGAGCGTCGAGCCCTGAACATCAAACTCGGTAGCGACATGCTCGAGCGCGTACGATGAACGCACATCATCCTTGCCATCGAGGAGCCAGGTGGCCGGTCAGTCTTGGCCTTAACAAATATGCCGACTGGCTTGAGACGGATGGCATTGAAAGATGCAACTAGTCCAATGCGCTCTGCCCCCCCGCGCCCGGCTACGAAGCCATGCCCGAGCTGCTTCCAGATCTCGGGTTACGACGAGGGGGTATTGGTCCAGCTTCTTGATCGAGGCCCGCGCGGCTAACGCGTCTCCCTCCTTGCCGCGATCACTTGATGTCGACGAGGCCGGCTCGACGAGCGTGACATCGATCTCATTCTTCTTGGCATCCTCTGCGCTTAGCCATGTCATGGATGTCGGCGACGCTTGCGTGATGTAAACTACCGCCAAATAGGACAACCAAGCTTATTGACGTATGCGCCTAGAAGCGCATTTCCAACGCCCGTCTCGTTGCCCGAAGTCCGGTTGTAGGCGGCGTGGAATCCGACTCTTGCGTCTGGCGACATGTAGCGTCGTGTACCGCCGAGCCACGCGAGCGCGCACGCCGATGCACACCGCGCGTTTGCCGGGACCAGAGTGGAAAATCCCTTCGAGCGGATGAGCTCACCGATCCCAATCCTGGCTAGCAAACTTCCCCCATCACTTCGAAAAGTAACGACAGCCCTAGTTACGTTTGATGTTCTTGCAGCAAACAGATTGTCATCCCCCTTCTCGAGGTCTCCCGAGACCTCAATGAGGTTAGCTCGCCAAGAGGACGGATAATCCTCCTGCCCGACTAGGTTCATTTGGTCGTTTGATCTCGGTGGGTACCGCAATTTTGGTCGGAGCACTTCTCCATTATCTCGACCGCGAGCCTGCTTCGGCTGAGTTGGCGACGTCATATCCTTCGACAGCTACTCGGAGGACGGAAGAACCGACAGCCTCGACATTCCAAGCGACGGCGACTGGCAGACTTGCCGGCTGCATTGCATTTCAAACGCGCTTAAACGAGGGCTTGAGGATCTTCGGTGATGTTGTGCCACCACTGAGGTGGAAGCTTGAGAAGAAGCAGTTCCAAGGGGAGGAATCGTACGAGATTGAGAACTTCCCGGAGGTGGAAACCGGTCTTAGCTGCGACGAGAACGGATTTACCCATATCGGAACGGGACTTTACGAGGACGGTCCCTCTCCGCAGGCCAAGTGGGCCTCCTACGCCAAGGCCATCATCTTCGCAGTGGATTCCGACCAGACGCCGGACGCCGTCCAGAGCATATTCATTCGACTGGAAAAGGATGCCATCGCGGATGGGCAGACCACTGCGTGCCCTAGTGACCCAACGCCGGTTAGCGGGTCTTCAGAGATCACAATCGCGGCGTATAAGGTTGAGTACAAGAAGGCAGTGGGCAAGGGTCTGCGTCGCGCCCATCTTTCTATTCAACCCAGTTTCGACACCCACTTCTCGTACCGGCCGCCCATCGAGACGCAGCCTCGCTTGTCTTGTCAGGCGATCAAAGATGCCCTGGGCGGTGGCGTCAAGAACATCGCAAGGACTACGGGCCTTGCTCACCTAAGGGCCGAGCATTTCCAGACGTACGCCGACGTTGAGACGTCACTTCTCTGCGATTCGAAGGGACGGTTCCTCGGTCTCTGGACGGGACGCGGCAAGCGCGCGGATTCACGTTGGCAGGAGTGGCTGGACACAGTGGCGCGGGCGGTGAAGAGCTCGCCAAGCGCTTTCGCGAAGGCGCGATCGGGAGCTGATGAAGAGTACACCACAGCCACGGTGTGCCGCCCGGAGGACGCTAAATCAGGCCAAGGATCAGAAGAGCTCTCGGGCTCGAGTTATCGCGTCTACTTCAATCGTTGGGACGACGGGGAAGAGGTGTCCGTCGATCCCTAACTGAACCGGGCTAGGGCCTAATGGGGCCCGCTCTTCGCCGAGCGTGCCACACTTAGGCACCCTCAAAATCATAAGAGATTGATTCTAAAGCAATTTTCTAACAATCGCGGAACCGAAGTATTCGCTGGACGCCAGGACCACACGGTTTTGCCGTACGCGCGGCCCGCCATTTCGCCGCAGTATTCCCGGCCCTGTCGACGGAGCCGGAAACTTACTGGCGAGACGAACCTGACAGCGCCGCTCGTCCGCACGCGGCCGCGAGCTCACAGGGACTACCCGCCCTGCCCGCACCTCTCATGCCGACGCTGCCGCGTCCACCGCAAGCCCGGCTCGCGTATCGTGACGACGTACGATCGCCCCTCAAGGATGAGCCGGGATAGGCGAGAGATACGCTAAAACCGAATTTCGGTAAAGCGAAATATTTTCGCGCGGACGGATTGACAGCCCGGCGGGTGTTTTGGCCGCCGGCCAAGGACGCGGGCCTATCGCCCGGATGCAGCGAAGTGCAATCCGGCCACGGCCGACCACGCATCAATAGCGCGGATCACCCCAGACGCGCGGGTCCTGGCGATAGGCGGGAGTCCAGCCGCCGGCATAGGGCTGCCGGTAACCACCGCCGTAATACGTGTGACCACCATAATAGCCCGGACTGCGATCATAGTAGTACTGGTTCTCGTAATAGTCGCGGCGACGGCTTTCGGCGATCGCTCCGATCGCCAGTCCAGTCGCTGCACCCATGATGGCAAGGGCGGCCCCGTTCGGTCCGCGGCGATAGTAACGGCGCCTGGCGGCGCTGAAATCGGTGGCGTCGGACGCGGCCTGGCCCGCGACGGCCGCCTTGACGAGCGTTCCCGACGAGGCCGCGGTGGACGGCGATGCGGCAGCCGCGACCAGGGCGAGGCTTGCGAACGCGGCCATCAGCGTGCTGCGGCCGGACGCGAAAATCATGGGTCTAACACTCATTTTGACGGTCCTCTGTTCTCGCCCAAAGAGACATAAGTAAACAGTCTACAACGCGCAAAGCACTGAAATGGTTTCATGATCGCGGCAATCTGCCACGTTTGAACGATTGTAAACCGAACGACCTGATGCACCTTGCGCCATTCAACATGAGCGGATAATGAACAGCCGCGCCGTTTTGCGGTCGCCGTAAGCGTTTACGTGAACCAACGCATCAACCGACGCCGTCGGGATCGATGCCATTTTTCAGGGTTCACCGTGACTGACGCGTCCTACTCCCCAAGAGAAATCAGATGATTGCGGTTCGCAAACTGCCGGCGCGCTATGCGCCGATCGTGATGCCATTCGTGCTGTCCATCCTCATGACGGCGGTGGTGTCGGTCATTTCGACGCTGCGCAGCCTCGGCGCAACGCCGGCGTTCCTGGCCACCTGGCCCGGCGCCTGGGCGCTGTCATGGCTCGTCGCGTTTCCGACGCTGCTGATGGTGCTGCCGCTGGTCCGCCGGATCGTGGCCTGCCTCGTCGCTCCACCATCTCAGCCAGGCCGATAAAAGGCGCCTACGTCAGCGCGCCCAGCACGCCGCGCGTCGCCTTATCGATCTCCTCGACATAGCGGCGGCGGACGAAGGTCTCGGTGAGGAAGCCGACCACCTTGCGGCTGTCGGTGGAATCGACCACCGCCAGCATCTCGGCCTCGGCTTCGTCGAACACCGCCATCGCCGACTTCACGTTCATTTCCGGGATCAGCACGATCTCGGTCAGGCGTGCGAGCTCGATCACCTGGATGTCGTCGGCGATGGTGTCGAGATCGCCGGAGAACAGGTCCGGCAGCAGGACGAGGCCGACATATTCATCGGCATTGTTGACGATGACGATTCCGGGCCGCGAGCCCAGCGCGAATTCGCGGCGGGCCGCGGCGATCGTCGTCGTCGACGGCACCTTGCCGACGTCCGAGCGCATCAGCCGCTCGACGGTGAGGTTGCGCAGCCAGCCGACGTCGTTGGCACTGCGGATGGTCTCGCCGCGCAGATGCAGGCGCCAGGTCGAGAACGAGTGGCCGAACATGAAACGGACGCAGATCGAGGTGACGATGCAGCCGGCCAGCACCACCGCGGTGACGTCGACATTGCGGGTCATCTCGAGCACGAGGAACGACATGGTCAGGGGACCGCCGACGATGGCAACGCCGAGCGTCGCCATGCCTGTCAGCATCGCCACCAGCGGGTCGATCACGAAGTTCGGGCTGATCAAGAGCAACACCGCGGCAAAAAACTTTCCGATCAGACTGCCCACGAACAGCGAGGCGAAGAACAGCCCGCCGCGGAAGCCCGACGCAAGCGAGATCAGGCAGGCCGTCACCTTCAGGGCAATGATCAGCGCAATCAGGCCGATCGTCATGTCGTGAAACAGATCGAGCACCATGGCGCCGTGGCCAGCCGCCAGCACCTGCGGCGTGAGAATCGCAAAGCCACCGACGATGAGGCCTCCGATCACCGGGCGCAGCCAGACCGGTAGCCATTTGAACAGGCGTTCGAACGTCGAGGACGAGCGCATCACCGCGATGCCGACGCCGCTGGTGACGAGCGCGAGCCCGATCAGTGCGAGATATTGCTCGACGCCGACGGCGCTGACCTTGGGAATTTCGAGGGAGTACGGCGCGCCGCCGAGCCATTGCGCGGTCAGCGCGCCGGCCAGCGAAGCCGCCAGGATCGGGGCGGCGCTGCTGACCGAATAGACGCCGACGATCAGCTCGCAGGCATAGAAGGCCCCGGTGATCGGCGCGCCGAACGCCGCCGCGATCGCAGCGGCGGCGCCGCAACCGACCATCAGGCGCAGATCGTTACGGCGGAGATTGAAGAACTTGCCGAACAGCGAGGCGATGCCGGAGCCGATCTGGGTATAGCCGGCCTCGAGGCCGACCGAGGCGCCGCAGCCGTTCGAGATCAGTGTCTGGCTCGACACCACCACGCTGTCGCGCATCGACAGATTGCCGCCACGCAGCGCGTTCGCCTCGATCGGATCGACCGCGTTGGAGATCTTCAGCCGCCGCCGCCACCACTCCATGATACCGAGCGCCAACCCGCCCAGCGCGGGCGCGATCAGCGCGGCCCAGGGACTGACGTGCGTATTGGCCGACAGGCGGACGTCAATGGGAATGCCGTAGATCACCACATGGGCGATCTGCGCGATCTCCGCCATCAGCGTCACGATCGCGCCGGCCAGCGTGCCGATCACCAGCGCCAGCGGGATCAAATAGAATTCGTTGCTGCGCAGCAGCGCCCGCAGCCGAACCATGGTGCGGTTTGTCCCCTTGCGATCGACGAGGTGTCTGATCCGCACGAACACCCGCCTACCCTTCCGACATGCCGTAGCCGGACATGCGCTGGCGAACCCGTTCGATCTCGTCGCTCGAGAGCAGCGGCGGTGTCCCGATCTGGAGACAGCCGTGATATTGTTTTGCCAGCGTCTCGACCTCGACGGCAAGCCACATCGCCTTCTCCAAGGTCTTGCCGACCGCGATCATGCCGTGATGGTCGAGCAGGCAGGCGAGCCGGCCCTCCAGCGCCCGCACCGCATGCTCAGAAAGCTCCGCTGTTCCAAAGGTGGCATAGGGCGCGCAGCGGATGCTGTCGCCGCCGGCTGCCGCGATCATGTAGTGCACGGGGGGGATCTCCCTGCCCATGATCGCCAGAATGGTGCAGTAGGTCGGATGGGCGTGCACCACGGCGTCGACGTCGGGCCGCGCCTTCAGGATGTCCAGATGAAAGCGCCACTCGCTGGACGGCTTCTGGCTGGGGGCATGCGAGCCGTCCATCGCCATGAAGACGATCTGGTCGGGCGTCATGGCGTCATAGGGCACGCTGGTCGGCGTGATCAGAAGCCCGTCCACATGCCGGACGCTGATATTGCCCGAGGTGCCCTGGTTGATGCCGAGCGCATTCATGCGGCGGCAGGCGTCGATGATGGCCTGTCTTTTGGCGAGTTCGTCCGCGGTCACCGACATCCCGATTTCATCTCGATTTCTTGCGATGGACGTTTGTTAGACCGGGAGTACGTCAAAGCAATGTGGCAGTGCAAGCGAAAGCGGCCGGATCAAGGCCCGTCTTGCCGACGGCGGGCGACTTCACCGCACGGGGCGGCGAGCCGAAGGGCAATTCGGTGCGGCAATCCCTGCTCGGTCTGGCTTGATACCCCCGGGCAGCCAAAGCGCGCGGCCTGACCAGGCGTGAAAACTGACGGGCCTCGCAAAATGGGAACCTTTGGCTTCGCCGCGTCTTGATCGCGCGAGGATAGAGGAAGGAGGGGCCTTCCCGTTCACCTCGACAGGAGGATTTATGGCCAAGAAAACGAAGAAACGCGCAACCAAGAAGTCATCGACGCGCCGCGCCCGTCAGGCGCCAAAGATGTTGAGCGACCTGTTCCTGGAGACGCTCAAGGACATCTATTTCGCCGAGAACAAGATCATCAAGACCTTGCCCAAGATGGCCAAGGCGGCCAACTCCAAGGATCTCGCAGCCGCCTTCAACAAGCACCTGCGCGAGACGCAGGGTCAGGTCAAACGTCTGGACCAGATCTTCAAGATGCTGGGCAAGCCGGCGCGCGGCAAGCCCTGCGAGGCGATCAACGGCATCACCGACGAGGGCGCCGAGATCATGAAGGAGTTCAAGAACGCGCCTGCCCTCGACGCCGGCTTGCTCGCAGCCGCGCAGGCGGTCGAGCACTACGAAATCTCCCGTTACGGCACGTTACGTACCTGGGCCGAGGAGCTCGGCATGCAGGACGCCGCAAGGCTGCTCCAGGACACGCTGGACGAGGAAGAGGCGACCGACCACGCTTTGACCGAGCTCGCCACCTCCGTCATCAACCTCGAGGCGGAAGAAGAATATCGCCAAGCGGCCTGAGCCGGATATCGTCTGATAACGGACGCCGCGGCAGGGCCGCGGCGTTGCTTTTCGCGGATCGCACGATGGCGCATGGCACGTGCGCGCCGCTGGACTGGATTTCCCCGGAACCAGCCCCATATGCTGGCTTTCCCACCGCCGAGCCCGCATCATGCAACCCAAAAATCCCTTCGACTGGATGCTGTCCGAAGCCCTGGACCAACTGACCCGCGGCGAACGCATGCGCCAGCAGTTCGGCCGCCAGGAAGCCTGCTGGGAGCCGCCGATCGACGTGCTCGAGACCGAGCATGAGCTTCTGATCCTGGTCGCGCTTCCGGGCGTCAACCCTGACAATGTCGAGACGGTGATCCTTGACGGCGTGCTCGTCATCTCCGGCCACCGCACGCTTCCGCCGGAGCTTCGCAACGCCCGCATCCACCGGCTCGAGCTGCCGCAGGGACGTTTTGAGCGCCGCATTGCATTGCCCCTTGGCCGCTACGCCATCAGCCGCTTCGTGATGGACGGCTGCGTCGCACTGCGCCTCGCCAAATCCTGAGGTCGATCATGGCCCCCGAACAGATGAATAACGAACAGACGAATTCCCAAAACGGTCCTGACGTGAAGATTCCCGAAGACGCACTGATCATCATCCCCGTGCGCGAGATGGTGCTGTTTCCCGGCGCCATTGCGCCGATCGCGATCGGCCGGGCGAAGTCCATCGCCGCCGCGCAGCAGGCACTGCGCGAGCAGCGGCCGGTCGGCATCGTCCTGCAACGCAGCCCCGAGATCGAGGAGCCCGGGCCTGACGATCTCTACCGGGTCGCGACCATCGCCAACATCGTGCGCTACATCACCGCACCCGACGGCACCCACCACATCGTCTGCCAGGGCGTACAGCGCGCGCGCATCCTCGACTTTCTGCCGGGGACGCCGTTCCCATCTGCGCGCTTCCAGCAGATTCCGGAGCCGACCACGAGCTCGCCCGAGATCGAGGCGCACGCGCTGAACCTGCAGCGCCAGGCCATCGAGGCGATCGAGCTGCTGCCGCAGGCGCCGCCCGAGCTGGTCGCGATGTTCCAGAGCACCACCGCACCCGGTGCGCTGGCCGATCTGGCGACCTCGTTCATGGACATCAAACCTCAGGACAAGCAGGAGGTGCTGGAGACCATCGATCTCGCCCTGCGCGTCGAGAAGGTGTCGAAGCATCTGGCCGAGCGGCTGGAGGTGCTGCGCATCAGCAACGAGATCGGCCAGAAGACTCGCGCCAGCTTCGACGAGCGGCAGCGCGAGGCGATCCTGCGCGAGCAGATGGCGACGATCCAGCGCCAGCTCGGCGAAGGCGACGGCAAGGCGGCCGAGGTCGCCGAGCTGACGGCCGCCATCGCCAAGGCCGACATGCCGCCCGAGGCGGACGCGCACGCCAGGAAGGAGCTGCGCCGCTACGAGCGCATGCCCGAGGCTGCCGGCGAAGCCGGCATGGTCCGCACTTATCTGGACTGGCTGATCGAGCTGCCCTGGGCACTGCCCGCGGAGAAGCCGATCGACATCAAGGAGGCGCGCCGCATCCTCGACGCCGATCATTTCGGCCTGGAGAAAATCAAGAGCCGGATCATCGAATATCTGGCGGTGCGCAAGCTGGCCCCGCAGGGCAAGGCGCCGATCCTGTGCTTCGTCGGTCCGCCCGGCGTCGGCAAGACCTCGCTCGGCCAGTCCATCGCACGCGCGATGGATCGCCCCTTCGTGCGCGTCAGCTTAGGGGGCGTGCATGACGAGGCCGAGATCCGCGGCCACCGGCGCACCTATATCGGCGCGCTGCCGGGCAACATCATCCAGGGCATCAAGAAGGCGGGCGCGAGGAACTGCGTCATGATGCTGGACGAGATCGACAAGATGGGCCGCGGCGTGCAGGGCGATCCTTCCGCTGCGATGCTGGAGGTGCTCGACCCCGAGCAGAACGGGACGTTCCGGGACAATTATCTGGGCGTGCCGTTCGACCTGTCGCGCGTGGTGTTCATCGCGACCGCCAACATGCTGGACCAGATTCCGGGTCCGCTGCTGGACCGCATGGAGCTGATCAGCCTCGCCGGCTACACCGAAGAGGAGAAGCTTGAGATCGCGAAGCGCTATCTGGTGAGGCGGCAGCTGGAGGCCAACGGCCTCACGCCCGAACAGGCCGAGATCGAGCCGGAGGCGCTGAAGCTGATCGTCAAGGGTTACACCCGCGAGGCCGGCGTGCGTAACCTCGAGCGCGAGATCGGCAAGGTGTTTCGCCATGCCGCGGTGCAGGTCGCCGAAGGCTCGACTGCCAAGGTCGTGGTGAGCCCGAAGGACATCGCCACCGTGCTCGGCCAGCCGCGCTTCGAGGGCGAGATCGCGCAGCGCACCAGCATTCCGGGCGTGGCCACCGGGCTTGCCTGGACGCCGGTCGGCGGCGACATCCTGTTCATCGAGGCCTCGCGCGTATCAGGCAAAGGCGGGATGATCCTGACCGGCCAGCTCGGCGACGTCATGCGCGAGAGCGTGCAGGCGGCGATGACGCTGGTGAAGAGCAAGGCCTCGCAGCTCGGCATCGATCCGCAGTTGTTTGAGAAGAGCGACATCCACGTTCACGTCCCGGCGGGTGCAACCCCGAAGGACGGACCAAGCGCGGGGGTCGCGATGTTCACCGCGCTGACGTCCCTGCTCACCAATCGCACGGTGCGTAGCGATACGGCGATGACCGGCGAGATCTCGCTGCGCGGCCTGGTGCTGCCGGTCGGCGGCATCAAGGAAAAGGTGGTCGCGGCGGCGGCCGCAGGCTTGAAGCGGGTGATGCTGCCGGCGCGCAATAAGCGGGATTATGACGACATCCCGAAGAGCGCGCGGGACAACCTCGAATTCATCTGGCTGGAGCGCGTCGACGAGGCCATCGCCGCAGCGCTCGAGCCGGCGGATGCCAGGGTCGAAGCGGCGGAGTAAGGCGATGAAGAAACTGCTGGAAGACGCGAAAAGATCGCGGAAGACGCAGCGGCTGCGTCGATTGCTCGATCGTGCCATCGACCGGATTCGCGATGCGCTTCCGGCGCCCGGGCCGCGGCTTCAGCCCGTGCCAGTCCGGGTGAAGCGCCGCAAGGGTTGAGCCCTCCGTCTCAAGCCCTCGCGGCAGCCCCAAACAAAAGGTCCCCACCTATCCGAGGGGGCCTTTGCGTTGTTAGCCCACCGCGTCCTTGGCGGCCTTGACCGGACGGGCGCGGACGATCTTCCGGGCCGGCTTGGCCTTGAACATCATCTCTTCACCCGTGAACGGGTTGGTGCCCTTGCGCGCCTTGGTCGCGGGCTTCTTGATGACCACGAACTTGGCGAAGCCCGGCACCAGGAACAGGCCGTTCTTCTTGAGCTCCTTGTGGCCGACGTCGGTCAGCGTCTCCATGACGCTCTTGACGTCGCGCTTGGAAAGCTCGGTGGCGGTCGCAATCTTTTCGATCAGCTGCGATTTGGACATTTGGGTTGGCATCGTGTCTCCTCTGATTCGTTGCCGGTTGCATAGTAGACCAACCGTTGAAGGCACTAGAGCCTTCTGCACAGTTTTGTCGCGATTTTACGGGCTTTTTTGGCCCCCTGTGGCAAAAAACCCTGCTTTTTAGCCACTTCCTGAGCGGAAGGCGCCTCCGGCAGCGGTTTTTGCCTTGTTTCAAAGGCCCGCAAGCAGCCTTGCTAAAGCTGATTCGCTGCTTTCGACAAGCGACGACCGGCCTCTTTGTGCGAGGCCGGTCGCGATTCACCCTAAAAAATAAGGCTAGATCGTCGTGTTGCGGCGTCTCGGCTGCTCTCTCACCCTGTTTTTACGGGGGCGCGACGAGCTTCGCTCGCGCTAGATACGCTCGATGATGATGGCCGGCGCCATGCCGCCGGCGGCGCACATGGTGACGAGACCGCGCCTGAGGTCGCGCCGTTCGAGTTCGTCGAGCACCGTGCCGATCAGGATCGAGCCGGTGGCGCCGATCGGATGACCGAGCGCGATCGAGCCGCCATTGACATTGACCTTGGCGCGATCGAGCTTGAGATCGCGGATATATTTTTCCGCGACCACCGCAAACGCCTCGTTGATCTCGAACAGGTCGATGTCGTCGATGGTCAGTCCGGCCTTGGCCAGCACCTTGCGGGTCGCGGGCACCGGCGCGTTCAGCATCAAGGTCGGCGAGTCCCCCATGTTCGCCATCGCCACCACGCGGGCACGGGCTTTAAGGCCATGCGCCCTGGCGTAGGACGGTGAAGCCAGCAGGATCGCGGCGGCGCCGTCGACGACGCCGGAGGAGTTGCCGGCGTGGTGCATGAAATCGATGTCGAGGTCCGGATATTTTTGCAGAATGAGGCCGCGATAGGTCGTGCCCTTGTCGTCGAGCGCGTAGTCGGCGATCGCGGGGAACGCCGGCTTCAATGCACTCAGCCCCTGCATCGTGGTCTGCGGCCGGGGATACTCGTCGTGGTCGAGCGCGAGGCTGCCGTCCTCGCGATGGACGGGCACAAGGCTCTTCTTGAAGTGGCCGTTTGCGATCGCCTGCGCCGCGCGCTTCTGGCTCTCCAGCCCAAGCGCGTCGACGTCCCCTCGGGTTATGCCTTCCATCGTCGCGATCGCATCGGCGCAGACGCCCTGATGCGACTGCGGATGCTTTGCCCTCAGACGCAGATTGCCGCCGTCCATCATCAGCGGGCCGCCGCCGCGGCGTCCCTCCATCGACATCATCTCGCAGCCGCCGGCGATGACGAGGTCTTCGGAGCCCGCCATGATCGAGGATGCCGCCATGTTGACGCTGGTGATGCCGGAGCCGCAAAAACGATCCAGCGTCACGGCGCTGGCGCGCACGTCGTAGCCGGCATCGAGCGCCGACATCCGGCCGAGATCGCCGCTTTGCGTCGCAACCTGCGCGCTGCAGCCCCAGACGATGTCGTCAACATCAGCAGTATTGATGCCGGTGCGCTCGGCGAGCGCGCCCAGCACGGTCGCGCCCAACTGCTGCGGATGAATGCCCGAGAGAGCTCCCTTGCCAGCCTTGCCGACGCCGCGCGGGGTGCGGCAGGCATCGATGATGAGCGCGTCGGTCATGGGCGTTGTCCTCTTGTTACGAGTGTCAAGTGCGGTTTTGAATCACAGGGCAAGCGGAGTCAATGCGCGGCGTTTACGCCCGCGACCCGGATTTTCCGCTACGCGTAAAATCCGGCCGCGCTACGCCCCCGCCGCGTTCTTCGCGATTACGTTGCGATAGAAGCTCGCGCTGAGCTTCGGCGTACGGACCTGGGTGTCGAAATTAACGTGATAGAGGCCGAAACGCTTGTTCAGCCCGAACACCCACTCGAAATTGTCCATCAGGCTCCAGAGGAAGTAGCCGCGCACCGGCACCCCTTCGGCGGTCGCGCGCTGGAGCTGGGCGAGGTAGTTGCGCAGATACATGATGCGGTCGGTGTCGTAGATCTTGCCATCGGGCGTGACGACGTCGTCGCCGGAGGTGCCGTTCTCGCTGATATAGATCGCATCCGTCTTCCAGATCTTTGCGGCCAGCTTCGGCACCCAGTAGATCGTCTCGGGCCCGACGCGCAGCCAGTCCGAATTCATGTGCGGGAACGATTTCGGGATGGGGAGCGGCATGAAGCCCGCGCCCTGGTCGGAGGCCACCACGTAGTTCTGCGGCGCGTAGATGTTGAGGCCGAGGAAATCGACCGGCGAGGAAATGATCTTCAGCTCCGCGTCGGTGTATTTCGGCGCGTCACGCCCGGCGAATTTCAGGAAGGCGTCGGTGTAGTCGCCCGTCATGATGACGTTGAGATAGCCGGCATTCATCTCGCGCAGCGCGATCTCGGCAGCGCGGACGTTCTCCGGCGTGTCGATCGCGGGCGCGCAGGCATCGATGTTCTCGGCCGGACCAACGCGGGTGCCGCGGCGGCCATGGGCGCGCACCGCCTGCACCGCGAGCCCGTGCGCGAGTGCGCTGTTGTGCCTGATCTGGTTGACCTCGGCTTGCGGCAGCGTCACGCCCGGTGCGTCAATGCCGATGCCATAACCGAAATAGACGAAGCGTCCGCTCTCGTTCAGCGTGAACACGTTCTTCACCCGATCGGTCAGATGCCCGGCGACATAGGCCGCATAGTCACCGAAGATCTTGCCGGTCTCCGTCGAGCGCCAGCCACCAAAACGGTCCTGGAGCGATTGCGGCAGGTCCCAATGATAGAGCGTCAGCCACGGCTCGATGCCGTTCTTGAGGAGCTCGTCGATCAGGCGGTTGTAGAAATCGAGTCCCTTCGGGTTCGGCTTGCCGTCACCGTCCGGAAACAGCCGCGGCCACGCGACCGAGAAGCGGTAGGCCTTGCAGCCGAGCTCCTTGATGAGCGCGATATCCTCCTTGTAGCGGTGATAGTGCTCGTTGGCGCGGTCACCGGTGGTGCCGTCCTCGATTTTGCCGGGGATTCGGACGAACTTGTCCCAGATCGAGGCCCCTCGCCCGTCCTCGTTGACCGCGCCCTCGACCTGATAGGACGAGGTCGCCGTGCCCCAGACGAAGCCCGCCGGGAAGCCGTCCATGCCCCGCTGCGTCTCCGCCGCCTGCAGAGGATGTGCGATCCCGGCCGCGGACAGTCCCGCCAGCGTGGCAAACTGGCGACGCGAGACCTTGTCCGACATTGATACTGCTCCGCTTCTGCGTCATGGCGGCGGCACAATGGCGGCTTGCGGGCGGTTTGAAAAGTGCCGGCGGCCGAACCGCCCGCCGGGTTCGGACCGGTTGTCCGAGTTGCAGCATGCCGCTCTGCCTCCCAAGGGACATGTGATAACGCATTTTCCATATTTTTGCCGATTGACGGCTCGACCTTGTCGGCATGGTCCAGTCTCGACCGTCCTTGGATGGACACATTCGAACCAGGAGCAATGCCCCATGAGGATCACCGTCGAAACCAGCGTCGCAGCCCCGATCGATCAGGTCTGGCGCGCCTATACGACGCCTGCCGACATCATGAAGTGGAACGCCGCGTCCGACGACTGGCATACCACCAAGGCGACGGTCGACCTGCGCGAAGGTGGCGCCTTCTCATCGCGCATGGAGGCCAAGGATGGCAGCATGGGCTTCGACTTCGCCGGCACCTACACGAAGATCGACGAGCACAAGCGGATCGAATATGCGTTCGGCGATCGAAAGGCCGAAGTCGAGTTCGTGCCCGGCCCGAAGGGCATTGTCGTCCGCGTCGCCTTCGACAGCGAGCCGACGCACTCGGTCGAGCAGCAGCAAGGCGGCTGGCAGGCCATCCTCGACAATTTCGCACGGTACGTGGAGGCGAAGAAAACGTCGTGAATGTGAGGAGGAAGAGCGCATGCCTTTGGGAAGCAAGTGGCCACCTGCTCAGCATCCGGCCTCGCTGTCGCGCGCCTTCTTAGTCAATGGCGAACACTTTAGATCAGCAGGTCATGCGGCGCAGGTACAATGGCATGATGCGTTGCATGATTGCCGTGGTTGGCCACGTGTTCGTCCAATGCATGGGGGGAAGTTTTGACGATGACATCGAGGTCCGCATCGTGACCGGGCGGGCCGCGCGAATCGTGGAGCTCTCTAGGCTCGACTCCCGCGACGAGAGGGGAAGGCGTTGCCCCGCCGTCGAAGTGGAACACCAGTTCTCGATGCGCACCGCCAGTCTCGGGCGCTGCCTTAGCCGGCTTTGCGGCATCTGACGGTAAGTCCTGCCCCGAATTGCCATGCTCCGCGAAGGCCGGTTCTGCCGTCCTCGTTGGCCCTGGCGAACCGTCCGAAGCAGGGGAATCATGCTCACCGTCATCGCCGACGCTGTGGGCCGGTATGGAGTTCGCTTCGGCCATCTCGGTGGCCGTCATTGTAGACCCTGACGCATGTTGCGAGTTACCGTGGTCCGCTTTATCCGCCGTTTCGACGCTCTCGGCTGCTTGCGGTGCGTTTGCAGAGCTTGAGTGCCCCGACTTGTCGTGTTTGGCGTCGCCCGGTTCTGCCATGCGCGCTAGCTCTGGCGAACCGTCCGAAGCAGGGGAATCATGCTCATCGTCATCGCCGACGCCATGGCCCGGTAGGGAGTTCGCTTCGGCCATCTCGGTGGCCGGCTTTGCAGACCCTGACGCATGCTGCGAGTAACCGTGGTCCGCTTTATCCGC
>NZ_JASXTA010000035.1:0-54198 GCF_032290525.1 Bradyrhizobium cosmicum | reverse complement strand
AGCCAGCATGGTGAATCAGAAACACACTGATTTGGGAATCCCAAATCGATTCAGCCTAACCCCATCCCGCTTTAGCCGCCGCTCTCGTGCCCCGGACGCAGCGCGGCATGCAATGACGCGCTGCTGAGCCGGGGCCCACGCCTCCGCGATCTCGTTCTTGGCCTTCTGGGTCCCGGCTCTGCGGCGCACCGCTACGCGCTGCGCCGCGTCTGGGACACGAGACCTTCTCCTATTCCAAGCTCTCCACCTTCCGCAGGCTCGGAAACAGCCTCATCCAGAGCAGCGCGACCGCGACCGTGGCGACGCCGCCGAGGACGGCGGCCGGCATGGCGCCGAGCAGCGCGGCTGCGACCCCGCTCTCGAACTGGCCGAGCTGGTTCGAGGCGTTGATGAAGAGGAAGTTCACCGCGCCGACGCGGCCGCGCATCTCGTCGGGCGTGGACAATTGCACCAGCGAAAAGCGGATCACGACGCTGATCGTATCGGCGGCACCGAGGACGGCGAGCGCGAGCACCGACAGCCACATCCAGGACGACAGCGCGAACACAATCGTGGCGAGGCCGAACACGATCACGGCCTGGAACATGCGCAGGCCGACGTGTCGCGAGATGGCGTGGCGCGCCAGCACCATCGTCATCAAGAGCGCGCCGACCGCCGGCGCAGCGCGCAAGATCCCGAGTCCCATCGGGCCGGTCTGGAGGATGTCGCGGGCGTAGATCGGCAGCAGCGCGGTGACGCCGCCGAACAGCACCGCGAACAGATCGAGCGAGATGGTGCCGAGAATCGCCGGATTGCTGCGGATGAAGCGGACGCCGGCAAAGATGTTGTCCGAGCCCGTCCCCGCCTTGATGATCGCCTGCGGCCGCGGCCGGATGAATCCAGTCAGGATCATGCCAAGAATCCAGAACAGCAGCATCACGGCGTAGGCGAGATGCGGCGCGATCGCGTAAGCAAGACCGCCGAGCGCGGGACCGGTGATGGTCGCGACTTGCGCCGCGCCGCTGGACACGGCCGTCGCGCGCTGGAGCGAGCCCTGCGGCGCGATCAGCGGCAGCAGCGCCGCGGTGGTCGGGCTCTCGAAGGCGCCGGCAATGCCGAGCACGAAGGTCGCAATGAAGATCTGCACCTCGCTGACGGCACCGAGATAGGTGATGACGGCGAGATAGAGCGCGGTTGCCGCTTCCACGAGCTGGCAGAGCTGGACGACGCGCTTGCGCTCATAGCGATCGGCGGCGTGGCCGGCGACGAACACCAGCAGCGCCGTCGGCAGGAACTGCACGAGGCCGACCATGCCGAGGTCGAACGCCGAGTTGGTGAGATCGTAGATCTGCCAGCCGATCGCGACCGCCGCGATCTGGCTGGAAAAGCGCGACAGGCTGCGCGAGAGCAGGAAGAACAGGAAGGCGCGGTGGGAGAGCAGCGCGCGGGCGCTGACCGGCGGATTCACCGAAACTGGCTGCTCTGTCATCGCCTCTTGGGTCACGCTCGGACCGTCCGCCCCCTGATCTCGCCGTGCCCCGGGTGGCTGACGCGGGCCTGCTTGTCAACAGCGGGACCGCCGGCAACATTCCCGGCATTGCGTTTGCAACGCACGCACGGCCATAATCACCGGGGGCTTGGGGACATCATGCTGCGGCTGCAATCGGCACTCGGCGTTTTCGCATTGCTGCTGCTCGCCTTCGCAGTGGCGGAGAATAGGCGCGCGGTCTCGTTGCGGCAGGCTGCGATCGGCCTCGTCGCGACCTTCGTCACCGCGATCGTGCTGCTGAAGGTGCCCGTGGTCGCGCGCGCCTTCGGGGCCATCAACGATGCTGTCGGCGCGATCTCGGCGGCCTCGCACGCCGGCTCCTCCTTCGTGTTCGGCTATGTCGGCGGCGGCACCCTGCCCTTCGATGTGAAGGTGCCGGGCGCCGATTTCATCCTGGCGTTCCAGGCGCTGCCGATCGTTTTGGTCATGAGCGTGCTGACGACGCTGCTGTTCTATTGGCGGGTGCTGCCGCCGGTCGTGCGCGGCATGGCGTGGCTGCTGGAGCGGACACTCGGCGTCGGCGGCGCGGTCGGCCTCTCAACCGCCGCCAACATCTTCCTCGGCATGGTCGAGGCGCCGCTGTTCATCCGGCCGTATCTGGCGCAGATGACGCGCAGCGAACTGTTCCTGGTGATGACCGGCGGCATGGCCGGCATTGCCGGCACGGTGCTGGTGCTCTATGCGACGCTGCTTGCCCCGCTGATCCCCGATGCCGCCGCGCATTTCGTCATTGCGTCCGTGCTGGGCGCGCCGGCCGCGATCCTCGTCAGCCTGATCATGGTGCCTGAAACCAGCGACAGGCGTACAGGCGGCGCATTGGAGGATCCCGAGATGGAAATCTCCGGCCCGATGGACGCGATCGTGAAGGGCACCACCGCCGGCCTCGAGCTGCTGCTCAACATCGTCGCAATGCTCCTGGTGCTGGTGGCGCTGGTCTATCTCGTCAATGCCATCCTCGGCCTGCTGCCAAACATCGGCGGCGCTGCGATCTCGCTCCAGCGCCTGCTTGGCCTGGTGATGGCACCGGTGTGCTGGCTGATGGGGTTGCCCTGGGACCAGGCGGTGACGGCCGGCAGCCTGATGGGCACCAAGACCGTGCTCAACGAGCTGATCGCCTATGTCGACTTCTCAAAGCTCTCGCCCGATGCGCTCGATCCGCGCTCGCGCCTGATCATGCTCTATGCGATGTGCGGCTTCGCCAACTTCGCCAGCCTCGGCATCATGATCGGCGGCCTGGGCGTGATGGCGCCGGAGCGGCGCGCGGAGATCAACGCGCTCGGGCTGAAGTCGATCGTGTCGGGCACGCTGACGACGTGTCTGATGGGGGCGGTGGTGGGGGTGGTGAGTTAGGCTCTCCCCGGCCGTCATTCCGGGGCGCGCATAGCGCGAACCCGGAATCCATTTCACCGCGCGCAATGTGGCCCGATGGATTCCGGGTTCGCGCCAAGAGGCGCGCCACGGAATGACGAGGAGCTACGCCTTCAACTCCACGGTCTTGAACTCCGCCGGCAAAATCACCTCCAGCAGTTCGACGTCATCCGAATAATCCAGGATCATGTGCTTGATCTTCGGCGGCTGGGTCCAGGCGCTGCCCTCCTTCATCAGGGTCTCGCCCTGGCCGTCCATGTAGGTCTTCACCCAGCCCTTGAGGACGTAGACCATCTGGAAGTCGACGGCGTGGAAGTGCAGTTTTGACACCTCGGCCGGATCGCAGGGACTCTGAAGGCGGATCACGTGGGCTTGCGCGAGACCGTGGGTTGCTTCGGCAATGCCGAGGTCGCGATATTTCGCGTAGGCGCGCAGGCCGTCGGCCTTGAAGTCTTCCTCTCGATGATGGCTGATGGCGATGCGCTGCCTGGGACGGGCGGGCTTTTTCGCCGGCGTCCTGGTCGGCGCGGAGCGCGCTTTCGATTTCACCGCCTTGCGCGCGGGAGAGCGCGCGGCGGCCTTGGTTCCGCTCCGCTTCTTGACCGCGGCTTGCGCCGCGCTGCGCGATTTTACTTTCTTGGCCATGGGCTGCCTCCCTGTTGTTATCGGAAGAGGCTAGCACGGAATGAGATATCGTAGGGTGGGCAAAGCGACTTGTCCGCCGTAGCTCGAAGAGCGAAGGCAGAAGCGTGCCCACCATTCATGAATGCGATCGCGGAGACTTGGTGGGCACGGCGCGCGAAGTGCGCGCCTTTGCCACCCTACGAGAGCGGCGCTCTATCTCAATGCAGCCGGAACACGCCATCCACGGCACGCAGCTCGGCCGGCTTGATCAGCTTGGAGTGCGCCACGGTCACCGAGAACAGCGGGCCGTCGAGCTTCTGCTGCCAGAACGCCAGGAAGTCCTTCAGCGCCGGAAATTTCGGGAACAGATCGTAATTCTGCCAGACGTAAGTCTGAAGCAGCGAGGGATGATCCGGCATCCGGTAGAGAATCTGTGCCGTCGTCAGTCCATAACCCAGCACCTGTTTCCGGAAATCGTCGGAAACGGCACCACTCCGCAAGCCCATGCCAACCTCCTTTGCAGGAGCGCATTCAAGGGTGGCTTGCCGGTACGCTGCTCACGAGCCACCCGGTGGAGATGCGCTCACATGCGAGAAATGTGACGCAAACTGATAATCCATCTCAAGCCCAAAAGTTTAACAAGCTGTTGAAATTCAATGCGTTAGCAGCAGAGACGGCTCCGTGCTAATACGGACCCCAAGAAGCCGACCAAGATCGGTTAACGATGGTAAAGAATTCTGGCACCCGGGCCTTCTGAGTGCTTATTTTTCTGCTAGAAGCCCTTGCCCCCGCAAAAATCCTGGCTTATCTCAGCTTCACCCGCATTGGCACTCGCGGGCATCGATTGCTAACACCCTGAAATCATCAATCTGAGCAAATGCTTAGGAGGACTGCATGAACTTCCGTCCGCTTCACGACCGCGTCGTGGTCAAGCGCATTGACGCAGAAGAGAAGACCGCTGGCGGCATCATCATTCCCGACACTGCCAAGGAAAAGCCTTCGCAGGGCGAAATCGTCGCCGTCGGCCCGGGTGGCCGCGACGAGGCCGGCAAGCTGATCCCGATCGACCTGAAGGTCGGCGACCGCGTGCTGTTCGGCAAGTGGTCCGGCACTGAGGTCAAGATCGACAATGTCGATCTGCTGATCATGAAGGAAAGCGACATCATGGGCGTTCTCGACGTCCCCGCTTCCAAGAAGAAGGCGGCCTAACAGCCCCTCTCTCCCTCCCGTCAAAAACCTCAAGGAAAAATCCAGATGGCAGCCAAAGAAGTCAAATTCTCGGTTGAAGCGCGCGACAAGATGCTGCGCGGCGTCGACATCCTCGCCAACGCGGTGAAGGTCACGCTCGGCCCGAAGGGCCGCAACGTCGTGCTCGACAAGTCGTTCGGCGCTCCCCGCATCACCAAGGACGGCGTCACCGTCGCCAAGGAGATCGAGCTCGAGGACAAGTTCGAGAACATGGGCGCGCAGATGGTGCGCGAAGTCGCCTCCAAGTCCGCTGACGCGGCCGGCGACGGCACCACCACCGCCACCGTGCTGGCCCAGGCGATCGTGCGCGAAGGCGCCAAGTCGGTTGCCGCCGGCATGAACCCGATGGACCTCAAGCGCGGTATCGACCTCGCGGTCGAGGCCGTCGTCGCGGACCTCCAGAAGAACTCCAAGAAGGTCACCTCGAACGACGAGATCGCCCAGGTCGGCACCATCTCGGCCAACGGCGACGCGGAGATCGGCAAGTTCCTCGCCGACGCCATGAAGAAGGTCGGCAACGAGGGTGTCATCACCGTCGAGGAAGCCAAGTCGCTCGAGACCGAGCTCGACGTCGTCGAGGGCATGCAGTTCGACCGCGGCTACATCTCGCCCTACTTCGTCACCAACGCCGACAAGATGCGCGTTGAGATGGACGACGCCTACATCCTCATCAACGAGAAGAAGCTCTCCTCGCTGAACGAGCTGCTCCCGCTGCTCGAGGCCGTGGTGCAGACCGGCAAGCCGCTGGTCATCGTCGCCGAGGACGTCGAAGGCGAAGCCCTCGCGACCCTGGTCGTCAACCGCCTGCGCGGTGGTCTGAAGGTCGCGGCCGTCAAGGCTCCGGGCTTCGGCGATCGCCGCAAGGCCATGCTGCAGGACATCGCGATCCTGACCGGCGGCCAGGCGATCTCGGAAGATCTCGGTATCAAGCTCGAGAACGTCACGCTCAACATGCTCGGTCGCGCCAAGAAGGTGATGATCGACAAGGAGAACACCACGATCGTCAACGGCGCCGGCAAGAAAGCCGACATCGAGGCGCGCGTGGCCCAGATCAAGGCGCAGATCGAGGAGACCACCTCGGACTACGACCGTGAGAAGCTCCAGGAGCGTCTTGCCAAGCTCGCGGGCGGCGTCGCGGTGATCCGCGTCGGCGGCGCGACCGAGGTCGAGGTGAAGGAGCGCAAGGATCGCGTTGATGACGCGATGCATGCGACCCGCGCAGCTGTGGAAGAAGGCATTGTCCCGGGCGGCGGCGTCGCCCTGCTCCGTGCTTCCGAGCAGCTCAAGGGCCTGCGCACCAAGAACGACGATCAGAAGACCGGCGTCGAGATCGTCCGCAAGGCGCTGTCGGCTCCCGCTCGCCAGATCGCGATCAACGCCGGTGAAGACGGCTCGGTGATCGTCGGCAAGGTGCTGGAGAACAAGTCGTACGCCTACGGCTTCGACTCCCAGACCGGCGAATATGCCGACCTCGTCAAGAAGGGCATCATCGACCCGACCAAGGTGGTCCGTACCGCGATCCAGAACGCAGCCTCGGTTGCGGCCCTGCTGATCACCACGGAAGCCATGGTCGCCGAGCTGCCCAAGAAGGGCGGCGCCGGTCCGGCGATGCCCCCGGGCGGCGGCATGGGCGGCATGGACTTCTAAGGTCCAGCGACCTCAAGGACTACGAAACCCCGGCAGCGATGCCGGGGTTTTTGTTGAGTCCGTCATTCCGGGGCGCGCGAAGCGCGAGCTACGGTGCGCAATTGCGCACCTGAGAATCCATAACCACGATCCTCAGTTAGCTATCCCGGGATAGAGATCATCCCAGTTCGGGTTTTGCTCCTCGATCAGCCGCGTCTTCCGGTCGCGTCGCCACTTCTTGAGCTCTTTCTCGCGGGTGATGGCAGTTACGGCGTCGTCGAAGATATCGAACAGGACGAGCTTGTCGATGCCGTACTTCGTCGTGAAGCCAGGAACGGCTTTGGTCCTGTGCTCGTGCACGCGACGCACGAGGTCGTTGGTCACGCCGATATAGAGCGTGCCGTACTTCTTACGTGCAAGGATATAGACGTAGTAGGCCATCACAGCTGCCTGGGGTTATGGATTCCGGGCTCGGCGCTTCGCGCCGCCCCGGAATGACGAACTCGAATCACCACACCCTTCCCATCCGCTCGAAGCGCGGGTCGCCATCGTCGTCCAGTGACCAGAAGATCCGCGTCACCTTGCCGACGAGATTGTCCATCGGCACGAACCCCATCGCGGTCGTCACGCGGCTGTCGGTGGAGTTGTCGCGGTTGTCGCCGAGCACGAAGAGATGGCCTGGCGGCACCGTGTAGACGGGGGTGTTGTCGTAATGGCCGTTGTCGAGGCAATCGTAGGTGATGTAGGACGCGCCGTTCGGCAGCGTCTCGCGCCAGCTTTTGACCTTCGCCTCGTCGCTGTTGCAGGCGGATTCGCCGTCCGTCTCCTTCAGGGCAACGCGTGTCACCTGACGATCGTTGAGGAAGAGCTGGCCCTGCCGCATCTGGATGCGGTCGCCGGGCAGCCCGACCACCCGTTTGATGTAGTCGACCGAAATGTCCTTCGGCGTGCGAAACACGACGATGTCGCCATGCTCGGGCTCCGCTGCGAAGACGCGGCCGGAGATCAAGGAGGACGCGAAGGGAAACGAATAGGGCCCGTAGCCATAGGCTCGCTTCGAAGCAAACACGTAGTCGCCGGTCATCAGCGTCGGCAGCATCGAACCGCTGGGGATGCTGAACGGCTGGTACAGGAAGAAGCGAAACAGGAACGGCGGCGACCACAGCACCGGGATCAGCAGGATCAGGACGACGATCGCCTTCCATTCCCGCGGTTTGGCCTGCGGCCGTAGGGTTTCCTGGAGGATGGTCATGCGTCTGCCCTGATCTCGACTTTCGCCTGCGAGATTACGCAACCTGCACGGGCGTGCAATCCCTTGACTTGGTCGCGCCCCGCGTCGATCGCGTTCACGCAATCAGTTTCGTGACAAATCCCTGAAGCAGTGACGCACCCATTCGATGGTCAGCCGTGTCGCGGGATCGCGCTTGAGGTGGTTCTGCACCAGGAGCCACACGTCGCGGCGTTTCGGCAGAAGCGTCGCGCGCAGGCCGCGGTCGGCGAGCAGCGGCCCGCAGCTGTGCTCGGGCAGCACGCCGACGGCCTGATGCGACTGGATCATGGCGCGGATGATGCGGACATTGTCGGTGACGCAACGCATGTTGTTCAGGCGTTTCGACCGCAGGAACTGCTGTTCGGGAATGTTATCGAGCTCGTCCGGATAGACGCAGGCGACCGGCTCGCCGCCGGCCCGATCGGCGGGCTCGAAGAAATACAGCCTGACATCGCCGAGCTTGGAGATGGTGAAGTCGCCCTTGTCCGGCTTGCGCAGGCGGATGGCGAGGTCGGCTTGCCAGCGCGAGAATTTGACGTTGCCGCTGGAGGTCAGAAACTGAAGCGTCAGGCCGGGATGATCGCGCAGGAAGGCGCTGGCGTGCGGCGCCAGCAACTCCTCGGCGACCGCATTGGTCGAGGCGATGCGCAGGCGGCCGACCGGGCCGGGCTGGCTCTCGCCGATCCGATCGATCGCCGCGACATGCGCGGCCATCGCACCGACGTGCTCGAGCACCGCCTCGCAATGGCGGGTCGGACGGCGCAAGCCGTCCACCGCATCGAACAGCGGCACGCCGAGATCGCGCTGGATGCGCGCGAGCCTGCGGCCGACGGTGGTTTCGTCGATGCGCAGCCGCGCGCTGGCGCCGGCATAGGTGCCCTCGTCCCTCACGGCAGCGATGATGCGCAGATCGTCCCAGTTCATTGCGGGCGAGCCTAGCAGGCAGCGCCTCTCCCTGCAAATTTGCAGCCATATGCTGCAATAGTCCTGCACAATGGCAGGCCGCCGCCGCGCTAGTGTCGCGCCATCCGACGTCCCAAGAAGGCTGACCTGCATGCCCCCTCCAAAAACCCTGCTCGAATTGTCCGGCGCCGACCTCAATCCGCCTGGGCTCGCCGAGTCCTGCCTCGTGCTGATCGACATCCAGAACGAATACCGCGCTGGCCCCCTCGCCCTGCCGGACGCAGAGCCCGCGATCGCTGTCGCCGCGAAGCTGCTCACCCGCGCGAGGGCGAGCGGCGCTGCGATCTTCCACGTCGCCCACAGGGGCCGCGCCGGCGGCCTGTTCGACCGCGAGGGCGAGCGTGGCGCGATCGTGTCGAGCCTGGCGCCCCTCGCGAACGAGCCCGTGATTGAGAAAGCACTGCCGAATTCCTTCGCCGGCACCGACCTGCAAAGCAGGATCGCTGCGACCGGACGCACCAACATCGTGCTGGCGGGCTTCATGACCCATATGTGCGTCTCTTCGACGGCGCGGGCCGCGCTCGATCTCGGCCTGCGCACCACGATCGCAGCCGATGCCTGCGCCACACGCGACCTGCCCGACGGCCGCGGCGGCGCGCTCTCCGCGAGAACCATTCACGAGGTCGCGCTGGCCGAACTGTCGGACCGTTTCGCGATCATCACACAGGGTGAAGCGCTGGCCTGGCGGAGCGTGAGCGATGCTGCAACTCTATTTCTTTCCGATGGCCTGCTCGCTCGCGAGCCGCATCGCGCTGATGGAGGCCGGTATCGATGCGCACTATCACCTCGCCCATATCTGGACGAAGACGGTCGTGGACAACGGCAGCGATTTCCGCAGCGTCTCGCCGAAGGGCGCGGTGCCGGTCCTGGTGCTGGAGAACGGCGAGCGGCTGACTGAAAGCGCGGCGGTGCTGCAATACATCGCCGATCTGAAACCCGAGGCGGGCCTTGCGCCGGGGTTCGACGACCCCGACCGATACCGCCTCCAGGAATGGCTGAGCTTCACCGGCGCCGAGATCCACAAGGCGTTCCTGTTTCCGGCCTTCTGGTACAAGGACGACGGCTCGCTCGCCAAGCCGCGCGCAAGGATCACACAGACATTGTCGGTGCCATCAGCGCACCTTGCAGATCGCGAATTCCTCGTCGGAGACCGCTTCACGGTCGCGGATGCCCACCTCACCTGGGCCCTGTTGCTGCTCCGTCCCGCAGGCGTCGACATCGCGCAATGGCCGCCCTTGTCGGCCTATCTCGCGCGCATGCAGGCGCGGCCCGCCGTGCGGGCAGCGGTTGCGATCGAGATGGCGCTGCGCAAGACGGCGGCGGCGAACCCGGCGTGACAGGATGTCACGGCCGCCACATCCGAAGCGTCCACGGCGAAGGCATTGATACCGGCGCGGCATGCGCTAATCTGGGGGATATTTTTCGATTTTTCCTTGGACGGTATTCATGCGCGCTCTTTCCAGACGTCATGTACCCGGAATCTGCCTGCCCCTCCTCGCCTTCTGGCTGAGCCTTGCTCCCGCATCGGCGGACACGCGGGTCGCGCTGGTGATCGGCAACGGCGCCTATGTCAGCACGGCACAACTTCCCAATCCGTCGCACGATGCCGAGGACGTCACGGCCTCGCTCAAGCGCAGCGGCTTCGAGGTGTTTCAGGGCATCGACCTGCGCCAGGCCGACATGCAGGACCTGACCATCCGCTTCGCGCGCGCCGCGAGCCGGGCCGACGTCGCCATGTTCTACTACAGCGGCCATGCGATGCAGTACAACGGCGTCAACTATCTGATGCCGGTCGACGCCGTGCTGACTGACGAGGCGGACCTGAAGCGCTTCATACGGGTCGACGACATCGTGAACGATTTGCAGCAAGCCAAGAATTTGCGCATCCTCGTGCTGGATTCCTGCCGCGACAATCCGCTGGCGGAAATGCTGAAGCGCTCCGCCGGCTCGACGCGCGCCACCTCGATCGGACGCGGGTTGTCGAAAGTCGAGGCGCCGCGCGGCACGATCGTGTCCTTCTCGACGCAATCCGGGCAGGTTGCGGCCGATGGCGTCGGCCGCAACAGCCCCTATACGACCGCGTTCCTCAAGCACATCGAGGAGCCGCAGGAAATCGGCGAGGTCTTTCGCGACATCAGCAGCGACGTCTATGATTCAAGCGGCAAGACCCAGCTGCCGGAGCTGTCGCTGTCGATCATCGGCAAGTTCTATCTGAACGGGCCGGTGTCGGTCACGGTCGCTCCTGCGGCGCCGCAGGCCGCGCCGCGGGCCGACCCTTGCGCGGCCGCCGAGGTGCACTGGAAGGCCGCTGACGGCATCGGCACGGTGGGTGCCTATGAAGATCATCTCGCGAGGTTCCCGAACTGCATCTTCGCCACGCTCGCCAGGACGCGAGTCGAAGGGTTGAAGCAGAAGGTGGCACTGGCGCCCTCAGGCAACGCCCGGACCGGCAGCAGCAAGGATTTCGACGGCAACTGGGACGTGACGCTGAACTGCCCGCCGACCGGCAAGGCGCAGGGATTCACCCGGCCCCTTGCCGCCACCGTGACCAACGGCGTATTTCACGCCGAAGCGCAGGGCAAGGAAGGCGTCAACCACCTGGAGATCGACGGCCAGATCGCTGCCGACGGCAAGACGACCTTGAGCGCGCGCGGAACGACGGGCGTGAGTGCCTACACGCTCAACAACCTTGCGCCCGGCTCGCCTTACGCCTTCACGGTCGATGCCCAGTTCGAACGCAGCCGCGGCAGCGGCAAGCGCAACGAGGCGCGTCCCTGCAATCTGGTGTTCGTCAAGCGCTGATCGTGAGAGAGTGGTGAGGCGCGTTGCGCCTCACTCCACCCGCGCCAACACCGCGAGCTTGCGGATGCCCTTGTTGCGGTAGGCATCGAGGAACGCGTAGTAGTCCTTGAACGACACGCAGCCGTTGGAATCGCCGTTCGGCCCGAGCATGAAGGTGTGCGCGAGCAGGCCGTCGCGGCCGTAGATCGCGCTCTCGCCGCCGATCGGGGTGAGGCGCAGCGCCGGCACGCCGTGGAACAGCGCCTCGCGCGGCTTCAGCGTGTAGATGTGCGGCGGCGTCACGCCGCGCATGCGCAGGCGCGAGGAGCGCGGGTCGTCGAGATTGGAGCCGAGGCCGGAATGCGCCTCGAGCTTGGTCCCATCAGGCAGGTAAACCGTCTTGGCGCTGATGTCGTAGACCGCCGTGTCGCGCTCATACGGTGCCGAACCGCCGAGCATGGGATTCTGCTCCCTCGGCGCGATCGAGGCGGTCACGCTGGCATCGGCGGACGCATAGGCGAGAAGCCCGCCGGACGGCTCACGCTTGCCCCAGAGCTTCTCGACCATCGACTGGCGCGGCCCGGTGATCGACATGACCGCAGCCTTGGCGCGATCGGCAATCGATTTCGGCTTCGCCTCGGGCGCCGGCACGATCTCGGCCGGATCGGCCGAGGCGAGCTGCATCTGGGCATCCGGCGCGCGCTTGGTCTTGTCCGCAGCCTTGTCGGTCGTCCTGGCCGGGGCAGCCGGCTTCAAAGCTTCCGCGACCTTTGCGATCACGCTCTGCTTCGGGGCGTCCTTCGACGTTTCCCTGGCCATAGCGACCTGGGTTGCGGGCACGGCACTAGCCGCATTCGACTCCACGCCGCGCGTCGCAGCCGCAGCAAAGCGCTCGTTGAACGCCTCGCGCGAGATTGGGGCTGCGACCTGGAGCCGGTCGGGCAGCAGCGCAAAGGTCTCCTTGATGGCGTCGCCCGCTTCGCGCAGCGCGACCCTGGGGGCGCGCTTGATCACCGGCTCGTCATAGCCGATGCTGCCGACGGTCGGATAGACGCTCGCCCCAAAGACGTTGCTGTAGATGGTCCAGCCGGCGCCCATCACGGCGCAGCCGATCGCCGCGGCGCCAAGCCAATTGGTCGTGGTCATTTTCCGGGAAGATTTCCGCGAATTGTGCTTCGAGAAATTCTTGGACTTCCGTGCCGCGTTACTCTGCGCAGCGATACTCGTACTCATTCGCCTTGCGTCCAGGACGGTGTCACTCAGTCCCCCTTCGAAGTGCCGCTGGTCACGATCCGGGAACAGCATCTCGCAGGAGGTCGGAGCGTCATTAAGGCGACTTTTAGTTAAATGCGGATTAAGTTCGGGCCGATGTTAGGCAACGCGTTAACGCTGTACCATTTCGAGAAAAAAGCTCGCAGAACTACGGACTTAGGCGACATTGTTAACTATAATTCTCGGCCGGTTCGGATCGCTCAGCGAACCTCACCGGCCGCCTCTCTAGACCCACCAACCAAGTCGTTTTCGTGGTCTTCAATATCCGGAGGATAGCGGGGAAACGTTGCGCGAGGCTGGCGCGCGCATCCGACCGCCTGACTGAAAGTTGATCACGCCAGTCTGGAAAAGGCCGCAGCGAGGAAATAGCTGCGAGAGCGGCACTTTTCGGCAGCCTCTGCGTGTGATACGGTACCGTATCAACATCGCCTTGAACTGTGCCGGGCACGCAAACGGAGGCTGGCATGAGAGGGTTCGCGCGCGCAGGGTTTTTCGCTCTGGCGACGTCGTTTCTATTGATCGGATCTGCAACTGCACAACCTGCCGCCAATGCGGGCTGCACGGCATCGCCGTCGGCTGCCGGCACGCAAATTTGGCGCTGCGACAACGGCATCACGATCGTTGCCGAAAGCGGCGCCAGATTTGAACTTAAGGACGCTAACCGCGACGGACATATAGACTCCGTGGAGTTGAGCAGCAAAGCGCTGCTGGTCGAGGTGCCCAAGAAGCCCGGCGGCAATCCCTTCAAGGTGCTGACGCCGCAAGCGATCGCCGCGGTGCGCGGCACCAAATGGACCGTCGACGTCGCTGATGCCAAGACCTCCGTGTTCGTCGCCGACGGCCGTGTCGGCGTGGTCCGCAGGGCTCGTCGAGGCGGCGTCGTGCTCGGTCCGGGCGAAGGCGTCGATGTCGAAGCAACCGGTCCGCTGACCGTGAAGACATGGGGCCAGCCGCGCGTCGACGCGCTGATGGCGAGACTTGGTCAATAAGGCTTGGTCAATAAGACGGGGCCAACAAGGCCTGGACAATTTAAGACCCGCGCAGCAAGGCGCGGGCGACAAAGAAGATTGCAGTACGTCATGACGAGACGCGTTCAGATCCTGGTGGCACTCGTCCTCACCGCGCTGTGGGGCGCGGGCATCTATGCCGGCCACGCCAACGGCCATCTGCGCTTTCTCGACCGTCTCGAAGCGACGCTGACGGATTGGCGCACCCAGGTCCGCGGCGTGAAGGCTCCACCCGATCTCGTCACCATCGTCGCGATCGACGATACCGTCGTGAAGCGCGGCGGCAGCTATCCGTTGCCGCGCGCAGATCTCGCCCGAGTCGTCGATACCATCGTGCAGTTCAAGCCGAAGGTCGTCGGCATCGACCTGTTGCTGGTGGACCGCAGCGCTGCGATCGGCGACGCGACGCTCGCCAGCACGCTGGCCACCGGTCCCATGGTCCTCGCCGCCGCGGCGATCTTTCCGTCCGCCAGCGAGACCGTGGAGCCAGGGAGCCAGGGTCCCCTCGCCGTCCTGCCGCAGGCCGAGCGCTTCCTCCTGCCGTTACCCGCCTTCGCCGATCACGCCGAGGTCGGCGTCGTCAACGTCGCGACGGGACAATCGGGTTCGCCGCTCTCGGTGCCGATGCTGTTCCGGACGCGCGACAAGGTCGAGCTGTCGTTCCCGTTGCGGGTCGCGGCGCGCGCGCTCGACAAGCCGCTGACGATCGCACCGGATCATCTCATGCTCGGCGATCGCGCGGCGCCGACCGACAGCGATTTCGCGCTGCCGATCACCTATTACGGACCGCGCCGCACCATCCGCACCGTCAGCGCGCAGAGCATCTTCGACGGCACGCTCGATCGCGCCGCCATCGAGAACCGAATCGTCGTGATCGGCGCCTCGGTCGCCGGCGGCGGCGACTTCTATCCGACGCCGTTCGATTCGCTGATGCCCGGCGTCGAGGTGGTCGCGACCGCGATCACCCATCTCGTCGCCGGCGACGGCATCGTGCGCGACCGCAAGGTCCGCATCGCCGATGCACTCACGGCGATCCTGCTGCCGCTGCTGCTGATCAGCCTGCTGGCCTGGCGGCGCAGCGCGCCCGGCATCGTGGCGGCCGCCGTGGTGATGATGGCCTGGGCCGGGCTCAATCTGTTCGCGTTCACGCATGGCGTCTGGCTGAATGCGGCGACCACGCTCGTGGCCGCAGTGCCGCCGGTTGCGGCCTTTGCCGGCGTGCAATTGTGGGCCGGCGGCCGCCGCACTCAGTATTTCGCCGCCAAGAGCCGGTCGCTCGCGCAATTCCAGGCGCCCGCCGTGCAGGAATGGCTGGCGCGCGATCCGGATTTCCTGTCCAAGCCGGTCCGGCAAGACGCTGCCGTCGTCTTCATCGATCTCTCGGGCTTCACCGCACTCAGCGAAAAGATCGATCCGGACGAGCTGCAGGATCTGCTGAAGGGGTTTCACGCGCTGATCGACAAGGCCGCGGTCGATAGCAGCGGCATGATCACCGGCTTTCTCGGCGACGGCGCCATGATTCTGTTCGGCCTCCCCGGCGCGATGCCCGACGACGCGGCGCGCGCGCTGAAATGCTCGATCGACCTGCATCGCAGCGTCGAACGCTGGATTGCCTCGTTGCCGCCCGCCATCGCGGGTCAGCTTGGCTTCAAGATCGGCACGCATTTCGGCCCGATCGTCGCCTCCCGCCTCGGCGAAAGCCACCAGCACATCACGGCGACGGGCGACACCGTCAACGTCGCCAGCCGGCTGATGGAGGTCGCCGCCCAGCACGATGCGCGGCTCGCGCTGACCGATACGCTGCTGGATGCGGCCGACTTCCAGGGCGACGGCGTTCTGTCGGGCCCGCTGCTCACCCAGGTCCGCGGCCGCGCCGGCGTCGTGACCGTCTGGTTCTGGCGCGACCAGAACAGGCCGGACCAGGCTGCGGCCAAGGCCGAGATGCTCGACTGAGGCAGCTATCGCGCTTCCGGCGGCGGCGAGCGATCCAGCACGTCGCCCCTGGCACCGTCGAGCAGATCGATGCCGTAGGTCTCGACCACGAGCGGGCCGCGCTTGCGCTGCAATTGCGCAACCTGCGTCACACGCGCGAAGAGCTCGTTGAGGGCGGGATGGCCATCCGGGCGCAACTCGTCGACAAAGAGCAGCTTGCCGGCGAGCAGCTTCGGATCGGGTTCGGGCATGTTGGCCCAGCGGATACGCTGGTTCTGCTGCGCCACGCAGGTGCCGCGCGGCAGGTAGAAGGCGAGCCAGCCCGTGGTGCCGTAGTCCTGCGCTAGCACGCAGGTGGCGCCATTACGCACGCGCACGGCTTCGATCCCTGCGGCAAGCTCGCGCCAGCCGACGCCGACGCTGCGCACGGTCGCATCGCGGCGATAGCCCGACAGCCAGCCGGTGTTGGCCTGCACGATCAGGGCTGCAAACATCACGATGCCTGTTGGTGCGGCCCAGCGCAGGCAGAAATCGACCAGGCGGCGTGCGCGCGGTTTCCACTGCACGAGATTTGCGGCAGCCGCCGCCGCAACGACGAAGGGCGGATAGACCGGCGCGAACCAGTTGGCCTCGACACGGGCGTGCAGCGAATGCCAGACGAAATAGGCGACGATGGTCCAGAACATGGTCTCGATCAGCACCCGTGAGGCCAGCGCGCCGGCCCGGCGCCAGGTCAGCGCGTGCAGGCCCATGGCGCCGAGGATGAAGACGAGCGGGGTTGCGAACGCAATCTGGGTCGGGACCAGCTCGGCGATGAAGACGGGGCGGAAGTCCTCGATCTTGGCGCGGCCGAGCTGCTTTGCGAACGAGACCCATTGATGATCCGCATTCCAGAAGATCACCGGCGAGAACAGCGCGAGCGCAACGAGGCCGCCGAGATACGGCCAGGGCGAGACAAACCAGCGCCGCAGCTTCGGCACGGAAGCGAGCCAGATCAGGATCGCCAGCCCGAAGAACATCGCCGTGTATTTCGACAGCAGCGCCGCACCGACGGCTGCGCCGACCGCGAGCCACCAGGCGCCGCGGCCGGTCTCCAGCACCTTGGCGAGAAAGAACAGCACGAAGCTGGAGGCCACCAGCAGCGGCGCGTCCGGCGTGACGATCAGCGTGCCGACAGAGGCCATCATCGTCACGTTGAGCAGGATTGCGCTGCTCGCCGCCACCCGCGCGCCACCGAACAGGATCGCGGCGGAGCGGTAGATCGCGTAGCTCATCGGCAGCGCAAGCAGGATCGAGACGAGGCGAACGCCGAGCTCGGTATCGCCGGCGATCATGGTGCCGGCGCGAATGACGTAGGCGACCATCGGCGGGTGGTCGTAATAACCGCCCGCGAGGTTCTTCGACCATATCCAGTAATAGGCTTCGTCGAAGGTGATCGGCGTGAACGCGGCCGCGACGAGCCGCAGGGCCACCAGCGCGAGGATCACCAGCGCGGTATTGCGGACGATCCGCGCGTCAGCTCCGCCCATCGTGCGCTATTTCTTGCGCCAGACGAACAGTCCGGACATCGCGTAGTTCCACACCACGCCCATCAGCGCGCCGGCCATGCCGGCCAGCCACCAGATCGGCTCCTGGTCGTAGACCGAGAAGGCGACGCCGACATTGGCGAGCAGGCCGACGCTGCACACGATGTAGAACGCGATCAGGCCGCGCAACAGCGCAAAGCCCTTCAGCCGCTGGTCGCGGTAGGTGAGAAAGTTGTTGAGGACGAAATTGCTGGTCATGGCGACGATGGCGCCGGCGGCCTGCGCCTCGGCGAACGGCGCCTTGAACAGCTGAAGGCCGATGAACAGCGTGGCCAGATGCACCACGAGGCCGATGCCGCCGACC
Organism: Bradyrhizobium cosmicum; assembly: GCF_032290525.1. GTDB lineage: Bacteria > Pseudomonadota > Alphaproteobacteria > Rhizobiales > Xanthobacteraceae > Bradyrhizobium > Bradyrhizobium cosmicum_A. The sequence continues at coordinate 36,689 of NZ_JASXTA010000035.1, read as the reverse complement.
ATCGCGAACAGGATGAAGCGCAGCGAGACAGCATCGTTTGTGAACTTGGCCAGCAACAGACCGAGAAAATCCAGCGCGACCATCGAATCGAGCTTGCTCTCGCCGTGCTGGCGCTGACCGAACGTGTAGGGAATTTCAACGGCTCGCAAGCCACCGTTTGCGCTCGCGACGAGGTCGAGCAGGATCTTGAAGCCGTGCACCGACAGTTTCGGCGCGAGCTGCTCGAAACGGTCGCGGCGGACCATGAAGAAGCCGCTCATGGGATCGGCGATCTCGACCCGCAGCATCTTCCTGGCGACCTCGGTCGCCAGCGCGCTGGCGCCGGCGCGCTGCTTGTTGAACCCTTCGCTCTTGTAGCCCTCGATGTAGCGGCTGCCGACGACGAGATCGGCCTCGTCGCTTGCGAGCAGCAACAGCATCTTCGGCAGCTGCGACTCGTCGTGCTGAAGGTCGGCGTCAATCACGGCCACAAAGGGCGCGCTCGAGGCCAGGATGCCCTCGATGCAAGCGCCCGACAGACCGCGGCGGCCGATGCGGCGGACACAGCGGACGCGGCTGTCGCGCTGCGCCAGCGCGCGCACGACGTCCCAGGTGCCGTCGGGCGAATTGTCGTCGACGAACACGACTTCCCAGGCGACGTTGACGAGCGTCGCCTCCAGCCGCCGGTACAGCACCGTGACATTGTCGCGCTCGTTGAAGGTCGGGACGATGACCGACAGTTCCGGCCCTTCGTGAGCCTGCGGCGGGTTGTCGGCGCCCGGTCTGATCGCTTCATTCATGACGGCAGCGTATATCCGCCGCGTCCTGCGCTGCCAAGCCGGGGATTGTGTGGGGAATGGCCCAAAGAGGCCCTAAAATGCCAACGACCCCGGAACGGCGGACCGCGCGTACATCCGGCGCAGGCCAAGCTATTCCAAGGTCGTTCCAGCGCCGGAGTTTTCGCTCAACGTCGCCGTTAAAAGCTAGATAGGAACGGAAAACCCGCTTCGCAAGGGGCCAAAGCACCCTTTTTCGCCCCGTTGCTAGTTCGGGACTTCCTTGATGATCGGGCCTCGTGGCGCCGGTGCGGCGGGGACTGCGGGCGCCGCGGCCGGCTCGACCTTCGCCGGCCTGGGCGGCTTGCCGTACTGACCGATTGGCCCGAAGACGACGGCGACCGCAAGAACAACCGCCGCAACGATCGCGCCCAGAATGCCACCCATCGACTCAGACGACATGGAAACCCGTCCCTGTTTCAGATGGGCCGAGTAATACCATGAATGAGCGCGGCGCCGGAAGGGCTCCTGGACGGCAACCGTTCGGTGTCTATTTCTGCGGTGGCCGGTGCTTGACGAAGGCTGTGACGATATCCTTCTGCGCCGACTCGACCGCCCTGTTCGCGGTCGCGAGATGGGCGCCGGCGTCGATGGCCGGATATTGCGTGGTGAGATAGTCGAGCAGCGCCACCCGGTAATATTGCCGCTCCGACGGACAGGCGCCGGCGACCGAGCGGGCAAAATCCTGTTCTGACATTCCCTGATTGGAGCCCCGCGAATATTCCCGGGCGAGGCAATGCCAATAATCGTCACGGCCCTGCTGGGCGAGCTTCTGTGATCCCGTTGCGTCGTCGTCGTCCGCCAGAGCAGCAGATACCATGGCAGCAGATGTCATCATGACGAGCGCCGCTCCCACCATCATCATCCGCATCTCCTTCTCCGTTTTTCGCGGGCCTATGGCGAGCCTAGACGGGACGGGCCAACTGGCCAATCACATTTGCTTTGATTAGGATGAGGTCCCTCCCCCGTCGATGCGAGACATTCCCGTGGCCAAAGCAAAAACCGCGTCCAAAAAATCCGGCAACATCTTCATCGGTATCGGCGGCTGGACCTTCGAGCCGTGGCGCGGCGTGTTCTATCCGGAGAAGCTGACGCAGGCGAAGGAACTGTCGTACGCCGCCTCGAAGCTGACCTCGATCGAGATCAACGGCACCTATTACGGCTCGCAGAAGCCGGAGAGCTTTCGCAAATGGGCGAGCGAAGTGCCCGATGGTTTCGTATTCTCGGTGAAGGGACCGCGCTTTGCCACCAATCGCCGCGTGCTCGCCGAGGCCGGCGATTCCATCAAGCGGTTCTACGATTCCGGCGTGCTGGAGCTCGGCGAGCGTCTCGGCCCCGTGCTGTGGCAGTTCGCGCCGACCAAGAAATTCGACGGCGCCGACTTCGGCAAGTTCCTGGATCTGTTGCCGCGCAAGCTCGAGGGGCGCGCGTTGCGTCATGTGGTGGAAGTCCGCCACGACAGTTTTTGCACGCCTGATTTCGTCGCACTGATCCGCGAATTCGAGACGCCCGTGGTGTTCGCCGAGCACGGCAAATATCCGGCGATCGCCGACGTCGCCGGCGATTTCGTCTATGCCCGGCTTCAGAAGGGCAATGACGAGATCAAGACCTGCTATCCGCCGAAACAGCTCGATGCCTGGGCCGAGCGCTTTCAGGCCTGGGCCGACGGCGGTGAACCCGACGACCTGCCGAAGGTCGACCACGCCAAGCCGAAGAAGCAGCCGCGCGACGTGTTCGCCTACGTCATCCACGAGGGCAAGGTGCGCGCACCGGCCGGCGCCATGGAACTGATCGCGCGAGTGAGCTGAGGATGGTTCATGGCAAAGGCGAAACAGCTCTTCACCATCGGCTATGAGCAGACGCCGCCGAAGGCGGTGCTGGACGAGCTTGAACAGGCCGGCGTCAAGCTCGTGGTCGACGTGCGCGCGGTGACGTCATCGCGCCGGCCCGGCTTTTCCAAGAAGCAGCTCTCTGCCGGGCTCGACGAGCGCGGCATCGCCTATGTCCATCTCGCCGCTCTCGGCACGCCGAAGGAAGGCCGCCTCGCCGCGCGCAGCGGGCAATACGATGTGCTCGAGAAGATCTACGCCAAGCATCTGAAGACGCCGCAGGCGCGCGAAGAGATGGACGAGCTCTCGGCGCTGGTGAAGAAGGCAGGCCCGGTGTGCCTGCTCTGCTACGAGCGCGATCACACCCACTGCCACCGCCAGATGATCGCAGAAATCATCGAGGAGCGCGACGGCGTCGCGGTGAGGAATTTGGCGGGGCGGCAGGCGTAGCCGCCGCCAAGGCCGGGAAGGGCAAAACGACGCCCCATCCGTAGCGGCCGCTTCTTCAGCGGCCCTCGAAGGACGACGGCGTGCCGCCGGCGTTGCATCTCGGCCGTCCATCCTTCGAGGCTCGCAAGGGCTCGCACCTCAGGATGACGGGGCCGTCTGCGGAGCGAGTTCGGAATGAGAAGTGGAGAGACCTCATTCCTCCCCCGCCAGCCGGAACGTCCCTTCCATCATCTGCACGCATTGCCCGCCGACATGGGCGGAGACGATCCTGCCGTCCTGCTTGCGCACGCGGGTCAGCAACAGGCTCGGCCGACCCATGTCAAAGCCCTGACCGACCGTGAGTTTCAATTCACCATCACCCATCGGATCGAGATCGGCAAGCAGCGCGGCGGCGGCAACGGTGGCGCTGCCGGTCGCGGGGTCCTCGACGAGACCGCTGGCGCCGCGCATGAACATCCGCGCCTGCCGCTCGCAAGGCGCCTCGGCCGCGGGCACGTCGCGCGTATAGAACCACACGGAGCGGGCACCATCACGCGGCAATATCTTGCCATAGGCCGCAGCATCCGGCCGGGCCCGCTTCAGCGCCTCGCGCGAATGCAGCTCCATCACCAGAAACGCGTTTCCGACGGTGACGACATGCGGTGCGTGGTTATCGGTCTTGATGTCATCCGCGCTGAGCGAGATGCAGCTCGCGGCTTCAGCAGGTGACAGCGGCGCATGCCGCGCGAGCGGCTGCGGCGCGGTTAGCTCGGTTCTGACCACCCGGCCCTGCTCTTTCACGATCTCGACCGGCACGAGCCCGGCCTTCTCCTCGAACAGCAGGCGCGGCTTCGGCTCTTTCGCCATCGAGGTAAGCACGAAGGCGGTGCCGACATTGGGATGGCCCGCAAAAGCAATCTCCACCACCGGCGTGAAGATGCGCACCTCGGCGTCATGGGCCTTGTCGCGCGGCGGCAGCACGAAGGTCGTCTCGGAATAGTTGATCTCGGTCGCGATCGCCTGCATCTGCGCAGTCGATAGCCCGCCGGCGTCGAGAACCACGGCGAGCTGGTTGCCGCCGAAAGCGCGGCCGGTGAACACGTCGACGGTGATGTAGCGGCGCTGCATCTTTCGCTTCCTCATGCAAGTCGCGGCCGCGGCCGGTCGCATCGCGCAGCAGTCTACAAGCCCGTGACATCGCTCGTCATGCCCCAAAATTCGGAGCATTCGGAGCAATCGCAATGTCGTGCTGGAAGCGAAGTTGAAGACGTTCGCGATGCCGGTCTGGCAGACTTCACCGGCCCGGCATCGTCTGTCGCGATCGTTAGTAGCCGTACGCGTAAGGGGACGAATAGCCCGTGTTCGGCAGACAGGGCGGCTGCTTGTAGGGCTCAGATGCATAGGCGCCCTCAGCCGGCGCCCTGACGCAGGAGTCGGTCGTCACCTGCGTTGCGGCGCTGCGCTGGGGAGCGGTGTGGCGCGCAGATGCGGCCTGGGTCTGGGTGATTGCGGCCGCGATCAGGGCGGCCGCAACAAGGGTCATTCGGGTCATTGGCTTTCTCCGGGTTACAGACGGAAGGCGAGATGTTCGGCTTCCAGCATGCGAGACCCGAAGGCTAGCAGAGATGGTTCATCACGCACGTTCAACGGCGCGCGATCCGCTTCAACGAAACGCGAGTCAGATTTGAAGACGCGCTACCCCAATTGAAATACCGGCACCTTCTGCTCGTAGCCGCGCACCTCGACTTCGCCGAGCGCGACGGCATCCTTGCCGTCGTCGCCGAGCGCCTCGCGCACGGATGCGGAGATCAGGAGTTGCGAACCGAACTCCTTGTTCAATGCTTCGAGCCGCGAGGCGAAGTTCACGGTGTCGCCGATCACGGTGTATTCCTTGCGGCGGGGCGAGCCGATATTGCCGGCGACGACTTCGCCGAAATGGATGCCGATGCCGATCCTGAGCGGCCAGCTGGTTTGCGCGTTGATGCGGTCCATCGCGGTCAGCATCTCGCGGCCCGCGGCGACCGCGCGATTTGCGGCGTCGGAAGCCTCCAGCGGCGCGCCGAACAGGGCGAGAAAGCCGTCGCCGAGAAACTTGTTCACGATGCCGCCCTGGCGGTCGAGAATGTCGACCAGCACGGCGAAGGCCCCATCGAGCCGGTCGACCACCTCATGCGGCGTGCGCGTCTGGGCACCGGCGGTGAAACCGCGGAAGTCGACGAACATCACGGCGGCACGGCGGAGATCGCCGCTCGTGCTGGTCCCCGCCGCCATCAACCGCTCCACCACCTGCGGGGAGACGTGCTGGCCGAACAGATTGGTCACGCGGTCGCGGGCGGTGGCGGCCGCGATGCTCGCTGCAAATTGCCGGCGGAGTTGTGCGCCGACGGAGCCTGCGAGCACGCCGCAGATCAGGATGATGGTGCTGCGCACCGCATGGAAATAGATCTGCGGCTCACCGGCCGCGCTCGTGGAATCGTAGATCAGCGCGACGGTGAGCAGTTCGGCCGCGGCGACGAAACCGGTGAACGTGGAGAGCCAGAAATCGAGCCGCAGGGTCGAGAGGATGACGAAGATGAAATAGATCAACGGCACGACGAAGCCGAGCGCCTGGCTCGCCCCCATGCTTCGGATCTGGAGGATCAGGATGAGTGTCGGCAGCGACGTCTCGATCAGCGCGCCGATATAGCGCCGGACCACGGGCAAATCGCGACGGAGCTTGAGATTTTTCCTGATCTGGGTGTGGACCCAGGCCTCGAACAGGATGAAGCCGATAAGAAGGCCGTAGACCTCGACAAGCCCCTCCGTACCGCGCCAGACCCGGTTCACGACAGCGGGCTCGAACAGATAGATCGCTGTAAGGAACACCATCATGACGCAGCCCGTCATGATCAGCGCCCGCACCCGCAAAAGCTCGGTGCGCAGCACTTCCCGGGTCAGCTCGCGCTCGAAATCCTCCGACAATGCAGCATGCTGCCGCGTTTTCCTGCTCGCAAACCTGACCATTCCACCCCTCGATTCCGGGGCATTGTGCCTCAATCCAGCGTGCGGCGGAAGCGCGTCACGGCGATGGTCATGGCGACCAGCATCAGGGCCGCCAGCGCCAGGGTGTCGAAGCGCAAATTCTCCATGGTCGCGCCCTTCAGCATGATGGCGCGGACGATACGCAGATAATGCGTCAGCGGCAGGCATTCGCCGAGATATTGCGCCCAGACCGGCATGCCGGCGAACGGGAACATGAAGCCGGAGAGCAGGATGCTCGGCAGGAAGAACATCATCGACATCTGCATGGCCTGGAGCTGGTTCTGCACCAGCGTCGAGATCGTGTAGCCAATCGCCAGATTGGTGGTGATGAACAGCGTCGAGAGCAGCGCCAGCAGGAACAAATTGCCGAGCACGGGCACGCCGAACAGCCCGACGCCGATGCCGATGATGAGGAAGGCCTGGACGAAACCGACCAGCACGTAAGGGATGATCTTGCCGAACATCACCTCGACCGGCCTGATCGGCATCGACAACAGGCTCTCCATGGTGCCGCGCTCGACCTCGCGCGTGACGGAGAGCGAGGTGAAGATCAGCATGGTCATGGTGAGGATGGTGCCGACCAGACCCGGCACGATGTTGAGGCTGGAGGCCGCGGCCGGGTTGTAGCGGGCATGCGCGCGGATCTCGAACGGCATCTCCGGGGGATCGCCGATATAGAGATCGTGCTTGAGCGCGGTCTGCACGACCATGCCGAGCGAGCCGATCGCGGCGCTCGCCGCAACCGGATCGGTGGCGTCGGCCGCAACCAAGAGCGCCGGCTTGTCGCCGCGCCGCACCGCACGCTCGAAGCCGCGCGGGATCTCGACGCCGAACAGCACCTTGCCGGATTTCAGCAGATTGTCGAAATCGTCGATATCGTGCACCTCATAGAGGAAGCGGAAATAGGCGGTGTTCTCCAGCGCCTTCAGGATCGAGCGGGCGAGATCCGAATCCTCCTGGAGCAGCACGGCGCTGGGCAGATTACGCGGCGTGGTGTTGATGGCATAGCCGAACAGCATGAGCTGCATCACCGGCAGCATCACGATCATGGCGAAGGACACGCGATCGCGCCTGAGCTGGATGAACTCCTTGATCAGCATCGCATAGGAGCGCCTCAGGAAGCCGAAGCGTTCCCGGATCTCGCGCGCGGGGCTCGGTCCGTCGACGGCGCTCATTGGAAATTGTCCTTGGAGCGGCCCATCAGTTCGATGAACACGTCTTCGAGTGAGGGCGACGATTTCTGCCAGTGCAGGCCGCTTCGCTCCTGCCACGGCGCGATGCTGGCTTCGAGCGCCGCGACGTCGCGCCCCGAGACGTGCAACGAGGTGCCGAACGGCGCCACCATGTCCACCCCTGGCTTGCCGACCAGCGCGGCCGCGAGCTCGTTCAGGTCCTCCCCGGTCACGGTGTAGGTTGTCAGCGCGGATTTCGCGATCACCTCCTCCACCGTGCCGCGCGCCAGCAAATGGCCATAGGCGATATAGGCGATCTCGTGACAACGCTCGGCCTCATCCATGTAATGGGTCGAAACCAGCACGGTGAGACCGTCGGCGGCGAGCGCATGGATCTCGTTCCAGAAATCGCGCCGCGCCTTGGGATCGACGCCGGCGGTGGGCTCATCGAGCAGCAGCAGTTTCGGGCTGGGCAGCGTGCAGGCACCCAACGCAAGGCGCTGCTTCCAGCCGCCGGAGAGCTCGCCCGCGAGCTGCTCTTCGCGACCCGAGAGCCCGAGCCGCTTGATCATGTCGCGCGCGGCGCCACGCGCGTCGGTGAGGCCATAGAGCCGCGCGACGAATTCGAGGTTTTCGCGGACGGAGAGATCCTGGTAGAGGCTGAAGCGCTGGGTCATGTAGCCGACCTGGCGCTTGATCTTCTCGGCATCGCGGCGGATGTCGTACCCGAGACAGGTGCCCTCGCCGCTGTCGGGCGTGAGCAGGCCGCAGAGGATGCGGATGGTCGTGGTCTTGCCCGAGCCATTGGGACCGAGGAAGCCGTAAATCGAGCCGCGCTTCACCTGCATCGACAGATCGTGCACGACCTCGCGGCCGCCGAACGATTTGGTCAGGCCCTTGACGTCGATCGCGATACCGTTGTCACCGCTCATCGCTTGTCCGCCACCGGCGTTTTCGGATTGAGATAGACGTTGATCGGTTGTCCGACCCGCAGGGCATCGGGCCGCGAGGGCCGCGCCTGGATCAAATAGACCAGCTTGTTGCGCTCATCGAGGCTGTAGATCACAGGGGGGGTATATTCGGCCGAGGTCGCGATGAAATAGATCTTCGCGGTGAGATCGGCCGCGCAATTGTCGCAGGAGATCCGCACCGTGTCGCCGATCGCAAGCTTCGGCAGCTCGGTCTCGGGCACGAAGAAGCGCAGCTTCATGTTGCCGGGAGGCATGATCGAGAGCACCGGCCGCTGCGCCGCGACCATCTCGCCCTCGCGAAAATAGATCTGCTGGATGGTGCCGGCAACGGGCGCAAAGCCCTTGCGCCGTGCCATCCGCGTCTCCGACGTCGCCACCCGCGCTTCCGCAACGCGCAAGGCGGACACTGCGGAGTCGAGGTTGGCCTGCGTGCCGGAACCGGTCTTGCTCAGCGAAGCCGCGCGGTCGTAGGTCTGCTGTGCGTTCGCCAGCGTCGCCTTGTTCTGGTTGAGATCGGCAAGCTGAAGGTCGTCGTCGACGGAATAGAGCTGATCGCCGACCTTGACCTCGTCGCCCTCGCGGACGCCCAGCTTCGTCACCCGGCCGGCTTCGTCCGGGCTGACGAAGATCATGTCGGCCTCGACCCAGCCCTGGAAGCCGGGATCGCGCTTCTCCGTGCAGCCGGCAAGACCGGTTGCGAGGAGGATCGTCAACGCGAGACTGAAAATAGCTTGCGACGACCTCATGTCGTGCTCCGTTCGCCAAAAATCAGATCGAGATGGACGCGCAGCATGTCCTGCGCGTCGAGCGGCGCGTGCCGTGCAAACAGGCTCTGCCAGATCACCGCGATCATCGCCGGCGCGACCAGGATCTGCGGATAGCGTGCAAGGTCCTTCTCGCGGATCTCGCCGCGGGCAATGCCGAGTTCGATCAGCGCACGCATGGCGCCGACCCCGCGCGAAACGACCTCGCGGTAATAGAAATCGGCGACGGACGGAAAGCGCGGCCCCTCCGCCACGATGAGGCGCACCAGATCGCCGCGGCGAGTGTTCGCGACCTCCTTGAGGAAGTTGCGGGCGAAGGTCTCGACGAGATCTCGCACTGAGCCGGTCGGCGGTGGCAAAACCGTCAGCCGCTCCACCACCGGCACCATCACGGTGCGGACGAGTTCCTCGAACATCGATTCCTTGTCCTTGAAGTGCAGGTAGATCGTGCCCTTGGCCACGCCCGCACGCTTTGCGATGTCGTCGAGCCGGGTCGCCGCGAATCCGCGCGCGATGAACTCCTCCAGTGCCGCTTCCACGATCGCCGCGCGCCGCTCGGCCGCGCGCGCGGCGCGGTTCGAGGCGGGGGCAGCTTCGCGGGCGTCGGGCACCTGCCCTTGCGCGCTGACGCGACCTGGAGACGGCGTGGCTTTCGTCGGCTTCTTTGTCATCCTCTAGTAATGACTGACTGGTCAGTCATACGCAAGAGAAATTCGCCTGATCCAGGAATTGGAACGAATTAGCATTGACTAATTGATTAGCGTGGACTAATTTGAATCCCATGATTGAAGCCGCCCCAAACCCCGTCACCACCGTGATGCGCGCCCTCGCCGATCCGACTCGGCGCGCCGTGTTCGAACGCGTCTTCGAGCGCGAGGAGATCAGCGTCGCCGAGCTGACGCGCGGCAGCGGCGTGACCCAGGGCGCGATCTCGCAGCACCTGAAGTCGCTGAAGCAGGCCGGACTCGTCGCCGAGCGCGCCGAGGGTCGCAACGTCTACTACCGCGCCGCGCCTGCAGGACTCGAGCCGCTGGTGACCTGGATGGATCACTACGGCGTCTTCTGGCGCGAGCGCTTCCAGAATCTGCGTGACCTCTTGAAGGAGATCGATCCGTGAGTGCAGCCGAGTTGAAAGCCGAGAGCCAAGGAACCGCCCAAGGAAACCTAGAAGGAAACGTAGAAGGAAACGTCCAGGATAACTTCCGGGACATCGTCATTGACGAAGTACTCCCTCACGCGCCTGAGACGATCTGGAAGACGCTGACCAGTGCCCAGTTGATCGCGCGCTGGCTGATGAAGCCAAGCGGCTTTGAGGCCGTCGAAGGCAACATCTTCACCTTCCAGACCACGCCCGGCGGTTCGTGGGACGGCGTCATCCATTGCCGGGTTCTGGAGGTCGTGCCGAACCGCCGCCTCGTCTACGCCTGGAAGGGCGGCGATGAGCGCAACACCGGCTACGGCGCGCCGCTCGACACCGTCGTGACGTGGTCCCTCACCCCGGTCGAGGCCGGCACGCGGATTCGTCTGGTTCATGCCGGCTTCGTCTTGCCCAGAAACGAGTCGGCCTACACGGGCATGAGTGGCGGCTGGAAGAAGGTCGTCCGCCAGCTCGACGAGATCAGCGGCGAAGAGTGAGGAGATATCGCGATGAATAACCCCTATACCGGCGGCTGCGCCTGCGGTGCGATCCGCTATTCGATTGCTGGTGAGCCGCTGTTCAGCAATCACTGCCAGTGCCGGGACTGCCAGCGCGAAAGCGGCAGCGGCCACGGCTCGTACATGAGCTTCGCGCGCGCCGGCGTCACGCTGACCGGCGAGGCCAAGCATTGGGACATGGTCGCCAACAGCGGCAACGTGAAGACGCGCGGCTTCTGCACGCAATGCGGCGTGCCTGTGTACATGACCTTCGCGGCACAGCCCGACGTGTTCACGATCCGCGCAGCAAGCCTCGACGAGCCCGCCCGCTACAAGCCACAGGCGGTCACTTTCGCCGCGCGCGGCCATGACTGGGATCGCGTCGACCCTGGCCTGACGATGTTCGAAGGCATGCCGCCGGGCTGAGGCGCTGGCCGCACTTGGGGTGCGCTCCCTCTCCCGCTCGCTTTGCGGGAGAGGCTAAACAACCAGCACTTTCATTCAGCTGTGAAACTTCAGCCCATCGAGAATCTTGTCGACCACCTTGCGCTCCGCGCGCATCGCAATCCCGACGAGATTGAGATCGGCCCGCGTCACCGCCCTCACCGCCTCGCGATTGGCGGCATCATGGGTGGTCCTGAACATGTCCTCGGTGTAAACCGCCGGCTTGACGTTGCGCGTCAGCGCGCGGTCGAGCGCGCGCGCCAGTGCAGGTCCATCGGCACCGTAGATCAGGATCGGCTGGCCGATCAGCGAAAGATACTGCGTACCCGAGGCGTCCTCATAGAGCTCGCCGATACAGTCAGGAAACGCGGCCGCGATGCCGCTGGTGAGAAAGGCCGCGACGTTGAGCTTCTGCCAGGCTTGAAGATCGGTGCGGATCACGACGGCAATCTTGGTGTCGAACTGCATGCAATTCCTCGAATGTCATTCCTTGGGCAATGCTACGCATCGCCCCGGAATGACGGCAAGAGGAATCAGCCTTTCGCGTCGCAGGCCCAGGCGCGGATCACGCATTCCTTGCCGCCGTATTTGTAGCATTCGCGCGTGGCGGCGTTGAGCGTGGCCGAGATCTTCGGCTTGACGGCATAGCCATAGGCGCCGCAAGGATTTGAAAGATCGACCGACATCGCAGCGCAGGCGCGTTTCATCGTTACCGTCGTGCAGTCGCCCTTGCACTGCTTCTGCGCCGCGGCGCGGGCCTCGTGCTCGGCGCCGTAATCAAAGGCCTGGCCATAGGCCCCGCACTTGCCGACCGCAAACGCACCGGCGGCATGTGCATCCGTGATGTGGCGCGCACCGGCGACACAAACCGACAGCGCAAAGAAAAACATCGCGCAACGGCGCGCGACGACATTCGAAGCCATGAAAAAACCCCTCCCCCCAAGGCAGGTGGGAGCGACTCTAAGCGGCGGTCGTTTCCAGATGGTGAACGAGGCGTTGAAATCGGACGAATGAAAAGTGCCGTAGGTGCCGTAGGGTGGGCAAAGCGAAGCGTGCCCACCAATTGCAGATCACTGCATGGAGAGATGGTGGGCACGGCGCTACGCGCCTTTGCCCACCCTACGCACCATCATCCCCGCCGCGCCGCTTCCAGCGCCTGCGGCGTGTCGATGTCGAGGAAGGCGCTCTCGCCGTCCACGGGCACTTCGGCAACCGCTTCGGTGTGCCTGGCGATCAAGTGGCGCGCCCCGACATCGCCGTCGAGCGTCATCAACTCATTGAAGAAGCGACGCGACCACAGCACAGGATTGCCGCGGCGGCCCTCGCTGACGGGCACAACGATGAGATTGCCTCGGTCCGGTGCGAAGCCGTCGATGAGGCGGTCGATCAGGCCGGCGTCGATCAGCGGCATGTCGCCGAGGCAAACCACGGCGCCGTCGCAAGCTTCGGATACGGCCGCGATACCGGCCTTGACCGAGCTCGCAATGCCGCCGGCGAAGTCCGGATTTTTGACGAACTTCACCTTCAGACCTTGCAACGCCTGCTCGACCAGCTCGGTCTGGTGGCCGGTGACGACGATCACTTCGGATGCCTTGGAAGCCAGCGCCTGCTCGGTCGCAATCTGCACCAGCTTCTTTCCGTCGAGCTCGGCCAAGAGCTTGTTCGGCCCGCCCATGCGGGTCGAACGGCCCGCCGCGAGCACGATGGCGGCGACGTGGCTGTTGCCCTCGATCTCCGGCTTGGCGCGCGGCTGCGGTCGGGTGACGATCTCCATCAGGAGACCACCGACGCCCATGCCCATCAGCTCGGACCGCGTCACCTTGATGCCGGCGAGGAGCCGCATCAGCACCCAGTCAAACCCGTTCTCGACCGGCGAGCGGGCGCAGCCCGGCGCGCCCAGCACCGGCACGCCGCCGGCGCGGGCGATCAGCAGCAGGTTGCCGGGATCGACCGGCATGCCGAAATGCTCGATCTCGCCGCCGATTTCGGTGACCGCAGCCGGGATCACGTCGCGGCGGTCGGCGATCGCGGAGGCGCCGAACACGATGACGAGTTCGGCGCCGAGGCCGAGCAATTCCTCGATCGCCGCCGACAGTACCCGCTCCTCGTGCTGCACGCGACGCTCGGCAATGATGCCGGCACCGGCCGGCGCCAGCCGCTCGGCGGTGACGCGCAGCGTCTTGTCGATCACCTTCGATGACAGACCCGGCAGCAGCGTCGAGACCACACCAACGCGCTTGATGACGTAAGGCGCGATCTTCAGCACGTCCCTGCCCGCTGCCTCCACCGCGGCGTCGCGCAAATTTCCCTCGACGCCGAACGGGATGATCTTGACGGTGCCGACCATCTCACCTTCGACCACCGGCTTGTAGGCGGTGAGCGTCGCAAAGGTGATGGCCTCGTCGATGCTGTTGATGCGGTCGACCGCGGCGTGGTCGATCACCAGCACGCCTGGCTGCGCGGCGAACAGATTGGCGCGGCCGGTGAAGGCGCGCTCGACATGAATGCCCTCGCCGCCGACGGCGAGCGCGATGCTGGCGGCCGCGACGTCCTCGGAGACGTCGCCCTCTTCCATCCGCACGACGACGACGTCCTTGATGCCGGCGCGCTCCAGAGCCTCGACCTCGGCGGGCCCGATCGTCGTGCCCTTCTTCAGCACCAGCGGACCCTGGCGCAGGGTGTGGACGGTCACCCCGCCGATCGCATCCCTGGGGCTCGCCGGTCCGAACTTCATGCCGCTTCTTCTTTTTCCTTGGGAGGCAGGCGCAGCACCGCCGTGATCTCGGCCATGATCGACACGGCAATCTCCGACGGCGAGACCGCGCCGATCGCAAGCCCAATGGGCGCATGGATGCGCGCGATGTCGCTCTCCTTGGCGCCCAGCGCCCGCAGCCGGTCGCCGCGCTTGGCATGCGTCTTCCGCGAGCCGAGCGCGCCGATATAGAAGCAGTTGCGTTCGAAAGCGTGCAGCAGCGCGGGGTCGTCGATCTTGGGATCGTGCGTCACCGCGACGAACGCCGTATAGGCGTCGACGTTCAGCGGCGGAAGCGCCGTGTCGGGCCATTCGGCGACGAGAGGAATATCGGGGAAGCGCTCGGGGCTCGCAAAGGCCGTGCGGGGATCGACGACAGTGACGTCGTAGCCGAGCGAGCGTGCCAGCGGCGCCAAGGCCTGGCTGATATGGACTGCGCCGACGATCACGAGCTTGGCAGTCGGCGCGTAGACGTTGAGGAACAGCTTCTTGCCGCCGGCCTCGACATTGGCGCTCTTGCCCATCCGAAGCTGTTTTTCCAGCTCGGCGCCGAGCGGGTCTTTCGCAAAGTCTTTGGCCTTCACCAAGCGCTGTTCGCCGCTCTCGGTATCCGTCACCAGAATGACCGGCCGGCGCGCCGCGCGCTCGGCATTGAGTTCGTGCAAGATTGCGAGCTTCACGGCTAGCCGACCTTCTCGACGAAGACGCGGATGGTGCCGCCGCAGGACAGCCCGACATTCCAGGCGGTCTCGTCGGCGACGCCGAACTCCAGCATCCTCGGCTTGCCGCTCTGGATCACGTCCATGGCCTCGGTGACCACGGCGCCCTCGACGCAGCCGCCGGAGACCGAGCCCAGGAACGTGCCCTCATCGTTGATCACAAGGCTCGAGCCCGCCGGGCGCGGCGCCGAGCCCCAGGTCTCGACCACGGTGGCCAGCGCGACGCCGCGGCCGGCCTTCTGCCAGTCCTCCGCCGCCTTCAGAATATCCTCGTCGCGATCGAGCATGACTTGCCTCTCAAGCTGCGGAGCGGATCAGGCTGCGGTGATGCGGCGGCAGCGGCCGGGAGAGCGTGGTGATCAGCTCCTGGATCGAACTCAAATTATGCACCGGGCGGAATTCGTCAACGTGCGGGAGCATCATTTTGATGCCCTGGGCCTTGGCCTCGAAGCCGCCGAAGCGCAGCAACGGGTTCAGCCAGATCAGCCTCCGGCAGGAGCGATGCAGCCGGTCCATCTCGAACGCGAGCCTGGAATCGGCCTCCCGCTCCAGCCCGTCGGAGATCAAGAGCACGATGGCGCCCTGGCTGAGCACGCGCCGCGCCCACAATTTGTTGAAGTTGTGCAGCGAGGCCGAGATCCTTGTGCCGCCGGCCCAGTCCTCGACCGAGGCCGAGCAGCTCGCCAGTGCCTCGTCGGGATCGCGCTGGCGCAGCGCCCGGGTGACATTGGTGAGGCGGGTGCCGAACAGGAACACCGAGACGCGCTTGCGTGCGTCGCCGATGGCGTGCAGGAAATGCAGGAACAGGCGGGTGTATTCGCTCATCGAGCCCGAGATGTCGAGCAGCGCCACGATCGGCGCCGGCTTCTCGATCCGCCCGAGGCGGTGGATGTCGATGATGTCGCCGCCGGTGCGCAAGGACGCACGCAGGGTGCGGCGCAAATCGAGGCGAAGCCCGCGCGCATCAGGCCGGTGCCGGCGCGTCAGAAGCTCGGCCTGCGGCAATCGCATCCGCTCGACGGCGTGGAGCGCCTCGGTGATCTCCGCAGCGCTCATCTGCGCAAAATCCTTCTTCTGAAGAATCTCCTTGTCGGAGACCGACAGCCGCAGATCCTGCTCCTGGTGCTGCGGTGTCTCGGTCATGCGTGGCTGCGACATCGCCTCCTGGACGCGGCGTGCGCCGGCCTGCGGCTTCTTCTTGGCCTGCTCCGGCAGCGGCACCGAATCCAGCATGTGCTTCCATTCCTCCGAGGCGCGGAAGAACAGGTTGAAGGCCTGCTTGAAGATCAGCGCATGCTCGTGCCGCTTGACGAAGATCGCCTCCAGCGTGGTGAAGACGTCGGCGCGGTTGCCGATGTCGATCGCCTGGAGCGCGCTCATGGCATCGATGACGGCGCCTGGACCCACCGGCATGCCCGAGGCGCGCAGCGCACGGGCAAAGCCGACGATGTTGTCGGCGAACTGCTCGGTTTGCTCAGGCGCAAGGTGGTTGATGGCCATGGTCTATCCTCGCTCCGTCATTCCGGGGCGTCGCGAAGCGACGAACCCGGAATCCAGAGATTGTGGCGCGAGATTCCGGGTTCGCGCTCGCGCGCGCCCCGGAATGACGGCTAATCGCTCGTCGCTTCCTTCAACACCTTCTGCAGGGCGTCGCCCTGCATCCGGGTGATGTCGTCCTGGTACTTGAGCAGCGCGCCCAGCGTATCGCCGACCACTTGCGGGGTCAGCGAGCGGGCATCGAGCTCGGACAGGGCGGTGGCCCAGTCGATGGTCTCGGCGACGCCCGGCGACTTGTAGAAATCCTGGTTGCGCAGGGCCTGCACGAAGCGCACCACCTGCTGCGAGAGCTTGGCGGAGATGCCGGGCACGCGCGATTTGACGATCGCGAGCTCGCGATCGGCGGCGGGATAGTCCACCCAGTGATAGAGACAGCGCCGCTTCAGCGCGTCATGGATCTCGCGGGTGCGGTTGGAGGTGATGATGACGATCGGCGGATGCGGCGCCCTCACGGTGCCGAACTCGGGGATGGTCACCTGGAAGTCGCTGAGAATCTCGAGCAGGTAGGCTTCGAACGCCTCGTCGGCGCGGTCGAGCTCGTCGATCAGCAGCACCGGCGGGCCAGCGACGTCGGGCTCCAGGGCCTGAAGCAGCGGCCGCTTGATCATGTAGCGGTCGGCGAAGATATCGCTCGATAGCTGATCGCGATCGGTGTCACCGGCGGCTTCCGCCATCCGGATCGCGATCATCTGCGCCGCGCTGTTCCACTCGTAGACCGCGGAGGAGACGTCGAGGCCTTCGTAGCACTGCAAACGGATCAGCTTCCGCCCCAACGCCGCCGACAGCACCTTTGCGATCTCGGTCTTGCCGACGCCGGCCTCGCCTTCCAGGAACAGCGGCCGGCCCATGCGCAACGACAGGTAGGTCACGGTCGCCAGCGACCGCTCGGCGAGATAGCCGCGCGACGTCAGGAGTTCGAGCATCGCATCGACCGATGCCGGCATGGCCCCGGAGGTAGTGGCCGCTGAAGTCATGAAAAAAGCCAGTCTCGCTACGCCCCACCGGGGACTAGTTTCGGCCGAGGCGTGAGGTCACCTCACCCCTTGGCATTGGCGGCATCGAGAGCGCGCCGCGTCAGCACTCCGATGAGGTGCGCGCGGTATTCGGCGCTGCCATGGATGTCACTGTTGAGGCCGTCCGCCGGCACCTCGATGCCGTCAAGCGCCTTCGACGCGAAACGTTTCTTCAACGCTTCCTCGAACGCGGTGACGCGGAACACGCCTTCGGAGCCGGCGCCGGTGACGGCGACCCGCACGTCCGACGGACGCCGTGCCACGAACACGCCGACCAGCGCGTAGCGCGAGGCCTGGTTGCGGAACTTGACGTAGGCCGCTTTCTTCGGCAGCGGGAACATCACCTTGGTGATGATCTCGTCGGCTTCCAGCGCCGTCGTGAACAGGCCCTGGAAGTACTCTTCCGCCTTGAGGCGGCGCTTGTTGGTGACGATGGTGGCACCGAGCGCGAGCACCGCGGCCGGATAGTCCGCGGTCGGATCGTTGTTGGCGAGCGAGCCGCCGATCGTGCCCTTGTGACGCACGGCCGGATCGCCGATTCCGCCGGCAAGATTGGCAAGCGCCGGGATCGCCTCACCGACGATCGCGGAGGTCGCGACCTCCGCGTGCTTCGCGGTGGCGCCGATCACCAGCGCGCGGCCCTTCATCTCGATCGTGTTGAGCCCCTCGATATGGGAGAGGTCGACCAGATGCGGGGGACTGGCGAGACGCTGCTTCATGACGGGAATAAGCGTGTGGCCGCCTGCGACCAGCTTGGCGTCTTCGTTCTTCACCAGGAGGTTGGCGGCCTGACGAACGGTCCCGGGGCGATGGTATTTGAATTCGTACATCTGAATGTCCTGATCGCGGGATGCGTGCGCGGTTTAGGCGAGATCGGATTTCGCCATCGCCTTGGCGCCGGCGGAGATCGAGGCGACGATGTTCTGGTAACCGGTGCACCGGCAGAGATTGCCTTCCAGCTCCTCGCGGATGGTGTGGTCGTCGAGCTCGTGGCCCTTGCGATGGACGATGTCGATCGCGGTCATGATCATGCCCGGCGTGCAGAAGCCGCATTGGAGGCCGTGGTGCTCGCGAAAGGCCTCCTGCATCGGATGCAGCGGCGCACCGTCGGCGGCCAGCCCCTCGATAGTCTTGACCTCGTGGCCGTCGGCCATCACGGCAAGCGTGGTGCAGGACTTCACGGCCTTGCCGTCGAGATGCACGACGCAGGCGCCGCACTGCGAGGTATCGCACCCGACATGGGTGCCGGTGAGGCGCAGATTCTCGCGCAGAAACTGCACCAGGAGGGTACGGGGATCGACGTTGGCCGTAACAGGATTGCCGTTCACGATGAGGGAGATTTTTGCCATAAGCACTCTCTATCAGCGCCCCGACGGGTCCCGTCGAAGCGGTTCTTATAATTATTCCAACCCATCATATGGGCCATTATGTCCCGGGGCAACATCACCCCGGACGCAAGGCGCCATGCCGAAAGGCGATAGGTTTCAGCCCTGTACCGCCTTGGCGAAGTTCGCGAAAAACTCGTCGGCCAGTTTCTTGGCGGTGCCGTTGATCAGGCGCTGGCCGAGCTGCGCCAACTTGCCGCCGATCTGCGCCTCAACCTCGTAGGAGAGCAGCGTGCCGCCATCCTTCTCCGCAAGCTTGACCACCGCGCCGCCCTTGGCGAATCCGGCCACCCCGCCCTCGCCCTCACCGGAGATCTTGTAGCCGTTCGGCGGATCGAGATCGCTCAGCATCACCTTGCCCTTGAAGCGCGCCGACACCGGACCGACCTTCATCTTCGCGGTCGCGCGAAAGCCGCCATCATCGGTCTTCTCCAGCTCCTCGCAGCCGGGGATGCAGGCCTTCAGCACCTCGGGATCGTTGAGCTTCTCCCACACGGCCTCGCGCGGCGCCGCAAGCTGGACTTCGCCGTTCATTGTCATGGCCATGGGGTTACCTCCCGGGAATTCGACTTGGGTCGCGCAACTATGATGCCGATCAAGTAACGCACGGCAGCCGCAAAGGAAAGGGTGGCACCCGGTCACGTGCAATGCATATTCGCAACTGCAAAAAGCTTGCGCCGATGGTTTGGGATTGGCAGAGCCCGGGCATGGTGATTAGGTCGCGCACAACATGAGTACATCCCTCTCCCCTCTGCTCGCGCCGATGCTGTCGAGCGCACCGATGCGCGCGGTCTGCGACGACCGGTCAACCCTCCAGAACATGCTCGATTTCGAGGCAGCTCTGGCCCGGGCCGAGGCCGCCACGGGTGTGATTCCCGCATCCGCCGTGGGCCCGATCGAGGCCGCCTGCCAGGCTGATGGCTTCGACATGGCCGCGCTCGCCGAGGCTGCAACCCGGTCAGGCAATCTGGCGATACCCCTGGTCAAGATGCTGACCGCCAATGTCGGCAAGGCCGATACGGACGCCGCGCGCTACGTGCATTGGGGTGCGACCAGCCAGGACGTGATCGACACCGCGACCATGCTCACGCTTCGCGCCGGCATCGATGCGCTAGACGGCGACCTCAGCCGCGCCATCAAGGGTTTTGCCGCACTCGCGCGCAACCATCGCAACACCGCGATGGTGGCGCGGACCTGGCTCCAGCACGCGCTGCCGATGCCGTTCGGCCTGAAGGCCGCTGAATATGCATCGAGCCTTGCCCGCGCGCGTTGCCGCTTGCGCAGGCTCTCGCGCGAGGGCCTTGCGCTGCAATTCGGCGGTGCTGCCGGCACGCTCGCCGCCCTCGGCGACAAGGGGCTCGTCGTTGCGGAGCGGCTTGCGCAGGAGCTCGACCTGCCGCTGCCGGAAGCACCCTGGCACACCCATCGCGACCGGATCGCGGAGGCCGCATCGGGTTTCGCGATTCTCGCCGGAAGCTGCGGCAAGATCGCGCGCGACGTCTCGCTGCTGATGCAGACCGACGTCGCCGAAGCGTTCGAGCCCGCCGGCGAAGGCCGCGGCGGCTCCTCGACCATGCCGCACAAGCGCAATCCGGTCGCGGCCGCAAGTGCGCTGGGATGTGCGACCATGGCTCCGCAACTCGCCGCGACGATCTTTGCCGCACAGGTGCAGGACCACGAGCGCAGCGCCGGACCCTGGCACGCGGAATGGCCGACGCTGCCGCAACTGATGCTGATCACCTCCGGCGCGCTTGCCGCCATCGTCGACATCGCCGAGGGCCTCGATGTCGATGCCGCGCGCATGCGCAAGAATCTCGACGCGACGCAGGGGTTGATCATGGCCGAGGCGGTCACCTTCGCGCTGGCCGACAAGATCGGCAAGGGCGACGCGCATCATCTGATCGAGGCGGCGAGCAAGCGCGCAGTCGCCGAGAAGAAGCATCTGCGCGAGGTGCTGTCGGCCGATTCGCAGGTTACCGCACATCTCACACCGGAAAAAATTGCGGCATTGTTCGAGCCGATGGCCTATCAAGGGGTATCCCAGGCCTTGATCGACCGGCTGCTCGACAGCCTCGACCGCGAATAAAAACGGCAAATACGACGGAGAGACCGCATGCCCATGATCGATGCCGACGGTTGCCTGATCAACGTCTCCGTCGAGGGCCGCGACGGCGGACCGACCTTGATGCTGTCCAATTCGCTCGGTTGCACGCTGCAGATGTGGGAGCCGCAGATGAAGGCGCTGACGCAGGTGTTCCGCGTCATCCGCTACGACCGCCGCGGCCACGGCAAGTCGAACGTTCCGCCCGGCCCCTACACGCTGGACCGCTTCGGCCGCGACGTGCTCGCGATCCTCGACGACCTCAACATCGAGAAGGTGCACTGGTGCGGCCTGTCGATGGGCGGCATGGTCGGGCAATGGCTGGGCGCGAATGCCCCTGAGCGTTTCGGCAAGCTGATTCTCGCCAACACCTCCTGTTACTACGCCGAACCCACCAAATGGCTGGAGCGCATCGACGCCGTGAAGAAGGGCGGCATCGCCGCGGTCGCCGATGCCGTGATCGCGGGCTGGCTGACCCAGGATTTCCGCGAGCGCCAGCCTGAGGTCACCGCAAAGATGAAAGCGATGCTGCTCGCGACCCCGGTCGAGGGATATCTGGCCTGCTGCGAGGCGCTGTCGACGCTCGACCAGCGCGCGCTGCTGTCTGACATCAAGAGCCCGACGCTGGTGATCGCCGGCCGCCACGACGTGGCGACGCCGATCGCGGCGGGCGAGTTGATCCGCTCCAACATTCCCGGCGCCAGCATGACCATCATCGACGCCGCCCATATTTCCAATGTCGAACAGCCGCATGCGTTTACTGACGCGGTGGTGGGTTTTCTGACGCAGCGCTAGCCACTATCACCGTCATTCCGGGGCACCTCGAAGAGGCAAACCGGAATCTCGAGATTCCGGATTCGATGCTTCGCATCGTCCCGGAATCACTGATCCGGAGAAACACCATGGACGACGACAAGCGCCGCGATGCCGGCATGAACGTGCGCCGGAAGGTGTTGGGCAATGCCTGGGTCGACAAGTCGATCGCGGGTCGCAACGCCTTCAACACCGACTTCCAGGACATGATCACGCGCTATGCCTGGGGCGAGATCTGGACGCGGCCCCATTTCGACGAGCGTACGCGGCGGGTGCTGGTGATCGGCACCATGGTCGCGCTCGGGCAATGGGACGAATTCCGCCTGCATGTACGTGCAGCGCTCGCCGAGGGCGGCTTCACGCCCGACGACATCAAGGAGATCCTGCTCCAGCAGGCGATCTATTGCGGCGTGCCGGCGGTGAACCACGCCGTCAAGGAGGCCTCAGCGATTGTGCAGGAGCTCGGCCTGCTCGAGACCTAGCGACGCCTCGGTCTCGACGGTCTTCGGAACGATCTTGGGCGCGGCCTCGGGCCGTTCGATCACCACGACGATCGCGGCGCCGAGCAGCAGCAGCAGCTCGGTGGCGTGCAGCCGCAGCGCGGCCATCTCTCCGACCTTCGAGGCCATCACCATGCTTGCAAACGAGATCAGGCTGCCGATCGCAAGCGCAATGCCGAGCGCCTCGTCGCTGCCGCCGTTCTTGCGGATTCGGGGAATACAGAGAAGCGCGAGATAGATCGCGAAGAACGCCACGACGGTCAGCCGTCCCAGCGCCAGCAGCCAGGCGGCGCGCACAGTGTCCATCCCCGCCATCTGGAGATGATCGCTGAGGAACAGCGCGACGGCAACGCTCGGGCGCTCGTAGAGGCCGTGCACTGGTGCCACCATGATGTTGAAGGCGACGAGGCTCCAGGCCGGGATGAAATAGGCCGCCAGCAGCGCGCCGTTGATCGAGCCGATTTGCCAATTCCTGAACATGCCGCTTCCCGCTTCGCCTGCCATGCGCCTTCGATCGAAGGCTTTGCGGGGAGCTAACTCGCATCAGACTGTGGCGGCAATTTAAACCCTTTGTTTACCTTAACTGGCCGGTTGGCCACGCCGCCATAGAAAAGGCCCCGCCTTGCGGCGGGGCCCTTCATCACTCCGGGGCTCCCAAACTACTTGTCCTCACCGTGCTGACCACCCTGCTGGCCGGGCCGATCACCCTGCCGCATCGGGTCGTTCTGCTGCTGCTGTCCGGGCTTCTGGCCGCCGCCCTGCTGCCCGGGGCGCTGGCCTGGGGTCTGGTTCTGCTGGCCCGGATTCTGGTTCTGCTGCTTCGTCATCGCGGGAAACTCCCTTGTTGGACGTAAGAGGGAGACAACGGCCGACATCCATTTTGGTTCTGTGCGGAACCGGGTTCCTCGCAGCCGCGGAACCGGGACACGGCATCGGTGACCGAAATGCTCTGTACAATCCTTCCCTGCCGAGCCATGGGCTGTTGCAGCGGCCAGTTCCCTCCTGTTACAAAACGGGAAGAATGCTTGAGGGCTGCCGGGGCCCGAGAAGAAACTCAAAACTCTCTCTCGAAGAGCTCCCTTTGAACCGCGTCAGGTTTGGTAACGGCAACCCATGGATTATTTCGCCCAGCAGCTCATCAACGGTCTCGTCCTGGGCTCCATCTACGGACTGATCGCCATCGGCTACACGATGGTCTACGGCATCGTCGGCATGATCAACTTCGCCCATGGCGACGTCTTCATGATCGGCGGCTTCATCGCCCTGATCACCTTCCTGCTTCTGATCTCGACCGGCCTCACCGCGATCCCGGTGATCCTGCTGGTGGTGCTGCTGGTCTCGATGGCGATCACCGCCCTCTATGGCTGGACCATCGAGCGCATCGCCTACCGGCCGCTGCGCCACTCGTTCCGCCTTGCGCCGATGCTGTCGGCGATCGGCATGTCCTTCGTGCTGACCAACTACTCGCAGGTGGCGCAAGGCGCCCGCGTCAAGCCGATCCCGCCCTTCATCACGGGCGGCTATACGCTGCATGAGAGCAACGACGGCTTTGTCATTCAGCTCTCCAATATCCAGATCATGGTGGTCGTCACCACCGTCGTGCTGCTGGCACTCTTCACCTGGCTGGTGTCGCGTACCCGGCTCGGGCGCGACATGCGCGCCTGCGAGCAGGACCAGACCATGGCTGCGCTGCTGGGCGTCGACGTCGATCGCACCATCTCCATGACTTTCGTGATCGGCGCTGGGCTCGCCGCGGTCGCCGGCCTGATGTACCTGCTTTATTACGGGACGGTCGATTTCTTCATGGGCTTCGTCGCCGGCATCAAGGCATTCACCGCGGCCGTGCTCGGCGGCATCGGCTCGCTGCCCGGCGCCATGCTCGGCGGCCTCGCGATCGGCCTGATCGAGACCTTCTGGTCGGCCTATTTCTCGGTCGGGTACAAGGACGTCGCGGCGTTCTCGATCCTGATCGTGGTGCTGATCTTCATGCCGACCGGCCTGCTTGGCCGTCCCGAAGTCGAAAAAGTCTGACGGACCGCCGCGTGACACCCATCCCGCACGAAACCAAGCACGCAAGTCGCACCGCCGGCATCCCCGCCCTTCTGAAGACCGCCTTCATCAACGCACTGATCGCGCTGGTGCTGTTCTCGCTGATGGTCGGCATCCGCACCGAGGCGGGCTCTGAGGGCCAGCTCACCTACTGGACGCGCTTCGGCGAGCTCGCCTCCCTCGTCGCCGCGGTGTTCGGCGGCTCGATCGTGATCGAACTGCTCCGGCAATGGATCGGCCCGACCGGCACCGAGAGGCTGGTGCCGCCGGCAGTGCGGAGCGGAATGTCGTTCGTCGGCCGCTATCTCGCGACGGCGCTCCTGACCTTCACGGTGCTGGTGCCTGTGATCTTCTACGACCAGCGCTACATCCTCGACCTCGCGATTCTCGTGCTCACTTACGTCATGCTGGGCTGGGGTCTCAACGTCGTGGTCGGGCTCGCGGGCCTGCTCGATCTCGGCTACGTCGCGTTCTATGCGGTCGGCGCCTATTCCTACGGGCTGCTTGCCACCAATTTCGGCTGGTCGTTCTGGGTCTGCCTGCCGCTCGCGGGCATCCTCGCCGCGTTCTGGGGCGTACTGCTCGGCTTCCCCGTGCTGCGCCTGCGCGGCGACTACCTCGCCATCGTGACGCTCGCCTTCGGCGAGATCATCCGCCTCGTCATCATCAACTGGCAGGAGCTCACCGGCGGTCCCAACGGCGTCTCCGGCATTCCCCGCCCCACCTTCTTCGGCATTCCGCTCGACAACAGCGATGACGGGCTGGCGGCAAAACTCGGCATCGAGTACTCGTCGACCCATCGCATCGTCTTCCTGTTCTACCTGATCCTGGCGCTGGCGCTGCTCACCAACTGGGTCACGATCCGCCTGCGCCGGCTGCCGATCGGGCGCGCCTGGGAAGCCTTGCGCGAGGACGAGGTCGCCTGCCGCGCGCTCGGCATCAACACCACGACGACCAAGCTCACGGCGTTCGCGACCGGCGCCATGTTCGGCGGCTTTGCCGGTGCGTTCTTCGCGACGCGCCAGGGCTTCATCAGTCCGGAATCCTTCACCTTCCAGGAATCGGCGCTGGTGCTCGCCATCGTCGTGCTCGGCGGCATGGGATCGCAGCTCGGCGTGGCGCTCGCCGCGCTCGCCATGATCGGCGGCTTCGAGCTGTTCCGCAGCCTCGAGACCTACCGCATGCTGGTGTTCGGCATGGCGATGGTGCTGATCATGATCTGGCGACCGCGCGGTCTGATCGGCCACCGCGCACCCACCGTGTACCTGACCAAGGCACACGCGATCTCCTCCGACCTCGTCAAGGAAGGGCACGGATGAGCGGCGACACGATACTCGGCGTCGACCGGCTGACCATGCGCTTCGGCGGCATCGTGGCCGTGCAGGACCTCTCCTTCGCCGCCGAGCGCAAGAAGATCACCGCCCTGATCGGGCCGAACGGCGCCGGCAAGACCACCGTCTTCAACTGCATCACCGGCTTCTACAAGCCGAGCGGCGGCGCCATTCGCCTGACCCATGACGACGGCAAGCTGATCGCGCTCGAGCGGCTGAACGATTTTCGCATCGCCAAGCAGGCCAAGGTGGCGCGCACCTTCCAGAACATCCGCCTGTTTCCGGGCATGACCGCGCTGGAAAACCTGATGGTTGCACAGCACAACGCCCTAATGCGCGCCTCCGGATTCACCTTGCTGGGTCTCGTCGGAGCCCCCGTTTACCGGGAGGCCGAGAAGCGCGCGATCGACCTCGCCACCGACTGGCTCAAGCGTGTTAATCTGCTCGACCGCGCCGACGACGCCGCCGGCAATTTCGCCTATGGCGACCAGCGCCGGCTCGAAATCGCGCGCGCGATGTGCACCGAGCCCGCGCTGCTGTGCCTGGACGAGCCCGCCGCCGGCCTCAATGCGCGCGAGAGCGCGGCCCTGAGCGAGCTCCTGCTCTCGATCCGCAACGAGCTCGGCACCTCGATCCTCTTGATCGAGCACGACATGTCGGTGGTGATGGAGATCTCCGACCACATCGTGGTGATGGACCATGGCGTCAAGATCGCGCAAGGCACGCCGCGCGAGGTCCGCGACGATCCCAAGGTGATCGCAGCCTATCTCGGCGCCGACGAGGAAGAGGCCGTGGCCGTGATGGAGAGCGGGTTGTGACATCGCCCGTTCCCCTGCTCGCGATCCGCGGCCTCCGTGCCGCCTACGGCAAGATCGAGGCGCTGAAGGGCGTCGACGTCGAGATCGAGGCTGGCGAGATCGTGGCGCTGATCGGCGCCAACGGCGCCGGCAAATCGACGCTGATGATGACGATCTTCGGCAAGCCGCGCGCCCGCGCCGGCCAGATCCTGTACGAAGGCCGCGACATCACCGACGTTCCCACCCACGAGATCGCGCATCTGCGCATCGCGCAATCGCCGGAAGGCCGCCGCATCTTCCCGCGCATGAGCGTCGCGGAAAACCTCCAGATGGGGGCGGATGCCACCGAATGCACGGATGCGGAACGCGAGTCCACGCTCCAGCGCGTGTTCACGCTGTTTCCGCGCCTGAAGGAGCGCTACGCCCAGCGCGGCGGAACGCTGTCCGGCGGCGAGCAGCAGATGCTGGCGATCGGCCGCGCCCTGATGAGCCGCCCCCGCCTGCTGCTGCTCGACGAGCCCTCGCTCGGACTGGCGCCGCTGATCGCGCGCCAGATTTTCGACGCGATCCGCACCCTGAACCGGCAGGACGGCCTGACCGTGCTGATCGTCGAGCAGAACGCCAACCATGCGCTGAAGCTCGCCCATCGCGGCTACGTCATGGTCAACGGCCTGATCACGCTGGCCGGGACCGGCGCCGAGTTGTTGCAGCGCCCCGAGATTCGCGCCGCCTACCTGGAAGGCGGCCGGCACGGCTGAAGCTGCCCGGCGGCGCAGCACATGCGGCCGAATGTGGCGAGATATCTCCACCCGTGCCCGTATTTTGCCGGTGACTTCTCCCGAGATTCATTCAAGAATGGCGCCGGTTTGGACCGGGCGCACCCGGCAACTTCCACAGGCGACCACCCGCGAGGTATCTCATGAAATCACTGAAGCTCATCGGTTTGGCATTCGGCGCGTCGATCGCGCTGTCGAGCGCGGCATTCGCGCAGGATGTCACCGTCGCAGTCGCAGGCCCGATGACCGGCGGCGAGTCCGCCTTCGGCCGCCAGATGAAGAACGGCGCCGAGATGGCCGTGGCTGACATCAACGCCGCCGGCGGCGTCAACGGCAAGAAGCTCGCGCTCGCCGTCGAGGACGACGCCTGCGATCCGAAGCAGGCGCGATCGATCGCCGAGAAGATCGCTGGCGCGAAAATCCCGTTCGTCGCCGGGCATTATTGCTCGTCCTCGTCGATCCCCGCCTCGGAGGCCTATGCCGACGGCAACGTACTCCAGATCACCCCGGCCTCGACCAATCCGAAATTCACCGACAGCGGGCTGTGGAACGTGGCGCGCGTCTGCGGCCGCGACGACCAGCAGGGCCTGGTCGCGGCGCAGTACATCGCCAAGAATTTCAAGGGCAAGAACATCGCGATTCTCAACGACAAGACCACCTACGGCAAGGGTCTAGCCGACGAGACCAAGAAGGCGCTCAACAAGGCCGGCATCACCGAGAAGATGTACGAGTCCTACAACAAGGGCGACAAGGACTTCAACGCGATCGTCTCGCGCCTGAAGCGCGACAACATCGACCTCGTCTATGTCGGCGGCTACCATCAGGAAAGCGGCCTGATCCTGCGCCAGATGCGTGACCAGGGCCTCAAGACGATCCTGATGGCCGGCGATGCGCTCGCTGACAAGGAGTACGCCTCCATCACCGGCCCGGCCGGCGAAGGCACGCTGTTCACCTTCGGCCCCGATCCGCGCAACAAGCCGACCGCGAAGAAGATCGTCGACGCCTTCAAGGCCAAGAACATCGACCCCGAAGGCTATACGCTCTACACCTACGCGGCGATGCAGGTCTGGTCGCAGGCGGCGAAGAAGGCTGCCACGACCGACGCGAAGAAGGTCATGGCGGCAATCAAGGCCGGCAAGTGGGACACCGTGATCGGCCCGATCGAGTATGACTCCAAGGGCGACATCAAGCTGCTCGACTATGTCGTCTACAAATGGGACGCCAAGGGCGGCTACGCCGAGATCAAGGGCAATGGCACCTGAGACAGGAAGCCTGACCTTTTAACTCGATCGATCCTAACGCCCCGGTTCGCCGGGGCGTTGCTTTTTGCCGGAGGGTCAGACGGCTGCCGAGAGCTCGCCGCCTGCTGCTGCCTGTGCCGTCCGGAGCGCGTGCAGGAGATCGTTCGGCCGAAACGGCTTTTGCAGGCACACCACATCGGCCAGATCGGGCGCCTCGCCCATGAAATCCAGCGCGGTCATGCCGGAGATCGCGACGATCGGAAAGCCGGGAATCTGCTCACGGATGGCCAGCATGACGTCAACGCCGCTGGTGTCGGCCAGGAAAATGTCGATAATGGCAGCATCGAAAGGGCCCTCGCCGAAGGCCTTCACGCCCGCTGCGCCGCTCTCGGCCTCGACCACGTCATAGTGGTTGACCCGAAGCACGATCGCGACCATGGCGCGGACGGCCTTCTGGTCGTCGACAACGAGGACGCGGGGCATGGGAACAACTCCCGGTTTCGTATCATTAACTGGTTCAGTTCACAGCAAGGGGCGGCAGGGCAGTATGAGTCCGTCCAGTAAAGCACCCCTTACCAGATACCTATTCCAAATCCCCCATCGAGTTAAGTAAGCTGTAACCCTCGGTTGAGTCGCAAGCGCTTTCCGTCAGGATGCGCGCCCGGAGCCGGCTACCATGACGTAGGCTACCCCGCCGCAAGAGATTCGCGTACGAGGTCATCATGCCGGCTTACGAGAGATCGACGTGCTAGCGCCAAACGACCGAAGCACTTTCCTGTCGACGTTGCCGGCCACGCGGAGCGATCGCACGGCGGCATTGGCGATCGTCGGCATCTCCGCGATCCTGTTCGCGCTGGCCGTACCGTTTGCCGGCTTGCCGCTCGTGCAGGTGCCGGCCTTCGTGGCGAGCTACCAGTCGGCGCTCGCGGTCAGCGACATCATCACTGGCGTCTTGCTGCTGTCGCAGTTCGCCGTATTGCGCGGCCGCGCGCTGCTGCTGTTGTCGACCGGCTACCTGTTCACGGCGGCGGCGGCGGTGACCCACGCCCTCACCTTTCCCGGGCTGTTCGCTCCGGCCGGGCTGTTCGGCGCCGGTTCGCAGACCACCGTCTGGCTCTACATGATCTGGCACGGCGGCTTTCCGCTTTTCGTGCTGGCCTATGCCTGGCTGAGGGACGACAACGGCGGTAACAGGGTTGCCGCCTCGACGGCGCACGCAATTGCACTCTCCGTCGCCGGCGCGCTCATTGCGGTCGCCGTCTTCGCCTGGCTGGTGACTGCACAGCACGACCTGCTGCCGGTCTTGTTGAAGGACGGCCACTACACCACCACCATGATCGGCGTGGTGTCGTTCGTGTGGTCCCTGAGCTTTGCGGCCCTGGTCACGCTGTGGTTTCGCAAGCCACACACGGTGATCGACGTCTGGCTCATGGTCACGATGTGCGCCTGGCTGTTCGACATCGCGCTGTCGGCGATCGTCAACGTCGCGCGTTTCGACCTCGGCTTCTACGCCGGCCGGCTCTACGGCCTCTGTGCGTCGAGTTTCGTGCTCGCGGTGCTGCTCATCGAGAACGTGCGCCTCCAGGCGAACATGGCGGGCATGGTCGGCGCCCTACAGCGGCAGTCGAGCTCGGAACGGAACTATTATGCCGAGCGCGAGCGGCTGTTCAGCGCCGTCGTCGAATCCTCCAACGACGCCATCATCACGAAGTCGCTCGATGGCACCATCACGTCCTGGAACCATGCGGCCGAGCGCGTCTTCGGCTACTCCGCCAACGAGGCGATCGGCCGCCAGGTCGATATCATCATGCCCGAGGGGCAGCGCGAGGACGCCGCCGAAATGCTGGCCCGCACCCGCAACGGCGAGGTCATCGACCAGCACGAGACCGTGCGGCTGCACAAGAACGGCCAGCTGATCGATGTCGTGCTGAGTCAGGTCCCGCTGCGATCGAGCGACGGCAAGATCATCGGCGCCTCCAAGGTCGCACGCGACATCACCGAGCGGAAGCGGGCGGAGACCGCTCTCAATCGCGAGATCGAGGAGCGCCAGCGCATCTTCGAGACCTCGCAGGACCTGATCCTCGTGACGGACGGTTACGGCAATTTCATCCAGATCAGCCCGAGCGTGAAGGACATCCTCGGGTATAATCCGGAGGACATGATCGGGCACAGCGCCATCGAGTTCATTCATCCTGATGACCTCGACAGGACGCGGAGCGAGATGCGCGCGGCCCGGCGTGGCGCGGTCAAGCGCAGCTTCGAGGCGCGCTACTACCACTACGACGGTCACGAGGTGACGCTGAACTGGATGGGCACCTGGTCGGAGCCGGTGAAGCGCCATTTCTTCATCGGCCGCGACCTCACCGAGAAGCAGACCGCCGAAGCCCAGCTCAGGCAGATCCAGAAGATGGACTCCATCGGCCAGCTGACCGGCGGCGTCGCCCACGATTTCAACAACGTGCTCACCGTCATCACCGGCACGATCGGCATCCTCGCGGATGCGGTGGCCGACCGTCCCGAGCTCGCCGCCATCACCAAGCTGATCGACGACGCCGCCGAGCGCGGCGCGCAACTGACCAAGCACCTGCTCGCCTTTGCCCGCAAGCAGCCGCTCCAGCCGCGCGAGATCGACGTCAATGCGCTGACGCTCGAGGCCGCCAAGCTGCTGCACCCGACCCTCGGCGAGCAGATCACCATCATGCCGCAGCTCACCGAGGATGCCTGGCCGGCGCTCGTCGACCCCGGCCAGCTCTCCACCGCGATCCTCAATCTCGCGTTGAACGCCCGCGACGCCATGCCGGACGGCGGCACCCTGGTGCTGGAGACCCGCAACATCTTCCTCGACGACGGCTATGCCAGCATGAATCCCGACGTCGTCGCCGGCAGCTATGTGATGATCGCGGTCAGCGACACCGGCACCGGCATTCCACCCGAGCTGATCGAGCGGGTGTTCGATCCCTTCTTCACCACCAAGGAGGTCGGCAAGGGCACCGGGCTCGGGCTCAGCATGGTGTTCGGCTTCGTCAAGCAGTCCGGCGGACACATCAAGATCTACAGCGAGGAAGGCCACGGCACGAGCGTGAAGATCTACCTGCCGCGCTCGAGCGGCGCGCAGGAGACCGATTTCGAGGCACTCCAGAACGTGCCCATCGCCGGCGGCGACGAGAAGATCCTGATCGTCGAGGACGACGCGCTGGTGCGGCAATACGTCGTGACCCAGATCAAGAGCCTCGGCTATACCGCGCTGGAAGCCGCCAACGCGGCCGAAGCCCTCGCCATCATCGATGCCGACCAGGGCATCGACCTGCTGTTCACCGACATCATCATGCCGGGTCACATGAACGGCCGCCAGCTCGCGGACGAGGCGGGGCGGCGGCGTCCCGACCTGAAGACGCTGTTCACCTCGGGCTACACCGAGAACGCCATCGTCCACCACGGCCGGCTCGATTCCGGCGTGCTGCTGCTGGCCAAGCCCTACCGCAAAACCGAGCTCGCCAAGATGCTCAGGACGGCGCTGGCGAGTTGAGCGCGCGGCATCGGTGCGCTATCGCTCATCCCGTAGCGCATGGAGTGCCCCTTGAAAAATCTGCTCACCGATATCGCCGGCGTCCGCGTCGGCCACGCCGAAAACGCAAAACTCGCCTCCGGCACCACGGCGATCATCTTCGATTCCCCGGCGGTCACGGCGATCGACGTGCGCGGCGGCGGACCCGGCACCCGCGAGGACGCGTTGCTCGATCTCGCCAGCACGGTCGAGCGCGTCGATGCGATTGCGCTGTCCGGCGGCTCCGCCTTTGGAATCGAGGCCGGTGGCGGCATCCAGGCGTGGCTTGCCGAACAGGGCCGCGGCTTGCGGATTCGCGAAGCGGTGATCCCGATCGTGCCGGGTGCGATCGTGTTCGACCTGCTCAACGGCGGCGACAAGGCCTGGGGGCGCTTCGCGCCCTATCGCGACCTCGGTTACGCCGCAGCCGTCGCGGCAGGTCATGATTTCGCGCTGGGCAGCGTCGGCGCCGGCTTGGGGGCCACCACCGCGACCTTCAAGGGTGGGCTCGGCTCGGCCTCGGCGGTTCTCGCCAACGGCATCAAGGTCGCCGCGATCATGGTGGTCAACGCAGTCGGCAGCGCCACCGTCGGCGAGGGACCCTGGTTCTGGGCGGCGCCGTTCGAAGAAAACGGCGAGTTCGGCGGGCGCGGCCTGCCGCCCAAATTCACGCCGGACATGCTGGCGATGCGCATCAAGGGCGGCCCCGCCGCGAGCGCCCGTGAAAACACCACGATCGGTCTCGTCGTCACCGATGCCGCGCTGACCAAGGCTCAGGCCAAGCGGCTTGCAATGATCGCGCACACCGGATTTGCCCGCGCGATCTATCCGGTGCATGCACCGACCGATGGCGACGTGCTGTTTGCGGCTGCGACCGGCGAGAAGCCGGTCGAGCCGCTGGTCGGCCTCACCGAGCTCGGCACGATCGCCGCCAACGTGGTCGCGCGCGCGATCGCACGCGGCATCTACAACGCCACGGCCCTGCCGTTTCCCGGCGCGCAGCCGGCGTGGAAGGATCGGTTCGGCTAGAAGATGATCCGGAAAAGTGCGAAGCGGTTTTCCGAATAGATCATGCTCAAACAAGAACCTTAAGCGCGATGACGATTCATCCCAATCTCATCGCGCTTTAGCAACGAAACGGCGGATACGGCGTTATCCCGGCGGGCCGAGGTGCGCCGCCATGCCGTCTTCCGTAATCCGCTTCTTCCATTATGCGCCCGACACGCGCGAGCTCGAGGTGACTTTCGTCAGCGGACGCCTCTATGTCTACGAGGATGTTCCGCCTGAGGTCGCCGCCGCGTTCAGGAATGCATATTCAAAGGGCACGTTTTTCAATCACGAAATCCGTGATCGTTACGCCTATCGTGACATCACGCCCATGTCAGTTGGCCGGGGATACGGCTCACACGCTCATCGACATCGATGATGCCGCAGATCCCGCCGAGGCCTGCGCCTGACGCTGCATCATCTGGCCGAACCAGTCATAAGGCGAATTGCCCCCGCCGTTCGCATTTGACGAGCTGGAGGCGCCGGGGACCGTCGTCGACATCTTGAAGCCGTCGGCATAGGTGACGGTGGTGGTGGTCGATCCGTCTGCGCCCGTCGTCGTGGTCGACGTCGAGCCGCCGCCGGATTTCGACGAGGACTCCGATCCATCGCCGGAGCCGCCCGAACCCTGCGCGTGGTGATGGCCGCCCTTCAGCGCCTTCGACAACTCTCCGAGGCTCACGCTGTCGTCGGAATTCGCATCCAGCTTGGAGAACACGTCGTCGGCCTGCGCCAGGTTGGTGCCGCCGGCGCCAAGCGCGTCTTCGAATTCGGACTTGGTGATCTTGCCGTCACCGTCCGCATCGATCTGCGAGAACAGGTCCTTCAGCGCGTCCTCGCGGCTCATCGTCTTCGAGGATGCCGAGCTCGACGATGCCGAGCTGGATGACGCCGAATTGATGGTGCTGCTCGCGCTGTCCGAAGACAGGCCTTGCATGGCAAGCAATGCGCTCATCGTCTCCGGCGCGAGCTGTGGACCTTTGCTCGAGGCGACCAGCGAGGTCACGATGTTGGCGGGGTTGTCGACGGCGAACCGGCCGGTCGCGTCTTGCGATCCGGTCTTTTGCGTCGACCCGGCCTTCTGGCTCGACGATGACAATTTCGAGTTCGTCAGCGACTGCAGCGCGTCGAGCGCACTGCCTACAGCACCAAGAGCAGCCAACATTGCACAACTCCAACCGATGCGGCATGCCGCAGCAAATGTTCGCTGGAAGGTCAGCAAGCCTCGTGCCAGCGCGAAAAGCTCAATGAAATCCGCTTCCCTCGCGCCGCGCGGAGCTCGGGAACATCGGCAATTCATGCCGCAGACGGCAGAAATTTCCGCCCACGGGAAGCCCGTCGCCCCTGCATTGCCCGGCGCACAGGCCCATGTTAGGCGAGGCCTGTTCTCTCACGGCCGCGACGGGAAACTGCGCCATGACCCAAGCCTTCGCCCACCGCCCCCTGGCCATTGCGCCCTCGATCCTGGCCTCGGATTTCTCCAGGCTCGGCGAAGAGGTGCGCGCGGTGGACGCCGCCGGCGCCGACTGGATCCATCTCGACGTGATGGACGGCCACTTCGTCCCGAACATTTCCTATGGCCCCGACGTCATCAAGGCGATGCGCCCGCACAGCAAGAAGATCTTCGACGCGCATTTGATGATCTCGCCCTGCGATCCCTATCTCGAGGCCTTTGCAAAGGCCGGCTGCGACCACATCACCGTGCATGCCGAGGCGGGTCCTCACCTGCACCGCTCGCTCCAGGCGATCCGCGCGCTGGGCAAGAAGGCCGGCGTGTCGCTCAATCCGGGAACGCCGATCAGCACGCTCGAATACGTCCTGGATCTCGTCGACCTCGTGCTGGTGATGTCGGTCAATCCCGGCTTCGGCGGCCAGGCCTTCATCCCCTCCGCCATCGGCAAGATCCGCGACATCCGCGCGATGACTGCGGGCCGTCCGATCGACATCGAGGTCGATGGCGGCGTCGGTCCCGACGTCGCCGGCCCCTTGGCGGCGGCCGGCGCCAACGCCTTCGTCGCCGGCACCTCCGTGTTCAAGGGCGGCACGCAGGAGGCCTACAAGACCAACATCGCCGCGATCCGCAACGCAGCGGCAACGGCGCGCGGCGAAGCGATCTGACAGTTCGTCGCGGTCCGAACCGGCCTCGTCGCCGCTGCGACCAATGCGAATGGATGAAATCCGCGCTACTCTGTTTTCCGCAGGCCTGCGGCGCCTGCTCGTCGAAACCCTGCAGGACGGGGAGCAGGTGATCTGGCAGGGCCAGCCCGACGGTGTCGTCCGCATGATCATGTGGCGATTTCTCTGGTGGATCGGATTCCCCTGGCTGTTGCTGACCGCTATCGCGATCAGAAACGGTTGGGTCGGCCAGGCAGCCCAACCTCTCGTGATGCTCGGGGTTGCGATGGTCGCGGCCCCGCTCGTGATGCTGCTGCACGACCTGCAAACGCTCTACCTGATCACCGATCGCCGCACGCTGATCCTGCGAACGGCCTGGGGCAGACGGACGGTCAGCCAGACGTCGTTCCAGGCGATGGATGCGGTCTTCGAAATCCTCGACATCGGCCGCGGCGCCGGTCACCTCAACTTCGCATCAGGGCGGTCGACCCGTTCGCCCGATACCGACTACACCGGCCGCTATGGATTTCGCTGTGTTCGAAACGCTCCGCGCGTCCGCGATATCCTCGAAGGCGCGCGCGCAGGCACGATGCAGCGGCCGCACGCGCAAAAACCTGCGGGCCCTTCGGGTGTTGCGACGCGCGACGCCTAAAATTGCAACCAAAATCCGTACTCATCCGGGCTTCCCTGATTCGTGCAAATCACCACAAGTGATTCTCGCCTGCTTTTGACGGGAGCACATCATGACGACGACCCTGGTTTGGACTGGCGTGGCGTTGTGGCTTGGTTTTTGTGCATTTGTTGTGTTTGGCCCATCTGCCGGACCGGTGAAAGTCACGGCACGTTCGGGCCGCATCGCTCATCCCCGC
Organism: Bradyrhizobium cosmicum; assembly: GCF_032290525.1. Classification (GTDB taxonomy): domain Bacteria; phylum Pseudomonadota; class Alphaproteobacteria; order Rhizobiales; family Xanthobacteraceae; genus Bradyrhizobium; species Bradyrhizobium cosmicum_A. The sequence continues at coordinate 1,000 of NZ_JASXTA010000035.1, read as the reverse complement.
CTTCACCGGAATTGATGCCATGCAAGTCGCGATCGTGAAACGTCAGCCGAAGCGCCGATGCCGTATCCCGCGCCGCCCGCATCCGAACCTCGATTATTTCTTTGGCCGCCTCGAGCATGCCGCGGGCGCACCGAACGACGATGCCGGACCCGACAATTCCGACGCGGACCATTCGCTCCACTCGCCGCGGCAGCACTGAGAATTCCTTTTTTCCGGGACACCCCATGAAACCCCATTGCCCGAACTGCCTGAAGGAAATGACCAAGGCATCCGCGTCGCGTAACCTCTTCAATTGCGAGCCCTGCCGCGAGATCATCCAGTATTTCGGCGGCAGCGCGGATCACGGCGAGCCCGGCCCGCAATTCTCCTGGCCGATCCGCCGCAAGCGTTCCGTCTACACCGCCTGCGCGGCCTAATCTTTCCTAAAGCGTGATGGCATTAGCTTCGATAGCCTGAGTTTTTGAGGTAGTTGGCGCATTCTTCAGGCGTGAAGGCGTCAAGGAGCTCGCCGATGGCGGCGCAGACCGCATCGACGGTTCGTGCGGCTGCCTTGCGGAGCAGATGTTTGAGCTTGGCAAAGACCTGTTCGATCGGGTTCAGGTCGGGTGAGTATTTTGGCAGGAAGAACAGTTTGGCTCCGGCGGAGCGGATGAGCTGGCGCACGGCTTTGCTTCTGTGGCTGCCGAGATTGTCCAGGACGACGATATCGCCAGGACGAAGGGTCGGCAGGAGAACCTTCTCGACATAGATCCGGAAGCTTACGCCATCGATTGGTCCCTCGATGAACCATGGCGCGTCGATCCGGTCATGGCGCAGAGCCGCCAGGAAGGTCATGGTTTTCCAGCGGCCGTGAGGAACCTTGGCGCTGAGTCTGTGCCCGCGCGGAGCCCATCCCCTCAAGGGCGCCATGTCGGTCCGGGTCCAGGTCTCGTCGATAAAGACCAGCCGCTCAGCTTCGACGCGACCTTGGTACTTTGTCCACTGGGCTCGCCGTCGTGCC
>NZ_JASXTA010000034.1:0-54856 GCF_032290525.1 Bradyrhizobium cosmicum | reverse complement strand
AACACATGGCTGCTCCGACCAACGCCGCAAGTGAAGATTCTCCTTGCCAACCCGGAGCCGTCCACACATGGCCCATCGCAGTGGGCGCAGTGCAGCGACATGTCCGGACGCAGGGGAACGCTCCTCCATCAGGACTTACTGAAGATCAGTTCGCCTTGGCATCCATCGCGGGCTGGACGAAGACGTCGCTGCGCGGCACGCCGCATTCCTGCACGACATGCTCAACCGCAAGCTCGGCACCGCGGCGCGTGTCGAATCCTCCAATGATCGTACTTTCCAAGGGCGTGCTCCGTGGGTGGACGAGAGTGCGGACAAGCCGGCGATGGCCAAGTTCCTGTAGCCCAGCAACCGACGTCTCACGGGCCGCAGAGGGTTGAACGCCCCACATGGTGTGATCAGCTCCCTTTGGCCGTGGTCTGCGACCCGCCAAGGCCGGGATTGATGGAAAGCGACGCACCGGCGGCGCCGCCGGCTTCATAGGCCGTCATCGACACCATCCGGCTGCTGCTGCGCTGGGTCCGCATCTTGAGGTCGAGCTTGTCGAATTCCGCATCGACCACCGAAGTCTTGAGGACGACCAGCCCGCGGCCGGTGCTTTCGTTGACCTGATCACGACCGGCCTTGATCGCCACCAGCCTGTCCGCGATCGACGCCACCATCCCGAGCGCGAAGGAGGCATTGGCCAGATGCCGCTCCTGGTGCCGGAACCTGCTGTAGTCGACCGAGGTCTTGAAGCGGCCGAGTTCGGCGCGCACGGCGCCGTCGATCAACTCGGCCAGATAATGCGCGACCTCGACATCCGCGCCGAGACCGAAGAACACATAGCTGCTCTCGCCGGCCGCGTTCTTCTCGCTCCAGACCCGGCAATCGCAGAAATGAGCGATCGCGCCGATGCAGTCGTCCAGGGGAATTCGCTTCTTGCGATGGGTCTCGTAGACCCTCCGTTCGCACGGCGAGGCGCGCAGTTCGACGTCGGAGAGCGACAAATCGTGGCGATCCAGCAGTTCGGCGACCTTGGCGGCGGCAGATAGCGCCTCGTCCTCGGTGCAGCCATTGGCGATCGTCTTGGCACGCAACGCCTGAATGCGGAGCTTCAGCTTGTCGAGCGCGGCCGGATTGGACGTCTGATTCACCGATCACCTGCCCGGAAAGCCTGACCGACAGATCCCGGTCGGATGTACTGGCGGAAGGGGTGGGATTCGAACCCACGGTACCCTTGCGGGCACGCCGGTTTTCAAGACCGGTGCCTTAAACCACTCGGCCACCCTTCCAAACCCGGAATGGCTGTCGCTTAACGTAGTCGACGGCGCATGGCAACGCGAAGTTGGCGCCGGCCCCCTTCCCCGGCACCCGATCCTGTCAGCCGCCTGTTCCCATAGCCTGGGCCCCTCGGCAATCCCGGACACTGGCGACATCTCCCAGGGCGTCGCTGGTTGCGAGCCCCAGTTTGGAGTCGTCTCCGTTTCCGAGCCTCGTTTGCTGCCCTCAAAAGCAAAACGGCGCCCCGTGAGGAGCGCCGCTTGAATTCTTCGTAGCTAGGTTGCCTCAGTAGCCGCAGGACGCGCAGCCCATCTGCACCGGAGCGTAATAGGAATAGCCCGGCTGGACCATCTCGACGCGCTGGCGCGTGGCGTATTGCGGCGGGATGCGCTCGTACTGGACACTCGGCGGGGCCACCATCACGGTCTGCGGCACCATCACGGTGCGATACTGCGCCGGCGTGCGATGCGCGACGGTGGCGCCGGGCGACACCATCACGGTCTCGTCGACGGTGCGGTATTGCGGCTGCACGTATTGCTGCTGGTAGCAGGTTTGGCACGGCGGGGGCGCGTAGCAATTGTAGCAGCCGGCGGAAGCAGTACCCGTCATCGAAATCGCAGCGACGGCCGTGGAGAAAACAACAGCAAGAGTACGAGACATTGTGGTGGTGCCCCAGTTGCCCGAAATGGATTTGCGAAGGTCGCCGCAGTATATGCCGCAAAATCCTAGGCTGCTGAAGTTCGTCGAGGCATCCTTAATGCGAACGGCCGGTTTTCACCGGCCGTTCAGAACTTGTTGACCATGCATGCGAGGCGAGAACGATGCCGCGCTTACTTCGAGCGACGCTTCACCTCACGCACCGCACCACGTGCGGCGCTGGTGGTGAGCGCGGCGTAAGCTTGCAGCGCGGTCGAGACGTTGCGCTTGCGCGCGGCGGGCTGCCAGGCGGCATCGCCCTTGGCCTCCTCCGCCGCGCGGCGCCTGGCGAGCTCCTCGTCGGAGACCTCCAGCGTGATGCTGCGATTCGGGATATCGATCGAGATGCGATCGCCGGTGCGCACCAGACCGATGTTGCCGCCTTCGGCCGCTTCAGGCGACAGATGACCGATCGACAGGCCTGACGAGCCGCCGGAGAAGCGACCGTCGGTGACGAGCGCACAGGCTTTGCCGAGGCCCATCGATTTCAGATAGCTGGTCGGATACAGCATCTCCTGCATGCCGGGGCCGCCGCGCGGGCCTTCGTAGATGATGACCACGACCTCGCCGGCGACGACCTTGCCACCCAGGATGCCTTCCACGGCGGCGTCCTGGCTCTCGAACACGCGCGCGGGGCCGGAGAACTTCAGGATCGAGACATCGACGCCGGCGGTCTTCACGATGCAGCCGTCCTGCGCGAGGTTGCCGTACAGCACCGCGAGCCCGCCGTCCTTGCTGAAGGCGTGCGCGAGGTTGCGGACCACGCCCTTCTCGCGATCGGTGTCGAGCTCGTCGTAACGGCGCTCCTGGCTGAAGGCGACCTGGGTCGGGATGCCGCCGGGCGAGGCGCGGAAGAATGTGCGGACGGACTCGCTCCTGGAGCGCTTGATGTCCCAGCGCTCCAGCGCGTCGTTCATGGTCGGCGCGTGCACGGTCGAGACGGCGGTGTCGATCAGGCCAGCGCGATCGAGCTCGCCCAGAATGCCCATGATGCCGCCGGCGCGGTGCACGTCCTCGACATGGACGTCGGCAACCGACGGCGCGACCTTGCACAGCACGGGCACGCGGCGCGACAGCCGGTCGATGTCCTGCATGGTGAATTCGACCTGCCCTTCATGGGCGGCGGCGAGCAGATGCAGCACGGTGTTGGTCGAGCCGCCCATGGCGATGTCGAGCGTCATGGCGTTCTCGAACGCCTTGAAGTTGGCGACGTTGCGCGGCAGCACGCTGGCATCGTCCTGCTCGTAATAGCGGCGCACGATATCGACGACGGTGTGGCCCGCTTCCACGAACAGGCGCTTGCGGTCGGCATGGGTTGCCACCACCGTGCCGTTGCCGGGCAGCGCGAGGCCGAGCGCCTCGGTCAGGCAGTTCATCGAGTTGGCGGTGAACATGCCCGAGCAGGAGCCGCAGGTCGGGCACGCCGAGCGCTCGATCACCTTGACGTCCTCGTCACTGACCTTGGAATCGGCGGCTGCGACCATCGCGTCGATGAGGTCGACCGCCTTGGTCTTGCCCTGCAGCGTGACCTTGCCGGCCTCCATCGGTCCGCCCGAGACGAACACGGCGGGGATGTTGAGCCGCAGCGCCGCCATCAGCATGCCCGGCGTGATCTTGTCGCAATTCGAGATGCAGACCATGCCGTCGGCGCAGTGCGCGTTGACCATGTACTCGACGCTGTCAGCGATCAGCTCGCGTGACGGCAGGCTGTAAAGCATGCCGTCGTGACCCATGGCGATGCCGTCGTCCACGGCGATGGTGTTGAACTCTTTCGCCACGCCGCCGGCCTGCTCGATCTCGCGGGCGACGAGCTGGCCGAGGTCCTTCAGATGGACGTGGCCGGGCACGAACTGGGTGAAGGAATTGACGACCGCGACGATCGGCTTGCCGAAATCCGCATCCTTCATGCCCGTCGCGCGCCAGAGGCCGCGGGCGCCCGCCATGTTGCGGCCGTGGGTGGTGGTGCGGGAGCGATAGGCTGGCATGGCGGTTTCCGTCCTCGGTTTGGCCGGCCGGGCGGGAAAATATCGAAGCCGCCCCAGGCCTTTCCGGCCGGATAGCGCACGGGGTCGGCGGGTGCAACGGGAACTTGGGCTGGACGGGGCCGGATCGGCCCGTGCAGGCCTCCCCTGCTCCCGGCGCGGGCTATCTTACTTGCCCCGGACGCAGCGCAGCGTCTCTTCGACGGTGCGCTGCAGAGCCGGGGCCCATCCGGCAGCGAGTGCTATCGCCTCCTGGGTCCCGGCTCGCGCTTCGCGCGTCCGGGACACGAGATCGGCAGGCTATTGCAGGGTCGGGTCGAGCCGGTCGCGCAGCCAGTCGCCGATTACGGAGACGGCCAACGTTGTGACCACGATGGTGGCGGCCGGCGCCAGCATGATCCAGGGTGCCCGGGTCAGGTACTCGCGGCCATAGCCGACCATGTTGCCGAGACTGGTCATCGGTGGCTGCACGCCGAGGCCGAGGAAGGATAGCCCCGACTCCATCAGGATCACCTCGGGAAAGACCAGCGTGGTCGAGACGATCAGGGTCGAGGCGATGTTGGGCAGGATGTGGCGCAAGTAAATCCGCGGCGGCGTGGCCCCTAACTGGCGGACGGCGGCGGCATAGCCTTGCGCATTGGCGGAGATGGCAAGGCCGCGGGCGATGCGGGCGTAGCGCTCCCAGCCGAACAATCCCATCAGGCCGATCAGCAGCGGCAGCGAATTGCCGAAGAAGGCGAGCACCGCGAGCGCCATGATCAGGAACGGCATGCTGGCCTGGAAGTCGGTCAGCATCAGCACGAACTGCTCGACAATCCCGCGGAAATGCGCCGCGAGGAAGCCGAGCGTGGTGCCGACGACGGCCGAAATGGCCGTCGCGCCGAACGCGATCAGGAGCGAAATGCGGATCGAGACGAGCAGCCGCGACAGCACGTCGCGGCCGAGCTCGTCGGTGCCGAGCCAGTGCGCGACGTGACCGGGCGACGCCAGCCGGTTGCGCAGGTCGAGCTGGGTGTAGCCATAGGGCGCGATCTGCTCGGCGAACGCCGCAATCACCAGCATCGCGACGATCCAGCTGACCGCGAGCGCGACCGAGGCCGGGATCGCCGGCAGGCTGATCCGGCGGCGGACAGCCGCGTCCTTGATCGCCGTGTCCGTCATGCATGGGCTCCTTTCGCGCGCAGGCGCGGATCGAGGAAGCCATAGAGGAAGTCGACGATCAGGTTCGACGTGACCATGGTCATGGCGACCAGCAGCAGGATACACTGCACGACGGCGAGGTCGCGGTTGGCGACCGCAACGACCAGAAGTCGCCCTACTCCCGGCCATGAAAACACGCTCTCGACCACGACAGCGCCCGCGATCAGCGTGCCCACCATGAAGCCCAGAATCGTGACGGTCGGTATCGCCGCGTTCGGCAGCGCATGCGAGGTCACCACCTTGCGCCACGGCACGCCCTTGGCAGAAGCGGTGCGGATGTAGGGCTGGCCCAGCACCTCCAACATGGCGCTGCGCGTGAAGCGCGCCAGCACGGCGGCACCGCCGAAGCTGAGCGTCGCGATCGGCAGAATGGCGTGGCGCCAGCTGTCCTGCCCGCCGGAAGGCAGCCAGCCGAGCTGCACGGCGAAGACGAGCACGAGCAGCAGCGCAAGGACGAAACTCGGCACCGTGAAGCCGGCGACCGCCGCCATCATCACGGCGCGGTCGATTGCCGATCCCCGGTGCAGCGCCGCGTAGATGCCGGCGGGGATGCCGAGTGCGACCTTGAAGAAGAAGGCCGGCAGTGTCAGCGCCAAGGTCGCCGGGATCCGCTCCAGCACGAGCTGGATTGCCGGCCGTCCATCACGCATGGAACGGCCGAGCTCGCCCTTGGCGATGGCGCCGAAGTAATCAAGATACTGCATCCAGATTGGGTCATCGAGACCCCAGGCCTTGCGGAACGCCGCGAGGACCTCCGGCGGTGCTTCCGGTCCCAAAATCATCAGCGAGGGATCGCCGGAGAGGCGCAACACCACGAAGGCGAAGGTGACGACGAGCACGATCGTCAGCGCCGCGCGTCCGATGCGGATGGCAAAATAGCGCCCCATCACGCCGCGTCCCGCGTCTCGGCCCGCGGCCCCGTCACGAGATGGCACGCCACCTGCCTGTCACCGCCAACGGCTGAGAGAACCGGTGTCTCGGTCGCGCAACGCGCGATCGCGCGCGGGCAGCGCGGATGGAAGGCACAGCCTTGGGGCCGGGCCGCCGGATTCGGCGGATCGCCCGCTAGCACGATGCGGCCCGCGCTGCGGCGGCCCGGCGCCGGTGAGGCCGAGACCAGCGCCTGCGTATACGGGTGCTCAGGCCGTGCGAACAGATCGTCGGCGCTGCCGATCTCGACGATGCGCCCGAGATACATCACGGCGACCAGTTTGCTGATCTGTCTGACGACGCGCAAATCGTGACTGATGAACAGCAGCGTGAGCCCCAGCTGCGCCTGAAGATCGCAGAGCAGATTCACCACCTGCGCCTGTATCGAGACGTCGAGCGCGCTGACGGGCTCGTCGCAGACCAGGAAATCCGGTTTCGTCGCCAGCGCCCGCGCCAGTACGATGCGCTGGCGCTGGCCGCCGGACAGCGCGCCCGGATAGCGGGTGCCGTGCGCTGGCGTGAGCTCGACGGAGCGCAGCAATTCGCGCACCCGCTCCTCGCGCTCGGCCGGGGTGCCGAGACCGTGAATGTCCAGCGGCTCGCCGATCTGAGTCGCCACCGGCAAGCGCCGGTCCAGCGCGCCCAGCGGGTCCTGGAAGATCATCTGCATGCGTGCCCGCTGCGCGCGCCAAGCAGTGGTCCCGGGTGCCGCCATCGGCTTGCCGTCAAACCGCACCTCGCCGTTGTCGGGCGGCTCGAGGCCGAGCACGATGCGGCCGGTCGTCGATTTGCCTGAGCCGGATTCGCCGACGAGGCCGAGCGTCTCGCCTTTGGGAATCGTCAGCGATACGCCGTCGACGGCGTGAACGACCGTGCTGCGGCCGAACATCCCGGAGCGCATGCTGTAGCTGCGCGCGATCGAGGACACCTCGACGAGCGGCGCACTCATTCGGCGGCGATCCCGAGCAGCGCGCGGCGCGAGGCCTCGGCGCGGATGCAGGCAACCGCGCGATCGTTCGCGATCGGCACCAGGCGCGGCGCGGCAAGCCCGCACGGCTCGGCCGCCAGCGTGCAACGCGGCGCGAAGGCGCAGCCATCAGGCATGCTCGCGGGATCTGGCACCGTGCCGGGAATGGCGGTGAGGCGCCGGCGCGGTCCGTCCAGCGGCGGCAGCGCGCCGATCAGGCCCTGCGCGTAGGGGTGCAACGGATCGGCAAAGATCTGATTGCTGGGTGCCTCTTCGACGATGCGGCCGGCATACATCACCGCGACGCGGTCGCAGTTTTCGGCGACGACGCCGAGATCGTGGCTGATCAGAACCATCGCCATGCCCATCTCGCGACGGATGGTGGAGAGCAGCTCCAGGATCTGCGCCTGGATCGTGGCGTCGAGCGCGGTGGTCGGCTCGTCCGCGATCAGCAGATCCGGATTTCCGGCCAGCGCCATCGCGATCATGATGCGCTGTACCTGACCGCCGGAGAATTCATGCGGATAGGCCGAAAGCCGCCGCGCCGCATCGGGAATGCCGACGAGATCGAGCAGCCGCCGCGCTTCGGCCTTCACGGCGTCGCCGGAGAGATCGCGGTGCAGCGCAAGCGTTTCGCAGAGCTGCTTGCGGATGGTCAGCACCGGATTGAGCGAGCTCGCCGGATCCTGGAAGATCATGGCGACACGCCCGCCCCTGATATGGTCGAGCTCGGAGGGCGGTGCGCCAAGAATCTCTCGCCCGTCGAGCCGCACCGAGCCCGAGATCTTCGCATGCCGCGGCAGGAGACCGAGGGCAGCGAGCCACGTCACCGACTTGCCAGAGCCGGACTCGCCGACGAGGCCAAGAGCCTCGCCCTTCTGCAAGGTGAGAGCGACACCACGCAGGACCGGCACGCCTTGAAAGGCGACGCTGAGGTCCTCGAGGCTGATCAGGGGCGTCACGGCCTACGCCTCGAAATTGCCGGCGCGGAAATCCATCGCGAACGCCGGCGCCGCCTTCCACTTGATCGACTTCGGTTTGGCCGTGAAGGTCGCGTTCTGGTGCAGCACCGTAAAGGCGGGGTCTTCGCGCTCAGCGATCTCCAGCATGCGGAGGAACGCCTTCTTGCGGGCCGCACGGTCGGTCGAAGTCTCCAGGAATTCCGAGAGCTTGTTCAGCTCGACGTTGGTCCACTCGCCGATCTGCTGCTGCTGGCCGTTCGGTCCGTGCTGGGCGACCAGCGAGGAGACGGGATCGTTGAAGGCGGCCGAATTCGACCAGTCACGCACCGCGCGGGTCGGCGCACGTTCCATGATCTGCGACCAGTTCTCCTTGGTCTCGATCTGCACGTTGAGGCCGACCGACTTCCACATCTCGACCAGCACCTGCGCGGTCGCGACCTGGTTGGTGTAGTAGTTGTTGAGCAGGCGGTACGGGATCGGATCGCCCTTGTAGCCCGCCTGCTTCAAAAGGTCCTGCGCGAGCTTGGGATCATAGGCGGGCACGCTCCAGTCGGCGTTGAACATGTCGCCGTAGAACTCCCACTGCAGACCCTTCGGCACGCGGGTGCGGCCAGCCCACAGGCTGTCGACGATCGCCTGGCGGTCGATCGCGTGGGTGAAGGCGCGCCTGACAAGCGGATTGGCGAGCTGGGCGTGGTTCTTGTCGAACACGGTCAGGCGGTGATTGAGGATGGTGCCGCCCTGCACTTCGAAGGCGGAATTCTTCTCGATGCCGGCGATCTGGTCCGGCGGGATGTCGCAGGCGAACTGGTACTCGCCCGACAGCAGCCCGTTGATGCGGCTCGCGACTTCGGGCACCTCGAGGAAGCGGATGCGCTTGAGCGGCGGGCGGCCGCCCCAATATTCGTCATGTGCTTCGAGCGTCAGCGACACGTCCGGCTTGAGCTCGACGACCTTGTAGGGGCCGGTCGTAACCGGCTTGCGCGCCCAGTCGAGATAGCTTGCGGATTCGGCCCAGGCGCGGCGGTTTGCGATGTCGGAGCCGTAGCGCGACAGGCGGCCCTCGATCGTGACGTCGGGCGTCGCGTTGTAGAAGCGTACCGTGTACTTGTCGACGGCGTCGACGCGCACGAGGTCCGGCCAGATCCGGCGCGCGACCGCGGGGACATCCGGCGGCAGCTCCTTGCCCGGGCGCGGCGTCGGGATCTTCTCGAAAGCCTGGATGGTGGAGCGGCTCTTGGCCTCGGTCTCGCCGAACATGCGCTCGCGGCTGAAGGTGAAGACGACGTCGTCGGCCGTCAGCTCGTCGCCGTTGTGGAACTTGACGCCCTGGCGCAGCTTCACCTCGACGGTCTGATCGTCGATGCGGCGCCATTCGGTGGCAAGGCCCGGCACGGCCTCGAGGCTGCCGCGCCAGTTTTTCGAGATGAGACCTTCCCAGATCGAGGAGAAGAACACGCGCTCGCCGACATTGGACTGCTCGCGCAGCACGTCGAGCACGTTCGAGTTGGTGACCTTCTGCACGGCGATCGTCACCGAGGGACGGTTGTCGGCCTGCCCGATCGCAAAGCGCGGCAGAATAAGCGTGCTTGCGGCAGCGCCGCCGGACTTCAGGATGGTGCGACGGGTGAGTTTGCTCATGATGATAAGCCCTGCCCTCTGGTGATGCGGTTATTCAGCGAGACCGAGCGCGGTGAGATGCGCTGCGCCGGTGCGGACGTCGTCGTGATTGCGGAGTTCGAGGATCAGCCGCGGGTTCGATGTGAGCCGGCCCAGCGCGCGGAACACGGCGACCCACGGGATGTTGCCTTCGCCCGGCGCCCAGTGCCGGTCGGCAAAGCCGTCGGTGTCCTGAAGATGCACATGCGTCAGCATGTCGCCGGCGGTCTCGACGTAGTAGTCGACCGGCGGCGCGCCCGTGGAGATGTGGGCGTAATTGGCGTGACCGGTATCGAGGGAGACGCGGACCTTGCTGCTTTCGAGCGCCTTGGCGAGGCGGACGCGGTCGCGCGGATCCTTGTCCTCGATGTTCTCGATGACGATTTCGCAGCCGATCGTTTCGGCGCGCGCGATCACTTCGGCAAGCGTCGCGCTGACGCGTTCGACCAGATTGCCGCGGTTGTCCGGGTAGAGATCGAGGTTGTTGTGGTCCCAGGTCGTGAACGGCGAATGGATCACCATCTGCGTCGCGCCGAGGAATTCGGCGGCGTCCAGCCCCTGGAGCAGCCGCTTCGTCACCACCTCGCGGATCATCGGGTCGTGGCTACCGATCGCGAAGCCCCAGAACGGGCCATGGATACCGAGCCGGCCGGTATGGCCTGAGAGCATCTGCTTGATTTCGCTGGCGGCACTTCGCCAGTCGCCGTCGAGCAAGTCGGCGCGAAAAAAATCCTGAATCTCGAGATCGCGCTGCCGTTCGAGAAGCCAGTCGCGGTGAGCGGGGATCGATTTGATCGACAATGCAGCGCCCAACACCGGCTTCGACATGGCTTGCTCCTTCGCCGTCAACAATGACAAGGGCAGCGCTAGACCAGTTCAATGACAGGCCCGTGAAATGCAGGTTCCTCAACGCGGACGAGGTGTGGACATCGTGCCGGCCGCGTGCACGGAATTCAGGCAGGCGCGATCGCAGCGCAAGCAGACGAATGCATCAGCGTGCCGAAGCGAGCACGGGTGTCTCCGTAGTGATCCGGAATGGAATCCTAACCATACATCGCGTACATCGCGGGACATCGATCGGCGGCCTTCCAAGGGCATCACCCTCTGATCGCGCACCACGGGGTTGGGGGACCACATGGGGCGGGGGGATCAAAGGCTGGGGCAAGGTGACGAGGTCCGGACTCCTAGGCACTCCGGACCTCGAAACTTTCAGATTGAACGCAGCAACGCGCCGCCCGGCTGATTCAGCCGGGCGGCGCGTTGTCGTTTCAGCGCCTCTTTGGGTTAGCGCGTCTGCGGCTCGATCGTGACCGTGCAGTCGCCCTGCCCTTGCGTCGCCACGACGATGTTGCCCGCGGCAGCGCCGAGGGTGATCGGCGCGGACGAGCCGCCGCCGGGCATCTGGACAGTCACGCTGAGGGAATCGCTGCGCGCGGTCGAGCCCACGGTTGAGGGTTCTGCCTGGGCCACATTGCCCGAGGCATCGCGCCGCATGATCTGGCAGTTCACATTGCTTCCCCCGGCCGCCGACATGCTCGACGAGGTGCCGCCACCCATCTGTGCACGCGCTCGCGAGGGATCACGGGGCACTTGGCTGACGATGCGATGCGTCTGCGGCTCCACGATGACGACGTCATCATCCGTCGCGAAATATTCGTAGTCCCGGTATTGCGGCTCGATCGAGATGATCTCGGGCGGCAGCCGATGGAGGCGAACGCGCGAAGGGATGGTCTCGCCCACCCGGATCGTGATGTTCAGATTACGCTCCGGCTGCGCCAAGCGTGCACGGCTCACCGTTTCGGAGATCCGCACCTGCTTCTCGGACGTCACCTGGGTCTGCTGATTGACCTGGGTGTTGGTCTGGGTCGCCTGATTGGCTTGATTGGTCTGCGTGCCCGAGGTGGCAGGCGCGGTCTGCGCATTGTTGGTCGGGGCCGTCCGGTTGGTGTCGGTCGCGGTGGCCGGCCGGTTGCTCGGTTGCGGCTGCTGCTCGACCGCATTGCGCGGCGGCTGGCTTTGGTTGCGTTCGTTCTGGTTGGCCGCAGCACCCGTGCGTTCGTTCTGCTGGCCAGCCGGGCCGGTCTTGGACTTCTCGGACTCGGCCGTTGATTTCTGCGGCGCGGACTTGTCCTGCTTCGTCTCAGCGCTGCTCTTGCTGTCGCGTCCCGGTTTCGCGCTCTCCGCCTCCCGATTGCGATCGCGCGAAGGCTCACGAGATTCTTGTGCCTGATCCTTGGCCTTGGGTTGGTTGCGCTCGGCAGAACCGGCCGGCGGGCGCTTGTCATCATTGGCTTCGTGCTTGGCAGCGCCGCCCTTCTCCTCGCGGCCGGCGCCCTGCAGTCGCTCCTGGGCGCCCTGCGATCGCTCTTGAAGCTCCTGGGCGCCGCCGCGCTGCGGCGCGCCGCCTTTCGCTGGCTCCTCGGTCCGTTTCGGCTCGTCTCCGCGCCCGCCGGGCGCCTGGGCATAGGCAATGCCGGATGCGAGCATCAGTCCGACAGCTGCGGTCGACAACATCAAGTGCTTGCGCATGATCCCTCTCCTCAACAATTCGCAACAACAGAGGCGAACGTTCTGTGTGAGCGAAGGTTCCCGAACGGGAACGAGAAGGCGAACCAGATCAGTGGAGGCTCAGATCGCATCCTTCAGCGTAAGGCGGGCCGTGAATGTCACGCTGGTCTTGCCAACCAGCGCCATGCCTTCGACTTCGGCGCCGCCGGCGGAGTAGTCGCCCGAAAAACCGCAGGTGACCTCGCTGCCGCCGAATGCGAGCGTCCTGCCGACGGCCTCGGTGTGCTGGTTGACCGTCATATCGCCGCGCCACTTGCCGTTCCGGAACGTGTAGCTGCCGGTGTAATAGAAATAGCTGTCGCCGCCCATGATGCGCCCATCGCTGAGCACGACGACGCCCCTCGCCTGCCCGCGCTTGCCGTCGCGCATTTCGATGTCGAAGATGTAAAGGCCATTGACGACCTTCGCCTCCTCGCCCGCCACTTTCCCATCATCAGCCGACATCAGATTGTCCCCCGAATGTCGATCACTGCACCGATTAGCTTGGCACGTTGCGCTCGAGGTCCTCAAGCCATGCCGCCGCGCTCGAATCCGACGGCGCGCGCCAGTCGCCCCGCGGTGACAACGACCCGCCGGCGGACACTTTCGGCCCGTTCGGCATCGCCGAGCGCTTGAACTGGCTGAAGGCGAAGAAGCGGCGCAGGAATACTTCGAGCCAGCGGCGGATCTCCGGCAGATCGTAGGCCTTGCGCCGATCGTTCGGGAATGCCGGCGGCCATTCGCCTCGGGCGGCGTCCTTCCACGCCTGGAGCGCCATGAAGGCGATCTTGGACGGCCGCATGCCGAACCGCAGCGTGTAGAACAGGTTGAAGTCCTGAAGCTCGTAGGGACCGACGGAGGCTTCCGTGCTCTGCGGCTTCTCGCCGGGCTGCACCGGCACCAGTTCCGGCGAGATCTCGGCCGCCAGGATCGAGCCGAGCGTCCGGTTGACGTCGTCGCTGAACTGTTTCGAGGCGATCACCCAGCGGATCAGGTGCTGGATCAGCGTCTTCGGCACGCCGGCATTGACGTTGTAATGCGCCATCTGGTCGCCGACGCCGTAGGTGCACCAGCCGAGCGCGAGCTCCGAGAGGTCGCCGGTTCCGATGACGATGCCGCCGTGATGGTTGGCAAGCCGGAACAGATAATCCGTGCGCAGGCCTGCCTGCACATTCTCAAAGGTGATGTCGTAGACTTTCTCGCCCTTGCCGAAGGGATGGCCGATATCGTTCAGCATCTGCGTCGCCGTGGTGCGGATGTCGAGTTCCTGCCACCTCGTCTGCAACGCCTTCATCAGCGCCAACGCATTGGTCTTGCTCTCGCTGCCGGTGGCAAAGCCCGGCATGGTGTAGGCGAGGACGTTCTCGCGCGGCAGGCCAAGCAGGTCGACCGCCTTGGCGGCGACGATCAACGCATGGGTGGAATCGAGCCCGCCGGAGACGCCGATCACGACGCGCTTCGTACCGGTCGCGCGCATACGCTGCACGAGGCCGGCGACCTGGATGTTGTAGGCCTCATAGCAATCCTGCTCGAGCAGGCTCTCGTCGCTCGGGACGAACGGAAAGCGCTCGATCTTGCGCAGGAAACCGATATCCGCGGCCGGCGGCTTCAGGGCAAAGGTGATCCTCCGGTAGAAGCCTTCGCGCTGGCGGCGGTTGTCGTCGAACGTCCCCATCAAAGCGCGTTCCTGCCTGAGCAGGTCGAGATCGACATCAGCCAGCGTGATCTGCCCATCCTGGCGGAACCGCTCGCCCTCGGCCAGCAGCACGCCGTTCTCGTAGATCGAGGTCTGGCCGTCCCAGGCCAGATCCGTGGTCGATTCCCCTGCCCCGGCGGCCGAGTAGACGTAGGCCGCCAGGCAGCGCGCCGAGGTCGATTGGCACAGCAGCGCGCGCGAGCGCGCCCGGCCGATCGTGATCGGGCTGCCGGACAGGTTGATCAGCACGCTGGCGCCGGCAAGCGCCAGCTCGGAGGCCGGCGTCACCGGAATCCACATGTCCTCGCAGATCTCGACGCCGATGGTCAGGCCCGGGACGTCCTCGGCCGCGAACAGGAGGTCGGTGCCGAACGGGGCATGCAGCCCGCCGAGGGCGATCGTCTCTCCGACGATGCCGGCGCCCGAAGCGAAATGCCGCCCCTCGTAGAATTCGCGGTAGGTCGGCAAATAGCTCTTGGGCACGACGCCGAGGATGTTGCCGCGATGGATGATGACGGCGCAATTGTAGATGCGATTGCCGAACCGCAGCGGCGCACCGACGATCAGCACGGTCATCAGCGTCGAGGAGACCTCGACGATCGAGGTCAGCCCGCGCTCGACCGCATCGAGCAGCGGGTCCTGCTTCACCAGATCTTCGATCGCGTAGCCGGACAGGCACAGCTCGGGAAACACAGCAACCGCCGCGGTCTGCTCGTGGCAGGCATTCGCCGCCGCCAGGATCGCCTTCGCATTGGCCGTGGGATCGGCCACATGGGAGGTGGTGACGCAGGCCGCCACGCGTGCAAATCCGTGGGCATAGATCGAGTGGAAAGACATCGAGCGCAGTACCCTTAATCTTGTCGCGGCGGCAGCCGACAGCTCCAGATCATATCTAACGCATTGGCCGGGTCACGTGCAGGCCATCCGCCATCATGTATAACCGATTTGCGCGTTCGGCCGCCCCTGGCCAAGTCAGGCGCTGCGGGCCAGCACGCCGGAGAGATCGTCGCGCAGCCATTCGGCGATCCGGGGCCAGGCATGGGCGTGGGTGTGCGCCCCCATGAACAGGCCGAGATGATTACTGGGCTCGGAGGCCGCCGCGATGAAGGCCGGCGGCGTGCCGAGCAGACCGGCGGTGGCCAGTGCCTGCGCAGCCGGCACGACGTTGTCGCCGAGCCCCGCCAACAAGAAGACGGGCGCCTTGACGTCCTTCAGATGGATCTTCCGACCGAGGGCCGTGAAGTTTCCGCTGGCGATCCGGTTCTCCCGAAAAATCCAGTTGACGATCTCCAGATAATAGGTGCCGGGCAGATTGAGCGTCTCGGTATTCCAGCGGTCGAACCGTGCGAGCAGTGCTGCGCCCTCCTCGTCCGAGATATCCTTCTGCAACGCCGCCGCGATATCCTCGCGGCTCGGCGCCTTCGACCAGAGGCGCAGCATCTCCTCGCCGCTGACATTGCCGCCGCCGCGCGCGACGAGCTGGTCGTAAACCGCCGCGGGCGTGCTACGCGCCAGCCGCGACAGCGCAGAGTCAATCGAGAGGTCAACGGGCGCACCTGCTAGCACCAGCCGCCGTACCTTGGCGGGAAAGCGCGCGGCATAGAGCAGCGACAGCCAGCCGCCTTGGCACAGGCCGACGAGATCGACCGGCGCGCCGATCTCGTCGATAGCGACGTTGAGATCGCCAAGATAGCTATCGATCGAGAGATAGCGCATGCCAGGTGCGGCCGAACGCCAATCGGTGAGATAAACCCGTTCGATGCCACCCTCTCGCAGGGATTGCACCACGCTGTGGCCGGGCGCGAAATCTGCAATCAGGGCACGATGCAGCGCATAGGGCGCACAGACCAGGGCCGGGTGGCCGGACCGCGCCCGCGTACAATCGCGCAGACGCATGGTCGTGAGCTCCAGCGCGACGGCATTCGGCGTCGTCCACGACAGCGCGCTGTCGGCCGACTCCGGCGAGCCGCGATCGATCCACCAGAAACAGGCGTCCATCGCGAGCCGTGCCGCCGCGAACGGCCACAGCAGCGGATCATCCGGGGAATGCTCCGGTCCGCCCTGCCGTTTGCCGCTGTTTCCCACCATCGCTATCCCGCAATCCTCACAGGAACGCTTCGAGGCTGACGACCGAGATGCTGCGCTCGCGAAAACTCCGGTGGGTCGCGGCCACGGAGCCGTCGAGATCGATGCCACGGCATGCGTCCTCGATGACCGCGACCTCGAAGCCGGCCTTTCGGGCATCCTCCGCCGAGAAGCGGACGCAGAAATCCAACGCCAGGCCGGCAATGAACACGGTCTTCAACTCGCGTTCGTGCAGGTATCCGAGCAAGCCCGTCGGCGTCTTGCGGTCGTTCTCGAATAGCGCGGAATAGGAGTCGATGCCCCGGCGAAAGCCCTTGCGCACCACAAGGTTCGCCCTGGCGACGTCGAGCCCCGCGTGGAATTCGGCGCCCGCCGTGCCCTGCACGCAGTGTGTCGGCCACAGCACCTGGGTGCCGTAGTCGAGCTCGATGGTCTGGAACGGTTGCTTGCCCGCATGATTCGGCGCGAAGGAGACGTGGTCCCCCGGATGCCAGTCCTGGGTCAGCACGACATTGGTGAATTTTTGGGCGATCCGGTTGATGGCGGGGACGACCTTCTCACCGCCTGGGACGGCAAGCGCTCCACCGGTGCAGAAATCGTTCTGCACGTCGATCACCAGCAGCACGTCGCGGTCGGAAATCTTCATTGCAAGGTCCCAATTCCGCCCTGCGGCGCGACAGGCACCGGAGCGCTCCCGTCCAATGTCGATCTTCCCGCGCCGCTTCGCAACCACCGACAATGCAACGGTTTGGCCTCGTCCGAGTTGACTAGGCTCGCCCAAGGACGGAATCTGGATACCGTCCGCAATCCTGCGGATCGGAATGGAGCGGAGGAAACGGTTCCCGCAAGCCTGCATGGCGCGGCAGCCACATGGTCATGACCATCGGCAAGACAGGACGAATTCTTCTCGCCGACATCGGCGGCACCAATGCGCGCTTCGCTCTGAGCCCGAGCGACTCGCGCAACGGCGATCCGACCGGCCCGATCGACTATGTGAAGGTCGCCGACTTCCCGACCGTTCGGGAGGCCATCACCGACGTTCTCGCCCGACAACCCGCGGGCGGGCCGCCCGCACGAGCCGTGCTGGCTGTCGCGGGACCCGTGACCAACAACCGCTGCGTCATGACCAACAGCCCGTGGGTCATCGACGGCAACGAGCTCCAGCCGGCCCTCGGCTTCGACAGCGTGCATGTGCTCAACGATTTCGAGGTGGTGGCGTGGTCCCTGCCGGCCTTGCAGCCCGCCGACCTGATCCCGCTCGGCGGGCAGGATGGCCTTCCCGGAGAGCCGCTGCTGGTGGTCGGCCCCGGAACCGGCTTTGGCGTCTCCTGTCTGGTCGAGCGCCATGGCGCACGACTCGCGGTCGTCACCGAGGCCGGGCACGCGACCTTGCCGGCGGAGAACGAGCGCGAAGAGCGCGTGATCGCGTGTCTGCGCAAGCGCCTCGGCCATGTCTCCATCGAGCGCGGCGCGCTCTCCGGCTTCGGGCTACAAAGTCTCTATGAAGCGCTGGCGGAGGTCGACGGCGCCCAGGTGCCGCACCGTGATGCGGCCGCCATCACCAAGGCGGCGCTGGAAGGAAGCTGCCAGGTCAGCCGCGCGACGCTGGACATGTTCTGCGCCGTCCTCGGCTCGGTTGCGGGTAATCTCGCCGTGACATTTGGCGCGCGCGGCGGCGTTTACATTGCCGGCGGCATTGCGCCGCGCTTTCCGGAGTTCCTTGCGGCCTCGGCCTTCCGCGCGCGCTTCGAGGCCAAGGGACGCTTCCAGGACTACTTGCGCAACATCCCGACCCGGCTGGTCACCAAGCCCGATGCGAGCTTCCTCGGCCTCAAGATGTTCGCCGACCACAATCCGGATTGAGGCGCGGGGCCTCGATCCAGTTCCAGTCATGCACAGCTGATGCATCGCACGCGCGGTTCCACGCAGGATCGTGCTTGCCCGTTTGCGTCCGATGAGAAACAATTCGCCGAGTGTGTGGCGTAGTTGCGGGGGCGTGACATGCGTAAGCAGGATCTGGGTTTCGACTATCACCGTTATCACCGCCTGTTGGCCGAGGCGGACGATGACGACAAGCGGCTGGCCCTGATCGAGCTCTTGATCGAGGAGAGGGCGCGCGATCGGCTGGCCGCGCAGCGCGCCTCGGATCGCGCGGCCATGACGGCCCACACCATCGCCACGGTGCTCAGGAACGGCCGCAACTGACACTTGCAGGGCTAACTGCCACTCGCGCCAACGCGCGGCCGATTGCGATTCCGTTAACGATCCATCGAAAGCTCGCGGCCTGGTCGCCTCGTTCGGCCTGATCTGCCGCAGATTCCTTCGCGAAATGGCCGCGCCTCACGGGCGGCCGTTTTCGTTGGCGATATCAGTGAGGAGCTTTGGCAATCGCGTCCGGAAACAACGAGTCGATCATCATCTTGAGCTGATCGACCGAAATCGGCTTGCGCAGGATCGGGCGGCGCCGAAGCAGAGACGGCAGCAGCTCCGGCCCGTAGCCGGTGGCGAACAGAAACGGCTTTCCGCGGCGCTCGATCAGGTCGGCGACGGGATCGACGTAAAGACCCTTCAGATTGATGTCGAGGATGGCGAAATCGTATTGCGCGGTCATCGCAAAGGCGCTCGCGTCCCGGACATTGTCCGCTTCCGCAACGACATGGTGGCCGAGTTCCTCCACCATGTCGGCGATCATCATCCGGATCAACGCCTCGTCTTCGACCAGGAAAACGGAGAGTCCGTCCGCCATATCAACCCCGCACTCAGCTTGCGAAGCTAAGCATAACCGAAATGCGGAGAGGATTCACGAATTCGTGGCGGGTGCCGTTAATTCGGACGCC
Organism: Bradyrhizobium cosmicum; assembly: GCF_032290525.1. Taxonomy (GTDB): domain Bacteria; phylum Pseudomonadota; class Alphaproteobacteria; order Rhizobiales; family Xanthobacteraceae; genus Bradyrhizobium; species Bradyrhizobium cosmicum_A. The sequence goes on along the minus strand of NZ_JASXTA010000034.1, from coordinate 36,035 downwards.
CGCTGTCGGATTCAACTTGATCAATCCAGCCCGCGCTCGTGGCTGAGGCGCACCATCTCCTGGATGAAGACCTGCTTCTGCTTGTCGTCGAGGCTCGAATAAAGCGGTTCGGCGGCATCGGCGACGTTGCGCTGGTCGGCGGCGCGGTCGATCAGGAATTGCGACTCGTTGCGCATCTGCTCGATGATATCGTCCGGCGGGTCTCGCTTGGCCCGGGCAACCCGCAGGTTGAGCCGCTCCGCGCCATTATGCCCCAGATAGTGCATGGCGCTCGAGAAGCCGAACCAGTGCTTCTCCTGCTCGGGCGTCAGGTTCAGTTCGGTCTTGATGCGCTCGATATAGGAATCGCTGTTGGCGACGATCTGCTCGGCGGTCTGTTGCGGCGCGCCGGGCTGGGTCAGGACGGTGACGTCCTTGCCCTTGTTGTCCTGAGGCGCGTTCTTGGCTTCCTTGGTCGCCTTGGCGCCTTTGCCCGCCTTTGCGGTCTCCTTGGCGCTCTTGGCATCCTTGTCCTTGCCGGCACCGGACTTGGAATCCTTGCTGGCGTCCTTGCTCGCATCCTTGGCCGCTGGCGGCGGCGCCTGGTTGCTATTGTTGTTGACGCCGAGCACACCGGTGAAGACGCCGACTACGCCGCCGATCGCACCGCCCAGCACCCCGCCGACGGGACCGGCCGCTTTGTTGCCGGCCGCGGCCCCCTCCTGAACGCCCTTGACCAGGCCTTGTGCATGCGCGACCGCGGCTGCGCCGAGCAGCAGCGCGAGCACGGAGCCCAGCGCGAACCACCACCGCAGGTGAAGCCGCGCAGGCGGCGCCGGGTTGATCATTCTGGTCTCCATCGTCGATCCGATCATCCTGTCCGGGTGGGAGCCACCCGCCGGTTGAAACTGTATCGTTTTCGCCACATCGAGGTCCAGACGCAGCCAATTGCTGTCCACGCCCGAAAACTGTTTCGCGCGAAGCGGTTATAGAGGCTTATTCGAAACTGCGGCGTAATTGCGCACGAGGATGTCCCGTGCTCGCGGCCCGAAGTGTGCGTCGCAAAATGAGCGGCGAAGGTTCACGTCCGGCACGCGTCGCGAGGCGACGCTACCGCGGTCCCGGACGCAACGTTAGTTCTAGACGGCGAGCCGTTCGGCTTCCTCGACAGACGCCATCAATCATGATCTGATCGCGCTACCAATTTGCTGCGCGTCGCACGATTTGGCGGCGCGACGGCATCAACAAGCAACGCCAACAAGAAACGCCAACGACAAAATCAAAACTCGGGAATGGAAACACCACAACAATAAAACACCCAAGCGAGGAAACGAGATGTCACGCAAGACACTGACGCGACGTCAATTTGTGGCTGCCACTGCAATGTCCTCCGCGGCGCTGATCACCGCGCCCTATGTCCGGGGCGCTTACGCCGCCGGCAAGATCTCGATCGGCTTCTGGGACCATTGGGTGCCCGGCGCCAACAATGCCTCCACCGCCCTCGTCAAGGAATGGGGCGAGAAGGAGAAGGTCGAAGTCTCGATCGACTACATCACCAGCAACAACAACAAGATCCAGCTCACAGTCGCAGCCGAAGCCCAGGCCAAATCCGGCCACGACATCCTGCAGATGCCGACCTGGTGGCCGCACGCCTACGCCGAAAATCTCGAGCCGCTCAACGACGTCATGGAGCCGCTCATCAAGCAGAACGGCGACGTCAACGGCACCGTCAAATATCTCGGCCAGGCCGGCGGCAAATGGCTCGCCATCCCCGCTACCCCGGGGAGCCAGATCAAGGGGCCCTGCTCCCGCATTGACCTCATGAAGAAGCACGCAGGCATTGACGTGCAGGAGATGTATCCGGTTGGGGGGCCACCAAAAGCCGACAACTGGACTCTGGACACATTCCTGAAGGCGGCCGAAGCCTGCCAGAAGGGCGGCGTCCCCTTCGGCATCGGACTTGGCGAAACCACCGACAGCGTCGACACGGCCGGTGCGATCTTCCAGTCGTTCGGGGCGGAGCTCGTCAACGCCAAGGGCGACGTCACCGTGAAGACCGACGCGGTTCGCCAGGCGCTCGAATACTACAAGAAGCTGATTGCCTTCCTGCCGCCCGACGCGCCGTCCTGGGATGACGCCTCGAACAACAAATGGCTGATCTCCGGTCGCGGCGCCATGATCCTGAATCCACCGAGTGCCTGGGCCGTCGCCAGACGCGACGCACCTCAGGTCGCCGAGCAGTGCTGGACCCACGGTTTCCCCGCAGGGCCAAAGGGGCGCTTCGCGCCCTACCTTCCTTATTTCTGGGGCCTCTGGAGCTTCAGCAAGAACAAGGAAGCCGGCAAGAGCCTGCTCGCGCATCTGTCACAGCCGTCATCGATCGAGAAATTCGTTGCGGCGAGCGGCGGCTACGATCTGCCCGCCTATGCCAACATGACGACGCTGAAGACCTGGGCGGAGGAAGGACCGCCGAAGGGCACGCTCTTCCACTATCCGAATCCCTACAATCATCAGACGCTGTCGATCGCGGCGTCTCCGGCGCCGCCCAAGATCGCGCAGCAGATCTACTTCCAGGCGACGCTGACCAAGATGGCGCTGCGTTTTGCGCAAGGCGAGAAGATGGAGACCACGCTCGCCTGGGCAGAGGGCGAGTGCGAGGGCTTCATGAGGAGCTAGCCGGGGGATGTGCCATGGCGGTTCACGCTTCGGCGTGAGCCGCTGGCGCAGCTCCAGGTTCCGGCCCTCCGCCACAGGAAGCCGACCGACGGGGCCGGCTTCGCGTTCGATATCCTTCAAGGAAGATCTGTCATGGCCGACGTCGTCGTTGAGCAAGGTCGCGTGGTTCGTGCGCCAGGCGCCCGCAAACGGACGAGTCTCCGCAAAGCGATGGGACGAAAATCGACGGCGGCGTTCCTGCTGACGCTGCCGCTGATCCTCCTGATTGCGCTGCTCGTGCTCTATCCTGCGATCTACTCCGTCCACCTCGCCTCCCTGAACAAGTCGATGCAGAAGTTCGTCGGCCTCGGTAATTTCACCTTCCTGTTCAAGCGCGACACGTTCTGGATGGTGGTGCAGCAATCCTGCATTTTCGCGGTCACCGCCGTGTTCTTCAAGGCGCTGATGGGCTTCATCGTCGCGCATTTCGTGCATAACATTCCGGCCAAGGGCCAGCGCAAATGGCGCGGCATGCTGCTGGTACCCTGGGTGATCCCGCCGGCGATGAGCACGCTGGCCTGGCTGTGGCTGTTCGATCCCTCCTACAGCGCGTTCAACTACACGCTCTCCTTCTTCGGTATCGGCCCCATCAACTGGCTTGGCGATACCGCGTGGGCGCGCTTCTCGGTCATTCTCGTCAACGTCTGGTACGGCGCACCGTTCTTCATGATCATGTATCTGGCGGCGCTGAAATCCGTACCCGACCAGCTCTACGAGGCCGCGGCGATCGACGGCGCCAATTGGTGGCAGAAAATCTGGCACATCACCCTGCCGATGATGCGCAACATCATCGCGATCACGACCCTGTTCTCGCTGATCGTCACCTTCGCCAATTTCGATATCGTCCGGATCCTGACGTCGGGAGGTCCGCTGGATCGGACCCACATCTTTGCGACCTGGGCCTTCAAGGTCGGCATCGAGGGCAGCGACATTCCGCTCGGCGCCAGCGTCTCGTTGTTCATGGTGCCGATCCTCGCGATCGCGGCGATCTTCATCCTTCGCGATGTCTCCAAACGCGGGAACGAAGCCTGATGAGCACGCTTGCAATCGACAAGGCCGGACCAACGCGCAAGGTCAAGCTTGGCAGCATGAGCCGCGACCGCACCTGGGCGCTGCGCTGGTCCTACTTCTTTCTCGCGTTGTTCGCGATCTTCTCGCTGACGCCGCCGCTCTACATGCTGATCACCTCGCTCAAGAGCAGCGCGGAGATTTCGGCTGCGACCAATCCCTGGTGGGTGTTCCACCCCACGCTGTCAAACTACGTCGAGCTTCTGACCTCGAACCAGTTCCTGCGCTTCTTCTGGAATTCGTCGATGGTGTCGATCGTGGTCGTGATCATCACGATGCTGATCAGCATCCCGTCGGCCTTCGCGCTGGCGCGAATGAAGTTCTGGGGCTCGACGACGCTCGCGACAGGGGTGTTCCTCACCTATCTCATTCCGGACAGCCTGTTGTTCATCCCGCTGTTCAAGATGCTCGCCGCGGTCCAGGACATTACCGGCATCACGCTGCTCAACCGCTGGTACGTGCTGCTGTTCGTCTATCCGACGCTGACGGTGCCGTTCTGCACCTGGATCATGATCGGCTATTTCGCCTCGATCCCGAAGGAACTCGATGAAGCCGCCATCATCGATGGCGCCTCGTGGCTGCAAACCCTGACCCGGATTTTCATTCCCGTGGCGCTGCCCGGGCTGATCGCGGCGACGATCTTCGCCTTCACGGTGTCCTGGGCGCAGTTCCTCTATCCCCTGGTCTTCACCACGTCGATCGACCAGCTCGTGCTGCCGGTCGGCATCACCACCACGCTGATCAAGGGCGACGTGTTCAATTGGGGACAGATCATGACCGGCGCGCTGCTCGGCGCCGCGCCGCCGCTGATCATCTACGCATTCCTGATGGACTACTACATTGCCGGCCTGACCGCCGGCGCGACAAAGGGTTGATGTCTCATGGCTGACGTTGCATTGCGGAAGGTGGTCAAGCGTTACGACGATGTCGAAGCCGTGCGCGGCATCGACCTCGACATCGCCGACCATGAGTTCATCGTGTTGGTCGGGCCTTCCGGCTGCGGCAAGTCGACGACGCTGCGCATGATCGCAGGCCTCGAGGACATCAGCGACGGCGACATCATGATCGGCGGCGACGTCGTCAACGATGTGCCGCCGAAGGACCGCGATATCGCGATGGTGTTCCAGAACTACGCACTCTACCCGCACATGACGGTCGCCGAGAACATGTCGTTCGGGCTGCGGCTGAAGCACTACCCGAAGGCCGAGATCAAGGCGCGGGTCACGGAAGCCGCCCGCCTACTCGACATCACCGAGCTGATCGACCGCAAGCCGAAGCAGCTCTCCGGCGGCCAGCGCCAGCGCGTCGCCATGGGCCGGGCCATCGTGCGCAATCCGAAGGTCTTCCTGTTCGACGAGCCGCTGTCCAATCTCGACGCCAAGCTGCGCGTGCAGATGCGGATCGAGATCAAGAAGGTGCACCAGAAGGTGCGCACCACGACGGTCTATGTCACCCACGACCAGGTCGAGGCGATGACGCTGGCCGATCGCGTGGTGGTGATGAACAAGGGGCGGATCGAGCAGATCGGCACACCGAACGAGCTCTACCACAAGCCGGCAACGCGCTTCGTCGCCGGCTTCATCGGCTCGCCCGCGATGAACTTCATTCCATGCCGGCTCGAGGACGTCGGCGGCACGCTCCGGATCCGGCTCTCCGACCGCATCGCCTTCCCGCTGCCGCCGGCCCGCGCCGCCCGCTACAACGCGATGCCGCGCGAGGACAAGCTGCTGCTCGGCATCCGGCCCGAGCATCTCACCGAGTCGCATGCGCATCTGGGGCCGGGCGTCGAGACCTTCGACACCGTGCTCGATGTAACCGAGCCGATGGGGATGGAGACGCTGGTCTATTTCGGGCTCGACGGCACGCCGGTCTGCGGCCGCGTCGATCCCAATGCCGGCGCCAAGGACGGAGCTCCCATGCGTTTGGCGATGGACCTCAACAATATGCACCTGCTAAACGAGGCGACCGGCGCCGTGTTATGACGCCGGTCCAAGAAACTCGCGCAGGCAGGAGACGATGGCGACCAACAAGAAGAAGATTTTCGTTACGCAAACTTTGTCGCAAGGGGCACGCGCCCTCCTCACCCAGCGGGACGATATCGAGCTCGTCGAGTTTCCCAACCTGATCTCGGCGAAGGATTTCGAGGCGTTGCTGAAGAGCCATGCGCCGGTCCACGGCGTGGCGCTCGGCGCCACCGCCTTCGGCGAGACCGAGCTCGAAGCGGCCAAGGACATGAAGGTGGTGACCCGCATCGGTGTCGGTTACGACGCCGTCGACGTGCCCGCCCTCTCCCGCCGCAAGGTGCCATTGATGATCGCGGGCAGCGCGAATTCGCCTTCGGTGGCGGAAGCGGCGCTGTTCATGATGCTGACGCTGGCCAAGCGCGCAAATGAGATGCACGCCTGCGTCAGGGACGGCAAATGGGCCGACCGGCTCGGCATGCTGCCGTTCGATCTCTACGGCAAGACCGTGCTGATCATCGGCTTCGGCCGCATCGGCTCCCGCACCGCCAAGCGATGCCTCGCGATGGACATGAACGTGCAGGTCTACGATCCCTACAAACCCGCCGCCGAGATCAAGGCCGCGGGCTGCGAGCCCGTCGCCGATCTCGATGCAGCCCTGCCCCAGGCCGACTGTGTCAGCATCCACTGCCCGAAGACGCCGGAAACCGTCGGCTTGTTCGATGCGGGGCGGATCGGCCGGATGAAGCCAAAGTCCTATCTCATCAACACCGCGCGCGGCGGCATCGTGAAGGAGGCCGCGCTGTACGACGCCCTGGTCTCAGGCAAGATTGCCGGTGCCGGCATCGATGTGTTCGAGGTGGAGCCGCCGCCGGTCAGCAACGCGCTGTTCGCGCTGCCCAACGTCATCATGGCTCCTCACGTTGCTGGCGTCACCGTCGAGGCGGTGAGCCGCATGAGCGAGCAGACGGCGCGCAACATCCTGAGTGTGCTGGACGGCGATCCGATCAAGCAGAACATCATCAATCAGGACGTGCTCGGCTGAGGAAATCCGAAGGCGGGCAGACAAGCCGCACGCCTTCGGAACGCCAGAATGCGTCCCATTTTGGTGCAGATCGAGCCCCAACTCAGCCTTAATCAAACCCGCGTAATAAGCCCGGCCGCGGCGGCAGTGGGACAGACTTGCCGACCGCGTCGAGCTGGAGGATGGACCCTTGTCAGAGATCGACCCGACCGACCACGCGCTGGCGACCATCGCCAGCATTTTGGAGCACCCCGAGCCCGTCCTCGTCGTCCGCGAGACCGAGACGGTGACCGTGACAGAAATGGTGCTTTCCGGTGAGCACGTGGCGGCCGACGAGCATGCGGTTGCCGACGAGCATCCGATTGTCGACGAGCATCCGGTGGTCGAGGAGCAGCCGCTGGTGCCGGAGCACACCGATGCCGACGGCTACAGCAAGGTCGGTCCCGGACCGATGGTGGCGATCCGCCTGAAATGGACCGTTCATCGCGGCGACGACGGCCAGTTCTACGTTCACGAGACCATCGGCGAACAATCCGCGCCCGTGGTCAGCGGCCCGATGACGAGCGAAGCCGCCGTGCACTTCGTCGATGCGCAGGAACACGAGGCACACCGCCGCTTCGAGCTGCTGCGCAGCGAGATCGCCGGCCGCAGCTCGCTCGCCGATTACGAGCGGAAGGGCGAAGCGTAAGAATTATCTCTCGCCCCAGGCCTCCGTACACCTCTCACGAAGGGAGAGGTCGGAGCGCATCGAAGATGCGATCCGGGTGAGGGCTTAAGGTCTCACTGCGCGTTGCGGCCCCTCACCCGACCTCTCCCCGCTGGGGAGAGGTAAACACCAAGCCGCTACCTCCTCCCGAGATAATCCTTCTTCACCAGCTCGACGCCGGCGTGCCGCAACAGGTCGTAGGCCGTCGTGACGTGAAAGAAGAACTGTGGGACGCTGAACGTCAGCAGCAGCGTCCGCCCGGTGAAGGGCAGCTCGGTGCCGTTCTTCAGCCTGAAGAAGACATTCTGCTCCGCCGCGGCATCGATCGCGGCGCGCGGCAGGCTCTCGATGAACTCGATGGATGTCGCGATGCGCGCCTGAAGCCCGGCCATGTCGTGCTCCAGCGCCGGCAGCGTCACCGGCTCGCACTGCGCCAGCAAGGCCGGCGCGACGGTGGCATGACGGCAGGCCTCGCCGATCTGCTGCGCCAGATCGTACATGTCCGGCGACAGCCGCATCCCGAGCAGGACCGTCGGGTTGAACTTGCGGGCCTCCGCATAGGCGACGCCCTTATCGAGCAGGACGGACAGGTTGCGCAGGTAAGGCACGAAGAGGCCGACCGAGGCCTCGTACATCGAAATCGTCACCTCAAGATTCCCTTCAATTCCGTCTCGCCAGGAACTGGCATCTGGTCTAAATCACATCTCAAGAGCTGCACAATGACAGCTCGGGCATGGGTAGAAAAGAGATGACCGTTCGAATCCTGACGGCTTTGGCCGTGGCACTGCTGGCGAACTTTTCGGCATATGCGCAGCAGCCGGTGCCCTCGCGCCTCGACGAGATCGTCAAGCGCGGCACATTGCGCGTCGGCATGACCGGCGACTACAAGCCCTTCACCCATCTCGACAAGGCGACCCAGCAATTCAGCGGCTTCGACGTCGACATGGCGGAATCGCTCGGCAAGGCGCTCGGCGTCAAGGTCGAATTCGTCCCGACGGCCTGGCCGAAGCTGATGAAGGATTTCGAAGCCGACCAGTTCGACATCGCCATGGGCGGCGTCTCGGTCACGCTCGACCGGCAGAAGAAGGGCCTGTTCTCGACGCCGATCATGCGCGAGGGCAAGACGCCGATCACCCGCTGCGCCGATGTCGGCAAGTACCAGACGCTTCCTGATATCGACAAGAAGGGCACCCGCGTGATCGTCAACCCCGGTGGCACCAACGAGCGCTTTGCGCGCGCCAACATCAAGGACGCCGACATCACCGTGTTCCCCGACAACACCGTGATCTTCGACGAGATCGCCAAGGGCAATGCCGACCTGATGATGACGGACGCCTCCGAGACCCGCTATCAGCAGAAGCAACACGCCGGCGTGCTCTGCGCGGTACACCCCGAAAAGCCGTTCGACTTCTCCGAGAAGGCCTACTGGCTCCAGCGCGACATGGCACTGAAGGCTTTCGTCGACCAATGGCTGCACATTTCCAGGGAAGACGGCAGCTACAGGAAAATCTACGCCGCCTGGTTCGACTAGCAGGCACATCATGCGCCTCATGATCGCGTTCGCTTCGGCGCTTGCCATGGCCGGGGCTGGCGCCGCATCCGGACAGACGCCGTTCACACCCGCGACCGGCCCTGCTTGCAAGGACGAATCCGGGGACGGGCTCAGTGTATGGACCTGTCCCGGCCCGGCCGGGTACGTGATACGTTTCGCCGACGAAGGCAACATCGTCTCGCTCACGATCGCGCCTAGGCGCTCGATCGAAAAGCTAGTGAAGCCGACGGCGCAATGGCGCGGTGCCGGCCAGGTGTTCGGCGACAAGGTCCAGTGGATCATGCGCTCCGGCGTCCCGAAGGCCGCCGTGATCCGCACCTGGAGCCGGGTCGGTGACGACGAGCGCGACGTCCAGGAACTCTCGGTGTTCGCGATCAATGGCGAGAAAGCCTGCCTCTTTGACGCAGTCGAGATTCACACCGACAAGGCCAACAAAGCCGCCCTCGCTCGCGCCGAGCAGGCCGCAAATTCGCGCTGTCCGGGGAAGTAGCTGGACGTCCGTCGCGGCAGCTGGTCGCATCCTGATCGTCCGTCCAACTCTGGACCGAGTTCGGCGTTATTGAACCCGAAACCGCCGGAGCGCGACTCATACGGACGACAGTGATCTAGATCACTTTTTGCGATCGAACCGGGGCGTAAGCGTCGGTTCGGGGACCACCTGTTCAGGAGATGCGAAATGAGGAAGCTGTTGGCTACGGCCGCATTCCTTTTGGCGAGCACAGCTGCCCAGGCGCAGTACACTTTCGAATATGGCGGGCGCACCATCCGCATCGATCCGGACCGCGGGACGGTGCAGATTCCCGGCGTCTACGACAATACCGGCCAGGGCAAGGCCAAGAAAGCCAAGAACGATACCAAGGGAACTCCGAAAGCGGACCCGGAACAGGCCAAGGCCGATCCGCAGACGCCGGCTAATCCCGCGCCGGCGCCCGCCCCCGTCGCCATGCCTCCGGCGGCCGAGCAGGCCCCTGTTCAAGCGCCCGTGGCCGCAGCGCCTTCGGCCCCGCCGGCACCTTCGGCCACCACCGCAAACAATGCTCCAGCCCAAGACGCGCTGGTGCCGCCGCCGCAACCCGCTCCGAGCGCAGCCCCGGTTGCCGCGGTGCCGCCCGCGCCGCCTCCGCCGCCTGCCCCGACAATAGCCGCTGCTCCGCCCGCGCCCCCGGCGCCGCCTCCCGCACCGGCGCCTGCCGCCGCACCCGTTCAGTCCCCCGCCGTCGCGCCACCGGCTCCCGCAGCCGCTCCGACGCGCGATCTCAACTCGCCGCTCGGCATCTGGCTGACCGAGGAGAAGGAAGGCAAGGTCCGCATCGAGCAATGCGGCAGCAATCTCTGCGGCTATTCGGTCGACAGCAAATCGAACCAGAACGGCGAACAGGTTTTGATCAACATGAAACCCGGCAAGGACCAAAAATGGTCCGGCCGCATCCTCGATCCCAACAGCGGCTCGACCTACGATTCCACGATCGCGATGAAGGGCACCGACCGCCTGCGCGTGCAGGGCTGCGCCTTTGGCGGCATGTTCTGCGGCGGCCAGACATGGACGCGTGTGAACTGAGGCGGGGTTCGACAGCCTGACGACGACAAGGGGCCCGTGATCCGGGCCCTTTGCTTTTCGCGTTGGGAGCCGTGTTGCCGCAAGGTGCGCCACCTCACGCAGAACCTGGTGCGCGTGACAGCCCTCACATCGCCGTTTCCGCGTCCATGACACGATCCCGCATGGTCAACCCACAGGGGCGTGTCATGAACGGCTTTCGCAAGTGTCTTTTCGCCACCATTGTCGCCGTTGCGTTGCCGGCAACCCAGGCCAGCGCAAGCACGTTCGACGGCGCATGGAATGTCCGGATCTCATCGTCGAGCCAGACCTGCGGCAACGGATCAACCGTCGCAATCGGCATCAACAACGGCCAGATCGCCTCGAGCAGTGCAATGGTGACGGCGTCGGGCCGCGTGGCGGATGCCGGCAGCATCAACGTCACCTTGAGCACCGGCATCAAGCGCGCCGTCGGCTTCGGTCGGCTCAGCGGCACCTCGGGCTCCGGCACCTGGCGCGGCGCCATGTGCACGGGAACGTGGACCGCCGAGCGGATGTAAGCTGTCGTGTCCCGGACAGGCAGCGACGCGAAGCGTTGCTGCACAGAGCCGGGACCCAGCAGTCTTGATGCCGTCAAAAGTTCTGGGCCCCGGATCGGCGACGCATCGCCACGGGGCGATGCGTCTTGTCCGGGGCACGCGACATTAGCCGACCGCCGCCCCGTACTCCGCGTCGCTCACCGGCTCCAGCCAGGTCGAGTAGACGCCGTCGAGCGCTTCCTGCATGGCGATATGGGTCATACCGTTGTTCGGCGACCCGCCGTGCCAATGCAGCTCGTTCGGTGGAATCCAGACGGTGTCGCCAGGACGGATTTCGATGACAGGCCCGCCTTTGGTCTGAACGCGCCCGACGCCCGAGATCACGTAGAGCGTCTGCCCGAGCGGATGGTGATGCCAGTTGGTGCGCGCGCCCGGCTCGAACGAGACGCGGGAGCAGTTCAGCCGTGCCGGCGCGGGCGCCATGATCACGGGGTCCTGCCACACAGTGCCTGTAAAGTTTTCCTTGGGCGCGCGGCGGGTCGGCCGCGTGCCTGCGACAGTGATCTCCATGGGGTCCTCGCTTCTGTTACTTCTTGCTGGCCGCGTAGCGCGCCTTGGTCTCGGCGTTCATGGGATACAGGCCCGGCAGCGCCGCGCCGTTGTTCACCTCGTTGACGATCCAGGCTTCCATCCGCTCCTGCTCGACGCCCTCATTGAGGACGTGGTCGAGCATCGCCTGTGGGATCAACACGCAGCCGTCCTGGTCGGCGACCACGATGTCGTTCGGGAACACGGCAACGCCGCCGCAACCGATCGGCTCGCCCCAGCCGACGAAGGTGAGGCCAGCAACCGATGGCGGCGCGGCATAGCCATCGCACCACACCGGCAGGTTGGTGCCGAGCGTCCCCTCGACATCACGCACCACGCCGTCGGTGACAAGCGCGGTGACGCCGCGCTTCATCATGCGCGCGCAGAGGATGTCGCCAAAAATGCCGGCATCGGTGATGCCCATGGCGTCCACAACGGCAATGCAGCCTTCCGGCATCGCCTCGATCGCGGTGCGCGTCGAGATCGGCGACGACCAGGATTCCGGCGTCGCCAGATCCTCGCGCGCCGGCACGAAACGCAGCGTGAAAGCCGGCCCGACCAGGCGCGGCAGGCCCGGGCGCAGCGGCCGCGCGCCGCGCATCCACACGTTGCGCAGACCCTTCTTCAGCAGGACCGTGGTGATGGTGGCAGTGGTGATGCCGGCGAGGGTCTTGCGGGCTTCGGGGGACAGCGACATGGAAACAGACGAGCTCCGGAGGGGCGGGAAAGAATGCGCGCATCTTGCGAGCCGGGCGCCTTGCGTCAAGGCCCAATAGGCCAACAAGCACGCAGGGCCGCAAGGCTGTTATGCGCCGCGATAACAAGGCTTTATCGTCACCCCTTGCATTAATTTATTGGACTTGCGGGTCCATTTACGCGAAGCAGGAGAAAAGCGGAACTCAAAGCTGAGCCCGCATGTCTTCAGAAGCCCGATTTCGACAGCCCATGGCCGCGACGCTTCCCCCGCCCCGCCTTCTGCCCAGTGGCGACAGCGCCGTCACGGTCGAGTTCAGCCGCACCATCGACGACGCCGCCAACGAGCGCGTGCTGGCGCTCGACAAGGCACTCGTTGCGGCGCCCATCGATGGCGTCACCGAGTCGGTGCCGACCTATCGCTCGCTGCTGGTGCATTACGATCCCGGCAGGATCGGCTTCGACGCGCTCGGCGACAAGCTGCTCGCGCTCGCCAGCCAGCCGCTGCCGCCGGCCACGACGGCGCGACGCTGGCGCGTTCCCGTCGCCTATGGCGGCGAGCACGGCATCGACCTCGAGGACGTCGCCAAGGCACTGAACACCACGCCGGACGACATCGTCGCCCGTCATGTCGGCGGCGACTATCGCGTCGCCATGATCGGCTTCACGCCGGGCTGGTCGTATCTCAGCGGCCTCGACAAATCCCTGCACATGTCGCGGCGCCAGAATCCGCGGCTGCTGACGCCCGCCGGCACGATCTCGATCGGCGGCGTCCAGGCTGGAATCCAGTGCCTGGCTGCGCCGAGCGGCTGGCACCTGCTCGGCCGCACGCCTGTCAGAACCTATCAGCTCCACCGCAATCCGACCTTTCTCACCGAACCCGGTGACCGCGTGACGTTTTTCGCCATCGACCACAAGACGTTCGAGGATCTCGACCGCGCCGCCGAGGCCGGCGAGATCATCGCCGAGCAGGTGGTCGCATGAGCCGGCTGGTCATCACCAGCATCGGCCCTGCAAGCTCCGTGCAGGACGGCGGCCGCCACGGCGCGCAGCGCTACGGCCTGACGGTGAGCGGCGCCATGGACCGTTTGTCGCTGGCGGCAGCGAACACGCTTGTCGGCAACGCGCCGTTCGCGGCTGCCGTCGAGATCGGCCCGTTCGGCGCGACATTCACGGCCAGGGACGGGGCCGTCCGCCTCGCCATTGCCGGCGCGCCGCGCAATGCAGACGTCGCCGGACGGCCGGTGGCCCTGGACACCTCGGTGACGCTGAAGGACGGCGAGACGCTGACACTCGGCTTCGCTCGCGGCGGTGCGTTCACTTATCTGGCGATCGAAGGCGGTATCAAGGGCGAGCCGGTGTTCGGCAGCCTTGCGGTCAATGCGCGCGCCGGTCTCGGCAGCCCCTACCCCCGCCCGCTTCAGGCTGGCGACGAATTCACGGTCGATGCCGCAAGCGGCGTGCCGGAGCTGCGCATCGAATTGCCGAAGCCTGCGACAGGTCCGATCCGCGTGCTGCTGGGGCCGCAGGACGACGAGTTCGACGAGGCCAATAAAGCGCTGTTCCTCGATAGCGAGTGGAAGATCTCGGCAACTTCCGACCGCATGGGCTACCGGCTCGAGGGACCCGCGATCAAGCATCTGCACGGCCACAACATCGTCTCGGACGGCACCGTCAACGGCAGCATCCAGGTGCCCGGCAACGGCGCGCCGATCGCGCTGATGATGGACCGCGGCACTTCGGGCGGTTATCCCAAGATCGCAACCGTGATCACGGCCGATGTCGGACGCCTCGCGCAGACCTCGGCGGGAACGGCGTTCCGTTTTCGCCAGGTCACCATGGCCGAGGCGCAGGACGAGGCGAAGAAGTTCGCGCAACTGATCCGGAACCTGCCCGATCGGCTGCGCTCCTCCGACACCGTCGAGCTCAACATCGAAGCCCTCAGCGACGCCAACGTTGCGGGTTATGCTGTGAGCGCCGTCGACGCTGGAACATGGCAAGTCACGGCGGAGCCCTGAACGACAAGACGACCAGAGGCGGAGAGTATCCCATGAAGACAGTCGATCTCAATTGCGACCTCGGCGAAGGTTTTGGCGCCTGGGAGATGGGCAACGACGCCGCGATGATCGAGCTGGCAAGCTCGGTCAACGTCGCCTGCGGCTTCCACGCCGGCGATCCCGATATCATGCGCCGGACCGTCGAGCTGGCGAAGGCGCGCGGCGTCTCGGTCGGCGCCCATCCCGGCTACCGCGACCTGCACGGCTTCGGCCGGCATCCGATCGCGGGCCTGAAGGCCTCCGAGATCGAGAACCTCGTCGCCTACCAGATCGGCGCGCTGCAGGCGATCGCGACCGTGGCCGGCCACAAGGTGACCCATGTGAAGGCGCATGGCGCGCTCTCCAACGTCGCCTGCGAGGACGACATGACCGCGAAAGCCATCGCCGCCGGCATCAAGGCGGTCGACCCCAGCCTGATCTTCGTCGTGCTCGCCAATTCCAAGCTGGTGAAGGCCGGTGAAGCGGCCAACCTGCCGATGGTGCACGAGGTGTTCGCCGACCGCGCCTATGAGGACGACGGCAACCTCGTCTCGCGCAAGAAGCCCGGCGCCGTGCTGCACGATGCCAAAGCGATCGCCGACCGCGTGGTGCGCATGGTGCAGGACGGCGCGGTGGTCTCCGTCACGGGCAAGATCATCAAGATGCGGACCGACACGGTCTGCATTCACGGCGACACGCCCGGCGCGGTCGAGATCGCGCGCGGCCTGCGTCAGGCATTGAAGGCTGCGGGGATCGAGGTCGCGCCGTTCAAGCGCGGGACGTGATCAGAACGGGTGCACCGAGAGCGTGCCGAACACAATGGCGGCAATGAGCGCGAACGCGCTGTAGAGCGCAACATGATGGGCACTCGCCCGGGTCCGCTGCGAGAGCGAGCGCGCGTAGAAGTGCAGCCTGGCTTCCGCCGATAGTTCGCGCATGGTCGATCTCCAACGCCCCATTTGCGGATTATGAAGGGTCAACCCCGGCGGGAGGCAAGACGGCCGCGGAAATAGCGATGAGGCTTCTCTACGGGCGCCCCGTCGCAGGCGCAAATTCTCCTGACCCGCAGGTTCCGAGAATCTTATTCGCTAAGATTCGAGAGGATTGGAACTGGATCGGGGCGTCTAACCAAAAATGTCGAAAACAACCCCATGCACAGTAGAAGCCGGCTCTCGGCGTGACGCCCGGCGGTTGTGCCGCCGGGACGATTTACGCTGATCCCGGCACGCATTAATAGACGTCAGCCTGGAAGCGGCCGGTCTTCTTGAGCTCGGCGACGAAACTGACGGCCTCGTCGGTCGACCGCGCCCCGAACTGGGCGACGATGTCGACCAGCGCGCGCTCCACGTCCTTGGCCATGCGCTTGGCATCGCCGCAGATGTAGAGATGCGCGCCCTCGGCGAGCCACGTCCACAATTCACGGCCGACCTCGCGCATGCGGTCCTGCACGTAGAACTTCTTCTCGCCGTCGCGCGACCAGGCCAGCGACATGCGCGTCAGCAGGCCCGAGGTCTTCATCGCGTTGAGCTCGTCCTGGTAGAAGAAGTCGCAATCGCTGCGCTGGTGGCCGAAGAACAGCCAGTTCTTGCCGGGCGCGCCGGTCGCCTTGCGGTCGAGCAGGAAGGCGCGGAACGGCGCAATGCCGGTGCCGGGACCGATCATGATGATCGGCGTCTTCGGGTCCTGCGGCAGGCCGAAATTGTGCGCCTTCTGCACATAGACCTTCAGCTTCTCGCCCTCAGCGATGCGCTCGCCGAGAAAGGTCGAGGCGACGCCGATGCGCTTGCGCTTGCCGATGACGTAGCGGACGGAGTCCACCGTCAGCGACAGTTTTCCGGGCGTGGCGTTGTGCGAGGACGAGATCGAGTAGAGCCGGGGCTGAAGCGGCTCCAGCGCCTCGACGAAGGCTTCGGGATGCGGCCGCATGCCGGAAAACTTCTGGAGCGCCGCCATGACGTCGAGGGTGGCGGCATCGCCATCGGGATCCTCGCCCTGCGCCAGCGCCCGCGCCTTCTCGCGCAGCGCGCCGCCGGTGATGAAGGAGACCAGCTCGAACAGCGTGTCGGGCGCGGGCGACAGCGACACGTCGTCGATCAGCACCTCCCGCAGCGTCTTGCCGTTGACTTTGGTGGTGTGGGAGGCGCCGAGCAGCGCGATGATCTGGTCGACAAGGCCGACCTCGTTGCGCGCGAACACGCCGAAGCTGTCGCCGACGACGTAGTCGAGCTTGCTCTCGGCGAGATCGAACTCGACGTGATAGGTCTCCTTCTCCGACTTGCCCTTGTTGAGAAGGCGGCGCGACAGGAAGGTCGCAGCAACGGGGTTGTCGCGCGAGCGGCCCGGCTCGGCGATCGTCACCGTCACGGCGGGAGCTGCCACCGCGTCCTGCTTGTCGGACGCTTTGTTGGTCACCTTGGCCGCCGGCGCCTTGTCCAGCTCCTCGTACAGCGACTTCAGCATCCGCGCGGTTTCCTTGCCGCCGGGGACGCAAAGGTTGAGCCGCGCCTCGCTGCGGCTCGCGATCGCCTCCGAATAGTCGTGGCAATTGTAGCCGCACTGGCCGCAATCCTGCTGCGCCATCGCCGCCATCAACTTGCGGCGCACGGGTCGTCCCTCGGCGAGCTTCATCCGGTCGGCAATCGGCATGGTCTGGTCGTGCCATGGCGCTTCGCCGTCATCGCCGTCACCGGCTTGCATCACGGCGGTGCCCTGCTCCGCCGACAGCGGCGTTGCCGCATCAGGTGACAGCAGCCCGGCAAAGAAGCCGTTGAGCCAGGACCGCTGCGCGTCGGAGAACGGCGCGCTGGCGGGAATGATATCGAGCTTGGGCGGAGGCGTGATCTGGTTCATGCGGACACCTGTGCATCGGCAAGCTTGCGCAGCGTCTCGCCGTCATGGCGGCGCGCAAAGGACAGGAAAGTTTCGTCGGCAGACGAGCGATGGGCGATGTAGGCCTTGAGCAGTCCTTCGACCGTCTTCGGCGCGTCTTCGGCCTTGAGGTCATGATAGACCTCCTGCCCGACATCGGCGTCGGGGCCGAACCCGCCGCCGGTGAAGAGGTGATAACCCTCCACCGTGTCCTCCTCGTTTACCGGCACCCTTGCGCCGATCAGGCCGATGTCGCTGATGTAGTGCTGCGCGCAGGAGTGGTGACAGCCGGTGACGTGGATGTTGACCGGCTTGTCCATCGCGACGCGCGGCTCGCACCAGTCGCCGATCTCGGCGGCGTGGCGCTTGGTGTTCGACGCGGCGAAGCGGCAACCGGCATTGCCGGTGCAGGCGATCAGGCCGGCGCGGATATGCGAGGCTTCGACCGCAAGCCCGATCTGATTGATCGCCGCAATGGCAAGCTCGACATTCTCGTCGCGCACGCCTGATATCAGCAGGTTCTGCCAGACGGTCAGGCGGATATCCCCGTCGCCGAGATCCCGCGCGACCTTGGCGAGGCCCCGCATCTGATCGCAGGTGAGCTTGCCGAGCGTCAGCGAGACGCCGATCCAGTTGAGCCCGTCCTGCTTCTGCTTGTGCACGCCGACATGCGCCATCCGGTCCGCAGCGGGCCGCGGCGCAAACGCCTCTTCCGGCACGCGGGTGAACGGCGTCTTCAACCGCTCCTCGACCAGCTTGAGGAAGCCGTCATGGCCCATGGCGTCGAGCACGTATTTCAGCCGCGCCTTGTTGCGGTTGGTGCGGTCGCCATGCTCGATGAACGTGCGCACGATGGCATCCGCAACGGCGGTCGCCTGCTCCGGCTTGACCACGATGCCCGAGTACTTTGCAAAATCCTTGTGGCCAGTGATGCCACCGAGGCCGAGGCGGAACCAGACCCCGGGCTCGACGCCGAAGCCGTCCTTCACCTCATAGGCCGTGAATGCGATGTCGTTGGTCTCCTCGAGCACCGCGACCCTGCCGGCGCCGTCGAAGGCGACGTTGAACTTGCGCGGCAGTCCATACAGCGAGCGATCGTTGAGGATGTGGTAGTGCCACTCGCGCGCATAGGGCCGCGTGTCTATCAGCTCCTGCGGATCGATGCCGGCGGTCGGCGTGCCCGTGACGTTGCGGATGTTGTCGGCGCCGGAGCCGCGCGAGCACAGGCCGAGGTCCTGGATGCCCTCGATCAGCTTGATCGCGTTCTTCGGCGGGATCTCGCGGAGCTGGAGATTGGCGCGCGTCGTGGCGTGGCTGTAGGGACCACAGAGCTCGTCGGCGAGATCGGCAAGGCCGGACAGCTGCCAGTGCTTCATGATGCCGTTCGGAATGCGCAGCCGGCACATGTAGGAGTCCTGCGTCGGCGCGACGTAGAAAATGCCGTAATAACGCCAGCGGAAATTGTCCGCCGGACTTGGCGGCGCGTTGTCGATGGCCTGCTGGCGCAGCCGCGGATAGGCATCGAATGGATGCTCGTCGCGCTTGAACTTCTCCTGGTCGGCGAGCTTCTTGCCCGACGCAATGACCTTGTCCTGCGCCTTGAGGTGCACGGCATCGGGGCCGGTCGGCTCGGCATTGGCCTTGCCGGCGCCACCGCCAAGACCTCGACCGACGCGGCTGATCTGCAAGCCGGTCGTGAAGCCCTCGAGGTAGCGTTTCTGGTCGTCGGTAAAGTCGACTGAGAGTGTGTCGATTTTCATGGTCGGTAACGAAGCTCCTGCGGCCACCTCGGTGGTATCGACGGAAAAGTGCACGACCCGCGAGGCACTCGGCTGGCTCGAGAGCCCGCTTTGCACCCAACGGTCCGGTCAGCTTCGTTGCTGCGTGACTCGGCTCAGCAGGCATCTGTGACATGCTGGCCGCAGTGCAACATTCAAGTTGCGTGCCAGCTTCGAGGAATTTTAAAGTGAAGCAATTTCAAATGATTAAGAGCCTTCCCGGAAGATCCCGGTGTCGGAACTCTCATGAAATTCGAGCAGCCAGCTCAAAATTTAGCCGCGGAACCAATGCGCACAAAAACGATGCAGGATCGAATCAGGCCTTCCAGCGCCCTACCTCGAAGGCCTCCAGATGCCCCCGGATGTTGGCGGGATCGAAGGTCGGGCCGGCAAATGCCCCGAACGGTGCAGGAGCCTCTTCAGGCGGCCGGTGGCCCAGGGCCGCGTCGTAGAGATCCGGCCTGAACACGGCCATGGCCGTCCTGACGCCATCAGGGGTCAGCGCGGTCTGCCCCCAGCGTACCATCTGGGCATAGAGCCATGCAGCCTGAACCGGATCGGGCCGCCCTGCCCCTTCGCGTCCGACCAGGAGGTAACGGCCGCTTTCGCGCAAGGTACCATCGGGCGAAATCTTCAGGCGTCCCGTGAGCGTACGCTGGATGACTTCGGCATCGACACCGATCCGCTCGGGCTTTGCCAGGAGTTGCGCCGCCTCGGTGAGGTTCGCAGGCTGCTCGATGAACGCGGCGCCCTTCACCGCCGCGCGCACCAGTGCCGCGACCACATCCGGATTCTTCTCGGCCCAGACCTGACGGACAGCCAGCACCTTTTCCGCGGCGCGCACGAGGATGTCGGCGACGAAATGCAGGATGTGGCCGATACCGAGATCGACCGCGACCGAATTCCAGGGCGCGCCGACGCAGAACGCATCGACGTGGCCGCTCTTGAGGCTGTCCACCATGTAGGGCGGCGGCAGCACGACGAGACGCACATCCTCGTCGGGATCGACGCCGGCCGCCGCCATCCAGAACCGAAGCTGGTAATTGTGGGTCGAGAACGGAAAAGTCATGCCGAAGGTCAGCGGATCGACGCCAGCCTTGCGCCGCTTGGCGACCACCTTCGCCAACGCTTTCGCCGTGACGAGCGGATCGAAGCGGTCACCGTCGATCTCTTCCATCAGCGCGGCATGGAGTGCCGGCGAGACCGTGATCGCATTACCGTTGATGCCGAGATTGAAAGGCGCGGCGATCGGCACCTTGACGTGGCCGAGCCCGAGCGAGGACGCGATCGCCACCGGCGCCAGCAGATGCGCGGCATCGAACAGGCCGATATTGAGCTTGTCGCGGACGTTGGACCAGGAGACCTCGCGCACCAGCTCGATATCGAGGCCCTCGGCGGCGGCAAAGCCCTTGTCGACGGCGACGATCAGGGCGGCAGCATCGACCAGCGGGATGAACCCGATGCGGAGGGGGGCGGTCATTTCAGCATCTCCGACGCGGTGATGATCGACTGGGCGATCTCGCCGATTTTCTTCTTCTCGCGCATCGCAGTGGAGCGCAGCAGCACATAGGCCTCGTCCTCGGTCAGGCCCTTCACCTTCATCAGGATGCCCTTGGCGCGCTCGATGATCTTGCGGTCTTCCAGCTGCGATTTGGTGCGCTCCAGCTCCTCCTGGAGTTTTGCGAAGGCATTGAAGCGGGACACGCAGAGGTCGAGGATCGGCTTGATGCGCTCCTTCTTCAGGCCGTCGACGATATAAGCGGAGACCCCCGCCTCGACCGAGGCCTGGATCGAGGATGAATCGCTCTGGTCGACGAACATCGCGATCGGCCGCTTCACGGCGCGACTGACCTGGAACATCGCCTCCAGCACGTCGCGGCTGGGGTTTTCCAGATCGATCAGGATGATGTCGGGGTCCACCGCATAAATACGGGCGAGCAGGCTCTGCATCTCGCTGATGTGGACGATCTGCGTGAATCCGGCCTCCCGCAACCCTTCCTCGAGGATCGCAGCCCGGATCGGGCTTTCGTCGACGATCACGATTTTGGGCGACTGTTCGGCGCTCATAGCTCACTCACGGCAGGTGATTCATCCATAGCACGGCCGCGGGCCATGCAAAGGGTTGTAATTATGGGCAATTGGGACTAGCTCAGGCCGGTCAATCAGGCAGATTTGGATATATGGATCAGACGGCTGCGCCCAAGGTCAGCTTCGTGTCGCTCGGGTGTCCCAAGGCATTGGTGGATTCCGAACGTATCATCACGCGCCTGCGCGCCGAGGGCTACGAACTCGCTCGCAAGCACGACGGGGCCGACATCGTCATCGTCAATACGTGCGGCTTCCTCGACAGCGCCAAGCAGGAATCGCTCTCGGCGATCGGCGAGGCCATGGCCGAGAACGGCAAGGTGATCGTAACCGGCTGCATGGGCGCGGAACCCGAGCAGATCGAGCAGGCCTATCCCGGCGTGCTCTCGATCACGGGCCCGCAGCAATATGAGAGCGTACTGGATGCCGTGCACCGCGCGCTGCCGCCCGCCCACAATCCGCATCTCGACCTGGTGCCGCCGCAGGGCATCAAGCTAACGCCGCGCCACTACGCCTATTTGAAGATCTCCGAGGGCTGCAACAACCGCTGCACCTTCTGCATCATCCCGAAACTGCGCGGCGATCTCGTCTCGCGCCCCGCCGATGACGTGCTGCGCGAGGCCGAGCGCCTGGTCGGCGCCGGCGTCAAGGAGCTCTTGGTGATCTCGCAGGACACCTCGGCCTATGGCGTCGATCTCAAATACGCCGAGAGCCCGTGGAAGGACCGCCAGGTCCGCGCCAAATTCATCGACCTCGCGCGCGAGCTCGGCGAACTCGGTGCCTGGGTGCGGTTGCAATATGTCTACCCCTATCCGCATGTCGACGAGGTCATCGCGCTGATGAATGAGGGCAAGGTGCTGCCCTATCTCGACATCCCGTTCCAGCATGCAAGCCCCGAGGTGCTGAAGGCGATGAAGCGTCCAGCGGCGCAGGACAAGACGCTGGCGCGGATCAAGCGCTGGCGCGAGGAATGTCCCGATCTCGCGCTGCGCTCGACCTTCATCGTCGGCTTCCCCGGCGAGACCGATGCTGACTTCGCCTATTTGCTCGACTGGCTCGATGAGGCCGAGATCGATCGTCTCGGCTGCTTCAAGTACGAGCCGGTCGCCGGCGCCACGTCGAACGCGATCGAGAATCCGGTGCCGGAAGAGATCAAGCAGGAGCGCTACAACGCGTTGATGGCCCGCCAGCAGAAGATTTCTGCGCGCCGGCTGAAGCGCAAGGTCGGCACGCGCCAGCAAATCATCATCGATGAGGTCGGGCCGACCGTGGCCAAGGGTCGCTCCAAAGCCGACGCGCCGGAGATCGACGGCGCGGTCTATCTCACCAGCCGCCGTCCGTTGCGCGTCGGCGAGATCGTTACCGCGAAGATCGAGCGCGCCGACCAGTACGATTTGCACGGCAGCGTGGCGGGGTTCTGACGTCGCTCCGCCGACAGCCTCAACTCACTGTCGCCCGGTAAATGCCGTCCTCGCCGAAATGATACAGATGCTTGCCGCGGCCCTGCAATCGGCCGGGGGGCCGCGCCGAGCCGTCGGGCATCAACAGGCGTGCTCGCCGGACAGGGATCATCCCTTCTCGATCCCATCGTCCGATGCAGGCCACATCGGGTGGATCGC
This sequence comes from Bradyrhizobium cosmicum, assembly GCF_032290525.1. Taxonomy (GTDB): domain Bacteria; phylum Pseudomonadota; class Alphaproteobacteria; order Rhizobiales; family Xanthobacteraceae; genus Bradyrhizobium; species Bradyrhizobium cosmicum_A. The sequence goes on along the minus strand of NZ_JASXTA010000034.1, from coordinate 13,290 downwards.
CGTATTGCCCTGCAAACAGAATCTCCGCCTCAGACATTGCGAACGCGTGGCAGCCTCGGAGCTTTGTGCGCTTCGAGGTCAATTGAAATTCCGCGTCAATTCTGCAGATCGGGAAATCCGGGTAGGAGACAATGGCGGCCTCCGCTCCGGTCACGTTGAGCGCACAGCAATCATAAATCGCAGGGCCGGCATCGTTCGGAAACTCCCAAATCTTCTCCCCGAGAGCCGAGAAGCAGACTAGCCCGGCTTGCCCAACCGGCGCGGCGCCCGGATGTCCCCATCCATAATTTCCAAAAACACCCTCGTCGAAATACGCAATCCAGATCCGGCCGCGTTCATCGATCTGGAGATCGCTGATGCCGTCGCCGAAGAGGACGCGGTTCGCTTGCCCGGTGCGAGGATCGAAGATGATTCCGTTCAGGTCGTAATCCGCCGCGGCCCGCCAGTTGCACCTGGTGGCGGCCAGCAAGAGCCGGCCGTCGAGAAACATGTCCACTTTTGGGAATGCAAGATCAAGTGGCGGCAAATCAATCGACTGGACCGATCCAGTGCTCTCCATCAGAAGGCGAAATCGCTTTGAACCGTCCCTTCTTGCGCGGGGAAACGAGCCGATGCCGCCATGATCGCTCTCGAACACAGCCTGACGTCCGGACTCCTCGACAAACAGGAACAGCCGCGACTGATCACCCGTCACCCCGCTCGCAGCGAGCGAGAAACCGGGAAGCGTCGGCGTGTCGCCAATCTTCTCGAATTGAACTGACCTGATCAACCGCGCCTCGGATGCCGATAACTTGCCAAAGGCAGCATCACCAAGCGGACGTCAGGCGCAAGGGCGAAGTCGCTGCGATCAGGGTTCTCGCCAGCCATTTCGCACCCAACGTTCCGGCCGCGGCACGCCGGCAAGACCGGCGCGCCTCAGAGTTTGGAGCAAGTTCGTCATGTCGCATCTCCCGACACCTGCTGTCCGTCACGCGCGGCGAACACCTCCTTGGCTGCGAACAGCCCGTTCACCGCGGCCGGGAAGCCCGCATAGACGGCCATCTGCATGATGATCTCCACGATCTCGTCGCGGGACAGCCCGACGTTCAGTCCCGCCTCGATATGCACTTTGAGCTGAGGCGCGGCATTTCCGAGCGCCGTCAACGCGGCGATCGTCGCGATCTCTCGATCGCGCAGGCCAAGGTCCGGACGACTGTAAATGTCGCCGAAGGGAAACTCGATCACGTATCGTGCGAAATCCGGAGCGATGTCGGCGAGTGAGGCGACGACCTTTTCGCCGGCTCTGCCGTCAATGCGTGACAGGGCCCGCTGGCCGCGGTCGAAGCGGCTTTCGACTTGTGTTTGGGCGTGCGTCATTTTCCTTCGTCCTCTGTTCGTCGCCGGCATAGCCGGCGATCTTGGTATCAAGGACGAGCAGGCATTCCTGGAGTTCGGCGATCTGCGTGCGAACCTGTTGTCGATGGATTTCCAGCATTTGCCGCCGGGCTGGCCCGGTGGCTGCGCCTTCATCACGAAGCGCCGCATAACGCAACATGTCCCGGATCGGCATTCCCGTGGTCTTGAGCCGACCGAGGAATGCGATCCATGTGAGGATCGATGCGTCAAAGTCACGCTGGCCGGAACGATCCCGATCTGCATATGGCAGCAGCCCGACGCGCTCATAATATCGCAACGTGTGGGTCGACAAGCCGGTTCGTTTTGCGAGGTCGCCGATCTTCATGTGTGCCCGTTCTCGTACTGACGCACGGATAGATACCCCTTCGAGCGCACTCTAAGTCAAGGGGGATCGAAGGTGCCGTTCCCGCGAGGTCAGGATGACACGACAGCAGCAGATTTCGGCGCGCCGGCCGGGCGGCAGCATCGCGGGATTCCGAGCTTCAGGATGCCGCCAGCCATTTCGGCACCCAGCGCTCCGGGCGCGGAGCGCGGGCGAGATCGGCGTGTGCCTCAGACAGCAGCGCGGGCTCGCCGTCGATGGTCGGGCGCACGTCGTAGTCGAAGCGCGGCATGACCCGGCCGTCGGCGTAGAGCCCGAAATTCATCGCCTGCCACAGCCCGAGCTCGGGATACGCGCGGCGCATCTCCTCGCGCAGATCGCGCAGCAGGGATTCAATCGAGGCGGCTTCCTCGAACGGCTGCGGCCCGCGCGAAAGCACACGGGCCTCGTATTGCTTGCCGACGATCGCGACCTCGAAATGCGTCCTGTCCCAGGGCTTTTTGCCCTTGGGCAGATGGGCGGCGAGCCGCCAGCCGAGTTCGGCCATCAAGCGGTGATTGGCCCAATAGTCCTCGCGGTCCCGGCTCCATTTTTCCATGAAGCCGCGGAAGTCGGGCATGTCAGGCGTGCCGTCATCACTCGCTATCGTCTCGCCGACCGGCCGCCCCGCAAGCCAGTGTGCAAGCTCGGCCGTCTGGCTTTCGACTTCATCGTGCGGCTTCAGATCGCTCCAGGCCGTGTCGAATTGCTGCGATGTCAATTTCGCCAGCAGCCCGTCGAGGCTCGGCGCGAGCAATTCGTAATCGCCCTCGGAGCCCAGTCCGACGATCGGCGGGTTGTCGCGGTCGAGACCGGCCCCATACCAGCCGCCGACGGCGGAGCCGTCCGGCAGCCGCATGAACAGCGAAAACCGGTCGCGCAACGGACTGCCGTCGACGATCGGTGCCTGATCGGAGAACTGACCCAGCAGGGAGAAACAGCCGACGCTGCCCCAAGGGCGCCCCTGCAGCCAGCCGGCGAAGTCGACCAGCAGCGGCGGCGCCTCGACGCCCGGCGGGAACGCGCCGCGAATGCTGTCGAGGTCGATCGGATAAGGCGTATCGGACAAGGCTTTTAAACTATCTGGTTGGTCCCACCTTCTTGGTCTGAGCCGTCATGCAATCGGTTCGAACCAAGTCGCGTCCTGCGATCACAAACGCGCCAGAGGTTCAATGGTTGCTACCCGGTAATTGTAGAATCGCAATCACAAGGCCGAAAGCCGGCGCAGCTTGTCTGCAAAATCGTCAAGCGATCTGCACTGCAGCAACGATGCGGAGCAGGCACGCATCTGCCTATTCGATGCACGCTCGGCGAGCATCCTGCAAAACGGCCGCTTGACAAGCCCTGCCGTTCGGCTGTAGGGACGCGACCCATGATCAACGCCCGGACCCATCAGCGCACCGAAATGCTCCGTCGTCGCTCCCGCGACGATGAGAGGGTGCGCCATGTCCGACGACGCCGCTGAACCACTGAGTTCAGCCAGTTTTCGAGAAAGGCCGCACCCGCAAGGTGCGGCCTTTCTGCTTTTTGCAGGTCTTTTTCATTCGCCTTGCTTTTTCACCCGCCTCCAGAGGAGTTCGACATGACGACGCATCCGTATGACGCGCTGATGGACATCACCGCACGGCCCAAGGCCGTGTTCGTCCGCGGCGCGGGCTCGTACCTCTGGGACGACAGCCGCAAGCGCTATCTCGATTTCGTGCAGGGCTGGGCCGTGAACTGCCTCGGCCACTCCCCGGCCGTGATCGCCGATGCGCTCGGCGCACAGGCCAAGCGGCTGCTGACGCCGAGCCCGGCCTTCTACAACGAGCCGAGTCTCCAGCTTGCACAGGCGCTGGTCGCGAACAGCGCCTTCGACCAGGTGTTCTTCGCCAATTCCGGTGCCGAGGCCAATGAGGGCGCGATCAAGCTCGCGCGCAAATATGGCAGTCTGCACAAAGGCGGCGCGTTCGAGATCATCAGCTTCGAGGGCGGCTTTCACGGCCGGACGCTGGCGACGATGTCGGCGTCCGGCAAGAAGGCGTTCGAGCCGCTGTTCGAGCCCAAGGTCGCCGGCTTCAAGAAGGCGAAGCTCAACGACATCGCCTCGGTCGAAAAGTTGATCAACGACAACACCGTCGCCGTGATGCTGGAGCCGATCCAGGGTGAGTCCGGTGTTTGGCCCGCGACCGACCAGTTCCTGCGGGAGCTGCGCGCGCTCACCGAGGCGCATGGCCTGCTGCTCATTTTCGATGAGATCCAGACCGGCATGGGCCGAACCGGCAAGCTCTTTCACTACGAGCACGCCGGGATTGCGCCTGACATCATGACGCTCGGCAAGGGCATCGGCGGCGGCGTGCCGCTCGCGGCCCTGCTGGCGACCGAGCGCGCCGCCTGCTTCGAGCACGGCGACCAGGGCGGCACGTTCAACGGCAACCCGATCATGTGCGCCGTGGGCCTTGCGGTGCTCGAGGAAGTCAGCAAGCCGGACTTCCTCAAGAACGTCACCGAGACCGGTCTCTTGCTCGAAAGCGAGCTGCAAAGGGTCTCGGCCCGGCACGGCCTCGGCGGCGTGCGGGGACGCGGGCTGCTGCTTGCGCTCGATCTCAAGCTCCCGATCGCGCCCGGGATCGTCGCGCAGGCGTTCGAGGCCGGCGTGCTGCTGAACGCACCGCAGGTCGACAGCTTGCGCTTCATGCCGGCGCTGAACGTCTCGAAGACAGAGATCGCCGAGATGATCGATTGTCTCGACGGGATCTTGACCAGGGCCGGAGCGGCAAGACGCGTCGCTTAGAGAACGTCTCGTGCCCCGGACGCAGCGCAGCGCCCCTTCGGCGGTGCGCTGCAGAGCCGGGGCCCATCTCTCCGCATTGAATGTCGCATCTGGGTCCCGGCTCTGCGCCGCAACGCTCGCGCGTTGCAGCTTGTCCGGGACACGCGCGCTACGGCTTCAAGATCGACGCGCCCGTGGTCTTGCGGCTTTCGAGGTCGATATGCGCTTTCGCGGCGTCCTTGAGCGCGTAGGCGTGGTTGATCGGCACGTGCAGCTTGCCGTTGATGACGGCGGCGAACAGCGTGTCGGCGCCTTCCAGCAGCTCCTTGCGGGTGCCGACGTAATCGTTGAGCTTCGGCCGGGTCGCAAACAGCGAGCCGTGATTGTTGAGTTCGGCGATCGAGAACGGCGGCACGGGTCCTGAGGCATTGCCGAACGAAACGAACATGCCGCGCGGCTTCAGGCAGGACAACGAGCCCGGGAAGGTCGCCTTGCCGACGCCGTCATAGACGACGTCGCAGCCCTCGTTGCGGCTGATCTGCTTGACGCGCGCGACGAAGTCCTCCTCGTTGTAGAGGATGACGTGTTCGCAGCCGTTGGCCTCCGCCAGCTCGGCCTTCTCGCGCGAGCCAACCGTACCGATGACGTGGGCGCCCATCGCCCTCGCCCATTGGCAGGCCAGAAGGCCGATGCCGCCGGCCGCGGCGTGAATCAGAACGCGATGATGCGGCTCGACCTTGAAGGTCTTGTGCAGCAGATACCAGACCGTCAGCCCTTTCAGCATCAGCACGGCGCCCTGCTCGTGGGTGATGTGGTCGGGCAGCTTGACGAGCCTTTCCCAGGGAATGTTGCGCTCGCCGGTATAGGCGCCGAGGTTGTGATAGTAGGCGACGCGGTCGCCGGGATGGAAATTGGTCACGCCCGGCCCGACCGCGACGACCTCGCCCGAGGCCTCGTTGCCGGCGATGAAGGGCAGCCCCGGCGCCTTGTAGAGGCCGGTGCGGTAATAGACGTCGATGAAGTTCAGGCCGACCGCATGCTGGCGGATGCGCACCTCGCCGGTAGCGGGCGCCGGAACGTCGACGCTCTCATAGACCAGGGCTTCGGGGCCTCCGACCTTGTGTACACGGACGGCTTTGGTCATCGTCTGACCTCCTCTTCTCGCCGGCAAGCGAAAGACATCGCGCGCGCCTTGTCAACAAGGCGCCGGCTGGAACGATTAAGCAGACCCCTTGCCGATCTTCCTGCGATTGCGCTTCGCCAGCACGTTGAAGAACTCGACCGCCGCCGAGAACACAATTGCGAAGTAGATATAGCCGCGCGGAATGTGGAATTGGAATCCGTCCGCGACCAGCGCGACGCCGATCAGCACCAGGAACGCAAGCGCGAGCATTTTCGTGGTCGGATGCTCCGCGACGAATCGCGACACCGGCCCGGACGAAATGTACATGATCAGGCAGGCGATCACGACGGCGGCGATCATGATCTCGATGTCCTGCGCCATGCCGATCGCGGTGATGATCGAGTCCAGCGAGAACACGATGTCGATGACGATGATCTGGACGATCACCCAGAAAAACGCGTTAGCGCCGGATTTCCGGTCGTCCTCGCCGTCGTCGGCTTCGACCTCGGCGTGGATCTCGTGCGTCGCCTTGGCGATCAGGAACAGGCCGCCGCCGATCAGGATCAGGTCGCGCCAGGAGAAGTCGTAACCGCCAAATGAAAATACCGGCGCGGTCAGGCCGATCAGCCAGACCAGCACGCTGAGCAGCATGATGCGGAAGACCAGCGCCAGCGCGAGCCCGATCTGGCGGGCGCGATGCGCCTGCTTCTCGGGGATGCGCGAGACGATCACCGACAGGAAGATGACGTTGTCGATGCCGAGCACGATCTCGAGCGAGGTCAGGGTCAGCAGCGCAGCCCAGGCTTCGGGGCTGGTGAGCAGGTGCATCATGCGAAGGATCTTGCCAAACGGATCATTGCGTCGCTGAAGCTGATCCAGAGCGCGATCGCACAGAGCGCCACCGTCACGCCGGTGCCGACGTGAAAGTCCATCTCCAGCACGTAGAGGCCCAGCATGGCCCAGATCGCGATCAGCGACATCGTCAGCCAGCGCAGCCGCACGACACGGACCGGATGCAGCACGTGGAAAGGCACGAAGGTCAGCACCACCAGTGCCGCGACCAGCAGCGTCGACCACAGCGGCGGCCAGTGCAGCAGGAACAGGTAGAACGCCGCCGCATTCCACAGCGCGGGGAAGCCGCGGAAATGGTTGTCGTCCGCCTTCATGCGCAGATCGGCGAAATACAATGCGCTGGTGACGATGATGGCGATGCCGAGCAAGGGAGCAGCCACCGGCAGCAGCAGGCCGCTGGCCACGATCGCATAGGCCGGCACGAACACATAGGTGACGAAATCGACCACGAGGTCGAGCACGTCGCCCGACCAGTTCGGCTGCACATGCTTGACGTTGAGCCGGCGCGCGATCGGGCCGTCGATCGCGTCGATGACGAGCGCTACACCCAGCCATCCGAACATCGCCGCCCAATGCTCGCGCACGGCTTCCAGCATCGCCAGGAGCGCGATGGCCGCGCCGAAGGCGGTGAAGATGTGCACCGAGAAGGCCGCGGCGCGGATCACCGGTCTCGGCTTCAGGGAATCCTGCTGGGTATCCAACTCAGTATCCATGGCTCCTGCTATCAGAATGGCACCGATTTGCACATAAGCCATTGCGGCGCCCGGTCGCACAATTCGCGTTAAAACAAAGGAAAAATAGCTGGGCTTGAATTTGCCGCGGGGCGTGTCAAATGTCCTTCCATGACAGACGCATCGACACTCCATGACGCGGCCGTGATCGGCGGCGGACCGGCGGGACTGGCCGCGGCCATCGCGCTGGCGCAGGCGGGCGCACGGACCGCGCTGGTGGCACGGCGCGCACCCTATGCCGACAACCGCACCACCGCCCTGCTTGGCGCCTCGGTCGATCTCTTGGAGAGGCTCGATGTCTGGCCGCGCTGCAAGGACAAGGCGGCGGCCCTCGAAGTCATGCGGCTCGTCGACGACACGGGCCGGCTGTTCCGCAGCCCCGAGGTCCGGTTCTCCTGTCACGAGATCGCGCTCGACGCCTTCGGCTACAACATCGACAACCGCTCGTTGATGCTGGCGCTGGAGGAGCGCGCGGCCGAATTACCCAACCTGGTTCGCTTCGACGACGAGGCCGAAAGCGTGGTCATCGAAACGGACGGCGTCGCCATCCGCACGGCGTCCGCGCAATTCCTCTCGGCCCGGCTCGTGGTCGGCGCCGACGGCCGCCACTCGCTGTGCCGCGAGGCCGCCGGCATTGCGGTGACGCGGCGCGAGCTGACGCAGACCGCCCTGACCTTCAATGTCGGCCACGCGCGTCCGCACCGCAACGTCTCGACCGAGTTCCACACGCCCCACGGACCCTGCGTGTTCGTACCGCTGCCCGGCGACCGCTCCAGCGTCGTCTGGGTCGCAGCTCCCGCGGAGGCCGAGCGGCTTCGCGGCTTGAGCGACGAGGAGCTGTCCGCCGCGATCGAGAAGCAGTCGCATTCCATCTTGGGACGCATGACGGTTGAGCCTGGGCGCAACCTGTTCCCGCTCGCGATCGAACGCCCCAGATGCTTCGGCCGCGACCGCATCGCGCTCGTCGGCGAAGCCGCCCATGTGGTCCCGCCGATCGGCGCCCAGGGTCTCAATCTCGGTCTGCGCGATGCCGCCGACATCGCCAGGCTCGCAGGCGAAGCCGTCGCGGCGGGCCAGGATCCCGGCGCGGACGAGGTGCTCAAGCGCTACGACCGCGCGCGGCGTCCGGACGTCCTGAGCCGCACGTTCGCGATCGATATCGCCAACCGCTCCTTGCTCAACGATTTCCTGCCGCTGCAGCCCGTGCGGGCGGTCGGCATGCATCTGCTCGGCGCCATCGGCCCGCTCCGGCGTTTTGCGATGCGCGAGGGGCTGACACCGACCTGGCGGCGGTAGCCGCTCCTCAGGGAAACACCAGCCGGCCGGTCTGGATCGCCCACATCACGCTGGTCAGCGTGACCACCGAGGCAAAGGTCCCGAGCAGCACCGCGACGGAGGCGGATTCGATCCAGGCGTCGTTCTGCCGGGCGATCACGAACACGTTCAGCGCCGGCGGCAGCGACGCCATCAGCACGGCGGTCGCGGCCCAGGGCTGCGCGAACGGCCCAAACGCCAGCATCAAGCCGAACGCTGCGAGCGGATGGATCAATAGCTTCACCGCGATCACGCCCGGCACCTCCCACGGCACGCGATTGAACGGGCGGAGCGCCACGGTCACGCCGAGCACGAACAGCGCGGTCGGGGCGGCTGCGTTCTGGAGAAAGGTGATGGTGCGGTCGAGCGCGACCGGCAGCTCGATATGGAGGGCGGCGACGGCTGCGCCAAAGCAGGCCGACATGATCAGCGGGTTGAGCACGATCTGCTTCAGCACGACGCCGAAGGCGTGCACGATCGAGGGATGATCGCGGTCGGAGAGCTCGATCAGCAGCGGCACGACCGTGAACAGGAAGATGCTGTCGCAGCAGAAGATCAGCGCGGTCGGCGCCGACGCCTTCGGTCCGAGCACGGCAAGCGCCAGCCCCGGCCCCATATAGCCGATATTGCCGTAGCCGCCGGAGAGGCCCGCAAGCGTTGCCTCGCGCAGCGTCAGCCGTCCCAAAACCTTCCCGACGACCAGCGCCAGGGTGAATGCGGCAACCGTCGAGAGCGTGGTCGCGACCAGGAACGGCGGGTTGTTCAATTCGGAGAACGGCGTCTTCGACATGATCGCGAACAGCAGCGCCGGCAGCGACACGTAGAGCAGAAAGAAGTTCATCCAGGCGAGGCCCGATTCCGGCAATGATTTGGTCTTGCCGCAAGCGAATCCGACGAAGATCAAGCCGAAATAGGGTAGCGCCAGATTGAGGATATCGACCATTGATGAAGTGTTTTCTGAGGACTTGGGGGCTATCTGCCCCTTACGCGAAGGTTAATTCCAGATCAGGGCACTAGCATCGGCCACAATCCTGGTCTATCGACGGGGAATGATTAAAGCGCGGACCGCCAAGTTCCAGATCGGACAGGTCGTGCGCCACCGGATATTCTCGTTCCGGGGCGTGATCTTCGACATCGATCCGGAATTCAACAACACCGAGGAGTGGTGGCTGTCGATCCCCGAGGAGATACGGCCCCACAAGGACCAGCCGTTCTATCACCTGCTCGCGGAGAACGCGGATTCGGAATACGTCGCCTATGTCTCCGAGCAGAACCTCCTGGCCGACGAGACCGGCGAGCCGATCCGGCATTCGCAGGTTGCCGAGATCTTCATCAAGGACAAGGGCGGCGGCTACCGCCCGCGCAATCCGTCGCTGAACTGAGCCAGCGGGCGTGAACTGAGTTTTGCCGCCATCAAGCGGCCAGCAAAAAAGGCGCTCGAACCGAGCGCCTTTTTCATGTCCGGGATTTGAGCCCCGATTACTTCTGACCGGCCGGAGCGGCGCCGGGCGCACCACCGTTTTGCTCGAGCTTCTTGCGCTGCTCTTCGGCCTTCTTCTGAAGCTCTTCCTGGAGCTTCTTCTGGGTTTCCTCGAACTGCTTCGGATCGGTCGGCGGACCGTCATAGGCCTTCTGGAATTCGCCGGCGAGCGGCAGCGGCAGCGTCAACGGCGCGCCGTTGGCATTGATGGCCTGAACGACGAGATTCTGGCCCTTCTTCATGTTGCCGATCAGCTCGGGGCTCGCCTCGTAGTCCGACATGCAGCCGTTCTGGAAGCAGATCACATACGGTTGCTGGAGCGGCGCGTTGTTGTCCACGATGATGCGGGTGCCGTGCACGAGCTGCATGCCGAGCGGCAGCGTCACGCGCAGAATCTTCTTCGGCTCGCCTTCCGGCTCGATGATCACGGCGGCGATGACCGGCTGGCCCGACTCGATGCGACCGTCCTTGCCGGTGAAGCAAACCTGCTTGGCGTTGGCGTCCTGGCCCTTGAGGCAGAACTTGGTCCAGGGGGCGTAGATCAGCTGGATCTGCTGATCAGCCGGCTGGGCCGCGCCCTGTTGCGCCGGAGCGCCCTGAGCGGGAGCCTGCTGGGCGGGTGCCTGAGCGGCTGGCGCCGGAGCCTTGGGGGCTGCCTTGGGAGCGGCTTTCGGGGCGGCCGGAGCAGCCTTGGGTGCGGCGGGCGCGCCGGGAGCCGGCGCCGGGGTCTGGGCCTCGGCGGCAAACGGAGCGGTCAACGCCGTCGCCGTCAACAAGGCGAGAAGTCGCCCGCGCGGCCGTACGGACGCGGCCAAGTAACGGAAATTCATTGCGGAAAACCCTTTCCTTGGAAAAATCCTAGAGAAATCAATGGTTTCCCAGTGAGCATTCCCTAGAAACTTTCCATATTCATCCGTAGTCGTTCGCGAGATCGGGCCTCTTTGGGGGATCATCTAGAGCGACACTGCTGCCAAATCGAGAGGGCGGTGAGCTACCCCTTATCGACGGCGGGATGCACATAACCCACAAGACAGACCTCGTCTACCGTCGATGGTGTCAGTTGTTCGTAGAATGGTAGTTGCCCACGTAGTGTTGGTGTGTGGTGACAGGCCGGGCGCAAACTCGAATATTTGGCCGGGCGCTCCGCCGCTCTCCTTCACCCGAACTTCAAGACCGTTTCGAGGCTGCATGAGGCAGGAAAAAGGGCACCCAACGGGGTGCCCTCTCCCTTAGATCAACCGCCCGAATGCGGCCATGACCGAAACCAGCGTGGGATGAAAAGTCCATCCAAATCCGATCCGGTATGTCCTACCGTGCGGCTGACTGGCTTCGAGAAGAAGGAAAACACCCATCGGTGCTCCTTATTTCCCTTGCGTGAGGTCCCTTGCCGTAGTCGGTTCACGCATTAGGCCAGCAGTGTTGCGGGTGGGTTAGCCTGTTTTGGTCCGGTCAAGGTGCCCCGCCGTCACTCCTCCGACTAGCTCGTTGTCGCGAGGAAAGTGGGTCCGACACGCAGTATTTCAAGACGTGCTCGTCGAACTCTTTTGTTTGATCGTGCACAGCTAATTCGCACAACGGACAGCGAATCAGTTGATCGCACCATTGCGTTCGGCTCGAAATATCGAGCCTCTGATTCTAAGGGGTAAACAGTCAGGAGGCGGGCATGACCCGTGAAGACCTCTCGGCTGTTGCGGATGCAGTTTCAATAGTCACGAGCTTAGTGCTCCTGCTGGATGCACTACGCTTCCTGGCTCGCAATCAACCGGCGACAGCATTTGCTCGCCCTATTTCTTGCGGGGGCAGCCATTTTTCCGCTCGCGAGCTACGTCTATGCGGTCGCCGATGCGCGTCTCGTGGCTCCTAACGCGCGTAAGGCCGAGGTGACATCTTGGCCACGGGAGAGGATCACTCCAGATAGCAGGCCTCGCGTATTTCTCACAACTTGGATGAATGTCGGCGGCTCAATAGCAAAAACGCTGGTTGAACTTGATCGTTTTGAGAGATCCTACGGCTTGATTGGCGATGATTGGTACTCTTTTGAACGAATAGCAGGTTCTGCATGCGCTGCGCCTCACTACAACGCGCTGTCGCTCTATCGCCACGACGAGACTCGCAAATCAACCGCATGCGTCTCTGTTACAAAAGTTGGACGCCGGTTCGATATCTTCCCGCAAATCGCGGAGCCACACCTGCGCTTACTGACCGATGAGGCCGCCCCGTCACGGCACCAAAACGGCGGAACAGTCTATAGCAGCAGCACTCTAGAACTTAGATTGATTTCAAGGGATCACAACAATCTCGTTTCTTTCTGGGAAGCCCCTTATTTCGATGCTCCTGCGTTCCCACCAATATTCATGTATCGAGACATGGACTGGTGGAGGAAGTCCTTCGAGGGTGAGCACTCACGTCGTCCCGAACCAATCAAGTTCGTGTTAGACGCTCTTGGCAACACTTAGAGCCGGCGAAATCTGACAGCGTTGAACCGCAGCCGGTGCCAACCCTACCCTCTGCTTCTGGCCTAAAGCCGAAGACCACGTCATTCGCCTTGGTGTCCGCTGTCGCGGTTAAACCGGACGCCGAGCTGCACGTGGCTCGACCGCCGCTCGTGACCCGTTGCGGACATTGCAGAGAATTGGCATCTTCGCGCGATGATCAAAAATTGGCTGACGAATATGCGCACATGGGCTGTCTGTTTGATGGCTTATTGCGCTGCTTGCACTCACGTCGTGGCCTGTGTGATGCCGGGTTCACCAGCATCATTACGAGGCATCCTCTTCGAGCATGTTCCGATCAACATCAATGCACCGGTTGTCATCGAAGCGACCATCTATGACGCAACGGATGTGAGCTACGCGCACGACGGTAATTTCCCGACCATCACACTCATGAACGCGCGCGTGGATCGAGTGATCAAGGGATCAATCGATGCCAAATATCTCAAGATATTCGTGTACACCAGTAGCTGCGGCCACGTTGGCGTCGGGCGGGGAATCGTTGTCGGAACGCTTCGAGACGATCCTCAGCGCGGGATCATGCTGGAAGCAATCCAGAAGGCCGACATGCGCGATTGGTCTAAGGAATTTTTCGCACAACACGTGGCAATTCGCGATGCCGCAAAGTGCGAGAAAAACACGTTCGGGGTCCGTGAGTGCCGCCTTCCGGGTATTGGCCCGGAATCAACTCAGCCCTGATGCTCGACGCGCGTCCGCTTATGATGCTGTGGACGGCTCCTCCACGGGCACGAGAGTGCCAAAGACTGGGCGCCGTTTAAGGCTCCCACGA
>NZ_JASXTA010000033.1:0-56566 GCF_032290525.1 Bradyrhizobium cosmicum | reverse complement strand
CCGCATGGCAGCCTAACCCCGGCAGAGGCTCCACTTATCGACGCGGAAACTCTGTTCAGACAACCGGGACCAGCTCTATACCTAACCCACGGTCGGTACACCGACGCGGCCATGGCTATGCTGCGGCAAATCGGTCGCGCGTTTGGATTTAAATCGTTCTTTGCGACGGAGGCCGCTATGGACGGCATCTCATGGGCCGATCTCGACAGGGATGAACAACGCGCCATTGCGATATTGGGAGCCGGTCTTTCCATTGAACTGTGCAGCCCCCTTGCTCTCCTGACCTTAGGTCGGCTCGGTCTGACCATAGGGTCTCATTTGACCGCTGCAGGAGACACTTTGCGAAGAGATGCAGTTTTGAGGAGTGTCGCTAGTTAAGCGGTTCGGTATCGGTCGATCACGACAGGGGGATGGGAATGCCAAACGCAATCGAGCTGATTGTGGACGGTTACGTTCGCTTGAACAATCGGAGGGCTCTGGATGATCTGCGCATGCAGCGCCGGAAGCTGGCCGTGGACCTAAAGGCACGTACAGGTTTTGATGTTCGGACAACCGTCCAGCAGATCGAGGAAGATATCGTCGTGATCGAGGCTGGGCTGGCGCGGGTGGATGATGCGGCGACGAGCTAAGCTCCCAAAGGCGTTATAGACCAAATGCGGCTCCGCTGTCTGGCTCGGACTTGGTGCCACGGTTCGCCCGGTGCCAGTGCGGTCGCGATGCGTGAGTGTGTCCCAATTCCCACAGTCGCGGCCAAAGAGCATCCGTTTGTCACCTTTCGAACAGACGGGCCAAATCCACTCCGTTCCAACTCCGCCGTTGGAAGCAGTCATCGGTTGGGAGGCGAGATGGAACGTTCCCTGTTAGTTGACACGGCGCGCGACAAATATGTCGAGCGGTGCAAGCAACGGGCCTTCGATCATCTCGACCGAGGCGATCTTAGGAACGCAGTCGCCTCGTTTGTCGGCAATATGAACGCGCGTCCCGATTGCGAATTGCCACACTACTTGGCAACGCTTAGCGCTTCGCTGCTAACGGCGAACGATGCGCTCGGCTGGAGGACGCTCATTGAGGGATTGAGGTGATGGCCGACGATCAACACGCGGGATCGGCAATGACGGTGCGCGACAGGGCGTCTCCTCCATCCAGGTTCTTGGTTCGTCTGGGGTCCAAGGGCTGGATGGTTTACGACCGGCAACGTAGGGGACCGGCCATGATTGGGACCAGCCTAGCGGTCAATTTGACCAAGGAGCAAGCCGAGCGCGTCGAGCGGGCGCTAATGGATAAGCGCGAAACGTGGGATCATCCCTGATTAGAGCAGAATTCTATTGCGGCGTTGGGTGTGCAACAAGATAGGGGGCTTAATGACATATTGTATAGTCGTCAGAGCATCTGGGCGAGAGCTAGATCGCTTGCGGGCACATGCTGCACAGATTGCACGCGTTCAGAAATCAGATTGGTGGGTGGAGGCAACTGAGAAAGGAAAAGCATTTTGCTTTGAACACGCAAACGCGAGGGCATCATTCAGTGCGGCCTGCGAAAGAGACAGTATTCAGTTCACTGAGCCCCAAGCGACTGATTCGCTCCCGTGGCTTGACGGTTTCCAGAGTTGATGAATGTAAACTCCTGATCTTCCTCTATTCGGAACTCGTCGTTTTCATTTCGCGCGATCCTAAGTGCATCACCCGCAACGAATCGGACATCGTCCCGCTGAAAGAAGACATTGCGATAGGCTGTGATGCCGGAGAGCGCGAGCGAGAGAAGCGAAATTCCCAATGCCAGCCAGTCGTGCCAGTGCTTCTTGTCCGCCATTCACCACGCTGCTTATTTTTTGAAGAAAGCCAGAACACCAAAAATACTGCCGATGAGGGCGAGCGCCAGCGTGACCCTGTTTGCCCAATACTCCCAATCCGCCTTCTGCTCTGCCTTGATGTCGGCCCGCAGTTTTTGAGCAGCCGCCGCCGTGAGGTAGCGATGCTCGTGACTGTAATCCGGTGGGAACGAAGTCCAGTCCTCTTCTCGCTCTGTAACTGGGACGTGATATCTACGAGCCTGATCCAGAAGTTAATCGGATCGGAATTTATCGAGCATGCGAGCTTGCAGGTTTAGAGCCTTGCCTGCTTGGAATTTGGGGAAGTTCGTGCCGTCAGCTTCGGGCTCATCAGGTACTTGATCGTAGGTGCGGCGAACCAAGTTATGTTCTTTGAAGAATTTCCTTAGCGCCCAACGATAGCGAAGCTCATCAAGCATTTGCGGATCATCCACTGACAGTAGAGAGGTCAGCCGTCGCAGAAAGATCGCGGCCGCGCTCGTAAACCAGCCGCCAGAGGTCCTCCGGGGCCAAAGTACTTCCTTCCGCATCTGCCAAGACGTTCGCGATCGCGACAGCAAAGTCGCTGGCATATGGTGGACTGTTCGAAATGATCCGGTAGTGATGCGCAGGCGGAGGCGGCATGGCTGCGGAAAGCCGCCTGCAGATGCTCGCTGCGAGCGCGTTCGCCTTTGCCGGTAGCAGACCGCCTTCGTCGCGAAGCACCTGCGCGATCATCCGCTCCGCCTTTTCAGCATCGAATCGAATTTCCGCCATAGGCTTCAATCCTCCTGCGAATCGAGACCTGCACAGTGGCACGCCGAAGGTGTGATCGACAAAATCGACGGAGACGATACCGCTAGAGTGCCATGTCCATTGTGTGGTGATGGCGGCCCTAGTTTCAAAACTGCCACGGGCCGCGTCCTACCCGGAGGATGGACGCCAGAAGGCCTATCAAGGCATCTCGCTGGCTCGCATCAGCTCACAAAATGCCTCGTCGTTAAAGCTGCGCAAGGCCTCAAGCTAAAGCGCAAATAGCCTAAAAACCTTAGTCGCGCCTGTTCGTCATCCGCGTTTCGACGTGCCGCTCAAGCGGGTCAAAAAGCGGCGGGTGATCCAGCAGCCATTGTCTGGTCTGGCGATCGAGATCATCAAGGAGGCGCTCGCCTCGGATGATCAGCAGCTTGTTTTTGAGAGCCCGATGTACAAGGGCCAGCCGATTCATCGCAAAGCAATGGCCGACGCGCAGCGTGGCACCAAGCACGAAACGAACAAAGACAAGACAAAAACCGCCGGCCTTTGCGAGCTGCTCGGCCTCGAGCCGTTCACGCCGCACGACCTCCGCCGGACGGCAGCGACTCTGGCCGGCGATCTCGGCTTCGACGATGCCTGGATCGCGAAGTGCCTCGATCACGCCGCGAGCAAGAAATCCGAACAGATCGTGCCAACCGTCACCGGCAAGGTCTACAACCACTCCAAGCGGATGAAGGAGAAACGCGCGGTGCTGGACGGCGTCGCCGCCGAGCTGAGGCGAATCGTCGGCGCGCCTCTCGCTCAGGCCCTGGAGCAGGAGGAGCCACGGGTCGCCGCCTGATTGCGTCATCCGACCAACTGCGAGCCCGCCCACAGCTCACGTGGGCCAGCTCTCCCCTGCGCAGGGAATGTGTTGGCGTAAAAAACCTAGTTAAATCAATGTACTGACGCCGTGGTATCTACCTTTGTGTCCCGATCCGGTGCGGACCGGCTGCGGGTAAATTATGTGAATTCCTATGAAGCCTCTGTGGATGACGGGGGAGTCTGGCGGCGGGCGCAACGGTCGCGGTACGATCAAACGGATGCTCACCGTCGAGGTCAAACAGCTCATCCCGACGCGCACCCAGCAGTTCACGTGAGCGCAGCATGGTGACCAACTCGAACTTAAGTGCGAGGCGGGTGCGGCGGTCCCACGGCAAGTCCTTCCGGTCGAGGCCGCGCCAGAAAATCCGGATTTCATCCTCCGACAGGACGCGGGTACGGGGGTGTTCCGGGTCGAGCTTCGGGAGGTTGACGCATGGGCTGGCCGTTACATAGTCGCGTCCTGCCTCCGCCGCCCAGTTGAACAGGCCGGAGGCCGCCTTGCGCATGTGGCGCGCGTTGCTGACGGACGGCTTGCCGAACTTGCCCGCGACGATGTCGTTCGACAATGTTGCGATGTCGTGCTTGGTGACGTCCATTGCGAGCTTCTTGCCAAGGCGGAGGCGGACGAAGCGGTTGAGATGGCTTGCGGTGTTCTCCCAGCTTTCCAGCCGAGGCCGCAGCTCGCCATCCGGCTTCTTGACTAACTCCTTCATCCACTTGATGCGCTCGTCGATGATCTCGGCGACGTTCTTGCCGCGCTTCGCTTTTGCGGTCTTCTGGTCGTGGAAGGTCTGGGCGAGGGCGGCGCCGCCCGTCGCCTTTAGGCCGGAGACCTTACTGCGGGCGTCCTCGACAGTGAAGATCTCTGGATTGTAGACGCCGAGCCATCCGGTGCGCTGCTTTCCGGTCTGCCGGTCGGTGAACTTGAAAGAAAAGGTCGCGACGCCCGCCGCGGTGATGCTGACGTAAAGGCCAGGGCACTTGCGGTCGTAGAACTTGGTCCTTTGGATGACCCGCTTCTCGCACATGCGATCAGTGAGGATGACGCTGCTATTACGGCCCCGCTTGCCGGCGGGGGAGGGGACAATCTTACTATTCATGTGGTTTCGGCTCCTAAGGCTTGAGACCAAAAGGGCTCGGCTTTTAGGACTTTCAGTTTGTCGTGCGGACGCTGAAAGGCTTAGGGCCGGGCCCTTATTTTGGTGAAGCCCGTTGAAACAGCTTGCATCAAGCTAGTCTAAAAGCGCTTGTTTTAAAGAGATTTCTTAGTTTCGGCGTGTTTCACCGAATGCCAAAATATAGACGTGTGGTCCTGGCCGTCGTTGCTACGGTCAAGCTTTCGCGGAGGTGTGTGCGAGCCCAACCGGGCGGACAGCATCGTCAATTCGCGAGGTGAGGGAGGCCAGAAGGAAAGTTCGGCTCCCGGGAGAGCACGGCATAAGCCGTCCGACCATCGCGCAGGGAAGGCCGAGTGATTGGCACCACCTGTATGCTGCTGTGCGGTCTCCTTTGCGCATCCTTTCGCGCAGCGGACCGCGGGTGCGAGGTCAGCACCCGGCCTTCCCTGCGCCCTCTTGGCATTTGAGGGTGGAGTGACCAGGCAAAGCTCGGGCGATTCGCGCCGCGAGGATGAACATGCGTGTCTGCAACCACACAATCTGTGTCATCGCCCGGCTTGCCGCCTTCGCCGAGGCTTTGGCGGCCGAGCACCCCCTGTGGGCCCGGCGTAGCCTGGCGGAGCCGGGACCGGGCGATCCAGTACGCCGAGAAGGCTGTGATTGAACCGACAAGCCGCGGTGCACTGGATTCCCCGCATTCGCGGGGAATGACAGTGGTGTTTGGAAGAACGATGCTGTTGCCTCATACGCCGTCATTGCGAGCGCAGCGAAGCGGTGACGGTCTGGATTGCTCCCATGGGGAATGTTTGTGTCAAGGATCGGCAGTCACCTTTTTGTTCGACTGCGGCCACCTCTTCGTCCCGACCGCGGGGTGTTGAAGATGGCGGCGCGCAGGTCAAGTCAAGGCCGGCCCTTTAGGGCCGCCGCGCAGCGGCTTGGCCTTGAGTTGATCGAGCACGCCATCAGGCTTGGTCTGTCGGGCACGATAGGATCTCCTCGCGTTGGCGGTTCTGTCAGGGCATCTGCAATCCTCGCATTTGCGATCCAAGGTTCGAGCCGGTTCGGCAATCTGGTTTGCGTGCCAGATCAAACTCACATTCGGTCGTCGCGCGAAGCGACAGCACCAACATTCCGCTTGCGGCGGGGCAGGCTCGAGAGGACGAGACCAGTCTTCGTTACGGCGTTTGAAGCCATGCAATCCATCGGTTCGTCCACCCGGATCGACCAGGGCTGATCGGGCCCTGATGGGTTGTCAGCTAAACAAACAGCTTGATCTCAGGCGATCTTCATCACGGCCCCCTCGATCACGACGCCGGCGGTCACGTACTTCCAGAGCGCCACGAGCAGCTTGCGCGCCAGTGCCACGATCGTGCGCTTGCGGCCGCGCTGGCTGTGCGCCTTGAACCACTGGGTCAGAGCCGATTGAGGCTGGTGGCGCACCCACAACCAGGCGAGCTGGATCATCGTGGTTCTCAGCCGCGGATTGCCGGCCTTCGATACGCCCTGCTCGCGCTCGATCCCGCCACTGCGCCATGGCGTGGCGGCAAGACCGGCATAGGACGCAACCTGGCGGCGGTTGGCGAACTGCCGGTAGAAGGCCTCCGTCCAGAGCACCGCGGCGAAGTTGGCGCCCATGCTCTTGAGGGCAAGCAGCAGCGTGACCGGATCCGGTGCATCGCCGGCCGGCTTGTCGCCTGCGCCAACAAAGCCTTCTGTTCGCCCTCCACCGCCGTGATCTGATCAAGCAGCAGTTCGAACCGTGTCAGCTCGCGGCTGATCTGCGCCTTCAGATGCGCCGGCAGCATACGCCCATCGCCGGTACGCAACTGTTCAAGGCGCGCCCGGCGATCTCGCCGCAGCGGCACGTAATCGGATATGCCTTGCGCAAACAGAAGGCCCTTGATCCGGTTCACATGCTCGATCCGCTCCGCGATCAATGTCCGTCGCTCGCGGCAAAGCCTGCGGCGGTCCTCCTCTTCCGGAGAGGGCGCAACCACCATCGCGCAGACCCGCGGCTCGCCGCGCTTGAAGGCTAGAAGCGCCCGCAACAGCGCACCATCGAGCCTGTCGGTCTTGGCCCGCCTGCGACGGCGCGGCGTCGCGATCGAAGCCGGATCGACCACGTGGCTCTCGATGCCCTCCTGCTGCAAAGCGCGGTGCAGCCAGAACCCGTCCAGCCCCGCCTCCTGGATCGTGATGATCGGATAGCTCTCCCCCGTCCGGGCCTGCGCCTTACGCTTCAGTTCCGCAAAGAGCTTCAAGAGTTCCGCAAGATCGCCGGCCGCTACGCTGCGCTTGGACATCTTCTCGCCCGTGCCGGGCGACAGCGAGGTGACCAGCCATGTCGATCGGCTCAGTTCCAATGACACGAAAATTGCGCCAAACTGAGTGTGGATAGCGGCCGGTCCGTCGGAAGGATGATCGAGCAACATCATTGTCTCCAGGTTGAGTGCTTCAGCAACCTCAGTCTGGCCTCAGACTTGGCTGCTATCCACTCCCCATGGAATCTTCGTCGCAAGGGCTCCTCGCAATGATGACGGGGAGGCAGTTGCGCTCTATCGCGCTGGGTTTCCAGCATCACCGTCCCGCCGGTGCCGACATCGCGCCGTTGGCGTAGCGCGACCAGTCGGGCGCGGTCGGTTGCGACGGCCAGAACGCGGCGTTGGATTTCGCGCACCGACTGGGTGATGGGGGCGGGCCGCGCCTTGCGGACATGACGGCGGTCGCTCGCCGCGGCAGTCTGGACGGTGGCGGCGGCCATCAGCGTGGCGCCGAGAATGACAAAGACCTTACGCATGGTTGTTTCTCCCGTGACGACGCTCCGGCTGGAGAGGACTATCTCGTGTGTTCGTCGTCACGGCTGAGATGGCAATGGGCCTGCCGAATATCAGCACGGTTGCCATCACGATGGGGCGAGCAAATTTTTTGGTCCCGGCTAAATATTCGGCAATCGCGCCCGCAGCGCTGATGGACTTGCCCCCCGCAATCCGGTTCAATGCGGTAAATTGGGTTATCGAGCGACAACGATGTCGAAATATCTGCTGGTCCTTCTCCTGATCGCTTCGCCGGCCGTGGCGCAGGTGAAGCCGACTCCCAAAAACTCGGCAGCGCATCCGGACCCCTGTGCCCCAATCGGGCGTACCGCGGACGGCAAGCTGGTCTACTCCATGAAATGCGAGAACCTGCCGGCGCCGCCTCCGCCACCGCCGCAGGCGGAACTGAAGGAGACGCCGCAGCCGGCCGCCGAGCCCGAGCCCGAAACGCGGCGGAGCGGCATTTTCGGCTGGTCCTATGACCGTCGGTGATGCGGCCTCGCCACTTGCGCGAACCTGTCTGGAATGCTCTTTGCTTGAAAATTCCCGTGGGGCCACCGCCCCTCGATCCAGAGAGATCAGATGAGCAAACTTGTTATCCGCGCCGGCGACTACACCTTCGATGCCCGCTTCGAGGAGCAGGCGGCGCCCAAGACCGTGGCCGCCTTCCGCAAGGCGATGCCGTTCGAAAGTCACATCATCCATGTGCGCTGGAGCGGCGAGGCGGTGTGGATACCGCTCGGCGACCTCGACTTCGGTGTCGGGTACGAGAACCACACCAGCTATCCCGCGCCCGGGCAGATCATCCTTTATCCCGGCGGCATCAGTGAGACCGAGATCCTGATGGCCTATGGCGGCGTGAGCTTCGCGAGCAAGATGGGCCAGCTCGCCGGCAACCACTTCATCACCGTGACCTCGGGCCTGGAGGATCTCGCGACCCTCGGTAAGAGCGTGCTCTGGAAGGGCGCGTTGCCGATCCGCTTCGAGGAAGTCTGAGTGAGCGAACCCCGCTACCCGCGCGATCTCCGCGGCTATGGCCGCAACCCGCCGCATCCGCATTGGCCTGATAACGCGCGGGTTGCGGTGCAGTTCGTGGTCAATTTCGAGGAAGGCGGCGAGAACAACATCCTGCATGGCGACCGCGCATCGGAGGCGTTCCTGTCCGACGTGCTCGGCGCGCAGCCGTGGCCGGGGCAACGCCACGCCAATATCGAATCGATGTTCGAATATGGCTCGCGCGCCGGCTTCTGGCGGCTGTGGCGGATGTTCAGCGAACGCAACTGGCCGGCCACCGTGTTCGGTGTCGCCACCGCGCTCAAGCGAAATCCGGAAATCGTCGCAGCGATGAAGGAGGCGGGCTGGGACATCGCCAGCCATAGCCTGAAATGGATCGAGCACAAGGACATGACCGAGGCGCAGGAGCGCGCCGAGATCGCCGAGTCCATTCGTGTTCATAGCGAGGCGACCGGATCACGGCCGCTCGGCTGGTACACCGGGCGCTCCTCGATCAACACCAACCGGCTGCTGATGGAAGAGGGTGGCTTCCTCTATCTCTGCGACTCCTATGCCGACGATCTGCCCTATTGGGTCAAGGGCCCCAGCGGCAAGCAGCTCATCATTCCCTATACGTTAGACGCCAACGACATGCGCTTCATCAACCCGCAGGGGTTTGCCGAAGGCGAGCAGTTCTTCACGTACCTGAAGGACGCCTTCGACGTGCTCTATGCCGAGGGCGAGACCGCGCCGAAGATGATGTCGGTGGGGCTTCATTGCCGCCTTGCCGGCCGTCCCGGTCGCGCCGCGGGGCTGATCCGCTTCCTCGATTATATCGGCAAGCACGAGCGCGTCTGGGTGCCGACCCGGCTCCAGATCGCGCAGCACTGGCACGACAAGCATGCGCATCTTGCGGCCGATGCGTTCGAGATCGGGTGAGGACGATGCCGCAGATTTCGCTCGCCGATCTCAACGCCGCCAGCAAGGCCGACTTCGTTGCCGCGCTCGCCAATGTCGTCGAATATTCGCCGTGGATCGCCGAGCAGCTTGCGGGGAAGCGGCCGTTCACTGGTCTCAACCAGTTCCACTCAGCTCTGATGGCGGTGATCCAGGCTGCCGAGCCCGACGTGCAACTCGCGATGATCCGGGCGCATCCGGATCTCGCCAACAAAACCCAGCGCGCCGCGGGCCTCACCGCGGACTCGACCGACGAACAGAACAGCGCCGGGCTCGACCGGTTGTCGGACGCCGAATACGCCGCGTTCGAGCGCGTCAACAATGCGTACCGTGAAAAGTTCGGCTTCCCCTATATCGTCTGCGTGCGCCGTCACACCAAGGACTCCGTCCTGCGCGACTTCGAGACCCGGCTGCGCAATATCGCCAAGACCGAGACGCGGCGCGCGATCGAGGAGATCGGCCGCATCTCTGCGCTACGGCTCGATCAGCTCGTCGCGGCCGATGACAAGCTGAAGGTGCACGGCCGGCTTTCCACGCATGTGCTGGACAATCACGCCGGCAAGCCCGCGCCGGGCATTCCGGTCGAGCTCGTCGAGCTCGCGAATCTGGGCGAGAGCCGGGTGATCGCGCGCGCCGTCACCAATGCGGACGGCCGCACCGACCAGCCGCTGATCAGCGGCCGCCCCCTGCCGATCGGCCGCTACGAGCTCAAATTCAGCGTTGCAAGATACTACGTCGAGCGCAACGTGCCGCTGTCAGATCCGCCTTTCCTCGACGAGATCCCGCTGCGCTTTGCGATCAGCGAACCGGAAAACCACTACCACGTCCCGCTCTTGGTCACGCCGTGGAGCTACTCGACCTATCGCGGCAGCTAACCGCCGAACTTTTCGAGCAAGGCAGGAAACAGCCGGTCCGGCTTGAACGGCGGTGCGGTGAAGCGGATGCCGGTGGCATCCGCAATCGCATTGCCGAGCGCGGCGGCGACGGGATTGTACGGGCTCTCGCTCATCGACTTGGCGCCCAGCGGCCCGATCATGTCGGAGGTCTCGGCGAAGAAAACCTCCGTGCGCGGAACATCGCCGAAGGACGGCAGATGGTAGTCGCGGAAATTCGGGTTGGTGACGCGCCCCTCAGCGTCGATCACCATCTCCTCGTACAGCGCCGCACCGAGCGCTTGCGCGACGCCGCCCTCGACCTGGCCGCGGCACTGCATGGGATTGGCGACGACGCCCGCGTCCGCCGCATGCACGCTCCTGAGAATCCTGAGCTCGCCGGTGCCCTTGTTCAGGGCGACGCGAAAACCCTGGACGTTGAAGCCGATCGAACGCGGCGTACCGTCGGAATTGCCGCGTGCCGCGCACGGTTGGCCGCGTTCGCGCGCGAGATTCGCCAGCTCGATAAAGGACATGCGCCGCACGCCGCTGACGACGGCCTCGTCGTCGAGCGTGCAGCTCCCGGCGTCGCACAGCCACGCGCCGGCGGCCGCCGCCTTCAACTCGGTCGCAAGCTGCATCGCCGCGGCATGCGTCGCCTTGCCGGCGACGAAGGTGCCCGCGCTGCCATAGGCCCCGGTGTCGTGACCGCCATGGGCGGTGTCCGATTGGCGCAGGCGGATGCGGTCGACGGTGGTTGCCAGCGTCGTCGCCGCGATCTGTCGGTGCACGGTGCTGGTGCCGTTGCCGAACTCGGCGGTGCCGACGGTCAGGTCGAAGCGGCCGTCGTCGCTAAGTTCGATCATCGCGTCCGCAAGATGGCCTGCGGGCGGCACCGTGTCGATCATGGTCAGCGCGATGCCGTCGCCGATCAGCCATTCCGGCGACAGGCTCGGCTGCGGGCCATCGGCCTGCATCGCGCGCTCGACGAGGTCGAGGCACTGGTCGAGCCCGTAGGAGCCATAGAGCACGTCGTGGAATTCGGACGGCGGCGGCGACAGCATGGCATCGCCGGGCTTGACGACGTTGAGTCGGCGCATGTCGTAGGGGCTGATGCCGAGCTGCCGTGCCAGCTCGTCGACCGCGGCCTCGACTGCGATCAGCGTTTGCGGCAAACCATAACCGCGAAACGCGCCTGCCGGCACCGTGTTGGTGTAGACGGCGTAGCCGTCAACCCGCTTGTTCGGGCAATTGTAGACGGCGATGGATTCGGACAGCGAGTGGAACATCACGGGGCCGGCATGATTGCCGTAGGCGCCGGTGTTGGAGAGCACCTCGAGCTGGAGCGCGGTGAGCTTGCCGTCGGCATCGGCGCCGGCCTTGATGTGGACCCGCATCGGGTGCCGCGTCGAGGTTGCGATGAACTGCTCCTCGCGGGTCAGCTCCAGCTTCACCGGACGCCCGGTCCTGAGCGCGGCGAGCGCCAGAATGTCCTCGACGAACATCTCCTGCTTGCCGCCGAAGCCGCCGCCGACGCGCTCGCAGAACACGCGGACCTTGTCCATGGGAAGCTTGAAGATATCCGACAGCGCGCGCCGGGTCAGGAACGGCACCTGCGTCGAGGTGCGGACATTGAGCACACCGGCCTCATCGAGCCAGGCGAGGCCGCCATGGGTCTCCAGCGCGGCATGCTGCACGCGGTGACTGTGGAAAGTGCCCTCAAAGGTGACGACGGACGTCGCGAGCGCCGAGGCGACGTCGCCGTACTCGCCGTGCGTCTCCGCAACGAGGTTGCGCTGGGCGTCCGCGACGCGATTTTCGGTGGTGCGATCGGGATGAATGAGGGGCGTGCCCGGCGTCATCGCCTGCTCAGGATCGATCAGCGCGGGCAGGATCTCGTAATCCACCTTCAGCCGTCGGCACGCCTCCTCGGCAGCGGCTTCGCTGTCGGCGACGACGGCGGCGACCTTCTGACCGATGAAGCGGACGACGTCATCGAGGACGCGGGTGTCCTCGGGATCCATCCAGTCCTTCTCATGCCGCGCGGTCGAGATCAGGACCGTTGGCGCATCCTCATGCGTCAGCACCGCGTGCACGCCGGGAACGCAAAGGGCTTCCGACTTGTCGATCGCGACGATCTTCGCGTGGGCGTGCGGTGAACGCAGCAGCTTGATATGTAGCAGGCCATCGATCTGCGTGTCGAAGGTGTAGTGCGCCTTGCCGCGCACGACATCGGGGCCCGCCGGCGCCGGCAGGCTGCGGCCGAAGGCGGCACCGGCCTCGACGCTGTCCTCGACATTGGTCTTGCCGAGCAGCGCGTCCTCGATCGCGCGATAGCCGGTGCAGCGGCAGATGTTGCCTTTCAGTGCGGAGCCGAGATCGGTGCGCTGCGCCTGGTTCAGCGAAGCGCAGGTCAGGATCATGCCGGCGGTGCAGAAGCCGCATTGAAATCCTTGTGCATCGAGGAAGGCCTGCTGCATCGGATGCGTGCCGCCGTCGCCGCCAAGCCCTTCAATCGTAGTGACGGTACGCCCCTCGGCGCGGAAGGCCGGGATCAGGCAGCTATGCACGGGCTCGCCGTCCAGCAGCACGGTGCAGGCGCCGCAATCGCCGGCATCGCAGCCCTTCTTTACGCCGAAATGGCCGAGCTCGCGCAGGAACGTGCGCAGGCACTGGCCCGCGCGGGGCTCTTGCAAAAATGGCGTGCCGTTGATCTCAAAACTCATGACGGGGTGCCCCCAGGAGCTCGCCGCGAATCTCCTCAGCGAGCCGCAGCGTCATGTGCTTGCGCCAGAGCGGCTTGCCGTGGATGTCGGTGTGGTACAGATCATCCGGGATCTGCTGTGTGATTGCGTCGAGAACCGTGCTCGCGTCGGGGGGCTTGCGGAAGGTTAGCTGGACCGGCCGCACCGTCGATGCTGTTACCGTCAACGTCAGCGTGCCGTCGGCATCGAGGCAGCCGATCAGGAGCACCGCCGAGCGGCCGACTGGTGCGAGCGAGATCTGGCGAAAGGCCGTACGGCGCTTCAGAGCGGCAATCGGGATATCGATCTGCCGGATCAGGTCACCCGGCGTCAGGCGGTTGCGCTGGTTACCGGTGACGAAGTCGACGACCGGAATCTTCTGCTCGCCGCCGCCGCTCTTCCAGATGGTGCAGACGCCATCGAGTGCTGATGTGAGCGAGATCATCGGACCGGCGGGCAGCGACATGCAGAGATTGCCGCCGACCGTCGCCGTCTTCCAAATCTTGAATGAGGCAAGAAAGGCGCGGCAGCACTGGCCGATCAGGGGAGCTGCAAGCCAGTCGGGACGGCAAACGAAACCATCGAGCTGCGCGACGGTGCAGGTGGCGGCGACGGAGAGTTGGCTGTCCGTGATCGTCAGCGCCGGCCATTTCAGATCGGTGAGATCGATCAGCCGCCTCAGGTGGACCTGCGGCTCCGAGAACAGCCACGTGCCTCCCGCGAGCCAAGCATCGCCTGACGTCCAAGCGGGCAGCTCCGCGCGTGTTTGCGGATGGGCCACGGCCGTGATGGTATTCAAATCCATGGCTGCGCCAAAGCTTCCGCCTGGTGAATCGTAAAGATGAGTCTTGCAAGACCGGAGCCAAGTGGCAACAAACAAAGTCGTAGCAGGACGGTGCTCGGGCTGGCGTTCGCCTTGCAGGCGTGTCGTTAGCGGATGTGAGGAGAGGCAGGATCATGAGCGACGCAAAGCCGATTTGGATCAGGGATCCCCTTGCTATCCTCGCCGACGGGGCCGAGCGCGGGATCGTGGTGAAGGAGGGCCGGATCGTCGAGCTGGTGCCGGCCGGCGGCACGCCTGCGACAGCGGATGCTGCGGCGTTTGACGCCGGCGAGCATGTCGTGCTGCCGGGTCTGATCAACACCCACCACCACTTCTACCAGACGCTGACGCGGGCGCTGCCGGCAGCGATGGACCGCGAGCTGTTTCCCTGGCTCCAGGCGCTCTATCCGGTGTGGGCGAAGCTGACGCCTGGCGCGCTCGAGCTCGGCGTCACCGTGGCCATGTCGGAGCTGCTGCTCTCCGGCTGCACCACGACGACGGACCATCACTACGTCTTCCCGGCAGGACTCGAAGATGCCATCGATATCGAGGTTGCGGTCGCGAAGCGTCTCGGTGTGCGCGTGCTGCTGACGCGCGGCTCTATGAACCTGTCGCAGCGCGATGGCGGCCTGCCGCCTGACAGCGTCGTGCAGGACGAGGACACCATCCTGGCCGACAGTGCGCGGGTGGTTGCAAAGCATCACCAGCGCGGCGCGGATGCGATGGTGCAGATCGCGCTGGCGCCATGCTCGCCCTTCTCGGTGACGACCTCCCTGATGCGCGCCACCGCCGATCTCGCCGACAAGCTCGACGTGCGCCTGCATACCCATCTCGCAGAGACCGAGGACGAGAACAAATTCTGCCAGCAGATGTATGGCTGCCGCCCGCTTGACTATCTCGAACGATGCGGCTGGCTCAATGCGCGCACCTGGCTGGCTCACGGAATCTTCTTCAATGCGGACGAGATGAAGCGGCTCGGCAAGGCGAAGACGACCATCAGTCATTGCGCGTGCAGCAACCAGATTCTGGCGTCCGGCTGCTGCCCTGTGTGCGAGATGGAGGAGGCCGGTGTCGGCATCGGGATCGGCGTCGACGGCTCGGCGTCGAACGACGGATCGAATTTGATGCAGGAGGTGCGCGCCGCATTCCTGCTGCAACGGGCGCGTTACGGGGTAACCAAGGTCAGCCACAAGGACGCGCTGCGCTGGGCCACGAGAGGCTCGGCGGCCTGTGTCGGCCGGCCGGAACTCGGCGAGATCACAGTCGGCAAGGCGGCCGATCTTGCGCTGTTCAAGCTCGATGAGCTGCGCTTCTCGGGCCACGGCGATCCGCTGGCCGCGCTGGTGCTCTGCGGGGCGCATCGGGCCGACCGGGTGATGGTGGCGGGAAAATGGGCCGTGGTCGACGGCGCGATCCCAGGTCTGGACGTCGCTGATCTCATCCGCCGCCAAAGTTCCGCGGCGCGGGCCATGCAGGCGGGATAATCACGGCAGGATAGAAAGAGGGGGCGACCACAAGTGCCGGGTGCTTCTGGCCACCCCCTCCGAACCTGTTCCGGGAGGAGCAGGTGATTTAGACGATGCAAGAAGCGTGCTACTTGCCCGGCAGCTTGTCGTCGATGCCCTTCACGTAGAAATTCATGCCGAGGATCTGGCCGTCGTCGAGGTGATCGCCGCCCTTGCATTCGACCGGCTTGCCGTCCTGCCCAACGATCGGGCACTTGAAGGGATGCAGCTTGCCCGCCGTGATCGCGGCCTGGGCATCCTCGGCCATCTTCTTCACGTCGTCAGGCATGTTGGTGTAGGGCGCCATCGCGAACATGTGGCTGTCGAGACCGCCCCAGCTGTCCTCGGACTTCCAGGTTCCGGCCAGCTCGGCCTTGACGCGCTCGATGTAGTAGGGGCCCCAGGTATCCAGGATCGAGGTCAACTGGGTCTTCGGACCGAACTTGATCATCTCGGAATCCTGGCCGAAGGCAAGCTTGCCGCGTTCGCTGGCGATCTGCATCGCGGCCGGCGAATCCGTGTGCTGCATGATGATGTCGGCGCCCTGGTCGATCAACGCCTTGGCGGCGTCGGCTTCCTTGCCCGGGTCGAACCAGGTGTTGGCCCAGATGATCTTGACCTTGATGTTCGGGTTGATGGTCTGCGCCGCCAAAATCGTCGCGTTGATGCCGGAGACGACCTCCGGAATCGGAAACGAGCCGATATAGCCGAGCACGCCGGACTTCGACATCTTGGCCGCGATCAGACCCTGGATGTAGCGGCCCTGATACCATTTGGCCGAGTAGGTCGACATGTTCGGGTTGCGCTTGTAGCCGGTAGCGTGCTCGAAATGCACGTTCGGATATTTCTTGGCGACCTTGAGCGTCGGGTCCATATAGCCGAACGACGTCGTGAAGATCAGCTTGTTGCCGGCGCGGACGAGCTGCTCGATCGAGCGCTCGGCGTCGGGACCTTCGGGCACGTTCTCGAGATAAGTGGTCTCGATCTTGTCGCCCAATTCCTTCACCAGCGCCTGGCGCCCGAGATCGTGCTGGTAGGTCCAGCCCAGGTCTCCGATCGGACCGAGGTAAATGAAGCCGACTTTCAACTTGTCGGCAGCGGAGGCTGCACTGACGCTTCCGGCAAGCAGAAGCCCGGCAGCGAGTGCAAGAAGTGATTTCCTCATCGTCAATCTCCAAACATCAGGGGAAAGCCACGATCCGCAACGTGCGCGCCCCATCGCGCCCGTCGCGGAAATAGATCAGCGGTCAGGCACGAACACGGTGCCGAGCGCGGCCGGTGCGGTCGAACCGCCGGTGCGCGCGCGGGAGAGCAGGACCAGGACGATGACGGTCGCGAGGTAAGGCAGCGCCGACATGAATTGCGAGGGAATGCCGACGCCCCAGCCCTGCGCGTGCAGTTGCAGGATCGTCACCGCGCCGAACAGATAGGCACCGACCACGAGCCGGCCGGGTCGCCAGGACGAGAACACGACCAGCGCCAGCGCGATCCAGCCGCGGCCTGCGGTCATGCCGGGAATGAAGAACGGCGTATAGGCGAGTGGCAGATAGGCGCCGGCAAGACCGGCGCAGCCGCCGCCGAACATCACGGCAAAAGTGCGGATGCGCAGCACGGGATAACCGAGCGCATGCGCAGAGACGTGATTGTCGCCGCAGGCGCGCAGGATCAATCCGGCCCGCGAGCGGTACAGGAACCACCAGACGCCGATGATGAGTGCGATGGAAAAATAGACGAAGCCGTCCTCGCCGAACAACACGCGGCCGACCAGCGGAAGATCGGTGAGGCCGGGAACATAGAGATGTACCGCCGGCGTGATGCGCTCGCCGACGAAGCCGGCGCCGATCAGGCCGGAAAGGCCGACGCCGAGGATGGTCAGCGCAAGACCCGTTGCCACCTGGTTGACGGCGAGCCCGAGCGCCATCAGCGCGAAGATGAGCGACATCAGCGTGCCCGCGACGATGCCGAACAGGGCGCCGATAAAGATCGAGCCGGTCAGCCACGCACCGCCGAAGCCGCAGGCCGCGCCGACGATCATCATGCCCTCGACGCCGAGATTGAGCACGCCGGAGCGCTCGGTCACGAGCTCGCCGGTCGCAGCGATCAGCAGCGGCGTCGAGGCGGCAAGCACCGCAAGAACGATGGCTTCAACCAGTTCCACGGGCCACCTGTCGGTTCGGGAACACCAGTTTGAAGCGGTAGAGGATGAGGGAGTCGCAGGCGAGCACGTAGAACAGCAGAATGCCCTGGAAAACCTTGGTGACATCCAATGGGATCTTCATCGCGATCTGCGCCTGCTCGCCGCCGATAAAGGTCAGTGCGAGAAAAAGGCCTGCAATTAATATTCCAAGCGGGTTCAGCCGGCCAAGGAAGGCGACGATAATCGCGGTGAAGCCGTAGCCGGGCGAGATGCCGGGCTGAAGATGTCCGACGGGACCTGCAACCTCGATGATGCCGGCGAGACCCGCGAGCGCGCCCGAGACCGCGAAGGTCAGGATGACCAACTGGTTGGCATTGAAGCCACCGAACCGTGCCGCGCGCGGCGCGGCGCCGACCACGCGAATCTCAAAACCCTTGATGGTTCGCCCGAGCAGGATTGCTGCGGCTGCAACGACGAGCAGGGCGATGATCGAGCCGAGATGCAACCGCCCGCCTTCGATCAGCAGCGGCACCGTTGCGACCGGATCGAACTCGGCCGTGGTCGGGAAGTTGAAGCCGTGCGGGTCACGCCAGGGGCCGCGCACGAGATAGTCGAGAAAAAGGTCGGCGACATAGACCAGCATCAGGCTGGTCAGGATCTCGCTGGCGCCGAACTTCACCTTGCAGATCGCCGGGATCAGCGCATAGAGCGCGCCTGCCGCGGCTGCGATCACGAGCATGACCGGCAGCACCCAGGCGCCGGCGTCGGTGCCTTGCGTCTTCACCGCGATCCAGCTTCCGGCGACCGCGCCGATCAGGAATTGCCCCTCGGCGCCAATATTCCAGGCGTTGGCGAGATAGCAGAGCGACAGCCCGATCGCGATCATCACCAGCGGCGTCGCCTTCACCGCAATCTCCTGGAGCGAATAGCCGTCGGTCAGAGGGGCGATGAAATAGGCATGCAGCGCGAGCAGCGGATTCTTGCCGAGGATGGCGAACAGGATGACCATGGTCACGATCGTCAGGCCGATTGCGATCAGCGGAGAGACCAGCGCGATCGTGTTGGAGCGCTCGGCGCGCTTCTCAAGCACCAACTGCATGCGCGGCCTCCTTCGGTTCGAGGCTGCTGCCGCCCATGAGAAGGCCGAGCTTTTCACGGCTTGCTTCGCTTGTGGCGAGCGGTGCGGACAGATGGCCATGAAACATCACGGCGATGCGGTCGGCGATTTCCGCGAGTTCGTCGAGGTCCTGGCTGGTGACGAGCACGGCGGCACCTGCGGTTGCGAGATCGAGCAGCGCTTGGCGGATCACGGCGGCGGCACCAGCGTCGACGCCCCAGGTCGGCTGGCTCACCACCAGCACCGCGGGGTTGCGCAGGATCTCGCGGCCCACGATGAACTTTTGCAAATTGCCGCCGGAAAGGGATGCTGCTTCCGGATCGCGCTTGGCCTTGCGGACGTCGAAGGTTTCGGTCGCGCGATCGACGGTCTTCAGTGTTGCTGCGGTGTCGATGAAGCCGTGATGGACCATGCCGCTGGCGGCATGCCCGGTGAGCAGCGCGTTCTCCGACAGCTTCATGCGCGGCGCGGTGCCGTGACCGAGCCGCTCTTCGGGCACGAAGGCGGCGCCGAGCTTGCGCCGCTGGGTGATCGAGAGATGGCCGGCAGCGATGCCTTCGATCACCACCGTGCCCGGATCTTTCGACAAGCGTTCGCCGGAGAGCGCGGCGAACAGCTCGTCCTGGCCGTTGCCGGCGACACCGGCGATGCCGAGGATCTCGCCGCCCTTCAGCTCGAACGAGATGTGCTCGAGCCGCACGCCATGCGCCTCGCCCGGGGCAAGTGAGAGGTCGTTGACGACGAGCCGTGGCACCGTGGTCTGCCGGCCGGCCGCGGCCTTCACTTCCTTGATCTCGCCCCCCACCATCATGCGGGCGAGCGAGGCAGCGGTCTCGAGTCGGGGATTGCAGGTCTCGACCTTCCTGCCGCCGCGCAGGATCGTGGCAGTGTCGCAGATCCGCTTCACCTCGTCGAGTTTATGGCTGATGTAAAGAATGGCGCGGCCTTCGGACTTGAGCCGCTGCAGTACGACGAAGAGCTGATCGGCTTCCTGCGGTGTCAGCACCGCGGTGGGCTCATCCAGGATCAGGAATTTCGGATCCTGCATCAAGGCTCGGACGATCTCGATGCGCTGGCGTTCGCCGACCGATAATTGCCAGACCTCGCGTTTGGGATCGAGCGGCAGGCCGTAGGTCTTTGACACCTGCTCCAGCCGCGCCGACATGTCCTTGAAGGACTCTTTCCCGTCGAGACCGAGCGCGACGTTCTCGGCGACGGTGAGGTTGTCGAACAGCGAGAAATGTTGGAACACCATGCCGATGCCGCGGCTTCGCGCTTCCGAGGGGCCCGAGAGCACGATGGGGTGACCCTGCCAGCGAATCTCGCCGGCGCTGGGCTGGATCAGGCCGTAGATCGCCTTCACCAGCGTCGACTTGCCGGCGCCGTTCTCGCCGAGCAGGGCGTGGATCTCGTTCGGCCAGATCTCGATGTCGATGGAATCGTTGGCGAGGAAATCTCCATAGCGTTTGGTGAGCCCGAGCGTTTGAAGCAGCGGGGACTCGCCGGAATGCAGGCCACTAGGCGTCGGATCTAACATTCGCTGATGCGCTTGCATGGGGATGAAGTGCCTCAATACTGGGCTAGTTTGAACCGCCGCGTAAGGTGTGAAAATGCGTCATCCCTTGCTCAACGCTTCGGCAGGCGGTCGGTGTCGCGAGTCGCCGCTCGCGTCGGTTGAAGATTCTGGCCAGTGGATCATCGGAAGGCCGCTGCTGCCGCACGCCGCGGATGATGGTTGTTGCAAATTTGTGACGGTTCAAACGAAATCGGAACCCGCTGGGCACGCTTGACGTGATGTTGAGCAAAACCGCGCCAGCGCGCGTATGCAATTCCACATCGAGACGGCGGTCGCCGTCGCCGATCGTATCTGCGTGTTCCGACCGACACAAAAGATAAACGAAATCAAACGGGAATGTCCGGCAAAGACAGGCATCGCGTTCACGCCTCGATGTAACGGCGAAGCAGAAAATCCGCTAAATCCTGCGGTGAAACGCCGCCGCCTGCCGAAACAAGCGCCATGCCTTGAAAGAAGTTGAGGCTTCTCACTCCGGGAGATCGGCGCAAGTGTCGCACCCGAGGGACGTTCGTTTTTACGTGTCCAACTTGGGGGTATTCAGGATGTCGTTTCGTTTCAAGGCAATTGCAGCAGGGGCGCTGTCACTTGCTACGCTCGCCACAGGTGGCCTCGCTCAGGCAGCAGACTTGCCGGTCAAGGCCGCCAAGAAGGCGCCTGACCTCCCGTTCTTCCTGGTGATCGACGACCGCGTCACCTTCTCCTACATCTTCAATGCCTCGCAGCCCGGTGCGTTCACCAATACCAACGGTGTGATCAACGCCAAGACGACGAAGCAGGTCTACTCCTTCACGCACTTCGATGCTTGGACGTACGGCACCAACTTCTTCACCATCTCCATGTTCAAGTCGGACCACAACGACCCGGCGGGTCCCTGCACGGCAACCGGCGTGATCGTGTCGCCGGCTGCAGGCTTCGCAGCGACGCCCGCGAGTTGCGCCGGCGCAACCGAAATCTACGGCCTGTTCCGCTCGACCTTCGGCTGGAATGAGATTTTTAACACCAAGGCTTTCACGCAAGGCCCCTTGCATAACATCTCGTTCGAGATTGGCATGGATGCCAACACAGAGAACCGGTATTTCGGCGCCGCCAAGCGCGATGTCGTCGCCGGTCTGCAGTTCGCCTTCGATCTTCCCTACAAGGGCTACTTCAACGTAGCCCCGCTCGTATATTGGGAGTTCGCCAACCACAACTCCTTCTCGCAGTGCGGTGCCGGCTGGTCCGCCCCGTGCATCGCCGACGGCAACACGTCGTTCAAGCCGACCTGGGCGGTCGAGACCAACTATTATATGGACCTCGGCTTCCTGCCGCCGAACATGCAATACTTCTCGATCAGTGGACGTGCCGGCTGGTACGGCAAGAAGGGAACGGACACCGAGCCGCTTCCGGCCAGCGTCGCCAACGGCGTCTATCCCACCAAGGTCGAGTTCAACTCGGAGCCGATCCGTCTGACGTTCGATGCTTCGAAGGCGATCTGGGGCGAGAAGTACTCGCATTTCGTGGACGTCTGGGTTGCCTATCGCTACTGGCAGAACAAGTTCGGCCTCGATCACAAGAACGCGGTTGCCTGCACCACCCTGGTTGGTGGGGCGAAGGTCAGCACCGGATCCTGCACGGAGTCCTCGCTCTACTCCGGTATCACTGTAAAGTTCTAACCATCCGACTCTCTTCGGGTGAAAGACGATGACGCCGCGTCAAACCTCCGCGGCGTCATCTTCGTTTGTGCGATGGGCGGGTGCCGTGACCCGGCCCTTCGAGCGCGGGCGAGACTCGCTCGCAGCGCCTATTTCGTCCATACGCCGTCGTGCAGGGCTTCGGCTTCGTCTTCGAGCAGCGGCCCGACGACCTCCGTCGGTCGCTGCCCACTGGCAAAGACGTCACGGCAGGGCAGCTCGAGGGTCGGGTTCTCCGGGTGGTTGCCGGTGACGTCGCGCAGGCGGTGCTCGCTGAGGCCGTAGACGACGCGGCCGATGCCGGCCCAGTAGATCGCGCCTGAACACATCGCGCAGGGCTCGGCGGAGGAATAGAGCGTCGCGCTTGCAAGCACCTCGCGGCCGAGCGTGCGGCAGGCCTGGGTAGCCGCAAGGCGTTCGGCATGCGCGGTGCCGTCGTGGTCCGGCATGTAGCCGTTCTCGGTCTCGATCAGCACCTTGCCGTTGGCATCGACCACGATGCAGCCGAACGGATGATTGCCGTGGGTGAGGGAACGGCGGGCGACCGCGAAGGACAAGCGCAGGAAGTGCTCGTCGCGTTCTGATACGCCGTCCATCAATGCTCCGGGGTCAGTGGCCCGCCATATGCCGGCCGACCACGGTGAGGTCGGCTTCGCTGGTCAGTGCTTCATACACGAATTGGCCGTGGAACATCACCACAAGTCGGTCGGAGAGTTCGAGCAGTTCGTCGAGGTCTTCGCTGACCAGCAGCACGGCGGCGCCGCGGTTGCGGGCAGCCGTGATCTCAGCGTGGATCTGCGCCACGGCCGCGAAATCGAGACCGAAGCAGGGATTGGCCGCGATCAGCACCTCGACATCGCCGGCAAGCTCGCGGGCGAGCACGGCGCGCTGGACGTTGCCGCCAGACAGTGCCGCGATCGGCGTATCCGGGGTTCGGGTCTTGATCTTGTACTGGCCGATCTTCTTCTTCGCATTGTCGCGGAAGGCGCTCCGGTTGAGCCACCACCCGCCGCTGGCGAAGGGCGCGCGGTCGAATTCGCGGAAGGCGATGTTGTCGGCGACGCTCATTCCGCCGACGCAGGCGTTCTTCAGCGGCTCCTCGGGCAGCAGTGACATCCTGTGGCGCCGCATCTCCTCGCGGCTGGCGTGGTAGGGATCGCCGGCAACACGGATCTCGCCGCCCTCGGCTTCGCGCTGGCCGGCCAGCACCTCGACGAGCTGACGCTGGCCGTTGCCGGAGACGCCGGCGATGCCGACGATCTCACCGGCACGGACAGTGAGCGAGACGCCATGGACGGCGATGGCACCGGCATCGTCGAGCGCGCGGACCTTTGTCAGCTCCAGCCTGGCCTGACCGGCTTCGCCGGTGCGCGGCGGCTGTACGGTCAGCTCTTCGGCGCCGATCATGGTACGCGCCATGGCATCCGGCGTGAGTTCGGAAACCTTGCCGGCTCCGGCGAGCTTGCCGCGGCGCAGGATCGTGACGTCGTCGGCGAAGGCCATGACCTCGCGGAACTTGTGCGTGATCATCAGGATGGTCAGCTCGCCCTTGACGACCATGCCGCGGAGCATGCCGAGCACCTCGTCCGCTTCGACGGGTGTCAGCACCGAGGTCGGTTCGTCCAGGATCAGGAAGCGCCGCTTCAGATAGAGCTGTTTGAGGATCTCGCACTTCTGCCGTTCGCCGGCGGAAATGTCGGAGACCTTGGCGGCGAGCGGCACCTTGAAAGGCATGAGCGCCAGGAACGCCTCGAGCTCCTTCATCTCCTTCGGCCAGTTCACCACGGCCGGCACATGGTCGCGCGCCAGCACGAGGTTTTCCGCGACCGTCATCGCCGGCACCAGTGTGAAATGCTGATAGACCATGCCGAGGCCCAGCGCGTGGGCCTCCTTCGGATTGCCGATGGTCTGCTCGCGGCCGCCGACCAGGATGTCGCCCTCGGTCGCGTGGTAGTAGCCCATGATGCATTTGACGAGGGTCGACTTGCCGGCCCCGTTCTCGCCGAGCAGCGCGTGGAAGGAGCCCGGTCGTACCTTCAGCTCGACATTATCCAGTGCCAGGAAATCGCCGAAACGCATGGTCATGGCGATGGCGTCGACACCGAAGGCGCCGGAAGGCGGAGGCGTCTCGCCGACGATCACGAAATCGCTCCGATGAAGGCGTCGGAGGTCGAGACCGCGCCGAACACGCCGCCCTGCATCTTGATCATCTTCAGTGCGTGCTCGTGATTGCTCTTGTCGGTCGCGCCGCAGCAATCGTGCAGCAGCACGCACTCGAAGCCACGGTCGTTGGCCTCGCGCATCGTGGTGTGGACGCAGACGTCGGTCGTGATGCCAGTGAGGACGATATTCTCGATGCCGCGCACGCGCAGGATCAGTTCGAGATCGGTGGCGCAGAACGAGCCTTTGCCGGGCTTGTCGATGATGGTCTCGCCGGGGAGGGGCGCCAATTCCGGAATGATGTCCCAGCCCGGCTCGCCGCGCACCAGGATGCGCCCGCAGGGGCCGGGATCGCCGATGCCGGCCCCGATCTGGCGCGAACGCCAGCGCTTGTTCGCGGGAAGATCGGAGAGATCGGGGCGATGGCCCTCGCGGGTATGGATGATGTGGAAGCCTTGGGCACGCATGACGTTGAGCAGCTTCTTGATCGGCTCGATCGGCGCCCGCGTCAGCGAGAGGTCGTAGCCCATCTTGTCGACATAACCGCCGACACCGCAGAAGTCGGTCTGCATGTCGATGATGACGAGTGCGGTGTTTTGGGGACGAAGATCGCCGTTGTAGGGCCAGGCATAGGGCTCGGACTTGATATAACGCTCGGGCATGGACAACCTCGTTGTGCGCGTTACCGTGTGATCGAGAGTTCAGCGGGAGCGCCGGTCAGCGTCCGCTTCGGCGAGCAGGTGATGATCATGATCGCCAGCGTCAGGATGTAGGGCGCGGCGTTGAAGAGGTGGTAGCCGGAGGTGACGCCGACCGATTGCAGCGCCGGTCCGAGCGCGGCGGCGCCGCCGAAGGCAAGCGA
The DNA here is from genome assembly GCF_032290525.1 of Bradyrhizobium cosmicum. GTDB lineage: Bacteria > Pseudomonadota > Alphaproteobacteria > Rhizobiales > Xanthobacteraceae > Bradyrhizobium > Bradyrhizobium cosmicum_A. The sequence goes on along the minus strand of NZ_JASXTA010000033.1, from coordinate 31,795 downwards.
GGCCCACAGGCAGAGCAGGGGATCCCAGCGCGCGAAGATCACGAGCGCCACCGCCGTGATGCCCTGGCCCGAAGACAGGCCCTCGTTCCAGCTTCCTGGATAGAACAGCGAAAGGAACGAGCCGCCGATGCCGGCGAGGAAGCCGCCGACCATGGTCGCGCGCAGGCGGATCAGCAGCACGGAGTGCCCCATGGCGCGCGCTGCGTCAGAGCTCTCACCGGCGGTACGGATGAGAAGGCCCCAGCGCGTGGTGCGGAAGGCCCAGTAAAGGATCGGCGCGAGGGCAACGCCGATCAGGAACATGACGTTGATGCGGAGCGCCGCGCGAAGCTGCGGGATGTCGCTCCACCAGCCGAAATCGATCGCGGGCAGCCGCGGCGCGGTCGGTTCGATCAGCGGCTTGCCGAGATAGAAGGCGAGCCCGGTGCCGAACAGCATCAAAGCGATGCCGACGGCAATGTCGTTGACGCGGGGCAGCGAGCAGATGCCGGCGTGCAGCGCGCCGAGAAGCGCACCGGTGATGCCGGCAGCAAGCACGCCCAGCCACGGTGATCCCGTGAGATAGGAGATGCCGTAGGCGCTCATCGCGCCCATCACCAGCGTGCCTTCGAGACCGAGATTGATGCGGCCCGAGCGTTCGGTGATGCATTCGCCCAGACTCACGAACAGGAACGGCGTCGAGACGCGAATGGCGCCACCGAGCACGGCGAGCGGGACGGTCCAGAGTCCGATCGATCCGTCGGCCATCTCAGGATTTCCCCCTCAAGAAGCCGATGCGGCCGTAGAGCGCATCGCTGGCCAGCACGAAGACGAAGATGATACCCTGCAGCACCAGCACGGACGCGTCGGGCAGCCCCAGGCGGCGTTGCAGCAGACCGCCGCTGGCGCTGATGCCGCCGAGCAGGACCGCGACGGGAATGATCGCGAGCGGATTTTGCCGCGCGAGGAAAGCGACGAGAATTCCGGTGAAGCCGTAGCCCGCCGCGAGATTGGCGTTGGTGCGCCCCTGCACGGCGGCGACTTCGACCATGCCGGCAAGGCCCGCCGCGCCGCCGGCGAGGAAGCAGACGGTGAGGATCAGCTTGCTGACACCGAGGCCGACGATCTTCGCGGCGCGAATGTTGCCGCCTGCGACGCGTGCGGCGAAGCCGAACACGGTGTGATAGATCAGGATGTAGGCGGCGATCGCGGCGATCAGGCCGAAGACGAGGCCCCAGTGCACGTCGGTGCCCGGGATCGAGCCGATCATGTTGGCGGCGCCGATCTCGCGGGTCGAGGGCTTGTTGAGGCTGGCGGGATCCCGCATCACGCCTTCAACGAGGTGATTGAGGATCGCAAGCGCGATGTAGACGAGTAGCAGACTCGATATGGTCTCGTTGACGCCGCGATACTGTCGTAGGCCGCCCGCCAGCATGATCCACAAGCCGCCGCCGATCACGCCGGCGAGGACCATGGCGATTTGCACGATGAACGACGGCATGCCCTGAAGCACCAGTGCGGCGCTCGTCGCCGACAGCGCGCCGATCAGCAGTGCGCCTTCGCCGCCGATGATGACCATGCCGAGCTGCGCCGGCAGCGCCGTGCAGAGCGCGGTGAGGATCAAGGGTGCCGCGCGCGTGAGCGTGTTCTGCCAGGAGAACCAGGTGCCGAAGGCGCCGTAGTACATATAAAAGTAGAGATCGAGCGGGTTCTTCCCGAACATCGCCACGAAGATGCCGAAGACTACTAGCGCGCCAGCGAGCGCCGCGACCGGGATCAGGATGTACTCAACCGTCGCGCCATGGCGCTGGAGGAATCCCGGATCGGCGGCCGGGGCAATTGTCCCGGGCGCCCCAGTGGAATCCGCCGCTTCCGTTGTCACGAAGTCGCTCCGATCACGCCCTCCACGAGATAGTCCATCTTCTCGAGCTCGGGATCCTTCTGGCCGCGATCGGTGCCGGCCGCGATCACCGTCTTGCCCTTGTTGTCGACCAGCCCGCCCTTGAAGATGGCGTAGCCGTCGGCGGACAGGAATTTCGCCTTGACTTCGTCGGCATGCTTGCGCGCCTCGGCGGAGACGGCCTCGCCATACGGCGAGGTCTTGACGATCTCTTCCTTGAGACCGCCGCGATAGAAGTTCGGGATGCTTTCGCCGGCGGCGATCATCTTGACGAATTTCGGATAGAGCGCCTCCCAGTTCCACTCGGCGCCGGTGAGATATGCCTTTGGTGCGAGCGGTGACTGGTTGACGTGATAGCCGCAGACCATAGCGCCGCGGCGTGCCGCGTTCTCGACCATGGTCTTGGGACCGTCGACGTGGCAGGTGAGTACGTCCACGCCCTGGTCGATCAGGCTGTTGGTGGCCTCCGCTTCCTTGACCGGCATCGACCAGTCTCCGGTGAAGATCACCTGTGTCGTGGCTTTCGGGTTGGCAAGCTTGGCGCCGAGCGCGAAGGCGTTGATGTTGCGCAGCACCTGCGGGATCGGCTTGGCCGCGACGAAGCCGAGATTGCCGCTCTTGGAGGTGTAGCCGGCGACGATGCCGGAGATGTACTGGGCTTCATCGATGTAACCGAAATAGCTGCCGGCGTTCTTCGGGTCCTTGTCGCTCCACAGGCCGCCGCAGTGCTCGAAGCGCAGCTTCGGGAACTTGTTGGCCATCTTGATCATGTGCGGGTTGTAGTAGCCGAACGAGGTCGGGAAGAGCAGGGTGGCGCCGTCGAGATTGATCATCGACTCGATCGTCTTCTCGACTGCATCGGTCTCCGGCACTTTCTCTTCTTCCACGACCTTCAGCCCGGGAATCTTCTTCAGGGCTGCTGCGCCCTGCGCGTGGGCCTGGTTGTAGCCATAGTCGTCGCGCGAACCGACATAGATGAAGCCGATGGTCGTTTCGGCCGCGAAGGCCGGGCGAATGCCCGCTGCCGCGCCGAGGGTAAGGGCTGCGCCGCCCTGCAACAAATGACGTCGTGAGATCCTGCCAAAATTCATTGCTTGCTCCCCTCGGCGGTCGCGCCGCCCTGTCTCGTGGCTGCACCGGTTTGGCGGAGCCGGATAAGATGTCGCAAGCTTCGTGCCAGAGGTCAGGACATAATCATCTTAGATTAAGTCATTGAAATTCATGATTTATATCCGAAGCTCTGGACTTGATCAGGAAATCGGCAGGCTAATTTTTAAGCAAGATACGTTTGTTGTATGCAATGGAGTTGAGCAGCCTTGACCGATTCACGCGTGTGCACGACGCGCGTCGGGCAGTCCGCCGGCTGCCGCATTCATGCTAACCACGCGCTGATCGGGACGGCGCTGACTGTGCGAATTTCGCTGGCACCGAACTTGTATCGATCGTCGCCACGACCGCCACCGCCGCGGTCTTATGAGATGGGAAGCCTGCCGAGATGGCTGCTGGTAACGTCGTTCAAACGATATCGCTCGGCGAGGAGATCGTGCGAAGGATCAACGAACTCGCCGCGATCTCGGAAGAAGGCGACAAGCTCACCCGCATCTATCTCACCAAGGAGCTGCGCGAGGCTGCGGACCTCATCCTGACCTGGATGCGCGACGCCGGCATGAGCGCGCATCTCGATGCGATCGGCAATGTCTGCGGCCGCTACGAAGGCGAGCGGCCGGGGTCGCCCTGTCTGATGCTGGGCTCGCACTACGACACGGTGCGCGATGCCGGCAAATGGGACGGTCCGCTGGGCGTGATCACGGCGATTGCCTGCGTCGCCGACCTCCACCGCCGCGGCAAGCGCCTGCCGTTCGCGATCGAGGTGATCGGCTTTGCCGATGAAGAGGGGGTGCGCTTCGCATCGACCCTGCTCGGCAGCCGTGCGGTGGCCGGAACTTTCGACGAGAGCGTCCTGAACACGCGCGATCGCGACGGTGTGTCGATGCGCGATGCGCTCGTTACGTTCGGCCTCGATCCCGATCACATCGGCGCCGCCGCCCGGGCGGGGCGCGAACTGCTGGCCTATCTCGAATTGCACATCGAGCAGGGTCCGGTGCTGGAAGCGCAGAACCTGCCCGTCGGCATTGTCACCGCGATTGCTGGCGCGACACGGCTTGCCGCGCGGTTGACCGGCATGGCTGGCCACGCCGGCACCGTGCCGATGGCGCTGCGCCGTGATGCACTCACAGGCGCTGCCGAATGCATCGGCGCGATCGAGCAGTTCTGCCGCACCGACGAGAGCGGGCTGGTCGGCACCGTCGGCTACATCCAGGCAAGGCCCGGCGCAACCAATGTCATTCCCGGCGAGGTGTCGTTCACCATCGACATGCGTGCCCCAACCGACATGCACCGCAAGCGCGCGGTGGCCGACATTGTCAGGCAGATCGAGGCGATTGCGAAGCGCCGCCAATTGGCGCTTCAGCTCGACGTCACCCACGAGAATCGTACCGCGCCCTGCGCGCATTGGCTCAAGAATCAGATCGCACAGGCGATTGAAACGGAAAGTTTCCCCGTATTCGAGTTGCCGAGCGGGGCAGGGCACGACGGCATGGCCATGATCGACATCGCCGATGTCGGCATGATCTTCGTGCGCTGTCGCGGCGGCATCAGCCATCATCCGGACGAGCACGTCGAGCTCGCTGATGCCGACGCAGGCGCGCGGGTGCTGCTGCGGGTGATCGAGAATTTTCGGCCGCGAGAAGGATAGGTCGAGCCCGCAAGTCACCGGATAGAGATACGAATCGGGCACCATTAGAATGGTGACCGCCATCCCCGGGGATCACCAGACATCGGCCCATTGCTCATATGAACAGCGACATCTCTTTTCCATCACGTCGTGAGAACCGGTTCTACCAGGGAGCGGTCGCGACCTTCGTTGCCAACGCCCTTCAGGCGGTCAATTTTCTCGGTGATCGCTTTCTGAGGCAATCGCCTCATTCGTTGTCGGCGATCGAGGACCTTTACCGGCACTCGATGGACAGCGCTTTCTCGGTGACCGAGGCTTTCCTCGTTACCGGAGCGCCGCACGCCTCGGCCTACTACCCGCGCGACTTCGCCTGGTTCTATCCCGACGTCCTCGACCCCGAAACCATCATGGATGCGCAGGATGCGGTGCGGCGGGCTCGCCTGCTCGAGAAGAGCGTCCGCCTGCTGCTGGAGGCGGTTCGTGCCGACGTCGTCACCACGACCATCGTCCCGGCTGGACGCGGCCGGTATCTCGGCGTGAATTATTTCTCGCGGCCCTCTGATACCCTGCTCGGTATCCTTGCCGGTCTGCAGCAGATGATCTCTGCTGAGGAGAGGGCCTCGTCCTATCTGGCGATGTCACAATGCGCCCATGCCGGCCGCCTGTTGCTGGCCGAATACGGCGCCGATCTGAAACGCGCGATCCTGAAGCTCGCAAGCGAGCTCGAGTCGTTCGACGTTGAGGGCACCGGATATTTGCTGTGCGACGCCCGCGGGCCTCGCTCTGCGGCAACGGATACGCGTGCCGAGCGCCGGCGTTTCGTGACCAATGCCTGCATCTACACGACGTTCGTGTGGGGCGTGCAGCTCGGAGTCGTCGACGAGATCGAGCTGAAGCGACAGCTCGGGCGCGATCTCGCCCGGTACAAGAGAGACTTGCTTCGTCTGTTCGGTAAGGACGGCTATATCAGGCATTCCCTCGATGGCCCGGCAGGTTCGCCGGTATCTTCGGTGGCGCTGGATTTCGTCAGCGTACATCGCGGATTTTGGGACCTGAACGACGCCAGCGAACGCGCGCTGTTCGCGGCCACGACCGACCTGATCATCGCCGAGCCCCGGTTTCGCATTCCCAGCACGTTCCACTTTCTGGTCTCCGCGGATAATCCGCGGAACAAGATGATCCACAAGATCGCGGCGCCTGCCTACCAGGGACGCTCCTCATGGCCGACGTTCAACGTCGAGTTCGCGGATCGCATGCTGGACTATGATGAATTCGCCGGCAGCAATACTTATCGGGCCTGCGCGCAAGGGATATTAAAGGACATTCGCACCGCGACCGAGGTTCACGGCGGATATCAGGAACTGATCTCAGAGCACGGCCTGAAATATCGTACCTGGGCTTATAAGGGCGCCGTGGCTCATTCCTGGTTTCCGCGCTTCCTGTCGGTCTGGAGGAGGGCGTATGGAACGCCGCTCCTCCAGTGGAATGACTGATCCACGGACTCTAGCCCGCGGTCACGTCGACGAGCTCGCCGCCCTCCAGCACCTGGGTCGCCTTGGCTCGGTCGAGATCGCCTTCCCAGGCCGCCACCACGACGGTCGCCACGCAGTTGCCTACCAGGTTGCCAAGCGCGCGGGCCATGCCGATGAACCAGTCGACCGACAGCACCAGCACGAGGCCGATCGCAGGAATGCTCGGCACCGCATTGAGCGTCGCGGCGAGGATCACGATCGCGGAGCCCGGCACGCCGTGCGCACCCTTCGAGGTGATCAGGGAGACGCCGAGCACCAGCAGGAGATCGCCGAATGACAGCGGCGTGTTGGTCGCCTGTGCGATGAACACGACGGCAAGCGTCAGGTAGATCGAGAAGGCGTCGAGGTTGAAGGAATAGCCGGTCGGTATGACGAGACCGACCACGGAATCCTTCACACCCATCCGCTCCAGCTTCTTCATGATCTGCGGCAGCACGGCGTCGGAAGAGGCGGTCGCGAGCACGATGGTCAGCTCCTCGCGAAGGTAGGCAAGGAATTTGAGGATGTTGATTCCGGCGAGTGCCATCACGCCGCCGAGCACGCCGAGCACGAAGATGCCGACCGAGACGTAGAACAGCAACACCAGCGAGACGAGCTGTTTCAGCGATCCGACGCCGTATTTGCCGACGGTGTAGGCGACCGCACCGAGCACGCCAAGCGGAGCGACGCGCACGATGAGTCCCATGACGCGAAACAGTACGGTCGAGGCGGCATCAATCATCGACGTGACGAGTTTGCCCTTCTCGCCACCGACCAGCGCGAGGCCGACGCCGAACAGGACCGCGAAGAACAGCACCTGGAGCACGTCGTTGCGCGACAGCGCATCGAACGAGGTGGTCGGGATCACGTTCATCAGGAAGGCGCCGATACCGCCACCGGACAGCTTGTGAGCATTGTCGGCGTAGGTGTTGAGCGCCTTGGCGTCGAGCGTCGAGGGATCGATATTCATGCCATGGCCGGGGCCGAAGACGTAGGCCAGGATGAGACCGACCACGAGTGCGACGGTGGTCATCACCTCGAAATAGACCAGCGCCTTGATACCGACCCGGCCGACCTTCTTGAGGTCGCCGGCGCCGGCAATGCCGTGCACGACGACGCAGAACACGATTGGCGCCACGATCATCGAGATCAGCTTGAGGAACGCGTCGCTGAGAATCTTGAGGCCGACAGCAAAGTCGGGGACGGTCATGCCGAGGATAATGCCGAGGACCAGCGCGGCGAGGACCTGGACGAACAGCGAAGTATACAGCGGCTTCGGCTCGGCGGCTGGCGCCGCGGCAATGGTCGACATGGTGGGCTCCCCGGTTTGACGCGTCTTCGACGTCACAAGGAGCAACAACCGTGCCAGATTGTCGCGGCTCCCACCTGGGAGCAATCTATTCCGCCGCTTTCGCCGTCTTGCCGAACATCCGCGTCGGCGTCGGGAAGCCACAAGATGTGCCGTCGGTGACCTTGACCTGTTCCTCCCAGGGCAGGCGATAGCTGCCCGCGACCATGTCCTGCATGAAAGTGTAGGGGCAGTCCATCGCGCCGCCCTTCACCGCCACGTAGCCGCGGTGCCAGAGCTGGTAGATGTTGTTCTCGACGCCCCAATTGATCCGGGCCTCGCGCACGAGATCAGGCCGCACCTCGGCGGTGATGATCTCGTCGGCGCGCCCGGTGGTGCCGTGCGCCAGCACCGTGCCGTCGAAATTAACGATCATGCCTTCGCCCATGGAATCGAACGAGCCATCGGTGCCGCACATGCAGACGTTCGCGGAGACCATCAGGTTCTGAAACGAGTTGGCCTGGTTGGTGAAGCGCCACGCGTCGCGGATCGGTGCGGTATAGCCGGCGGTGCGGATCATGATCTCCGCGCCCTTGTAGGCGCATTCCCGCGCCATCTCTGGAAACATGCCGTCATGGCAGATGATCAGAGCGATCTTCGCGCCGTTCGGGCCTTCGATCACGGGAATGCCGATATCGCCGGGCTCCCACGGCTCGACCGGGATCCAGGGATGAAGTTTTCGGTAGTAGAGCTTGATCTCGCCATGGTCGTCGATGATCAGCCCGGAATTGTAGGGATTGCCGTGCGGGTTGAACTCCATGATGGAGAAGCAGCCCCAGATCCTGTTGTCGATGCAGGCCTTCTTGAAGGCCGCGACCTCAGGACCGTCGAGGCGGCACATGATCTCGGGATTGGTATCCATCGAGAGACCGTGCAGCGCGTATTCGGGGAACACCACCAGATCCATGGTGGAGAGATTGCGGCGCGCCTTGCCGACCATCCAGACGATGCGCTCGGTCTGCTTCGCGAGATCGGCGCGGGTCACGACGTTCGGCAGTTGCAGCTGCACCAGCCCGATGACAACGCCCTCGGGCGATTTGTTCAGCCCGCCAAGCCCGTTCATGATCAGCTCCCTTGCCATCCGCGCGGCGTCGTTGCGCGCCAGATGTTGTCGTGAGAAGCAAACCCGATTTCGGTTGTGAGCAAAAGACTATTTTTCAGGCGATGGCGCACGCGGCAGCGGGCAGCTCCGTCAAGCCGCGACGTCGAGCAGCCGGCACGATCCCCGCACCAGCACCTTGCGTCCGGTCGGCGTCATCGCGGGCACCCCGTCATTGACGACGACGAGACCGAGCTTGACGAGGCCCTCGATGACATAAACCTTGGAGAAGCGACCGTTCGAAACCGGATTGCGGAGTGCTTTCAGCACTTCCCACTGATCGGATGAAAGATCGAAATCGAAATCGTTGCTCATGTTGCCTCAAGCGATAGCCCCGTTCGCGCGCCCCTGTTAGCGGCGCTGCATGAAGACCGTGCGACGACAATGAGTCGGGAATTCGGTAAGCCGTCTAGAACGTCTCTTCACAAATTGCCGCACTTCGTTGCATCACAAGGGTTAAGTTCGTTCGGAGGCGAACATCGTCCCGATCTTTGATCACTAATTGATGATTTGCTCTTGATCGCCTCGATCTACCGCAGTGCACGGGAAGCCTTGCTGTCCCATTCTGCGTTGCGATATGCGCAGAAGTCACGAGGCGAGGGAGTCCGGATTCTGTTACGTTGATTCGCAGGGAATGGCTTCACAGGGCGGGAGTGGAGTGCATGAACAGGCTGGTCGAAATTCGCGGTCAGGAATCTCTGTGTAGGGAGCGTGCCGCACTCGATTCGGAGCGCCGCCTTTTCTGGCTCGCGCAAGCCCAGGAGTGGGAGCAGCGCGCACTCGACGAAATTGCCCGTCACTTCCAGGAGTGCAGTATCGCTCAGGCGGAGCTTGCGCGAAGCCGTCGTTTGCCGTGAGTTTGGGTCTTACTGATAAGTCGCCACGATATCGGATACCGCGCGCTCGAGTTGCTGTGCGGTCGAGCATTGGCGCACCACGCTGCAAAAGGTCGCGTAGCGCGGCATCTCGGAGTCGCCAAAGCCCCAGGCGAGCCGCCCTTCGGGATTGAGCCAGACCAGCCGCTTCGAGCGCTCGGAGATGCGGCGCAGGATGTCGGCGCGAGGGTCAAGATTGTTGCTGCGGGCATCGCCAAGCACGATCACCGTGGTCTGCGGCGTCAGCGTGCTCATGAAGTCCTTCTCGAAATCGACCAGCGACGAGCCGTAGTCCGACGAGCCGAAGCCGACCTTGGACATGATCTCGGCCATCGCCTCTTCCGGCGACTTCCTCTCGAGGATCTCGCTGACCTCGATCATATGCGAAGAGAAGGCGAAGGAACGGACGTCGTCGACCACTTCGTGCAGCGAATGGATCAGGAGCAGGAAGAAATCCGAGACCTGCGCAACCGAGCCGGAGACGTCGCAAAGCGCGACGATCTTTGGCCGGTCACGATGCTTGCGCTTCCATGCGGTGAGAAAGGGGATGCCGCCCCAGGCGGCGTTACGGCGCAACGTGCGGCGAACGTCGAGATGGCCGCGGCGCTGGCGCTTGCGCGGCTTTGAATAACGCTCGCGCAGGCGCCGCGCGATCTGGCGGATGAGGGCCCGCATCTCCGCGACCTGGCGCCGCTCGATGCCGGCCAGCGGCGCATTGCGCAGGATCTCGTTGCGGAGGTTTTCAGCCTCCTCGCGGGCATAGAGCGCAAGGCCCTGCGCGACCGTGTCGCGCACGGCTTCGCGCAACGCGTCCAGCGCGGCACGGAGACGCTCTGCCTGCGACGGATTTGTCGCGGTGAGTTCGTCGAGATCGTGGCGCAGGCGATGGAGGCCCATGGCGTCGAGAATGCGGCTGGAGAAGATGCCGCGCTGGGTCGAGTAGCGGATGTCGGACAGGGAAGCGGCACCGGAGGCGTTGGCGATCGCGGCTGCGATCGCATTGCGGTCCTGCGACATCAACATCTGCGCGAGAGGGCCTAGCCCTTCAGGAGGCTGACCTTCGCCCGCCTCGCTGTCCGAGCCGGGCGAGGGGGATTGCTCCGACTCCTGCGAAGCTTCGTCCTCGTTATCGGCTTCCGGTGGGTCCTGCCGCGGTTCCGGTTGACTGAAGAACAGATCAAAGCAGTCGCTCAGCGCGAGCTTCTCGTCCTGCGATTTGGCGAGCGTCAGGAGCAGCGCATCGCGCAGGACGGCGCGGTCGGAGAAGCCGACTTGCCTGACCGCGCGCATCGCATCGATGCTTTCGGCGGGCGAGACATGGACGCCGGCCCCGCGCGCCGCCCGAAAGAAACGATGGAGGTTCTCGCGCATGCGCGTCAACCGAAGACGTTGGACCGTGCCGCCTTGGCAATGAACGTGGTGACCTGCGGCGATGCTGCCTCGATGTCGGCTTCGTATTTTAGCAGCACGTTGAGCGTGTCCTTGACGATCTCGGTATCGAGCTCCGAGGCCTGGAGCAGCACCAGCACGCGCGCCCAGTCGATGGTCTCGCTGACCGACGGCAGCTTCTTCAGGTCGAGCGAACGGATCTCATGAATGAAGCCGACCATCTGCCGGCGCAGCGTCTGCGAGATGTTCGGCACGCGGCTCTCGACGATGCGCTCCTCCAGCCGCTGCTCGGGGAAGCCGATATGCAGATGCAGGCAGCGCCGCTTCAGGGCATCGCCGAGATCGCGCTCGCTATTGGAGGTGAGGATGACAGTCGGCGGTGTGATTGCCGAGACGGTGCCGAGCTCGGGGATCGTGACCTGGAAGTCGGAAAGGATTTCCAGCAGTAGCGACTCGAATTCCGCATCCGACTTGTCGATCTCGTCGATCAGAAGCACGCAGCCGCCCGGCTGCTCCAGCGCCTGAAGCAGCGGTCGCGGATCGACGAACTCCTTGGAGAAGAACACGTCCCCGAAATCATGGAGCTGGTCGAGCGCGGCATGCAGCGTCTGCGCGCCGCCGAGCACTTCGCCGAGCTTGTCCTTGAGGATCTGGGTGTAGAGAAGCTGCTTGGCGTATTTCCACTCGTAGAGTGCCTTGGCCTCATCGAGGCCTTCGTAGCATTGCAGGCGGATCATCTTCATGCCGCGCCAGGCCGCAATGGCCTTTGCAAGCTCGGTCTTGCCAACGCCCGCGGGGCCCTCGACCAGAATCGGCTTCTCGATCTGTTGCGACAAATAGACGGCGGTCGCGATCTGCCGGCTCGCGATATAGCCTTGCGCGGCAAGGCCGCTCTCCACTGCCTCGATCGCGGTCGAGGCCTTCTGTTCAGCCACGAAAGGGCGCTCCCAAAGGTCTTACTTGAGGCTTGTTCTGCCTGCGTTCCCGGCAAAGAACAAGCCTCGTTTGGGAGACGTCAGACCCGCGTGAAACGGGCTTTTTCCGCTTAGCGCAAATAGTTGAGCGGTTCGCCGGCCGCGCGGTCAGTGCCGCAGCAGCTCCGGCTTGCGGATGGTCTGCCGGACCTCGGCGCCGCAATCGGCGCATTCATAGACAAAGTCGATCTTGGCAAGGCTCCAATGCGGCTCGACCTCGCGGACATACATCGGCAGGAACCCCATGCAGGTGGGGCAAATCACAGGCGCGATTTCGATGCCCCGATGATGCTGTACATAAGCTGGCATCTCGACTCTCCATTGCAGGCGACCACCAAACCCCGCGCAGAGGCTACTGCCGGTCATCGCAAGGCCATCATCAACTCTTTCGAACAGAGGCGGAACGGCGGGCGTTTGTCGTTCGCTGTGACATTCTTGTTACGTCCTCTATACTGTAAACGGGCCGACCAAATGCCTATTTCACAGGCCGATCCGGAGTTCGGACTCTTACCTTCAACGATAAGGGAACAATCCCCATGACGCATGCCATTCGTTTTCACAGCACCGGCGGTCCGGAAGTCCTGGTTTGGGAGGAGGTCAGTGTCGGCAAGCCCGGACCGGGCGAGGCACGCATCCGCCATACTGCCGTTGGCCTCAACTTCGTCGACATCTACAACCGCTCCGGCGTGTATCCGGTGCAATTGCCCAGCGGCCTTGGCAGCGAGGGTGCCGGAATCGTCGAGGAGGTCGGGCCCGGTGTCACCGATCTGAAGCCGGGCGATCGCGTCGCCTATGGTGCTTCACCGCTCGGCGCTTATTCCGAGGCGCGCCTGATTCCGGCCGACCGCCTGTTGAAGCTGCCCGATGGTGTCGACGACAAGACCGCGGCCGCGATGATGCTGAAGGGGCTCACCACGCAATATCTGATCCGGCAGACCTACCGAGTGAAGGCCGGCGACACCATCCTGCTCCATGCCGCGGCCGGCGGCGTCGGCCTGATCCTCAGCCAGTGGGCCAAGCATCTCGGCGCAACCGTGATCGGTACCGTCAGCAGCGACGAGAAAGCGAAGCTCGCCAAGGCGCATGGCTGCGACCATGTCATCATCTACACGCGCGAGGATTTCGTGAAACGCGTAGACGAGATCACGGGCGGCAAGAAGGTGCCGGTGGTCTATGATTCCGTCGGCAAGGACACCTTCCTGAAGTCGCTGGACTGCCTCGCGCCGCTTGGCGTCGCCGCGCTGTTTGGCGCGTCCTCAGGTGCGGTCGAGCCGCTCAATCTCGGTCTGCTTGCGCAGAAGGGCTCGCTCTACGTCACCCGGCCGACGTTGTTCACCTACGCCGCCAAGCGCGAGAGTCTGGTCGCGATGGCGAACGAGCTGTTCGACGTCGTGAAATCCGGCGCAGTCAAGATCGAGGTGCACCAGACGTATCCGCTGAAGGACGCCGCCAAGGCGCATGCCGATCTTGCCGCACGCAAGACCACGGGATCGACCGTTCTCACGGTGTAATCTCTAGCTCGAGGTGGCGCAGGTCAGCAATGGCCCGGGTCACGTCTGCTCGTGCTTGCGCAGGTCGCGGGCGTGATCGAGGCGGATTGCCTGGATGTCGACATCCTCAGGTGGGACCTGTGGGAGGGCGGCTTCCGTCAGGATGGCCTCGGTCACGTCCTCGGCCGAGCCTTCCACGATCTCGTGGATGAACGAGATGTTCTGATATTCACCTGACGCGACTCGGGAAACGACCTCGCGCCTCGTGATTTCAGGATCGACGACCGCCTCGCGGCCACGCCGTCCATAGTCGATCATCACGACGAAATACTGCATGAAACGATCCTGCCGTGCTCCTGGACAGAGCACGGCGGAGTATTTCCGAAAAGCGGAATTAGGTCAAGCGATATTTCCGAAAATCGGAAATCCGAGGCAGGTCGCTACTTGCTCTTCTTGCGCGGACGCGCCGACTTGGCGCGCAGCCGCTCGAGCTGGCCCTTGGGCATGGACAGGCAGATCTCACCGACCCATTCGAGCTTCACGCCGACGATCGGCTTGGCGTTGAAGCTGGTGAGATTGACGACGGAGGGCGACTTGCCCCGCTCGATGGTCTTCAAATAGCGCTCGCCGGTCTTGAGCCGGACCACTGCCTCTTCGCCATAGAAGCTCGACAGTGGATGACGCTGCTCCCTGTAGACTACGATGACATCGCCGCTCTCGTATTTGGGGAGCATCGAATCGCCCACGATCTCGAAGGCCACCGTCTCTTCCATGATCGGGAAGGGCAGCGCGATATCGCCGAGGCCTTCCGGGGGAACCTGCTCATAATCCGGCTCGATCACGGCGCCGGCGCCGACGCGGCCCATGATGGGTGCGAGATTGAGCTCGAGATATTCCATGATCGGAATAATTTCCGACGCCTTCACCAGGCGCTCGCCGCCGAGGATTTCGGACACCGCGCCGGGCCGCACGCCCATGGCCGCTGCCAGACCGCCCTTGCTCTTACCCGTCTTCTCCAGACCCCGTTCGATCATTGCAACGTCCAACATGGTGATTCCCTCGATTGCCCGTCGTCTTGCCTCTTGTAATCCGAAATTCGGAATTGATGCAATTATGAATATCAGAATTGTGGCTTGACTTTTGTTTCGGAATACCGGAATGTTCGGTTCGCCGTCCGATCGGGCGATCGGCGCAGGCGTATTCACAGGACAGCAGCATGGAACCGGGGCATTGGCCGTCGGAGCACTCCGACGCGCTTCGCGACTTTTTTTTCAGGAACATGTCGTACGCGGAGATAAGGGGGGAGATTAACGCAAGGTTTGGAACGGCTTATACGCGCAGCGCAGTTGTCGGCCGCGCCAAGCGGCTCGGGCTCATTGCGCCGGCGCGGATGACGAGCCCATCGATCGTGCCGACTTTGCCTGGCGAGGGCTGCCAACCTTCGCCGCGCCGGATGGCGTTGCCGTACCTGAACGTGCCGCCGCAGTCCGCGATGAAGCCCGCAGCGCGGGTCAAGCTGCGCTGCGTCGGCGTCCAGCCGCGCCTGATCCCGCTGGTCGAACTCGCGCCCGACGACTGCCGCTATCCCTATGGCGGCGATAAGGACGGGGAGGAGATCTCCTTCTGCGGCCATCCGCGCCAGCCGGGCTCGAGCTACTGCTCGCCACATGCACGCCTGACGCGGCGGTCCGGACCTGCGTCCGCCCGTGCCGCCGGTCCCGTCATATTGAGGCTGATCACTGCCGCCTGACGGGGCGCTATCCGCTCAATCGTCAACCTTGCAAGGAGCATCCGAGTGGCACGCGCCCGACGCAGCAAGTCCTACAAATTGACTGGAATCTACGACCGCAGGTCACGCGAGGTGCCGTTCAATGCCGAGGTGGCAGAGGTCGACGTCGACAATCCGCTGGCGCTTGATGCCGGCGAGAAGATCCTGGCCGTCCGGTCGGTCCGCGGCGACCCGCTCGGCCGGTTACATGCGCATCACCAGATCGACGAGGCGCAATATCGCGGTGGTCGTGCCTTCCAGAACGATTGGGAAAGGGCGGAGCGCGGGCCCCAGGCGGTGGACCCAACGCGTGAATATGTCGACGGTGCGCGCTCGCGCGAGCCCGTCACCGAGGGCCAGCGCCAGGCGGTGCTGCGCCTGAACCGGATCGAGCGCGAACTGGGTACCGACGGCGCTGCACTGGTGCACGACGTCCTGGTACTGGGGTTGACCATGGATGAGATCGGCCAGCGCCGCGCCGTTCGTACCCAGCGCTGGAACGATTATTTCGCACGGCGGTTTCGGGAATGTCTGGATCGGCTGGCGCTGATCTACGGTTTTGCCACGGAAGGCGGGGCCCAGCGCGCAGAACGGCGCCGATGATGGCGTCGCCCCTGCGGGTTCGGCCGCAGGGGTGCCGGTACGCTCCCTACGGATGCGGCACGATCTGGTAAGGCGTCGTATAGGGCTCGACACGGAGCGACGCGCTGGCCAACAGCCCGATCCTGGCCGTCGGCGTCTGCTGCAATTCGCCGTTCGGGCCGCGGTGTACATTGTACTGCCAGACCGTGAGATCGCCCTTCTGCGCCAACGCGTGCGCAACCGCGCTTGCATCGTTGCCGCCGAGCGCCTGAAGCTCCTCCGCCGACAATCCGACGACGATTTCGTCCTTGACGGTCACGATCTTGAACAGGTTCATCCTAGTCTCCTGCGCCCATGCGCCTTGTATCGAGAGGGTAAGAAGCGCGACCGCGGCGCTCTTGATGAGATCGCAGCGAGAAAGCATGCCGTTGTCCTTTTGCTGAGGCGCGCCCGAATCGAAAAGTCCGTCAGCCATGGCGCCCGTCGTCCGCGTGGCCGTGTCGCAACCGCTTGGTCGCTCGATCCCGAACAACGGTTCACGAGCGGAAACATGTCCGGACTGAGACCAAGAGCCGCGTCAAATCATTGGCGCTCGGATCGGGACGTTGGAAACCGGCTGCGAGGGTCGGCGTTCGTTTCGCCAGCGATACAACCAAGCGATTCGGACACAACAATTACGTGTATACCCCGAAGAGACTTCAACCGGACCTCGTCAATCTCCGTTCACATTGGAAACGCGGTGAAACGTCGCCTCGATTGACGGCAATCGAGGCAGTGTGTGTGATCGATGCCGCTTGTTGACGCGGGTGGGTGACGACGCTCCATATTCGTGTTATCCGGAATTGCCGTGGTGCGATGCAGATCAAGCATCGCTACCGCGATGGTTGGGCTTGCCGGAGGAGTTGTTCCTTGGCATAATTGCAACCTGTTTGGCCGAGCCTGTCCGCGTGGCTGTTTAGTTCAGTGTGTTAACCCGCCGGCGTCCGGTTATCGTGCGGTACATCGACGTCTGATCACGAAGACCGATGCTTGTGATAGGTGCGAGATGAAGAACCTCAACTTCGCGGCTGAACTGCACCTTAAGCTCGGCGCACCCGCAGGCAGCACCGTCGAAAGTTTGCGCCTGCTTCGTGCGTTCCTGAAGCTCGCGCCTCGACAGCGTTTCGAGGTCATCAAGCTCGTCGAAGACCTCGTCGTCGAAGAAACCGTTCCCGAACACCCCCTGTCCTGAGCCCGGCTGCGCCAGCCTTACGCCTTGTCCCTCGTTTTCCTGCCGGAGCGGGCCGCCGGGGGGGGGATTAACCCCTTGCGGATGGCCGCTGGAAGCCGATCCGGCAAGTGTGGTATTCAGTCAGGAAAAGGGAGGAGTGCGACCATGATCGAACCGAAGCTCGAGGTTCCGGCCGAACTGCGCGACCTGGCCGAGAAGACTATTGATCAGGCGGAAAGGGCGTTCGGCATGTTTTTCGAAGCCGCCACCAAATCGATGACGACCGTTCCGGGCCCGGGGACGGAGGTATCGAAGCAGGCGCTCGCTTTCACCGAGCAGAACATGAAGTCGGCGTTCGAGCATGCCCGCAAGCTCGTTCATGCTACCGACCTTCAGGAGGCCATGCGAATCCAGTCCGATTTCCTGCGCAGCCAGTTCACCAGCGCCGGAGACCACATGCGCCAGATGACCGGCAGTTTGATGCAGCCCGGTAAGGGGAAGTCGTGATTCGTGGTGTGCACTGCGTGCCCACAAATTGATCTTGCGTGGCGCGGCGATCCGCACTTCGATGCTGACGCAGGTCCATGATGGGCCACCGAATGGACTTCATTCGCCGTCCATCATCCTTTCTGCTGATCCCTGTCGGTCCTCCGGCAGGGATTTGCATTTTATGGCATTTGTCTTGTGGCACCTCGCCGCCGCGCTCAGCCGCAACACGATCCTGGAAATTGCGAGAGATCGATGCGGGCGATGATCGCCCGCAGCAGCCTGCGGGCCGAATGATAGAGATGCCGCGCGAATGCCGGCATCCTCGCCGCGGGCAGGTCAAGGCTCGCCGTATCGAGGCTTTTCGTATCAAGGCTTTCGATGGAGCGGGACACATGCCTCTCCGGATGGTGAGGCCCTTCCTACCGTAGCTCGTTCAACGCTGCCTTGATCTGCCGCAAAGCGCTTCCCGGCTAGTAGTCGCCGGGATTCATGATCATCGGGCTCCTCGTATCGGCCGGCGCGAGCGCGCTGCTGGCACTGTCACGCAGGAAGCGGTCGAGTGTCTCCTGGATCTTCTCCTTGACTGCACCGGGGCCGCGATCGCTCATCTCGGTGTGCTGAGCACCGGTGTGGACGATGTCGATGCCGCGCGCCTTGGCGTCTTCCGGCGTCGGCAGCACGCCCGGGTCGGTCTGGAAGTGCGGATCCTTCGAGCGGAACGACAGGATCTTCATGTTTTCGCTGAGCACGAAGGGCACCCGCAGATTATCGAGCGTGATCACCTTCGACACCATCTCCGGGTGCTGATGGGCGACATACATGGAGACGTCGCCGCCATTGGAGTGGCCGACAAGGGTGATGTGGTCATAGTCGGCGTTTTCCTGCCGCCTCTTCAGTTCAGCCAGCGTGAAGAGGATATTGGCCTCGCAGCGGATATAGACCTCGCGCCTGCCCACATATTGCTGACCGACATGGGTCATCAACGGCGGATCGCTCGGCAGGTCCTGCTGGATGCTGGCAACGAGATAGCCGCGTGCCGCGAGCACGTTGGCGAGGAAGGAATACTCGGTGGCTTTCACGGTGTTGCCGTTGCTGATGACGGCGAGCGGCAGCTTCCAGAGGCCGAGATTGGCCTTGGTCTCGTAGTCGCGCCGCACCGCGACGTCGACCGAGATCGGCCGCTGGCGTGAGGCATCGAACAGGGTCCACGTCTCATGGCGGATCGCGAACCGGCTGACGACGAAATACTGGCCGACGCCGAGGACACCGAGAAACGCCAGGATTGCAAACACCCTTTTCATGGATCGGTCTCAAATCACTTTCGGCTGAACATGGCTATTGGAAGCTCCCCGATCGAGCGATCGTGAGCAGGTTACGGGATTAAATTTAGGCAAGTCTGTGAGAAGCGCCGCAAAAGGGCCGCATCAAGGCGCGCGGCGGCGACGGTTAATGCGACTAGAGGTGGCCGCCCCTACCGCGTTCGGGGCAGAGCCGGAACGCGCTCGACAGCGTGAACAGGAAGCGCGGGCTGCGGCGCTCGTTGTCCGGTGCCCGGTAGCTCAAGGGGACGGCCACGCCGAGATCGGCCTGGAGATCATCCGGCAGGAAGAGCCGCACGCCAACTCCGGCCGACGTCAGCGACAGGCCGTCGCTCAGGCGGTAACCGTCGTTCCAGACTGCGCCGGCGTCGCCAAAGGCGTAGAGCTGATATCCCGTCCAGTAGCGGAAATTGAGTTTCTGGTCGAAACGGACTTCGAGCGAGCCGGCCAGACCGTTGTCGCCGCTGATCTCGGCTGCGCCATAGCCCCGGCCGAAGGCTGCGACGCCGAGATAGAATTGCTGCGAGGTGAAAAGCGGCCGGGACGCCGTCTGGCTCGCCGCGGAGAGCTTGAACGACCAGGCGTCGTTAAGCGTCTGGTAGCGCGTGAACCAGACGTTCAGCACAGAGAAGTTCCAGGCGGCGCCGTCGCGCGATAGCAGATCGTCGTCGAAATGGGAGGCACCGAAGATGTCGAGGCCCTGACGGTAGGTCAGTGTCGCGAAATTGGTGCCGCCGAAGCGATCCTGGAGCCGGTAGTCGGCCGTCACGCTCGCGGTCCTGATATGGTCGTTGTACCAGGGGCCGTAAAGATCGTGCTCCGACACGTTGCTGAAGGTCCCGGCCACGGTGAGCGTCAGCGCGGAGGATCGCGACGTGAAGGGCACGGTGCTTGCCCGCAACTCGAATGCCTCGGTCGTGGTGATGTCGCCGTCCAGACGTCGGGCGTCGCCCGGCCGCACCGCGCTGTACAGGACGGACGCGCCGAGACGCACGCCATCGACGCCGACAGGGGTGTCATACGACAGCCGCGCAAAGCCAAGCTCGCGCGGGTCGTTGGCAATGGTCGACAGGTTGACCGCCAGCGTGTCGCCGGGCGTGAGATAGGAGTTGAAAGCGCCGGTCGCATAGGTCTGCCACGGGCCGACCGACGACGAGCCCAGATTGTCCAGGCCCAACGACGAGAAGACGTGCCAGGTTTTCAGATAGACGATGAGGCGGAAGCGGCCGGTCGCACCACCGATCTCTTCCAGGGCGGTATCGGTGATCCGAACGCCTGGCCTGCCGTTGATGAGGAAGAGCTGGCGCTCGAGCGTCGGCAGGCGCGATGGCTGCTCGGCCAGAACCGGCCCGAGCATCGGTCTCACCCCGAACTGTCCGGCGCCGTCGCCTTTCAACTCGGCTTGCACGATGGCGCCTTCGATCACCTGGATCCGGACGCGGCCCTCGGCAATGTCCTGCGGCGGCACGATGGCCCGGCTCAGATGGAAGCCGTCTGCGCGGTAGAGATCGCTGATCGCGCCGGCGATCGCGGCGAGGTCAGCTTGCGAGACCTTCTTGCCGAGATAGGGCCGATAGACTGCGGCGATGCGATCGTGGACCACGGCGCGGGCGCCGCTGACCTGGACGCCGCGCAGCACGAATTGCGGTTTGGTATCGCCACCGGTGTTTGGCTGGCCGACCGTCGGCAGCCTGACCGGAGGACGGCTCAGCGATTCCTGCCCGGCTTGGTTTTCAAAGTATTTCTCCGGCTGCCGAGGGTCGAAGCCCGGCTGGTTCGCCTGTTGCGCGAGCGCCTGCGAAGTTCCCGTGAAAATCGGCGCCATTAGCATCAGCGCGGTAAGGAGATGCCGCTTCTCAATGCGCGCAACGAATCGATCTCCGTAGTTCGACGGAGAAGCGCCCATCAGCCGGTAAGGGTTCGTTAGCCGCATGATTTTTCTTAGTTTTTTATGGTCAACGAAACGTTAATGCGACCGCTCCGCTCTCTGCTTCCCGCTAAGTCTACGTTGAGTGATTTCGGCTACGCCTCGGACTGGCTTCTAACGCGGACTGAGGATCGTCATGCTGGGCAGAGTTGGAATGCGGTGCGCCTTCGTGGCCGCACTGATCCTGGGAATGGCATCCGGCGCGTCCGCCGCGGACGATGGCGTCTGGTCGGTCAGCAAGTCCTCGGGCGAAGTCTGGGTCGCTGCGAATGGCGTGCAGCAAGTCTCGTTGGGCCAGGAAGGGACGCTGAAACCGGGCGATACCATTCGCACCGGCCGCAACGGGCGCTTGCTGCTCGTCCGCGGCGAGGAAACGATTCTGATCTCTCCGAACTCGGTAGTCGGCTTGCCGGTTGAGAAGAAGGAGGGGCTTTCGACCACCATCATCCAGCAGGCCGGTTCGATCCTGCTCGAGGTCGAGAAGCGCAACGTCAAGCATTTCGAGGTCGAGACGCCCTATCTCGCCGCCGTGGTCAAGGGTACCCAGTTCAGCGTGACCGTGGCTGCGGGCAGCACCAAGGTCGGCGTGCTCCGTGGCCAGGTCGAGGTCTCCGACTTCAAGACCGGGCAGATCGCCCGAGTCATGCCGGGACAAGCGGCGACCGCCCTTGAACATGGCAAGCCCGGCCTCACTCTGACCGGCGCCGGGACCTTCAATCCGATCGAACACGGTAAGCCGCGCGCTTCGACGGTCGAGCGCGTGCCCGTGCCGAAATCGGGTCTGTCCGCCCCGCGCAATGCTTCGAACGGTCATGGGGTCCATGCGCTCGGTACGATCGACAAGGGGACCAAGGCGGCCGGCGCGCCGAAGCAATCACATCAGGCGACCGGAGGTCACGCACCCAAGGCCGGCCTCGTCCGCATCTCGAGTTCGCTCGGCGAGGTCAAGCTGAACGTCCACAAGGTTACGAACGGGCTCGCCCACGGCGCCGTTGCTCCCGGGCAGGTGCGCAACGCGAACGCCGGCACCGAGACCGTCTGGAGCGATACGAAGGCGAGCACGACGACCGCGGCCGCCAACAGCAGTGCATCCGCGGCCAGTGCCGCATCGACGTCGTCGAGTGTGACGACGGCTGTCGCGACCACGGCTGGTTCAACCAGCAATGTGTCCGGCGGAAGCTCGGGGAGTGGAAGCAGCGGGACTGGCGCGACCGGCAACGGAAGCAGCGGCACCGGCAACAATGGGAACGGAAATAGCGGCAACGGCAACCACGGCCACCACTACGGTTGGTACAACGGCCATCGCTAGGACCGTCGGGTCGCCTTAAGGGGAGCATTGGGTGGCGAGCGCCGCCAGTGCCGGGGAATAAAGTGAAACGCTATCGGCCGCATATCCTTGTCGTGATCGCGCTGGCGGTCGTGCTGTCCTCGGGATGGCACGGCGCGCTACGCAATGCACTCACCGATCTGCGGTTCGCCTGGCAATCGCGTGCGGCCAGCGGCAATGTCGTCGTGGTGGCTATCGACGCGCCCTCAATCGACCAGATCGGGGTGTGGCCCTGGCCGCGCCGGCTGCACGCGGAGCTGTTGCACAGGCTCGAGGCTGCGGGAGCGCAGGACGTTGCATTCGACGTTGATTTCAGCACGCCGTCTGATCCCGCGTCCGACGAGGCCTTCGTCAAGGCGCTCCGAGAGGTCGGCGGCTCGACGATCCTTCCGTCCTTCAAGCAGCCGACACCGAACGGCGGGACGGCTCACGTCAATCGTCCGCTGAAGCCGTTCAGCAATCAGTCGTGGCCGGCCTTGGTCAATGTCGCAATCGAATCCGACGGCCTCGTTCGCCGTTATCCGGTCGGCGAGAAGCTCGGCGATTCCCAGATGCCGTCCATGGCCGTCGTGCTGGCCGGGCAGAATGCTAATCGGCGACCGCCCTTTCTGATCGATTTCAGCATTCGCGCTGCCTCCATCCCGAGCGTCTCCTATTTTGACGTGCTGCGCGGTGACGCCGCGACCCTGGACAAGCTGCGGCACAAGAAGGTCATCGTCGGCGCCACGGCGCTCGAGCTCGGTGATCGGCTCAGCGTTCCAAACGGCAAGATCGTCTCGGGACCCGTTCTCCAGGCGCTGGCGGCGGAGTCGATCCTCCAGAACCGGATGCTGCGCTGGACGTCCGATGTCGGCATGATCATTGGCCTCGGCCTGATCTGCTTGCTGATGATGTATTCGTGGCGCCGCTTTGGACCGGGTATTCGTGTTGCGATCCTGATCGCAGCTGGCGTGGGCGTCGAACTGACTGCTGTCCTCGTGCAGGCAAGGTGGCCGCTCATCATCGACACGTCGCTGCTTCATATCGCGATCGTTGCCTATCTGGCGGCGATTGCGCTCGACGAGATCGATTTCCGCAGTCTGTTGGGTCGCATTGCCGAGAGCCGCTTTCATCGCATCGCGATGTCGCTCGGCGACGGTCTGGTCTGCACCGACGAAGATCACCGGATTACGGTGTGGAATCCCGGCGCCAGCGCGATCTTTGGCTATATGCCGACTGAAATGATCGGGCGTCCGTTCGAAACGCTCTGTGCGGAGCCTGCCGAAGGGGCCGCAAAGACGTTTGCCATGCGCGATGCTGCGCGCCAGGCGCTGCTGGTGCCCGGCGGTGCCGTTGTCGTCGAGTTCGAAGGCCGGCGCAACAATGGCGAGACCTTCCCCGTCGAAGCGAGCTTCTCGGGCTGGCAGGGTACCGACGGTTTCCAGTACGGCGCGATCCTGCGCGACATCTCGGTCCGCAAGCGCGAGGCCGAACGCGTACGCTATCTCGCCGAACATGACGCGCTGACGGGCCTTGCCAACCGCAACATGCTGCATGTCGGCGTTGCCGGTCTGATCGCTGCCGCGGAGCGGCGATCGTCCGACGTTGCGCTGCTGGTGCTCGGCCTCGACCGCTTCCAGCAGATCAACGACATGTTCGGCCATTCGGCCGGCGATCTCGTGCTGCGCGCCGTCGCCGAGCGTCTGCGGACCGAAGTCGATGGCAGCGCCATCGTAGCCCGGCTCAGCGGCGACGAATTCGCCATCGCGCTCGATGGCGTAGAGGCTGGCGAGCCGATTGTGAAGTTCGCCGACCGGATCGCGCGCGCGTTCGAAGCGCCGCTTGCAACGGGTTCGCGCCAACACCGCGTCAGGATCAGCATCGGCGTCGCGGTCTATCCCGAAGGTGGACAGAATGCCGATGATCTCCTGAGCAACGGCCATCTCGCGTTGAGCCGCGCGAAGGCGACGCGGCGCGGCAGCCATGTGATCTTCGAGAGTGCGATCAGGCAGGAGCTGGAGAACCGGCTGACGCTCGAGAGCGAGCTGGCGATTGCCGCGGATCGCGGCGAGTTCGAACTATTTTACCAGCCCCAGGTTCGCCTGGTCGACGCCAGCCTGGTCGGCGCCGAAGCGCTCATTCGCTGGCGGCACCCCGTGCGAGGCTATGTCTCGCCCGGAGAGTTCATGCCGGTGGTCAACACCTCTGCCCTTTCGGAGCGGATCGCGAGCTGGGTCATGGAGACCGCCTGCCGTCAGGCGCGCGCCTGGGAATTGTCCGGCAACAGCGTGCGCGTCGCGATCAACCTGTCGCCGTCGCAGCTCCACTCCGGAGATCTCGCGCATTCGGTTGCGGCGCTGCTGGAAACCACGGGGCTCACGCCGTCGCTGCTCGAACTCGAGGTCACGGAGGACATCCTGCTGCATGATGAAAGCCGCGTGCTCGACATGTTCAAGCGGATCCAGCAGCTCGGCGTCCGCGTCCTGTTTGACGACTTCGGCACAGGTTATGCGAGCCTGAGCTATCTGAAGAAGTTTCCGCTGGACGGGCTCAAGATCGACCGCTCGTTCGTGCTCGACCTGCTCGCCGATTCCGACGACGCCGCGATCGTCGGCTCGACGATTGGCCTTAGCAGGCAGCTCGGACTGACGGTCGTGGCGGAAGGCATTGAGAATCGCGCGACCGCGGACTTCCTGGTGAGCATGGGATGCGCGGAAGGGCAGGGATATTTCTTTGGTCGTCCGATGCCTGTCGGAGCGTTTGAGAAGCAGTTCCTGACGGCGCAACCCGAGGCCGTCAGCGCTGCCTGAACCGCCTCAATTCGGACTGCTAGCGTCGGCGCGCTACCGCCACACCAAACAGGAAAGCGACAAACAGGCTGGCAAGCGGGGCTTCGCGCGTGATCGCCGCGACCGTCGAAAGCGGCCGTCCCGGCTTTCGTGCTTCATCGATCGCGGAGGTCAGGCGATCGACAGCAGCGCGCAAACCGCCTGCGACTTCGCCGATTGTGTGAGAGACGTCGGTCGCTACGTCGATGGCACGCTCGGCCACGCCGGGCTGGGGATTGGGCTGCGGTACTTCCGTGCTCAAGCTCGCGACCTCCGGAGTTGGCGAAGAGATTGAGGCCGGCACCTTTGGCTATCCGCGCGTGCGCTCGTTTTGAACAGCGGGTCCGAAGACCTTTGGCTATCCGCGACAGGCGCCGTTGTGAACGGCGGGTGTCGGCCTTGCAAAGAAAATGCGGGGTGCTGGAATTTGTTCCAGGAAGTATTTTTGAGCAGTAAATCCCCGTGAAACGACGGGTGCGAATCTCTGTTAGGCTGTTGCAGCCTTGCTGATCTCAGGAGATTGCCGTGACCGATCGGATTGTGGCGGATCGACCTCGGCGCATCGCCTTGCTCGGCGCGCCCATCGACATGGGGGCTTCGCAGCGCGGCACCTTGATGGGGCCTGCGGCGCTGCGCACCGCCGGTCTTGCAACACTTCTGGAGAGCCTCGACTTCGAGGTCGTCGACCACGGTGATCTCTCGGTCTCCGAGGTCACGGATCTTTCCGACCGGCCGCCGGAGAAGGCTAATCATTACCGCGAGATCCAGCGCTGGACGTGTGTGCTGAGCCGCAGAGGCTATGAGATTGCCAAGACCGGTGCGCTGCCGATCTTCCTCGGCGGCGATCATACGTTGTCGATGGGGTCTGTGAACGCCATGGCCCGCCACTGGCAGGAGCGCGGACGCGAGCTGTTCGTGCTCTGGCTCGATGCCCATGCCGATTACAATACGCCGGAGACGACGATTACCGCCAACATGCACGGCATGTCGGCTGCGTTCCTGTGCGGCGAGCCCGGCCTCGACGGCCTGCTCGGGGATCACCCGCGCGCCCCGATCGATCCTGACAGGCTCGACCTGTTCGGGGCGCGCTCGATCGACAAGCTCGAAAAGGAGTTGATGCGGACGCGCCGGATCAGGGTTGTCGACATGCGCCAGATCGATGAATTCGGTGTCGCCGTGCTGATCCGGCGCGTCATCGAGCGGGTCAAGGCGAGGAACGGCGTGCTGCATGTCAGCTTCGATGTCGATTTCCTCGATCCGAGTGTGGCGCCGGGTGTCGGCACCACGGTGCCGGGCGGAGCGACCTATCGCGAGGCGCATCTGATCATGGAGCTGCTGCACGATTCCGGTGTGGTGGGATCGGTCGACATCGTCGAGCTCAATCCGTTTCTGGACGAGCGCGGTCGTACCGCGCGGACGGCCGTCGAGCTGATCGGCAGTTTGTTCGGCCAGCAGATCACCGACCGGCCGACGCCGAGCAACGCGATCGCGCCAGGCGAGTGATGCCCGCGTCGTTGTGCGCTGCGAAAGAAGGGGACTACTGTCGCGGCCACCGGATCTAGATCAGTCCAGGTCGAAATCGCCTGTTTTTAAAACAGGCGCGAATTGCAAATTCACGTCGCGAAAGGTTTCAAGCGGGTCGCGCTACAGACGAGGATCCGCCATGAGCAGCACGATCGACTCCGACAACAAATCCACGGGAACGACGCGCCGCCATTTTCTACGCGGCAGTGCCGTCGTGGCGGGCGGCACCGTTTTGGGCTCGGGCGGCGGCCGCTGAGACCGACAACCTTCCACCCAACGTTCCCGAATGGATGAAGGCGCCCGGCGAGCCGACCGGAGGCCAAGTGGCTCAGTCGGCCAGGGGCGCGAGGTGTTCGCGCAGCAATGTGCTGCATGCCACGGCGACAAAGGCGAAGGCGGACCGGGCGATCGACTGGTCGGAGGTCAAGGTACGATCGGAACGCCAAAGCCGATCCGCACCGTCGGCAGCTATTGGCCTTATGCGCCCACGCTGTTCGACTACATCCGCCGCGCCATGCCGCAGAACGCGCCGCAGTCGATGAGCGACGAAGACGTGTATGCGGTGTCCGCTTATATTTTGAACCTCAATCGGCCTGGTCGGGGCGGACACAACGCTCGATGCGACGTCGCTTGCGGCCGTCAAAATGGCGAACCGCGACGGTTCGTGGGCGATGCGCGGCCGGATGTGAAAAAGTGATTGCCTGTGACGGTCCGGTTCTGCGCGGTGGCGCGGAACTTGCCTGCGCAAAGCTTGGAACTCGCGGGACCCGAATGAATTAACCTGCGAGAGGAAAACTATATGGATCATTCAATGGCAATTGATCGCTTCGCGTACTCCATGTCCTCGGCGTTGCGCCATCCCGGCGTGATCGCGTTGATTGTGGCTGGCGTGACGATTGCGGCGATGCTCATCGTTGATCATGGACCGTGGAATCGCGCCAAGACGCAGCCGGCCCACGTTGCGATGTACGCAACCACGGGCGAGGCTGCGCACGCCGTTGGTGCCAGGGTGCTTCCGACCGAACCGAAATCGCCGGTCGAGCCGGAGCGGCCGGGGCCGAAAACGTCTCCGACCGTCAATCCCGTGACGCCGTAATACGGCATAGCGTTTCCGTTAGGCGCCGGTCCAGTCAGCCAAGCAATGACGAGCCGAGCAGGGCGAGCACGGCCAGCGCCATGATCGCCGTGCCGAGCCAGCCCAGCGCGACCAGCCATGAGCGGGCCTTGAAGCGGCCCATGATCGCGCGGCTCGAGACGATCAGCATCATCATCGCCATGATCGGGACGGCGACGATGCCGTTGAGCACCGCGCTCCACACCAGCATGTGGATGGAGTCGATCCCGGTGAAGCCGAGGCCGAAGCCGATGATGGTTGCGGCCGCGATGATGGTGTAGAAGCCGACGGCCTTCTCCGGCTTCGCCTCGAGCGTGGCGCGCCAGCCGAAAATCTCCGCGACGCCATATGCCGCCGAGCCCGCCAGCACCGGGATCGCCAGCAGGCCAGTGCCGATGATGCCGAGCGCGAACAGCGCGAAGGTGAAGTCGCCGGCGAGCGGCCGCAGCGCCTCGGCCGCCTCCGTCGCCGAGTTGATCCTGGTGATGCCGTTGGCGTGCAGCACCGATGCCGTGGTCAGGATGATGAAGAAGGCGACGCAATTGGAGAGCAGCATGCCGATGACGGTGTCGGCCCTGATGCGCGCGATCTCGGGATCGCCGCCGCTCGGAAGGTCGCGCAGCGGCCTGTCGCGCTTGCCCTGGTTCATCTCCTCGACCTCCTGGGCGGCCTGCCAGAAGAAGAGATAGGGGCTGATGGTGGTGCCGAGCACGGCGACGACCATCAGGAAATACTCCGCGCTGACATTCGCCTTCGGCCATACCGCGGCAAGCAGCGCGGTGCTCCACGGGATCTGCACGGTGAAGGCGGTCGCGACATAGGCGAACAGCGCCAGGGTGAGGAATTTCAGCACCGGCGAATAGCGGCGATAGGGCACGAACACCTGGAGCAGCGTCGAGCCCGCCGCGAAGATCAGCGCGTGCTCGTGATGGAGCCCGCCGATGACCAGCGAGAGCGCCTCCGCCATCGCCGCGATATCGGCGGCGATGTTGCAAGTGTTGGCGATGACGAGCAGCGAGACCAGCCCCAGCACGACCCAGCGCGGCGCGAACTCCAGGACGTTGGCGGCCAGCCCCTTGCCCGTGACCCGGCCGATCCGCGCGCTGACCAGCTGAATCGCGATCATGAACGGCAGGGTCAGAAACACCGTCCAGAGCAGCCCGTAGCCGAACTGCGCACCGGCCTGCGAATAGGTCGCGATGCCCGACGGATCGTCGTCGGCGGCTCCGGTGACGAGCCCGGGGCCGAGCCGCTTGAGCAGCATCGGCCCCGGCTTTGCCGGCGCCTCGGTGCTGTCGTGCGTGGCGTGGCGTTGTTGGGATCGGCTCGACAGGGCTCCACCTTCCGGAATCGCGAATTGGATCTCAAGCGCGATCCTCGCCGCAAAGTTCCCTTGGGCGGTGAGCAGTGCCGCCGGGGCGTGCAGGCACCCTCGCCGTTGGCACCCGTCGTCTGCAAGCCCTTCAAACAGCGGCGCCCCGGCTTGGAACCAAACGCGGACTCGCGCGTTACGGTGCCGCTTGGAGGGCGGTTCCAACGCGGTCCTCGCAGGCAGAGTCGGCGCGGTCCCTGCCGGTGCCTGGGGCCTGGACCACGCGCCGTGCGGGGTCAGAAATCTGCCATGAAGAGAGGGGGGCTCACTTGGCCGCCGATCTGATTTTCAGAATCGCAGTTGCCGGTCTGTTTGTGTTTTCAGCGGTGCTCGCGTCCATGCTGTGGCTCAACATGTGAGCTTCGCCGCGCCGTTAGGAACGGCCGATCCATGGCGGCGTTTGTCCGTCCGGATGGAGGAGACGTCATGGACAATCTGACCAAGCGCGTGCAGCCGGACCGCAGCAAGATCAACATGCGCGAGGCCGTCGAGGTCAAGTACTGGGCGCACGCGCTCGGCGTCTCGAAGGAGGAGTTGCAAAAGGCCGTCGACAAGGTCGGCAATTCGGCCGCCGCCGTCCGCAAGGAGCTGGCGCCCTTGCGCGTTCAACGGAAGGATTTGGCGCAGGCCCCACCGCTCCCGGGCGGGGCTGCTACTTGACGCTGACGAACATGCCCCAGGCGGCGGCCAGCGCCCCGCCGGTGAACACGACCACCGGGCTGTCGCAGAAGGTGCGGCCATAGGTGCAGACGTCCGCGCCGAACTGGCCGAGCTCGTGATGGCCCGCGGAGTAGAATATTCCGGACAGTGCCAGCAATGCGGCTGCGACGTAGTACATCGACGGTCTCCAGGACTTCTCGGCGGGACTTCTCGACAGGACTTTCCTGATGGCGTGTTTCGCAACGGACGTGTCCCAGCATGGCGCGAACAGATTTCGTTCCGCCGAATCCGGCTCGCCGCATTTAATTAAAGTTTGCGCCGTCGGGCGAAACACTGGCATGATGGCAGTCTGCACAGGAGCGTCGCCACGGCCCGTGCAGGGCGCCAGAGCCTGCAGGTTGGACCGCGACGAAACAGACCTGAAACAATCCTGAAACCCGATTGTCCTGAACGCCGCGCCCGCTCGCCCCGACCAACGGGAGCGAAAGGGAGATCATCATGATCCAGATCGGTTCGAAGGAAGAAGTCGCGTTTCTGCTGGCGCTGTTCGGCACTCACACCCAGCCGGTCAAGCGGCCGAAGCCGAAATCCTCCCGCGGCTAGGCGGGTGTTCGCATGACGCCGGTTTTCGATGTCGGCTATCGTCTGGTCGCGGTCGCGCTGTCAGTCTGTTGCGCCCGCCAGGCCTGGCACGGCCTCATCGCGAGAAAGATAAGGTTCGTCGACGATGACTGGCTGGACTGGTCGAGATGGGCGAGCCAGGTCTTTCACAGAGACACCATGCCGATCCGGTACTGGATGCAGTTATCCGGCACGGCAATCTCCTCACTCCTGTGCCTCGCTGCCGCGTTCATCGGCTGGTGGCAGCCGAACGGCTGAACATCCGTTGAAGCCAGATCGCAGCCAAGCTGAAAGCTGTCCCCCCATGCCCGGTTTGGCCGAATGCCAGAGCCTCTTGCGTCTGTTGATCGCAAGGGGAGATCCCAAGGCCATCCCGCTCGCCAAGGGCGCCATCGATCAATATCTCAACACGGCGCCGGCGAGCTTCCGCGGCCGCGGCCTGCGCGTGCTCCAGCGCGACGCGCTCGACCAGCACGGCAGCGCCGTCGGCGTGCAGCGGTCCTTTGCCGAAACGGTGGATGCCTACATCGCGGCGAAGCTGGCGGAGGAATAGGCCGGGTTCCACGCTGTCGCGTTGCCTTCCTCGGGCAATCACGCGCCGATTGGCATCCCTCTTGCTGCACAGGGTCTCAACCCCGGCCCGGCAGATCGGGCTGATCCAGATTGAGGCGATCCCATGCAGTCAAAGTCCCGTTTCGAAGCGACCGCGTCCCTGCAGCTCCACGTCCTGATTTCCGACCTGAATTGGCGGGTTCAGATGCTCGAGCGCGACATTGCCGAGGAGGAGCGCAATGCCGGCAATGCCGATCCCGGCAGCCCCAGCTATTCCATGCTGGCGCTGACATTGCGGATGCGCCGGGACAATCTGCGCACCTCGATCGCCATGCTGGAGGGGCGGCTCGACCGCGCGGCCCGACTGTCGCAGGCGGCGTAGCCGCGGATCGCGGCTGCGGCTCTCCGCTCAGGCGGTGCCGGACCGCTCGTTCCGCTTCAGCAGGCCGACCTTGCGGCTGAGCTGCCAGACCTCGACATCGCCGCGGCGCGTGAACTGCCGGGCGACCGCGAGGGCGGATTCATCCGAGGCAGCCTCGAACGCTTCGGCGGATTGAAACACGCCGTTCTCGCCGACGAGATAGGCGCGATATTGCTGGGTCATGTCGGCGGCCTCAGGCCGGGCGAATGCAGCCAGGCGTCGATCTGCATGGCGGTCTCGTCCTGCCGTGCACGCCGCAGCAGCAGGTCGCGGCGGCGCCCCGGCGCCAGCGCGCGCGCTTCCTCGCGCAGGCGCGCGAGGTCGTCTGCGAGCCGCTCGTGAAGTGTTCTGGTCTGCTTGAAGCGATTTCGCTTCCTCATGATGCTGCTCCGTCGTTGGTGTGGGGCGGGAGCGCAACCGGCGTTCTCGTCACCGTAGATGCCAGGGGCCTTGCGGCGATGGGAGCAATCCTAAGCCGCGTCCAGCGGA
The DNA here is from genome assembly GCF_032290525.1 of Bradyrhizobium cosmicum. Lineage (GTDB taxonomy): Bacteria > Pseudomonadota > Alphaproteobacteria > Rhizobiales > Xanthobacteraceae > Bradyrhizobium > Bradyrhizobium cosmicum_A. The sequence goes on along the minus strand of NZ_JASXTA010000033.1, from coordinate 314 downwards.
GCCGTCTGTATCCTTTGTTGTGTGGCGATAAAAATTTGTCGCGCAATCTGCAATGAGACGATGGCGCGGTTTGAGCTGCTTACTCACCTTGCCAGTGAGCCGGCCTCTGCGCGTGCGGGTCGACCCTTGTGGCAGGCCGCGGCGGGTTTGGCTGCTGCTACTTGCCGCCGGCAACGCCGGCCTTGCTTTGGCCGCCCTGCGTCGAGCTGCTGGCGCTTGGCGTTGCCCGCCCGCTGGCTAGACGATCGATTCCATGAATTTGGCGGTCATGGAACGGGACGTTTGTTTGTGGATTCTTCGTTTGCGATTGAGTG
>NZ_JASXTA010000032.1:0-57013 GCF_032290525.1 Bradyrhizobium cosmicum | reverse complement strand
CCGCATGGCAGCCTAACCCCGGCAGAGGCTCCACTTATCGACGCGGAAACTCTGTTCAGACAACCGGGACCAGCTCTTGGCCCTCAGGCGGGACCGTGTTGCGTAGGCGCCACTTTTATGGTGCTCAGACGGGACTGTGATGTTGCATTCATCACTTTCACAGTCCCACCACAAGGACACTACTCAATTTACCATGTGGTGTGTCTTCCGGTTTAAGCTGGGCTGGATCAACGATGGCCACACCGACTTCGATGCTGCCGACCGCACGCGCCATCACCGCCAATGGGGGAAATGCTCAAAAGCACCGAAGATCGGCGGGCCGAAATCTGTTTATCCTTCGCCAAGCCTCTGTATTCCGCAGCATATGCTCGGCATTGCTGACTGTTGGCATCGCAGTCCCTCCCCACGATGAGAGCCGCGCTTACGTCCGGACAGTACGCCAGATTGCGGGCGGCCTCGGAACATTGTTCCCAACGAGGTGATCGAATAGGACACGACTTCCGTTGTTGGCCCGTGTGAGCCATGCCGGGGCGGTCTGACGATGTCCGTTCACGGGGGTAGACCGGAAGAGAAGGGCACGCGGCCAAAGTGACGCGATTGACCCATCTCGGACTTGAAGGCAGCGCTCTCGGGCTCCGGAGTTGACCGTTTTTCGGACGTTCAGATGGACCGTTTTAGAACTGCCTGACTTTCTGAAGGTCCATCGCTGACGCGCAGCTCGGGCGTATTTATGTGACTTGCCGCCACTTGCCAACTGTGAGGCCACTGCGATCCGCGTGCGCGAGTTCCGTCCAGAAGTCGCGTGAACTGAAGGTAATATGCTTGAGCGGTATGAAAGCATCCCACACAGTGTTGGCACGATCCAGAACATAGAGTAGCTGCCCAACATCGAGCCAGAAAATGTCGATGAGATAAGGGAACAGGTTTGCCAGACCATCTTTTTTCGGTGCCACAAGCGCCATGTCGGTGAGGACAGCTTCTGTGCGGTGGTTGAACGCATCAATGATCTGTTGATGCACCTTGTCCGGGGTGACAAGGACGAGCCTCGCTCCGATCAACGAGCGGATGAGGCTGCTGGAAAGCATCTTGTCGCTCACTGGACCGTAGCTGAGCGGCGAGACCGCAACCTTGAGCGGTCGAAGATCATCAACAGCCTCATCGGGGACAGTGAGCGGAGCGCGCCCCTGCTTGAGGTGAATTTCGTGTCGGACCAGTTGAGACAACATGCGGAGAAAGCTGTCGGAGTAGTCTCGAAAGAATGCGAACATATCGCCCGAGCGCGACTGGCTGGTTAGCATTTTGCCCTTCGTTTCCATGAGCACGATCCGATCCTCGTCCCGTGTCGCCACGTCGAGTTCGTAACGGTGCCGTCCGACTTGATAAGCCTGACGCACAAGGACCGTAGACGCCTTGCCTTGGCACGCGGCTGCAATTGCACGCTCTAGCGTCTCCCCGACCACATCTGCAGCACGCGCCCCAAGTTTCGACCATACGAGTCGAAAGACGAACTCGCATGCCGCTGTCGACAGGAAGGCACGCGGCATGGTGATAGCCTGGTCCCGCCCGCACGCGAACAGGAGTGTGCTATCTTGTGTGCGTTCGCCGGCAGCCAGCGGGTCACCGTAGCGGGAATTGACAGCTTCAGCGGCACCGCCAGTGAGGCGGCGCAGAAGGGGGAGCAATCGTTCGACCTCCGCGCGGGGATGGATCGTTAGTCGATCATCGGCGGACCATTCTAGTAACTGGAGGATCTCCCTAACGAGGGCCCGCACTGCGAAGCCAAGTCGCTCCTCGTCGTCCTGCGTTATCACCGTTGCAAGAGTATCGAAGATTTTGCGCATCGCCTCTGGTGGCATCTGCGGCAAGGAGAAAAACTCTCGCCATAGGGTGGAGGTGACCATCGTGCGGTGAAGTTGAGTGGGGTGGAGGTCCACGCCTTCGAACTGGCTATACCGCTGGCAGTCGTGCGCCGCAGCAAAGTCAGTGGCGAGATCGACCAGAGATTTCCATGCGACCTCTGGCTTGCGGGCACCGCCGGGACGGCCGAGATTGCGCAAAGCCAGCGAGAGCAGCCAACCAACCGGGATCATCGGGCGTTTGGTGTCATGGAGGTTTAAACCGACCTCGCCGAACAGCCATATGCCGTCATGGTGGAAATTGGCATCGCGCAGAAAACGCAAGACCTGCGTGGCCGTTTCGAGACCGCCGAGCACGTCGACGAGCGCCTCGGCACTGTGCACGATCTCGCGGCGGGAAGGTTCAGCAATCTGCGGTCCGTAGGCTCCGACCTCAACCTTGTAACCTCGCTTGCGCAGGCGCAAACATGCTTCTCCAACGACTCTCTCGCGCTCGCGGCCTAAAGGCACCCCTGGAGTGGTGGGGTCAGCAAGGGCCGGTTGTGCGAGAGCCCAGGCAGTGGCTTGCGACCACGCGCGCTGATCGGAGAGAGGGGCACATCGATGATCACGCACATTATCCAAGATAATTTGCGCAGCGGCTGTCGCCGCTTGGGGAGCGTCACCGAGGACTGCTGCGATTTGCAAGGAGCATACGAGACGCCGGACCTCAGAAGGGAATATGCCGTCGTCCTTCGACAAGATGTTGCGTGGTGGTGCTGGTACGATACCCGGCGCGCAGTTCGCCTCAAATGCGTCAAGGAACGCCTTCAGGTCGCTATCTTGAAGCACCGTTTCAGCCTACCACCTTACTAGAGATCACGTAAGCACGATTTTCTCCACGCGCCAGACCCTGCCTTCCGGATTGCTCCGCAAGTGCATGTCAGGCAGCAGGTCAATACATCTCCGGGGAGGCACCTAACGTCAAGTCTGGAAGCGCAGCGGGCGGACGTCGCGCCGCCGCACTCGTAGCGGAAAACAGCAGCACCAAGAGGCCCTCAAATCCAATATTCCCTCTAGGATGCCTTTTGCCGCGCCAAGCTGGATATGCCTACGACCGAAATTCGAGAAGGCCAAGCACACCATCGCCGACGACTGACCGGGGATAATCCCGGTTAAGTTGTATAATCAACCTTGAAGATTGCGTGCCCGGATGCTGTAAGTTTTGCGATGATTGTGCGTCCCTCGTAGAAATGATTGATCGACCATTTCAACGTCAAAGGCGTTCGGTCTAAAGATCGACTTGGTTAGGTTCATCGATGTTGCATAACTGCCCTCCGCCGACGGGCCTGCTCAACCGTTGGCTAACCGGGGCTGCACGGACGAATGGCAATTACGGACACCTGCTATTCGAGCAGATGTTGCCGAGCGATGACTCGGTTGTCGCAGAGTTGCGGCCATATTTCGAATCCGCACACCAGGATGCACGGGAGGTATTTCATCGTGCGGCCAGGATCGACCTACATCCCGATGCCAATGAGCCGGGCGCAAATGCGCAGTACCCTAATTGCCTTCCTGCCACAGCTAAAAAAGGGCTGTTTGGTGAGGTGATGGCGGGGCTGTTCACACAGGCCTATGTGTTCGTTGGCGGGCATCAGTGGTCGATCCCGATCTTCCTATTCCGTTACCATGCTGAGGTCGAAGCCTACATTTTTGATCTTGCGCGCGATCCAGCACGAGTCCGGGAAATCTCGGGCCGGCACGGCAATGATTTCATTGCGCTCGGAATAGACGCTGCAAGCCGCGAAGTAGTGAGATTCATTGCGGGTGAGGCCAAATGGCGCGCCGCACTCACGCCCAGCGTCATGAACGACATGATGCTCGGCAAATGGACAGGTCCGCCTGGCGCCCGAGTCCGAGGCGAAGACGGCGTGTGGAACGAGCTGAATCGGGGATTAGCCGTGCCACAGGGGCTGGAACAAATCCATAGGCTACTTTGTGAAAAGGCCAGGGACCAGTATGCTGAAGCGATATTGTCGCTTGATCGAGTGCTGCTGCTAGCAGGGGCACAACTGCCCCGAACCGATCTTGTATTCGTTGCCGGGAACCGATCGGCCACGCGAGCTAAGGGCGCGACTTTCCTGCCTAATGCCGCCCCACCCCCCGAATATGTCGCGGGACGTCCACTTCAAATCGTCGAACTTGTGGTCGAGAATGGCGTAGATCTTATCGATCAGCTGTACAGTTCGCTTTGGGATACCGCTGATGGCTAGGCTTGACGAACAGCGTCGCGAGCTGGCGATGAACTTCCGCTTCAGTCGCGCTACCCCCAACGAATTGACGCCATCGCAGGCACGATTGTTCGTCCGCAGTTTGCAGACGTCGTGGCAGGTGCCTCCTATTGCTTGGGCGGCAAGAGAATCGCATGAACAGTTCGATGATGCGAGGAGGTTGTTGCACGCTGCCGGGATCTTCCGCGAAACAGACGGATTAGGGTCCCTGACGTCGCTCGACTGCTATCGTCGCGCTGCGGAACTGCTCGAGTGGTTGGCGAGAGCATCGGATGCGGTCACGCGCGATGTGCCTGTCGCCCTGCTTGCCGCAGGCGCCTATCAGCTCGCAGGATTGCCAGCCATGGCAACAGGTCTGCTCCGTCAGGGGCGCTATGGCGGTGGTGTCGCGGAGATCTTTGCGGCCTTTCTCAGCGCGGACTTCGACCTGTTGCTCCGGAAGAGTGTCCAATTCTGGAAAGATAATCCAGCACTCACCGGTCGTGAGGGCTCAGCGGCGCTGCTGGCGGCGGACGAGGATCCTGGCATAGAGAAAGACGAGCCTGCGCGAGATGACGATCATTTCGACGTCGAGCCAGCGCGCGACGGGAGCAAAATTGGGTGGTACGTGGTGGTCGAGTTGGTTCGGGCGGTGGGCTTGATCGGCGACAGCCTCCGCCGTGGCAATGAAGGCCGGCTAACGCAAGCAATCACCAAATTGTCGACCCTTGGCGAATTGACGACGCGCTTATCCAGTGATGAACTCTGGATATTGATCAACCTGCTTGAAGCGACTGCCAGGCGCTTTGCAGCCAACAGCCTTCACAGTCGCGTGGCGGCCCTTGCGATGCGAGCGCCCAATCAGCAAACGCGAATGTGGCGATTCGCGCGCGAGCAGTTTGCACGAGGCCGTGGTGTGCTGTGGACGTCACAGGTCCAGGGGCTCGAACGGCTGATTGCCAACGACAGCTTTGCCCTATGTACGCCGACAGGCTCGGGCAAAACACTCGTTGCCAATCTAGCCCTCGTGAAAGAGCTGCTGTTGGCTAACGTGCAGCCTGGCCATGCGCCGCTGGCACTCTATCTCGTTCCCTCCCGGGCCCTGGCGAACGAAGTGGAATCGAAGCTGATCGCAGAGCTTGGTAACGACTTAATTGTGACTGGACTTTATGGTGGCACCGATTGGGGGATCACGGACTATTGGCTCACTGCAGATAGACCGGTCGTACTCATAGCGACCGTCGAAAAGGCCGAAGCATTGATGCGTTATGTCGGTCATCTGCTTGTGCAGCGACTGCGACTTCTCTTGATCGATGAGGCGCACCAGGTCGTCAGCGAAAGCGACGCCAACGCTCAGGAGGCGCTGGCTTCACACACCAGCCGCTCAATGCGGCTTGAGGCGATGGTCTCGCGCCTGCTCACGATCAAGCCGGACGTCTCTCGGATTGCACTAACCGCGGTCGCAGGTGGTGCCGCCATTCCCGTCGCTCGTTGGATGGAAGGTCGCGCTGACGCGTCACCGGTTGGCTTAGGCTACCGCAGCAGTCGTCAGCTGATTGGAGGGCTTCGGGTCGACCCGCGTCGTGCGCCAGAGGCTGTGCTCGACATCATGAATGGCCAGACACTATACGTTCGGGGGCGAGATGCACCCGTGTATCTCCCGTTGCGAATTCCAGTGATGCCTCTCCCTGCCGCTGTCATTCGGAATAGCTTGCCTCACTACAATCAACTTTATGTTCTGTGGACGGCGCTGCACCTGATAGAGGGTAAAAGGAGGGTGTTGATATCGATCGCTCAATCACCGGAGCGTCTGATGAAGAGATACGCGGAGGCCTTCGACCTACCGGGTTGGCAGAATGCGCCAAGCTTTGTTACACCGGCGAGTTCAGAGGATGTAGCGCGGTTGCAGGAGGCCCGAGCTGCCTGCATCGACTATTGCGGCGCCGATTCCTTTGAAGTGCGGTTACTCGATCGCGGCATCGCGACGAGTCACGGTCAAATGCCACAACGCCTTCGAAGGTTGTTGACCGATCTAATTGATCGCAAGATCTGTCCGATTACGCTTGCCACGGCAACCCTGACTGAGGGAGTCAATCTTCCCTTCGATATAATATTTGTTATCAGCCTACAAAGGCGCAGCTTTGATACACAAACGGGGCAGCCCGTCGTCGTACCAATGTCGACCGCGGAGTTCCGTAATTTGGCCGGGCGCGCGGGTCGGCCAGGTGCGGCCGAATCCATAGAAGGCATGACGCTCGTGATGCTTCCCGAGGCTGTGTCGACCACCGCTCCAGGACAGCGTGCAGAACAATCTAGGCAGGTTCAACGAACCGCACAGGACTACGGCGATCTTCTCGGCCGCCTTCAGGCAGAGGACGATGGCGGCGCGGTCAATAGCCCGCTTGTTATTCTGCTGCGTTCGATTGCTCAAAGGGCCTCGGTTCAGTTCGGGCTTAGGAGCGAGGAGCAGTTTCTATCGTGGTTGGAAGCAACGCTCCCGGAAGGCGCAGGGGCCAATCTTGGCGGCGCATCCCGAACACCCGCTGATCAGCTTGGAGACAGTCTCGACGAGCTTGACGGATTTCTTCTTGCCGCGACCGAGGAGCTAAGAGGTGTCGAATTCGCGGCTATGGATGGCGCGCGTGCGGAGACTGTTATGCGAGACCTATGGCAGCGCACATTCGCCAAGGTTACGGCAGCGGAGGAGGCGTGGCTAGAGCGGAGCTTCGTCAAGCGCGGTCGAGCCTTTGTGGAACGGCTCTACCCTAACCAGGAGCAGCGGAAACGCCTCTACCAATACGGCTTCACACCGTACATAGGTCGCCGCTTTGAATTGGTGGCACCCCAACTGGTAGACGAGTTAAAAGGAGCGTCTGAGTATGGCGCTTGGACGGCTGAACGACGTTTCGAATTGGTGGTGCAACTCGGAGAGCGCATTCGTGCCGAGCCCGGGATTGGCTTCCGCGTACGCAATACTGCCGGAGACCAATTGTTGCTCGCAAATTGGCGCGGCATTATCGGATGGTGGATGCAGCTGCCAAGGGCAGTCGCTCCAAGTGCCGAGCTATTGCGGTCATGGCAGCGATTCGTGACAGAGAATATTGAGTTTAAACTGGGAGTCGCTGTGGGCGCGGCTGTCGCGGGCGCATGGGGCGCAAATGCGGGAATTCTAGCAACACCTACACTAGAGACATGGCGTGCAACGAGTGGCCTGCCGTGGGTGGCGTTCTGGTTCCGGGAATTGTTGCGTTGGGGGACACTTGATCCGTTCGTCGCGTTTGCGCTCTCGCAAGGAATCGCGCGGACCCGTGAGGAAGCAGCCAATCAACGTGGCGCCTTCGAAACATGGATTGCTCAAGAGGGGCTCGGTAGAAACGCCGAGACGCTGATTGACCCGCAGAGGTTCCTCGCGTGGCAAAGATCTTTGATTGAGCAGAGAGATGCAGCCGATACGGTAAAGGGAGTTGCAGCACAACTTACCACGGTCGACGGTCGACGCGCATTTTACGAAGTATGCCCGGTCATTCACAACGATGGCGTCGATTGGATTGACGCTGCCGGGTATTCCGTCGCTCGCTCCGCCTACTCTGCTGCGCTGCTGACCAGTCATCCCGAACAACACGATTATTTGGTCACACGTCTGCCAGCAGCCGAAGTAGTAAGAACTTTTTGAATTGAAATTTATGGCCGACAGGTGCGTGGCCTGACTACTAGGGTCGAATCGATCGTTGATGGTTGCTTGGTGATCTTACTACATTGTTGGTCCCTCAGGATGCGGGAAGACAATCCTGGCGAAGAAAATCACGTCTGCGTTTTGCGCGTGACGGCGGGATCTGCGCTTTCTTCGCTGTGATGGATGTCGGTCGTGCGTGGGCAGCGGCTCGCCGGATGCGGTAGCCGCCGCAAAGGCCTGATTGCCACCGACGGGCTTCGCGGCGGGACAATATGGCGAGCCGGAGCTGCTGCGTCGGCTGGCTGCGAGCACCCGCTTGCTAGACTAGGGCTGGGCCTGGAGACGAACCCAAGATTAGTGGTAGTGAACGAGACAGCCGCGGCGAGAAGCCCTCGGCCGTTATGAAGATAATTTCGTGATAAGGATGGATAAGGACGACGAGACGCCCGATGCCAACACTATCAAAGCCAAAGCACGAAATTATCGCCAACGCCCTTGCGTCAGGGATGAGCCAAGCGGATGCCTACCGGGCGGCTGGTTACGTCTATAAACCAGCGAATGCGAGTAGGCTCTGCAGGACTCCATCCATCGAAGCACGAGTTCGAGAGATCATAAGCGAGCGCGCCAACAGCGAGGCCAAGGCACGAGAAATCGGGATAGCACGAGCTGCTCTTACGGAAGAGTGGATCATTGTCCGGCTGAAGCATGTAATTGATTTGTCGATCCGCGGGCTCCCCCTATGTGACCGGAGTGGCGATCCGACCGGGACCTTCAAGCCCGATTTGGGTGCTGCCATAAGTGGGTTGAAGCTGGCGGCGAAGATTGCGGGACTTCTCGTACACCGACATGAGATTAACGAGCCTGGAGTATTCGCGCGAATGACGGATACAGAGCTGAATCGAGCCTTATCCGAACAGTTCAGAGCGCTCGGTCTGTCCGAGCGTTCATTGGTGGAGATTCAGGCATCCGTTTTTGGTGAATGATCGGCAAATCGAAAGGCGTGCGGCGGTTCAGATTGGAGCGTGACGCACTCCATCACCGAGTATTGAAAGCGGAAGTGCTGAGGTGCTGAGCGACGGACCGGCGACATTATGGCAGCCTCATTGAGTGTCCTGTGGTGGCGCCCTCTAGGCAGGTCGCGTGCATTAGAAATGAGCGACGGGCGGGGCTCCCATAGGCCATAGAACCGGGATTGGGTCGCTAGCAAAAGAATGGGCGACCGCGCCCAGACCTTAGCCCTTAAACTCAGCGAACGTTCAACAGACCGGGTTTGAAGCAACGCGCAGCGCTCTCTTGGGAGCGGCCTCCTCGTCCTCTCAGAACCTGCGATGGGTGAGACCAAGCACCCAGCAAAATCGGATGAGCCCGCGACCCCAGACTAATGCGACTTGCAAGCATCTCATCCCGTTGCTGGTTGGCTTGGGCGTCCTTGTCCTCACCCTGGACGGTGAAGCCGAATGGCCGCTTGCGACGTTGAATGGGCGCTGCGAGGCACGGTGCCGCTTCACGTCGCGCACGCGCTCGCGGATCGGATCGCGCTCATTCTGGGTTACCGCGGAGAGGATGGTGAAGACCACCGGTTCCGACAAAACGTCACCTCTTTTGCCGCATGGGCGAGAAACGGCAACATTATCAATGCGCTGCCGGGTTGGCGCTGCGGGGGGCGCCGCTCAGCGCTCTCCGCCAATTGAACTATGGACTTCCCGCCCTCCGAAGTTGTAAGAGAGCGTATTCTTCGAGCAGATTTACAGTTTGGGGGCTACATGACTGAGAAATCAAAACTTGTGCTTTCACTTGGCACGGCGCTGGCATCGCTCGCCGGAATGTCGGTTCAGGGCGCGGAGGCCAAGACTGCAGTTGCCAACGATAAAACCGCGGTAGCGGCCGAAAACACCGGCACTAAGCCTAAGGCAAATGCCTATTATCAGGCGGGGGAAGACCTTCTCGGGTTCGTCATGACGAAGCAGGCCGACGGCACCATCGTCGCGGGACATAGCTCCCACGCGTCGCATGCCTCACATGCCTCTCATGCCTCCAGCCGCTAAGCTTCCTGCTGCGTCTCAGGTCGAGGTAGCTGTTGATTTCGATTCAAGCATCCAAAGCCTGAGCGCTTTGGATGCGGCAGCCTATCGTCTGATTGGGTCGGCGACGTGCCAGGTTGACCGGGCAGGCGACCGCTATATTTGCCGCTTAGTTTCTTCTGGCAATCCGCAAAAAGGAGCCGTGCTCAGTTCAGACGATCTGAAGGAGCGGTTTCTGTACCTTGTCGCCGACGAAAACTTGCGGGTTCGCGTCGCTGAAAAAACCGATGGCGTTCGGAATGTCATCCTCGCACTTGCCTTCGGGGCCCTGGCCAGTAACCAAAATAATGCCGGATAGAGTTCTGCCGGAGGACCATGGCGCGGTTTTTATCTCCTGAGACCTTCAGAGCGGCAACCGAAGATCTATCGTTGTTGCCGTTCAATTTTGAGCGCACCGGCGCGAACCAGTATCTCGTCGCGAACATGATCGGCGATTTCATCCGCCTGACGGAGGATGAACTGAGCAGGCTTGTCGACCTTCGGGTCCGACCCGGCGACGGCCTCTACGAAAAGGCCTATGCCGCTCATCTCGTCACCGGAGCGAACCAGAAGGCGCAACGGCAGCTTTTGGCCGCGCGGCTGAGAAGCCGGATGTCGTTCCTGCAGCAGACGACCCCGCTTCATATTTTCGTCGTGACGCTGCGGTGCGAACACTCTTGCCCATATTGCCAGGTCTCCCGTCAAAGTACCGACCGTTCACGCTTCGACATGAGCGAAGAAACCGCGATGCGTGCGCTCGACATCGCGTTCGCGAGCCCGGCGGCACGGATCAAGATCGAGTTCCAGGGTGGGGAGCCACTTCTCAATTTTCCGTTGATCAGGAAGATTGTTGCCGCTGCGAAGCAACGGTCCGGAAAGAAGCTTGACTTCGTGATCGCGTCGAACTTGGCCTTATTGGATGACGCCGTTCTCGAGTTTTGCAAAGCGAACAACGTCCTGCTCTCCACTTCCCTGGACGGTCCCTCCGATCTGCACAACAAGAACCGTCCCCGACCCGGTGCCAACAGTCATGAACTAGCTGTCGCTGGAATCCGGCGGGCCAGGGAGATTCTAGGTCCCGACATGATCGGGGCCTTGATGACTACCACGGAGGCGAGCCTCGACCGCGTCGATGAAATCATCGAAGAATATCTCCAACTTGGGCTGGATGGCATCTTCCTGCGCCCACTTTCTCCGTTCGGCTTTGCGATCAAAACGAAGCAGTTCGCCAAGTACGACGCGCAGAAGTGGCTTGCGTTCTATGAGCGAGGATTGCGCCGCGTTCTAGAGATCAACCGACAGGGCACCCCGTTCCGGGAGTTCTATGCGGCGCTGCTTCTCACACGGATGTTTTCGGACCGACCCATCGGCTACGTTGATTTGCGCAGCCCCGCGGGCGCCGGCCTTGGCGCGCTGGTCTACAACTATGACGGCAGTGTTTTCGCTTCGGATGAAGGCAGGATGCTGGCCGAGACCGGTGACGACGCTTTCCGGCTCGGTCACGTCGAACACGACAACTACAATTCGCTCATCCTGTCGGACAAGCTGATCGGCGCGATTTCGTCGTCGCTTACGCAGTGCGCGCCCGAATGCTCGACCTGCGTGTATGAGAGCCACTGCGGGGCGGACCCCGTCTATCATCACGCGACGCAGGGTGATGCCCTGGGAATCAAGCCTCTGTCGGCATTTTGCGCTCGGCAAAAAGGCATCATGGGGCTGCTTTTGGACATTATGGAGAACTGTCCGGAAGATGCTGCCATCTTGCGACGATGGGCCACTGCATGACTCTCCCTCTCTATGGCACAGCCTCGCAGAGTGATGGATTTTCATCGAACAAGGCCCGATCAGCCATCAGGCTCCGGTCGATCGACAGCAACGCCGAACGTCACGTGGCTGATTTCGCGCTCGCCAGAACGCCGGACGAAGTCCAGCGCGCAATAGAAGCCGATTGGCCATCCATCCTTGTCATATCCGACAGCCCGATTGATCTATTCGGCACGTTCAAAGGACGGCTCGTCGCCGTCCCCCCGAAATATGACTATCTCGCGGACGGAGACATCATCGGGCTCGATCATGTGTCGAGGAAATTCCGTACGCTGTATCGCCGGAATTCGGCGCACAACTCGTTTCTTGTCACGGAACGGTGCAACAATTATTGCCTGATGTGCTCGCAACCACCGAAAGATGTCGATGACCGGTGGATCCTGAGCGAAATCAAAGAAAGCCTGCCGCTCGTCGACCCGGCGACCCGCGCGCTGACGTTCACCGGCGGAGAGACCCTGTCGGATTGGGAAGACTTCATGGTCGTCCTGAAGGAGTGCCGCGATCGGCTGCCGGCAACTGCCATACAGGTGCTGACCAACGGCCGGCCGTTCGCCGACTCGCGGATCGTCGACGCCTGGAAAGAGATCGGCCACCCGAACCTGATGGCGGCCATTCCGGTCTATGCCGCCGTCGATCATGTCCATGATCACGTGGTGCAGGCCAAGGGTGCGTTCGACGAGACAATTCTAGGCATCCTAAAGCTCAAGGACCGAGGACAACGGGTCGAAATCCGTGTCGTCCTGCATGCATTGACCGCGCCGATCATCGAGGACACGGGTAGGTGGATTGCCCGCAATCTGCCGTTCGTCGACCACGTTGCGTTGATGGGCCTTGAAAACACGGGCTTTGCAATTGCAAACGATGCCATGCTCTGGATGGATCCGGTGGACTATGGAGACGGACTCGCGAAGGCCGTCGATCACTTGAGCGCCGCTGGGGTCAACGTGTCGGTGTACAACCTCCCCAAGTGTGTTCTTCCAAAATCTGTTTGGCCGCACGCGCTCCAGTCGATCTCGGACTGGAAAAACGGCTTCGTGGAAGAATGCATTCGCTGCGACGAGAAGAACACTTGCAGCGGCTTTTTTACGACTGGGCGCCCGCGGTTTAGCCGCGGCATACGCGCGATCACTTCCCAGCGAGACAAACTGAACGCCTTGGTGGATTAGTAGGCCATGAAGCCAGGAGAACGAACATGAAGATCGGCATTGGTCTCATCGCTGCTGCGGTTGTATGCGGCATCTCCTCAGCTCCCGTACATGTGCGAGAAGGAAGCGATCGCCGGCGAGAACAGGGCGTCAAAGACTGAAAAGCATCCGTGATTTAGGGCGTGTTCCCCATAAACTCCAGCGGCATGGTGCGAAGGCAGTGTCCGCTTTGCCCCTTTTTAGCGGCTGGAAGATCGCTATGTTGAGCAATGTAATCTTTGCACCGAGAAGCCCCGCTGCAGCGGATTTTGCACCTAAGGTCGACCTCGGCACAGTCGCGTGATTGCCGCGATACATTGAGCTATCTCCAATGAAATTCTTATCTCTTCTGCTTCTTGCTCAAATCTTCATTGCCCTCGAAATGGTGCCATCGCGTGCAGAAGAGACGAGGAGACTTCAGTGCGCGAACCAGGACCCATCTAACTCGAAGGTTTATCGTATAATCCAGTACGTTGGGAGCGATCAAAAGTTCGGGGCAAGTTGGGGAGAAGAAGTTAGAGAAGGGCAATATGCATCTTGCGGCTTCACCGACGGGCGCAAATTTTTGCTGACCGACATGAATTTGTACGTCGATAGGTCGGGCGTAGCCGATAAGAGTGTCACGGTGTACCGAGGCACGGGAAACCATTGCTCAGAAGGAAAATTGCTGATCTTCAACGACCGCACGAACGCGGTCATGGTTTTGAGGGTTTATGATTTTAGTGCAGAGAAGTACCAATGCTCAAGCCGGTAGGCGTTTCGGTGGCCGCTGCCGTTCTTCTCGCTGCAGCCTCACAGTCTTCACGAGCTTCTTTCAGTTGCACGGACGAAAAGAGCCTCACGGTTTGCCAGCCTGAAGATGACCTAGTCACGAGCAGTCCGAAGGACCGGCTAAGACAGTCACGACTATTGTTCGAAGAGAACAACTGCTTGGCTGGAGAGATAATTGCATCGGGCCAGTCCGATTGGAACGCGCCACCTTATGCTGGCGAAATTCATCTCGTTGTTCGGTATGAGTGTAAAATCGGTGACACAGGGCTGCAATCGGCCGAAGGTAAGAAGCAGCGAACTAGAGAGAGCGTTAGTGCCAGGTACGACTTTGCGTGCGCACTTAGAGAGTACAAATACTTTGCCAGCGGCTTCGACTACTTCAATGATGGCAGCCGCAGTCATTGGGATAGCCAAGGCTCGTCAAAACCCATTCCTTGGCAGAAGCTATACTCCGGTGCCATGGGTGCTCATTTAGACTCGCTCTTCAAGATTTGGTGCGAGTGATAGCGCAAGCGAATCCGACGCGGGGGGCGGCGGCGCTCCACCAACGTGAGCGGACCGGCGGATATCACGCGCGAGCCTGAGTCGGGGACGAGAAGGGTTTTCATTCATGCCAAAGCTATGCCCAAATGCGGAGCATCGGCGATCTCAGCGCCGGCACCCGCTCAATAGGAAAGCTGGTCCAGCAAACCGCCAGTTGACTGCCGGTTCTCAATGGCTTGAGCATCGGGTTGCTGCGGCACGTCGTTTTTCAGCCCATCAGCTTGGTGAGCAGCCCGGTGATGCTCGTCGTCGAGTCGAGGATGGCACTTCGCAAATGGTGGACATGAAGCCCGGCAGGAAGAGTTTATTTTCGCCCTAGCTTGATGAGGTCCTGACAGCCTGTTGCGTCGATGATGAAGCAAAGGCTCCTCCAGAGGGGCGCTTGCGCGCATCGAACGGGAAGACAATTCGGTTACCCAGCCCGCAGGCCAGTGATCCGGTATGTCCAGGAGCGCTTCGCCGTCGAGACAGGGGGAAGATTTTCAAAGCGGATTGCATACGAACTGAAGGAGCGTAACTGCTTCGGCGGGACTGACACTGACGCCGAGGCGTCCTTCTGACCGACAACGCGACAAATAACTTCCCGACAGTCCGTGAGGGTTACTTGGAAGAAAATAGTGGCCAAGGCGTTGTTGGAATCGTTCGCGACAGTCCCGCTTAGGACAAAGTCGCTCATCCCGTAGCTGGCCGGTCCGAGCTTTACATCGGTCAATGTGAGGTCGGCTTCCTTGATCGCCGTAGCGGCGTAGTACTCTTGAGCTTGCTGTGCTTTCTTCCGCTGTTCAGCATCCTTGTTGGCGTTTTCAATGAGCAGCCAGATCCCGCCCCCGATCAAGAGAAGTGCGGCGATCACAAAGTTTCGAAACGCCGGAGAGGCAACCATCATTGTTATGATGGCGCCAACGACGAGCAGACCGATGAGAAAGTGAAACACCTTTGACGCCTCCCCCAAAGGCGACAGCTGCTTACCCAGTGCTTACCCAAGCAGGTCCGCAGAAGTGCAGTTTTAATCTAAGCTGCTGATTCTACTGGCGCACCCGACACGATTCGAACGTGTGACCTTTGCCTTCGGAGGGCAACGCTCTATCCAGCTGAGCTACGGGTGCTAGTCGAGGTTCATTTAGCCGATTGGCGGGGGGCGGGCAACCGCTAGGTTCGCCTGTGGTGGCTCGGTCGGATGGTTGCGGCGCCCTCCTCGGGCAAAGGTCACACGTTCGAATCGTGTCGGGTGCGCAGCGAAAGCACGTGCCGAACGTGCCGCGGCTGTGGCGCGCCCCCTCGGATAGACTGTCAAACTCACTCAAAGCGATCTACGGTGCATCCCCTATTTAGGATTAATGAACCTTGGGGATGATATGGGCAGTCGTTGGGCTAGTGGCGGCCTGTCTGGAAGCCGGGATGTATTCAAGGCGTTGCACAATGGTCTCACTGTTGGCTTGATCGCCACCCCAGCCCATGAGTTGAATACTTGCACACCTCACGAGCTCATCTCGGAGGTATTACGGCGCAACCCCGAGGACTTCGACTTCCTCCCGGTTGTTGATGAAACGCATCGCTTTGTTGGGATGTTCCACGCCGCTGCTCACAGAAGCCGATGCACCTTGAGCACGGTGTGGCAGTGCTATGTTCCTCTGTCCGAGGACCTGCTGCTGGGAGCGGATGCAAGCATCCTGGATTTTGTTCTAGATGCGGACGAAAAGCAGTGCCGTTTGGTAATCTCAGGAACTAAGGTCGTCGGATTAGTGAGTTTGTCCGACTTGCAAAGACTTCCGGTCAGGGCCGCCCTATTCGCCCTGATCACCGGATTAGAGATGACGATGACCGATCTGATCCGAGCGAGACATCCGAAAAGCGAAGATTGGATGAAGCTTCTGACGAGCCTCCGGCAGGCGAAAATTGAGGAAGAACGCAAGAAAGCAAAGTCCGAAGACGGCTATGTTGACACGCTTCTCTTTTCCCAATTCTGCGACAAACGCGATATTTTAACGCAGAGTCTGCCCGAACCGGAGCAGAGCGCGTTGAGTGCCGCGCTTACAGATATCGAAGACCTAAGAAACAAGGTGGCTCACGCAAACGAATAGCCGACGGAAAGTTGTTCGCGTTGATCAGAAGTTCGGCGGTCTCAATCTGTCGAATGGGTATCATCTTGCGGAGCACATCAAAAACCGCCATCGGACACATCTTATCTTTAAGAAGGTCCACAACCTCTTCGCATATCCCCTCAACCAATGTTGCCTTTCGGATCAGGCTGCGGATGTTGATGTCCAACGCTTTTGCAATCTTTTCCTTCGGAACGTTGCGTTCAATTGCCTTTGCGATCATCCTTTGCTCTTGAATGGCTGATAGGCGGCTTATCCGCTTATTGTAGGTAAAAGCCTCATCATCGGTGGAAATCAGGCACTCAACCTCCTGCCGACCCAAGTCCTTCAGGACTTCAATGCGAAGGTGTCCGTCTAGGAGGAGAAAGGCGCTGGGATTCAGCTTGTCTCGGCACACGACTGGTGGTTCGACGAGCCCGATCTCCCCGATGGAACAAGCTATTTGATGATACTTGTGGCTAGCTTTTACGGTCTTTCCAATTGCCCGGACCGGAAGAATGCAGCTAATGGCAAGGACCAGAGTGTCAGAACTAAAAGCTTGGGAAACTCCATTGAAAGCGTCAACGCTGACAAATCGGTTCATGGGGTTGCCCTCGCCGCTAGTCTCTCTTCTAAGAATGCAGGCATAGACGCTAGCTCTTCAGCATGAAGTAGCCGCACAAAATCCTTGTCGTCGCGAAGCGCTCGAATGGCCTCGACTACAAACAAGAGCCGGCTTTGCGTCACCTCAGCCTTTTTGATCAAAAGCCGCTGCCGATCAGCTTCTCGTTTGTATACCCGGATCATAGCTTCGCTCGTGAGAGGCCGTTTCGGTGGGTCCCGCCGTCCGTAATTATGCGAACGCAAGTGCTTGCTGCGCCTTCGTTGGTCAAGCAGGCGACGAACAGCAACGAGCTTTCGTCCCCGCAATTTCTTTTCGGAATATGCTTGGGTGAGTGCGCGTTGCACATCATCATCGTCGGACTTAGCGATTTCGATCGCCATATTGAGAGGAATAATCCCCATCTCTACTGCGTTTACCAGGCGCTCTTCGCCGTTGGCCAGCAGGGTGCTGATCATCCTGATGTAATCAACAGTAACACCAATCTTAGTCGCGATCTCTCGATCCCCGTAGCCGCGTTCACGAAGTGTGCTGATGTCTTCAAGTAGGTCAATCGCGCGGTGATGGCGGCGCGCACAGTTCTCGACCAAGCTCATGACGAGGCAGTCGCTCTCTTCGGCATGGACAATTATAGCCGGGATTTCTGCTTGGCCCAGCTGTGTAAAGGCTTCTATTCGGCCTTGACCGCAGACCAAGTCGAAGCTGTAACCATCGTCTTCGGATTGTCTAGGGCTGACAGTAATCGGTCGCTTCAAGCCGACCTGCGCGATACTCGAAACTATCTCGCGGAAGTTTCGTTGACTTCTCGCTCGCGGATTGAGTATGCGAATCTGGTCTATCGGAATGACTTTTAACTCTCGCTTGGCGATGGCTCCTTTGGTCGTGAAATCATTCATGCGGCTTCTCCGAATGAACAGCGGCGGCCCAAGGAATAAAGAAAGTCCAATGTCTCGAACCGATATGCATCTAACGCTAGGGGATTGTCTTGGCTCAATCCCATCCGCGGTATCGTGCAGTCGATGCTCGGAAAAACGTAATAGTCGAGAGCTTCCGTGTTGAAAGTATCCAGGCGGACCGCAATTGTCAGGTCTGGCAGAAGCCCGGTATCGAGACGTATGTGCCACCGGTATCCTGCTCCGTAGGCCGAAGCGCGAGCGATCACGAGTGCTGCACTGAACTCATCGTTGATGTTCAGTAACTGATTGTCATCGTTGCGCTCGACCTTGCCGCCTGAGAATTCGAAGCCAGCAATCACCTCGTTTAGAATACGGGGGTAAGCATCCCGAATAGCACGGTTGGTTTCTATGTAGGAGTAGTCTCGGTCTGGTGCGTATCCAATCAAGCCATAAGCACGGATCAAACTTCCGAACCGCCGCCGATAGACGCTAGAGGATGGCATGTCCTCACGTTCGTCTATGATGATCCCGGATAGGTAACCTTCATCCTTGAGCGCGTGCTGAAGGAGCGTGAGGAGCTCTTCGTCCGAGTAGTGAGAGCTTCGTGCGTCAATTATGGCCCGTGCTCGGTCAAAGACGGCGCGAGACACCAGTGCTGGATATGCGGAATCGGCGCGCACCCAAGCGTCAGGGCGGTTTCTTACTCTCTTCTGCTTTAGCTTGAACGAGACGCGATTGAAGACGTTGTTTCCAACATACTTTTCGTTGGTCAAGATCTGATGAATGGAGGATCGCGTCCAGGGAGTCCCGCGGTCCGTGACCAGCCCCCTACCGTTCAGTCTTGATGCAATCTCCTTCTCTGGCAAACCGTGCTCGATGAACATTGAGTAGATTTCATGAACCTGTTGGACTTCTTCGGCTGGACCTAACGTAAGCACCACTCGGTCGGTCTGAAGGCTCTTCCGGTCACCGCGGCCGAGCTCTCCCTTGGGCGTCCTGCGCTCATCAACAAGCTGGCGCCTAAGACCATAACCTGCTGGCCCGCCTTGTCTGAAGCCGAGCTCGATTAAGCGGCATTGGCCAGCAAAGACTTTGACAGACAGCTCGCGACTATACTCGCCGGCCATGACACGTTTGACGCTCTTGAGCAGGACTGAGCCAATACTACCATCGTTATCAAACTGCTCTCCGCAGTAGTGAACCCGTATCCCAGCTCGGGAACAAACATATTCGTAATAAGCACCTTCGTCGGCATCTTGGAAGCGTCCCCATCGGCTGACGTCATAAACCAATATGGCCGCAAAGGTGGCAGAGCCGTTCTGAACCTTTTGCATCAAACGCTGAAGGCCATCACGACCGTCAACTGTCAAACCGCTCCGGCCGGAATCTTCGAAGATTTCAGATACCTGGAATCCTCGTTGCTCCGCATAGCGCCGAATGACATTGAGCTGGTTCTCGGTTGAATACTTTTGGTGGTCAGTTGACATGCGGACATACGCGGCTGCGAGATGCTCGCTATCCAGCTCTTGGTCAATTCGGAAGCGGCCGCCACCTCGAGCTTTCAAAACGCACCTTCATCAAATAGCTTACTTTCTGCTATCGATTAGCAGCTTCATCTGATCATAAAGCAGGGGAGCGGAATGTCGTTTCCAAAGAAGGGCAAGTTGTTTCCACCTCTGTCCGTGACAGAACAAACTGGCCGACGGGTGGAATCGCAGATCTTCGCGGCCAATGTGGCGTCTGCCCTCAATGAGGCGCTAGGGCAGACTACGGCGCATGTGAAGATTGTTGCGTCGTGGACCGGCGCTAATGAGCGAACCGTCAAAAACTGGTTTGCAGGAAATTATGGACCGAGCGGAGACCATCTCGTAAATCTGATGAAGCATTGCGATCCGGTCTTTGGTGCAGTTCTTGAGATGGCTGGTCGGCCCGAGCTGCTTCTCGCTCTCGAGCTTAACGACATCAAGGGACGAGTGAATGAACTCACGACGCTTCTGCGGAGGCGAAAAGCCAGCGGATTGTGATGATGCTCACAGTAGCTGAGAATCTGAAACGGTCATGCAGCTCTCTTGAAGAAAGCAAAGCGTTGGGCCAATCGGTCTCGATCGGGTCGGTCCTTAGCTCTCTGGGGTAGTCTGATCTTGAGGCCGTTCAGCCCTTTGAGCGCGTCCAACATTGGACCGTCATTCTGATTGAGCAATCTGCCAGAGACGTGCATACAAAAGTCCGGGTCGATTCCGATCAGATGTGCATCAAAGGCGGCGTGGTGAATTTTCGACAGTGGGATGCCATTTGTTACGAGGGGTTGGCCTAGGAGTTCATGCCCATCCGCAATGATATGCGCAGCGTCGAGCAGCAGAGGCTCAGGGAGGCCCGAGAGCGCACAGCGTCCGTCATAGGCTGTGATCACGGCCTCTCTGAAAGTTGCCTGATGCAGGCGCTGTTTAACCATGCGCACCGCATATCGCCGCTCTAATCTATCCACCGGAGGTTCCAGAGTGGTTGGCGCGAGCCCAAAGGATACTCGCGCTCTGAGCGTCTCGCGATCCCAACCGGCTATGAAAGTTGGAAAGAAGGCTTGGTAGCGGCCAGGCGCTATCCCGAGAAAATAGATTATTGCTATCTCGTTCTCGTATGCCTCGCGTAGCCAGCGATTATCGGCGGCATTGGGGTTTCCACCCATGAACGCGTAGTCAATCGTTTCATCGCCTTCGAATATCTGACGATGAACTTCTCTCTGGTCATCATACCAGATTTTAGCGCCCGCCTTCGGAAACACAGTTTTAATGGATAGCAAGAAGCGCATTTGCTGGGGCTTGAAGATGCCGCGCTGCGGATTGACTAGCGGGATACGTTCGCCTCGAAAAAGAAAGCCCGGCTTCAGCTCTGCCGCGGTTAGATGGTCGTGCGTCTCATTCAACCCTCGGACCCGCTCGAAGGCGGCCATTCGCATGAGTGTATCGAGGTCTGGCGTATCCACTTGGCGATTCGCGAGCGTTGCTGGCAACTTGAGGTTTGACCCTGCCATAGTTCGCGCAAAATTCGAAGAGCTTCAGGCCAGGTCCACCCTTTTGGCCATAGAACACTACTAAGCGTGGCCCGCCTGTGCCTTTGACGCGCAAATAGCGCATCGGCTGCTACTAAGCCTCGATATTCCTGGGATTTTGCTGAGCACCGGTCCAGCTTCGGAGGGCAACGCTCTATCCAGCTGAGCTACGGGTGCTAGTCGAGGTTCATTTAGCCGATTGGCGGGGGGCGGGCAACCGCTTCCGCCGTCTCCGGCAAGGCTGATTTGGGCTAGGCTGTTTTGCAGGCCTTGCGGCCAGGAACCGGCGCGCTATCCCGGCCAAGCCCGGCAAATTCGGCGAGCAGGCGCTCGGCGCAGATGACGCGGTTGCGGCCGAGCCGTTTGGCCGCATAGAGCGCCTCGTCGGCCGCGCCCAGCAGCCGGTCGGGACCGCCATCGGCTTCACCCGGAACGTGGCTGGCGACGCCGACGCTGAGGGTGACGTGGTCGCCGGCTCCAATGCCGCCATGGGCGATCCGCAAGGCCATGACGGCGCTGCGGATCTCGTCGGCGATGGCGCGGGCATTGTCGCAATCCGTGTCCGGCAGGATCAGCGCGAATTCTTCCCCGCCATAGCGACTGGCGAAGTCGAGCGGGCGCACGGCGTGCCGGCTGACGACGGTGGCGACCGCGCGCAGGCATTCGTCGCCGGCCTGGTGGCCGTGGCGGTCGTTGAATAGCTTGAAGTGATCGACGTCGACGAACAGCAGCGCCATCGGCTTCTGTGTCCGCCGGGCGCGGTCCCATTCCGTCATCAGCATCTGGTCGAAGGAGCGTCGGTTCGACAGGCCGGTCAGCCCGTCCTTGGTGGCCAGCTCCTTAAGCGCCGCCTCGGCGCGCTTCTGGTCGGTGAGGTCGCGCAGCGTTTCCACCACCGCGATCAGATGGCCGGCCTCGTCGTGGATCGGGCCGGCGTCGATGGCGAGATAGAGATGGCTGCCGAGCTTCGGCATCACGCACCAGTTCTCGGCGGAAAAGCCGAGCCCGTTATGGCCGCGCGCGGCATATTCCGAATAAAACTCCGGCAGCTGCTCGGGCCGGTCGAGTGCGACGAGGTCGGCGAGGCAGGGGCGCTTGGTCTCGTAGAAGGCCTGCCAGTGTTTCGTCGTGCCGATCACCTCCGAGGCGGCGACGCCGGTCAGCCGCTCGCAAGCTCTGTTCCAGATCACGACGCGGCGCTTCGGGTCGATCACGAAAGTCGGCACCACCAGATGCTGCATCAGCCGTACGGCATAGGAATCCGCAACGTCGACGGCTTTCGCCGAAGTTTTCGTCGGATTTGCCATCTCAGGCCACCGCCGCCACCGGCGCGGCATTGGTCGGATCGAACAACCCTCGCACCTCGGCGGCCGGCTTCGGTTTGCTGAAAAGATAGCCCTGCATTTCGGTGCAGCCGAGCGCACGCAGCATCTCGCGTTGCGCCTCGGTCTCGACGCCCTCGGCGACCGTGGTCATGCTGCTGGCCGCGGCGATGTTCACCACCGCTTGCACGATTACCGGCGCGCCGCTGGTCTCCGCGATGTCGGCGACGAAGCAGCGGTCGATCTTGATCTTGTCGAACGGAAAGCGCTTGAGATAGCTCAGCGAGGAATAGCCCGTGCCGAAATCGTCGAGCGCGATGCGCACGCCGATGGACCGGAGCTGGTGCAGGATCGAGAGTGCCGCCTCGTCGTCGCGGATCAGCACCGCCTCGGTGATCTCGAGCTCGAGCCGGGAGGGAGCGAGCCCGGAGGCGGCGAGTGCGCTCGCGATCCGCAGCGCCAGCGTGTCGCATTTAAGCTGCACCGGCGAGACGTTGACCGCAATCCGCACATGCGCCGGCCAGGTCGCGGCCTCGTTGCAGGCCATGCGCAGCACCCAGTCGCCGAGCTCGTTGATGAGGCCGGTATCTTCGGCGATCGGAATGAACTCCGCGGGTGACACCCAGCCGCGTTCGGGATGCCGCCAGCGCAGCAGCGCCTCGCACCCCGACACGTCGTTGGTGCGCAGATCGACCAGCGGCTGGTAGTGAATCTCGAAGCCGCCATTCACCAAGGCCTGGCGCAAATCCTGCTCCAGGGTCAGGCGCGCCCTGGCACTCGCATCCATCGCCGGCTCGAAGAAGCGATGGGTGCGGCGTCCTTCGGCCTTGGCGCCGTACATCGCAAGATCGGCATGCTTGATGAGCTGGTCGAGATCGGTCCCGTCCTGCGGCGCCAGCGCAATGCCGATGCTGGCGTCGGTGGAGAGCTGATGGCCGAGGCAGTGATAGGGCTGACGGATCGCCTCGTAGATCCGCGTCACGAATGACAGCACGTCCGCAGAGGACTGGATCCCGGTCTGGATCACCGCGAATTCGTCGCCGCCGAGCCGCGCAATCAGATCGCTTTTCTTGAGGCAGCCGCGCAGGCGGGTCGCGATCGCCTTCAAGAGCTCGTCGCCGACGTGATGGCCGAGCGAATCGTTGATGCCCTTGAATTCGTCTACGTCGATATAGAGCAACGCGAACTGCTCGCCGTCCGCGACCTTCGCCAGCTCGCGTTCGATCTGTTCACGGAACAGCGTGCGGTTCGGCAGGTCGGTCAGCGCATCGTAATGCGCCATATGCGCGATCTTATCGTCAGCCCGGCGCCGCTCGGTGACGTCATCGATGACATGAATGAGAAAGCGCGGCTCGCCGTCTTCGTCGCGAATTCCGATCCGGGTCGAGGTGATGTAACGCAGTCCCATGCCCGGCATCTGCCAGGAATGTTCGTCCTTGAACAATCCCTTGGCCGATTGCAGCGCACTATCGTCCTCCTTGGTGATGACAGCGGCGGACGGCTCGGGAAAGATATCGAATGCAGTCTTGCCGACGACATCCTGACGAGACTGGCCGAACAGCTGTTCGGCGACTCCATTGAGCAGCAGATATTCCCGCGTGCGAGCGTCCTTCACGGTGATCTGCGAGGGGATATGGTCGATGATCTCGCGCAGGAAGGTGTGGTTGCGGTCGCGCTCCTGCTCCAGATTGCGGCGCTCGGTGATGTCCTCGATGGTGGCGACCCATCCGCCCTGCGCGAGCGGGGTGTTGATGACCTGGAAGGCGCGGCCGTTGGGCAGCTCATGGATCCTGGTGGAGACCTTGCCTTCGGCGACGACCTTCATCACCTCCGCGCAAAACGTCTCGACTTCGCCGCTGAAAGCATCGCGCTGCTTGCGGTGATGCATCGCGTCGCGGATGTGACAGCCGGGCTTGATGACGTCGTGGGAGAGGCCGAACATGTCGACGTAGCGGCGGTTGCAGGTGACGATGTATCCGGCCGCGTCATACAGGATCAGGCCTTGCGACATGTTGTTCAGGGCGGTGTCGAGCCGCTGCCGCTCAGCCTCGATTCGCTCCTGGGCCTCGCGGTTCCGCCGAATGATCTGACGGATGATCAGATACAGGATCAGCGCGATCGCCGCGGCCGAGAGCGCGGCTGTCGTGACCATGAATCCGGTCTGCTGCCGCCAGTCGGCCAGCGCTGCGGCCGTGGTGCTGGTGGCGACGATGGCCAGCGGGAAATGCGTCAGCGCGGCGGCCGAGCCTAGCCGCTCCTCGCCGTCGACCGGGCTCCTGACCCGGAGCGTGTGCTGGCCGCCCTGGGTCAGCACCTTGTGCATCAGTGGCGCATCCTTGAAGCTCCGTCCGATCAGCTCTTCGGCATGCGGGTAGCGCGCCAGCATCTTGCCTTCGCGATCGAACAGCGAGATCGCCGTGCCCTCGGCGAGAGCGACAGATGCAAAATAGTGCTGGTAGCTGTCCGGATCGATCCGACGGACCATCGCGCCGAGGAAGGTGCCGTCCGCGCCGCTCAGCCGGCGTGCGACGACCGTGGTCCATTTGCCGATGATGAAGCTGCGGACCGATTCCAGGATGACCGGTTCGACCGTGGGATCGGATTTGAACGTCTGGAAGTAGGCGCGCGAGGAGACATTGATCTTGGGCAACGGCTGGGCCCGCGACCAGTTGATCAGCTCGCCGTCGGCATCGTAGATCGCGATGTCGCCGAGATAGGAAACGGAGCTGATCTTGCTGCGCAGCATCTGGTTCGTCGCAAGCCCGGACATGCGCTCGCGGAACATGGCGGCCGAAGTGATCTCCGGCAGGTTCATTTGGCCGATCAGGTCGGCGGCGACGACGTCGGAATCCTCGAACTGCTGATCGAAATGCCGCGCGATCAGCTGCACCGTGTTTTCCAGCTCGCGCTCGCGGTTGGCCAGGGTCCGTTCGCGGAAATCCCCGATCGCCATGGCGGTGACGGTGAAGATCCCGGCGACCAGCAACACGCCGCACAGGGTCAGCCACAGCACCGGTCCGCGACGAATCGCTGCATCCCAGCCGCTCTTCGCGACTAGGAACGTTCCGGCTGCGAGCGCTGACAAGACCTGGCGCATTTCCCCTCCCTGGAGGACCAGGAATACACCGCACAAATGGCGCAAACCTTAGCAAAGCCAGTTACCTGAGCATTAATCCGGTTGCATCCTCGCGCCCGGATGCAGCTTGGCGGGAATCGCTCCGCGGTTGTGGAGCGCCCGCGGCAATCGCTGCGCTGCATCATTAACCGCGGCTTAATGCGAGGCGCCCGCGCTCTTGTCGCTGCCGCCCTGGCGCAGCCGTCCGACCACGCCGGTCGGAAAGAAATAGACGCTGGCGATGAAGAGCAGCCCGAGCCACAGCAACCAGCGGTCGGGATGAAGCAGACCCGGCAGCAGCGGCAGGCCTGCTTCGCTCGCCGCCTTGGAGGCGGCGCCCATCAGCGATTGCAGATAGTTCTGGGCGAGGATGAAGATCGTGGCGCCGATGATCGCGCCGTAGATCGTGCCCATGCCGCCGATCACGACCATCAGGAGGATGTCGAGCATGATCGAAAAGCTGAGCGAGGTGTCGGGACCGGCATAGCGCAGCCACAGCGCGTTCAAAATGCCGGCGCTGGCGGCGACCAGCGCGGCGAGACAGTTGGCGTAGGTCAGGTGGAAGACGGTGCGGAAGCCGAGCGCCTCGGCGCGAAAACGGTTCTCGCGGATCGCCTGCAGCACGCGGCCGAATGGCGAGTTCACCACGCGCAGCAGCGCAAGGATCATCAGGGCCGAGACGGCGAACACCAGGTAGAAGGTGAGGATGCGGCCGTTGATCTCGAAGCCAAACAGGTTTTTGGAGATCAGCACCGTGCCGGGGCGCAGCAGCTCCGGCAGCTGGAAGCTGCGCCCGTCCTCGCCGCCGGTCAGCCAGGAGAGCTGAGAGGCCAGCACCTGGAAGGCGGAGGCGACCGCGAGCGTGATCATGGCAAAGAAGATCGCGGCCACCCGCAGCGAAAACAGGCCGATCGCGAGCGCGAGCAGCGCCGCGAGCGGCAGGCCGACGGCGATGCCGGTTGCGACCGCCGCCCAATTCGGACCCATCCCGTACAGCGCGATCGCGATGGCGTAGCTGCCGATGCCGTAGAACATGGTGTGGGCAAACGAGACCGAGCCGGTGTAGCCGAGCAGCAGGTCGTAGGAGGCGACCAGCGCGGCGAAAACGCAGATCTTTGCTGCAACGTTCAGTGCCTTGGCGCCCGGGAACAGGAACGGCGTTAACGCCAGCGCCAGGATGATGACGACGAGAAGGAGCGTCAGCGCGCGGCTGCGCGGCGGATCGCCTGAAAGGATCATCATCGGCTGGTCACCGCATAGAGGCCGCGCGGACGCCACATCAGGATGGCGACCATCAGCAGGATGTTGGAGACGAGGGCGAGCTTCGGCACCAGGAAGCCGCCGTAATTGGCGATCATGGCCACGAGAATGGCGCCGATGAAGCAGCCGCCGATCGAGCCGAGGCCGCCGATGATGACGACGATGAAGATCAGCACGGTGAGCTCGTCGCTCATGGAGGCGTGGACCTGCTCGCGGTAGAGCGCCCACATCACGCCGCCGAGGCCGGCGAGCGCCGATCCCGTCATGAACACGCCGAGGAACAGGCGGCGGATGCGATAGCCGAGCGCCTCGACCATCTCGCGGTTCTCGACGCCGGCGCGGATCAGCAGCCCGAGCTTGGTGCGGTTGAGCACGAGCTGGATCGCGATGAAGACGGCGAGACCGATCAGCGTTGCCAGCACGCGGTATTTGGCGATCGCGACGTCGCCGAGGATGAACGAGCCGCGCAGCGAGGTCGGCAGCGGCATCGGGATGATCTGCGGCCCCCACAGCGCATAGAGCGTCTGTTCTGCAACAATGAGGCCGCCAGTCGTCATCAGGATCTGCTTCAGGTGCTGGCCATAGACGGGAAGGATCAGCACGCGCTCGACGACCAGGCCGAGCGCGCCGGACACCGCCATCGATAGCAGCGCGGCCGGCGCCAGCACGGCGAGGTTGATCCACAGCGAATCCGCCTGAATGGAAGCCGCGAACGGCGCCAGCACCAGGGTTGCGACATAGGCGCCGACGGCGATGAAGGCGCCGTGGCCGAAATTGAGCACGTCCATCAGGCCGAAAACCAGCGTCAGTCCGGAGGCCATGATGAAGATCATCATGCCCATGGCAAGGCTCGCGGCGGTCAGCGTCAGCCAGGTGCTGGGGGAGCCGATCAGAGGAATCATCACGAGGGCGACCGCGATCGGCAGCAGGACCGGCGCGAGATCGCGCTTCGGCTTCGGCAGGGGATCGGTTGCGGCAAGTTCAGTCACTGATGCGCCTCCAGGCTCAGGCCGAGCAAGCGCTCTTGCAGCGGCACGTCGGCGGCGAGCGCCGCCATCTCGCCGCGATGGACGATGGTGCCGTTGTCCATGACCAGCACGTTGTCGCCGAGCTCGCGGGCGGCAAAGAAATTCTGTTCGACTATGAGGATCGTCGCGCCCTTGCGCTTGATCTCCTTGAGGCACTCGATCAGCGCCATCACGATCGCCGGCGCCAGCCCCTTGGTCGGCTCGTCGATCAGGAGGAGCTTGCGCGGCTCGACGATGGCGCGCGCGATCGACAGCATCTGCTTTTGTCCGCCGGAGAGGCTTCCAGCCCGCGACAGCCAGAACCGGCGCAATGCCGGGAAGAAGCCAAAAATCCAGTCGAGCTGGGCATCGTCGAGCGGCCCGTCACGCGCCGCCAGCACCAGGTTTTCCTTCACCGTGAGATCGGAAAACACGGCCATGCTCTCCGGCACGTAGCCGACGCCGAGCCGGGCGATGTCGGGCGTGGCGCGGCTCTCGATGCGCATCCCGCCAAGGCTGATCTCGCCGGAGGAGGCCTGCCACAGCCCCATGATGGTGCGCAGCGTCGTGGTCTTGCCGGCGCCGTTGCGGCCGAGCAGCATGGTGACCTGCCCTTGCGGGACTGCGAGGTCGATGCCCTGGAGGATGTGGTAGCGGCCGATATGCGTGTGCACGCCGGAGAGTCTGAGAAGGTCGGTCATGCCGCGCTCTCTGGAGCGATCTTGGGGGCAACGCCGAGATAGGCTTCCTGCACGATAGGCGAGGCGATCACCTCTGCGGGCGGGCCGTCGGCGACGAGCTGGCCGTTATGCAGCACGATGATGCGGTCGGCGAGCGAGCGCACCACGTTCATCTTGTGTTCGACCAGCAAGATGATCTTGCTCCTGTCATGCTTGAGCTGCGCGATCAGGTTCAGCACGACCGGCACCTCGTCGATGCTCATGCCGGCGGTCGGCTCGTCGAACATGAACACCTTCGGCTCCAGCGCGATCATCAGCGCGACCTCGAGCTTGCGCTGGTCGCCATGCGAGAGCGCGGTCGCCGCGACGCCGCGGCGATTGCCGAGTGCGACCTGGTCGAGGATGGCATCTGCGCGGGCGATCAGGTCGCGGCGGACCGTCCAGGGCCGCAGCATGTCGTAATGCGTGCCGTTGGCCGCCTGCACCGCGAGGCGGACGTTCTCTTCGACCGAGAGAGTCGGAAAGAGATTGGTGAGCTGGAAGGCGCGTCCGAGGCCCGCCCGGGTGCGCATCGGCGCGGAATGCTGGGTGATGTCGGTGCCGTCGAACAGGATGCTGCCGTGTGAAGCGCGGAGCTGACCCGAGATCAGGTTGAAATAAGTGGTCTTGCCGGCGCCGTTCGGCCCGACGATCGCGGTGAGCTCGCCCGGGCGGAACGTGCAGGTGACGCTATTGACCGCGACATGGCCGCCAAAGCGGATGGTGAGATCGCGAGTTTCGAGGGTGAACGTCATTGGCTGAGGTGTCTCGGCTGGGCGGTTCACCTCTCCCCGGAGGGGAGAGGTGAAACAATCACCGCTTGTTCTTAACCGGAACGTCCATGTCCTCAAACTTCAGTTCGCGCACCGGCTCGAGCACGGCCCAGGCGACGTTTGGATCGACCTTGACCTTGAAGTGATACATGCTCTGGAGCGCCTGGTGGTCCTCCTTGCGGAACATCATCTTGCCTTTCGGCGTGTCGAACTCCAGGCCTTCCATCGCCGTGATCAGCTTCTCGGTGTCGGTCGACTTCGCCTTGGTGACGGCGGCGACGACGGACATCGCGGCGGCAAAGCCGCCCGCGGTGAAGAAGTCCGGCGGGGCGTTGAAGCGCTTCTGATGCTCGGCGACCAGCCAGTCGTTCACCGGGTTCTTCGGGATGTCGTAGTAATAATAGGTCGCGCCTTCCATGCCGGGCAGGCCCTTATAGGCCGCGAGCGCCGGCAGGATGTTGCCGCCGGTCGAGAGTTCGATGCCGTAGCGCTTCGGGTCCATATCCTGGAGCTTGGCCAGCGGATTGCCGGCGCCGGCCCAGATCACCCAGATCACCTTGCGGCCCGGCTTGTCCTTCAGCGCGTCGAACAGGCGCTGGCCGACCGCGGTGAAATCGGTGGTCGAGGTCGGAGCGTATTCTTCGGCCGCGAGCGTCGCACCGGTCTTGGCCAGCGCCTCCTTGAAGGCGGCGACGCCGTCACGTCCGAATGCATAGTCCTGCGCCAGCGTCGCAACGGTGACGCCCTGCTTGCCGATCGCGACCGCGTTGGAGATCGCGTCCTGCGACGAATTGCGCCCCGTGCGGAAGATGTAGCGATTCCACTTCTCGCCGGTAATCTGGTCCGCGACCGCGGGCTCGACGATCAGGATCTTCTTGTTCTCCTCGGCGACCGGGAGAATGGCGAGCGCTGCGGCCGACGAGGTCGTGCCGATCGCAATGTCCGCCTTGTCGTCCTGATAGGCCTCCGCGAGGGCGGCCTTCGACAGGTCCGGCTTGCCCTGGTCGTCCTTGGTGATGATGACGATCTTGCGGCCGTCGAGCGTCATGGTGCCCTTGGTGGCGTATTCAAAGCCCATTTTCAGGCCGGTTTCGGTCTGCTTGGCATAGGCCTCGAGCGGGCCGGTCTTGCCGTAGATCAGCGCGACCTTGAGGTCGTCGGCCTGCGCAGAGGCGTTCGCCGCGAGGCCGAGAATGGCTGCTGTGAGAATGAGCGTTCGACGCACGATGGTTCCTCCCTGAATGAATTGTCTTGGTCACAGCGAGTTGCACAAGTGTGCAAACATTGCAATTCCACCTTCCGGCGGAGTTCGCGTGGCCGCATGTGACAGTCTCTTGACGTGCGCGTGCCGCGATTGCGGTGTTTGCGTTGGCAACGCCGTGCCGCGTCGTCCACGCGTTTCCTCGAGGCCGTCGCAGAGCAAGCTCTGCGCCAGATCCCGGACGTTGCGCGGGAACGGCTGAAAATGCGGCAGAAATACTGGCCGGGCCAAGACCAGGGGCCATCGTAACAGTGTCAGGAATCCGAGACTCCAGACACGTGCCGTCTCGAAAGTCAGACGGGCGGCGATCCCGACGCGAGGCCGAACTTGGCGAGCTTCTTGTAAAATGTCGCGCGCGAGATGCGGAGCATGCGCGCGGCTTCCGTGATCTGGCCGTTGCTGGCGGCCAGCGCATGTTCGAGCGTCTGCTTCTCGAACTCCGCCTCGGCTTCGGCATAGGGGACGACCGATCCCGTCATCCGCGGCGTCGGCGCCGAGCCTGGTTCGGCACGGACCGGCAGGATGTGAACGAAATCATCGCCGGTCAGGCGGCCCGAATCGCTCAGGATCAGCGCGCGTTCCAGGACATTGCGGAGCTCGCGGACGTTGCCGGGCCAGTCGTAGCGCGCAAGGGCCGCCAGCCCGCTCGGCGTGATCCTGGCATTGACGAAATCACAGGAGGCGCTGATGTCCTCGATCAGCCGTGCGCAGATGTCAGGGAGATCATCCAGGCATTTTCTCAAGGGAGGCAGGTCGATCGAGAGCACGTTGAGGCGGTAGTAGAGATCGGCACGGAAAGCGCCGTCGCTGACGCGCTTGCGCAGGTCGACATTGGTCGCGGCAATGACGCGCACATCGACCTTGGTGACCTTGTCCGAGCCGAGCGGCTCGATCTCGCGCTCCTGCAGCACGCGCACGAGTTTTGCCTGAAGTTGCAGCGGCATCTCGCCGATCTCGTCGAGGAACAGCGTGCCGCCGTCGGCGATCCGGAATTTCCCCTCGCGCCCCCTGCGATCGGCGCCGGTATAGGCGCCCGGCGCGGTGCCGAAGAACTCCGACTCGATCAGCGTCTCCGGGATCGCCGCGACGTTGACGCTGACGAACGGCTTGTCCGCGCGCGAGGACGCGTTGTGGATCGCCTGCGCCAGCAGCTCCTT
Source organism: Bradyrhizobium cosmicum (assembly GCF_032290525.1). Classification (GTDB taxonomy): domain Bacteria; phylum Pseudomonadota; class Alphaproteobacteria; order Rhizobiales; family Xanthobacteraceae; genus Bradyrhizobium; species Bradyrhizobium cosmicum_A. The sequence continues at coordinate 25,597 of NZ_JASXTA010000032.1, read as the reverse complement.
GCCGGTGCCGGTCTCGCCGGTGAGCAGCACGGTCACACTCTGCCGCGCCGCACGCTTGGCGAACTCCTTGGCCTGCGCGATCGCTGGTGTCGTGCCGACGAAATCGGCAAAGCTGAAACGCGCCGCGCGGGCATGGGACAATTGGCGCCGCGCCAGCCGCAGATCGCTCTCGAGCTGCGTGACGCGCGCGAGCAGGGGTTTGAGGCTTTCGATATGGTCGTAGAGCACGAAGCCGATCGCGCCGATGACATTGCGCTCCTCGTCCTCGATCGGCATTCGCGTCACCACGAGCTGCTCGCCGCCCAGCTCCATGATGTCGAGCAGGATCGGCTCGCCGCTCTCGACGACGGTCCGCATCAGGCTGTTCGGGATGATCTCCTCGATCGGCCGCCCGATCGCCTCGGTGGCGTGCTTGAGACCCAGCGAGGCCAGATATTTCTCGTTGACGTAAATCACCCGCCCGCTGCGATCGATCGCGATCGCGCCCTCGCACAGATGCTCCAGCCGCTCGAACAGCGTGACCATCGCCCGCGCGCGGACATAGGCGGGATCGCTGAAATCGGAGGAAAAAGCGGACATGACATACCCCAGCGGAGGTCCGCCTGTTATTATCAAAAGGCCAGCGATTTCAAAGGGGGAAATGCTCGTTTGCGGCGCGCCCCATGCTCCAGTCGTCGCCCCGGACAAGCGAAGCCCAGATCCGGGACCCAGAGCCACAGGAAGTGATTTGGCGAAGACCCGTGGTGACCAACTTGTGCCGTAACCGGTCCCTGGGGTTATAGATCCCGGGTTCGCGCTTCGCGCGCCCCGGGACGACAGCGGTATTGTCGTTGCGCTGCTGCTGGCTTACCGCCGATACCCGTTCGCGCGCGAATAGCCCTGCCGATTCTGCTGGTGCGGGCGGCTTGCGACGCTTGCCCTCGCCTCGCTGGAGACGGGCGTTGCGAGCTTCAGCTCCTCCAGGAAAATCGGCCGGGCGAAATAATAGCCTTGCGCGTAGCGGATTTTGGTGGCGGCCTGCAGATAAGCCAGTTCCTCGTAGGATTCCAGGCCTTCGGCGATCACAGTCATGCCGAGCGCTTCGCTCAGGGATTCGATCGCGCGCAAGATGCCCTGGTTGCGCGGGCGCTTATGAATGTCGGTGATGAAGGAGCGGTCGATCTTGATCTCGTCGGCCGTGATGTCGGCGAGCGCCGAGAGCGAGGAATAGCCGGTGCCGAAATCGTCGATCGAGATGCCGACGCCGAGCTTGCGGAACATCGGCAGGATCTCGGCCTGGAAATGATTCTTGGCGACGAAGGCGTCTTCCGTCACCTCGATCATGAAGCGCTGCGGAAAGCCGGTCTCCTCCAGTGCCTGCGCAAAACTGCGCATGAACTCGGGATTGCCGGCCTGCTTGGCGGCGACGTTGATGCTGATCGACGCTTCCGCGCCAAAGGTGTCGTTGATCAGGTCGATCGACTTGACGATCTCGGCGAGCACGAGATGGGTCAGCTCGTCGATCAGCCCCAATTCGCCGGCAAGGTTGATGAACGAGCCCGGTGCCTGGATCACGCCTTCGTCGTCGCGCAGCCGCACCAATGCCTCGATGCCTTTCACGGCCTGCGTGCGGATGTCGACCTTGGACTGGAATGCGCAGCAGAAGCGCTTTTCGAGGATGGCGAGCCGCAGCGACTGCTCGATCTTCATCCGCGCCAGCGCCTCGCGCTCCATGCTGGAATCGAAGAAGGCCGCCGATCCCTTGCCGTTGTTCTTGATGCGGTACATCGCAATGTCGGCGTTCTGGCGCAGTGTCTCGAAGCTGCTGCCGTGGTCGGGATAGAGGCTGACGCCGACGGAGGTGGAAGCGAACACTTCCGAATTGTCGATGAAGAACGGTGCGGTCAGCCGCTCCAGCGTCGACTGCATGAATTCGGCGACTTCCTCCTGGCTCTGGATCGGCGAGAGCAGCAGCAGGAATTCGTCGCCGGAGATGCGCGACAGCATGTCGGAATCGCGCAGGTCCCGCCCGAGCCGCTTCGACAGCTCGGCCAGCAGCGCATCGCCGACGACATGGCCGTAATAATCGTTGATGTGTTTGAAATTGTCGACGTCGAGAAAGGCGAGCGCGAAGCGTTCGCCCTTGTTGTCGCGCGCGAGCAGGCTGTTGGCGCGATGCTCGATCACGCGCCGCGAGGGCAGGCCGGTCAATTCATCGAAATAGGCCGAGCGGAACAGCTGGTCCTCGAAGTTCTTCTGCTCGGTGATGTCCGAGGAGGTCGAGATCAGCAACTCGCGTCCGGCAAGGCGAACCGGACGATGGGTGGTCAGCAACACCTGGCGCGCAGCTCCGTCATGAAGTGCTTCCTCGGTAACGACCGCCCGGCCGCCGCTCAGCGCCTGCCGGCAGGCTTCCCGGCGCTGCGCGAGATCCGGCGCGGGACGGCTTCCATCCATGCCGAGCTGGCTGGCTGCCGCATCGTTGACCAGGAGGAGTTCGCCTTGCGCGTCCTGCACGGTCAGGCCGGCAGGCAGCATTCTAACGATTTCCTTGAGAAATCCGAACTCGGCTTCATGGGCGCCGGAATATCTGTTGTCGTTCATAGAAGTCATGAATCTTGTTGTTTCAGCGCCTTTGCAATGGGCGCGATCTTGCGCGGTTCCCTCTTAGGTTTGGTTAAGGGGTCCGCAGAAATACGGGGGTGTTTTGCGGCGATGCGACGCGTGCAATCCATCGTCATTAACGGAGCGTCAACAGCGCCTGCGAAATTGCACGCGGTTCGCTTTCGCTTGCTTCGAGTCTACTCGTTCTTGGGGATGCGGCATTGCATGATGCAATGCAGGCCGGTCCGGAGATAGGAGACCTCGCTCTTGCCGTCGAAGGCCGACAACGCCGACTTCAGCAATTGGGTGCCGAAGCCCGGCGCCGACACGTTGTCGATGCTCGGACCCTCGGTTTCATCCCAGGTGACGGTCAGACGGTCGCCGCTGACGGTCCATGACACCTGCAGCAATCCGCGCGGCGCCGAGAAGGCACCATATTTGCCCGCGTTGGTGGCGAGCTCGTGAAACATCAGTGACAGCGTGACCGCGAGTTTCGGCGGCAGGAACAGCCGGTCGCCGTTGAGCGTGAAACGGACATGGCCGTAGGGCCCGAGCTCCGCAATCAGGAGATCGCGAATGTCGCAGCCGGCCTTGTCGATCCGCGAGATCAAATCGTCGGTCATGGCCAGCGACCGCAGCCGCGGATCGACCTTGGCCCAAACCTGCGGCTGATCGTGCAGCACCTGATGCAGCACCGCATGTGCCGTAGACAGCTTGTTCTTCAGCCGGTGCTGGAGTTCGTCGACCAGCAGCTTGCGGTAGTCCTCTTCCTCGATCAGGCGCTTGGAGATCCGGCGCTGCTCCGCCAGCATCGTGCGATAATGCTCGACGCCCCAGATGGTGAGGGCGGAGACGCCCCAATAAAGGGTCAGCAAGACGAACCTGGAGCGATCGGCAAAGGCGTCGCCGAAATTGACGGCGACGCCGAGCACGCCGCCGACCAGCGCCGTGATGATGCCGATCCGCAAGCCGCCGAATGCAGCCGCGAAGAACACGGCCGGGAAGTACGGCGTGAAGTAGACGTCGGGCCGCACATACGCGAGACCCCAGCGCGCCAGCGTCGCAACCAGCAGGCACGCGACCGCGAAGCAAAGGCCCAGAACGAGCGATGGCGGTGCCACGCCCTGCCAGCCCTTGCGGAGTTCGTCGATCAGCTTCTGCATGCCCAGCCCGGTTGCGCGATGCGTTCGAAAATCGAGACAGGAGCGCGAATGTTACGCATGTCGCATGCGCAAGCAAAGCTTGCCTTGTCGCGGACCGGCGGGAATAGTGAGCGCCGCGGCCCCGGTTGTCGCGGCGACGTCATCGACCGGTGTTCGCATTTGGCGTCAAATCATTCGAAAACAGGGAGATTCCATGGGCAGGCTGGACGGCAAGGTTGCGGTGATCACGGGCGCGACGAGCGGGATCGGTTTGCGTACCGCAGAAGTCTTCGTTGCCGAAGGTGCCAAAATTGTGATCGCGGGGCGGCGCGTACCGGAAGGCGAGGCACTGGCGAGGCAGCTCGGAGCCAATTGCGTCTTCCGCCAGACCGATGTGACCGTCGAAGCGCAGATGCAGGCGCTGATCGCGCTCGCGGTGGACAAGTTCGGCCGGATCGACTGCCTGTTCAACAATGCCGGCGGCCCGGCGCAGACCGGCGGCATCGAGGGCCTCGACATCGAGCGGTTCGATGCGGCGATGGCGACGCTGGTGCGCAGCGTGATGCTCGGCATGAAGCACGCCGCGCCTTACATGAAGAAGCAGGGGGCCGGCAGCATCATCAACAATGGCAGCATCGCCGGCCGTCTCGCCGGCTTCTCCTCGTCGGTGGTTTACGGCGCGGCCAAGGCGGCGGTGATCCATCTCACCAAATGCGTGGCGATGGAGCTCGGCGAATCCAACGTCCGCGTCAACTCGATCTCGCCCGGCGCGATCGCGACCGGCATCTTCGGCAAGGCGCTGGGGCTGTCGACCGACGCCGCGGAGAAGACGCCAGCCGTGATGCGCGAGGTCTACAAGACCGCGCAGCCGATCCCGCGCGCCGGCATTCCCGATGACATTGCCCACGCCGCCGTGTTCCTGGCCAGCGACGAGTCCAGTTTCATCAACGGCCACGACCTCGTCATCGACGGCGCCATCACCGGCGGCCGCAACTGGAGCCAGCAGCAGCAAGGCTTGAGCGCCTTGCGCAAGTCGTTCGAGCAGGGGGCGTAGGAAACTCGTGCCCCGGACGCAACGCAGCGCTGCTTCAGCGGTGCGCTGCAGAGCCGGGGCCCATCTCGCTACCGACCGCATCGCAAGATTCTGGGTCCCGGCTCGCGCTTCGCGCGTCCGGGACACGAGACATATCACACCGCCTTCACCGTCACCCGCAGCCCATCCCGCGGCTTCGGGATCGGCCACATCTGCCAGTCCGGCTTGTAGCCCGGCTCCAGCGACACCTCGAGGTTCTGCAGGAAATGCCGCGCGAAGCACTTCGCCTGCATGTAGGCGAAGTGCAGGCCGAGGCACATATGCGCGCCGCCGCCGAACGGCACCCAGGCAAACCGATGGCGGTTGCGCTGGGCTTCCTCGGTGAAGCGCAAGGGATCGAAGCGGTCCGGCTCCGGCCAGATGTCCTTCATGTGGTGCGTGTAGAGCGGATTGACGCCGACCGCGGTGCCGGCGGGAATCATAAATCCCTTGAAGGTGAAATCGCGCATCGCGCGGCGCGGCATCGAGGGCACCGGCGGCTTGATCCGCAGCGCCTCCTTGAACGCCATCTCCGACAGCGGCATCTTTTCGAGATCGTCGAAGCTGCTTGGCGCGCCCGGGGCAAGACCGAGCGCAAGAACCTCGGCGCGCAGCCTGTCCTGCCAGTCCGGATTTGCGGCGAGCTCGCCGACGAAGGAGGTCAGCGACGAAGTCAGCGTGTCGTGCGCCGCCATCATGAGAAAACTCATGTGGTCGACGATGTCCTGTTCGGACAACAGGCCGCCGTCCTCATGGGTGGCGCGGCAGAGCTGCGAGAACAGATCATCGCCACCGTGATTGCCGCGGCGGAGCGGAATTTGCTCGCGGAAATAGGCGACGATGCGCTTGCGTCCCCTCACACCCGCCGCCATCTGGGTGCCGGGCAAGGGCCGGCGGATCGGGGCGACGGCGGCCGCGACCATGTCGACGAAGGCGCGGTTGATCTCGTCCACCTCCGGCCCGATATCGGCGCCGAGGAAGGACGCCGCGGCGAGGTCGAGCGTGAGCTGCTTCATCGCCGGATAAAGCTGCATCGCGCCGGGCTTGGCCTTCCACTGCGCGACGCGCGCGGCGATGCCGCGGTCCAGATCGCTGAGATAGGATTTCATCGGCCCGGACTTGAACGCGACCGACAGCGCCTTGCGATGCAGCCGGTGCTCGTCGAAATCCAGCAGCATCAGGCCGCGCGGAAACAGCAGGCCGAGCACCTTGTTCCAGCCGTGGGTCGACGAGAACAGCTTTTGCTGGTCGAACATCACGAGCTCGTTGGCTTCAGGCCCGAGCAGCACGACATTGGTTTCGCCGAAGACATGTGTGCGGTAGACTGGGCCGTATTTGACGCCGTTCGCCTCGATGTGCCCCTTCGGATCGGCGAGCACCTGAAAGGTCTTGCCGATGATCGGCCATCCCTCGTCGCCGGGGATGTGCGTCAGCTCGTTGCGTTTGGGCGCGGTGAAGCCGAGCGCAGGGGCGGCGACATTCTGCATCGACATGACGATTGCTCCGGTTTGCCCGACCGAACGGAAGAGCGCGACCGCGGCATTATTGCGGCCGGTGCCGCGTTGACCGCATCAACTTAGCACAGGCCCTCATTTCTTGCTCGGGATCGTTGCGTCTCAATTCGGCGAGGCTTACCGCTTGGCGGCTTCCTTCTGCAGATCCGGTGCGTTGACGGCGGGAATGGCGACGCGGCCGGGGCCGGTCACCTTCAGCGCCTCGGCGGCCTTCTCGTTCTGCATGATCTTGGCCATCACGGCCTGGCCCGCGCGTTCGAAGATCGCGCGGTTCTCGATCACGAATTTTTGTGACTTGCGTAGACCATCGATGTAGCCGTTGATCCCCGGCACCACATAGCGCGCCACCATGTCCCAGCTGCGGCGCGTCGCTTCCGGATTGGCCCAGTCGTGCACGAAGCCGATGACGGCGCCGATGCCGCCGGAGACCTGCATCACGTTCTTGATGGTTTTGACGAGATCGTCGGGCGTGCCGATGGTCGACGCCGCGCCCTCCACGAAGGCGGTCTTGTCCACGGCCTCGTCGGGCGAGGCGAATGCGGTCAGGCCCGGCCGCTGCAACGTGCCGACATTATATTCGTTGTGCCAGCGCATCAGCCCGGCACCTGCTTCCTTGCGGGCCTGCTCGCGGGTCTCGGCGATGTGGAAGGTCAGCAGCACGCGCCAGTCGGCGCGGTTGACGGTGGTGCCGTGCTTCTTGGCGGCATCCTCGGCGAACTGCCATTGCTGCTGCAGCGACATCAGGCCCTGCGTCGTCATCGAGCCCAGCGAGATGATGCCGATGCCGTATTTGCCGGCGAGCGTCATGCCGGAGGGCGAGATCTGCGAGGCCACCACGAACGGCATCTCTTCCTGCAGCGGCAGGATCTGCAGCGCGGCGTCGTTCATGGTGAACCAGTCGGTCTTGGCAGTGACACGCTCGCCGTTGAAGAGCCGCCGGATCACGCCGATCGCCTCGTCCTGGCGGTCGCGCTGGGTCATCGGATCGATGCCGAGCGTATGCGCGTCCGAGGCCAGCGCGCCGGGACCGGAGCCGAAGATGGCGCGGCCGCCGGTCATGTGATCGAGCTGCACCATGCGCTGGGCGACGTTGAAGGGATGATGATAGGGCAGCGACACCACGCCGGTGCCGAGCCTGATCCGCTTGGTGCGCTCGCCGGCCGCGGCGAGGAACATCTCGGGCGAGGCGATCATCTCCCAGCCGGACGAGTGATGCTCGCCGCACCAGAACTCGTCATAGCCGAGCGCATCGAGCTGCTCGACAAGATCGAGATCGCGCCGGAACTGGAGCATCGGATGCTCCCCGATCGGGTGATGCGGAGCAAGAAAAGCTCCGAATTTCAGGCGCGCCATGGCGTTCTCTCCGGCTGGTTTTTTGTTTGTTAGGTGCGGAAAGCTACGTGCTGGAGCCATTGAACGCAATCGCGCGATGTCCCGCGCAGCGGAATGCAGGCATGCGTTGAATTCCGCTCTCCTCGATCTTGTGTCCAGACGCTTCCACACCGTCATGGCCGGGCTTGTCCCGGCCATCCACGACCTTTGTCGCGCCACGAAAAACGTGGATGCCCGGGCCTTCGCCTCGCCGAAGCGGCTTTGGCCGCGCAGGCGGGACGAGCCCGGGCATGACGAGGAGAGGGAGAGGTGAAGTACGCTACCGCGTCATCCTGTTCCACGCATCCAGCCCGGCGATCTTGTAGGCCTCTGCCAGCGTCGGATAGTTGAACGTGTTCTGGATGAAATAGTCGATGGTGCCTTTGAGGTTCAGCACGGCCTGGCCGATATGGATCAATTCGGTGGCGCCTTCGCCGAGGATGTGCACGCCGAGCAGGCGGCGCGTCTTGGTCGAGAAGATCATCTTCATCATGCCGCTGTTCAGCCCCATGATGTGGCCGCGCGAGGTTTCGCGGAAGCGCGCGATGCCGACCTCGTAGGGAATGCCGCGGGTCCGCACCTCTTCCTCCGTCAAGCCCGCCGTGGAGATCTCCGGCACCGAATAGATGCCGTAGGGAAAGAACTCCGGCGGCGCCATCGGCTCCATGCCGAGCGCGTGACAGGCGGCGACGCGACCCTGCTCCATCGAGGTCGAGGCCAAGCTCGGAAAGCCGATCACGTCGCCAGCCGCGTAGATGTGCGGTACGCTGGTCTGGAGCGTCACCGGATCGACCGAGATGCGGCCGCGATGGTCGACCACGATGCCGGCCGCGTCGAGGTTGAGCCGGTCGGTGGCGCCGACACGCCCGGCCGCGAACAGCAGCATTTCCGTGGTGACGTGCCGCCCGTCCGACAAATGCGTGACGATGCTGCCCTGCGCAGTCTTCTCGATCGAGTTGACCTTGGCGCCGAGCCGCAGCGCGACATTGCGGTCGCGCAGTTCGTGCATGAACTCGTCGATCAATTCCTTGTCGATGAAATCGAGGAAGGTCGGACGCGGTTCGATCAGGGTCACGGGCACGTCGAGCGCGCTGAAGATCGTGGCGTATTCGACGCCGATCACGCCGGCGCCGATCACGGCGAGACTGCGCGGCAGCTTTGGCAGCTCGATGATCTGGTCGCTGTCGAGCACTGTGGCGCCATCGAACGGCACATAGTCGGGCCGGAACGGGCGCGTGCCGCAGGCGATCAGGATGAAAGCCGCCGACACCACCTTCACCTCGCCGATCGGGCTGGTGATCTCGACCTCGTGCGGTGAGACCAGCCGCGCCTCGCCATTGGCGGTGCGGACCAGGTTGCGGCTGAACTGATGCTCCAAGACCTCGACCTCATGGTCGAGTGTCTTCTGCAGCCGTGTCATCAGATCGCTGGCGGCGATATCCTGCTTCACCCGGTAGGAGCGGCCATAGAAGCCGCGCTCGCGCCAGCCGGAGAGATTGAGCACGGTCTCGCGCAATGTCTTGGACGGGATGGTGCCGGTGTGAACGGAGACGCCGCCAACCCGCCGACCCTTCTCCACCACCAGCACGGCCTTGCCGAGCTTGGCGCATTGCACCGCGGCCCGGCGCCCCGACGGGCCCGAGCCGATCACAACCATGTCGTAGTCGTACATCCGGAAGACTTCCGAGCCCGCAAAACCAGCGGGAATTGCCATGCAGCAATCGGGCCAATGCAGCAAGTCCTACCTCGGAGGTAATCGCGCGGATGACGCCGATCTGCGAGCTTGGCGTGTCAATAAATCGCTGAAAGTCCGCGTACCGATGCATCAAATCGTCACAAAACCGGTTGATTCGACCCGCCGCTGGTGGGTGCTGGCGATCGTCGTTGCCGCTCAATTCATGTTCGGCGTCGACGCCTTCATCGTGAACGTCGCCATTCCCACTATCGCGGCCGATCTGCACGCGACGCCGGCGCAGATCGAGTCCGTCATCGCGATCTATCTGATCGCCTATGCCACGCTGGTCGTGACCGGCGGCCGGCTCGGCGACATTCACGGCACCAAGAACGTGTTCCTGGCCGGCGTGCTCGGCTTCACGGCGACCTCGCTGTGGTGCGGCCTCGCGCACTCAGGCGCGGAGCTGATCCTCGCGCGGCTGGCGCAGGGCGCGACCGCCGCGCTGATGGTGCCGCAGGTGCTGGCGACGCTGCATCTGCTCTTCAGCGACGAACAGCGCGGCCGCGCCTTCGCCATCTACGGCATCGTGCTCGGGCTTGCGGGTGCTGCTGGCTTCCTGCTCGGCGGACTCCTCGTCACGCTCGATCTCGCCGGCACCGGCTGGCGCGCGGTGTTCTTCGTCAATGGGCCCTGCGGCCTCCTCATCGCCATGGCTGCGTGGCGCATCATGCCGTCGGTGCCGCGCCGGGCCGGGACAAAGCTGGACATCAAGGGCAGCGTCGTCCTGTTCGCGGGGCTGCTGTGCCTGATCGGGCCGCTGCTGTTCGGCCATGACTTCGGCTGGGCGCCCTGGCTATGGGCGGTGATGGCGATTGGCGGCGCGATCCTCGTCGCATTCCTCAAGCTCGAGCATGCGGTGGCGCGCGCCGGCGGCATGCCGCTGATCGACCTGACGCTGCTGGCGGATGCCGCGTTCCTGCGCGGACTCGGCGCGGCGTTCTTCTTCTTCGTCGCCAATCTGTCATTTTACCTCGTCATGACGCTGTTCATGCAGCGCGGCCTGAAGATTCCGCCGCTCGCAGCCGGCTTGGCCTGCATTCCACTTGCAATCGCGTTCGTCGTGGCCTCGCGCCACAGCGGCGCACGCGCGCGGCATCGCGGCACCAAAGTCTTGATCGAAGGCTGCGCGTTGCAGATTGCGGGCCTCGCGGCGCTCGCGCTTGTTGCATTCCATGCCGAGGCGCCGACGCCGCTCGCGCTTGCGCTGACCATGAGCATCTTCGGCTACGGTCAGGGCCTCGTGATGGCGCCGCTCTCCGGCGCGGTGCTCTCGACCGTCAAACCCGCCGCTGCAGGATCGGCATCCGGGATCTACGGCACCATTGCGCAGATTGGAAATGCGGCCGGAGTGGCCGCAATCGGCGCGGTGTTCTTCGCGGTTGAAGCACTGCAATCAGCGCGGGCAGGTTTTCTCGTCTCGCTCGCGCTGTTTGTGACATTAATCATGGCCTGCGCCGCATTTCTGGCGTGGATGCGCCGCGCATCTGCAAGAAGTTGAGGCACTGCGGTTAATAGGTGGCGGATTTCTGCGGGTTTCTGCGCGATTTCGGGTGATTGGCAGCACACGGCCTTTTTATTTTGCACCGCAGCAACTATCTGGTTTGGCTGAACGTTGAACGTCGCCTTGCCAGGAGTTGCCGTGTCGCTCGCCAGAAATGTCGGTCTCTTGAGACATCTGCCAAAGGTGGATGGTCTGCGCCTTGCCGAGTTCGGCCGGAGCGCGGACGTGTCCAGTCCGTTGGAAGAAGTCACGGACTTCGGCGACAATCCCGGAGCCTTGCGCATGTTCGCGTTCGTGCCGGAGCAGTTCCAGAAGCCGCGCGCGCTCGTCGTCGTGCTGCACGGCTGCGGCCAGACCGCTGCGAGCTACGATCTCGGCGCGGGTTGGTCGACGCTGGCGCAACATTACGGCTTCGCGCTGGTGATGCCCGAGCAGCAGCGCGTCAACAACGGCAACACCTGCTTCAACTGGTTCAATCCGGAAGACACTGCGCGCGACAGCGGCGAGGCGCGTTCGATCCGCGAGATGATCGCGCACATGGTTCAAACGCATCGAATCGATCCGAGGCGCGTCTCCATCACCGGCCTGTCCGCCGGCGGCGGCATGACGTCGGTGATGCTCGCGACCTATCCGGAAGTGTTTGCGGCCGGCGCGATCATCGCCGGTCTGCCCTACGGCATCGCCTCGAACCTGCGCGAGGCGCTCGACGGCATGTTTCATTCGCCGCAGAGGCCCGAGCGCGAGCTCGGCGATTTCGTGCGACGGGCCTCGAATCATCGCGGGCCCTGGCCGAAGATCTCGGTGTGGCACGGCAGCGCCGACCGCACCGTCAATCCCGGCAACGCCAACGAGATCGTCAAGCAGTGGCTCGACCTGCACGATCTGCCCGCAGTGCCGATGGCGGAGACCAATGTCGACGGTTATCCGCGCCGGGCCTGGTGGAACAAGGACGGCGAAACGCTGGTCGAGTCCTACACCATCACCGACATGGCGCACGGCACGCCGCTCGGCCTTGCCGACAACGACCAACGCTACGGCGTCGAAGGCGCGTTCCTGATCGAGGCCGGCATCTCCTCGTCCTATCACATCGCAAAGTTCTTCGGCCTGACCGGCTGGATTCCGGACGCTGCGAAGAAGGCTGAGGCAAAGACGACGCCGGCCCGCTCGCCCGCGCCGCATCTCGCCCGATCGATCCGCGCGGCGGTCGCGGAGCCGGCAGAGCCGAAGCGCGAGCAGGCTCGCGGCTTCGATCTCGGCCAGATCATCACGCGGGCGCTCACGGCCGCGGGATTGATGAAGTAGCTCAGGCCGTCTGATCGATCCACGCGATCGGCGTCGCCGTCACCTCGCCGCCGGCAACTTTCCGCGTCATCTCCTGATAGGCCTTGAAGAAGTCGCGCGATTGCAGCGCTTTTTGCGCCGCGTCATCCGCGACGCTGGCGAGGTGGAAATAGCTGTTATCGTCGCGGTTCTTCAGGACACGATAGCCGATCCGTCCTTTCAGCTCCGGATCGCCGTCGATCGCCTTGATGAAACGGCTGATCTCCTGGTGCCATGCGTCCGTCGTGCCATTCTTGAATTCGTACTTGATCATGAAGTGCTTCATGTGACGCTCCCTGTTCGTCTTGTGCGTCATCATCTGCGTGCTACTCGCAGTCCTGCAAGTATGGACAAAATTGATAGTATGGACTTTTTCGCCGTTGCTCCTATCGTCATACGCACATGGAGGAGACGACATGGCAAGAGCAGTTCCGGCGCGCGCCTGTCCGGTCGCGGCCTTTCAGAAGATGATCAGTGGCAAGTACAAGCTCCGCATCGTCTGGGATCTCAAGGACGGTCCGCGCCGCTATGGCGAGATCAGGAGTGGCCTGCTCCGTGGCACGTCCGGCAGCGCCGAGATCACCCCGCGCGTGCTCAGCCGTGAATTGAAGGCGCTGACGGAAAGCGGCCTCATCGACCGCAAGGATTTTGGCGAGGTGCCGCCGAAAGTCGAGTATCGCCTGACCCGCAAGGGCAAGAGCTTCGTCCCCGTCGTCGCCGCGATCCGCGACTGGGGCGACCGTAACCTGAGCGAACCGGCGGCGTTCGCGGACGCCGCCGAATAACTTTACATCTCGCCGGTGATGAACGGATTGGTCATCCGCTCCTGGCCGATGCTCGAGCCTGCGCCGTGGCCGCAGATGAAGCCGACATCGTCGCCGAGCGGCAGCAGCTTGGCCTTGATCGAATTGATCAGCGTCGCGTGACTGCCGCCGGGCAAATCGGTGCGCCCGACCGAGCCGGCGAACAGAACGTCGCCGACATGGGCGAAGCGCAACTCCTTGTTGAAGAACACCACGCTGCCGGGCGAGTGGCCGGGGCAGTGATAGATGTCGAACCGCAAGCCGCCGATCGACACGGTATCGCCCTCATCAAGCCAGCGGTCGGGCGCAAAATTGCGGACGCCGGTCATGCCGAAGCGCGCGCCGCTCTCGACCACATTGTCGAGCAGGAACTTGTCGGCGACGTGCGGACCCTCGATCGGCACCTTCAGCGCATCGCGCAATTCGGCCGCGCCGCCGACATGGTCGATATGACCGTGGGTCAGCCAGATCTTCTCGACGGTGACGCCGGTCTGCTTGATCGCGTCCAGGATCTTCGGCACGTCCCCGCCGGGATCGATCACCACGGCCTGCTTGGAGGGCTCATCCCAGATGATGGTGCAATTCTGCTCGAACAGCGTCACGGGGACAATGATCGCGCCGGCCTTGGATTGCGTGTCGTTTTGCTCGGTCATGGACCGCACAATGCCGATTTTTGCCATGCCGCCAAGCAAAAGATTCGTGCCCGGGCCAGGGAACAGCCCGACCTGCCGTCACACGGCCGTCCCATTTCGCCTGCTGATTTGAACCGGGGCGCTCCTTCCGCGTTCTCTCGCGCGAGACGCGGTTTTTGGTGGGTTTTCCGGCATGACTCAGGGCAGCGAGAACTGGTGGCGCGAGGGCATCTTCTATCAGATCTATCCGCGCTCCTTTCAGGACTCGAACGGTGACGGCGTCGGCGATCTCGCCGGCATCCTCCGGCGCCTGCCCTACGTGAAATCGCTCGGCGTCGATGCGATCTGGCTGTCGCCGATTTTTCCCTCGCCGATGGCCGATTTCGGCTACGACATCTCCGACTATACCGGCATCGAGCCGCTGTTCGGCACGATGGAGGATTTCGATGCGCTGCTTGCCGCCGCGCACGACAACGGCCTCAAGCTGATCCTCGACCTCGTGCCGAACCACACCTCGGACCAGCATCCCTGGTTCGTCGAGAGCCGGTCCTCGCGCGACAATCCCAAACGCGACTGGTACCTCTGGCGCGACCCGGGGCCCGACGGCAGCGTGCCGAACAACTGGCTGTCCGAGTTCGGCGGCAGCGCGTGGCAGTTCGACGAGACCACGGGGCAATATTACTACCACGCGTTCCTGGCGCAGCAGCCGGACCTCAACTGGCGCCATCCCGACGTCCGCGCAGCGATCTACGACGTGATGCGATTCTGGCTGGACAAGGGCGTCGACGGCTTTCGCGTCGACGTGATCTGGCACCTGATCAAGGACGCCGAATTCCGCGACAATCCGCCCAATCCGCATTACGTCGAGGGCCGGCCGCCGAACGAACGAATCCTTACGCAATACTCCACCGACCAGCCGGAGGTGCATGACGTGATCGCGCAGATGCGGCGTGTCACCGATGCGTTTGGCGCGCGCGTGCTGATCGGCGAGATCTATCTGCCGCTGCACCGGCTGGTGGCCTATTACGGCAACGACCTCACCGGTGCGCAGATGCCGTTCAATTTCGCGCTGCTCTCGACGTTCTGGAGCGCGCGCTCGATCGAGAAGATCATCGACGACTACGAGAAGGCGCTGCCGAACGGTGCTTGGCCGAACTGGGTGCTCGGCAATCACGATCGCCCGCGCGTAGCGAGCCGCATCGGCGAGGTGCAGGCCCGCGTCGCCGCCATGCTGCTGCTGACGCTGCGCGGCACGCCGACGCTCTATTACGGCGACGAGATCGGCATGCATCAGGTGGCGATCGCGCCGGAGGACGTGCGCGATCCCTTCGAGAAGAACGTGCCCGGCATCGGGGTCGGCCGCGACGGCTGCCGCACGCCGATGCAGTGGGATTCATCGCGGTTCGGCGGCTTCTCGGATATCCGGCCATGGCTGCCGCTGCCCGAGGATCATATCCACGAGAACGCCGTCGATCTCGACGCCGATCCGCGCTCGATCCTCTCCTTGTACAAGCGCCTGATTGCCTTGCGGCAGGCCTCTCCGCCGCTGGTTTCGGGCGATTATCATCCGATCGCCGCACAAGGCGATCTCCTGATCTATCGCCGCGAGGCCGAGGGCAGCGGGTTGATCGTCGTGCTCAATCTCGGTCCCGAGCCGATCGCGGTGACCACGAGCGCGCTACGCTTCGGCAGCGAGATTCTGATCTCGACTTTCCTCGACCGCGACGGAGAAAAGCTAGAAGGCGTACTGGACTTGCGCGGCAATGAGGGGGTGATCGTCGCGCCGCCAGCCGAGCTGTCGTCCCGGGGCGCGACGTAGTCGCGAGCCCGGGACCCATAACCACAGGGAGGAGTTTGACGAAGACTCGGAGTTACCGCCTGTGCGCCTACACTCCTCGCTGTGGTTATGGGTCCCCGCCTTCGCGGGGACGACAGCGGAGAGTGCCGCTACAGTAGTCGGGTGTTTCATTGCTGCGGAATGTGTGGCGGCACCTACCCCGGATGCTTGTTACCCGCAGTCTTCTCGTCGATGTCACTTCGCTTCAACAGGTAGTCCAGCCCGCCGACCCGATACCAGCGATACCCATACGGCTCCAGCAGGACGCGATGCCGGCCGCGCTTGTCGGCGTGGCTGTGATCCTCCGCGAGCAGATTGATGAGGTGCTTGCCGGCGTCGCCGCGCAGCCCCGCCGAGAACGCGGTCTCGCGCGGCTTCTCGTCGAGATTGTGCACGAACAGCACGGAATTGTTGCGCCAGTCGTAGCGTATGATGAAGACGGCGGGATCCCGGGTCGGGATAACAGCGAAATCGCCCCAGCCGATCTCCGGCACTTCCTTGCGCATGCGGACGATGCGCTCGGTCCAGTTCAGCATGGAGTTTGGATCGCGCCGCTGCTTTGCGACATTGACGTGCTCGAACCCGTAAGGCCCCTTGTCGATGACGGGCAAGGCAGGCTTGTCGCTGGTGGTGAATCCGCCATGCGGCTCCGTCGACCATTGCATCGGCGTGCGCGCGCAATTGCGCTCGGGCAATGAGAGATCGTCGCCCATCGCGATCTCGTCGCCGTAGCGGATGACCGGCGTTCCCGGCAGAGTGCACATCAGGCTGTAGGCGAGCTCGAGCCGCCTGCGGTCGCCGCCCAGCATTGGCGCGAAGCGGCGGCGAATGCCGCGGTCGTAGAGCTGCATGTCCTTGTCCGGACCAAAGCGCTTGAAGACGATGTCGCGTTGCTTGTCGGTCAACCGGCCGAGATCGAGCTCGTCGTGATTGCGCAGGAACAGGCCCCATTGTGCGGTAGCCGGGCGCGGTTTTGTCGCCTTCAGCGCCTTTGCAAGCGGGCGCGAATCGCCGGAGGCCAGCGCATAGAACAGGTGCTGGTTGACCTGGAAGTTGAACATCATGTGCATGCGATCGGCATCACGGCCGAAATATTCCATGTCGGTCTTTGGCAGCACGTTGGCCTCGGCGAGGATGATGGCGTCGCCCTGTCGCCATTGCAGGAATTCACGGAACATACGCAGCATGTCGTACTGCTCGGCCGGCGCCTTCACCTTGGCGCCTTTGGTCGCGATCACGAATGGGACCGCGTCCATGCGGAAGCCGGACACGCCGAGCTGGATCCAGAAGCCCATGATCTTCAGGATCTCGGCCTGTACCTGTGGGTTCGACGTGTTGAGATCAGGCTGGAAATCGTAGAAGCGATGGAAGTAGTACGCGCCGGCTTCCTTGTCGCGCGTCCAGGTCGATTTCTGCACCCCGGGAAATACCATGCCCTTGTTGGCACCGGCCGGCTTCTTGTCCGACCACACATACCAGTCGCGATAGGGCGAATTCCTGTCGCGCCGCGCCGCCTTGAACCAGGGATGCTGGTCCGAGGTGTGGTTGACGACGAGATCGATGATGATGCGAATGCCGCGCTGCTTGCAGCCGTGGGTGAACTCGACGAAATCGCCGAGGGTGCCGTAGCGGGAATCGACGCTGTAATAGTCGGCGACATCGTAGCCGTCGTCGCGGCCGGGCGAGGTCTGGAACGGCATCAGCCAGATCGTGGTGATGCCGAGGCCGTGCAGATAATCGAGCCGGCGCAGCAGGCCCTTGAAATCGCCGACGCCGTCGCCGTTGGCGTCCATATAGGTGCCTACAGACAGGCAGTAGATAATGGCGTTCTTGTACCAGAGATCGTCGATCATGCGCGAGCCGCCTCGGTGGTTCCGCCGAGGTGCGGCGGCTGCGTGATAAGTGCGGGGGCAGAAGGAGGTTCCGCGCTCCGCTGTCGTCCCGGGCGCGCCACTTGGCGCGAGCCCGGGACCCATACCCACAGGGAGCAGTTTGGCGAAAACGCGAAGTTGCCAGCTTGCGCGGTAACTCCTCCCTGTGGCTATGGATTCCGGGCTCGCGCTGCGCGCGCCCCGGAATGACCGGCGGAATGGAATCGGCTAATCTCCCGCCATGGACAATACCGCCCGCAATATCGCCCTCGTTCCGCCGCCCGATCGGCGTCAGTCGGAAACGGCGCTGGCGGTCGCGCGCGGCACGGCGCGGCTGCTCCGTTCGCTCGGTTTCACCTGCATCAGCGAATTGCCGCTGCCCTCGGGCCGGCGCGCCGATCTGGTGGCGCTGAACGAGCGCGGCGAGATCTGGATCGTCGAGATCAAGTCATCGGTGGAGGATCTGCGCGCCGATCAGAAATGGCACGAGTACCGCGCCCATTGCGACCGGCTGTTCTTCGCCTTCACGCAGGATTTGCCGTGCGAGATATTTCCTCAAGATACCGGCCTGATCGTCGCGGACGCCTATGGCGCGCACCTGCACTGCGAGGCGCCCGAGCACAAGCTTGCTGCCGCCACGCGCAAGCAGATGACGGTGCGGTTCGCGATGGCGGCGGCCTTGCGGATCAACCGCCTGGTCGATCCGCAGGGGCACGCGGATTTTTGGGAATAGGACAGTCTCGTCTCCCGGACGCGCTGCAACGCGCTAGCGTTGCTGCGCAGAGCCGGGACCCAGAAAGCGGCGGACGATTCAAGCTGAGGCATGGGCCCCGGCTCAGCAGCGCATCACTTCGTGCTGCGCTGCGTCCGGGGCACGATACCGCAGACCCTTACCTCGGCGCGCGCTTGGCCAGAATCCGCTGCAAGGTCCGGCGGTGCATGTTGAGCCGGCGCGCCGTTTCCGAGACGTTGCGGTTGCACATTTCGTAGATGCGCTGGATGTGCTCCCACCGGACGCGGTCGGCGGACATCGGGTTGGTCGGCAGCTCGGATTTGTCCGTGCTGGTCGAGAGCAGCGCGGCGACGACGTCGTCGGCATCCGCGGGCTTCGAGAGATAGTCGATCGCTCCCATCTTCACCGCGGTCACGGCGGTGGCGATGTTGCCATAGCCGGTCAGCACGATGGCGCGGGCTTCGGGGCGCTTCTTCTTCAGCGCGGAGACGACGTCGAGGCCGTTACCGTCGCCAAGGCGGAGATCGACGACGGCGAATGCCGGTGCGGCCCTACCGATTTGCGCAAGACCATCGGAAACCGTGTCGCACGATGTCACAGCAAAACCACGTGTCTCCATCGCGCGCGACAACCGCTCCAGAAACGGCTTGTCGTCCTCCACGATGAGAAGCGAGCGGTCGGTCTGTTCGTCCAGTTCAGCGATGGCGTTCAAGGTGTTTTCCTTTGTCCTGCACATCTGAATATGGCGTCGCAACCAGGCGGTGCCAAGGCCGCCAATAGTCGGTCGGTCCTGCTGTGCGACGCAAGGTCGCGGTCTATCCTATTGTTTCTTCGAGCGTCTCGATAGCCTCAAAACGTTCTCTCGGCCAATTGATGTGAACCACTGCGCCGTGTTCCGGGAAGATCCGGTTGGTAAACGAGACCTTGGCACCGGTGCGCTCCAGCAAGGTGCGTGCGATGAACACGCCCAGTCCGAGGCCACGCCGCTCGCCGGTGCCGTCATCCATGTTGCGCCGCCGCGACAGATAGGGCTCGCCGATCCGGTTCAGGATGTCGGGCGGAATGCCGGGCCCGTCGTCGGAGATCACGAGCTCGATCGTGTCCTTGTTCCACCAGGCATTCACCTCGACCGTGGTACGGGCGAAATCGACCGCATTCTCGACGATGTTGCCGATGCCGTAGAGGCTCGCCGGATTGCGCGAGCCGACCGGCTCGGCCGCTACTGCGACCGCGATCCGCACCTTGATTTCGACGCCGAAATCGCGATGCGGCGCCACCACCTCCTCGATCAGCTCCGACAACTTCATGCGGTCGAACGGCGCGCCGGTGGACGAGAGCTGGGTGATCTTGCTGAGGATCTCGCGGCAGCGCTGGGTCTGCTCGCGCAGCGTCTTCACATCGGCGGCAAAGCTGGCGTCCTTCACCGTCTTTTCCAGCTCGCGCGAGATCAGGAAGATCGTCGCGAGCGGCGTGCCGAGCTCGTGCGCGGCCGCGGCGGCGAGGCCGTCGAGCTGGGTCAGATGCTGCTCGCGCGTCAGCACCAGCTCGGTTGCGGCCAGCGCGTCCGCCAGCTTGCGCGCCTCCTCGGTGACCTGGAACGAGTAGAGGCTGGTGACGCCGATCGCGAGCACGATCGAGAGCCAGACGCCGACGAGATAAATCGGCGGCAGCACCAGCGGATCGTCGGAATCCCAGGGTAGCGGCAGATGGAAGAACACCAGGATCGAGGCGCAGGCGACCGCCAGCACGCCGAGCCCGAAGGTGAAGCGGGCCGGCAGCGCGGTGGCCGAGATCAGCACCGGCGCGAGGAACAGGAACGAGAACGGGTTCTGCAGCCCGCCGGTGAAGAACAGCAAGCCGGCCAGCTCGACGATGTTCAGCGCCAGCAATCCCGCCGCCTGGATCGGCTCCAGCCGCTGCAACGGATTGGACACGGTCTGGAGCGCGAGATTGAGCGCCGCCGACAGCGCGATGATGCTGACGCAGGGGACGATCTCGACGTTGAACTCGAGCCCCTGTGCCACGATGAAGATCGCGGCGAGCTGCCCGAGCACCGCGAGCCAGCGCAGCCGCAGGATCGTGTCCAGGCGGATATGCCGCTGCGCGTGGCGGAAGTCGGAAGCGGCAATTTCGGTCATGTCGGCCAATGGGCAGTGCCTTCTCGATCACAAACGCAGAACTCGCGGAACCACCCGGGCATTACAAGCCTTGCGCTCTCCGCGGCAATAGCAGAAGAACGCCCCAGCATGACCGGGAACGACAAAGCTTCAAGTCCGCCGACTGTCGCGGAGCGCGGCTCCTCCGCGGCAATTGCGGTCGATCACCTCGTCAAGGTCTACAAGCAGACCCGCGCCGTCGACGATATCTCGTTTTCGCTGCCGCGCGGCAGCATCACCGGACTGCTGGGCGGCAACGGCGCCGGCAAGACCACGACCATCGCGATGATCATGGGCCTGGTGCTGCCGACCTCCGGGCGTGTGCAGGTGCTCGGTCACAGGATGCCCGAGCAAAGCGCTGCCGTGCTGGGGCGGATGAATTTCGAGAGCCCCTATGTCGACATGCCGATGCGGCTCACGGTGCGGCAGAACCTCACGATCTTCGGCAAGCTCTACGCCGTGAAGAACCTGCCCGACCGCATCGCAAAACTCGCCGAGGAGCTCGATCTCACCGAATTCATCGACCGCGCCAACGGCAAGCTCTCCGCCGGCCAGAAGACCCGCGTCGCGCTGGCCAAAGCGCTGATCAACCAGCCCGAGTTGCTGCTGCTGGACGAGCCGACCGCCTCGCTCGATCCCGACACCGCCGACTGGGTACGGGCGCATATGGAGCGCTATCGCAGGGAGAACGACGCCACCATCCTGCTCGCCTCGCACAACATGCTCGAGGTCGAGCGGCTGTGCGACCGCGTCATCATCATGAAGCGCGGCCGCATAGAGGACGACGATACGCCCGATGCCATCATGACCCGCTACAACCGCACCACGCTGGAAGAGGTGTTCCTGGACGTCGCGCGCGGCCGGAACGGAGCGAAAGAGGCGGCACGATGAGCGAGGCACTGGCGTTTCTTTCGTCATTGCGAGCGAAGCGAAGCAATCCAGAATCTCTCCGCGGAATGATTCCGGATTGCTTCGTCGCAAGGGCTCCTCGCAATGACGGCGCGCGCGGACCGTGGAGAGGCCATGATTGATATCTCCCTCCACCGCGGCATCTCCCTCCATCGCATCGGCGCGATGATCCTGCGCTATTGGTATTTGCTGCTATCGTCCTGGCCGCGGCTGCTCGAGCTGTTGTACTGGCCGGCGCTGCAGGTGATCACCTGGGGCTTTCTGCAGCTCTACATCGCCGAGAACGCCAATTTCTTCGCCCGCGCGGGCGGTACGCTGATCGGCGCCGTCATCCTCTGGGACATCCTGTTCCGGGGACAGCTCGGCTTTTCCATCTCGTTCCTGGAGGAGATGTGGGCGCGCAACCTCGGCAACCTCATGATGAGTCCGCTCCGGCCGATCGAGTTTCTGCTGTCGCTGATGATCATGAGCCTGATCCGCCTCGCGATCGGCGTGATCCCGATGACGCTGCTGGCGCTGTTCCTGTTTCACTTCAACGTCTATGCCCTCGGCCTGCCGCTGATCGCGTTCTTCTGCAATCTGATCTTCACGAGCTGGTCGGTCGGCATCTTCGTCTCGGGGCTGGTGCTGCGAAACGGTCTCGGCGCCGAGAGCATCGTCTGGACGCTGATGTTCGCGATCATGCCGCTCGCCTGCATCTACTATCCCGTGAGCGTGTTGCCGCTCTGGCTGCAATACGTCGCCTGGGTGCTGCCGCCGACTTACGTGTTCGAGGGGATGCGCGCGCTGCTGATCGAGAACACCTTCAGGACCGATCTGATGCTGGAGGCGTTAGCCATCAATACCGTGCTCTTGGTGGCTTCTTTTGGGGCATTCCTTGCCCTTTTGCGCAGCGCCAGAAAGCACGGCTCGCTGCTCTCGGGTGGCGAATAGCTTCACTTTCCCGTGGATTCAGGCTGGTTTAGCCCTCTTCGCTACGTACATCTACGGAACCATGCATTGACGCAATATTACGCATTCGGCAGTATGCTGCGATGCGAAGAGGAATATGACGATGCCTATTGGTGAGTTTGGTGCGCCGCCCCTGTCGGCCGAAGGCAGTCCGGCTCTGACGACGCCGATGTACTGGATGTACGAGATGGGGCAGGCCTCTCTCAATCCGGCGCGTGCGATCACCGACGCGACCAAGCTGCTGTTTCAGAATCCCCTCAATCCCTGGGCTCGCACCGAGGTCGGCAAGTCGGTCGCCGCGGCCTGCGAATTGTTCGAGCGCACCACGCGCCGCTACGGCAAGCCGGAATGGGGCCTCAACGACACCGAGGTCAACGGCATCCGCGTCCCCGTCGAGGTCCGCTCGGTCTGGGAAAAGCCGTTCTGCAAGCTGCTCTATTTCGATCGCAAGTTCACCCGTCCGCTGCGCAGCCCGCAGCCGCGCGTGCTGATCGTGGCGCCGATGTCAGGCCACTATGCGACGCTGCTGCGCGGCACGGTCGAGGCCTTCCTGCCCGCGCATGAGGTCTATATCACCGATTGGGCCGATGCCCGCATGGTGCCGCTCAGCGACGGCCGCTTCGATCTCGACGACTACATCGACTACGTCATCGAGATGCTGCACGTCCTCGGCGGCAACACGCATGTGCTGGCGGTGTGCCAGCCCTCCGTGCCCGTCGTCGCCGCCGTCTCGATCATGGAAGCGGGGCGCGATCCGTTCGTGCCAACCTCGATGACACTGATGGGCGGCCCGATCGACACCCGCCGCAATCCGACCGCGGTGAACAAGCTCGCTCAGGAGCGCGGCATCGACTGGTTCCGCAACACCGTCATCACCAAGGTGCCATTCCCGCATCCCGGCATGATGCGCGACGTCTATCCGGGCTTCCTGCAGCTCAACGGGTTCATCAGCATGAACCTCGACCGGCACATGGACGCCCACAAGCGCCTGTTCGCCAATCTGGTGAAGGGCGACGGCGACCTCGTCGACAAGCATCGCGACTTCTACGACGAATATCTCGCGGTGATGGATCTCTCAGCCGAGTATTATCTCCAGACCGTCGACACCGTGTTCGTGAAACACTCGCTGCCAAAGGGCGAGATGACCCATCGTGGAACCCGCGTCGATCCCTCCAAGGTCACGCGCGTCGCGCTGATGACGGTCGAGGGCGAGAACGACGACATCTCCGGCCTCGGTCAGACCGAAGCAACGCACACTTTGTGCAGCGCGATTCCCGATCATCGCCGCGTTCATTACGTCCAGAAGGGCGTCGGGCATTACGGCGTGTTCAACGGCTCGCGTTTCAAGTCGGAAATCGTGCCACGGATTCACGACTTCATGGTCTCGGCTGCGAATCCGAGCTCGCTGCAGGCGCTCGCGGCCGAATAGCGCGTGTTTTTCGGCTTTCCCGTCGAAAATTCAGGTCCTGCCGGAGGTTCCGCGGGCCCTGACCCCCGCTAGATTCGTGGTATTTAGGTAGCTTTCTAGGAGTGAGTCTGTCCTCACCCCTTGGGGGTGCCGCATGCGTCCAGCGGAGGCGAAAAAAGCCGGTTCCAACCCCAGTCTGTAGGGTCTCCCGGACGCCTGACCCCTGTATATTGGGCAAATGATTTGTTTTTGCGCCGAGCGCTTTCCCTGGCGGCGGTTATGGCAGAATCCGGGCGAACTCCTGCTCCCCGGACTGACAGACATGGCCACTCGCGCGCTCCTTTATCGGCGGCCCCACGAACCGAAGACCCTCGTCATCACCCACGGATCGCAATTTTTTGCGATCAGGCTGCGCAGGCACCGCCGCGCGCGCCGTTACACGCTCAGAATTCATCCGAGCGATCGCGAAGCCATCCTCACCATGCCGCCGCGCGGCACGTTGGCCGAAGCAAAGGACTTCGCGCAGCGTCACGGCGCATGGATCGCCGCACGTCTCGGTCGCTTGCCGAAGGCCGCGCCGTTCCAGCCTGGCACAGTGATACCGCTGCGCGGCACGCCCCATCGCATCGTTCATCGCGCCGGTGCGCGCGGCACGGTGTGGACCGAGACGCGCGACAGCGGTGAACGCATTCTCTGCGTCGCCGGCGGGCTCGATCACGTCGATCGCCGCGTCAGCGATTTCCTCAAGCGCGAGGCGCGCCGCGATCTCCAGCGTTCGGCGGAAGCCTATGCCGGCGAACTCGGCGTCAAGGTCAAGCGGCTCTCGATCCGCGATCAGTCCAGCCGCTGGGGCTCCTGCACCTCGGCCGGCTCGCTGTCGTTCTCCTGGCGCCTGATTCTCGCGCCGCCCTTCGTGCTCGACTATCTCGCCGCCCACGAGGTGGCCCATCTCGTCGAGATGAACCACTCGGCCCGGTTCTGGCGTGTGTGCGGAAAAGTCTGTCCGTCGATGGAGCGCGCCAAGAAATGGCTCGATACGTACGGCAATGATCTGCACCGGTACGGGATCGAGGAGTAGGGCGGGCTATCACCTCATCCGGCGCTGTCGTCGCCCGCCTTGTGCGCGCTTGCGCACTGGAGCGGGCGATCCAGTATCCCGGAGGCCGTATTGATGGACTCGAGAAGCCGCGGCGTACGGGATTCGCCCGCCTGCGCGGAGAATGACGTTGAGAATGAGGCGACATCTGAGCGACTCAAGGCGCCTGCTCAAGTCATCCCCGCTTAAGCACTGAAATCCGCGCTTGTCCCTGGCTGCTTGCGTGACGCGAGATAGGACGATTGCAATTGCGCGGCGGCCTTCTGCCCCTCGGCCAGCATGGCGTCGAAGGCCGCGTCGAGTTGATCGCGGCTATAGGTCGCAGAGCTGCTTTCACGCGGTGTCCACTGCGATTGCGGGATCGCGGTGGAGGCTTTTTCAACGGTGCCGCCAAGCAGCTCGGCGTAGGTGTCGGCTCGCCATTGCGCCAGACCTGGTCCACTCAGGCCGGGCGGATCCTCCAGCTTGCCGATCTTTGCTGCCGCCGCATTCGTCATTGTCGAGGACCCGCCATTATACAAAGTGGCGACCACCTCGCCGTCGACCTTCACCTCAGCATAGGTGTTCTCAGGTGCATCGTCCGAGACGGCCGATTGGGTTGCGCTCGTATCATGGGTCATCAGCCAGTTCGTTGCCATGAGATCGCGCAGAACAGGATTATCCGCGGCCGATATCGACTTGGCACCTTGCAGCGGCCTCAGTTGCGAGACGTCGATCCGGAAGCCGCTGGTCGCTGCGTCAACCTCCGCAGGCGCTTCCGGCTGGAGGGCCGACGTCGCATTTGAAGCGGACGTTGAGGCGGGGCGCAGATACGGCAACGCTGCGCTGGATACACCGGACATCATGAAACGCTCCTCGTTATTCGCTCAACCTATGAGAGCAAACCATGGGCCATGTGTGGACGGCTCCGGGTTGGCAAGGAGAATCTTCACTTGCGGCGTTGGTCGGAGCAGCCATGTGTTC
>NZ_JASXTA010000031.1:0-69452 GCF_032290525.1 Bradyrhizobium cosmicum | reverse complement strand
CACTCAATCGCAAACGAAGAATCCACAAACAAACGTCCCGTTCCATGACCGCCAAATTCATGGAATCGATCGTCTAGTGCGCAGACCAGGAGATGCGGGGCCCGTTGGCGGCCGTGCTCCCAGCCCATGCCGACGAGACGTCCGAACTCCCCCAAGGATCGATCCACGAAACTCGAGGCAGCCTCGGCAGACGACGATGACCCAGCGACGTCTGGCGGTGTTGAATACAAATCCCCAGGCGACGAGAGTTCCGTGCCTTCTTGCCAAGGCGGCTGCAGACCCGAACTGCTGCCTCCATTTGGAGACACCCCGACGGGCGGTGCCTCGGGATCACTTGGGACTGTGCTGGCACCACTGCCACGACTAGCCCGTTCGGCTTGCCAGGTCAGTTCGCGCAAATGCGTTCCCGCAGCAAGCGCTGGACTAGAACTACCGATGTCGCCAACAAGTTGCCGACCAACGGCACGTTGTGTGAGCCGATCGATTGCATCAATAACAGTGGGCCTTAACGGCGGATCTGCCTCGGCAGAGGTCCCCTCGGCCAGACGACCACGCCAGAGTTCCACAGGCCTACCGGGCTCAGCAAGACGAGCAGCGGCGGAAGTAAAGGCAACATCGACGGCCTCGGCCGCAGCCGAGATTGCTGGCCAGCTCAGATCGAAGCCCCTATCCTGGCCGATAGCACTCAATACCCTCTGTTGTGCTGCGAAGCTAAAGCCGTATTCCACGGAACTGGCCGCCCATCCTCGTCCGGTCAGCAGCGCATCGTGCGAAACAAGCTGGAAGACATGCGCTACGAGGTTTGCGATCTCACGGGTATAGCAGTAAGCTATGTTGGCGTTGGACCGAACCACGGCTTCGTAGGCGCCGACCTTGTGGTGCGACGAGTTCCCAAGGTACGAAAAAGCATTCATGCCGGTGCGCGCGGCAACGCCGAAGGTTGCAAGGGCCGCCGCCAAGCTGGGCAAGAGACGCGACAGCTGGCTCGCGGGCACGCTAGGAGTTCCCGACATCGCGAGGGCCACTGATTGCACCGGCCGCTCTCCGCGAAATCCTCTCCAATAAGCCTCCGTATTTCCCCTCGCCCGCCACATGTGCCTGCCCGTTCGTGCACCCGCGATCAGTCCCATCACGACGTTGACTGCAGCATGTGCTGCCATCGACCTGTCGCTGACCTCCTGTGGATGTTGCGGGGGCTCGAAAAGTACCTGCACCGTCGCCTGACAGAGGCGACCCAAAAAAACCTCGATCCCACCCTGTGCTCCGTTCGCGCCCAATAGCGCGGCCGTCCAACGCCACCATCGGGCGCGGCCAGCAGGGCGAGCATCTTGATGCTCCGTCCGTGCGTCCGTATCAGGTGGCGGTGATACGCTGTCCTGGAGCGGCGGCTCTGCGTGCCCAGCAACCCCCTCTTCGGCGAGTGAGTTTCCAGAGTGCGACGCCTCCGCACTAACAATTTCACGGGCCATCGACAGTTCTTCAGATGTGCTTTCGTGCACTCGTCGCTGGTCATCGGTCAGCGTAGGCGGCCCGCTGGCGTTGTCTCGATCCCACACTCGCATAAGGGTTGGATCGCTTGCGCACCGGCGCGGAGTCATAGCCGCCGCTCCGCAATCCGATACATTTGAAATGGCCGTCATCGCGCAGTCCTCCGCCCGTCCCGCCAAGCTTTCGCCTGCAGTGCCAAAGCATCAAGCAACGGCGCGTACGTTGGCGGGTCGATTTGCGCAAATTCGAACTTCTGACCCAAGACGAGGTGTTGACTCGACGGATTGACGAAGAACAGCGGCGCGCCAAGCAGGAAGTTCTCGAGATTTCGGGATAAGGCAAGTCCAACCAAGTCATTCTCGGCAACCGTCGAAATCATGCCTACGTCGAGCAGCACGGCGGCCATGTCGTGCTGGTCTCCACATGGATGAACGAATGTGCAGATGATGTCGTGAACAATCAGCGTTCGATCCCGAATGAATTCGTCAACATCGTCGAGACCCATTGCATTAGAGTAGTGGCTGAGCCACTTAGAGAAAGTACGTGCCATAACGGTTGTCCACGGCAGTCATTTTCACTTTAACCGTTGCACGTCTCAGGCGTGTGACGTTCCGATGGAATCGTCATGATGATATTCTGCAGGTCTTCCATCTTTTGCGGATTGCCGTTGCGGTCAAGCGCCGGAATTCGTTCATTATTGATGGGATTCCATATCGAGAGGTTCATGTTATTGATTTCCTCGGTAGAAACATCCGAAATCAGGCAATTGTTCGGGTCGCTGGTAACCCGCCCGAGTGTAGGGTCATGCATCATCCAGGCATGGCCGCTCCTATCTGCGCGAAGATCGAGTTCGACACCGTGGAAACCGTGCTTAAGCGCGTTGTCGGCGGCTGAAATGGTGTTTTCGAGAATGCCCTTGGAATTATCGAATAGACCGCGGTGCGGCAGTATTTGCTTCCGATGCGGATCGATGTCGCGGGCCGTGGCCTCGGGGCCGGTCAGGAAGAGATCCTTCCCGTAACCGGAGGTGTCGATTTCGGACTCTGCGTCGGCAAGAGAGCGCCTATCCAGGATTTCCAAGCGGCCTTGTTGCCGGCCGCCAGCCAGTCGGTGATCGTCTTGTTGACGGCGCCATCGACGGGATCGTTCGGATCATTGGAGCCAAATTTTTGGGTTGTCTCGCCACATGCGGGAACCGGTAGAGAGATGGCTTTAGCGCCCGGCTGCACCCGGCCGATTTGGGTTTGCATGGCAGCCTTCGCCTCGTCTCCCGCGATCGCATCGGTGACACTGCCAGCCGCAGCTGAGGTGACAACTATGGTCCCAATCAACCCTAGCCGGGTCAGTTGCTTGCGCCAGCGGCGCATACTGAAAGAGAATACGTTGCGAACGGCGCCGCCAGGCAGATCTGTCACGTTGGCGGCGGTGCCCGAAGAGTTGAGCAGAACCGTCCGTTGCCTTAACATGAGCGCTCCTCCGTCGCTCTCAATGTCGCTTGTGGTTGCTGTTGCGGTGTGGAGTCTAGCAGCTTTCTTGAAGAGGACGACGGATCACCGTCCGCGTTGGCGCCTCTTCAGAGAGAAATGAGCCCCATAGATCTGCAGCATGTTCGGATCAGCCGCGCAAGAGCTGTCGCGCCCGTCTATGGCGCATCCAATTTTGGGAGGGAACGCCTGTGCTTCACTGAAAAATGCGGTGGAGCGTAACAGTAAGGCGGCAGATTGCATGCCGGTGGTCTTTCGAGACCGAGTGTGTTGCGTGTAAATGGGAGGTCATTGCCCTCAGTCAAGAGGATGAAGATAGCGCGCTTCCGCGCGGGCAAGTTCGTCATACCTCAACAGTTCGAAGACCTCATCGAGCGTCGCAATATCGGGCTCGATATCGGCAACGCCTTCTTCAGCAATGATGCGACGGCAGATCTGCCGCATTGCCGCTATCGCAGCTCGCACGGAATGGTTGGCCCAGATCACTGTTGAGATGCGGGCATTACGATACGCAGAGACCGGTGTTCGATAGTATGTCGTTGGCACAATCACGACGGGCAATCGGCTTTGCCAGGTGCGAGTGAAGGAAAGAACCTCGTCCGCGGTGCTCTTTCGCGAGTGAATCAGGATCGCATCCGCACCCGCGTCCGCGTAGGCGTGAGCTCGTAAAATTGCGTCGTCCATTCCATGCCCCGCGATCAACGCCTCGATCCGGGCCACGAGGACCAAGTCTTCCGCGACTGTATCCTTGACTGCCCGCAGGCGGCCTGAGAATTCGTCGATATCGGCGAGGGGATGACGATCGCCAATGAGCGAGTTCATCTTTGGAAAGCAGCTGTCCTCCAGCGCAACGCCCGCAGCGCCTCGCTGACGGAGCTTGCGGGCGAGGAGGCGTGCATTGTTGAAATTCCCGAAGCCACCATCGCCGTCAACCAGAACGGGCAGTTTGGTCGAGTCCACGATCCGCTCGACCGCATCGACAAGTTGGCTCCATGACGCTTCGTTGACATCACGATAGCCGAGAGAGCAAGCAATTGAAAGACCCGACGCCCAGAGACCTTTGAACCCTGCGCGCTCGGCGATCGCAGCGGAGAGGCCGTCATGCGCTTCCATGAGAACGGAGAGTTCAAGATTGGAGCAAACCTGTGCACGCAGCATTTCTGCGGGCGAGGATGCGGTGCATCGATCAGGACCGTTGGCCAGTACAGATTTTGGTTGACGTTTCATGCCGAACACCTCAGGAGCGACGGTTGAGGAGCCCGAGCAGCCCAACCTTCATCCGGCAATCACTCCTCTTTTCTGACATCTAGATCAATTAGCAGGCTTGATAGTTGACGGGCCTTCTTGCCCGTCCGGTCGAGGGCGATGGCCCTCTCTGTGGATCGACGCCACCTAAGTGAAGGTGCGCCAGCAGGGGCGCATTGTCTCGGCGCGGGGATCGTCGCGATCGGTACAGTGATGGCCGGCGCGAAGTCCGGGGCGTGGATGTCGGCCCATCCGCGGATGGCATTCCTGCGCAGGCTCGCGAGGCGGGGTCTGCGCGGCCCTCAAGCTAGTGAATCTCGGACGCCCACGAGGGCATCAAGGCCGCCGCCAAGGTGCTGAACGCCACGTGACAGCGCTGCTGAGTAGAGGTCGTTGAAAAAACGCGCGCAGACTTTTCGGAGGAGCGCGACGTGCTGGGGCGGAAGGAACGGCATCGCGAGATCACGGGCCAAGTTTGCTGGCGGCTTCGCAGGAGGACAGGGTCTCGTCCTACCAGGCGGGCATGACGCTCCAGCATTTGGGCGCTCTCGACCTCTTCGGCAAAATGAGGTTTGGATCAGCAAAATGTAGGGTGTGACCTCTATCCCAAGGACCTCGCCGCCAGTCTGTGAAGCGGCGCTGCGGACCTTTTTCTTGCCAGACGAAGGGCTCCCCCGGCCGCGATCCGCAATTCGATCCAATCACCAGGCTGGCGGCGCCCGTTCCATCCGCTCGGGCCGCTGTTAGGGCCTCGTCGAGCGCCCGGCCATCGCGCAGGTTACAAGACGAAAGCCGCCGAGGTTTTGATTTGTCGTGCTTCGTTAGACGTTTGTGCTGCGTTTTGTTTACGGTGATTTCGTCACATTCGTTGCGATTGTAGTTGCGTGTTCAGATGATGTAAGTGCCACTCGCCGGCGCTTTGGTTTACGTTTTCGGCCACATTCGTAGGAGACGAGTATGCCCACGCGCACTCAAGCGCCAGTACCTCGCACGCTGAGTTCATGCGAGCCGCGAATGACGAGCTAACCAAATTTGAGCGCCGCGAGCGCGGGTTTCGGAGGCAAGACCACGACAGACGGGCCAAAACATCGCAATTGCCGGTGGAATTTTACGACGCCGGAGATTGGCACGTAAGGAAACCAACAAGCGCACTTCATCGAACCTGAGACCGCGCGCTCCCGACGATGAGATGAGCATGCCTTAAGTGCCCGATCCAAAAGGCTCTTGGTTCATATATGTACTCATGATCATCAAGCTGCGATTCCGTGTCTATGCGCGTTCAGGATTTCAGCCGTTCCGGTAAGATGTCGAGATCGTACCGGATTCGAGCTTGACGGGTCTTCTGCCTCCCGAAGTCACGCCTCACAGTCCGATCTCCTAGCAGCGAACTGACATAGGCGCGGACGTAACCGCTGGAGGGCAGATCAGGACAACCATCGATGAGACGAATTGAAATGAATCCTCGAGCGGCATGAAGCTTCTGCAGCCCGTCCAAAAGCGCCTTCTCGCTCCAGTGCCTTCCATTGATGCCAAACGGAGGTCTGTCCGGCGGCTCAAGGCCTCATAGGCCGCGGTGAGCGAGCCGAAGTGATTGACGACCGTATCGGTGGACGGACCATATTTCAGACCATTGATCAGTATCTGCGAGATGCGCCCTTTCCTCGCCTGATTGCCGCAGAGCCCAACTTGGTAAGTGGCACAGAGTCATGAGAACTGCATTTCGGAGCTACGCTGAGTGAGGGGCATTCGTTTTTGCGCGGCGCCGCGTTTTGTCACCGCGGTGTAAGCGTAAGCGGCAGCCGCACTTGCGCGCGACCGTGCTCTATCTCCGGCCGTACGACGGCCTCCGACCGAACCCGCTTGCGGCGGTTTCGGCCCGTGCGGGTTACGATCACTCTGCCAGCTGCGTCCGGGTCATCCTTTCCCGGTCGCAGAAGCCTCGCTCTGCGATGCGCTTCGACGCAGAGGCGGCACTTGACGCGTGGCACGCTGCGTCGATGGCTTGGAGCCGGTAGATTGGGCGCGGACCGAATGTTCGCGAGGACATGTTAAGCGGATACGATGAGATCGCTCGGCCAATAACGCATTTCTCCTCAATGCGACCTGATCCGCAGCGGGGGCCGTCGATCCGACGGCGCGGCGCAATGAACCTGCGGCCGGAAATAGGGACGTGCGTGCGGGCGATGGCCATCTTTGAGCAGGCACGACCCCGCTCTCCACGGATGGCTTTCCTGGTCCTCCGCCCGGCCTTCCACGATCAACCCGCAAGGGGTCGGCTATGCGAGCATGCCGCCGCTGCGCCTTCGGCTGCGCGGTGATCGCGGCCGGTTGAGGACACTGACGGGCGCCATCGAGCGGGGATCGGCCTCGCTCACGATGGAGCCCTCACATGTCGCACGATCTTTCCCTCGCCCAGTCCAACGCCTTCGAGCTCGCCCGTACCCTGATGGTCCCCGTGACGCTCTTTAAGGTCGACGGCTCATATGGAGTGATGCCAACCGAAGAGCTCAGCGACGCTGATGTCGTGATCGTGCACGAATACGATCCACACGAGTTCAGCCCGGCTCACTGAGCCGGGTTTTTTCACTTGTGTGCCGCTTGCGAGCGGGTGGCGGCAAGGGAGGCTGTGCCGCGGCTGGCCGCCGCGGTGCGTCGAATGCCCCGCATAATTCATCAATTGCCAGCCGCGCCCTTGCCGCCTTCGCTCTTCGCGGCAGGGGGCGAGTGGGTCCCGCAAGGTGCGGGAGATATGAAAGCGGGAAAGGTCCGGCGCGGCATCGCTGGGAAGCAGAAATGGACAAGAAGGATATCGAAGAGCTGAAGAATCGTGTGGCGTGCGCCGCCGTGCTCGAGAAGGCCGGATTTGCAATCGATCGGAAGGAGAGCACGCGCAAAGCGCTCAAATATCGCCGCGGCAGCGACATCATCATCGTGATCCATGAGGGAAGGGGCTGGTTCGACGCACTGTCCGACGCCAGAGGCGACGTGTTCTCGCTGGTGGAGCATCTCGACGGCATCGACTTTCCCGAGGTGCTGCAGCGAGTCTGCGACCTGGTCGGCTTTGTGCCAGCGGAGCCCGTCTGGACACGAGAATCCCGCGCACATGATCCCGATCTTGCTGCTGCGGATCGCTGGCGCGCGCGGCGCAAGCCTTGGCGAGGTTCTCTGACCTGGCTTTATCTGTGCGAGGAGCGCGGCATCCCCGAAGCCGTCATCCGCGCTGCGATCCGGCATGGCCGGTTGCGCGAAGGCCCTCACGGCAGCATGTGGGCGGCGCATCTCGACAATGATGGCATGGTCACAGGCTGGGAGGAGCGCGGTCCGCAATGGCGCGGCTTCGCCAGCGGCGGCGGCAAGGTGCTATTCCGTTTCGGGCCGGCAAATGCAACCCGGCTCTGCATCACCGAGGCCGCGATCGACGCCCTGAGCATGGCCGCGATCGAAGACCAGCGGCCGGACAGTCTTTATCTGAGCACCGGCGGCGGCTGGGCGCCGGCAACGCTCGCTGCCATTCGCGCGCTGAGCGCGCGGCCCGGCGCACGGCTCGTCGCGGCGACCGATAACAACCGGCAGGGAGAGGTTTATGCCGACCGTCTCGGGGCCGTCGCACAGGAGGTGGGCTGCGACTATGAGCGGCTGCGGCCCGCGACTGAGGATTGGAATGAACAGCTGCATCCGAGGAGCAAGAGGAAGGAGGATGGGGAGAGAAGGAAACCCGGCTGCCGCATACCCGCCAGCCGCGTCAAGGGTGAAGCTTCGCCCGCGTGCCGCGGCCCTTGACCCGGCCGGTCGGAGAGGCGGCCGCGGAGGAGGGGTCAGGAAGGGCTGAAGACGATGGCGGAATCGGAAGGATGAGCCGCGCTTCAGCCCGACGAGGCTGAAAGGAACGCGCTCATGACCCCCTCTTCGATCCGCAAGGTCTATCAGGGCATCGCCGACCGCCGGCAGATGTTCCGCATGTTCGATCGCCACCCGCAGCGTCCGAATCGTTCACCGGACGATGGCGCTCTCTATTGCGGCGAATGGTTCGAGATCGGCCAGGCCGACCACGACCATATGTTCGAGATCCTGCCGCCGCTCTGGATACGCGCCGATATGTTCGCGATGCGCGAGTTTCTCACCGGCAGCATCTCGAGCGTTTTCTTCGCGCTGAGGATCGACGGCCAACCACGCTGTTTCCACGGCTATTGCGATCTTCGCGACCAGGGCTCGCCGGATCGGATGCGCGCCGCGATTATCGAACGCGAGTCGCGGCCCGTGAAGGTGATGACACGCGAAGAGCGGCTCGAGCACATCTGGTCGAGCACGCATGACGATTATCGCGGCTATGCTGGGGAGCGCTGGGCCGAGCACCTGCGCGGCGAGCGCACGGTGCTGTTCTACGGCGGCCACCGCGGCACCGTGCTGAAGCTGCTCGACCAGCTGACCGACGCGGAAATCGCGGCGAAGCTGCCGGTGCATCTGCGCTACCTGCCTGACACGATCGCGGCGTGAGGGAGATGGTGATGTTCACGTTCCCCATCCCCGCCGTCCGCACGGTCATCGAACGCGGAAAGTCCGACGCCGCCGCCAACGGCGGGTTCCGCAATCCCTATTACGGCCTCAAGCCTGGTGAGGGGGAGAAGCCCGGCCTCTGGCTTGTCGGGGACAACGGCGTCTACATCGTGTCGAACGGCAAGCTCAGCGACGGTGGTCGCCCCCTCGTGGTCTATTCCGAGGAATGCCATCCGGTCGGCAATCCTCCCGACTGGTTCGATTACAAGCGCCGCCATTTCGGCGGCGATGACGGCATCGAGTTCATCGAGGCCGAGCGGCTCATCCCCCTCATTAATCGTGATTTTCGATACACGCATCTGCGGGTGCAGCTGAGCGAGACAGACATCTCGCTGTCGCTCATCGTGCGCTAGCGCCTCCCATCCCCCATCCACCGTGACCATCCGCACCCGCCGAGGCAGCTCGGCGGGACGACGGCACGCACCCTCATCACAAGGAGAAATTCTCATGGCGCAAGACGATCGCCTTACCCTCGACCTCTTCGGCAATACAGCGCTGTCGTCCGGCCTTGGCCTTGGCGCCACCGGTTTCGCCGGCGGCCTCGCCGTCGAGCCGGGCGATGATGACGATCCCGATCCGGCGACCCCGGCCCCGGCCATGCCGATCGCGGCGGTCGCACGCGCGACCTCGCCCACGCATCGCGAGCGCGGCGCGAATTTCCATCTAGCCAGCGACCGGGCGCTCGCGAAGGGCTGGAAGGATCGCGCCCGCGACAATATCGCGACGATCCGGCTCGCTGCCGCCATCGAGGCCGATCAGCGGCCCGCTACGCCTGAGGAGCAGCAGCAGCTGATCCGCTTCACCGGATTCGGCGCGTCCGAGCTCGCGAGCTTCGTGTTCCGACGTCCGGGCGAGGCCGAGTTTCGCAAAGGGTGGGAGGCGATCGGCGAGGACCTGCAGGATGCGATCGGCGATCTCGACCATGCCTCGCTCGCGCGCTGTACCCAGTACGCGCATTTCACGCCGGAGTTCATCGTCCGCGCCATCTGGGCAGGCCTGCAGCGCCTCGGCTGGCGCGGCGGCCGCGTGCTCGAGCCAGGCATCGGCACAGGGCTGTTTCCGGCGCTGATGCCGGAGGGAGTTCGCGAGGCCTCGCACGTCACCGGCATCGAGCTCGATCCGGTCACGGCCCGCATCGTGCGCCTGTTGCAGCCGCGGGCCCGGATCATCGCCGCCGATTTCGCGCGCACGGAGCTACCGGCGAGCTTCGACCTCGCCATCGGCAATCCGCCGTTCTCCGATCGCACCGTGCGCTCGGATCGCGCGTACCGCTCGCTGGGCCTTCGCTTGCATGACTACTTCATTGCGCGATCCATCGACTTGATGAAGCCGGGCGCGCTAGCCGCCTTCGTGACGAGCTCGGGCACGATGGACAAGGCGGATGCGTCGGCGCGCGCGCATATCGCCAAGACCGCTGACCTGATCGCTGCCATCCGGCTGCCCGAGGGCAGCTTCCGCGCCAGCGCCGGCACTGACGTCGTCGTCGACATCCTGTTCTTCCGCAAGCGCAAGATTGGCGATCCGGAGTGCGATCGGTCCTGGCTCGATGTCAATGAAGTCCGGGCGGCGACGAAGGATGAGGGCGCCATCCGCGTGAACCGCTGGTTCGCTGGCCATCCGGAATGTGTGCTCGGTACGCACGCGCTCACCTCCGGTCCCTTCGGCGAGACCTATACATGCCGTCCCCGCGAAGGCGAGGACGTCGATGCAGCACTCACCGCCGCCATCGATCTCCTTCCGGAAGCGATCTATGACGGCGAGCCCGATGTCATTGATGCTGATCTGGAGGAGGCCGGCGATCAGGCCGCCGATCTGCCATCCGATCGGCATGTGCGCGAGGGCAGCTATTTCTTCGACAAGACCCACGGCCTGATGCAGGTCCTTGACGGCCAGTCCGTCACGGTGAGGGTGCGCAAAGGCCGCAGCGCCGACGGTGTCCCGGAAAAGCACCTGCGGATCATCAGGAAGCTGATCCCGATCCGCGACGCCGTGCGAGAAGTGCTGAAGGCGCAGGAGCTCGACCAGCCCTGGAAGGAGGCCCAGGTCAGGCTGCGCATCGCCTGGTCGAGCTTCGTTCGTGACTTCGGCCCCGTCAACTTCACCACGATCTCCATGACGGAAGATGAGGAAACCGGCGAGGTGCGCGAAACGCATCGCCGTTCCAACATTTTGCCGTTCCTCGACGATCCCGATTGCTGGCTGGTCGCCTCGATCGAGGACTACGAGCTCGAGACCAATACCGCGAAGCCCGGCCCGATCTTCACCGAACGGGTGATCTCGCCGCCAGCGGCGCCGGTGATCACCAGCGCGGCCGACGCGCTCGCCGTCGTGCTCAACGAACGCGGGCGTGTCGACATCGACCACATCGCCGAACTCCTGCATCGTGGCGCACCGGACGTCGTCGCCGAACTCGGCAGCGCCATCTTTCGCGATCCGGCGGACGGATCGTGGCAGACGGCCGACGCTTATCTGTCGGGCCATGTCCGCGACAAGCTGAAAGCGGCGGAGGCGGCGACCGCGCTCGATGCTTCCTATGAGCGCAACGTTACGGCGCTGCAGGGTGTGCAGCCTGTTGATTTGCGCCCCTCCGATATCACCGCGCGGCTCGGCGCGCCCTGGATTCCGGCCGCCGATATCGTCGCCTTCGTCAAGAAGATGATGGATGCCGACATCAAGATCCATCACATGCCCGAACTGGCCTCCTGGACGGTGGAAGCCCGCCAGCTCGCATGGATGGCGGCCGGCACGTCGGAATGGGGGACGGATCGCCGGCATGCCGGGGAGCTGCTCGCCGATGCGCTGAACAGCCGCGTCCCGCAGATTTTTGACATCATCAAGGAGGAGATGAGCGAACGCCGGGTACTCAATGTCGTCGACACCGAGGCCGCGAAGACGAAGCTGCAAAAGATCAAGGACGTCTTCCAGCGCTGGATTTGGTCCGATCCCGATCGTACCGACCGGCTGGCGCGGGTCTACAACGACCGCTTCAACAACATCGCGCCCAGAGCCTTCGACGGCTCCCATCTGAAGCTCCCGGGCGCCTCTGCCGCCTTTACTCTTTATCGTCATCAGAAGCGCGGCATCTGGCGCATCGTCTCGGCCGGCTCGACCTATCTCGCGCATGCCGTCGGCGCCGGCAAGACCATGACCATGGCGGCCGCCATCATGGAGCAGCGCAGGCTCGGCCTGATCGCCAAGGCGATGCTGGTCGTGCCCGGCCATTGCCTGGCTCAGGCCGCGCGCGAGTTCCTGGCGCTCTATCCGAACGCGCGCATTCTCGTGGCCGACGAGACCAATTTTACCAAGGACAAGCGGCAGCGTTTCCTGTCGCGTGCCGCGACGGCGACATGGGACGCGATCATCATCACACATTCGGCGTTCCGGTTCATTGCCGTCCCCTCGGCGTTCGAGCAGCGGATGATCCAGGACGAGCTGGAGCTCTACGAAACCTTGCTGACCAGGGTCGAGAGCGACGACCGCGTCTCGCGCAAGCGGCTCGAACGGCTCAAGGAACGCCTGAAGGAGCGGCTGGAGTCGCTGTCGACCCGCAAGGACGATCTTCTGACCATCTCCGAGATCGGCGTTGACCAGATCATCGTCGACTAGGCGCAGGAGTTCCGGAAGCTCAGCTTCGCGACCAATATGAGCACCTTGAAGGGTGTCGATCCGAACGGCTCGCAACGCGCCTGGGACCTTTATGTGAAGTCGCGTTTCATCGAGACCAAGAACCCTGGCCGGGCGCTGGTGCTCGCCTCCGGCACGCCGATCACCAACACGCTCGGCGAGATGTTCTCGGTGCAGCGCTATCTTGGCTACGCGGCACTTCTCGAGCGCGGCCTGCACGAGTTCGACGCTTGGGCCTCGACCTTCGGCGACGTCTCGACCGAGCTCGAGCTCCAGCCCTCCGGCAAATACAAGCCGGTCACCCGCTTCGCCACCTTCGTCAATGTGCCCGAGCTGATCGCGATGTTCCGCTCCTTCGCCGACGTGGTGACGCCGGAAGACCTGCGTCAATATGTGAGGGTGCCGTCACTCTCGACCGGCAGGCGCCAGATCCTGACGTCCAAGCCGACGGCAGCCTTCAGGCGCTATCAGGTCCTGCTCGACGAGCGCATCAAGGCGATCGAGATGCGTGATCGGCCGCCGAAGCCCGGCGATGACATTCTGCTCTCCGTCATCACCGACGGTCGCCACGCGGCGATCGATTTGCGTCTGGTCGATTCGGACAATGTCTCCGAGCCGGAGAACAAGCTCAACAATCTCATCTCGAACGCCTTCCGCATCTGGGAGGAGACCGCGGAAAACACCTATGTGCGCTCGGACGGCAAGTCGTTCGAGCGTCCCGGGGCCGCGCAGATGATCTTTTCCGATCTCGGCACGATCAGCGTCGAGAAGAGCCGCGGCTTCTCCGCCTATCGCTGGATTCGGGACGAGTTCATCCGCATGGGCGTGCCCGCATCGGAAATCGCCTTCATGCAGGACTACAAGAAGTCCGAAGCGAAGCTGCCTGTTCGGCGATGTGCGCGCCGGTAAGGTTCGCTTCCTGATCGGCTCCTCCGACACGATGGGAACCGGGGTCAATGCGCAGTTGCGCCTCAAGGCGCTGCATCACCTCGATGTGTCCCCTGGTTGCCGTCGCAGATCGAGCAGCGCGAGGGCCGTATCGTGCGCCAGGGCAACCAGCACGACGAGGTTTTTCGCCTATGCGACCGAGGGCTCGCTCGACGCGACGATGTGGCAGAACAACGAGCGCAAGGCCCGCTTCATCGCGGCCGCGCTCTCGGGCGACACTTCGATCCGGCGGCTCGAGGACCTGGGCGAGGGGCAGGCGAACCAGTTCGCCATCGCGAAAGCGATCGCCTCGGGCGACCCGCGCCTGATGCAGAAGGCGGGGTTAGAGGCCGATATCGCACGGCTGGAGCGTTTGCGCGCCGCTCATGTCGATGATCAGCATGCCGTGCGCCGCCAGATCCGCGATGCCGAGCGCGAAATCGAATACGCGACACGGCGCATCGCGGAGATCGGACAGGACATCGGTCGGCTTGTGCCGACCGCGGGCGATGCCTTTGCGATGAGCGTGCAAGGCAAGCGCTATGCCGAGCGCAAGGAGGCAGGCCGCGCGCTGATGAGGGAGATTCTGTCTCTCGTCCAACTTCAGCAGGAAGGCGAAACCGTGATCGCTTCGATCGGCGGCTTCGACCTCGAATATACGGGCGAGCGTCTCGGTCGCGACGGCTATCGCTACACCACGATGCTGTTGCGGACCGCCGCCGAATACGAAATCGATCTGTCGGTCACGGTAACGCCGATCGGCGCGGTCTCCCGCCTCGAGCATGCGCTAGGTGATTTCGAGGGGGAGCGGGAGCGCTTTCGTCAGTGTCTTGCCGATGGACGCCGGCGCCTTGGGGCCTATCAGGCACGCGAAGGCGGCGACTTCGCCTTCGCCGACGAGCTTGCCGAGAAGCGTCGGCAACTGGCGGAGGAAACCGCCGAAGCGGCGTCTTCTGCCGGTTCCTTCAAGCTCCGCATCGCGGCATCGACAATGTCCATGTCGTCACCGACATGGATGCCTTCGCCCCCATCGTCCGGATAATACCCCGGCAGTTCGACCGTCATGCTCTTGCTCTTGTAGGTGACGATGAACGGGCGAAGGCCGCGGCGCGGCGTCTCTCCGGAGATTGGAGAAACCATCGTGTCCGGCAGGTCCGTCTTCGATACGGCCATGGTCATTTCTTCTGGGACGGTATGATCCGCTAGCGCGAGAGGCGGTTCTCGTCGTCGATCAGCACCAGCCGGGCCGGGGCCTCCGCGCCCCATCGCCACAGCACGAGGTTCAAATCCTCCGCGGTCGCGCCCGGCGCGAAGCTTCGCACCAGCAACGCATCATAGCGTGCGTTAATGAGTCGGCGGACGAAGGCTTGCGTCTTTGCCTCTCCGGTCGCCTTCATCTGGTCGCGCCATGTCGTATCCGCGAGCGCGGCGGCGTCCATGTCATACTTCAACAGTTCGCTGTCGTCGCGGCTATCGAACACGTGCTCAATGTCGGCATTATATGACACGAGCGTCGTCGGTTGCAGGTTGCCGACTTGGTTGGCTTCTCGCAATGCCGTCATGATCGACAGGGACGTGTAGAGCGCCGGCATGCCCTTTGGATTGAAGCGACCGCCGTAAAGCTCCGCACCCCGGCCCGACAACGGTTCACGCGCATAGATCGGGTTCAGTGCCCGGTAGAGCTTCCCCTCAAACCGGATCGCCACGGTCAAGCGTGAACGCCGGCATCGACTGCGTCGATATAGTCGAGCACCTCATCGGCACGCCCGCTGCGTACGAGCTGCATGGCTGTCTGGCCAGAAAATCCCGGCAGCGGCTCCGAGCGATACCAGGCATAGGCCATCAGCGCCGAACCGAAGCGCGGCTCGACCTTGTTGATGACCTCGATCATCGCGCGCAGCCGCCGTTGCGTCCGGTCGGATCGCACCCGCTCCTTCCGCTGCACCGCGTCCCGGCCGAGCCCGGCCGTGCGGGCGACCTCTTCGCTGGTGGTGCGCAGCGCCTCGGCGATCTTGCTCGGGGCGAAAAACCCGTCATCCGCAAATTGAGACAGGCCCATGGTCGACCTCCATCACACATTATGACCCAATATAGCGTCAGAATGAGAGGATTCAAGAGGGGAAAGGCGGGGAGAAAGGCCCGCTCGCGGAGCGGGCGGGCCGCCGGCGCTGCCGCTCAACCGCCGCCTGCGCGATCCCGGCCCCTCGTCCTACGCAGGGCTTTGGCCCTGCTGGTCCTGCAGGGCCGGGATGCTCGGCCGCAGTTGCACCGGCCCGCTCGCTCCGCAGGTCCAGGGGATGTCTTCGGAAAGAAGACGAGAAAGGCCGGCCGAGCCGGTCCGCAATCCCAAAAGGAGCATTTCCATGCATCTCATGAAGGTCGATCCGCGCGCGTTGAAGGAGAACCCCGACCGTCTGCGCCAGACCAAATCCACCCCGCAGGCCGACGCGCTGCTGCTGGCCACGATCAAGGCCGTCGGCATCGTGCAGCCGCCCCTCATCACGCCGGAAAGCGGCGGCGGCAATGGCTTCGTCATCAATGCCGGGCATCGCCGCGTGAAGCAGGCGATTGCGGCGGGCCTCAACGAGATCGACGTGCTCGTTGACGAGCCGGCCAACGACAACGGCGCGATGCGTTCGATGGTCGAGAGCATCGCCTTCGAACCGCTGAATCCCGTCGATTCTTGGCGTGCGGTCGAACGCCTTATCGCCCTCGGCTGGACCGAGGAGGCGGTCGGGGTGGCGCTCGCCCTGCCGGTCCGGCAGATCAGGAAGTTGCGCCTGCTCGCCAACGTCCTGCCGGCCATGCTCGACCGCATGGCCAAGGGCGACATGCCGAACGAGCAGCAGCTGCGCACCATTGCCGCCGCCTCGCTCGACGAGCAGAAGGAGGTCTGGAAGAAGCATAAGCCGTCGAAGGCGGACCCGCAGGTGTCTTGGTTGAGTGTTGCCCAGGGCCTCCAGAAGACGCGCACGTATGCCCGCCACGCCTGCTTCGGCGACGATCTCGCGCAGGCTTACGGAATCCAGTGGGTCGAGGATCTGTTTGCTCCGGCCGACGAGGACAGCCGCTACACCACGAATGTCGAGGCCTTTCTCGGCGCGCAGCATGAGTGGATGGCGAACAATCTGCCGAAGAAGGGCATCATCGCTGAGACCACGAACTGGGGCGAGGTGAAGCTGCCGCCGAAGGCCGAACGGATCCACGGCAAGCCGACGAAGTCCGATTGCACCGCTCTATATCTCGACCGCGAGGGCCGCGTGCAGACGACGCATTACCGTATGCCCGAAGCGAAGAAGCCGAAGGGCAAGGCCGCATCCGGTTCGGAGAGCGAACCGGACGACATCGGCGCGATGTCGAAACCCCGCCCCGATGTGACGCGGAGGGGCGTCGAGATGATCGGCGATTACCGCACTGATGCGCTGCGCGAAGCGCTCGACCGTGCACCGATCGAGGACGACATGCTGATGGCGCTGCTGATCCTCGCCTTCGCCGGCCAGAACGTCTCGGTCACGACGGGAAACGGCGGTTTCCACCACGGCCATAGCCGCCTGGCGAAGCACACGGCGGTGCTGTTCGACGGCGACGGCAAGCTCGCCTTTGACATCGACACGTTGCGCGTTGCAGCGCGCGCCATGCTCATCGACGTGTTCTCGTGCCGGGAAAACGCCACCAACAGCGGCATCGTCGCCCGTATCGCCGGTACGATGATCGGCGCCGACGAGTTCCTGCCCAACATGGGCACCGAGGACTTTCTCTCGTGCCTGTCGCGCCCCGCGCTCGAGGCGTCGTGCAAGGACACGCCGGTCCTGCCGCGCCAGCGCGCGAAGGACACCCGCGCCGCGCTCGCCGAGCACTTCAAGGACGGACGATTCGTCCACTCCGTCGCGCTCTTCGCACCGGACCCGACGAAGCTTTCCGGATGGCTGGCGTCCAGCACGAAGGCAGCCGATGCCGCCGAGGACCCGGATGACGTCGATGACGAACTTGATCGCATCGCCGATGACCCGACCGAGGAAGACGTCGGGCCGTTCAGGGAAGCGGCTGAATAACAGCTGCCCCCTTTTCTTCTTCCGAACGATCTGCCGCCGCCGGCCATGCCGGCGGCGGTTCTGTTTCCACGCTTGCGCAAACATGGAGGACAAAATGTCCGCGCACAGGATTTTCGACAACGCACCCATCGGCTCGATCGTCGCCTGGTCGGACGGCACGCCGCGGCCGCCGACTCGCTTCACGAAGAAGCTCGCGGCCTGGCAGACCAGCAACAGTCGGGGCCGACTGATCCGGAAGCAGGGTGAGCGAGGTGTCGGCAACATCTCACTCTCGGCGTCTTTCACACTGCACGAGGCAGATTTTGGCGCCGGCGGTGTCACCGCGATCCGCGTGCATCGGACGTTTTCGCTGGATTCGAAGCTCGACTTCACCGTTGTCGAACGTCCGGCCATCGGGTCGGTCGGCGTGTTCGACCGTGCTGATGACGGCGCCGAGCTCGTCTATCTCGCGACCAACGAGGCCGACGCGACGGAGTGGCTGACGCGCCATGGCTATCCAAACGCTGTGCGCGAAGAGGTGACGGCCGACGAGGTCGGGGCAGACACTATCGAGGGGAGGACTGAGGCATGAAACCGTCTTTTCTCGCTTGCATAGACAGCGATGCCCCCGGATTTCCGGGGGTTTCTTTTGGACGCAGCGCTGACGGTCTTCTCGTCGCGCTCGTGGGCGACACGGCCTTCGCGATGGCGCCCGCCCGCGATGGCCGGCATAATCTCGTCACGGCGTGGCGCATCTCCCGCCCCATGGGCGAATGGACGCGCGGCGATTTCTGCGGCCATTCCGGCGTACTTGCCGATGAAGCGGCATTCCGTGCCCGCGTTCTCGAAAGCGCCGAGCATCAGCGCGAGCGCAAGATGCTTGGCCGCGTCGAAGTGCCTTCGCACGCCCACACGCCGTGGGGCGCGTCGCAGGGTGCGACCGTCTATGCCGAAGGTGTCAC
Source organism: Bradyrhizobium cosmicum (assembly GCF_032290525.1). Classification (GTDB taxonomy): domain Bacteria; phylum Pseudomonadota; class Alphaproteobacteria; order Rhizobiales; family Xanthobacteraceae; genus Bradyrhizobium; species Bradyrhizobium cosmicum_A. Next base: position 51,137 of record NZ_JASXTA010000031.1, on the reverse strand, counting down.
GACGCATTCCACGGCTGGCCACGGTGGCTTCAAACTCTCGGCCGAGCGAAACCGCAAGGTCCATCCCATGCTGCGATCGAAGGGCGGTTGGTATGAGGAAGATGCCGAATGGACGATCGTCGCGATCACCTTTCCGCATCTGTTCACCGCGTTCGAACGCCGCGGCGCCGAGCGCACGATCAAGAATTCATGGCCGGACGCCTGGGAGACGATCTTCGGCACCCTGCTCGCACCGGGAGAGTCCTACGAGAAGGATCGTCGCACTTTCCAGCAAACGCATGCCAGCGACTGGATCGTCATCTCGGCGATCACATCCAGTCACAGCAAAGGATTCGTGGAGTGCGTTGCAACGCCCGGCGGCAGGCGCGGTGCTGGAACGGAGGAGCGGCGCTTCCTCGTTCCATCCGCCGAATATGAGGCCGGTCGCTTTGGCTTCGTGATCAACCCGAACCGGCACCAGGTCTATGGCGGACCGTCGGAGTTCGTCGGCTGGCAGGCCGGGAGGGTAACATGAGCCGATGCCCGGATCACATGGTGCTCCTGCATCGCATGCACGAGGCGCGGCGGCAGATTCAGCGCCAGCTCGACTTGATCGATCGCCAGATCACGCGGCGGATGACGGCGCTGATCCCGCAGCTGAAGCCAAAATGCGCCGGTTATCGGCGGGGCAGGGCGCCGGAACCGAGTGCCTTCCTCGAGCGGTATCGCTCGCATCTTGCGGCAATCACGGCGGAACGCCAGCCGGAGATCGACGCATTGTCCCGCAAGCTCGTCCGGCAGGATACGGCCATCGCGGCGTGCTGCCTTCGCAACGGGCTTCCATCCGATCAGCTCGATCCGCGCGGCTCGTGCAATCGGCCCGGCCTTGCTGTGCGGTCGCGCAGCCATGGGGAGCGGCACCATGGATGACAACGCGCGGCATTCGAGCGTCTCCGCATCGCCACGATCGATGCCGGCCAGTCGTGCGGCGTCGCGAACTTCATCTCGACCTTGTGGAACGCCGACAGCCTCGGCGGATTCGACTTGTCCTATATCGACGCTGCCGATCGCGATATCTGAAGCGATGCGTGAGTTCGCGACAGGTCATGGCGATCCTTGCCGCCCGGCTTTCTCTTCATCGTTACCGGTCCGCCGGATCTCCCCTCGGGTTTGTCGCGCTCGTAAACCGGCGGCCGGGCGCTTCAAGGCCGCTATCGCGCCGCGTTGCGGCCGGGACCGCCGATCTCGGCAAAGCGGGTCCGCGTCCCGCGCGAGGGCTCAAAGCCCTGCTTGTCCGCAAACCCGCTCCGCTCGATCGGCAGCCCCGGACCCTGAAGCGCCCGTCTTTCCGCCGGTTTTTTTCGATCGCACCCGAAGGGAGGACCGGCCGGAGCCGGCCCAAGCCTTCAGGGAGAAACCGAAGGAAAGGATGTTCCCATGACCAAGACCGCTCGCGCTCCCCGCCAGCCCGCCAAGGTCGTCCAACTCCGCAAGGGCACCACCCTCGAAATGGTCAGGCTCGCCTGCCCCGACGCCGCCCAGGCAACCCTCATCTCCGAGAGCTTTGGCCTTCCCGTTCTCGATAGCGACGGCATCCGCGATCTCCATGAGCGCCTGATCGTCGAGACGGCCGCGAGCCTCAGCGAAGGCCTTGGCGAGCGCGCGATGCAGATCCATCTGCAGCGGATCGTCGGCGCCTATGTCGGTTCCGCCCACGGCGCGGGCCAATTCTATAGCCGCGCGGTGACGGAAGCCCGTGACGCTACGGCGAAGGCCGCCAACGACGCTCGCGACGAGGACCTCGATGGTCCGGTCGGCTTCAACGGCACCGCGCAGCGCAAGCGCGAGTTCGCCGCCGACATGGCCCTTCAGTCACACGCACTCCGCATGGCAGCCGAAGGCGCGATCGCAGCCTACGAGCAGGTCGTCGGCGAGCACTGGAAGCCGTTCGAGCGTCCGATCGAGAATCCGGGCAACGCCGTCGATCGCAAGGCGGCCGCGCTCCAGATGGAAGCTCTCGGCTGACTAGCATCGGGCGAGGCTTCGGCCTCGCCCCTCTTTCTATCGCTGCATCTTTAGGGCCGGTCCCGTATGGGTCCGGCCCTTTGTTATGTCTCCGCCGTCGCCATGCGGCGCGCGTTCGCCGAACGTCCAGATCGTGATGCTCGAAAGAGAAAGGCGAACGGCGAGCGAAGGAGAGCAGGCCGCACCCACGGGCCGTCCCGGCTGTCGGTCCTGCCAGGGCCGGAGGTCGGCGCAGCGGCTTCGCCGCCCTCCACTTCGTTACGGCCAGGGGTGCGCCGTCCTCCTGAATTCCCCGGCAACGGACCGCCGTGACGGGCCGCGATGGGCGCGGCCTTCGAAACGGAGATTCAGGAAAATGAGTGGGAAGAAAGAAGGCGGGCGCGCCGACATCTATGCGCTAATCACAGAACGCATCGTCGCCGATCTGGAGAAAGGCGTGCGGCCTTGGGTGCAGCCCTGGAGCTCCGGCAATGCGAACGGCCGGATCACCCGACCGCTGCGCCACAATGGCGAACCATACACTGGCATGAATGTGCTGCTGTTGTGGTCGGAAGGGTTGGCGCGTGGTTTCACGTCCCCGATCTGGATGACCTTCAGGCAGTCGATCGAGCTCGGAGGCCATGTCCGCAAGGGCGAGTCGGGATCAACTGTCATCTATGCGAGCCGGTTTATCAAGACCGAGACGGATGAGCAGGGCGGTGAAGTCGAGCGTGATATTCCGTTTCTCAAAGCCTACAGCGCGTTCAACGTCGAGCAGATCACAGGTTTGCCCGAACACTTTTATCACCGGCCGACGCCGATCCTCGATCCCGTCGAGCGGATCGAGCACGCCGATCGTTTCTTCGCCAACACCGGCTCCGTAATCCGGCATGGCGGCTCGAAGGCGTTCTATTCGCCATCGAGCGATCACATTCAAATGCCAATCTTCGAGAGCTTCCGTGATGCCGCGTCATATGTGGCGGTGCTGAGCCATGAACACATTCATTGGACGGCGGATTCCCGTCGCGTCGGCCGCGATCTCAGCCGCTACGCGAAGGACCGAAGTGAGCGAGCGCGGGAAGAACTTTTAGCCGAAATTGGCTCCGCCCTGGTTTGCGCCGATCTCGGCATCGTCCCTGAGCTGGAGCCGAGACCGGATCATGCGGCCTATGTGGCAAGTTGGGTCGCCGTTCTTTCCAACGACCGTCGCGCAATCTTCTCGGCAGCCGCCCATGCGCAGCGTGCTGTTGCGTATCTCCACGGCCTTCAGCCGCAGGCCGAAAGCGACCAGGAGGCTGCCTGATGTTTCATGCTCCGTGCATGCGAGGGGTGGGCCTCGTGCCCTTCCCGATCGCTCTGTGCGCGATTGACCTCCACGCGGTCGTGCGTTCCACCATGCTTGTGGCCCTTTGCACATGGCGTCTTTGTAGGTCGCAAGCCACGCTCGAAAAGAGAGAAGACGCCGCCTTGCGGCGGAAGCGCTGGACGTATTCGTTCGCGATTGCGTTTGTGGCCAGATCGCTTGTCTTCGCCTCCGCAGATGATCGATGGCATGGATCTGTTGTGGCGAGGTTGCATCCGCGCGACAAGCACGTCTGCTGGCTCGTTGGCGATCTTCGGCAGCGACCTCGACAGATGCGCCGTGACTGCTGAGAGCAGCGCTTCTTTCGCGTGGGGATGCGCGGAACCAGAATGGCCTGGTTGAGGAAAACCGCGTTTCGTCGCCTGTGCTCGTTGCCTCGAGATCCGAACGGCCAACGGCGCCTGTCTTCATTCCCCGTGTTTTCGCGACGGGCACACCCATCTGCGTCCTCGATAGAGGCTGGTCTGACCGAAGGCCGCTCCCGCTGCGCGGGCTCTCGATCTTGTCCCCGCAACGTCCGTCCTCGACTTTCTTCCCCTGGCGCTACGCGCCATTCCTCGCGGTTCAAGAAAGTCGCTCCCGGCCGCCCTCCACTTTGTTTCGGCCCTTCGGGTGCAGGTCGATCGCCTCCGGTCTCACGACCGCCATCGAGGTCGCGATAGGCGCGGCCCGAGAAAACAAAGGAATGAGACAATGGCTACCATCGGCACCTTCACCTCGAACGGCAACGGCGGCTTTGCGGGGACGATCAAAACTCTCAACCTCAACGTCAAGGCCAAGCTGGTCCGCGTCGAGAACCCCTCCGAGAAGGGACCGCACTTCCGCATCTTCGCGGCGGCGAACGTGGAACTGGGCGCTGCCTGGCAGAAGGTTTCCAACGAGGGCCGCGACTACCTCTCGGTCAAGCTGGACGACCCGAGCTTCCCCGCTCCGATCTACGCCACCCTGATCGAGGTGGAGGGCGAGGAAGGCCTGCAGCTGATCTGGTCCCGGCCGAACCGGGACTGAGGCTCCCGCCAGAGGGCTCCGCCGCGAGGCGGGGCCTTCTTCCTTTCAATCGGAGACGCCCTCATGACCGTCGACACCATCGAGGAATTGCGCGCCGAGCTGCGGGAATGTCTGTTCACGCCCGCGGAGCGCAAGGCGCTCGAAGCCGAACTGGCCGACCTCATCCGCCAGCGCAACGAAGCACTCGCGGCCGAGCAGGAGGGGGCGTAAGCCCCCTCGTCTAACGACTTACGGCACGACTGTGAAGGCTCCGCTCATCCGTTGAGGACGTCCTTGATGGCTTTGGCTGGCGCAAAGGTGAGCTTCTTGGAAGCTGCGATCGTGATCGTTGCGCCGGTCGACGGATTACGCCCCTCGCGCGCAGGCGTGTCCTTGACCTTGAACTTGCCGAAGCCGGCGATACTTGTCTCGGCCCCGCTCACGGCTGCATCGGCGATCGCCTTGAACACGCCGTCGACGATGGCCTTCGCCTGCGTCTTTGTCAGGCTGTTCTCGGTGGCAATCTTCTCGGCAATCTCATTGGCGGTGGTCATGGAACAGGCTCCGTCTTGCTGTGATTTTCCTCCGTCTGACATGAAGAGCGCCGGACGGGTAGGGTCGATATCACAGGCAGAGCCACAATCCCCGGAAAACTGACGAACTATCAGACCTTCTCCTCTACACCCGCGTATCCACGTTTGCGCTTGGCGCGTTCCAATCGTCCGAATGCGTCGCTCGCTTCATCGCCGCCGTCAAAGGTCTGCACCATCGTCTGGCCCTTGGTGCCGATCCGGCCCCAGTTGCGGATCAGCGAGAGCCCGCCGAATAAGGTCGGCTGGATCGAAAGCAAGTAAAACCGCCGCATGTTGCGGGTGGCGTCGATGCGGCGAAGATGAAGCGGCGCTGGCTTGAAGTTCGGCATGCGCGGATTCTCGCTTCCTGCAAAAGCGAGGTCCAATGCTTTCTATGAATCGATCAGGGCCAAACGATTCAATCTCTCGATAGGTCAGTTGCACCACGGATGCCGCGATCCGCTCCATCGTCGCGCGAGACCTTCTTCCACGAGAGTCTCATCGATGGACCGGCCCTTACGCGTCACCGTTTACCATAGCGATCCATGACAGCTGCCTCCGCGGGTCTCAATTGGTTTTGGCATTCCGTTTTTCGAATATGGCCGCATGGACGCTCGAAGGTCGAAGTTTGCTATTCCAGCCGCACGATCTCAATAGGCTAGCCGCCGGGTCCAGAGAGAAAAAGCCACGGCCAACGCTTCGAAAGCCGCATTTTTGGCAGAAGCCTTCGGCGACTGATCGTCGCCTCGAGCTTGATTGTAAGACTCCGGAAGTCAGCGACGGACCTGTGGCGGCGCCGCGGGTTCAAGACAACGGTCGCCTCAGAGCGGCGAGGTATGCTTGAAGCTCTCCGTGCACGAAGATGGAGCCATTCCCGACCCTCATCATAAAATTGAGAGCTTCCGCGCTCCGCAACAACGGTCGTAACCGAAGAGGCAGTATTCCGGCAAACTTTAGGAGCAGCCGCAAACAAGCGTGTTTTCCGAAGTCGAAGGCCCCGTACACGAAGAAGGCTCCGGCGCCGATCACCAGACCCTTCGTCACTGCAGCTCGAAGCCAAATACCTGCATCGAAGATCATGGTCCCCCGGACAAGCCAATCGACCACGCCCAGGAAGAACACCGCGCCGGTAACCGCTCCGCCAAAAATCAGAAATGACTTGAGCGCATTTCGCAGCCAGAGTCCGGGTCCCAGCTTCTTGAGTTCATCCGACGTCGGTCGCCGATTTCTTATGCCTGCCCACGACGCGCCGAGCATCGCGATGATCGCGAGATAGATCCCGCTATAGGCGAGGTCGCGACGATCCAGATAGTTGACGAGGAAGATTGCCGTGCCGACAAACAGTCCCCAGACCAATCCCTTGGCGGCCCGCTTGGACGAGAAATGCAGGAATTGACCTAGAGGGATGTCGTTCGAATAGACCGGCGTGGAGGCGCACGTGCCGAAAAAGATGCCAATCGCGAGCGGAAACAGAAGTGCCGAGTCCGTGCCCTTGAGGACTCCCATGCGTTCGCCGACGAGATAGCTCGACGAAACAGTGAATAGGACGAGCGCCGCGCTATAGCCGATGACGAATTTCTTCTCCTCTCTTGGTCTGGGCCGCCGGCGCCACAGGCGATACGCCTCGAAGATTCCGACGATGAGACCCGTGACTGCCGCGATCGCGAGACTCTTCTCCACGTCGACCGGCAATCTCTGTGAAACCGGCCATGCCGGGAATTTGCCCAAGGCGGCGCCTAGGGGCATGCCCGTGCCCGCGGTGACGCCGGTCAGAAGTCCCATCATGACGATGGGCACAAAGCGCGATAGGAACGCATAGGAAGCGATCAGCGTCGCCGAGCGCAGAACGTTTGGCTGCACGCGTTCGATCTGGAAAATAGTCTGCCTGTTGTCCGAAAGGATCTTCGCGAGCGAGGAAAGGCGAGCCAGGAAGCGCTTTTCCGGCACGTATCTATCCGAGGACCTGGCGCCGGCAAGCATCGCCTCAATGTACAGGCGGAACGTACGCCCACGCAGTTCGGCTGGATCCTCGGGGATATTCGAAAGCGGGTCGTCGCCGGCGCTCTGGTAGGAGCGCATCAGGAACCGCAGCATCAGTGGCGAACGCGCCAGCTTTAGAAGGATGGCGGATTCTTCCAGGTGTCGCCCGAGTGTCTCCGATACTTTTTCGGCGTGGTCCCGCACGTCCTGGGGATGGAAGGTGTCGATCGCCAACAGGCCGCCGAGACGCAGTATTTCCTGGATTTCACCGGTTCGGCCACAAATGACGAAATCCGGCTTCGGAAACTCCTCCAGAAAGTGGTTTATGCCTTTCAATGCTTCGGCGCGTTCTGCCTCGTCGATCTCGTCCAGTCCGTCGAAGAGCAAGGTCACCCGACCTTCGAGCAACCATCTTTCCGACACGTCGCGGCGAATTCGGTTGCTGCGCTCTAGCTCTCCATGAATCCAGTCGACGAGATCCTGGCTTCGCGGTCGCCAGGTCTTCAGCAGAAAGATCGCTGGCCCCGGCTCGGATGCGGGGCGCCCCACCTCGTAGCGCCAGCAGAGGAACTCCGCGATCCGCATCAAGGCATGTGATTTGCCGACGCCGGCTCTTCCCCTGATGAACAATGCCCGTCCCGAATCCAGAAAGGCCGCCACCGGATCGATTTCGGGGAGATCGGCGCCCAAGGAGCCGGAGCCGAGCGCGTCCGGATCTGCATCCTTCTGCTCGAAGTGTCCGCGGATCGGAAGTGGCTTGTCGCCGTCCAGGCTTTCGGACAGGACGCCGGATATCCAATTGGCACGAACGTATTGGACGAACTGCTCAAGGTCGGCGTCCCGATTGCTCGGTAAGGCCAACGGAACGGGCCATGTGCGCGCGGCGATCCTCGAAGGATCCCAGAGACCGCTGAGTTTCGCGAAGTCGGCGATGTCGGCTCCGCCGTCTAACACATTCGACATAAGCGTCAATTTGAGGACGTCGTTGCCCGAAGAACGCTTCGCGGACGATACGATGCCGACGAGCCGGCCTTCGTCGTCGAACGCGACCGATCCGGAAAGGCGTTCCCAGCCCGTACCCGCGAATTTGTCGTCGATGGGCGCGCCCGATAGCACTTTCCCCTCTGTGAAGGGGCTGTAAAGTTGAGGAGCCGGCTTGGCCGTGACGTGAACGACGTGTGGCTCCAGCAGTTTGCCGACCTCGCCGGCGTCGAGCTCGCTCCACCGCGGAAACCCCAAGGCTCTTATGGGGGTACCGTCCTCCGCGGTGCCGACCAAAGGAGGGACGACGAAAGCGAGCGGTCCGGTGGACGAGAACTCGGTGAACTCGAGGAGAGCGACTTCGAACCGCGGTACGGGATCGCCGACTTCAGGCCAGATCAGCTTGACCGATCTCCACGACTTTCTGGATCTCTCGGCCATCTCTGCGGCGGCACGCTTCGGATCGACGTGGGCCGATCCACCTTCTCGTACGAGTTCGCCGATCAGCCTGACCTCTATCGTCGCGGCAACGGGCCCCAAGGCCGGCTGGTGCAGCGCTGCTTCACCGGTGATCACGTGAAGGGCGGTCAGAATCCTCCCCGGCGAGACGAGAAAGCCCGTCCCTCTCCGCTCGCGGCCGTCCGGCAGGGAGACGCGGACGTCCGTCACGCGATGGTCGAGGGGAATCGACATGGCTCACCGCGCGGCCGGCGAGCTCTCCTCGCTGACGAATGCATCCTTTCCGCGATAGCTCGGCACGAGGCCGATTTTCAGCTTCTGCGTTCTCTTCGATTCGAGTTTGGCCTCGCCGCCCGCCGAGGCGTCGAACACCAAAAGCTTGAACTTGCCTCCGGCCTTCACTGCGCTCGACGCGTCGAAGACGACCTCGACCTCGAGCTCGACCTTCTCGAGTCCGAATTTGAGGTCGCTGGTTTCGGCGTTCTCGATCGCCACCAGCAGCTCGTCCCTCAAGCTCGCGATGTATTTGGACAGTTCGATTTCGGCCATGTCCACTCCCTGCAATGTCATGAAGAATTACGACGGTATCCGGCATTCCAAAGCGATTGGGACGTCTCAATGCAAGATGTGATTACAAACGCTCCAAGCTCGCTCGTCAACGGGCCGCGCATTCGTTTCTTCGTTTTTGTCGGGCAAGCTTGACCGCGCACGCGATATATGTAGGATCAGCAATCAAAGATTGCGTGCGTTTTTTGATCGGGAATTTATTGCGGGGCAGAATATGTCGCGGCACTTGGAGAGCCCGGCGGTTTCACGAAGCGCGAGCATTTGGGCGATAGGCGACAATTTTCAACGCGCTCTCCAGTGGACCACCGGATGCAACATGCTCCTGACGATATTTTGTGACGTTGTCATGACGTAGAGATGTCCGAATGTGAGGAGCGCGGTCGCATCCACGGGTCAGCTCAACGCGCTTTCGATCGGGGTAGGCTGACCCATGGAAATCGATCAGGCGCGTTTTCGGAACGTCGTCGAGCAGACGCGCGAAGATCGCGATCGCGTGCGCAAGCTCGTGGAAGGCAAGCAGTGGCGCCAGGCCGAGCCGGACCGGACGCGTATGGCGATGTTCAGCTTGCGGGCCGCGCGACAGACCATGCCGCGAGGCGCGGAGGCCGTGCAGGGTCCTGACGACATGCAGGCGTCGTGGTTCCTGCCGGGCGGCGCGACGGCGCGGCGGGCAATCGCGTTCGTCGAGGCGACGGCCGGAGGCAAATGGACTGCCGGCACTGGCTTCATGATTAGTCCCACGCTTTTTATGACGAACCAGCACGTGATCCAGAACGAAGCCGCCGCGCTTTCGGCACAGATCACTTTCGATCGGGAGATGGGCGAGGACGGCTCGATGCGGCCCACCACCATCTTCCGTTTGGCGCCCGAGCGCTTCGCCCTGTTCTCGCAGCAGGAGGAATTGGACTACGCCCTCTTGGCTCTCGGGCAGAAGGTAGCCGGCGACGCTGACCCACGAGATTTTGGATTATGCGTCCTGTCCGATCGGCCAGACAAGCACGTGATCGGAATGAACATGAATATCGTGCAGCACCCGAACGGTCTGCCGAAGATGATCGCGATCCGGAACAACATTTTGCAGTATCGGACCGAGCGTACGCTTCTGTACGAGACCGACACCGACCACGGTTCGTCGGGAGCCGCGGTCTTCAACGATGCGTGGGAACTCGTTGCGCTTCACCACTTCGGTGAGCCGTTCCTCGAACGCAAGGATGAGAACGGTAATCCCATTCCGACGAACGTCAACGAAGGCGTGCGAATCAGCGCCATCTATCGACATCTCTCGGACAGGCTCGCGAGCCTCGACGGGGAACGTCGCGACCTGTTGCGGGCCGCGCTCGATCTGTCGAAAACGGCTCTCGCGCAGACGGGCGGAAAGCGACTCTCGCCGCCGCATCCTTCCGCGGATGCACAAGAGAGTCTGGTGATTGGGGAGGAGGGCGTCATGGCCAGCGAAGCCGGTGGAAACGAGATCAAGGTGACGATTCCGATCGAGGTGAGCGTCCGGGTGGGCGGAAGCTACGCGACCGCCGCATCGATCGGGCCAGCGCCAGCTCCCCAGAAAACGCTCACGCGTGCGGCGGAAAAGATATCGGTCGACGAGGACTATTCCAATCGCGACGGCTACGACCCGCGGTTCGTGCACGGCGTGACGTTTCCGCTGCCCACGCCGGTCGGCAAACTGGCGAAGCAGATTGCTCCCTTGAGGGCCGGTGAACAGAACGCCGAGGCCGGTGAACTGAAGTACGAGCACTTCAGCATCAAGATGAACAAGGCCAAGAAGATGGCTCTCTTCACGGCGACCAACGTCGACGGCAAGAGTTTCCTCAATGTGGATCGCTCCACAGGAGAGGTCACCGACGGCGCTGAAGGAGAGACATGGTACGGGGACCCCCGCATCAGCGCGAGCTTCTTCATCGACCAGACCTTCTATTCTGGTTGGTCCAATCTCTTCGATAGGGGCCATCTGACTCGCCGGATGGATCCTGACTGGGGAAGCAAGGAAGAAGCCGAACGCGCGAATGCGGATACCTATCATTTCACCAATTGCACCCCGCAGCACTTCCGCTTCAACGAGAGTACGAAATTCTGGCAGGGCGCCGAGCAATACGTCCTCGAAAACGGGGCCATAGCCGAAGAGACCGCAAACCGCATCTGCGTCTTCCAGGGACCGATTTTCGACGACAAGGCCGATCTTTGGGCTGATGACATCCAGATTCCGTCCTCGTTCTTCAAGGTGATCGCCTGGAAGGGCAAGAACGGAGTGAAATCTGTCGGGCTCGTCGTCGATCAGCGACAACTGCTGTCCGAACAGCGCAAGGGAGGAATTCCGCCGAAGCCGCCGGCCTTCGTCGACGTCTCACAATGGCGCGTCGCCATCACCGAGATCGAACGCCGGGCCGGCCTTGACTTCGGCGATCAGGTCAGGTCGGCCGATACGTTCGAGAGCAAGGATCAGCCCGTCGTGGGCGAGGCGCGGCCGGCGATTCCAGTGAAATCCGAGTCCGATCTTCTGCCTCGCAACCTTTGACGATCGCGACATCAGGCACGATTGAGGAGGAACGCGCGTGAAGAAAGCCGCCGCGATAACGTTGTTGTGCCTCATCGCGCTCGCGCCGGGCCGGGCGTTGGCGTGGTGGGACGAAGGGCACATGCAGATTGCCTACCTGGCCTACAAGCGGCTCGATCCCGCGATCAAGGACAAGATCGATGGCCTGCTCAGGCTTAGTCCCGACTATCAGGTCTGGACATGCGGTGCGCAAGACGAAGCTTCCCGAAGGACCCATGCCTTCGTCCACGCGGCGACATGGACCGATGACATCAAGACGAAGAGCGAATACCGGGAGGATCGCATTACGGACGCGACCGCCGGGCAGAACGTAGCTTACGACAAGCTAAAGCACAGCTATTGGCACTATGAGGATATATTGTTCTCGCCCGACGGCACGACGCTGCCCACTCCGGATCCGGTCGATGCCGCGAAGATGGCGAAGATCATGATCGCTACGCTGCCCGCAGCTTCCGGCGCCCCCGATCAACTCCGTTCTTACGACCTCGTCTGGTTGCTGCACCTCGTCGGGGATCTCCATCAACCGCTTCACGCGATCGCCCGCTATACCGCCGAGCTTCCGCACGGCGACCGCGGCGGCAACGCTGAGATTGTCGTCCCGGCCACCGGCGAAACGATCGCGCTGCATGCCTATTGGGATCGTCTCTTCGGCGGATATTCTTCCGTGTTCGGGGCCATCTTCGACGCCGACGATCGGGGCGGTCTCGGCTCCGTTGCGGTCGACCCCGACGCGGAGAAGGTGCTCGATCCCGATCAATGGGCGCAGGAGAGCTTCGAGGCCGCGAAGAGCTTCGCATACGCTCAGCCGGTCGGGCTCGGATCGACCGCAGTCCAACTTACGCGCGACTACGAGACGAACGCGCGCAACGTCGCCCGCACCCGCGCGGCCCTTGCCGCGGCAAGGCTTGCGAGAGTGCTGGACGCGGCGTTTCGCTAAATCCCGAGGGGAGAAGTTCGATGCTGCCGACGATGCTTCAGAGGCTGTACACGGCGTCCGACCTCCTCGATGGCTTCAATCCGTTCGACGAATTGGGCTTCACGCTCACCCGCGACTTCGAGGTGTTCCGGCAATTCGTGTCCGACGGAGGACCCGTGCCATCCTCGCTGGAAACGCGATTGGAGCAAGCCCGACACGACGCGACGATCGCCGATGCTCTCAAGAGGTTCCTGAAGGTCGGACGGCCGCTCGTGGGTTTCATGGGTGGCCACACCGCCAAGCGTAATTCGCCCGCGTTTGCCGACATCGCCAAGCTCGCCTGGAGCGTGGCGCAAGACGGCTACCTCATCGTGACCGGAGGTGGTCCCGGCGTTATGGAGGCTGCGCACGTCGGAGTGGCCTTTAGCAGAAATGGAATGGACGATCTCGAAAGGGCCTTGGCGAAGCTTGCGGCGACCCCGGATTACGGCAATCTGGACGATCTCTTCGAGAACGACGGCAGCCTTAAGAAATCGAAGCGGAAGGACGTGATGGCCGCCCGCGATTGGCTCGCGGCTGCGCTCGACGTGCGTTCGGCCGCGCCGTCGACGCTGCCAGTCAGGCTGGCCATTCCGACCTGGCTGTACGGTGCTGAGCCCACGATGCCGTTCGCGACGCACTACGCCAAATATTATCAGAACAGTCTTCGCGAGGAAGCGCTCGTCAACAATTCGCGGGCTGGGATCATTTACGGCCGAGGGGGCGGCGGAACGCTGCGCGAGATTTTCCAGGACGTGGAAAGGAACTACTACGCTAAGGACGCTGAAAATTTCACTCCAATGATATTCTTCGACAGGGGCGCCTACTGGCTGCGCTCCGCGGTCTACGAGAGCGGCAAGGTTACGAGCTACGGCTTGAAATTGGACGAAGCCGTCGCCGAAATCCTCAAGTTCGGGATCTGCAGCCGATTGAGTCCCGACGAAGCCGCATTGCGGCAATTTCTCGATAAAATGGCTTTCACGGACGACGTATCTGTCATCAAGGATGTCTTGGCCAGGCATTTGGGCGTTGCGAAGCGGAATATGTCTTTCGCGCTTGCCGGCGAGTCGTTCAGGATACCTACGCTGCGCATGAACCGGGCGTAAACCAAAATTCCGCTGCGCACGGTGGTCCTCTGGACATTCCGGAAGGGTATCGCCGATGCTGTCCGGAACTCCCGCGACCGCGATCACCGCGGCCTGAGGCGGGACACCCTGCGGCGGATCTTGGCGTTCGATATTGAAACGCGCGCGGGCTAACGATCTCAAATGTGTGAAGCGTTCCTATTATCTTTGCTTCGCGGATCGTCGACTGGCCGACTTTCAGCGCCAATACAATCCAGGTCGCGCGGCAGAATAATTCATCTGCCGGAGCGACGAATGATAGGAAAAGCCTGTGTAATTTCGAGGGTTGGTGACAGCCGCTCCCACAGTTTGCTGTTTTCGCATGATCCAGCGTATCGAACAGGACAGGAATGAACCTAGTAACGACATCCTCGACATGTTCGAGACCTTGCATGGACGGCTGGTACGCGCCGCGGGCGCAATCGCTGACGAGATTTCGCTGCGCAGGTGATGAAGAGCACGGGTGAGAAAACGCCTGACCGCCTCTAGCTGTGTGACGTCCTCTGTGCTTGAGCTCAATGCCGCTGATTGTGCGACCAGCACCGGCGGGAGCGCATCGGACGCAACCCTGCTCCGGATTCGCCCAGCTCGTCGCTCATGTTCGGATCAAAGTCTTGCTCAAGATTGCCCTCTACATCCGCGCGCGCGGTCCTGGCAACCTCAATAATGGACTGCCCAGCTTCTGGGCACGCAAGTTGGAGCATCTCGACATCGCGCGCGGCGATCGCGTGCTCCAGGTCGGTGCCGGGACCGGGTACTACTCGGCGGTGTTGGCTGAGATCGTCGAATGCGCCGGTCGTGTGACGGCCATTGAAACCGACCCAATGCTGGCCTAGTGACCTTCGCGGCGCCCGTACCTGAACGTCGCGCGGATCATCTGCCGCCAACTGTCGATCGTAACGCGTCGGTCTTGCGATGCAGGCGAAAATTCTACGATGCTATCTCGTTTCGTAATGAACTGCCGTTCGTTGCGCGGTAGGCAGGCATTTCTATCTATCGGGCAAAAAAGTCTTCCGTGAAAGGTGAACGAAGATGCGGCCGTCCGTCCTAATGAAGACCTGGGATATCGCCTCGCAGAAGATACTTATAGCCCACCTCGGTCATCCATTTGGCGCGCGCAAGATGACTGTCATAGACCTGCCGCGCGTGGTGCGGTTCGCGCGCCGGATCGATGCGGAGGACAATCCGACTGACCTCGCGCCAGTCTGCCCCCTCGCTATCCGCGTCCAACAGACGCCAATAAGTGACAAGATGCACGAAGTCATAGGGCGTCACGATCGAATCGGCAGGAGCCAGATCCGCTACATTGCGTTCGAGCGGTCGTTTCCGCATAGCAGTTTCCCGAGATGAAGTAGCATCATCAGCAGATTCCGATACCTGCCATTTGGGCAGGAAGCTGTGTCGTGTCTAGTCCAAGATTTGGTATCACGTGATGCTCTAAATGCATCACCTACGTCGGTTGCCTCCGAACAGCGATCGCGCGTCGCTCCAGCCGCAGCGACGTCTATCTGCTCAGCCAAGCTTCAGCGTCGGCGGCTCCAACGAGGACGCCCGTCTGGCGCAGGAGATCGAGCCCCCGGTTCGGCAAGTCCAGTTTGGATGTGGGATCCGTCATGCTTGGCGTTTAAATAGCCAAGTCGCTGCATGCTCGGTCATGGAACTACGACCTAGTCCAGCGCCGACCTAATATGCTTTGATGAGTAGGATGGAAATGAGACGCGTGGTGCTTCAATGTACATGGTCATTCGCAGGTACACCAAGGTTCATTCGGTTGCGGATGCCGCCCGCCGCGCGAAAAGCGGCATCGGTCAGATACTAAGGGAATCGCATGGATTCAGATCGTACTATGTGCTGAACGGAGGTGAAGGCGTCGGTGTCGCTGTGATGATATTCGAGGATCGCGAAAGCGCCAATGCAGCGAACAAAAAGGTCTTGGAGTTCGTTCAAGCGAGTCCGCATGACCTCCATCTTGGGGACCCCGAAATCGTCGCCGGCGAGATATTGGTGAATATCCAATCCGATCAGTAGCGCGCGCCCCCTTTCATAGAGCAAACGCCACGGCGCGGAACGATAAGCTCGGTACTGAGAGCCCTTGTTGAAAAACGCACGATCAATTTGGCCGCAGCTCGAATCCTCTGCCTGGCGGGCGCGAACAAGCGCGTAATTGAGGCCGTGCCGCTCGTCGTGCCGATCATCGGCTTTCCGGGAGAGACAACAAGGGGCGGCCGGATGTGTCATTCGAATTCTGGCTCTTCCATCATGCAGCGGAAGGGCCTCGGGGGTGAGCTTGAGGCAAGGACGTAGCTGTCCTCCGGAGAGCGGGAGCGAACGAATTGGATATGCGAGCGACGCAACGACTTTGCCTTATTATTGGTTTTTCCTCGGCGTCGTTCTTCATTGTCGGCGTCGGCGTCGTCTTGCCGGCGTGGATTGCGTTCCACGCCGGAGGATCGAGCCTGGTTGGCCTTGTGCTGCTGAGCTCCAGCGTCGCTGGATTCGTTCTCGCGCCGCTCAGCGGGTACATCGTCGACCGACATAGCCGTCTCACAGTCACCGCAGCGGGACAAGCGATCAGGACTTTCGGCCTTTTTACGCTGGCATTCGTGGAGGTCCTGCCCGAAGGGCTCTCACCTCCACTCCTGGTTTTGTCGGGCGTTCTCGGGGCGTTCGGCTATGCGCTCCTGGCAGGCGCCATGAGCGGCCTGCTCCAGTCGATCATTCCCGAGTCTGAGCGCATGGCGTTCAACACGCGCCTGTCCTTCTTCAATCAGGCAGGGCTCGCCATGGGGACAGGTGTAGCCGGCTACGCGATCGATCGTCTCGGCAGCGCTACGGCGGCCGTCCTGTCTGCCTGCATCGCGTTGGCCATTCTGCCTCTGCTCGGGACGCTGACGAGGACCCCAAGCGGTCGCCGATCGATGAAGGGGCTCAATCCGCTTTCCGCCTCGCGTGAAGCGTTCCGCTATCTTCTGGACGAGCCGCAAAGCCTGTCCGCCGCAATCACGGTGGGACTGGCGTTCGCCGTGATCCAGATTACAAACCTGTTGTTGCCTGGTTTCGTTATCCATTCGCTTGGCGGCGGCAGCGATCTCTTCGGCATGCTTGAGATGACGGCCGCGATCGCCGGCATGACCGCTCTCGCCATCGCTGGGATACCAGTGTTCGCCAGGAAGATGGCCGGAGCAACAGCGACTGTTCTCGCAGGGGCAGCGGCCTCGTTGATCGTTCTGTCCTTCGTGACGAACCCGCTGGTCGCGATCCTGCTCTATGCCCTCGCTGGAATGCTTTGGAACCTGTCACGGGCTGCGGCCAACGGACATCTTTTGACCGTTGTGGATTCGGCCCTGATCGGACGCGTCCAGGCATTCACGACCTTGCTGACGGGCGGGCTCGGCGCTCTCATCTTCCTTCTGCCAACCTTGGTCCCCAACGCTACTGAAGCTGGCCTCTACATGGCCTGTGGGGTGACGATCTTCATCGCCACGGCGCTCGTTGGCCTGTGGACCGGCCGCCGCAGACACGTGCGCATCTGAGTGCTCATGCGTTCAGAGCGCATCGTATTGGAGCTCGGCTGTCTCCCGCAGACTGACGGCCGCGACGATGTGAGGGATGATTTGCCGCCTTTACGTTCAAGGTTGGGCTTTGCGCCGGTGAACGTCGATGTTCACAATTCCATCCGCACAATTTCAATAGGCTCACAGCCGAGTCCATGAGAGAAGAAAGTCTCGGCCCGCGTTTCGAAAGCCGCATTTTTGGTAGAAGCCATCGGCGTTGATCGTCGCCTCGCAGTCTGATTGGGCCCGCTATGGCCCGTCCGCTATCCCGATTTCGAGCAGCCGACGGCCGAGTCCAACACCTGCAAGGCCCGCTCTATCGCGGCGATCACGGACGCTGCCGGGCGCCCATCGTCATAAGCGCTTGAGTTGGGACGCAATCAGGGAAATCGCCGTGTAACCGGTTTCGAACTCGGCCCAGACCAGGAAGGCACGATCTCCTTCTGAACAGGAAGGCGCAGCTCCCTTGCGCGCTCGATGCGCTCGGCTTGCTGAAATGCAATCTCTTTGCGTACAAACTTCTCTAGTTCGTCTTCTGCGGTTCGCCTGAAATGCTCGCGCGGCGTTCTCGCAATCCCTTTCCGTTCAGTCATAATCCCGCTCCCTGAAGGCTATCACAATACGGCAACAGGGAACCCGGCGCTAGGTTCTGGGCGCTGAATGCATGCCAGCACGGCGGGCTAGACGTCCGCCAGCGGCCATAAATTGAAAAAACATCAGACGCTGGACGACTTTGCGAGCTTCTTCCGATATTCGGCACGGGCATGCCAGCCCTAGGCCCAATTTTCCATTTCGACTTCCTCGATGACAACGAAGGCCGCCCCCAGCGGCTTATTGAGGACATCCAGGAGCAGCTGGCTTGCTCCCCTGTGTGTTTCGGCATGGAATAAGGGCTCTTCTGACTCATATGCGGAACGGCCCGGGCTGCAAGATCTTTCTCTGGTTGAACAAGGGATGACGGTGCGGTCATATGTTCGGCCTGTGAAGCGGCGCCTGGCCGCTGGCCACGATGATATCCGCGGAAGCAATCGCCCAATCAATTTCTCGCGCTCGAAGCGCAGTGAGTCAGGCGGTCTGATTGCTACCGGGAATGACGTCATTCGGGGTTCATCCAGATTTGCACCTTGCCTCCTCGGCAGCTTTCTTCTTCCGCCGGAGAGCTCTTAAGATTAGGATTTCAGCATTGCGGCCGGCGCCTGATAGATGCCGCCTCTGACCAGCAAGGCCCAGATCGTGCGCGCAATCTTATTGGCGAGCGCGACCGATACGACCTTGACCGGCCGTCTTTGCAGCATGGTCCGAATCCAGAGTGGGACTTTCAAGCCTCGTTTAGCAAGCTTGATGATAGAGGTCGCACCAACGATCAAGAGCGTCCGTAGTTGCCGATTTCCACGCTTTGATATCGCGCCGAGCCTTTCTTTTCCGCCGCTCGACTGTGCCCTCGGTGTGAGCCCCGTCCAAGCCGCAAAATCTCGTGCAGTCGCAAAATTGCGAGCATCCAAAACCGATGTCCGAACGGTAGCGGCGATGAGAGGACCGACACCCGGAATGCTCATCAGACGCCTTGCATCGGGGTCCTTTCTGACGGCAACCAAAATCTCTCTGTCGAGCTTCTCTATGCGGGTTGTAAGCAGCTCAATCTGTTCAGCGAATAGGATCAGGGCAAAGCGGGCGGCGCCGGGGATCCTATTGTCTTTTTCGTCCCGGAGAAGCACCAGGAGTTTTGCGATGCTTGCCATGCCTGTGCCGGCGATAATGCCCAATTCGGCCATATGAGCACGTAGGGCATTTGCAGTCTGGCTGCGCTGCCTCATCAGCAGCTCTCGCGTTCGCAAAATCATGCTGGCCGCTTGTTGTTCGGCAGTCTTCACCAGTACGAACCGCATTGTCGGGCGGGTGACCGCCTCACAAATGGCTTCAGCATCCGCCACGTCGGTCTTGTTTCGTTTGACGTAAGGCTTCACGTAGGCTGGCGGCATCATGCGGACAGCGTGGCCCAGCGCCGCTATCTCGCGTGCCCAGTGATGGGCACTCGCACAGGCCTCCATACCTACCAAGCAAGCTGGAAGGCTCCGAAAGAAGGGCAGAACCTGCGATCGCCGCAATGTGCGACGAACCAAGACTTTCCCGTTTTCGGCGATGCCGTGAACTTGAAAGATCGACTTGGCCAAATCCAAACCCACCGTGATAATCTTCTCCATGGAACGGTCCTTCCTTTGTGGCGCCTCTCTACGCGACCACGTTAGGCACTTTTGATGCCGGTTCGAAGGGCCGTTCCACACCATCACTTTTGATGCAGTTCGAGGGATGTCTGGCGCTTTGATTTGGGGGAGAATCAGCGCCATGCAGCAGGCACTCCAGCGCTCCAGTCTGGTGCCGAGTGGATTTGTTGTAGAGAGTGCGTACTACGAAGGTGATAAGGCTGTTATTGCGGTCCGGGCGTCGGGAAGCATTGGTCTGTGCCCATCTTGCGGAACGGTTTCCCGACTGTCAGACGCGTCCATAGCCGATACCGGCGTCGTGTGACTGATCTTCCCCTTTCGGGCCGGATCGTACAGCTTCTGGTGATTGCTCGTCGCTTCCGTTGCGGCGCCGTCCTATGCGGGCGCCAAATCTTCACCGAGCGCTTCGCCGAAGGGGTGCTGGCACCGTCGGCGCGACGCACGGCAAGGCTGGACTCTATCGTCCATCACCTTGGTCTGGCGCTTGGCGGTCGACCGGCAGCAGGCTTCGCAAAACGGCTAATGCTGCCGGTGAGCAAGGATACGCTCCTTCGCGTGGTCCGACGCCGTAGCCGTCCGCCAGCTGATCCGCTCAGGGTTATCGGCATTGATGATTGGGCCTGGCGGCGCAACCACCGATACGCCAGCATCATCTGCAACCTGGAGCGGCGCCGAGTAGTCACCCTGCTCCCGGATCGGGAGCCCGCAACTGCCCAAGCCTGGCTCGCTGCTCATCCCACGATCGCGATCGTTGCCCGTGACCGTGGTGGGGGATATGGCGAAGCGACAGCAAGAGCCTTACCGCATGCGGTACAGGTTGCAGATCGTTGGCATCTGATGGAGAACGCCAGTCGGGCCTTCCTCGATGCCGTTCGCAAATCGATGCGCCAGATACGCACAGTGATCGGCGCGACCACGATTGATCCCAAGCTGCTAACAGCCGCAGAGCGGATCCAGTATGAGGGTTATCTGCGCCGCGAGGAGACCAATGCGGCTATCCTGGCTCTGTCGAAGAATGGCATACCCATCAAGCAGATCGTGCGTCAGACTGGTCACAGCAGGAAGCTGGTACGGCAGGCGATTCGCGGCGAACGACACGATGTCTTCCGGACCCGGCAAAGTTCGTTGGACTTACACTTGCCGTGGCTCGACGATCAGTGGGCGTCCGGCTGCCGAAACGGGGCTGAACTTTGGCGTCGTTTAACGGCGCGTGGCTTCAGAGGCTCGCTCCGCGTCATCAGCGAGTGGGCGACCCGCAGACGAAGGGCTGAAAAGCCCGACGCACGAAACCTTCAGCGGATTCCATCGGCCAGAACGATCGCGCGCCTCATGACAATCGGCGGAGATCTGCTCACGAAAGCAGAGACCGTCACGGTCGCGGCAATCGAAACTGGCGTACCATCCTTTCGAGGCTCGCGAGATCATCGCCGAATTCCACTTGATGATCCGGCGCAGAGCCGAAGCAGGGCTCACGCCGTGGATCGACCGCGCCCGCGCCAGTCTCGTGACTTCCTTCGCCAGCGGCGTCACGAAGGATGAAGCGGCGGTTCGGGCGGCAATCACATCGCCCTGGTCCAACGGACAGACTGAAGGTCAGATCACCCGCCTCAAGCTCGTGAGAAGGCAGATGTACGGTCGCGGGAAAATCGATCTCCTTCAGGCCAGGCTAATCGGTGCAGAATAATCGGAGCTGCACCAAAATTGCGTCAGAGCCCCCTTTGGATGCCGATCGGGGGTCCCAGTCCAACGCCGATTGACACCCCTGTCCAATTTGGTGCGCGCAATGTGTCCTCCTGTGATCAATGAGGGATCGCGCGAGCCCCTTTGGGGACGGCTCTACTCGCGCCGCTGAACGGCTCTCCGGAGCCCTCGACCGGTCTCCGAGTATTCGCGTGACGATCCTCTTGCGGGTCATCGCCGCGTTTCGCGATCATCAGCTACGCCCACCAGCTTCTCTCCGGTAGAACCTGTTCTCGCCGACGCAGGCTCGCATGTCGGAGCGCCGGAACCAGATGGCCCGTCCGCACCGCAGCGGCGGGTTGCCGGCCGTGAAGATGACCTGCTCGTCGGTCCGCATCCGCAGGACCTCATGCGGCAGCATGAGCGGCCGGCGCGCGAGCTGCTTGGACCGCGTCCGGGAGGAACCCGACACCTGCGAGGACCGGGTCAGTTGATCAACCTCGACCGTCGTGTCGCCACAGCGCTTTGAGATGTAGTCTGCCGTCTCGGGATCGTTGATCGCCGAGAAGGAGATCCAGGACGCGCTCTCGAACCACTTGCTGGTGGCATCACGTCCGCCATAGGCCTCGCGCATCTGGCCGATCGATTGGTAAAGGATCAGCAGGATGATGCCGTATTTGCGTCCCGCATCGCGCGCAGTTTCGAGAATGCGTAAATATCCGAGGCGAGCGACCTCATCGAGCAGGAACAGGGTGCGGCCGGTCACTTCGCCATTGCGATTGTAGATGGCGTTGAGCAGCGAGCCAATGATGACCCGGGCGAGACCGGCATGGTTCTCCAGCGTCTTCAGGTCGAGATTGATGAAGACGTCCGTCCGGCCCTCCGCGATCTCGGCCGTCGTGAAGCTCGAACCAGACACCAGCGCGGCATAGTTGGGATAGGAGAGCCAGTGGGTTTCCTTCACGGCATTGGCATAGACGCCGCTGAATGTTTCCGGCGTCATGGCGATGAAGGGCGCGACATTCTCCTTCACGAACCCCGACTCCGAATTGTCGTAAATCGTCTGAAGCCGCTGGCGCAGCTTCGGCTCCGGCTCGGACAGGTTGGCGCGGACCTGGCGGAGATGTTGATCCTTCTTTTCCGTATGACCGGAAAGGCAGACATCGCCGATCAAGGCTGTCAGCAGTTGCAGCGCCGAGGCGCGAAAGAAGTCGTCCCGCGCCGAGCCTTGGCGCGGATTGTCGGTCATGACCCATGACGCGACGGCGGCAATGTCCTCCTCCTTTGTCGCGCCGTGCTGGCCGATCCAGTCGAGCACGTTGAAGCCGATCGCGGAAGAGCGCGGATCGAGGACGAAGACCTGGCGACCTGCCTCGTGCCGGTGTCCCGTGACCATCGGTGCGACCTCGTTGGAAGGGTCGAGAACGACCAATCCGCCGCCCCATTTGAGCGCTGTCGGCACCGTCACGGATGTCGTCTTGAAGCCGCCGGAACCAGCGAACACGATGCCGTGCGACGAGCCGAAGGACGCATCGAAGCAGAGCAAAGGAGACTTGCCGCCTGCCCCCCATGTCCCGCCGTCTTCGGCGCGGAAGGACTGATCAGTGATCGCATCCCGATCGACGCGATAGCGCTCCCCGACCACGATGCCACCTGCCTCCGGGAACAGCCGCGCAGCCGCAGTCATCGCCATCCAGTCGGACTCGCCATGGATGGCGCGTTGCCCCCGGATGCGGCGCGGCTCAGCGGCCGCGAAGGCGGCATTGCCCCTCATGGCCACCCTCAACCCGAACACGGCCACGAGCGCAGCGAACGTCGCTCCGATGATGGTGGAGGGATCGGCATAACTCAAAAGCCGGTCTCCAGAGGGCAGGGCGTTGGCGAAGGAATGGAGCCGTGCGATCTCGCGCGAGGTGGCGATCACGACCACAACGAAACCACCGAACACGACGCTCCGGCCGGCGAAGCGGATCGCCGTCGCACCCGCCGCCGCGAGCAGGAAGACCACGCCGATCGCCGCGGCCATGAGGTAGGGCAGGGCGATGCCGATCCGGCCGAGCATCAGGCGCGCGTTCGGGCTCGCCCCGAACTTGGAAAGCCACGCTTCGACGCCGGTGAGGGCAAGGCATAAGCCCACCATCAGCACGGCCGGCGCGAGCGTCATCGCGATCTTATTTGCTCTCATGACCGAACGCTTTCACGCCGATCGCCATCAGCCGCTCGCGTTCCGCCTCGTTGCCCCGCAGACGGTCGGCGGCATCGATCAACAGGCCGAGCAGCAGCGCGCGCTTCTCGTAGCGAAGCCCGGCCTTCGCGATCAGGCCGCCGAGCTCGATCTTCTTCCGCGTGTCCTTCTTGCGGGACTCTGTGGCGTCAGAGCGGCGCATGCGCTCAGCCCTGTTCAGCCACGCCCGAAGACGCGCCAGACGCGACGGCCGCCGCCGCCTTCGCGGTTCGGGTCCCGCCTTTGCGAAACCGGCTGGCGACCTCCTCGAAGGCCGACAGCAGCGCGTCCTCGTCGATTTCGATCTCTCCCATCCCGGCCTTGAGCGCGATGCGGCCGATGCGCTCGGCTTCCCGCGTTTCAGCCTGCTTCAGCTGCTCCTGGAGGCGTGCGATTTCGTCTCTGATCTGCCGCGAGGGCTTTTTCATTCCGGAAGACCTTTCCTGTCATGACTTGCGCGAAGCGCTCGACAGGAAAGCCGGGGTGAGCGCGAAGCGCGACCCGTGTAATTAACGGGGTCGGCGAAGCCGACGCTTTGGAAGATCATCCCGCCGTTCCGAAGGAGCGGCTCCAAGGGCGCAGTAATACGTCGCTGACGCGACGTCCTGCTTCCCGCCCCGAATGGGCGGGCCGATCCCGATGAACGGCATGTGCATTTGTCTTATGGATCGCTCCAGCCGTGGCCATCACCCATTTCACGCCCCAGCTCATCGGACGCGGCGATGGCCGCAGCGCCGTGCTGGCCGCTGCCTACCGGCATTGCGCGAGGATGGAGTTAGAGGCCGAGGGCCGCACCGCCGACTATTCCAACAAGCGCGGCATGATCCACGAGGAGTTCCTGGTGCCGGCCGACGCGCCCGCCTGGCTCCGGACCATGATCGCCGATCGCTCCGTTGCGGGTACCTCGGAGGCCTTCTGGAACAAGGTCGAGGCCTTCGAGAAGCGGGCGGATGCGCAGTTCGCCAAGGAGTTCATCATCGCGCTGCCCGTCGAGCTGACGACCGAACAGAACGTCGCGCTGATGCGCCAGTTCGTGGTCGAGCAGGTGCTGTCGCGCGGGCAAGTCGCGGATTGGGTCTATCACGACGAGCCGGGCAATCCGCATGTCCACCTCATGACGACGCTGCGGCCTCTCACCGAGGACGGATTCGGGCCAAAGCGGGTCGCGGTCCTCGGCGACGACGGGCAGCCGACGCGTATGAAATCCGGCAAGATCGCCTACCGGCTTTGGGCCGGCGACAAACAGGAGTTCCTCGAGCAACGCAACGGCTGGCTCGACCTGCTGAATCAGCACCTCGCGCTGAACGGCCACGAGATTCGCGTCGATGGGCGCTCCTACGCCGAGCGCGGCATCGATGTCGTGCCGACCACCCATATCGGCGTTGCGGCCAAGGCCATTCAGCGCCGGGCGGAGCGCGAGGGACGCGATCCCGACCTCGAACGGCTGCGCGTCTTCGACGAGAACCGGGCCGAGACGCTAAGACGAATCCAGCGTCGTCCAGAGATCGTGCTCGACATGATTTCGCGGGAAAAGAGCGTGTTCGACGAGCGCGATGTCGGCAAGGTCCTGCATCGCTATGTCGACGATGGTGGAGCCTTCCAGCAGTTGATGGCGCGGGTGTTGCTAAGCCCGGATGCGCTCCGGCTGGAAGGCGAGTCGGTCGATTTCGCCACAGGCGCGCGGGCGCCCGCGAAATACACGACGCGCGAGCTGATCCGGCTCGAAGCGGAGATGGCGCGCCGCGCGGTCCACCTGTCGGGCAGTGCGGCTTTCGCGGTGAAGGCACCGGTCATCGCGGCCGTCTCCGCGCGGCACGCCAACCTCTCGGCCGAGCAGCGCTCCGCCATCGAGCACTTAGCGTCCGGAGAAAGGATCGCCGCGGTTGTCGGACGGGCGGGGGCGGGCAAGACCACCATGATGCGGGCCGCGCGCGAGGTGTGGGAGGCCGCTGGCTACCGCGTGGTTGGCGGCGCCTTGGCGGGCAAGGCGGCCGAGGGATTGGACAAGGAGGCGGGCATCGAATCCCGCACGCTCGCCTCCTGGGAATTGCGATGGAAGAGCGGCCGTGACGGCCTCGACGACAGAACGGTTTTTGTCCTGGACGAGGCCGGCATGGTCGCGTCGCGGCAGATGGCGCTGTTCGTCGAAACAGCCTCGAAAGCCGGAGCGAAGCTCGTCCTGGTCGGCGATCCCGAGCAGCTCCAGCCGATCGAAGCGGGCGCGGCGTTTCGCGCGATCGTCGAGCGCGTGGGCTATGCCGAGCTCGAGACGATCTATCGCCAGCGTCAGCAATGGATGCGCGACGCTTCGCTCGATCTTGCCCGTGGCCGGACGGCGCAGGCCCTGTCCGCCTATCGCCATCAGGGACGTGTGTTCGGCTCGGAGTTGAAGGCACAGGCGATCGACAATCTCATCGCCGATTGGAATCGCGACTACGATCCATCGAAATCGACTTTGATCCTGGCGCATCTGCGCCGCGACGTCCGCGCGCTGAATGAGATGGCGCGGGCCAAACTCGTCGAGCGCGGTCTCGTCGAAACGGGACATGCCTTCCGGACCGAGGACGGCGAGCGCCGGTTTGCGCCGGACGACCAGATCGTCTTCCTGAAGAACGAGGGCTCGCTTGGCGTCAAGAACGGCATGATCGGCAAGGTCGTCGAAGCCGCGCCGGCACACCTGGTCGCCGAGATCGGTGAGGGCGAGGGCCGCCGCCGCGTCGAGGTCGATCAGCGCTTCTATCGCAATATCGACCACGGCTATGCGACGACCGTGCATAAGGCGCAAGGAGCGACCGTCGACCGGGTCAAGGTGCTCGCAACGCTCTCCCTCGACAAGCACTTGACCTATGTCGCGCTGACCCGCCATCGCGAGGATGTGGCGCTCTATTATGGCCGGCGTTCGTTCCAGAAGGCCGGTGGCCTGATCCCGATCCTGTCGCAGCGCAGGGCGAAGGAGACCACGCTCGATTACGAACGCGGCAGCCTCTACCGCGATGCGTTACGCTTTTCCGCGAACCGTGGACTGCATATCGTTCGGGTGGCGCGCACGCTCATGAGCGACCGCCTGCGCTGGACGGTTCGTCAAAGGCAGCGCCTTGCCGACGTCGGCCGTCGGCTGCGCGCGCTCGGCGAAAAACTCGGCCTCGTCGATGCCCGCAAACCCACCATCAGCACCGTACACAAGGAGGCGAAGCCCATGGTCACTGGGGTGACGACATTCCCGAAATCGCTGATCGACACGGTCGAGGACAGGATCGTCGCCGACCCCGCCATCAAGAAGCAGTGGGAGGATGTGTCCACCCGCTTCCGCCTGGTCTTTGCCGATCCCGAGCGGGCGTTCAAAGCGACAAACTTTGACGCCATGCTGAAGGATTCCGCCACGGCGACTTCGACGATCGCTCGTCTCGCCTCGAGCCCAGAATCCTTCGGGGCGCTGCGCGGCAAGACCGGTCTGATGGCAGGCAAGGCCGACAAGCAGGAGCGCCAACGTGCCGAGGCTAATATGCCGGCGCTCAAGCGCGACATCGAGCGTTACTTACGTCTTCGCGCCGAGGCTGAGCACAAGCACGAAGCCGAGGAACGCGCGATTCGGCATCGCGTCGCGATCGACGTCCCCGCTTTGTCGCGCGATGCACGTCGCGTGCTCGAGCGTGTACGGGATGCCATCGACCGCAACGACCTGCCGAGCGCGCTCGAATTCGCGCTCGCGGACCGGATGGTGAAAGCGGAGATCGACGGTTTCAACAAGGCCGTCGCAGAGCGCTTTGGCGATCGCACATTCCTGCCGAACGCCGCCAAAGAACCCAACGGGCAGACCTTCGAGAAGGCGGCCGCCGGCATGGATCCGGCGCGGCGCGAGCAGCTGAAAGAAGCCTGGCCTGCGATGCATGCGGCACAGGAGCTCGCAGCCCAGGAGCGCACCGCGCAAGCCCTCAAGCAGGCCGAGGCGCAGCGTCTGACCCAGAGCCAGGGACGGACCCTGAAATGAGCATACGGCGCTCCCCCTTGGTGATTCTGGTGGCTGCCGCCGGACTCATCCTAGCCGTGGCGGGCGCCGGCTGGTGCGCCGGGCTGCGCATCAACATGACGCCGAGCTATCCGCGGGGTCTCTGGCGCATCGAGACGCTGGATCGGGCAGTCGCCGCCGGCGATCTCGTCTTCGTCTGTCCGCCTGACACGGTCGAGTTCGAACGCGCATTCGCGCGCGGTTACGTCCGGCGCGGACTTTGCGAGGGGGGCTTAAGCCCGCTCATCAAGACCGTCGCCGCCATCGGCGGACAGCGGATCGATGTCGCCGAACGAGTGTCGATCGACGGGCGTCCGCTCCCCGATTCCGATGTCTGGCATGCCGATGCCGCCGGCCGTCCTCTCGCGCCGTTTGCCGGCGGCGTCATTCCCGCCGGCGAGCTCTATCTCCACTCCGATTTCGCAGGTTCCTATGATTCCCGCTACTTCGGCCCGATCCCGTCATCGGGCGTTCTCGGCCTCGCCCGGCCGGTGTTCACCTTCGGTCCCTAGCGCCTGGCGTGGCGTGGCGATGGTCGTTGCCGCGGCCGCGGCCGGGGCTACTGCCTGGTGCGGTCACGCGCTCGCCCTGCCACTCGCCTGCGCCTTCCCGACGCTGTGGGCGTTCGCGCCGTCGAGGGTGATCTCAGCGGGTGTGAGCGCGGCCTATTTCCTCGCGGCATCGCGCGCCCTGCCGCAGGGCGTCGTCAATTTCTACGGCACCGATGGCGTCGGCATCGCCTTGTGGATCGGCGCAGCGGCCATCTTCGTCCTCGTCCACGCCGTGCTGTGGCAAAGCCGGCCGGGATGGGAGAGGGCGCTTTGCTTTGGGGTTGCGGCGCTCCTCATGAGCGTGCCGCCCTTCGGGATCGTCGGATGGGCGCAGCCAATCACCGCGGCCGGCATTTTGTTTCCCGGATGGGGATGGTGGGGACTGGGCGCGACCACAGCCATCCTGCTCACCATGACGACCGGCAAGTGGCCCATCGCGGCGATCGTCGCGGCCGGCTTCTGGACCTGGTCGGCCGCGCACTGGATCGGGCCAGCGCAACCGGGCGGCTGGACTGGGCTCGATACCAAGCTTGGCAGTGCGCTTGGTCGGGCTCCGGACTTTGATCAATCCCGGGCGCTTCTCCAGCGCGTGCGCGAAGCGGGCGCGGCCGGAGCGCGTGTTGTTGTGCTTCCCGAGAGTGCGGCCGGGCTATGGACGCCGACCATGAGCGGCTTCTGGATGGACGGTCTTCGCGAGACCGGCATCACGGTGATTGCCGGCGCGGCGATCGTCGATCGCGCAGGCTATGACAACGCTATCATGGAGATCAGCGCCGGTCGCACGCGCCGGCTCTACGGCGAGCGCATGCCGGTCCCCGTCTCGATGTGGCAACCCTGGCTCGCATGGACGGGGCAGGGCGGAGGCGCCAGGGCCACCTTCTTCGGCAATCCCGTCGTGGAGTCCGCCGGCCGGCGCGTCGCGCCCTTGATCTGTTACGAGCAGCTGCTCGTGTGGCCCGTCCTGCAGTCGATGCTCACGTCGCCCGATGTGCTTGTCGCAATCGGTAACGACTGGTGGACCGCCGGAACCAACGTGCTCGCGATTCAGAGAGCCAGCACCGAAGCCTGGGCGCGCCTCTTCGGGCTGCCGCTGGTTCTCTCGTTCAACACCTGAAGGGGATGACAATGATCGATGCCGCCACCATTCATCAATGCGCCGATCCGGGTTTGCAGCCTGCGATCGTCGAGAAATTCATCCGCGCGGTCGGGGCACCCGATCCGCTCGGCGTCACCGTCCGGACCGGAAACCGAGTCATCCTGGTGACGCCGCCCAAGAGCGCGGATGACGCCATGGAGCTGGTTCGCCGTTACGTCGGCCAGGCCATGGTCCGCGTCGGCGTGACCCAATATCCGGCCGGGCTCGGCGTCGCCGACGTTGCCGAGCTCAAGCCCGATCTGGTCGATGCCTGCGCCAATATCAGGATGGGTACGGCGCTGTTCGGCAAGGTCTATCGCATCGTCACGAAATGGTACGGCGCGCCGGTCGACGAGGTGTTCGGCGATGCGATCGACGCCTGGAAGACCGGCTATTTCGACGGGAAATATGTATTCGACGAGCCCGATCCCGGCAGCCTGCCGGCCCGCAAGGGGGCGTCGGACGCTAGCGACAAGCCCGCGGACGGTGATGCGGCGAGCCCTGCAAGCGGTCCCGGCCATGAAACTCAGCAGGCCAAGGAGGAGCCGGGCGATCCCAACAAGGCGGGCATCCGGATCGATCTGACCGGCATTGGCGTCAGCAAGCCGAAATAGGCCTTCGGATTGCAACGACCTCGGCACGTAAGCCAGGGTCTGGTGGATAGGCGGCAGCGCGACCCGGTCGCCGGTAGCCCGCGCGACACTCCCAGTTGAGCCACTCGATTCATCCGAACGAGCGCTCGATCGTGCGGCGCACACGCACCTTGCCTGGACCGACGTGGTACTCTTTTACGACGCGGCCTTCCATTGCTCGCTCAGCCTGAGTGGAACGGTTGCGCTGGCGTAGGTAGTCGTTCCATGTGTGGAAGTGATAGCGCTCGATCCACATTTCTGGATCCGCCATGTTTCGCGCGATCGACCAGTCGTGGGCGCCGTTGCGCTGCCGGACCAACCGAAGTTCTCGCATGATGTCCCGAAACCCAGGCGAGTTTCTCTGCATAACCTGATATTCGATCTCGATCATCACAGGTCCGTCGCGCCCGGTGATGGGCACCCGCACCTCTGGATCCTCAAGGAGGCTTCCCTCTTCCGCACGCGCACTCACAGGAGGCATTCGTAGCCATAAGCCAACCAGTGGCGATGCAAGCATCAGTGCGGCTGCGACGAGGAGGGCTATTTCAACACCGGCGATGTCCGCCAAATGCCCCCAACCCCAGCTGCCGAGCGCCAGCCCACCTGCTGAGGCCGCCTGATAGGCAGCCAGAGATCGTGCTGCGACCCAGCGCGGCGCCGAAAGCTGTACGCCAATATTCAACAGCGTCCAACAGAGGGTCCACCCAGCGCCGGCCACGACCAGTCCCAGTCCAGCGATCACTGGATTTCGGCTGAATGCCACAACAGCAATGCCCGTGCCCATAGCGAGCGCGCAGCAGCGCATAGCTGCTTCACCGGTCAAGTGCTTGCGCACCAGCCCGATATTTGCCGCTCCGATGACGGCTCCCAAACCAAAGGCCCCTAGCATCAGACCGTATGTTGGTGCGCTGCCAAGGAGGAGATCGCGCGCCACCAGCGGCAAAAGCGCGAGAATCACTCCACTGATCAAGCCCACAATGATCGTGCGGATCAACACGATCATGATCGAGGGTGAGTTCGCGATGTACCGGACGCCTAAAAGAATCGCGCGGTCGAGCCGTTCCGGCGGCAGGCGCGACCGTCCGGCCGCGCGCTTCCACAGATAGGGCGCGGCGACGAGCGGCAGATAGGACACCGCATTGAGTGCGAACGCCGCAACGGTCCCTGCAGTGGCCACAATGATGCCACCGATTGCCGGACCTACGCTTCGTGCAATGTTGTAGCTGATTCCATTCAGCGCGACGGCGGCTGGCAGAGCTTGCGCTGGCACCTGCTCGCTGACAGCCGCCTGCCAAGCGGGGCCCCACATCGCGGCGCCACAGCCCGCTGCAAAGCAGAGCGCGAGCAAGAGGTCCGGTGTGAGCAGCCCCAACGAAGCGAGCGTAGCCAACGTGGTAGCAGCCGCCAATGCAATGCCGAGTGAAATCAAGGCCACGATGCGTCGGTCATGTAGATCCGCAATCGCGCCCGCCGGAATTGCGATCAGCATCACTGGCAATCCCAGAGCAGTTTGCACCAGCGCGACCTTGTCCACCGATGAAGACATTTCGGTCATGGCCCACGCCACTCCGACTCCCTGCACCAGACTGCCCAGATTTGACACCAGGCTCGCGATCCAGATGCGCCGGAACGTGCGGTGGCGCAGGGGAGCGGTAATGCGATCAGCCTTGGCGGAGCCGAGCAGACCTGCACGGTCTCGCGCGCCCGGCTCTGTACTCTCCATCTTCGGCCGGTCTATCGGATCACCTGGAGCCGGGGCGGGACGGTTCAATGAGCAAAGTGAATTATCTGGACACACGAACGGTCTGCCTTCCGGAGGCCGCCTTGGAGGCCCGACCGATTCTACCTCATCATGTATGCTACCGGTACCCGCAGCAGAATTGCAGTAACGAAGACCTTCTTGGCGCCGGATTGCTGCGCACCCTGGGGACGAGTGCCGTAGGCTGAATGAGCCATATTCGACGCGCCAATGGCATGATTGGCAAGTATCGGGCGTCACCAATCACCCGCGCGGCCTTTTATGTCGCCAGGCTTTTGGCCACTCAGACGACACCAACCTGGTTGAATTCGCCGCATTCTCCCCCGCTGGCGTCGAATCCCTCTTCAATCTATAAGGCACCGCAGGGCAGTACGCGCTGCCCTGGGGCTTAGAAACCCCTCGATTAGCGGTTGGTGCCGGCCGTGACGGCACCGGGATCCTCTGACCTAACGGCCGGGGGCCTGTGACGTATGTCCAGGCGCCTCGGTGCTAAAGGTCGCAGGGACCGTCTAATCGCGGTTTTCTAACCCCCGGCTTGGGATCAAGGGGATTATCGTCGGCGGGGGCGCACCGCGGACCAAGTCTGTGTGAGAATTGTGGCATCGAACAATGATGATGAATCGCCCGGCGTTGGGCTCAAGCACGATCTTGAGCAGATATTCGGGGGAATGGCACAACCTGAGCTTGAGCGCCTGGCCATCGACGCCATGCGCAAATACCGTGCCAGCGTCGCGCTCGCCGAGACCGCCCGACTGAAGTGGGTAGCAGCAGAGGCTGACACAGGCTGTTGTCCCAAACGACGCGCGGAGCTCCAACGAAGCCATGAACATGCGGAGACTGAGCATCGGGCGCGTCAGCTTGTCTTGAACAACCTGATCAATCGGCTTGGCTTCGTTCCGAAGGTGCCGGCCGGATAATCGACACGGCGACTCGCAGACCTCACGGATCAGCGCGACGCCGGGCGAGAGGCGGTACCAATGTGAAAGTGAGTGCTGCCCACGGGCGCTCAGGCTGGATTAAATCAACTTTTTCTCCATGGCGATGCGGACGGCCTGCTGAAGATTGCTGGCGCCGAGTTTGTCGCGCGCGTTATCCAGATAGAACTGGACTGTTCGCGGCTTGATCCCAAGCAAGTCCGCGATCACGTTCATCGACTTGCCGTGTGACGACCAGCTGAGGGAGGTGGCTTCCTGCGTCGACAGCGTCACATCTACTGTTTTGAAGGACGACCCAGACACCAGGCTGAGGCGAACGTGAATGTAGGCGAGCGCCAATGCCGCCTGCATCGGATCCCATGGCGGGAACTCGACCCGCCGCCGATCTGATGCGAGCGTGATCATCGCGGTGCGGCCATAGCTTGTCCTGATCGGAACGGAAACGCCGGAGCGGATGCCGAAATCAGTTGCCTCCGAATAAAATTGCTTGATCTCGCGCGAGCCGCGCTCCTCCGCCGACCAGGCGAACATCCGCATGCTGCGCTTGGCGGTCGTCACGACCGGGTCGATGATCGTGTATCGCTTCGCAAAATAGAGGTTCAGCCATTCCGCGGGATAGTCGCTGAAAGCAACCGCATCATCAGCGTGAACATGAATGTAGGCATAGCGATCGAAACCGGAGGAGACAGTAAACTTCTTGAGCGCATTGCGAATGGAGCGCTCGTCGTTTGCCAGATCGATAGCGTCGATCAACCCCTGCAACTGCCCGTCCAACAGAAATCTCCCCGTCTTCTTATTCTTTATTCCGAGCGTCAGCGCGCTGCCGACCATGCTCGGACGAGCATCACGATGCGCTCATCCTTCTGACTAATTTCGAGTGACCTGGAATTCAACCTCTCTTACCTATTGATCTCTCCACCCACCCGATGGTCCTGCGCATAGCTCCACGCAGTTCTGATCCGGCCGCAGGCCAAACCGCGTTCTCCAAGACTGGATTCAGTTTCTATCGCGGTGGAACGGACGCCGATTCTACATTGCTTGCGCGGGTGCAGGCCAGTGCGATTTTCATGCAGATGAATCGGGAATTCGTACCTTCGGTATTGGTCGAACGCCGTGACGGGAAACGCTTTACGTTTTCGAACGGCGGGCCCGTCCAGAGTCATGAGTATTGATGTGTCCTCCATCGCTATATTCGATTGGTTCTCTCGCTGTTGGGAATTAGCTTACCAAGGTGCATGACGCGATCGAGGCCGGCGCAAAGCTCAATGAGGGGATCGTCGATGTCGCAGAAGCAGGACAGAAATGACTATGTCATCTGGGATGATGAACTGCCTGGATGGGCGGGCGGTCTCAAAGTTATGTTTCTCATTTCTGCTGCACGAATCGATGTGCCGTCATACGTGAGGACTGCTCGTGATGGTCCTCAATTGTCCGCAGGCGCGCAGCGCATCGACGAACCGATCGCCCGCGACGTTCACGCAACCGGCGTTCTCTATTTGCAAAACGTTAATTTCTTCGATCGCAGTAACGTCCCGCGCAAGACGCTGCTTCAATGAGGATTCGCTTTCCCGTCCGCGTCCCTTAAGGCGCTCGGACAAGACTTCAACGGGTGCGGTGACATTGATGACACATAGTTGCGGATAGCGCTGACGGGCGAGGGGCACGACTGCTCGGGAGCCGTTCGCGACGACGACTATACCGCGATCGAGGTGGTCTTCGACTACCGCAGGAATCCCGTAGAAAAGCCCATGCGCGTGCCAATGCAGGGCGAACCTGCCGGCGCTGGCTCGGCGTTGAAATTCCTCAACACCAATTGATTCGTGATTCTCTCCGATGGAAGGAGGCCTGGTGATGATCCGGCGGACAAAATGAAAACTTGGATCGGACTGCAATTGTGCGCGAGCATAGTCGATCAGGGTGTCCTTGCCCGCACCGCTGGGTCCAACCACGAGAACCAGATGGCCGCGCCCAAAGGTCATCGGCTCATACCGCCTCTCTGAGGAGGGTAGGGCCCCTCAAGGCGAACTGAGATCGCACGACAAAATCGGCCCCGGAATGTTCTTGAACGAAAAGGGAAAGGGCATCGGCGCTGTAGTCTTCACAGAGCAAGGACCCGAACACCGTATCCAAGTCCCGCCGCACTACAGGTTGGTTTTCGGCGGGAAGGCGATCGGTCAGGGTCATGTGGAAGCGAAAGCAATCGAAAACGTACGGGTAGCCCCATTGCACAAGATGGGTGGTCTCGATCTCGTTGAGCTGACTGCATAAACGCCGTTGAAACTCGACTTGGCTCAGCGGCGCTCGAAAACGGTCGAACTCTTCAACGATGCACGAGGCAAGGCCCTGCAGAGTGGGAGCCGGATTCACAGGAACCAGCGCAAAGAAGCCACCCAGCAGATCGATTTTCAAAGGACCGATCGGGCATGAAGGCCAAGCTGCCACGAACTTGCGGAGCGCCCGCTCCAGTACCTCGACGGAACACTCCTTCTTGAGCCGGAACGGCGCCTTGAGCGTTGCGTGGAAGCCGTAGCGGCGGGGCGCTCTGGTGAGAGCGCCGCGAATTTGGTTCGTTGCGGTGGCAACGAATCCACCTGACGCCATGGGCGAGCATCCAGCGAAGGCGTCGCGCCCAAGCCAGGCCCTCGCCGCCACGGTTAGTGGGTGTTCCGGAGCCGGCGTGTAGTAGATCGCGTACCGAGGATTATCCGACATCAGATAACGGCTTCCTAGCTCACTCCAGTCAAGCGTACTTTAATTGCGTCGCGTCTCTTAAGCTGAAAGGCTTGTCAGCGGCATTACTCCTACCCTCATCGCGATTGATAAGGCGATGATCGCAGTACCGATGCTGTGCCAAAGTTGATGAGGCCGGCCAAAGTTCTTGCGGTTGGCGCTGTCGAGCGGAGCGGTGGGGTCGGATGCTGTGGGGGCGACAATTTGAAGTTTTCCGTTGAAGCACGCCGACTGCGTTACGACATTCGCGGCCAACGAAGCCTCTCTTCAATCGAGCGGCGATTAGGATGCAATGTTCGTCTGAGAAGTCGCCGCATGATTCGTCCGCGATGCCCATTTCCAATATTTCCGGTTAGATTCTATCAGCAATCAACAGCACATGAGAGACAGTGCCATTACAGATCGTGTCACTGTGACGCATTCGTACCGATGATTCTCCAATCAGTCGTGACATCTTCGAATTGAGAGGCGATATCGATATGCCAGATCCTAGTCTCATTTGCCGCTGAGCGACTGCTCCTCGGGGTCGAGTAACTGCCTCAACCTGATTGAGGCAGGCTGCACTTCCAGCGGGTAGGCTGTCGATTGAGTCGAGCAATTCGATCGCTCCAGCGGTTTGAGTGTGTCGCGATGATCTTTCTGGTCGAGCGCCGCAAGCTCCTCTGTCGGGACACGCTATGCCGTGGACGGCTCCTCCGGGCACGAGAGTGCCAAGGAGCGGACGCTGTTTGAGGCTCCCCCAATTCGGAGGAGCAGCCTATGCAGTCAATTTCGACGATTGGTCTGGATATCGCGAAGTCGGACTTTCAAGTGCATGACTCGATGCAGCCCGGTCAGGTGTAATCCGCCGCCGGCTTGAGCGTCGTTTCATGCTGTCGTTCTTTGAGAAGCTGCCGCCGTGCCTGGGGGATCGAGGCTTGTGCGTCATCCCACTATTGGTCCGCCACGTGCCCGAGCAAACTCCGCAGCTCGTGCGGGAGTTCCGCCTCGCTGCCAGGTATAGCTCTTGCACCTCAGCCTCTCACCTTGCTTTTCCGAAAACGTCCGGACGGAATGTCTCTCGACTCGAACCATTGTACGACTCGATCAAAGGGACACGATTTGTCATGGCGTCGTCTCTCACGCGCCGTTGATTGCTGCTAGAACCGAGCCGGTCCAGTGGCATAAAAGAGGCGCGCTCCGATGGGGCTATCGGCAAACTCTCCAATTCAAAGAAGACAAAACGTCCTTCAATCCAGCGAAGTTGTCTTGACCAACGCGAACATCGTGGCGCGGTCGGCGTGTTTCAACGGGACAGTTCAGATTGTCGATGGGATGATCGCGGACGTATCGACCAGTAAGACGACTGCGTCGGGGGCGCTCGACTTCCATGACCGCCAAATTCATGGAATCGATCGTCTAGGGCGTCCTTCGTTGAAAGAGCCGGCTTACTCGTAATGTCAGTATTTAGGGGCATTCGTTAGCTAGCTACTTTCCGGCGCAAAATTGATGCTTTTGGAAGAGTGTTCAAGGACGCGCAGCAACGCAAGACCCGCCGGGGGCGACCGGCGGGGTTTTTGACAGAGCCTGATGGTGAGGGCGGGCGGATTTACCGGGCAGCCCGCTTTTCCATTGCGCGGCCGATGTTGATGAGGTTGTCGGCAATGACGCCGAGGCCGACCCAACGTTTCATCCCGGCGTCACCTTTGTAGCGACAACGGTTAAGCCCATGCCGCCGCTTAGTCACACTGATGCGTCCCTCGCATCCGGTCCGCCATTTCTGGCCGTTACGGAACCAGCGCTTCTTCTGCTCGCGCCTGCGTTCAATGTTCAATGCTCTTGGTTGAGCGGTTGGGAATGCAAACGCGTTTGACGCCTTTTGCTTTCGCCGCTGCCTCCTGCTTCATGAGCAGCACCATCGCATCGAGTTCCTGACCCAGGCCCTCCAGCACCAGCTGCTTGCGAATGCTCGAAGCGCGCTTCACTCCTGCGGCGATCTCTTTGGAGAACCGCTTTGCCTGTCCCACCACCCGTCTGGTCGAGTTGAGCAATTTGCCGTACGCCCGCGTGAGCTTCTCCCGGCTCCGCTTGGCTTTGGAGCGCGCCGCGCGCGCGATATCCAGCACCCGCAGCTTCACCGTCCGACTACGGTCGCACTGTCTGGCTCCAGCCTCGCCAGCGATCGTTGTGATCTTCTGCATGGCGCGGATCAGCACCCGAACCCCGTCTCCCAACAAGCTCGAGTCGGTCGGATAATGGATGTTGGTCTCCACCACCGTCGTATCCACGCGCATTCTGCGCCCTTCCATCGCCCCCTCGTCCCGTGCGAGCCTTACAAGTCTTTCGTGAATCTGTTTGACCACGTCCGGCCCCACCGCTACTCCCCAGCGGCCCATGGTCTTGGCATCGGGCGTCTTGGCGGCGCCCACGCGGGTAAAGTCGCGGTACACCAGATTGGCGCGCACCTCGCGCTCCAGCACGCCATAGCTCCAGTTACGGATGTGCTTGAGGATCAACAAGCGCAGCACCACTTCCGCCGGAGCGCCCGGCCGGCCGCGGCTGCGGCTCTTGGGATGCCGTTTCATCAGCGCTTCGTACACGGCGGCTACTATTTGCTCGTCCGCCAGCACCTGATCGGCGTGTGTCATCCAGCTCTCGCGGAGATCGCTCACCTCCTCAGCGATCAATCCATCGCCGAAGCTGAGCTGCGCGCGTCGCATCTTAATCACGGCTCTTCCCCCCGCGCTTTGCCGCCGTTTTCTCCGGACGCAGCAAATCGTGATTGATCTCGCAGATCGTCTCGATCGTCTCCTTCAGTTTCTGATAATTATCGAGCCAACGGCGAACCTCGGGAACCCGTTCACGACGCACACTGATTTGCCGGGTGCGTCCGCCGGCATAGCTCACCGTCAGAACGAAGACCCGGTGCCCTTCGCCACGCGCGCATTTCGGGCAATCTTTGGTATGCCGGATCGTGCGCTCCAGCAGCGAGCCACGAAGTATTTCGCCAGTAATCGGCAATTTGCCGACCAGCTTTTGGCGCGCTCGCAGGGTTCGCTCTCGAATCATCCACAAGAATGAATCAACGAAAGCAACCAACGTCAATTCTGTTTCCGTCCGACCTGGCAGTTTTCCGCATATCGCGCGATTCTAGTCCAAGGCCAACCAGATTGAATTTTGCGCCGGAAAGTAGCTAGATCGTCCGCATTCTTGCAACGCATGTTGAATCATTGCGACAGGTGCCGCCCGTATTGTTCTCCGGTACCGACAGTAACTTATCGTCCATCCTCGAAACCTTATCGGCGGTAGACGCTGGGAAAGACCATGTCCTGGTCGACGAGGACGTTAAACGTATAGCCCGGTCGAATCTCCAGTGTGGGCTGGACGTTCAGGTTCTTGCCGATCGTCTGTTCGGCGACGCGGCCAAATGTCTCAGCAAAGCTGTTTCGTGCGGCGTCCGACGGTGTCTGCCGATACCCATACGGCGAACTCGCCGGCACCGACATATCGATGCCGGCGCCAATCGCGGCAATCAGGATCGCGGAGCCGAATACCTGGAAATAATGATTGTCGACTTGGTCATTGAAGCCGCCATAGCCGTCCGCGTCCGTGCCCGCCATGCCTCCGATCTGCAACGTCGAGCCGTTCGGGAAGATGATGTCAGTCCAGACGACAAGGATGCGGCTTTGCCCGAATGAAATCTTGGAATCGTACCGTCCCAAGAGTTTGGCGCCCTGCGGGATCAGCAGCTGGTGGCCTGTGGCGCTGTCATAGACGTTCTGGCTGACCTGGGCGGTGATGCGACCGGGAAGATCGGAATTGATGCCGGTGATCAGCGTCGCTGGAATGACGGAGCCGCGTTTCAATTCGTATGCGGATGTCGGCGCGACCACCTTGTTGGGAAGGTAGCCGAGCTTCTTCAGATCCGCGTTGAAGAAATCTTCTTTCGCCGCCTGCCCGTTCGGATCGATATTCTGCGTACTGAGGCCGGCGCGAAGCGCCGCCGCATAAAGGTCGGACGCTCCGCCTCCAAGACCGGGTGTCGTCGTCTTCGATGGTGCTGCATTGCTCATGGGTGCGCTCGATGTTTGCAGCTTACCGAGATTGATGGCGAGCGGGGAATCATGGGCGGCATCGTTCGCCTGCACGCGGGCCATGCGCTCGCGCTGCTGCTCCCGCAGATATTGTTCATGCGCCTCCCGCTCGAGGCGCGCCCGCCATAGCGCTTCCGGCTCGAGCTGCGAGCCGGCCGGCGCCTCGGTGTGCTGTCGGCCGGCGAAGGGATTGTTTGCCTGCTTCGGGGTTTCGGATTGGGCCGGTGCTGGCTGGAATGTCTGTGTTTCCGGCTGGTCGCCGATGATGCCGTTGGACACTCCTTTCTTGAGTTGATCGGCATAGGTCGAAGCTGAGTTGGAAGAGGCGGTGTCGATACCGGCCTCGCGACGGAAGTACAGTCCGCGTGAGGTCAGGCCGTAGAAGATGACGGCGAAGAACACGATCACCAGCACGATGGCGACGATGATCGGCAGCCGGTTCAGGCGACGGATTCCTCTGCCCTCCGCTTCCTCCGGAGCGCCGCCAAGCTTCAGGGATTGCGCCATGATGACCCCCTTTACCCGCGCTGCATGACGGAGAGCGGGCTGGCCGGCGACGCTCCAGCGGCGGTTGCGCTATAAGCGCGGCCGAGCTCGACGCTGCCCGTCGACAAGCGCGCCAGGACCTGACCGTTGTAGGACTCGATCACATAGGCGAGTGGAATGGTCTTCTCGCCCTTGGTCTTCTGATCGGTCGCAACCGCATATCCCCAGCTCTTGAGCGACGTCTCCAGCGCCTGGCCGAAGGGCGTGCCGTCGGGCTTCAGGATGATCGTGCCTGTGCCGGGACCGACCTGCTCGGCGAATTTCGTCACCATGTCGCCGGCGATCGCAGAAGCCGCGGGTCCGGACAGATCGGCCGGCGCCGAGCTCGCCACCAGGGCGCCGCCGCCGATCGACGCGCAGCCGGCGAGCGGCAGGCTGAGGATGGAGAGAAGGACGAGCCGAGGCATCGAGGAGACCAGCCGCATGATCAGCCTCCCCTCCGAATCGTCACCTTGTCCTGGTTCCAAAAGCCAACGCCGGAGACCAGAATGGCGGTGTCGATCTGATAGTCGACCACCATCATATCGCCCTTCAGCCGGTAGTTGACGATGCGGTTCTGACCACCCGACTCCACGAAGAGAACAGGCGCATCCTGGCCAGAGAGCGCCGACGGAAACTGGATGTAGGTCTTCACGCCATCGCTGTAGACGCGCGTGGGCCGCCAGGACGCGCTGCCGCTCACGCTGTAGGCGAAGCTCAACTGCTCGGCGGGAACACCGGCGCCCGGAATCACCTCAGTGCCAATACGCGCGTTGACGTCCGCGAGCCGGCTGCCGACATCCGCCGGATATTCGAAGCCGACGCGCGCCATGTATTGGGTCGCATTCGACTTGAGCTGGATGTGATAGGTCCGCCGCGACGTCGTCACCACCATCGAGGTGACGAGTCCTGGCTCCGACGGTTTGACGATCAGGTGGATGGCCTGTCCGCCGACCGCTCCGGACGTCGCCGGTTCGACTTTCCAGCGTACGGTGTCGCCAACCAGTACATCGCGCACGACCTCGCCGGCCTCGAGCTCGATATCACAGACCTCGAGCGGCGAGCAGACGACGGAGGGCTGGACCTCGCCGTACAGGAAGACGACCTTGCCGTCCGTTCCGCGCGTCACAAGGCCGGTCGATCCGCGCCACTGGCTCGAGATGCTCGTGCCCTTTCGCTCCTTGGCGTTCATCGCCTGTGCGCGCGCACTGACATCCGCAAGCAGCAAGCCGAAGGCGGATGCCCCTAGAACAATGCATGTGTGAAGTCTGATCATGTTTGGGTGCATCGGTGTCCCCGCCCCTTTCATAGTTGCGCCGTCCAGTCGAAATCACGCAGGTAGAGGCCAATCGGATTGAGCCGGATGGTCTGCTCGTCCTG
Source organism: Bradyrhizobium cosmicum (assembly GCF_032290525.1). Classification (GTDB taxonomy): domain Bacteria; phylum Pseudomonadota; class Alphaproteobacteria; order Rhizobiales; family Xanthobacteraceae; genus Bradyrhizobium; species Bradyrhizobium cosmicum_A. Next base: position 10,191 of record NZ_JASXTA010000031.1, on the reverse strand, counting down.
GGGTGGAGTCAGCGTGACAGTGGCGATGCCGCGAAATCGGTGCTCGCCGGTTTCCTTTCCCTTCCTGTCGCGCTCGAATTCGGTCCAGTCGATCTGATAGGACTGGTTGGACAGAGCGACGATGTTGTTGACCTCGACGCCGACCGTCGCTGTCTTGGCTCTCTCGAACGGCGAGTTGCTCCGGAACCAGTCATTGATCTTTTGCGTGGCGGGATCGGAGGTCCGCAGCAGTGCATAGGTCCGATCGATATATTGCTTCTGCACGACCGCATCGGGCGTCACTGATCGGAAGTTCGAGACGAAGCTGCCGAGCGTCGCGCGCACCACCCGCGGATCCGCATATTCGATCTGCTGCGGATAGCCGGCGCTAATGGCCGTGCCAAGCTTGTCGACCTCGACGATGTACGGGACGAGCTTGACCTGCGTACTCTGGAACAACGCATAGGCGAAGCCGATCACCGCCATCACCATGGCGACGATGCCGATGGTGCGCCACGTCGCGGCCGCCGTCACATAGGAGCCGTAGCGCTCGTTCCATTCCTGACGGGCGGCGAGATAGGGATTGTCGGGCGGATTACGCGCGGCCATTCGAGAAAGGATCTCCACTCTTCACCTGTCGGGTTGAATCGGCTCAAGTCTTTCCAGTCGATTGTTGCTGCGAGCGCCGCTGATCGAGCTTGGCGTTGGCGAGGCCGAGCGTCGACGTGCCGAAGGAGCCGGGCGCGCCGATCGCCTGGTCGCGAGCGGCGGAGGCGAGCGCGCCGCCCGCCGTGCCGATGCTTTGCGTCATCGCCTTGAGAGCGGCCGCGCCAAACGAGGCGCCGTCGGCACGCGCGGCACTGAACCCGGCTGCCCCGGCCCTTGCGCCTCCCATGGCGAGGGTGGCGCCGCCGGCCGCGAAGCTCGCCGCCTGTCCCGCATGCTTCACCACTTCCATGCCGCTGCCGACGGAGACGCCCTGCACGACGCCTTGCACGATGTTCGGCACGTAGATCGAGATGATGAAGACGACGACGGAGATGCCGCCGATCGCCAGTGTGCCGACGAAGGCGTCGTTGCCGGTACCCGTCTGGTTGGCGAGGTTCAGCAAGGCGTCGGACCCGATCTTGGCGATCATCACCAGCGCCATCAGCTTCATGCCGACCGAGAAGGCATAGACCAGGTAACGGATGGCGAAGTCCTTGGTAAAGGACGAACCGCCGAGACCGAGCATGATCATGCTGGCGAGCAATCCGACATACATCTCGACCATTACCGCCACGAAGATCGCCGCGACCAGCGAAAAGGAGATCACCACGATCACCATGGCGAACACCGAGGCGATCGCGAGCGCATTGTCCTGGAACAGCCCGAACTGCGCATTGTGCGACATCGCGGAGGCGACCTTGAGACCCGCATTGAACACATCCGCCGGCGACGCCGAGCCGCCGCCTGCGCCGATCTGATAAAGGCTGTCGACGACCGCCTTGGCGAAGTTCGGGCCCTGGTCGAGCACGAAGGCGAAGAAGCCGATGAACATGATCCGCCGCACCATCTCGGCGAACCACGCATCGAGAGTCGCGGTCTGAATGGCGAGCCACACCGCGGCGAGGCCGACCTCGATCCCGGCAAGGATCCAGAACAACGACTTGGCCGCCTGCATGACGGTCGTCTGCCACCCCTTGGCGGCCGTCGTCACAGAATTTTCCAGCGTCGTGAGAACGCTGCCGTCCTGTTGCGCAAGCGCCGGATGCGCAACGACGACGATTCCGATCGCGATGATCAAAATGAGCCCCGGTCTAAGTCTTGGCACCCCCCTGCCCCTCCCCTACCAACGCGGTTTCATCTGTTGGCCGCCGGACGTCTTGTAGTCCTGCGGAGGTTTGAAGAAGTCGCTGGCGCGCGATGCAGTCCCTTGTCCTGGCACCAGCGCGCGCGGCGCGAAGAACAGCCAGGCCCCTGCGGCGCAGGCGCCAATCGCGATGACGACGATAATGATCGTGGACGGTCTCACCAACGCGGCTCCATAATCTGGCCGCCGGAGGTGGCTGGTGCGGTCGCGTTGAAGAACTGCTCCCGGCGCGCCTGCGACAGGTCCTTGCTCGCCTGCGAGGACTGGAACCAAGTCGCCATCATGGTGGTCTGTTGCGCAATGAGACCCCGCAGCTTCTGCATCTGGGCGACCTCCTGCGCGGCGATCTCATGCCCAACCTGCAGGGCCTTCATCTGTCCGTCGGCGCTCTCGGAGGCTGTCTGGAGTTGCGCCATCGTCGAGTTTTCGGTCGCGAATTGCTGCGAGGTCAAACCCGCCGCCTGCAGCGTGCTCGAGATCGTGTCGCGGTTCGTCGTCGACCACGTCTGATAAGTCGGCGCGAAGCTCGCGCCGTTTGGCAGATTGGTCTTGAACTGCGCGTAGCTCTGGAAGCGCTGCTTGAGCACGTCGTCGATGTTGCCCATCGAGAAGGCCATGCCCTGGCCCTGATTGACGATGTTCTGTAGCTGCTTGAGATCGTTCTCGGCCTGTCCCCAGACATGCGACGGCAACTGCGCCGTGTTCTGCAGCATGTTCTGGTAGATCTTCAGCTGGTTCTGGATCTGCTGGGCGAGCTGAGCGATCTGTTGAATCTGGTTGTTGATCTGCGTCGTCGACTGGCCGACGAGGCTTATCAGTTCGCCGTTGTTGAGAATCTGCGTAAACTCGGTGGCGCCGCCGGCGGCCGCGCCGGCGAGCGCCGGACGGATCGATGCCGAGGCAACGATCATGGCAACAATGAGCGTCTTACACGTCGGCGAGAAGTGCTTTGGCATGGCCGATTCCCCTTTCCTTGAGCCAGAGAACAGGCCAATCTGCCCCGGCAGTCTTCAGCGCCAGGATGCGCTTCAGGTCGTCCTTGCCGGACGCACCGACGAAGGAGAGCGCGACGGGGCCGAGCGCCATGTTGAAGAGACGGCGGCCCTCCGGCGAAGCGACGTAGTATTCGCGCTTGGGAACAGCGGTCGTGACGATCTCGATCTGACGTTCGTTGAAGCCGATGCGCTCATAGAACTCGCGCGTGCCCGACTCGCGCGCCGCGCCGTTCGGCAGGCAGATCTTCGTCGGGCAGCTTTCCTTCAGCACATCGATGATGCCGGAGCGCTCGGCATCCGAGATCGACTGCGTGGCGAGCAGCACGGCGCAATTGGCTTTGCGCAGGACCTTCAACCACTCGCGAATCTTGTCGCGGAAGACAGGATGGCCGAGCATCAGCCAGGCCTCATCGAGGATAATGAGGCTGGGCACGCCGGTCAGCCGCTTTTCGATTCGCCGGAACAGATAGGTCAGGACCGGGACGAGGTTACGCTCGCCCATGTTCATCAGCTGCTCGATCTCGAAGGTCTGGAAGGAACCGAGCAGCAAGCCGTCCCTCTCCGCATCGAGCAATTGGCCCATCGGACCGTCGACCGTGTAGTGGTGCAGCGCGTCCTTGATCTCGCGCAGCTGCACGCCCGACACGAAATCAGATAAAGATCGCCCACGCGCCTCGGCCATGAGGCCGATCTGCCGCGAGATGGCGTTGCGATGATCGGGCGTGATCAAGACGCCTTGGACGGCAACCAGCGTTTCGATCCATTCGGACGCCCAGGCGCGATCGGTGTCGGTCGACAAGTCCGACAACGGACAGAAGGCAAGCGCTGCCGCGCCGTCCACCTCATCACCGCCGATCTCGTAATGGTCGCCGCCGGCGGCCAGCGTCAGCGGCATCATCGAACGGCCCTTGTCGAAGGCGAAGATCTGCGCGCCGGCATAACGGCGAAACTGCGCTGCGATCAGCGCGAGCAGCGTCGACTTGCCGGAGCCTGTCGGCCCGAACACGAGCGTATGCCCGACATCGTCGACATGCAGGTTCAGCCGGAAGGGTGTGGAGCCGGAGGCGACCTGCATCAGCGGCGGCGAGTTCGGCGGATAGAACGGGCATGGCGCGGTCGGATTGCCCGACCAGACCGAGTTGAGCGGGATCAGGTCCGCGAGATTGCGCGTGTTGATCAGCGGCTCGCGGATATTGGCGTACCAATTGCCGGGCAGGCTGCCGAGAAACGCCTCGGTCGCGTTGAGCGTTTCGATGCGCGCGCCAAAACCTTCGGCCTGGATCAGGCGACGGACTGCCTCCGCCTTCTCCTGCAGGCGCGCGCTGCTCTCGTCGAACAGGACGATGACCGGCGTGTAGTAGCCATAGGCGACGAGTTGCGAAGAGGCTTCCGCGATCGCATCCTCGGTTTCTGCCACCATGGCCGCCGCATCCTGATCGATCGAGCGGCTTTGTGTCTGGAAGAGCTGGTCGATGAAGGGGCGCACCTTCTGCTGCCACTTCTTACGGGTGCGCTCGAGCTTCTGCCGGGCGTTCTGATCGTCAAGGAACATGAAGCGCGACGACCAGCGATAGGTCAGCGGCATCAGATCGAGCGAATTGAGGATTCCCGGCCAGCTCTCGGCGGGAAAGCCGTCGATCGCCACGACGCCGAGAAAGCGGTTCTCGACCATGGGCGACAGGCCGTGCTGGAGTTCGGCCGTGACGAGCCAGTCGAGATACATCGGGATATCCGGCAAGCGGATCGGGTGATTCTCGCCGGTGATGCAGAAGCGGATGAACTGGAACAGTTCATCATAGCGCGCCATGCGCGTGCCATCGCGCTCCTCAATCTCGCGGGTTTCCATGCGCCGGATGGACAGGACGCTGGCGAGATATTGCTCGACCTCGCGGATCGAGGTGCGGAAACTGTCGATCGCGGTGTCGGCATAGGACGCCGACCGGCTTTCGACGTCGGAGTAGATGTAGCGGGCGAGTCCTGCCCGCCGGCGTTCCGGCGGCCGCCAGGTCAGGATGATGGCGTGCCGGCTCTCATAATGTCCCCGCTCCTGCTCGAAGCGGCTGCGACGCTCATCGTCGATGGCGCGTGTCACCGGATCGGGAAAGTAACAGTCCTGCCGCGCCGGATAGTCCGTTGTCGGCACGCGTACAGCCTCGACCTGGATCATCCAGCCCGAGCCGAGACGCGCGAGGATGGTGTTGATCTGGCGTGAGACCTCGTTGCGCTCGGCATCCGTCGAGCTCTCGGAGTCCGGGCCCGCAAAATACCAACCCGCCATCAGCGAGCCGTCCTTCAACAGCAGGATGCCGTTCGCGACCAGCCCGGCGTAAGGCACGAGATCGGCGAAGGATGGGCCGGAGTGACGGAAGGAGCGCAGCGCGACCATGGGGGACCTCAGAAGCGACGCCAGGGCGTCGAGGTCGCGCGGTAGTGAGGGCGATAGGAGATGTGACGGGCATAGACCCGCCGCATCATCGGGTCGGCCTTCGCCATCATCCGCAGCGCGGCGACGACGACGATCCAGATCGCTGCGCCCAGGATCGCCGCGTACCAGGTGAGCACGACGAAGATCAAGATGACGGCAGCAAGGCCGGTCAGCAGCACGAGCTCGCGATCGGCGCCGAACAGCAGGTTCGGCCGCGACAGCGCGCGGTGGATGCGGTTGCGTCTGAGATTGGCGCCGACCTCAGCCATGACCGGGGTCCCCTGCCCTATCAGCGATGGGCGTTGTGCGCGCGACGTCCCCGATCGACGCGCCGCTCGCACCGAACAGGGCGACGATCTGCGTGGCGCCGAGGAGAATGCCTGCGACAAGCACGACATACATGAGGCGTCGCGCGAAATCGTTGAGCTCGCCGCCGAAAATCAGCATGCCGCCGGCAACCGCCACGGCCGCAAGCGCAAGGAACCCGGCCACTGGGCCGGTGATCGATTGCTGGATCTGCTGGAGCGGACTCTCCCAGGGGAGATTGCCGCCGCCGCTGGTCGACGCAAAAGCTGGATCCAACATCACGAGTGCGAGCAGCAGGCCGCCGGCACCTACGATCATCATGCGGTTAAGCGACATGGCGCTCCTCCTTGGGGGCATAGGATTGGGTCTGGTATTGGCCCGCCGAGAAGCTCTCGACATGGAGCACGTCGCGGACCTGGCGGCCGCGATCCGTTCGTTCGATCGAGACGATCAGATCGACCGCCTCGCCGATGACCTCGCGCATGGGCTGGTGACTGACTTCGGCCGTGAGTTGCTCGAGACGGCGCAGCGCCGAAATCGCGCTATTGGCGTGGATGGTGGTGATGCCGCCGGGATGGCCGGTATTCCACGCCTTGAGCAGCGTGAGCGCCGCGCCGTCGCGCACCTCGCCAACGATGATGCGGTCGGGACGCAACCGCATCGTGCTCTTGAGCAGACGGGCCATGTCGATCGTGTCGCTCGTATGAAGCGAGACGGCATTCTCGGCAGCGCACTGGATCTCGGCAGTGTCTTCGAGAATGACCAGCCGGTGTTCCGGCGCATGCGCGACGATCGCCGCGATCACGGCATTGGCGAGTGTGGTCTTACCCGAGCCCGTGCCCCCAGACACGACGATGTTCAGGCGCGAGGCGATGGCGTTGCGAATGACCGCGAGCTGGTCGGCGGCCATTATGCCCTGCGCCGCGTAATCATCGAGATCGAAGAGACGCGAAGCGCGCTTTCGGATCGTGAACGTGGGGCCGCCGACGACAGGCGGCAGCAAACCTTCGAAGCGATGACCGCCGATCGGCAGTTCCCCTGAAATGATCGGGCGCTCGTCGTCGGCTTCGGATTGCAGCGCGTGGGCGACGCTGCCGATGATGATCTCGGCGGTCGCCCCAAGCATGGTTCCGGCAGCTGTCATCCCTTGGCCTAGTCGTTCAATGAACAACCGGCCATCAGGATTGAGCATGACTTCGACGACCGCCGGATCATCGAGCGCGGCGCAGATCTGGTCGCCAAGGGCGTCCTGGAGTTTGCGGACAAGCCGCGGATGCGAACGAAGTTCGGCCATAGCAATCGCCCGCCGCTCACGCAGCGGTGCACTGAAGGCGGCGCAGGTCGGATCGATAGCCAGGCGGATGGACCCGGTCGAAGCTCGCCTGGTCGGCCGGCAGGACGCCGGCGACGCTCATGGTGTCGCCGATGTGCTCCACGCTGCCGAGTCGCCTCATCGGCCAGCCCGCCCGTTGCAGGATGCCTTTGACCCGCAGATCCGTTGCCGTGGCGATCTCGCCCAAGCCATTCGACATCGACCACTCGATCATCCTCTCGAAGATCGTCAGCGTGGCATCGTGCAGGAACCGGCCTCCCCTACCCTCGCCCCGCCTGTCGACGCAAAAGCGCGAACTCACGACCATGGTGGATTTGGCCCGAAGCCGGCCGCCCGGGAGCAGTTGCGGGAAGGTCCGCGACAGCATGGTTGGGCCTGTGGTCGGAAGCAGGCGGGGACAGCCGGCGACGGCGCCGCGGTCCGTCTCCGCCAGGATGGTCAGGTCGAGTGCGTCGTATTCGTCGCGCTCGCGGATCTTGACCCGCGAACCGAACCTGCCGGCGAACACCCGGGCGCGCAACCGATGCATCTGATCGACCAGAGACCCCAATCCGCTATGTTCGTTCGCATCAATCGCAATTGCCCGCATTCGCCGAACCCCCCGTTGCGTCCAAGTGAACGGAGGCAAGTCAACACAGACGGGCGATCTTCATCCTCTGTAGGATTAACGGGGGGGGGGGGGCGGCGAGCCCGCTGAGCCGGGGTGAGTCGAGAGTGCGTCGCCCAAAAAGGCTCGCTCGCCCGCAAAATCGGCCGTCGAAACCGGCCTCCCGGATGTAGGATTAACGGGGTGCTGAACTGCCATCGCGACATTGTTGGCGCGAGCAATAACCCCTCGAAATGATTGCGCGATTCCGAACGAATCACGGCGCGGCGCGGCGTGGCGGCGAACGGTCGTTAAGTATCTGTTAACCTTAAAGGACTGGACGGAAGGTGAGAATCGTGACGTAGTTTAGCGGGCAAATGGCGACAAACCGCCTGTTGACCGACAACGAAGGAATGAATCGGCAATGTCTGCGCAGGCCCTGACAAGTGTGCAAAGCGAAGACCCGGCGGACAAGATTGTCCGGCACGCCGGAATGCTTTCCGAACATCTGCAAGCCAGGCGCCAGCAGATGTATCCCCCAGATGCTCAGAAGAGCCTTCGGCATTTCATGACTCATGAGGTCTCGAAGCTGACGTCGATCCCGGAGTCGACGCTAAAGCTGATGTCAAACGAGGGCAAAGGGCCTCTCCCCGCCCGACTGGAAAATAATCATCGCGCTTACACGCTCGCTCAGATCAACGAGCTTCGCGAGCTTTTCGCTGCTCAGCGGCCGGGAGAGGTGTTGAGGTTTTTGCCGCATCGCCGGCCGGGTGAACATCTGCAGGTGCTGGCGGTGGCGAATTTCAAAGGCGGAAGCGCCAAGACCACGACAAGCGCGCATCTGGCCCACTATCTCGCTCTCCACGGCTATCGTGTCCTTGCCATCGACCTCGACCCTCAAGCTTCATTGTCGGCGATGTTCGGCGCCCAGCCGGAGATCGACGTGCAACAGAATGAGACGATCTACGCCGCGTTGCGTTACGACGATGAGCGCCGGCCGATCGAAGAGATCATCCGCCCGACGTACTTCACTGGGATCGACCTCATCCCGGGAAATATCGAGGTCATGGAATATGAGCACGAGACTCCACGGTTCCTGTCGAAACAACAGTCGCGTTCGGACAGTATTTTCTTCGAGCGCCTACGTCTGGCTTTGGCAGAGGTCGAAGACGCCTATGACGTGGTCATTCTGGACACTCCCCCATCCCTCGGCTTCCTGACCCTTGGCGCCATCTATGCGGCGACTGGCCTCCTCGTGACCGTACACCCCGCGATGCTGGATGTGATGTCGATGAGCCAGTTTCTGCTCATGATGGGTGATCTCATATCGGTGATCCGAGACGCCGGTGCGACGATGAAGCAGGACTTCCTGCGCTACGTCGTGACGCGGCACGACCCGTTCGACCAGTCCCAGGTCCGCGTCGTCACTATGCTTCGACACCTCTTCGCCGAAGATGTGCTTACAGCCACCGCGATAGCGAGCTCAGCAATCGAAACCGCCGGGCTGGCGAAGCGGACGCTTTACGAACTGGAGCCTGGCAATATCTCGGCGGCGACCGCCAAGCGGGCGCGGGAGTCTATTGATGCGGTGAACGACCAGGTCCTCGTACTGATAGCCGAATCCTGGGGGCGCACATGACGAGCAAGCGTCGATCAATTCTGGCCAACTTTGGGTCTTTCTCGGATCCGGAAGCAAAGAGCGCCGATCCTTCAGCCGCCCTGCCCTCAAGGGTGGATGCGCCGGTCCAAGCGCCGGCACGGGTCGGCGCCGGCGTCATTGGAGCCACCCAACGATCGCTGGCCGAGCTGCGCGAGGAGCGCGATAGGCTCCAGGCGCTCGTGGATGCGGGAGGCGGTTCGGAACTTGATCCTGCGTTGATCGACCCCTCGCCGTTCCCGGACCGGCTTCCGGACGACAGCAACGCTGATTTCGACGCGCTGAAAAAGCTGATTTCGGAGGAAGGCCAAAAGGTCCCGATCCAGGTGCGGCGCCACCCGGACGCGGCTGATCGGTATCAGGTCGTCTACGGGCATCGACGCTGGCGTGCTGCGTTGGATCTCGGCACCAAGGTGAAGGCCACGATTGTTGCGCTGTCAGATAGCGAACTCGTCGTTGCGCAGGGTATCGAGAACGCGGCTCGTCAGGACCTCAGTTGGATCGAACGCGCGCTGTTCGTTTGGCGCATGGACGAAGCCGGCATCAAGGCCCGCGATATCCGTGCCGCCCTATCGATCGACGATCCTGAGCTTGCTCGCCTACGGACTGTCTGTCGTGCGCTTCCGGTTGACGTCATCGAGGCTATCGGCCGCGCCGGGAAGGTGGGACGTCCGCGATGGGTCGCGCTAGCGGCGGCCGTGGGAGAGGATCCGTCCGCGCTTGTCCGGGTGCGGGCAACCTTGTCAGCTGACAAGGTTTCGACTTTGCCCTCGGACGATCGATTCAAGCTTGTCCTCGGGGCAGTGAAGAAGTCGGCCATGCGATCTCATAGCGAGATGGAGCTGCGGTCCCCGTCCGGGCAGGTCGTTGGCAAGGCGACATTCGCAAATGGCGCCATCAAGCTTGCGGTCTCGGACCAACATGCGACCGGCTTCAGCGCCTTCCTGGAGGAAGAGTTGCCAAGCCTGGTGAAGAGGTTTTTTGCCCGCGAGGGCAATGAGTAAGTTTTCGTCGTGCGGCCAAACCTTGTCAGCTGACAAGGTTTGGCCGCTCAATTA
>NZ_JASXTA010000030.1:0-74846 GCF_032290525.1 Bradyrhizobium cosmicum | reverse complement strand
CGACGCTTTCACACCCGAGGAATGCGCCAACTATCTCAAAAATTCAGGCTATCGAACTTAATGCCATCACGCTTTAGTATTTTGACCAGTGCGTCAATTTCATGCTGTCACTGGAGTAGATAAACGTGCTCTCCAAGTGATCCATAGCCCGCTTCTTCACGACCATCGTTACGTTGAAATCACAACGCCGGTCATTCAGGCTACGAGCTAACGTAAAGCAGTGCTGGTCGACGATCTGCTTTTCGGGCCCATCGATATTCGTAGCCATCAATATCGCGGTGCGCCCGTGCGTACGATCGAATTTCACGCATCGGTACTCATCATCATCGAATCTAAAGCAGGCCATCCCTCCTGCCGTCCGGATTTTCTGACCGACCTGCGCTTCGCGACCCAATCCTAGCGTCAGGTGCCAGGCAACCACTTCGATCGCGTCTTCCGCTGGCACTTTCCTGGGCTCACTGGCGAGCCGCGGCCGGCTTACCGATCCAAGTCCGAATGTTGAGCCGAGTTGAACAAGCCTTGCCTCACCTTCCTTCATTTTTCTCGCAGCTTCTCCGAGAACGTCCGCCGACGATGAGGGGCATAAATCGTTTGCAGTCCGAATCAGTCTGCCAGCATCTGAAAACCCCACATTGAGGGGATCGACCCCGCGATCCTTCACCGCGATCCACTCACTGCCGCGATAGACTGAGAGGTAGTTGTTGCTGGCCCATTGGCGAGCAATGCCGTTCAGAGCAACAAATTCTCCTCCGATCTCTGCGATTCCCAAGAACGGATAATCTGCGGCGCAAATAACATTCTCGCGCATGCGGATGTCCGTAAAGAGGCCTTGCTCGACGCGAATCGCAGTGACCCGAGCCGGTGCCCCAGGGGCGGCCTCCTTCCCTGCGCCTTCAGCCGACTGCGAGGGCTCCGTCCTCGACGCCGAGGAAGCAGGCGATGGACTCGACGCGTTATTATTCGCCGAAGCGTTCTCTGTCGCGTGTTTGGATTGATCAGATTCGATCGAAGCCGATACCCGCCCGCCCTCCCTAATTGAAGCGCCAGAATGATCGATGGCGTAGCGGATCAATCCTGTTGCTACGAGGACGACCAGAACAAGGGGCGCAAAGGATTTGCCGGAGCCACTCGCTCCACGGCCAGTTCGGTGCATTCGGGTATTTCAGCGGTCGGGGTTGGTACTTGATCGTTGCAAACAGGACTAGTCGGCCGACATACGCACCGTCAATACTACCAATGGAGGCAACCGCTAGCCGGTCGGAGTCCGAAGCCAACATAATAATGACGTCGATCCCGGCTGATCTTTAATTCCCCGTCTGCAACTCGCCAAACCGCTTCCAGCTCTTGCCGTTGAAGCGCATGAACTGCATCTGGACGACCGGGACGCGATCGGACGGGCGTGTATTCACCTTGATGCCCGGCAAGAGCATCGGCAGTTCGAGATTCCGGAATGTTCTCGGTCGACAGGTCGGCGCCGCAGGCTTTCAGCACCGCCTCCAGCGCCATCGTGCTGTTGTAGGAAGTGACATAGTTGGTGTCGCGCTGGTCGGCTTCCGGCAAATCTTTGGTGCCAAGTCGTTGCGAGCGCGGCTGCATCAACACCGTCACTGCGGGCGCGAAGCAATCCAAAATCTGGCCGCGGGAACAGTCCAGATTGCTTCGCCGCGCTCCCAAATGACGGCGATGCGGAGACATGGGCCCCGGCTCTGCAGCGCATCGTCAAAGGGACGCTGCGCTGCGTCCGGGGCACGAGTCCAGCCAACGAAAAACGCGGCGTTTCCGCCGCGTTTTTCAATTTCATCTACCACCCCGCGATTACGCCTGCGGCTGCGGCTCCAGGCCGGGATCCGGATCGGGCCGCGGGCGCGACTTGCCGGCCGGCGGCACGGCGGAGGCGCGCGGCGTGGTCGGTTCGAGCACGGACTCGCGGTTCGGCTTCTTGCCCTTGAGCAGGTCGATGATTTCGTCGCCGGAGAGCGTCTCGAACTCGAGCAGGCCCTTGGCGAGAGCCTCGAGATCGGCGCGCTTCTCGGTGAGAATGCGCGTCGCTTCGTTGTAGCCCTCTTCCACGAAACGCCGGATCTCGGTGTCGATCTTCTGAACCGTCGCCTCCGATGCGTTCTGGGTCCGCGACACCGACATGCCCAAGAAAACCTCGTCCTGATTTTCGCCATAGGACACGGTGCCGAGCGCCTCGGACAGGCCCCAGCGCGTCACCATCATGCGCGCCAGCCGCGTCGCCTGCTCGATGTCGGACGACGCACCCGACGTCACCTTTTCGCGGCCGAAGACCAGCTCTTCGGCGACGCGGCCGCCCATCATGATGGCGAGGCGCGAGGTCATCTGCTCCAGCGACATCGACAGCTTGTCACGCTCGGGCAGCTGCATCACCATGCCGAGCGCACGACCGCGCGGAATGATGGTCGCCTTGTGGATCGGGTCGGTCGCGACGACGTTGAGGCCGACGATGGCGTGGCCGCCCTCGTGATAGGCGGTCAGCAGCTTCTCTTCCTCCGTCATGACGAGCGACTTGCGCTCGGCGCCCATCATCACCTTGTCCTTGGCTTCCTCGAACTCGGCCTGCGTCACCATGCGCTTGTTGCGGCGGGCGGCGGTCAGGGCGGCTTCGTTGACGAGGTTCATCAGGTCGGCGCCGGAGAAGCCCGGGGTGCCGCGCGCGATAGTCTTGAGGTTGATATCCGGCGCCAAGGGCACTTTGCGAACGTGAACCTTGAGGATCTGCTCGCGGCCGACGACGTCGGGGTTGGGCACCACGACCTGACGATCGAAGCGGCCCGGACGCAGCAGCGCGGGATCGAGCACGTCGGGACGGTTGGTCGCGGCGATCAGGATCACGCCCTCATTAGCCTCGAAGCCGTCCATCTCGACCAGCAACTGGTTCAGGGTCTGCTCGCGCTCGTCATTGCCGCCGCCGAGGCCGGCGCCGCGGTGACGACCGACCGCGTCGATTTCATCGATGAAGATGATGCAGGGCGCGTTCTTCTTGGCCTGCTCGAACATGTCACGGACGCGCGAGGCGCCGACACCGACGAACATCTCGACGAAGTCAGAACCGGAGATGGTGAAGAACGGCACGTTGGCTTCGCCCGCGACCGCACGCGCGATCAGGGTCTTGCCGGTGCCAGGAGGGCCGACCAGCAGCACGCCGCGCGGAATGCGGCCGCCGAGGCGCTGGAACTTGCCGGGGTCGCGCAGGAATTCGACGATCTCCTGCAGGTCCTGCTTGGCTTCGTCCACGCCGGCGACGTCCTCGAAAGTGACGCGGCCATGCGCTTCGGTCAGCATCTTGGCGCGCGACTTGCCGAAGCCCATCGCCTTGCCGGCGCCGCCCTGCATCTGCCGCGACAGGAAGATCCAGACGCCGATCAGCGCGATAAACGGGAGCCAGGAGACCAGCAGCGACACGAACCACGGCACGTTGTCGCCGGGCGGCTTCGCAGTGATCTGCACCTTGCTGTCATAGAGGCGCTTCACCAGCGTCGGATCGCTCGGCGCATAGGTCTGGAAGCTCGAGCCGTTGGTGAAGGTGCCGTGGATGTCCGGTCCCTGGATCACGACGTCGCGCACATTGCCGCGGTCAACTTCGCTCAGGAGCTGGGAGAAGGCGATGTCCTGCGAGGACGCCCGCTGGCCAGGATTCTGGAAGAGCGTGAACAACGCCAATAGCAGCAAGACAATGATGACCCAGAGGGCGAAATTGCGCAGATTGGCGTTCATCGATCTTCCTTCGTGGTCGCGCGGATCGCGGCCTGATCCTTGGGCAGTTAATTTGGTCTGTGCGAGGAAATCCCCAAGGAATCCTCTCGGTTGGACGCATACAATTTAGGTGCCGCCCCGGTCGCTGCCAAGGGAACGAGATGGGACTATTTATCCCATCTTAGCGCGATTCCCGCTGAAATAATGGCGACCTGCCCGGGGTTTTTCCTGCCTGGTTAAGGTGTCCTGACGGCGTGCCGCGGAAACGGCCGGTGTCATGATCCGCCCTCAGCCGCCCTTCGCACGCTCGCTTGCATGTTCCGTTGGGAACGCCGGGCCGGTGCCGGCGCGATGTGGATACGCCCTCCAGCAAGGCTGATCAAGGCTCCCGCAAGGGTCTGCTTCAGGATCGCACGGCCATTTGCGGGGGCACGGGAAGTTGCGGCCACGGCCTGAGTCTTGGCCTGATTCACGGCCTGATCGAGCGCGGCCAGGAGGGTCTCGACTTTACCGAGTTCCGCCGGCCCTTCATGGCCGAGGGCATTGACGGCCCGCAGCAGGAGCCGCAGCCGGACCTCCTCCGGCAGGAGGGCAAATGCTTCGGCCTCGAAGCTGCGAGCGGCCGCCTGCGGCGCATCGCCGCGCGTTCTGAGCTGAAGGAAGCGCTCGGCGCCATCGACCAGCACCTCGACCGCCGCGTTGGCGCGCGCCAGCCTTGCCGCAAGGCGGGCGAGGCTCCTGCTATCGCCGCCCTCGGCCGCAAGCTGCGGCAGCAGCGCACGCAAGCGCGACCGGGTGAAGGCGGTGTCGCGGTTGGTGGGATCGTCGGCAAAACCGATTCTGGCCCGCCTCAGCGTCGCGATCAGCTGCGACTTCGGGACATCGAGCAGCGGACGCGCCAGCACGATGCCGTCGCGTTCCGTAAAACGGCCCATCGCCGACAGTCCGGCGAGTCCGCTGCCGCGGAGCATGCGCATCAGCAGGGTCTCGGCCTGGTCGTCGCGGGTGTGAGCGGTCAACACATGGCTCGCGCCGGCTTTGCGCGCGGCTTGCGCCAGCAGGCGATAGCGGGCTTCGCGCGCGGCCGCGGGCAGCCCCGTGCTCGGCTTGGCGCCGCGCCAGCGCAGGGTCCGGTGCGTCAAGCCGAGCTCGGTTGCGAGCCGCTTGACCTCGCGCGCCTCACATGCCGCTTCAGGGCGCAGGCCGTGATCGATGGTGACGACTGTCAGTTGCGGGCCGCGCGCGAGGCTGCGCCGCCAGCGCGCGGCGAGCCACATCAGCGCAACCGAGTCGGGCCCGCCGGAAACCGCGAGCACCAGCGCCGGCGCGCTTTTCAGCCCGGCGAAGAGTTGCTTCGCCGCGCGCGCCGAAATCGGTGAATTGTCCACGTCTGACATGACAGGGCCCAGCAGAATGGCGGGCACTGTATTAGCGCAGCACCATCCGCATTGTCAGGGCGCAAACACCGCGCGTCAGCACTTCACCCGCTTCTGCTCGCGATCGACCGCGCTCTTGACCCCGGCCGAGGCGCGCGGATATTTGCGGCCGACCTCGCCGAAGGCGGCGCAGGCGGCTTCCTTCTCCTTCAGCGCGGCCAGCGACTGGCCGAGCCGCAACAGCGCATCCGGCGCCTTGGCCGATTTGTCGTATTTGGTGGTGACGGCGAGGAAGGCTTCCGCGGAGTCGCGATATTGCTGGCGCTGGAAGTAGCTCTCGCCGAGCCAGTATTGCGCATCCCCGAGCAGCGGGTCGCTCGGATATTTCTGGGCGAAGTTCTTCATGGTCTGCTCGGCGAGCGCATAATCCTTGCGCTGCATATAGCCGATGCCGAGGTCGAACTCGTCGCGCGGCGTTGCCGAGGGCGGCAGGGTCGCAAGGCCCGTGCCGCCTGACGGCGCCGGGCTACCCTGTTGCACCGGCGGATAGGCCGGCTGTGCGGGCACTGCGGCTTGCGGGTAGCGGGGGCCATTGTTGGAGAGATCGAGCGGCTCGCCATAGCCGCGGCCGCCGGGCGCGCCTGCCTGTGTGCCTGCCGCGATCGGCTGCTGCCCGCCACCGAGCGCGCGCGGCGCGCCCGGGGCACTCGGATTTTGACTCGGGTCGAACGCATCGCCGCGGCGACGGCTGCCGGGCGCGCCCGGCGCAGGCTGCTCCTGAACGATCGGCGCGGGAGAGGCGATCTGCGGCTGCTCGTAATTCGGCTGGACTTGCTGCTGCTGGCGATAGGCCGGCGCGACCTGGCCCGGTGCGAGTTGGGCGGGAGGCATCGCGGCGACATTGGGCGCCTGTCCGGGCGCGCCTTGCGCACCGCCCTCGAGCGCCCGCAGGCGCTCTTCGAGCTGGCGGTTGCGATACTGCAGCTCTTCGTTCTGGCCGGTGAGCTGGCGCAGCTGGTTCTCCAGCCGCTCGATCCGCATCTCGGGGTCGGCATCGTCCGACTGCGCAAGTGCGGGCACGCACAAGGAGAGCAGCGCGGCGATCGCCACGGTGCCGGTAAAGACCTTAAATCTGGATGACATCTTGCCCTGACGACGAAAGCTAAATGGCCTGCGACGGAACATTCGACGCGCCACACATTGAAGGGGAGTACGCCAAAACTGTGACTGGTACCAAGGGTTTTAAGTCACGGATTGCTGAAACGAAACCGGCGCCCGAGAGGGCGCCGGCATCATCGGTATCTGAAGATGAACAGGGCCTGACAGCGTCAGGAGCTCGCGTTCAGCACGGTGACGGCGCGACGGTTCTGCGACCAGCAGGAGATGTCGTTGCAGACGGCGACCGGCCGCTCCTTGCCGTAGGAGATCGTGCGCATGCGGTTCGGATCGATGCCGCGCGAGGCGAGGAACGAACGCACCGACTGGGCGCGGCGAGCGCCGAGCGCGATGTTGTATTCGCGGGTGCCACGCTCGTCGGCATGACCTTCGATGGTGAAGCTGTATTGCCGATAGTTCTGCAGCCACTGTGCCTGCTTCTCCAGGGTCACGGTCGCCTGCGGGGTCAGATCGGTCTGGTCGCTTTCGAAGAACACGCGGTCGCCCACGTTCACGACGAAATCCTGCTGGCTGCCAGGGGTCGCCGCGTTGGCCATCGCATCCGTCGCAGCGTTCTTGTTGGCGCAGGCGCCCATCGACAGCGCGATTGCAATCACCGCAGCCAGCCTCAATCCCTGGAGGATACGCATAGGATATTTCATTCCGGAGCCTCCACGCTCACGTTCGTCCACTGCTGTCCGGTCTACAGGGGGTTGGTTAAGCGAACGTTCCGTCAACCTTGATGGAACCTTGCCTCAGCCGATCAAATGCCCCCAACCCGCGAAAAGCACCCGTCATGGTTAATGGGTTGTAAATGTGGCGCGAGGGTGAAGGCAAGCCGCGTCAGCCGGCAAAACGCCGGCTTTTGCTGGAAATTTGAGCGCGAACGATGATGAGGTGAACAGAGCCCCGGCCGAAAGATGCGCGGCGGCTCGAGACCGTGACTGACCGCGGGACGTCAGACGTGAGCGGCGTCCGCCACCAGCACCGGCCGCTGCGGGATGGGCTGCTGCGGGACGGGTTGCTGCGGGGCCTGGCGCTGGCCGCCGCGGCCGAACAACATCCGCCGCTCGAAGGCGGTGGAGCGCATGATCGGGTAGCGCTCGAACACCTTCTTGCGGAAGGTCGGGAAATCCGCCGCCATCAGTCCGAACGGCTTTGTCAGCCCCGGAACCAGGCGGGGCTCGGCGATGGTCTCGTGCAGGAATACCCGGCGATAGAACGCCTGATGCTCGGCACGCACGATGGCAAGGCCGAGATCGGCATTGAAATGCTCGCACGCCATGTAGGCGAGCCGCGTCGTCAGATACGGCAATTCCGGCACCCGCTTGACCTGGTCGGGATCGGCGACAAAGCGGGTCGGGTCGATCATGACCGCGCCGCGATCGAGCCGCGGCATCAGGACGTCGGGGAAGACATCGGCCGAGGTGGATTCGCGCCATTCCGGGGTCAGCACGCTGATGCGCACCGAGCTGCAAAGCTGGCCACGCAGATAGACACCGAAGGTCCAGGCGTTCGGCAGCTCGTCATAGCGGTCGGTGACCCGGGCGTCTGCCGATTCCTTGACGGCACCCTCCCGCAAATAGGCGCGATAGCGGAGGTTGTAGATCTCCTCCTTCTCCGCGGTCGTTTCGGCAAGATGGTAATCGACGTCGGTGAGGAGCTCCGCTCCACGTCCAACAGCCGAAATGACAGATCTGGCTGAGGACTGCATTCCAACTCCTTACTCACAACTCACGCCGCGCGAGGCCGGGCCATTGCCGCAGGACAACTTACGCGCGCGTGATGATTTATTAACACCTCCTTAACGACGATGCAAAGCAATCGCGGCGATAGGGTTAATCACCGTAGCACTACGGTGATCAGCAACTGGCTGAAACGATGGGACATTTCCGGAGATGGAGTTAAGCGAAGGAGCGCGAGCCGACGACCTGGAGCAGACTCTCGCCGCGCCGTCCATGCGAGGCGTTGAGGAGCTGGCGCATCCGCACGGCGGGCACCGGACGGCTGAACAGATAGCCCTGCGCCTCCGAGACGGTGCCGTCGGCGCTGATCAGTTCGAGCTGCTCGTTGGTCTCGATGCCCTCGACTACGACTGCCATGCCGAGATCGGCCGACAGCCGCGCCACGCCGCGCAGCAGCGTCAGCGGCCGGTCGGTGTCGATGCCCTCGAGGAAGGAGCGGTCGATCTTGACCTTCTGCATCGGGAAATTGTGCAGGTAGCTGAGGCTCGAATAGCCGGTGCCGAAATCGTCCAGCGAGATGCGCACGCCGAGCGTATGTAGTTGCGACAGGATGTCGTGGGTGAGCTGGGTGTTGTGCAGCAGCGACGACTCGGTGATCTCGATCTCGAGGCGATGGGCCGGGAGCCCTGAGACCTCCAGCGCGTAGCGGATCTCGCTCAGGACGTCGCGCTGGTGGAACTGCTGCGGCGAGAAGTTGACGGCGACGCTGACGCCGTCCGGCCACTTCATGCATTCCATGCAGGCGCGGCGCAGGATCCAGCGGCCGAGATCGACGATCAGGCCCATGTCCTCGGCAACCGGGATGATGTCGACCGGCGAGACGGTGCCGCGCACCGGATGATTCCAGCGCAGCAGCGCTTCGCAGGTGGTGATCCTGCCGGACTTGAGGTTGACCAGCGGCTGGTAGAACAGCTCGAATTCCTCGTTGGCGAGCGCCTTGCGCAGGTCGAGCTCGAGGATGCGGCGGGCTTCGACGGTCGCCGCCATCTCGTCGCGGAAGAAGCAGAAGGTGCCGCGGCCGTCGGCCTTGGCGCGGTAGAGCGCCATGTCGGCGTTCTTGAGCAGCGTGTCGGCGCGGACGTCGCCGTTCGGCGAGGTCAGCGCAATGCCGACGCTGGCGCCGATCTCGACCAGGTGATTGTCGATCCGGTAGCGCTCGCTCAGGCGTTCGACGATGCGACGGGCGAGGCTCGCGGCGTCCTCGGGCGTGGCGATGTTCTGCTGGAACACGACGAACTCGTCTCCGCCGAAGCGGGCGACGAAATCCTCCGGGCGCAGCATCTCGCGGAGGCGGTTGGCGACCGCGCACAGCAGCTGGTCGCCGCAGGGATGACCGAGCGTGTCGTTGACCTGCTTGAACTGGTCGAGATCGACGAAGAGCAGCGCGGACAGCCGTTCGGCGCCCTGCGAGATCGCCAGCAACCGTTCGATCTCGTCGCGGAAGCTGACCCGGTTGGGCAGCGCCGTGAGCTCGTCATAGCGGGCGAGATGGCTGATCCGGGCTTCGGCGTTGGTGCGTTCGGTAATGTCTTCCAGCAGCAGCACGGTGCCGCCGCCGGCCATCGGCTGGAACGTCCAGGCCAGCGTGCGGCCGCGCGAGAAATCCGGATCGGCGGTGACGATCTCGCAGATCCGCGCATGCGCGATCTCGGCCAGAATCTGGTTACCGCTCTCCGCCGAGATGGAGCCTGCGGCGACGCTGGCCGACACGATGTCGGCGGCGGTGGCGCCGCGCTTGACCAGATCGTCCGGCAGCACCATCAACTCGCCGAAGCGATGGTTCATCACCGCAAGACGCCCGTCGGCGCGAAACATGCACAGGCCATGCGGCATGTTGTTGAGCGCGGTATCGAACTGGCTCGCCAGCGCGGATTCGCGGAAGCTCGAGGTCAGCGCCTTGACGAAGATCGCGTGCAGGCTGAGGTTGATATTCTTCAGCCCGATGAAGAAGAACACGAGCAGGATGGCGAGACCCATGTGGTAGAAGCCGCCATGCAGCAGCAGCGCGAGCGACATCGGTCCGCAGGCGAGCGCGACGTGCCACTGGATCACGCGCGGCTGGCCGTAATTGCGGGCGGCGCCGCCGGCGGTGTAGCCGATGCCGATGGCGACACAGAGCATGTCGGCAACCGCATCCTCGTTGAGGTAGATCACGACGAAGGCCCACACGCCGAGCACCGCGGCATAGCTCAAGGCACCGAGCCAATAGCGCGGCGCCAGATGCCTGGCTTCGTCGAATGACAGCGCCTGCGTGCGGTTTTCGTATCCGCGCATCTGGAAGGCACGTGCGGTGCCGATGGCGATCAGCAGGAACGCGATCGGCCACAACCGGACGTCACCGGTCTTCAGCGCAGTCATGACCGCGGCCACGGCCGCGGAGGCCGAGCCCAGAAAGATCGCCCAGAAATTCTGCACCATAGAGTTGATGAGAGCGGCGTAGAGTATCGGCTCCAGCTCGTCTCGATCGCTCTGCTTCTGGTCGGCCAGCTGCATCGGCTTGTTACGCGTCCTGTTTGGCGCGTACTTTTACCCAGACCAGATGAAGCCTTTCTGAGGGAACATCGTTAAAGTCGGGTTGTTTTTCGACTATAGCGAACCCGTTTCTGTTGAAATATCAAGCAACTAGGCAAGCGTTGCCGGGCACAAGGTGAAGGAAAGGTTGCGTCCCGCACCAAACCCGAAAAAATCGGCATGTTTTTTCGAAAACATCGCGCGGCTGAACACGCGATGTTTTAGCCGCGATGGCTCCAGCGCTTTCGGCTCTAACCGGGTGTCGAGGACAGCAGCGGCGACCAGGCCGGGTCGGAGGCGAAGCCCGGCGTCGGCACCTTGAGCTCGTTGCGGCCGGAGATGTCGACGGAGTACAGCGACGGACCGCCGCTGCCGCCGGGATCGCGGAAGAACATCAGCACGCGGCCGTTCGGCGAGAAGGTCGGGCCTTCATTGTGGAAGCCCGAGGTGAGGAGCCGCTCGCCGCTGCCGTCGGGCTTCATGACGCCGATCGAGAACTGCCCGCCGCCCTGCCTGGTGAAGGCGATGTAATCCCCCTTCGGCGACCACACCGGCGTCGAATAGCTGGCGTTGGTGTCGTCCTTGGAGAAGGAGATGCGCTGCGCAGCTCCCCCGCCCGCCGCCATCACGTAGATCTGCGACCGGCCGCCGCGATCGGATTCGAAGCAGATGCGGGCGCCGTCGGGCGAATAGGACGGCGAAGTGTCGATCGCCGGCGTATCGGTGAGGCGCGTGGTCGAGCGCGAGCGCAGATCCATCACGAACAGGTTGGAGTTGCCGCCCTGCTGCAGGCTCATGATGACGCGCTGGCCGTCCGGCGAGAAGCGCGGCGCAAAGGTCATGCCCGGGAAGTTGCCGACGATCTCGCGCTGGCCGGTCTCGATGTTGAAGAGATAGACCTTCGGATCGCCCTGGCCGAACTCCATGTAGGTGATCTCTTGGGAGTTCGGCGAGAAGCGCGGCGTCAGCACGAGATCGGCGCCGCGGGTCAGATAGCGCACATTGGCGCCGTCCTGGTCCATCATGGCGAGCCGCTTGACGCGGCGCTCCTTCGGCCCGGTCTCGTCCACGAACACGACGCGGCTGTCGAAATAGCCCTTCTCGCCGGTCATCTGCTCATAGATCTGGTCGGAGATGATGTGGGCGATGCGGCGCCAATATTCCGGCGAGGTGAAATATTGCTGGCCCGTGAGCTGCTGGCCGGTGACGACGTCCCAGAGGCGGAATTCGGCCTTGAGCCTTCCGTCCTGACCCCGCGTCATGCGACCGGTGACGAGAGCCTGCGCGTTGAGGGTCTTCCAGTTCTGAAATTGCGGCGCGACATCGATGTTGCTGATGCGCTCGATGAAGGCGGCCTGGTCGATCGGCGCGAACAGGCCCGAGCGCTTCAGATTGTTGGTGATGACCTGCGTGACGCCGTTGCTGACCTCGCCGTCGGCGGGCGAGCCCGGCACGAAGTTGGAGATCGCGATCGGGATCGGCCGAAATTCGTTTGGGTCGATACGAATTCGCGGCTGGCCCTGGGCGAAGGCGTGTCCGCCGCCGAGCATCGCGAGAGCCGATCCGGTAACAGTCATGAAGCGGCGGCGGGAGATCGATCGAGCGTCATTCATTGCAAAGTTCTTTTGTTCGGATGTCACAACATATCTTTCAGGCCGAAGGTCATCGGAATGAGCTTCCAGCTATCGTACTGCTGCTTCGGCATGAACGAATAAACCTGACACTGCACGATGGCGCGCTTGGCGCTTTCGGCTATCGCCTGGGCGATCGCCCGGGAAGGCCCCCTCACCCCGACGATGGTCGGCTCCGCCGCCAGCGATCCATCGATCTTCATGGAAATGTCGATGTCAGCTTCGTACTGGTCGGCATCCTGCCCGTTATAGGTCGGCGTGAAGCAGCGCTTGACCGCGCCCTGGAAGGCACCGCGCCAGGTCGCAACATTATTGGCAGCAGTCCCGGTCGTCGATCCCAGCGACGCCGACGCATTCAGCGTCGAGCCAGCGAGCTCGTGCCGGGTCGCGGCGCGCTTGTCGAGGTCGCGCTGGATCTGCGCGGGATCGAAGCTGCGCTCCTTGGGCTTGGGCTGCTGCTGCGGCTGCACCGCTGCGATCTTCTGCTCTACGGGCTTCGGCGGCGGCTTCTTGGTGTCCAGCTTCTTCTGGAGTTCGGCGATCGGATCTTCCTTGGCCGGATCAGGCTTCTTTTCCTGCGGCTTCGGCTCTTCCTTCGGCTTGGCCTCGGCAACCGGCTTCGGCGGCTCGGGCTTCTTCTCGACCGGCTTCTCGACGGGTTTCGGCGGCGGCTCGGGCGTCGAGTTGGTCTTGATCAGCTCTTTCTTCTCGGTGACCTTGCCGACCGCGTCTTCCTCGGGCTTGGCTTCCGCGATCTTCTCGACCTTGGGCTTCGGCTCTTTCTTGTCGCCGGTCTTCTGCCCCGACATCATCTTGGCGAGCTGATCGCTGGAGATGATGTCGATCGGGAGCGACTCTTCCGGCGCGACAAAGGCCTTGCTGCTAAAGGTGACCAGTCCCCATCCAAGCACGAGGACGTGGAGAGCAATCGACGCAACGAGTGTCTTGTCGACGTTCACCTTCACCGGCCTAGGACCCCTGATCCGCTTCGGTGACGAGCGCCAGCTTCTTGAATCCGGCTCCGGACAACAGCCCCATCACCCTGGCCACCGTGCCGTAATCCGCTTTCTTGTCGGCACGCAGATAGATGCGCTCCTCGAGCCCGCCGCGCGCGTCCGTGATCGCCTTCAGCTTCGGCACCAGCTCATTGATCGCGATCTCGGCGTCGTTGATGAACACCTTGCCCTTGATGTCGACCGACATCTGGATCGGCTTCTGATCGTTATTTTCGAGGCTCTTGGCCTGGGTCTGCGGCAGGTCGAGCGGCACACCGACTGTCAACATCGGTGCCGACACCATGAAGATGATGAGCAACACCAGCATCACGTCGACCATCGGCGTGACGTTGATCTCGGCCACGACGGGCTTGCGCCGGCCACGGCGCCCGCCGCCTCCGGACGAACTGGCTACGTTCATCGCCATGATCGAGTGCTCAAATTGCCCTTCACACTATACATGCCGTCCGTTAGCCTCGCTCGTCGATCTGACGGGACAGAATGGCTGAAAATTCATCGGCGAAGCCTTCGAGCCGCTGGGCCTGCCGGTTCACCTCGGACGTGAACTTATTGTAGAAAATAGTGGCAGGAATGGCGGCGATAAGGCCGACGGCGGTCGCAAACAGCGCCTCCGCGATGCCGGGCGCCACCACCGCCAGAGAGGTATTTTTCGACGCCGCGATCGACTGGAAGCTCGACATGATGCCCCAGACCGTGCCGAACAGGCCGACGAAGGGGCCGGCGGAGCCGACGGTGGCGAGCACCAGCAGCCGGCGTTCCAGTCGCTCGACCTCGCGGGCGATCGAGACGTTCATCACCTTGTCGATGCGCATCTGAAGGCCGGCGACCGAGCGGGCCTGGCTCTCGAAGGAGCGCTTCCATTCGCGCATCGCCGCGACGAAGCAGGCCGCCATCGAATGCGTCGGCTTGGCCGACAGCGTGCGATAGAGCTCCTCGATCGACTCGCCGGACCAGAACGCCTGCTCGAACCGGTCCATCGAGCGGCGGGTGCGGGCGAACAGGAAGATCTTGTCGATGGCGATCGCCCAGACCCAGACCGAGCAGGCCAGAAGTCCCAGCATCACCGCTTTCACGATCCAGTGAGCCTGCCAGAACAGCGCAATCAGCGACACGTCCGCGGAAGCGGCAACCGGAAGGGCTGACTGTGCCACGTCGGCCGGATTCATAAGCAGTATCCTCTCAAGGCGATCGTTACCTGATGTTCGCGGCAGCAAATGGCTGCCGGTTCCCCAACAGCCGCGCAAACCGGCGCGGCCGGCAAGCCCGCTCAAAGCCTTGTCTTTCTGGGGTGCAGGGGCTCGTCCAAAGCCGGCCGTCTGCATTCCCTGCCAAGATGTCAAAACTATGGGCCTCGACCACAGGCTCCGGGCGCGATTGTCCGCAACTACCAGAGCCCAGCGTTGGTTAATGCGGGGTTACCGGAGGCGACTTTGGCTGCGGAAAAGGCAGCCCGTGCAGGCGGTTGGCAAGCTGCTGGTTCGGCGGTGGCTCACATCACGACTGGAGGAACCGGCCCTCGCCCCGGCGATTATCCGGAAAATCACTTCTGGCGAGGTTTTGCCATGACTATCAACCCCAAGACGACCGCGGCCATCGGCGATCATCCGCTCCACCCCATGATCATCCCCTTCCCCGTGGCGTTCCTGGTCGGCGCGCCCATCGCCGATCTGGCCTTCATCGGAACCGGCGACGGTTTCTGGGCCAGGGCCGCGATCTGGCTGATCGGCGCCGGCATCGTCATGGCGCTGGTTGCCGCCACAGCCGGCTTTACCGATTTCGTCAGCGAGCCCCGCATCCGCCGCCTGAACGATGCCTGGTACCACATGATCGGCAATCTGGCGGCGGTCGTGCTGGCCCTGATCAACTTCTATCTCCGCTATGTCCAAGGCGCCGAGGCTGCGATCCAGCCGTGGGGCGTGGTGCTCTCCCTGCTCGTCGTCGGTATCCTCTTGTTCACGGGATGGAAGGGCTGGGAGATGGTCTACCGGCATCACGTCGCGGTGCTGGACGCGCCGGGCCAGACCAGATCGGAGCCGGTCACGCCGCATCATGGCGGCGAGAGCCACCGCCACGCCGCCTGAGCGAGCGGGACGTCGCCAGAGGCCGACCTCGGCGACGATCCGCGCTCGACCTTCTCCCGTGGCGTCAGCATGGGCCGGACCCGCTGGCGCAGGCTGAGGGCGTAGAGCCAGCCGCCCGCCGCGACGAGCCCGGGAAGAACAAAGAGAGCGAAATCGCGGAGCAGGATCATGGGGCGAGACCCGTTGTCGCAAACGAAACCGCGCGCTTGAGCGCAAAGGCGGCGAGTGCATAAAGGGCGCAACTGAGAAAGACCTTCCAGGCATCGCTCGCCACGAGTTCCTGATAGGACTTGATCTCCGTCGGCCAGCCGTTGAGGAATGCGATCGCGAGCGGCACCGAGACTCCAAACCGGTCGAACAGGTCCGAGAGGCGCTCGAGCAGTGCGATGCGCCGTCTGGTCTCTTTGCATTCGGCGGTGCTCATGGTCGTACCCGTCGGCGCAAGCGGAAAGGCGCTGTCAGGGCTTGGTCGTGCCTCACCGCGATCGGGTTCTAGGGCGTCCGGTTTTCCTGTACGGGCGCTGGACTGCCCTGCCTGCCTTTTTCGACCCCTTTCAGGCCGCAGAGGCGGGTTCGGGACAATTGGTCAGCCGTGCGGGATTGCCGACCGCAGTGCAGCCGCCGGGGACGTCTGACGTCACGACCGTCGCGGCGCCGATCTTGGCAAAATCGCCGATCGCGATGTCGCCGAGAATGGTCGCGCCAGAGCCGATGAACACGCCCCGTCCGATGCGCGGCGAGCGCGCCGGCAGTTCACCGCGGCGACCGATGCTGACGTTCTGAAGAATGGTGACCTCGTCGCCGATCACCACATTCGCGCCGATCACGATGCCGGTGGCGTGGTCGAGATAAACGCCCGACCCGAAATGTGCGGCCGGATGAATGCTGACCTGCAAGACATTCGACGCCTCGTTCTGGAACAGCAGCGCCGCGTCGCGATGGTCATGGCGCCAGAGCCAGTTCGAGACGCGCCAGGCTTGCAGCGCGACGTAGCCCTTGAAATGCAGCAGCGGCGGCAGTAGCTCGGCGATGGCGGGATCGTGGCGTGCGATCGCCTGGAGGTCGCGGGCGGCCGCTGCAATCAGGTCTGTCTCCTCGCGAAACGCTTCACGCGAAAAAGCCGTGAAGCGCGCGCGCTCTGCCGCACCGCTGCCAAGCCTGCGCCCGATCAGATCAGTAAGCGCAGCGGCAAAATCGTCATGGGCAAGAACGGCATCGGCAACGGCCTTGCCGAAAACGGGATCGGCGGCCGCCGCACGCTCCGCCTCGCCGCGGATCGCCTGCCAGAGGCCGTCGTTCGCCATGATCGCAGCTTTGGTCATCGCCGCCTCCGGTCTGTCGCTACCCATGACGCCAAATATAGGCGGTCCCTATCAAGGCGCCAAAAGCCAAACCGCCCGCCTGCGGGTTGCGCAGGCGGGCGGCTCGGGGCCAACAGGACTTTGGGGGCATGCGCCTGAAGGCTTTGATATCTCGACCTAGATCAGCCTTTTCAGATCAGCCTTTACAGTTCAGCTCTGCGGCTGGTCGGTCGGCGGCGGGGTCGGGCGCGTCTTGTGCTGCGCCATGAACTGGTCGAACTCTTCCTTGTCCTTGGCGTGACGCAGACGGTCGAGGAAGTTCTTGAACTCGACCTGCTCCTCCTCGAGCCGCTGCAGCGTCTCGGTGCGGTATTCGTCGAACGCGCGGTTGCCGCTCGAGGGCGGGCCGAAGCCGAAGCCGAAACCACGGCGCTCCATGCGGCCGCGCATGCGATCCATCTTGTACTGCATCCGCTCCATCTTGTTCTGCCAGCGATCCTGGTTGCTCCAGCACGACATTCTTCTGCTCCCGAGTGTGAAAAAGAGAAGGGCAAGTCCGATCGGCCACCAGATGATGAAGCCGAGGATGGTCACGGCGATCCAGCCGGGATGCCAGGGTGTCTCCAGCATGCGGGGGCGCTCGTATTGTTGGTATTGGTCCGAAGGGCCGCGCCATCGATTGACATCAGCGGTGTAGGCCATTTCCCATCTCCATCACGGCATCTGCGCCGTTGTGAATGTAAATAACATTTACATAGCTAAATCATCCCGCGATTTTGTCAAGCCGGCTGGCCGACAGGCTGGGGCAATTATTTGCGCAATTTTATTTCGGCTTGCCCCAGGGACCGCCGGGCGGCACGCCAGAACCGGAGGAGGCCTCCGGTGGCACGGGCGGCGGCTCGGCGCTCTTCGCCGGCGGACGCCGGTCGGTCGGGAAGCCGAGGCCGCGCAGATAGATCAGCACCTCGGCCTCGAGCAGCTCGTCCGGCGACATCGGCAGTTTGCGCCGCGCGGCGTCGCCCCGCGAGAACAGCGAGGCCACGCCGTGCGCCATCGACCAGATGTGCAGCGCCATCATCATCGCCGGCGGGCGCGGCGTACCGGGCGGCGCGAGTGCTGCAAGCCGCTCGGCGGCGGCGCGAATGATGTTGAAAGCGCGCTCGCTGGCAGCCTGGAGCGCCGGATTGGCGTCGACCGGCAGGCCCGATTCGAACATCGCATTGTAGAAGGCGGGCTCCTCGCGGGCGAAGGCGAGATAGGCCCTGCCGACGCGCTCGAAGGCCGTGACCGTGTCGGGCCGCCCGTCGTCCCAAGCCGCGGTCAGGCGCGCCTCGAACTGTTCGAAGCCGCGCTGCGCGATCGAGGACAACAGCTCGTCGCGGTCGCGGAAATGCCGATAGGGTGCCGCAGCGCTGACGCCGGCCATTCGCGCGGCATCGGCGAAGGTGAAGCCGGCCGCGCCCTTCTCGGCGATCAACCCGAGGGCAGCCTGCAACAAGGCTTCCTTCAGATTGCCGTGGTGATAGCCGCGCTCGGCGCGGCGCGTCTCCTTGCGCCAGCTCATGTGAACGAGCTTTACATGAGCCGGGCGCGAAGGTCACTAGCGGGAATCGGGCCTGATTAGCCCCGTACTCCAGGGACCGCCGAGGCGGTGCCTCGGCACCGGGCCCGGAAACGACGTGCGAGCGGCTACATCTGCGGAATCGGCAGCACGGGCATGACCTCGATCGCCTCGCCGGGAAAGATGGCAAAATGCGGGTGGTTCTCGAACAGCTTGGCAGCTTCCTCTTGCGAGGCAGCCCGCACCACCGTGAAGCCAGTCAACGCATTGCTGATCTCGGTGATGCCGCTCGCGTCGATCCGGCGGGTCTTGCCGAGCGGGCCCCCCATCTCGACGATGACGGCCTCGTTCTTCTGGACCCAGCCGTGCCAGGCGGCCATGCCCTCTCGCTCCTTTGCCTTCCGTTCGGCCTCGGGCATCGCGTGCCAGGCCTTCATTTTTTCGCCGCTCATGCTGCCGAGATAGACGGCGAGGAATTTGTGTTCGGTGCTCATCGGTTCTCTCCGTTGTTGATGGATTGACGACAGCCGCGATTTGATCGCGACCACCGCGGCTATGTCTTCAGATCGTCGAAACCGGCGGCGGCTGTCTGCACCTCCAGCGGAAAGTCGGACATTTCCTGGACCTGCCGGATCTCGATGATTTCATTGGTGGAGGCCGGGCACTTCCTGGCCCAGGCGATCGCTTCCTCCCGCGAGGCGACCTCGATCATCCAGTAGCCGCCCAGGACTTCCTTGGCCTCCGTGAAGGGGCCGTCGGTCACCACGGGCTCGCCGGTCGCGAACGAGACGCGCGCGCCCATCGACGGCGGATGCAAGCCGTCGAGCGTGATCAGGATGCCGGCATCCTTCAGCGCCTCGTTGTAGCGCATCATCGCGGCGACCCGTTCGGGATCGAGCTGCACGTCCGGCGGCGCGGTCTCGTAGCCGAGCGGGATCATCAGCATCATGAATCGCATGAGCATTCCTTGCTTGCTTTGTCGTCCGGAGTGCGCGGCGAGGCGCCACTCCGGAAAGGACGGGCGCGACGGCCGGGCCGCCCGCCCTCACCTTCAAGACGAACCAACCCTGACGGAACCGACAGGGCGCCGGCAATTATTCCGGAGGTCATTGCGACCGCCGCTAGCGTGCATTCCCGGCAACAGACGCAAAAATAGTTCGAGACGCGCCCGTACAAATACGGCCCCGCCTATGAACTCCGCTGTGCATATAAATCTGGAATGCTTGCACCATGAGCGACATGGCCGGCGCACCTGAAACTACGGAACGGGCGCAAATCGGTGCAAGGGTTTACAGTTGTTCAACACGCTCATGCAACTTTTCTGATCAGGCGAGACGGCGCGGGACCCTGCCGATTCGCTTCGAAGCCATTGCGCGGAGCATCACGTGTTCAATTTTCAAAGCAAGAAAGTCAGGCACGCCGTCGCCGAGGTCGAAGCACTCGACCGGTCACAGGCCGTGATCGAATTCGGGCTCGACGGCACCATCCTCGATGCCAATGAGAACCTTCTCAAGATGAGCGGCTATACGCTCTCGGAGATCAAGGCCAAGCATCACAGCATCTTCGTCAGCCCGGCCGAGCGCGAGAGCGCGCGCTACCGCGACTTCTGGGCCAGCCTGAACCGCGGCGAATTCCAGACCACGCAATACAGGCGCTACGGCAAGAACGGCAAGGAGCTCTGGATCCACGCCTCTTACGCGCCGCTGCGCGATGCGAATGGCAAGGTGGTGAGCTTCATCAAGTTCGCCACCGACATCACGGCCTACAAAATGAGGAGCATGGAGGAAGCGGGCAAGCTCGCCGCGATCAGCCGCGCCCAGGCCGTGATCGAGTTCAACATGGACGGCACCGTCGTCACCGCCAACGAGAATTTCCTGAGCGCGATGGGCTATTCGCTGGACGAGATCCAGGGCAAGCATCACAGCATGTTCGTGACGCCGGAGGATCGCGCCAGCTCTGCCTATGCCGATTTCTGGGCGCGGCTGAACCGCGGCGAGTTCGAGGCCGCCGAATACAAGCGGCTGGGCAAGGGGGGCAAGGAGATCTGGATTCTGGCGACCTACAACCCGATCCTCGACGAGACCGGCAAGCCGTTCAAGGTGGTCAAGTTCGCAACTGATGTCACCGCGCAGAAGATGAAGGCAGCCGACAATGACGGTCAGCTCGCCGCGATCCAGAAGTCGCAGGCGGTGATCGAGTTCAACATGGACGGGACGATCCGCACCGCCAACCAGAACTTTCTGAACGCGGTGGGCTATTCGCTGGCCGAGATCAAGGCACAGCACCACTCCATGTTCGTCGCGCCGGACGAGAAGAACTCGGCGGCCTATCGTCAGTTCTGGGAAGCGCTCAACCGCGGCGGATACCAGGCGGCCGAATACAAGCGGCTTGCCAAGGGCGGTCGCGAGATCTGGATCCAGGCTTCCTACAACCCGATCTTCGATCTCAACGGCAAGCCCTACAAGGTGGTGAAATACGCTACCGACGTCACCGCACAGGCGATCGGTCGCAAAAAGGCCGACAATGCGCGCGGGCTGATCGAGGCTGTCGCCGCCGGCAGCGAGCAGATGAGCGCCTCGATCCGCGAGATCTCCGAGACCATGACCAAATCACGCGAGACGTCGAAGGTGGCGACGACGCGCGTCGAGGCCGCTGACGGCCAGGCGCAGCGACTGAATGCGGCGGCGCAGGCAATGAGCGGCATCGTCGAGATGATTTCGGGCATCACCGGCCAGATCAACCTGCTCGCACTCAATGCCACGATCGAATCGGCGCGGGCGGGCGAAGCCGGCCGCGGCTTCGCGGTGGTTGCTTCCGAAGTGAAGAGCCTCGCCAACCAGGCCAAGCAGGCGACCGACACGATCACCTCCGAAATTGACGCGCTGAACACGATCTCCGGTGATGTCGCCAGTTCGCTGACCGCAATCAAGGCCGCGATCGCAGACGTCAACGAGTTCATCGCCTCCACCGCCGCCGCGGTCGAGGAGCAGAGCATCGTGACGGCCGACATGTCGGCCAACATGCAGCGTGCCTCGGCGGAACTGTCCTAGTCCGCCGTCCACCGCCGCGTCGCTTCAGTCGCCCCATCCGGCAACGCCTCGAAGGCCGGCGCGGCCAGCACGGCGTGGACATGCAGCATCGCCGTGCCCGAATTGCGAAAACCGTGCTTGCGGTGGGCGGGAACCAGCAGCGACTGGCCGGCCGTCATCGCGATACGTTCGTCCTCGATCCACATCTCGGCCTCGCCCTCCCGCACCGACAGGACCTCCTCGACCGGATGGCTGTGCGTCGGCGCGCCGGCGCCGGAATCGACCCATTGCTCGAAGATGCAGAGCGCGGTTGCGCCATTGCGCGCGGATGTCAGCATGCGCGTCTTCACACCCCGCCGCCATTCCTCGAGCGGCGTCGCGCTGGGATCGATAAGCATGATCAGGGCCTTTCTCGTCGGGACCAAAGCGAAGTAAAAGACCACCCTGGGGGCGCCGCGCGTCCCTTTCGAACACAGGACAGATTAGCAAATGCCGCAGGCTCCGCAAAAAGTCGCTTTCGTCACCGGGGCCGCGCGCGGCATCGGGCTTGCGACCGCGAAGAAGTTCCTGGCCGAGGGCTGGCGCGTGGCGCTGCTCGACATCGAAGGCGAGTTGCTCGGCCACGCGGCCGCCGAGATCAGCCAGAGCGAAGCGACGCTGGCGCTGACCTGCGACGTTTCGGACCCGGAAGCGGTGGCCGCTGCGATGAAAACGGTCGAGCGGCGGTTCGGCCGGCTCGATGCGCTCGTCAACAACGCCGGCATCGCCGTGTTCGCGCCGCTGATGGAGACGTCGGAGGCCGACTGGCGCCGCGTGCTGGAGGTCAACCTCACCGGCCCGTTCCTCTGCACCAAGGCCGCGGTGCCCTTGATGCGCGACAGCGGCGGCGGCGCCATCGTCAACATCACCTCGATCTCGGCGGTGCGCGCCTCGACGCTACGCTCGGCCTACGGCACCAGCAAGGCGGGCCTTGCGCATCTGACCAAGCAGCTCGCGGTCGAGCTTGCCTCGCTCAACATCCGCGTCAACGCGGTCGCGCCGGGGCCGGTCGACACGGCGATGGCAAAGCAGGTGCACACCAGGGAGATCCGCGCCGACTATCACGACGCCATTCCGCTCAACCGCTACGGCCTGGAGGAGGAACTCGCCGAGGCGATCTATTTCCTGTGCTCGGAACGATCGAGCTACATCACCGGCCAAATTTTGGCCGTCGATGGCGGCTTCGATGCAGCAGGCATCGGCCTGCCGACACTGCGCGGCGAGCGGCGGAACGGGTAGGCACAGGATTTGTAGGGTGGGCAAAGGCGCTCTTGCGCCGTGCCCACCATCTCTCCGGATTCCCGGCGCCAATGGTGGGCACGCTACGCTTTGCCTACCCTACGATATCGAATGTTCGGAGTGCTCCATGCGACGCATCTTCTTCAGTGCCCTGATGCTCGCATCCGCGCTCTTCGCCGCACCTGCCGCAGCCGAAATCCGCATCATCCAGTCGCCGGGTGGACAGGTCGGACCGTTCCTCGATCTGTTCGAGAAGGTGCGCCAGAGCGGCGAGCGCGTGGTGATCGACGGTCCATGCCTGTCCGCCTGCACGCTGGTGCTGAGCATCGTGCCGGGCGAGCGCATCTGTGTGACGAAACGCGCCGTGCTCGGCTTCCATGCGGCGCGCTCGGTCGACCGGCGCGGACGCGTCTATGCCGAACCGGAGGCATCGGACGCGGTCCTCCAGGCCTATCCTGGCCCGGTACGCGACTGGATCAGCCGCCGCGGCGGTCTCTCGTCCAGATTGCTTTTGCTGAAGGGACGCGATCTGGCGGCGATCTATCCACGCTGCCGATGACCGCTCGGCGGTTGCCAGCCATATGACCGCGTGGAATCCGCTGCTGTCCCGCGATTAGGCAGTTTTGCAAAATTCCGACGGTCCGGACGCGAAATCCGCTCAACCGCTTCGCAATGCCTGCCCAATTTACGCAGTTTCCGGCTTTGCCCGGCCGTCTATGATGGTGGCGTCCAGATTGAGGCCGCTCCCGGGTCACGATGGCCGCAGGGCCGCCGCAATCCCAGCAGTGGTCACTGGGATGGTTCCGCTTTTTCAAGATTGCCATTTTCAAACGGTTCGCAAGCCATGCAGCCCATCGATTTTCGCTATCGCCTGTCAGACCAGGGGCGCATCGTCCTCGGCCAATTGAGCTCCGAAGAAACCCTCGAGTTCGAGCTGCTGTCGCGGCGCGATCGCGAGGGCCTGATGGACCTGTCGTCGGAGCTGCGCCTGCTCGAGCTTTATGTGAAATATGTCGGCGCGGGCGCTCAGCCTGTACTCGCGCGGTCGGTACCCGCGTGGCAGGCGAGCGAGGCACTGCAGCGACGAAGGCCGCCCGGACCGACGGCACGGCCGCGCAACTACATCCTTTCGATGCTGGTGATCGCAAGCGTCAGCTTCACGCTGATCGCCTTGCTGGTGAGCTAGCAGGCACCCGCTTCGTCAGGCCTAGTAGAATGCCTGGATCATCTGCGCCAATTCCATACTCACGCAGATGAGCATACCCCAAAGTGCAAAGTTGATCTGCAGCGCCGCCGCCATCGGTCGCTCCCTTCCAAATCACGTCCGCCCCAGTTTGTAGCTTTTATGAACGAATGATTAGCGATTCTGACGCGCAGTTCACAGCCTATTATTGCGCCAGTTGTTGTGCGATGCGGTCCGTGCCTTTTCACGAAGCGGCCTCACTGCTCACGCAAAGTGGTGCGAGAGCATGATTTCATATTCGGCCATGCCGGCCATGTCGTTTCCCTTAGGTTCCATTTAACTGGCGCGATGCAAGCTTCCGCATGCGGAATCTGTGTGTCGCGTACCGCACCAAGGGTTCGGCATGATGCGACACGGCCTCGTCTTGCTTACTTTTTGCGCAGCGCTCATCGGGTGCGCGGTGGCGCCGGCACAGGAGCGCCGGCCGATCGCGTGGGACGGCCTCGGCCACGATCCGAACAGAGTCTCCAGCCGTGCCGCTATCACAAAGCGGCGCGCGGTGAATCCGGCACCTGCGCAGGACGATCCCAATCAGGAGCGGGAAAAAGTGCTCGGCACGCTGCGTCCCTATTCCGAGGCGTGGTGGGCCGTTCACGACGAAATCGAAGCGGAGAACGACAGGCAGCTCGGTACGAAACTCGTGATCTGCCCTCGCTGCGTTCGCCAGCCCTCGCCGGACGAGGACGTGACCGGGTCGATCCGTTGAGAGACTACGGCCGATCGCGTCTGACGCGATCCTCCAAATGCGTCCCCTCTCCTGCAACGATGGAGAGGGGACGTGGCTCAACGAAGCATGCAGGCGACCCGCGCCTGTTACATGCCTTCTGCCGGGCAGTTCACCATCCAGGGGATGCCGAACTTGTCGACGCACATGCCAAAACCCTTGGCCCAGAACGTCTTGCTGAACGGCATGGTGACGGTGCCGTCGTCGGCCAGCGCGTTGAACTTGCGTTCGCCGTCCGCGGGGTCCGTGACCGTGAGCGAGATCGAAAAGCCCTGCGGCTTGTGAAAATGCTCCGGCGGCCCGTCCGAGGCCATCAGCACGCTGCCGTCGGGCAGCGACATCCGCGCATGCATGATCGTCTTCTCGCGGCCGGGCGCGGCGGGCACGTCCGGCGGCGCGTCCGACGCCCGCATCATGGCGTCGATCTTGCCGCCGAGCACCTTGGCGTAATAATTGAACGCCGCTTCGCAGGTGTCCTGATAGAACAGATAGGCATTCAGCATCGCTTCTCTCCTCTTCGCTTCCTTGAACAGTAGGCCTCGTTACTTCTCGGTAAGCTTCTTCAGGCTGGCGAGGCCGGCCTCGAAATCCTTGCCGATCATGCTGTCCATGTTGATGAAGACCTGCATCAGCTTGGACATGAACGGCGCCGGACCGTACATCGCCCATGTGACCAGTGTGGCATCGCCTTGCGGCACAAACGTGAACTCGGCGGTGTTGTGGCCTTCGAACGGGCGCTCGAAATCGAGCTTGATGCGGAGCTTCGACGGCGAGCTTGCCTCGAGGATCTCCATGTGGCCGGCGCCGACATTGTTGTTGCCGTCCCAGGCATAGGTCGCGCCCTTGCCTGCCGCGGTTCCGCCAAAGCTGCGCTTCATGGCGGGATCGCGGCTCTCATAGGGCGACCAGCCGGTCCAGCGGTGGAAATCGGCGACTTGCGGATAGATCGCATCGGCCTGCGCCCTCACGACGAGTGAGCGGTCGACACGGAAGGTGTCGGGTTTCGTCAATGCGAAGACGAGGACGGCGGCTATGCCGGCCGCGAGCACAAGGGCGATGATGGCAATGGCCTTCAGCATGAATAGCTCCCTGGATACGGGCCTAGGACGAACGGGGGAAGCCATGGGCGACACGATGAAGCGGATTTTTTTCACCGCACATTGCGCGTCCTACTTCGCCTTCGCGCCTTCCTTCACTTTCGGCTGGCTGTCCCGGATCAGGCGGTCGATGTGCATGCGGATGTGGGCGGCTTCGGCGGACGTATTGGCGAGCGCGATGGCGCGGTCGAAGGCGATGCGGGCTTCGTCGCTGCGGCCAAGCTGCATCAGGAAGGCGCCGCGCACGCCGTAGAAGTGGAAGTAATTGGCGAGCTTCGGCGCCAGCGGCTCGATCAAATCGAGCGCGGCTTGCGGCCCGCGTACCTTGGAGACCGCCACCGCGCGATTGAGCGTCACCACTGGCGAAGGCTGCACCACTTCGAGCGCGCCGTAGAGCAGGTCGATCTGGGTCCAGTCGGTCTCCTCCGGCGTCGCCGCGCGCGCATGCAGCGCGGCGATCGCGGCCTGGATCTGATAGGGACCGCTGCGGCGGTGGCGCATCGCCTTGTCGATCAGCGCCAGGCCTTCCGCGATCATGGCGCCGTTCCACAGCGAACGGTCCTGGTCGTCCAGCAGGATCAGCGAACCGTCCGCCGCAAAGCGCGCGGCGCTGCGCGCATGCTGCAACAGGATCAGGGCCGTGAGCCCCATGATCTCCGGCTCGCTCTGGAACAGCCGCAAGAGCAGCCGCGCCAGCCGGATCGCTTCCTCGCACAGCGGCTTTCTGATCTCCGCAGTGTCCCCGCTCGCGGAATAGCCCTCGTTGAAGATCAGATAGATCATCGCGGCGACACCGGCGAGCCGCTCGGAGCGCTCGACCGCGCCGGGCGCCTCGAACGGCACGCCGGCGTCGGCGACCTTCGCCTTGGCGCGGGTGATGCGCTGTTCCATCGCGGCTTCCGAGACCAGGAAGGCGCGCGCGATCTGTTTCACCGTGAGCCCGGAGACGATGCGCAGCGCCAGCGCGATCTGCTGCGTCGCGGGCAGCCCCGGATGGCAGCAGATGAACATCAGCCGCAAAATGTCGTCGCGATAGTGCGAGCCGTCGAGCCGCTCGGCGAGCGCACCTTCGGCATCGTCGAGATCGGAGATGGCCTGGTCGTCCTCGGGCAGCGGCTGTTGCTTACGGGTACGGCGCACTTCGTCGATCGCGACGTTGCGGCCGACCATGATCAGCCAGGCGGCGGGATCGCGCGGCGGCCCGTTCTGCGGCCAGGTTTTCAGCGCGCGCAGGCAGGCATTCTGAAAAGCCTCCTCGGCCGTATCGAGATCGCGAAAATAGCGCAGCAGCGCGCCGACCGCCTGGGGTCGCGCCGAGGTCAGCGCGGTCTCGATCCAGCCGGTGTCGGCCTCGCTCACGTCAGGTTTCCTCCCGGCCTGAACACGCCGACGGGACGCACCTCATAGGCGCCACCGGGATTGGCAGCGCCGAGGTCGCGTGCAACGTCGAGCGCGTCGTCGAGGTTCGTGCAGTCGACGATGTAGAAGCCGAGCAACTGCTCCTTGGTCTCCGCATAGGGGCCATCGAGCACCAGCGGCGGGTCTTCCTTGCGCAGCGTCGCCGCCGCGGTGGTCGGCAGCAGCCGCGCCACCGGGCCTAGTCGGCCTTGCTTGGTGAGGTTGTCCTGCACCACGGCGAGCTTCTTCATCACGGCCTCGTCCTGGTCCTTGCTCCAGGAGCCGACGAAGTCCTCATCGTGATAGCACAGGATCGCATAAAGCATGGGCAGCACCTTCCCTGAACGCTTGTTTTGAAGACGATCCTATATGCCCTGCCCCGACAGTGCTGCGGAAAAAATTTGCGAGAAAAATCCGCCAGATCGTGCCAAGGAGGGCCACCAAAAGCGGAACCCGACGAGGCACTTCGAATGACCAAAGGCGCACTGGCCGTCCTGATCAACAGCACGCAGCAGAACTGGCTGCCGGAGCGCTGGAAGGCGCGGTTCGAGGCGGTCTGCGGCGGCCGCCGCGTGGTGTTGCTGCCCGCTGCCGGACTCGATCCCACCGAGGTGCACTATGCCGCAGTGTGGAAGCCGGTGCCGGGCGACCTCGGCGCCTTTCCCAATCTTCGGGCGATCTTCAACCTCGGCGCCGGCGTTGATGCGCTGATGGCGGACGGGAGCCTGCCTGATGTGCCGCTGGTGCGCGTCGCCGTGCCCGACCTGACCAACCGCATGACCGAATACGTCGTGCTGCACGTGCTGATGCACCACCGCCAAGAACTCTATTTGCGGGACTCGCAGCGCGCAAAACGCTGGGAGCCGAAATATCAGTGGCCGGCGAGCGCGGTCACCGTCGGCGTCATGGGGCTCGGCACGTTAGGTGCCGATGCGGCCGACGTGCTGCGGCGGCTCGGCTTCCGCGTCGCCGGCTGGAGCCGCAACCCGCGTGCCATCGAGGGCGTCGAATGCTTCCATGGCACGGCCGGAATCGATGCGTTCCTGCGCACGACCGACATCCTCGTCAGCCTGCTGCCGCTGACGCCGGATACGCACGGCATCCTCAACCGTGACGTCTTCACCAAACTCAACCGCAAGAGCCCGCTCGGCGCGCCCGTGCTGATCAACGCCGGGCGCGGCGGCCTACAGAACGAAGCCGACGTCCTGGCCTGCCTCGACGACGGTACGCTGGGCGCCGCCTCGCTCGACGTCTTCGTGCAGGAGCCGCAGCCGAAAGAAAGCCGGTTCTGGACCCATCCGAAGGTGTTGCTGACCCCGCACAACGCGGCCGACACCGACGCGGATGCGATCTCGGCCTATGTCGCCGAGCAGATCGCGCGGTTCGAGGCCGGCGGCGCGCTGGAGAATGTGGTGGATCGGGGCAGAGGGTACTAGCTTGCCCGAAGGGGGCGATCCGGCTCAGATGGTTGGGCGCATCGGCCCCTGCGCGAGCGCGAGCAGCGCCGCGGCGAGCGCGACCGCAGCCTTGTCAGGCCGCGCCTTCTCATAGATCGCGAACTCGAGATCAGGAAGCGGCGGCAGCCCTTCCGCGACGCCGAGAACACGCAAGCCCGATGTGATCGCGCTGAGTGGCAGTGGCGTGATGGCGAGCCCCGCGACGGCGGCCGCGCGCACGCCGGTCAGGCTCGGGCTGGTGTAGACGATCTCCCAGGCGAGCTCGCTGTCGCGGAGCGCCGACAGAGCCGCATCACGCGAGACCGAGCGCTCGCGATACAGCGCCAATGGCACGGACACGCCCGGCACCAGATCGAACGTTTCGGCCGCGGCCCAGACCAGCGGCTCACGCCAAACCAGCCGTCCCTTTGACGTTCCGAGCGGACGCTTGGCGAAGACGAGATCGAGACGGCCCGCACCGAGCTGCTCGATCAGCTCCGCACTGACGCCGATCTGCACTTCGAGCTTGATCCGCGGATGGAGCGCGGCAAAGCGGCCGAGCGCGGGCGGCAGCGAGCCGCCGGCCACTTCCTCGACGACACCAAGGCGTACCATTCCTGACAGACGCGGCGCGCTCAGCC
Source organism: Bradyrhizobium cosmicum (assembly GCF_032290525.1). GTDB lineage: Bacteria > Pseudomonadota > Alphaproteobacteria > Rhizobiales > Xanthobacteraceae > Bradyrhizobium > Bradyrhizobium cosmicum_A. The sequence continues at coordinate 45,906 of NZ_JASXTA010000030.1, read as the reverse complement.
GTTCGCGTGCCGCCTCTTCGAGCAGAAGCAAACGGCGGGCGTCACCGAGCAGCATCTCCCCTTCGTCTGTCAGCGCGACACTGCGCGTCGTGCGCCGGAACAGCGGCCGTTGGGTTTCGGCCTCCAGCCGCTTGATCTGCTGGCTGATCGTCGACTGGGTCAGATTGAGCCGCTCCGCCGCGCGGTGGAAGCCGCCACAGTCAGCCACCGCGACGAAGGCCCGCAACAGTTCGAAATCGAGCATGCCATTGATCCGTATTTATGATCAATGGTATTATACAATATCATTTCTATAATCAATAATGGACGCCTACGTTCGCATTGGCCAACAGCAAGCGAACGAGGCTCATCATGTCAGGCTCATCACGACACCAGGCCGATCGCACGTCGCGGCTGACGCGCGCCCGGGACGTCTGCGGCTTCAGCGGAAAGATCTGCCCGGCCGAACGCGCGACGCAATCGCTCGAAACGATCATCGCGCCCGGCGACCGCGTCGCGCTCGAAGGCGACAATCAGAAGCAGGCGGATTTTCTCGCCACCGCGCTCGCCAAAATGGACCCGACTCGCGTTCACGACCTGCACATGGTGCAGTCGGTTCTGGCGCTGCCCGACCACCTCGCCGTGTTCGAGCGCGGCATCGCCAACCGCCTCGACTTTTCCTTCGCGGGGCCGCAGGGCCGCCGCCTCGCCGAGCTGGTCGCCGCGAAGGCCCTGAAGATCGGCGCGATCCACACCTATCTCGAACTCTATGCCCGGATGCTGGTCGACCTCACGCCGCAGGTCGCGCTCGTCGTCGCCGACAAGGCGGACCGCGACGGCAATCTCTACACCGGTCCGAATACCGAGGACACGCCGACCATTGTCGAGGCCGCCGCATTCCGCGGCGGCATCGTCGTGGTCCAGGTCAACGAGATCGTCGACCGGCTGCCAAGGGTCGACATTCCCGGCGACTGGGTCGACGTCGTGGTGCCGGGTCCGAAGCCGTATCGGATCGACCCGCTGTTCACGCGCGATCCCGCCAAGATCCGGGACGAGAACGTCCTGATGGCGATGATGGCCATTGCCGCGATCTACGAGCCGTTTCAAGTGGCGCGCCTCAACCATGGCATCGGTTACGCGACCGCGGCGATCGAGCTCATCCTGCCGACCTTCGCCGCGCAACGCGGGCTGAAGGGCAAGGTGGCGCGGAATTTCGTGCTCAACCCGCACCCGACGCTGATCCCTGCCATCGAGGCCGGCTTCGTCGACAGCGTCTATTGCTTCGGCTCGGAGCTCGGGATGGAGCGCTATGTCGCTCACAACGCCGATTTGTTTGCGGTCGGCGCCGACGGCAATTTGCGCTCGAACCGAGCGCTGGCGCAGATCGCCGGACAATATGCCTGCGACCTCTTCGTCGGCGGCACGCTGCAAATCGACGCGCAGGGCAACAGCTCGACCGCGACCCGCGACCGAATCACCGGCTTCGGCGGTGCGCCGAACATGGGCGCGGACGCGCGCGGCCGGCGCCATGACAGTCCGGCCTGGCTGCTCGCAGGGCAGGAGGCGGGCGAGAGCCTGCGCGGCCGCAAGCTGGTGGTACAGATGGTGCAGACGCGCCAGCCGAACGGCGCGCCGAGCTTCGTCGAGCGTCTCGATGCATTCGACCTCGCAGTCTCCGCCGGCTTCGCGCTGCCGCCGGTGATGGTCCATGGCGACGACGTCACCCACGTCGTCACGGAGCGAGGCGTCTGCAACCTGCTGCGCTGCCGTTCGGCGGACGAGCGCGAAGCCGCGCTTCGCGCCATCGCCGGCGACACAGATTTCGGCCGGCGCCAGTCCCCCGCGATCACGGAGAGCCTGCGCCGGAGCGGCATCGTGATGCTGCCGTCCGACCTCGGCATCGAAACGACGACGGCGACCCGCGACTGGCTCGCCGCCAAGACCATCGACGATCTCGTCACGGCATCCGGCGGATTCTACGAGCCTCCCGCAAAATTCCGCAACCACGCAACGGTTTGAGAAGGAGATGACGATGTATCCGGCCAGCCAAATTCCAGACGGCACCCTGCCCCCGCCCCCGCTCGATCGCGCCAGTCAGCTCGCGGCTTCGCTGCTGTCGGAGCGCGGCGAAGCCTCGGGCGCACTGATCGCACGCGAGCTGCACGACGCCATCCGGACGCTTGATCCCGCGGCGAGCTTCGGCTTTCAACGTTTCCTCGCAACCGCGTTTCAGCCCGACCAGGCGGCGCTGCGCGCAGCCGCCGAGCGCTACCTAGTGGACAATACGGCCGAGGCCGCTGCGCAATTGGCCAGGGCAGCCGATCCGCCGCGGCAGGAGGTCTTGCGCCGCATGAACATGGCGCCGGGCGGCACCGCAGCGCTGGCCGCGATGCGTAGCGAGATCGGCGCGCGGCTCGGCACGGAGCCCGAGTTGAAGCTGCTCGACGCCGACCTGAAGCATCTGTTCGCGTCCTGGTTCAATCGCGGCTTTCTCACGCTCCAGCGGATCGACTGGCAATCGCCTGCCGCGGTGCTGGAGAAGCTGATCGCCTATGAGGCGGTGCACGAGATCCGCGGTTGGGACGATCTGCGGCGCCGGCTCGCGCCCGACCGGCGCTGCTTCGCCTTTTTCCATCCAGCGCTTCCGGGCGAGCCGCTGATCTTCGTCGAAGTGGCACTGGTGGAGGGGCTGGCCGCCGCCGTGCCGCCCTTGCTGGTACAGGATTTCGACGCCGATGCGGCACGCGCGCGGGCCGCGCGCGCCGACACCGCGATCTTCTACTCGATTTCCAATTGCCAGGACGGGCTGCGCGGCGTCTCGTTCGGCAACTTCCTGATCAAGCAGGTGGTCGAGGAGCTGCGCAGCGAATTTCCGCGGCTCAATCGCTTTTCCACGCTGTCACCGGTACCGGGCTTCCGACGCTGGCTCGGCCGTCAAGCGGCCGACGACGGCCAGCTCTCGGCGCTATTGCGGGAGACCGACGGGCAGACGTGGTGGCAGGATCCTGTCGAGGGTGAACGCTTGCGCGCCGGCCTGCTGCGCTCATGCGCACATTATCTGACGCAACCGGTGACGGCCGGACGCCGGATCGATCCGGTGGCGCGATTTCACCTCGGCAATGGCGCTCGGCTCGAACGCATCAATTGGCTCGGCAACACCGCCCCGCGTGCGATCGAGGAATCCTTCGGGATCATGGTCAACTACCTCTACGACCACGACAGCATCGAGGAGAACCACGAGGCGTTCGCGCGGGACGGCCGGATCGTGCGGTCCGCGGCAGTGGACGCGCTACTGGGAGGCGACCCGTTCACGCTCTCTTAGCGAAAAGTTGATAGGCGTTCTTAACCAACGGTGAAAGAACGAGTCGGACATGCGGGCGAACCTCGGCCTCAGGATGCGGATCACGGTTGCGCTGGCGGTGACGGCGGCGGCAACCGCCCTGTTTGCCGTGCTCGGGGCGATGTGGATCATCGCCGGGATCATCGACCGCGCCGACCAGCGTGAGCTGCGCAGCCATTACGATGCGCTCCAGTCGCGCCTCACCGAAGAGTCCCGTCGCGCCGCCGCCATGAGCGCGGTCGTGGCCGCAATGCCCGCGACGCAGGACGCGATGGCCAAGCAGGACCGCAATGCCCTGGTCGCCCTATTCGGGCCGGTCTTTGCCGCAACCAAATCGAATTACGGCGTCGAGCAGTTCCAGTTCCATACACCGCCCGCGACGTCCTTCCTGCGGGTGCACCAGCCGGCGAAGTTCGGCGATGACCTCTCGAGCTTCCGGAAGACCGTCGTCGACGCCAACCAGGAGCACAAGGTCGTGGTCGGCCTCGAAGGCGGCGTCGCCGGGCTCGGCATCCGCGGCGTGGTGCCGATCGCGCAAGCCGGCAAGCATCTCGGCTCAGTGGAGTTCGGCCTGACCTTCGGCCAGTCCTTCCTCGACGACTTCAAGCTCAACCGCCATGTCGACATCGCCTTCCATCTCGCCGACGGTTCGGGCTTCAAGCTGTTTGGCGGCACGCTGAAGGGCAAGAGCTTCTTCGATGCGGACGATTACGGCCGCGCCGCCGGTGGCGACTTTACGGTACGGCAGGCCAGGCTCGACACGATGCCGGTCGCCGCCCTGCTCGGCCCGATCAGGGATTTTTCAGGCAAACCGCTCGGCGCCGTCGAGCTGGTGATGGACAACGCCGACTACGAGGCCTCCGCCGACGGTGCCTGGCTGCTGGCAATCGGCATCGCCGCGCTCGGGCTCGTGCTGGCAGCGATCGTCGGCTATCTCATCGCCCGCAGCATTTCGCGCCCGATCCTGTCGATCACCTCGGCGATGCGCGAACTTGCGGACGGCCATCTGGACGTCGCCATCCCCGTCAGCAGGGCGAATGACGAGGTCGGCGCGATGGTAAAGGCGGTCGCGGTGTTCCGCGACAACGCCGTCAGCTTCAACCGGCTCCAGGCCGGACAGGCCGACACCAAGGCGCAGTCCGAAGCGGAGAAACGGCGCGCCTTTGCCGCGCTCGCCGATAATTTCGAGGCCAGCATCCGCGAGGTCGTCACCACGGTGTCCGCGGCCGCGGTCGAGATGGAGCACACGGCGCGCTCGATGTCGGATATCGTCGAGCAATCGCGGCAGCAGACCCGCACGGTGTCATCTGCCTCGGCGCTCGCCTCGGAGAACGTGCAGACGGTCGCCGCCGCAGCCGAAGAGCTGTCATCGTCGATGACCGAGATCAGCCGCCGTCTCGCACATGCCACCGAAGTGGTGGGCAAGGCCGCCAGCGACGGACAAAGGTCCAACGCGCGCGTGCAGAGCCTGGCCGACGCGGCGCAAAAGATCGGCGACGTCGTCTCCTTCATCAACGGCATCGCGGGGCAGACCAATCTGCTCGCGCTGAATGCGACGATCGAGGCGGCGCGGGCGGGCGAAGCCGGCCGCGGCTTTGCCGTGGTCGCCTCCGAGGTGAAGGCGCTGGCGACGCAGACCGCGAAGGCGACCGAGGAGATCGGTGCGCAGGTGACGGCGGTACAAGGAGAGACCGCCGGTGCCGTGGACGGCATCCAGTCGATTTGCGCGACGATCCGAGAGGTCGACGAGATCTCGGCCGCGATTGCGGCCGCCGTCGGTCAGCAGGGCACCGCGACGCAGGAGATCGCGCAGAACGTCCAGCAGGCCGCCGCCCGCACCGGCGAGGTCTCGCAGAACATCGCAGGCGTCACCGACGGCATCGCCGCGACGGGAACGGCCGCGGAAGAAGTGTTGGGCTCGGCCATCGAGCTGTCGAAGCAGTCGCAGCGGTTGCGAGACGAGGTCGATCGCTTCCTCGCGCAGATTCGCGCGGCGTAGGCAGGATCCGGGACGACAGCCTACCCCTTAACCCCCACCATCATGTCGATCGCGCCCTTCACGATCGCCTCCAGATCCTTGCGCGAGACGCGGGCGCGGGAGCGGATGGCGATGGAGTGCACGGTCGCCGATGCGATCTGCGCCAGCACGGCGGGCTCGGCGCTCTCCGGCAGCTCGCCTTTCTCCTTTGCTCGCCGGAAGCAATTGGCAAACGCCTTGTCGAGCTCGGTCAGCCCATCCAGCACCATCGCGCGGATCTCGGGATCGCCAACCGCCTCGGAGGCCGCGGTCACCACAGTGAAGCAGCCGCGCGGGCCGGTCTCGCCGGAGAGGTAGATGTTCAGCGCGCATGCGAAGATGCCCTCCAGGCGCTGGCGCAGCGGCATCTCGTCGCGAAAGATCTCGGCCATCGAGGCGCGCGCGTCGTCGCGGTAGCGCTGGTAGCTCTTGATGTAGAGTTCGCGCTTGTCGCCGAAGGCACCGTAAAGGCTCGGCCGGTTCATGCCGGTGGCTTCGCTTAAGTCGTCCAGCGAGGTCGCGGCAAAGCCCTGCCGGCGGAACAGGTCGAGCGCCTTGCCGAGCGCGACGTCGGGCTCATAGGCGCGCGGCCGTCCGCGGCGCTTGGGCTGGTCGGATGCCGCTGCGGGCGGCCCTTTTGATTTTTGTACCATCTCGCAAAATAATCCTTGACCGTCGATATAATATGCAAGATGGTACAAAAATCAATCTGGCCAGGTTGAGCGACACTCACAAAAGTGACACCGAGGAATTGCCCAAGGAGGCCCAAGATGGATCTTTATTTCTCGCCGCTCGCCTGTTCGATGGCGACCCGCGTCGCCCTGTATGAAGCCGGCGCGGAGGCGAATTATCTCGAAGTCGATCCACCGACCAAGAAGGTGCTGAACGACGGCACCGATTTCCACTCCGTCAACCCGATCGGCCTGGTGCCGACGCTGCGCACCGACGAGGGCATGGTGCTGACCGAGAACGCCGCGATCCTGCAATACGTCGCCGACCGTTTTCCGCAATCCGGCCTCGGCGCCGTAGCAGGCATCGAGCGCACGCGGCTGCATCAATGGCTCTGCTTCATCGGCACCGAACTGCACAAGGGCCTGTTCATTCCCGTGCTTGACCGCAAGGCGCCGCAGGAGATGAAGGCCTACGTGCTGGAGAAGAACCTGTCGCGGCTCGACTATCTCGACAATTACCTGAAGGGCCGCGACTTCCTGCTCGACCATTTCAGCGTGGCCGATGCGTATCTCGTCACGGTCATCAACTGGACCATGGCGACGCCGCCGATCGAGCTCGCCAAATGGCCGAATGTGAAGTCTTATTACGAGCGCCTGCGCCAGCGGCCGTCGGTCGCGAAAGCGATTGCGGAGGAGTTCGAGCTGTACAAGGCCGAGCTCGTCAGGAAGAAGGCTGCGGCCTAAGACTGCTTGGTAAGACGCCGTCCCGGCTCGCGGCCGGGGCGGCGCTATCCGTACAGCACCCGCGGCAGGATCGTGACAATCCCCGGCCACAGCGTCAGCAGCAGCACGAAGCCGACCATGATGATCAGATACGGCATCGTGACGCGCGCGATATAGCCGAGGCCGTCGTCGGTCAGGCCCTGGATCACGAACAGGTTGAAGCCCACGGGCGGTGTGATCTGCGCCATCTCGACCGCGAGCACGAGGAAGATGCCGAACCAGATCTCGTCGAAGCCCGCGCCTTTCACGATCGGCAGCACGATCGGCAGCGTCATCACGATCATCGAGAAGCCGTCGAGGAAGCAACCGAGGATCAGGTAGAAGATGATCAGCACCACGATCAGCATGAAAGGCGACAGGCCTAGCCCCTTGACGAAGGCCGCGACTGCCTGCGGGATGCCGAGAAACGCCGCGGCGTTGCCGAGGATCGAGGCACCGAGCACGATCAGCGCGATCATGGAGCAGGTCACGACCGAGCCGATCAGCACGTCGCGCACCACCTGCTGCGACATCGAGCCCTGCGCCCAGGCCACCAGCGCCGCGCCGAGCACACCGACGGCGGCGGCTTCCGACGGCGTCGCGAGCCCGCCATACATCGAGCCGAGCACGCAGGCGATCAGGAAAAGCGCCGGCGCGAGATCCTTCAGCGCAGCAAAGCGATCACCCCACGGTACCTGCGAGAGCTTTGCCTCGGTCTCCGGCACCATCGCGGGCTTGAGCGTCGTGTGCAGCATCACCCACCCCATGAAGGTGGCGGCCAGCAGCAGGCCGGGCAGCACACCCGCGGTGAAGAGCTTCAGGATCGAGACGTCGCCGAGCACGCCATAGATGATCATGATGTTGGACGGCGGGATCAGGAAGCCGAGCGTGCCGGCGCCGGCGAGCGAGCCGATTGCGATGTCGCGGGAATAGCCGCGGCGCACGAGCTCGTTGAGCGACATGCGGCCGATCACCTGCGTTGTCGCGGCCGACGAGCCGGAGATCGCCGCGAAGATGGTGCAGCCGATCACGTTGACATGCAGCAGGCGGCCCGGCAGCAATCCGGCCCAGGGCGCGAGCCCCTGGAACAGCGAGCGCGACAGGCGGGTGCGAAACAGCAGCTCGCCCATCAGGATGAACAGCGGCAGCGCCAACAGCTCCTGCGTGGTCAGGATGTTCCAGGCGTATTGCGGCAACAGCTTGTCGAGCGGGATCGAGCGGAACATCGCGAGCAGCAGCGTCGCGGTGAGCGCAAGCGTGAGGCCGATCCACACGCCGCACGCCAGCAGCGCGAACAGGATCGCAAACAGGGCGACGACTTCGATGGTCATGCGATCCTAAATCCGGGAGCGGGCAAAGCAATCATTCGACGGGTGAAGCCTTCATGCGGTGGTCCTCCAGCGGCAGTCCCAGCACCGCCTGGATCGCGCGGGCGAGGAACTGCAGCGTGAGCAGCAGCATGCCGAAGGCGACCACCGCCTGCGGAAACCACAGCGGCGTATCGCTCGACGTCGAGACCTGACCGCGCACGAAGGCGCCGAAGGCGAACTTCGCCATCGCCGAGGTCAGGAACGCCATGAAGGCGAAGCCTGCCGCAGCCGAGAGGATCTCGAGCGCACGCTGCAGCGGCGCCGGCACGTTCTTCAGCAGCAGCACAACGCGGATGTGGCCGCCGACGCGCAAGGTCATGGCGGCGCCAAAGGTGAAGGACGCCGCCATCAGATAAGAAGAGTATTCCCACGCGATCGAGATCGACGGAGGAAAGAAGGAGAGGAAGTTCGAGAGGAAGCGCGTGGCGACCTCGCACAGCATCAGCAGCGTCAGCATCAAGAGACAGCCGCCGCCGATCCAGCCGTCGAGCCGGCCAAGACGGTCGATGCCGTCGAGCAGGAGACGCAGCGGCGCCGGAGCTGCTGCGTTCAGGCTCTGCGGAGCCTCGGGCGAGACGCTCACCACGGCTTCACCCTCATCCGCGCTTCATTTCGGCGAGATAAGCCTTCACCGGCTTGTCGGCCGCCGGCACGCGCTTGAGGAAGGCGTCGAGCTGCGGCGCGGTCTTGTTGCGGATCTCTGTCATCATCGCATCTGACACCGGGATCACCTCCATACCGCCCTCCTTCAGGCGATTGAGGCTGTCGACGTCGGCCTTGAGCGAGTTCGCCCAGAAGCCCGGCTCCATCTTGGCGGCGATATCCGCGACGAGCTTCTGCTGGTCAGCGCTGAGCGCTTTCCAGGAGTCGAGATTGACGGTGAGCATCTGCGACGACCATACGTGGTTGGTCGGATGGATGTACTTCAGAAACTCCCAGAACTTGCCGTCGACCCCCGACACCGCGGAGGTAGAGACGCCGGAGACAGCGCCCGAGGCAAGCGCGGGGATGGTCTCGCCCCAGGGAATCATCACCGGCGCCATGCCGACCACGGCGAGCATATCGACCGCGTTCTTGTCGGGCACGCGGATCTTGATGTTCTTGAGGCCCTCGACGTCGGCGACCTTGACCTTGAGGTGCAGATATTGCGTCGGCCACGGCACGATGTAGAGGATCTTCTGGTTGTTGCGCGCAGCGACCTTCTCGTATTCGGGCCGCACATATTTGTGCAGCACCTTGAGCTCGTCCATCGAGCCGCAGAGGAAGGGGATGCTCTCGACGCCCATGAAGGGCTCGTCGCCGACCTGCTGGATGTTGAGGACGTCGGCGAGCGGCACGAGGCCATCGCGCACCGCGCGAAGGTGCTCGGGCCCCTTGAAGCCGAGCTGGCCGCCGGCCTTCACGGTGATGGCGAGCGAGCCATTGCTCTGCTTCTTCACTTCCTCCGCGAAGGCCATCGCGTTCTGGGTGTGAAAATTGCCGTCCGGCCAAACCGTCGACATGTCCCAGTTCACCGTCGCCGCCCGCGCACGGGTCGAGATGTGGCCTGCCGCGAGCAGCGTCGCTGCGCCCGCAGTGAAGTTCCGTCGCGTGATCATTAAAGCCCCTCCGTTTATCAAGCGCGCTGACGCATCAACGCGTGTAGCCATAAACTGCAACCGCATTGTCGGCCGACACGAGGCCGCTTTCGATGTCGTCATTGACGGCCGCACGATCGCGCTCCGTGGGAGCGCCGATCCCGGCACCGCCGGGCGTCAACACCACCAGGCGATCGTCCGGCGGCACCTGCTGAAAGCCTTTTCCACGCAGCTTCTTGCCGGACTTCAACCCGACATAGCCCGCTTCGCCGTTGCGGCCGCCATCGCGCCCGCGCGGCGGATGGTCGATGCGGTCGAACGCCGCCAGAATGTCGAACGGCGCATCGACGCCGCTGCCGACCTCGATGATCTGGCCGAGGCCGCCGCGGGTGCGCCCTGCTCCGCCGGAATCCGGACGCAGCTCCTTGCGCCAGAAAATCAGCGGCGTCTGCGTCTCCGCGATCTCGACCGGCGTGCCGCGCACGCCGCTGGGATAGGCGGTCGCCGAAAGCCCGTCCTTGGCAAAGCGGGCGCCAGTGCCGCCATTGCTGGTCACGGCCATCGAGAACCCGTAATTGCCGCCGGCGCCTGAACGAGTCTGGCCGCGCACGTTGAGATTCCACAGGCACGAGGTGCCTTCCGCCGGAACGCGCTCGGGAATGATCTGGCGCAGGCAACCGAACACGACGTCGGGCAGCATCTGGCCGATGATATGACGCGAGGCCACCGGCGCCGGCTTCGGCGCGTTGAGGATCGCACCAGCCGGCGCCGATACCGTCAACGGCGAGAGCGAGCCGGCATTGTTCGGGATCTGCGAAGCGACGACGCAGCCGAGGCCGAACACGGTGTAGGCCGTCGTGTAGGAGAGCGGCACGTTGATGCCGAATTTCGAGGCGGCCGAGGTGCCGTCGAAATCGACATGGATGCCTTCGTCCGAGATCGTCAGCGTCGCCGCCAGCGTGACGGGCGCATCATAGCCGTCGACGACCATCGTGTTGTGCCAGCTTCCCTTCGGCAGTTTTGCGATCTCGGCCAGCACGGCCTCGCGCGAGCGCTCGCAGATGTAGTCGCCGAGCTCGTCGAGCGTGTCGATCCCGAACTCGGTCATCATCTCGACCAGGCGCTCGCAGCCGACGTCGTTGCAGCCGGCGAGCGAATAGGTGTCGCCCTCGGTATCGATCGGCAGCCGCGTGTTGGTGCGGATCATTGCCATCAGCGTCTCGTTGACGACGCCCTGGTCGATCAGCTTCAGCATGGGGATGTAGAGCCCCTCCATGAACACGTCGGTGGCATCAGGCCCGAAGCCGATGCCGCCGATGTCCATCAGATGACTGGTGCAGGAAAACAGCGCGACCGGCTTGCCTTCCTTGAAGCAGGGCGTGGTGACGACGAAATCGTTAAGATGGCCGGTGCCCATCCAGGGATCGTTGGTGATGTAGGCGTCGCCTTCCTTCATCGTCTCGATCGGGAAATGCGCGATGAAGTGCTTGACCGATTCCGCCATCGAGTTGACGTGACCGGGCGTGCCGGTCACCGCCTGCGCCAGCATCCGTCCCTTGAGGTCGAACACGCCGGCCGAGAGATCGCCGCATTCGCGCACGATCGGGCTGAAGGCGGTGCGGAGCAGCACCTGCGCCTGCTCCTCGACCACGGCGATCAGCCGGTGCCACATGATCTGAAGGTCGATCAGGCTCGCGCCACTTGCCTTGCTCATGATCAGGCCGCCTTCCGTTCCATGACAATGCTGCCGGCACCGTCGATATGGGCGTCGAAACTGTTGGAGACGAAGGTCGACGTCTCGTCCTCGGCGATCACGGCGGGACCTGCGATGGTCGCGCCGGGCTCCATGTCCTCACGGCGATAGAGCGGGATCTCGATCACCTCGCCTGCCCGGCCGTCGAAGAACTTGCGGCTGCCGGACGCCTTGCCGGCGGGCATGCGTGCCACATCGGCGACGCGCGGTGGATTGCGCGCTTCGGTCGTCGCGAGCACCGACCAGCTCAGCACCTCGATCGCGGCGCCAGGGATCGAGCGTTCGAACATCGCCGCATAGTCGGCCTCGAACTGTTGACGCAGGCCGGCGAGATCGGCACTCGCCAGCCGCCGGTTCGGCAGCGCGACCGAGATCTCATGACCCTGGCCGACATAGCGCATGAAGGCGGCACGGCGTTCGCGCACCGGCGCACCGGCGGCGCCGCTCTCGACTAGCGCGCGTGCTTCGGTCACCATCTCCTGGAGCAGGTCCGACACTGCCTCGGTGTCGAAATCGTCGAGGCGGACATGCCGGCTGCGTACCAGCTCATAGGCGATGGGAGCCGCCAGGAATCCGACCGCAGAACCGACGCCGGCATTCGAGGGCACGATCACCCGGGAGACACCGATCTTCTCGGCGACGCGCGCCGCATGCAGCGGCGCCGCGCCGCCGAAGGCGATCAGCGTGTGCTGGCCGACAATCTCGCCGCGCTCGACTGCATGCACGCGGGCCGCACTCGCCATGTTCTCGCAAACGACTTCGTGCACGGCATAGGCTGCGGTTTCGGCCGACAGGCCCAAGGGCTCGCCGACGGCGCGCAGCAGCGCCTGTTTCGAGAGTTCCGGGTCGAGCTTGATCGTGCCACCCGCAAAGGCATCGGGATCGATCATGCCGAGCGCGACATCCGCATCCGTCACGGCCGGACGCTGGCCGCCACGGCCGTAACAGGCCGGGCCCGGCTCCGAAGACGCGCTCTCGGGACCGACTGTGACGCGCTTCATGGCGTCGACATGCGCGATCGAACCGCCGCCGGCACCGATCTCGACCATCTCGATCACGGGGATGCGCACCGGCAAGCCCGAGCCCTTCAGGAAGCGTGCGGCGCGATCGACCTCGAACACGCGCGAGGTCTCGGGCTGGTATTTTTCGATCAGGCAGATTTTTGCGGTAGTGCCGCCCATGTCGAAGGAGAGCACCTTGCTCTCGCCCAGACGTGCCGCGATCTGTGCCGCGAAAATGGCGCCGCCGGCAGGCCCGGATTCGACGAGGCGCACCGGGAATCGCCGCGCCGTCTCGATCGAGGTGACACCGCCACCCGAGGTCACAAGATAGATCGCGCCGCGGTACTGCTCGACCTGCAAAGCATCGGACATGCGGGCGAGATAACCGTCGATCAGCGGTTGCACATAGGCGTTGGCGACCGCAGTGGACGTGCGCTCATATTCGCGGATCTCGGGGCAAACGGCAGACGAGACCGTCACGGAGATGCCGGGCATCTCCTCGCTGATAATTGCGGCCGCGCGGCGCTCATGTTCGGGATTGGCGTAGGAATGCAGGAAGGCGATCGCGACGCTCTCGACGTTCAGCGCACGCAATTTCGGCGCGAGGGCGCGCACCGATGCTTCGTCCAGCGGGAGGCGGACGGCGCCATGCGCATCGATGCGCTCGGGCACGGTGAAGCGCAGGGACCGCGGCGCCAGCGGCTTCGGCTTGTCGATGGCGAGGTCGTATTGGTCGTAGCGGCTCTCGGTGCCGATATCGAGCACATCGCGAAAGCCGTCGGTCGCGATCAGCGCCGTCCTGGCGCCGCGGCGCTCGATGATCGCATTGGTCGCCAGCGTCGTGCCGTGAATGAAAACGTCGATGTCGCTGATGTGCGCGCGCGCGTCAGTGAGAATGAGACGCATGCCGTCCAGCACCGCCTGCTCGGGCCGCTGCGGCGTCGTCAGCAGCTTGCGGGTCTTGCGCACCTCGCCCACGTCCAGCACGATGTCGGTGAACGTGCCACCGATATCGACGGCAAGCCGCACTTCGGCTCCCTCAAGCATTCCAAATTCTCCGCGCTGATCGTCAGGACTGGATCGAAAGCGCAGCAATTTCCATGCCATGGGCGACGAGAACACACTGCGCCCGGCTATTCTGCTTGGCACCTATGCAATAGGCAAGGTGTGTTCGCGTCGCGCCCGATCAGAGCAGGAATGCAAGCGCTGCTTCGCAGCGCTCCTCGACCTTCAGCGTCAGGAGATCGTCGGCGCGGGTGCGTCCGAGATTGACCGCGGCAATCGGAATATTGCGCTGCGCCGCCGCTTTGACGAAGCGGAAACCTGAATAGACCATCAGCGAGGAGCCGACGATCAGCATCGCGTCGGCCTGTGCCAGATGATCCTGCGCGGTGGCTACGACGTCGCGCGGAACGTTCTCACCGAAGAACACAACGTCGGGCTTGAGGATGCCGCCGCAAGCCTCGCAAAGAGGCACCCTGAACGAGGAGAAATCCGCGTGCTCGAGATCGGCGTCGCCATCGGGCGCATCCGCGGCGTCGAGCGTCAGCCATTCCGCATTGGCGTCGCCGAGCGCGGCCTGGAATTCGTCGCGCGGCGTCTTGCCACCACAGCCCATGCAGCGCACCAGATCGAGCCGGCCGTGCAAATCGATCACTTCGCGATGCCCGGCGGATTGATGCAGCCGGTCGACGTTCTGGGTCAGCAGCATCCCGCAGCGCCCATTGGCCTCGAGCCGCGCCAGCGCGCGATGGGCATCGTTCGGCTTTGCCTGCCCGAACCGCCGCCATCCGATCAGGCTGCGCGCCCAATAGCGCCGGCGCGTAGGCTCTTCCGACATGAAGGCCTGGAAGTTGACCGGCTGGGTCCGCTTCCAGTTGCCGTGACTGTCGCGATAATCGGGAATACCCGAGTTGGTGCTGCAGCCGGCACCGGTTAGCACGAACAGGTTTTCGTGCCGGCCGACGAAATCTTCGAGCGGGCGGTTTGCCAGGGAAGCCATGGCGGAGATGTAGTCTGCGGCGTCCGGTTTTGCCAGATGGCGGACGCAAACGGACTTAGCTCGCCCAGTTCTCGCGGAATTCGGGAAACAGCGTCAGGCCGCCACAGGCATAGATGGTCTGCCCGGTGATGTAGCTGGCATCGTCCGAGGCGAGGAAGGCGAACACGGCGGCGATCTCCTCCGGCGTGCCGACGCGCCCCATGGGAATGTGGCCGGTGACGACGCCGCGCTTTTCCGGGTCGCCGGTCCAGGCAGCATTGATCGGCGTGTCGATCGCACCGGGGCCGACCGCGTTGACGCGGATGCCGCGGCCGGCGAATTCGAGCGCCAGTGTGCGGGTCAGATTGGCCAAACCGCCCTTGCTGATCGAATAAGCGAGATAGCCGGGTTTTGGAATGATCTGGTGGACGCTCGAACAATTGATGATGCTGCCGCCGCCGCCGCGCGCGACGAAATGCGCCAGCGCCTTCTGGGCGCAGAGCACGGCGCCGTTGAGATTGACGTCGATGATGCGGCGGTAGGTGTCGACGTCCAGCGCCTCGCTCGGCGACTCCCGCTGGAAACCTGCATTGTTGACGAGACAGTCGAGGCGCTTCCAGCGCGCCAGGATGGTCTCGAACATCGATGCGATCTCTTCCTCGGCCCCGACATCGGCGCGAACGACGACATGATCGAGCTTGCCGTGACCGCGGTCGCTCGATGCGGTCCGCGCGAGCGCGAGCGTCTCCTCGGCTTTCTCGGGATGACCGAAATAGTTGATGGCGACCGTCGCGCCTTCCTGGGCGAGCCGGATGGCGACGGCGCGGCCGATGCCTTGTGAGGCGCCGGTCACCAGCGCGTATTGGCCGACAAGGCGCGAATGAAACGAGGTCGAGCGATCGGTTTGTGGCATGAGTTCTCTCCGGGATGCCTGATCATCGACGGAACCGGCTTTTTGTTCCATCCCTCAGCGCATCGCTGCGATTCATTCGGCGCGCCGGGCGAGCGGCGAAGTCAGGATCTGGTACAGGATGATGGCGCCGAAGGTTGCGGTGCCGATCCCGCCGATCGTGACCGTACCGAATTTGAGCGTGAGATCGCCGGCACCCGCGGTGAGTGCCACGGCGACGGTGATCAGGTTCGCAGGATTGGCGAAGTCGACCTTGTTCTCGACCCAGATCCGGCCCGCCATCGCCGCGATCAATCCGAACAGCACGATCGAGAGGCCGCCGATGACGGGCCCCGGGATCGACAGGATCAGCGCGCCGAATTTCGGCGAGAAGCCGAGCAGGATGGACACTGGGGCCGCGAAGGCAAACAACAGCGTCGAATAGACCTTCGTTGCCGCCATGACGCCGATGTTCTCGGCATAGGTGGTGACGCCGGTGCCGCCGCCGCAGGCCGCCACGATCGTCGCGAGGCTGTCGGCGAACAGGGCGCGGCCGAGATAGCGATCGAGGCTCCGGCCCGTCATGGCGCCGACGGCCTTGATGTGACCGAGGTTCTCGGCGACGAGAATGACCGCAACCGGCGCGATCAGAAAGATTGCATCGGCCTGGAAGGTCGGCGTGGTGAAGCTCGGCATGCCGAGCCACGGCGCGGCGGCGAGTGGCGCGAAATCAATCGGCTTGCCGAAGCCGAGGCCGTTCGCGAACAGAAAATACAAAAGATATCCGCCGATCGCGCCGAGGATGATCGGCAAGCGTCGCCACAGGCCAGGCGCGGCGACGGCCACCACGCCGATGAAGAGAACGGTCGCAAGCCCGATCCAGGTGTCGAGTGCATTGGCGCTCACCGCCTTGACTGCGACGGGCGCGAGATTGAGGCCGATCGCGGCGACCACCGCGCCCGTGACGGCCGGCGGCATCAGGCGCTCGACCCAGCCAGTGCCCGACCACATCACGATCAGCGCGATCACGCCATAGAGCACGCCGGCGCCGACGATGCCGCCGAGCGCAATCGACAGGTTCGGGTTCGGTCCGTGTCCGGCATAGCCGGTGGCCGCGATGACGACGGCGATGAATGCGAAGCTCGAGCCGAGATAGCTCGGCACGCGCCCCGCGACGATGGCGAAGAAGATCAGCGTGCCGATGCCGGAGAACAGGACCGCAACATTGGGGTCGAACCCCATCAGCAACGGCGCGATGATCGTCGAGCCCGACATCGCCACGCAATGCTGGAGACCGGAGACAATAGTCTGCCCCCATGGCAGCCGCTCCTCGGGCATGATCACGCCGGAGGACTTCAGAGTCCAACGCGGGAAATAGCTCTGCACTCGCTCTTCGGAGTCCGTCGCAGTCGGCATGTTCCCCCCAATTGCGGTGCAGCGACCGATCTTCGTGCGAACAGACAAAAATGTGATTGTCGCTTCTGCGGCGGCCATCACATGATGCAAATCAAACGAGATCAATACGTTCCGGGGCCTATTCTATGACACAAGTCGCGATCCAGCCAGCCATCCATCGACGGCAGCAGCCCTGGTACAAGATCCTCTACGTCCAGGTGCTGATCGCGATCGCGCTCGGGGTGCTCATCGGCTATGTCTATCCCGATCTCGGCAAGGCGCTGAAGCCGCTCGGCGACGGTTTCATCGCGCTGATCAAGATGATGATCGCGCCAGTGATCTTCTGCACCGTGGTGCACGGCATCTCCTCGATGGGTGACCTCAAGCGCGTCGGTCGGGTCGGGCTGAAGTCGCTGGTCTATTTCGAGACGGTCTCCACCGTCGCCCTCGCGGTCGGCCTCCTGGTCGGCGAGGTGCTGCAGCCCGGGCATGGCTTCAACATCGATCCCGCCACCATCGATCCGAAGTCGGTCGCGACCTACGTCACCAAGGCCAAGGAAGAAGGCATCGTTGCCCATCTGATGGCGATCATCCCTGACAGCTATGTGGGCGCGATCGCGCGCGGCGACCTGCTTCAGGTTCTGCTGATCTCGATCCTGTCGGGCTTCGCCATCGCCTTCCTCGGCAAGGCCGGTGAGCCCATTGCGGAGGCAATCGACAAGGCCGCGAAGATGTTCTTCGGCATCATCCGCATCATCGTCCGCGTCGCACCGATCGGCGCGTTCGGCGCGATGGCGTTCACGGTCGGCGCCTACGGCCTCGGACCGCTGCTCAACCTCGCCGCCCTGATCGGCACGTTTTATCTGACCAGCATGTTGTTCGTCCTGATCGTGCTGGGCTCGATCGCGCGGCTCGCCGGCTTCTCGATCCTGCGCTTCATCGCCTACATCAAGGACGAATTGCTGATCGTGCTGGGCACTTCGTCCTCCGAGACCGTGCTGCCGCAGATGATCCAGAAGATGGAGCATCTCGGCGCCTCACGCTCGGTGGTCGGCCTCGTCATCCCGACCGGCTACAGCTTCAATCTCGACGGCACCAACATCTACATGACGCTGGCGACGCTGTTTTTGGCGCAAGCGACCAACACCCATCTGACCATCTGGCAGGAGCTTGGAATTCTCGGCATCGCGATGATCACCTCGAAGGGGGCCTCGGGCGTCACCGGCGCCGGTTTCATCACGCTTGCCGCGACGCTCTCGATCGTGCCAGACATTCCGATCCAGTCGATCGCGATCCTGGTCGGGATCGACAAGTTCATGAGCGAGTGCCGCGCGCTGACCAATCTGATTGGCAACGGCGTCGCCTGCGTCGTCATCAGCATCTCCGAAGGAGAGCTCGACCGCGATGCGTTGCACGAGACCATGGCGCATCCGCTGGAGATCGGCGAAGCGCTGGAACCGGGTGGAGGCGCGTAAGACCGCGGCACACCTGAGGCGAGAGCCAGTCCGGTTCCGTTGCGGTAGTTTCCCGGAGTAGAAAGTTGGAGGGACACGCGTCACAACTGACGGCGTTGGGATCACCGAATAATACTGGTTTTTTTCCGCCCGACGCGCTGGGGGCAGGGCGTCGGGCTTTTGATGATCGCCGTGAGACGCGATGCGCCGGGACGGGCGCGCCGCCCCGCGCAACATCTTCGTCATGTTTGGACGGGCTGTGGCCTGGTGCGCTCGGGCGCCGCAGCTACGCAGCCAGCCTGTCGAACTGAACCTTGCCCGCCTTCATCACCAGCGGAATGCGTTCGCCCTGGCCGAGAAGGCACGCCACATCACGCAACGGGTTGCCGTCGACCACCAGCAAATCCGCAAAAGCTTCAGGCACGATCCGGCCGAGCTTGCCCTCCATGCCGAGCACCTCGGCGCCGATCATGGTCGCGCTGGCGATGACCTCGCGCGCGCCGAGAATTTCGGCGCGGATGCGGAACTCGTCGCTCTGCAAGCGCTGGGACGGTCCAAGCAGATCGCTGCCAAACCCCATCTTTACGCCTGCCTTGTGATAGATATCGAGCGAGCGCAGACCGGCGTCGCGCACGTCCGCGATCTTGGCAACGCTTTCCGGCGGCAGACCGTATTGCGCGCCTTCGTTGGCCAGAGCCTCGTAGGTGACGAGAGTCGGCACCACGTAGGCGCCCTTCTCGGCCATCAGGCGTGCGGTCGGCTCGTCGACGAGGTTGCCGTGCTCGATGGTACGCACGCCGCAGCGGACCGCGCGGGCGATGGCCGCCGCGGTATAGGCATGGGCGAGCACATAGGTCTGGCGGCCCCGCGCCTCCTCGACGATGGCGCGGATCTCGTCCTCGGAGTAGCCGAAGGCACCGACCGGATCGGTCGGCGAAGCGACGCCGCCTGAGGCCATGATCTTGATCTGGTCGGCGCCCATCTGGAGCTCCTCGCGCGCGGCCTTGCGAACGCCGTCGACACCGTCGGCGACGCGCGCCAGCGCGCCGACGCGCACGCAGCAGGGACAGGGCGCGTCGCTGGCGAGATAATCCGAACGCGCGCGCATGTCGCCGTGCCCGCCGGTCTGGCTGAGCGCGCGGCCGGAGACGAACAGCCGCGGACCGTCAGTCAGGCCGGTGTCGATGGCCTGCTTCAGCGCATGGCCGGCACCGCCGGCGTCGCGGACAGTGGTAAAGCCTCGCCGCAGCATGCCGCGGAGCAGCAGCGTCGAGCGCAGCGTCACCAGCACGTTCGGCATATGCACCTGCTGCGCCAGATTGAGCTCGACGGCGATCGCATGCACGTGCAGGTCGATCAGGCCGGGCATCAGCGTCCTGCCCCTCAGATCAATGGTCCGGTCCGCGGATGCCGGCAACGGCCGGTCCGACACCTCCTTGATCAGATTATCCTCGACTAGGACATTATATCCCTCCAGCAGGTCCGGCTGGAGCGGATCGAGCAGAGCGGCGTTCTTGAGGAGAATGCTGGGCATGGCGATTTCCAGTCTGGTCAGGACGGCGTGAGGAGCCCGGGCAAGGCGAGCTGGGCGAAGGGCAGGCACGCAGCGACGTCGTCCTCAACGTACCACCCCGCTTCGTGGAGCAGGTTCAGCGACCCGAGCGTGCGGCCGCGCCAGCGCACCGGCATGTTGAGCACGCTGGCGCAGCCGAGCGAGGCGATCAACTCGTGGTCGGAAAATACCGCGCGCAGATCGTCCGGCGTGCGGCCGATATAGGCCTCGCCGCAGTCGAGCACAGCCGCGGTCCACGGGCCCGGCGACAGCCGCTTGCGCGCGCCGGGAGGATATGGACCGGGGAGATTGGAATAGAGGCGCGCCGCCTCGCGGCTGTCGTCGTCATAGGTCAGGATCGTGAACAGCTTGTGCCCGATCGCCGACCTCAAGGCTTCGTCCAGCGCCGCGAACAGCGCGTCCGGCTGATCGGGCCTGCCCTGCGCGACAGCGACGGCGCAGAGAAGGGGATCGGCGCCGAGTTGCGCGCGCGTCATGCGACTTCACCCGCCGCAATCTCTTCCAGCGAACGGCCGCGCGTCGGCACGCCCATCAGCACGACGGTGAGCGCTCCGATCAGCAGGACACTGGTGGTGAGGCCGAACACGCCGGCGAAGCCGAAATTGGGATAGAGGTAGCCGACCAGGATCGGCGAGACGATCGCACCGATACGGCCGATCGCGGAGGCGAGCCCGGCGCCGGTGGTTCTGACCCGGGTCGGAAACACCTCGGCGGTATAGGCATAGACGCCCGCATAGGTGCCGTTCATGAAGAACGACAGCAAGATTCCCGCCAGCATGATGTGCTGGTCGCTCTGCGCGAAGGCGAGCCCGAGCGCGCTGACGCCGCCGAGCACCATGTAGGACGCAATCGTCGCCTGCCGGCCGATGCGCTCGTTGAACCAGGCGGCGCTGAAATAGCCGGGAATCTGCGCGCAATAGATCGCGATCGAATAGGCGAAGCTCTTGGTGATGCTCATGCCGTTCTGGACCAGAAGGCCCGGAATCCAGACGAAGAAGGAATAATAGCTGAAGGTGATCGCAAGCCACATGATCCAGGTCATGATGGTGATGCGCGCCTGCCGGCCCGCCAGGAGCGCCGCGAAGTTGGCGAGCAGCGTTCCGGCAGTCCCGACGGGTGGCGAGGTTTCCACGAGCGGCTGTGCAAGCGCATGGCCCTCGCGCGCAAAGCCCGCCTCGATCCGGTCGAGGATCGCTTCGGCTTCCTTCTCCCGTCCCCGGCTTTCCAGCCAGCGCGGCGATTCCGGCAAGGCCCTGCGCCACCACAACAGCATGACGACGGGCACCGCGGTGATCACCAGCACGATGCGCCAGCCGTTTTCGTAGGCGGGGACGATAAAGTAGCCGAGCAAGGCGGCAGCGACGAAGCCGAACGAGAAGAAGCCGGCCAGCGCGCCTGTAAAGCTGCCGCGGAAGCGCCGGGCCACGAATTCAGCCAGGTAAGGCGCGATGATCGCGCTCTCCGCGCCGGTGCCCATCCCGGCGACGACGCGGGCGGCGAAGAACGAGGACCAGGAGTCCACCGCCGCACTCACGATCGACGCGGCACAGTAGAGCGCCAGCGCCGACATCATCACCGCGCGGCGACCGATCAGGTCGCCCAGCGTGCCGGCGAGCAGGGCGCCGAACAGGAAGCCGATATAGGTGCTGCTGCCGAGCACGCCGATCTGGACGCTTGAGAGATTCCATGCGGTGCGCAACACCGGCAGGATGAAGGCCAAGACCGCCGCGTCCATCGCGTCGAACATGTAGCCGAGCCCACCCATCAGCAGCAGATGCGTGTGGAAACGTGCAAACGGAAGGCGCTCGATGCGCGCCGATATCATCGACATGAAGGTCCCCTCGATTCTCGCGGCCCGGCACGCCGCATCAGGGAACCATAGACAAAGTGACATTATCGTCATAATTTATAATCATGATCTAGCATATCACTGTGGTGAATGTCCGCCGTGTCGTTCCGCGCGCTCGACCTCAACCTTCTGAAAGTCTACGAGGCGCTGATGACCGAGGGCAGCGTCACTCGTGCAGCGAATGCGCTGACGATGACGCAGCCCGCGGTCAGCAACGCGCTCGCGCGGCTACGGGACGCGCTGGGCGATCCCCTGTTCGTGAGATCAGGCCCCGGAATCCGCCCCACCCAACGTGCTGTGGTGCTGTGGCGGCCGGTCGGGGAGGCGCTTGAGAGCGTGCGCGGCGCGCTCGACGAGCAGGTGTTCGACCCCGGCCGCGCGCAAACCGAGTTCACCCTGTCGATGTCGGATTACGTGGCCTCGCTGGTGATGCCGAACGTGCTGAACCATTTTGGCGGGATCGCGCCGAAGGCACGCGTTCATACTGTTCCCAACACGGTCCTGGAGATCGCCGATCAGCTCGAGGATAACCGGGTCGACTGCGTGCTGAGCGTCTATGTCAACGAGGCGCAGCAGCCGGCCGCGATTCGCTCACGTTCGCTGTGGACCGTCGACTATGCCTGCTTCATGCGGCGCGACCATCCGTTCGCCGTCCAGAAGCGGCTGAGCACGCGCGCCTTCCTCAACGCCCGGCATGTCGATGTGAGCCTGGCCGGCAAGACTCTGCCCTCCTATGATCTCTTCCTCGCCTCGCGCGGGCTGTCGCGCAATCTGGTCGCAACGGTCAATCATTACAGCGCCGCCTACGAGATCGTGCGGCAGTCCGATCTCATCGCTGTGCTGCCGCGCGATCTCCGCTCGCAGTCCCGCCATGCGCCGTTCCTGCACGCCATGCCCCTTCCGCTCCAAGCGCCGCCGCGCATCGTCAGCCTGTTTTGGCACCAGCGCAACGACACGGTCCCCGCGCAGCGCTGGCTGCGCGAGACCCTGGTCGGAATGTTCGCCGGATCGGACTGATCGGTCAGCCCTTGAGCGCGGTGACCACCACCTCGATCAGCGCGCCGCCGCCGAGATCGG
The DNA here is from genome assembly GCF_032290525.1 of Bradyrhizobium cosmicum. GTDB lineage: Bacteria > Pseudomonadota > Alphaproteobacteria > Rhizobiales > Xanthobacteraceae > Bradyrhizobium > Bradyrhizobium cosmicum_A. The sequence continues at coordinate 23,218 of NZ_JASXTA010000030.1, read as the reverse complement.
CGACGCCGACGGTGGCGCGGGTCGGCAGATTGTCGCCGAAGAACTCGGTCCAGGCCGCGTCCATCTCCTTCTTCCTGGAGAGATCCGTGACGAAGATCGAGGCGCTGACCACGCGGCTCTTGTCGGTGCCGGCTTCCTTGAGATAGCCGGCGATCTTGCCGAGAATGTTGCGGGTCTGGTCACCCATCGAGACGGACGTGTCGTCGGCGATGGTGCCGCCGACGAAGACGAAGCCATTGGCTTCGACGGCGCGATGCATGATGGGCGTGCGGATGCTGCGGGTGATGCTCATGATGTCCTCGTGGTTAGAGCGTGGAGGGATGAAAGCGGTCGATGCCGAGATCACTGATGCGGGTCTGGGTGCCGCCATTGGCGATCAGCTCGGCCATCACCGCGCCGGCGCCGGGGCCGAGCTGGAAGCCGTGCAGCGAGAAGCCGAACTGGTGATAGAGCCCCTTGTGGCGGCTGCTCGGGCCGAACACAGGGATATCGTCCTTCATCTTGGCTTCGATGCCGGCCCAGGCGCGAACGATGGTGGCGCTGCGCATCACCGGGAACAGCTCGAACACGGTGCGGGCGCTGGTCGCGAGGCTCTTCCAGTCCAGCACCGTCTCGTTGCGATCCTGGTACGGCGTTGCCAGATGGCCGCCGCCGATCAGCACGGTGCCGTTGGCGAACTGCTTGAAGGAGAGTTTGCGCCCACGCAGGATCACGACGGGGTCGATGAAGTGCGGCACGCGCGAGGTGATCATCAGCATCGGCGCCACGGTCTCGACCGGAACCGGCTCGCCGAGCGCGGCCGCGATCTTGCCGGCCCAGGCGCCGGCGGCATTGACCAGCACCGGCGCGGCAAAGCTTTCAGTGCCAACGTCGACGTGCCAGAGGCCGTCGCTGTAGCGGATGTTGCCGGCCGCCACGCCCTCGCGCACGGTCGCGCCGAGCTGCTCGGCCTTGCGGCGGAACGCGGTCGTCGTCTGCGCCGGATTGGCCGCACCATCGCGGCGCGAGATGACGCCGCCGGGACAGGTCTCGGCCACCGCCGGCACGAGGCGCCGCAGTTCGATCGCGTCGATCAGCTCTTCATGGGTAAAGCCAAGCGCGTTGAGCTCGGCCACGCGTGCGCGGCAGACCGCAAGCTCCTCCTCGTTCTCCGCGACCAGCACCTGGCCGTAGCTCTCGAAGCTGCAATCGTCGTCAAGGAGATCTGAAATCTTCTCCCATATCCCCATCGAGCGAATCGAGAGAGGAATTTCAGGGATGTGCCGCGCGAGCTGGCGTACGCCGCCGGCGTTGACGCCAGAGGCGTGGCGGCCGGCATAATCCTTCTCGATCAGCACCGGCTTCATGCCGGCGAGGCACAGATGCAGTGCGGTCGAGCATCCGTGGATGCCGCCGCCGACGACGATCGCATCCACGTTTGTTGTCATCCGCGCACCACGGCCTTGATATCGTCTTCGCTCTTCGGGACGGCGGCGAGCTCGGCCAGGGTGATCGGCTTCACCGGTGCGCGCAGCCGGTAATAGCCGATCTCCTCCGGAGTCTTCCCGCGCGCCTGCGCCATCAGCTCGGTGACGGTGAGTCCGCAGAGCCGGCCCTGGCATGGGCCCATGCCGGTGCGGCGATAGGCCTTGAGCTGGTTCGGCCCGGTCGCACCGATCGCAACGGCGTCGAGAACGTCCTTTGCCGTCACCTCTTCGCAGCGGCAGACGATGATGTCGCCCGAGGGAATCCGGAACTGCGGCGCGGGGCGGAACAGCGTATCGAGGAAGACTCGGCCGCGCTCGGCCTTGGCGAGACCGGTGCGGAGTGTGGCCATGGCGGGAAGCTTCGCCGCGGCCGCGGGCGCCACTGCCTCCACCGCCGCGCGCGCCGCGATGCGGCCGCGGACGACCGCCGCATTCGCGCCGCCGATACCGGCGCCGTCTCCGGCGATCGCAATGCCGGTAACCGACGAATTGCCGCTCGCGTCCAGCACCGGCGACCAGCACAACTGCAGATCGTCCCAACGATGCTCGACACCGGCTGCCATCGCGAGATTGACGTTAGGCACCACGCCCTGATGCAGCAACAACAGATCGGCCGGAACGGTCTCGCGCTTGCCACCGGCGACATAGCTGACGCTCGCCAGTTGGCCATCACCGGCCGCAGCGAGCTCCGTGACGCCGGCGACAACCGGCACCTTCGCCTTCACCTCGCGCATCATCGACAGGCCCTTGGCGAAATAGGGCGAGGTCAGGAATGCGAAGGCGTGCGGGAGCGCCGCGAAATAATTGCCGCGCTCAGTGGTGTCGAGGATGCGATCGATGCGGCCGCCAAGACGCAGGATCTGCGCGGCGAGCAGCCAGAGTAGCGGCCCCTGACCCGCAATCACGGTGCGTCCGTCAGGCACCAGGGCCGATGATTTCAGCATGGTTTGCGCGGCGCCCGCGGTCATGACGCCCGGCAGCGTCCAGCCGGGAATCGGGAACGGCCGCTCGAGCGCGCCAGTCGCGAGGATCACGCGCCCCGCCTTGACGAAGGCGGAGGCGCCGCCGATGGAGACGGCAATCTCGAGATTGCGGTCGAGGCTCCAGACGGTGGCACGATGGATGACCTCGGCATTGCTCGTACGCAGCGACTGAACCAGATCGGCACCGACCCAATAGTCGGCCCCGAGCTGATTGCGATCGGTCACTGGCGTCGAGGCAATGGCGCGAAACACCTGGCCGCCCGGGCCGATATTCTCGTCGAGCAGCAGCGTCGAGAGGCCGGCTTCGGCGGAGGTCGCAGCGGCAGCGAGGCCGGCGGGTCCGGCGCCGATCACCACGACATCGTAATTCTCGCGCTTGGGAGCCACAGTCATTTCCCGATCTCCCGCTTGCCCTTCTGGATTTCGATCTGCATGCCCTCGGCGACGGGCACGAGGCAGCCCTGGCGGTTGCCGACGCCATCGATGGTGACGAGGCAGTCGAAGCACACGCCCATCATGCAGTAGGGCAGACGCGGCGCGCCGCTCACCGCGGTCGAACGGCGTGCGTCGCAGCTCGAGGCCAGCAGCGCTGCGGAAACAGTGTCGCCCTGGCGCGCCGCGACGGCAACGCCGTCGACGAAGATCTGCAATTGCGGGCGCTTGTCCTGCTCGGAACGTCTAAACATGGGATGCCTCTTGGCTCCTTCAATATCTCTAGTAGCCGCTGTTGTTCGCAGTGCCGACGGCGCCAAAACGGCTGGCGGAGAACGCGCCAACTAGCTCCGGCTCGAGCGCACCTTGCGCGACCATGCGCGCGATCTCGAAGGCGTGGTTGGAGGCGAGCGTCACGCCGGAATGGCAGCAGGCGACGAAGGCGCCGGGATGCGTCTCCGACTGGTCGTAGATCGGAAAGCCGTCCTGCGGCATGACGCGGATACCGGCCCAGCTCCTGACCACGTTGAGCCGCGACAGATGCGGGAACATCCGCTGCGCGCGATCGGTCATTACCGCGCTGATCGAATGCTTCAGCGTGCGATCGTCGAGCTCGTCCTCTTTGCTGTCGCCGATCATCACCGTGCCCTCGTCGGTCTGGCGGATCGTGGTGAGGGGATGCGGCAGGAACGGCATGGTGCGCTCGGTCACCACGATCTGGCCGCGGGTCGGGCCCATCGGCGCGGTGAGGCCGACCATCGGCGCGAGCGTCTGGTTGGCATTGCCGGCCGCGAGCACGATCTTGGCGGCGCGGAGTTCGCCCTTCGGCGTGGTCAGGTGGAATTCGCCGCCGCTCTTGCCGATCGCCGAGACCGGACGCTCCGGAAAATAGTCGATACCAAACGCCCTGAAGCCGGTGTGGAAGGCGCGAAAAGTGCGCAGCGAATTGACGTGGCCGTCGAGCGGACAATAGCTGCCGCCGGAAACTTCAGGTCCAATCAGCGGCAGCGACTTCTTCACCTCGGATGCGGACAGCATCTCCATCTTGTAGTCGGCCGCGCCGGCCTGGTTGTGCATGCGCTTGACCAGGTCGGTGCGCTGGCCGAATTCGTCCTCGCCGAGCGTCAGATGGAAGCCGCCATTCTGCTGAAGAGAGACATCGAGGCCGGTCTGTTGCTTCAGCTCCGAAGCGAGCCGGCCCCACGCTTGTGACGCCTGCACGGTCCAGACCGTATAGGCGGGCATGCCGAGGCCCTTGCTCTGGACCCAGACCAGCGCGAAATTGGCACGCGAGGCGCGCTTGGTGATGTCGCCTTCATCGAGTACGGCCACGCTCTTGCCGAGCCGACCGAGGCCCCACGCAATCGAGGAGCCGAGCAATCCGCCGCCAACGACGGCGACGTCGTAGTCCGTTCGCATAGATTCTCCTATCGTCCCGGATCGCTCTTGCCGGCGAGCACGCGGTCGAGCCCGTAGAAGCGGTCGAGCAGAATGAGGGCGGTCATGGTGATCGCGATCACGCAGGCCGAGACCGACGTCACCAGCGGATCGATGTTGTCCTGGATGTAGAGGAACATGCGCACCGGCAACGTCTCGGTGCCCGGTGCCGCAAGGAAGACGGTCATGGTGAGATCGTCGAACGACTGGATGAAGGCGAGCGCCCAGCCGCTGATGACACCCGGAAGGATCAGCGGCAAGGTCACGCGGCGGAACAGCGTCCAGCCCCCGGCACCGAGCGAGACCGCCGCCATCTCGACCGAAAGATCCATGCCGGTCGCGGCCGCGAGTGTCAGCCGCAGCGCGAACGGAAACACGATGATGACATGCGCGATGATCAGCGCGGCGAAGCTTCCGCCCATCCCCGCCGAGGTGAAGAAGCGCAGGAAGGCGATGCCGAGCACGACATGCGGGATCATCAACGGCGACAGGAACAACGCCGCCAATGCATCACGGCCGCGGAAGCGATAGCGCGCGATCGCGAGCGCCGCGGGCACCGCGAACAGCAGGGCCACGAGGGAAGAGAGTGCACCGAGCCCGAGGCTGACCCAGAAGGCGTGGACGAATTCGGGATAATTCGCGATCGCCCTGAACCAGCGCAGCGAAAAACCGTTGGTCGGCAGCGACAAAAAGCCCTCGGGCGTGAAGGCGACGAGGCAGACCACCAGGATCGGCGCCACCATGACGATGACGAAGATGGTGTGGAAGATCAGCGCGAGCGGGCCGTTCCGTCTCATCGGAACACCTCGGCATAGCGGCGCTCGATCAGCGCATTGCTGCCGACGACGATCAGCACCAGCGCAACCAGCAGCAGCGTTGCGACCGCCGCGCCCAGCGGCCAGTCCAGCGTGTTGAGAAACTCGTCATAGGCGAGCGTCGCCGCGACCTTGAGCCGGCGGCCGCCGATGATCGCGGGTGTCGCAAAGGCACTGGCCGAGAGCGAAAACACGATGATCGCGCCCGACAGCACGCCCGGCATGATCTGCGGCATGATGATGCGGCGGATGGTGGTGATCGGGCCCGCGCCGAGCGACATCGCGGCATTCTCGATCTGCGGATCGAGCCGCTGCAGCGCCGCCCACACCGACAACACCATGAACGGCATCATCACATGCGCGAGCGCGATCACCATCCCTGTTTCCGTGAACATGAACGGAATGGGAGAGCGCATCGCACCGGCGGACATCAACAGCTTATTGACGAGGCCGTTGTTGCCGCCGAACAGCAGCGCCCAGCCCAGCGTCCGCGCCACCACGGAAATCAGCAGCGGTCCTAGAATCACAAGCAGGAAAAAGCTCTTCCAGCGGCCGTCCATGCGGTTGAGGATGTAGGCCTCGGGCGCCCCGAGCACGGCGGTGAGCAGCGTGGTCAGGATTGCGATCCGAAACGTCCGCCAGAACATCTCGGCGTAGTAAGGATCGGTCGCGATCTCGCGCCAGTTCTTCAGGATGAAGACCGGCTCGATGCCCTTGTACTGGCCCCAGTCGTGGAACGACAGCATCACGGTCATCGCCAGCGGAATCAACAGCACGCCGACGAACAGCATCAGGGCGGGCGCGGTCAGCGCCCATGGCGCACGCACGTTGCGCTCTTCGGCGGCCGCGCTCATGCGACGCCTCTCACGCTCATGTCCTCCGGCCGCCAAGCCAACCGAACAGCCTCACCCTCGGCCGGCTGTCTCTCGCCATCATTCTGGCGAATCACGATCGCCGGGCCGCATTCGCTGTCGCACTGGAACAGCCAGTGATTGCCCTGGAAGATGCGCGTGACGATCTTTGCGCTGAGGCCCGCGTCGCCAAAGCCGATGCGCTCAGGACGAATGCTGACCATCACGGGACCGCTGAGGCCAACTGGCGCCGGCGCACTCCAGGAGCCCGCCGTCACCCGCGCCGGCGTCGCAGCCCGATCGATCGTCCCCGCAAAATCGTTGGTCTTGCCGAGGAATTGCGAGACGAAGGCCGAGGCCGGCTTTTCATAGGTCTCCTGCGGCGTGCCGATCTGCTCGATCTTGCCCTGGCTCATCACCACGATACGGTCGGACAGCGACATCGCCTCGTTCTGGTCATGGGTGACGAGAATCGTGGTGGTGCCGATGGTGCGCTGGATCTGGCGCAGCTCGATCTGCATCTCCTCGCGCAGCTTGGCATCGAGGTTCGACAGCGGCTCGTCGAGCAGCAGCACGCTCGGCTTGATCACCAGCGCACGCGCCAGCGCCACGCGCTGCTGCTGGCCGCCGGACATGCGGCGCGGATGACGGTCCTCGTAACCGGCGAGTCCCACCATCGCGAGCGCGGCACGGACGCGCTCGGCTCTTTCAGTGCGCGGCACGTTGCGCATCTCGAGACCGAAGGCGACATTCTCGGCCGCGGTCATGTGCGGAAACAGCGCGTAGCTCTGGAACACGATCCCCAGCCCGCGCTTGGCCGGATGGATCGCGGTCAGGTCCTTGCCCTCCAGCCGGATCGCGCCGCGGGTGGGGTCGAGGAAACCCGCGATCATCTGCAGGGTCGTGGTCTTGCCGCAGCCGGACGGGCCGAGGAAGGAGATGAACTCCCCCTTCGCGACCGACAGACTGAAGTCGTCGACCACAGTCTGCGCGCCGAACTGCTTGGCGACCCCATCGAGCTCGAGATAGGCCATGACGCTGTCTCCGCCGCGAACGATCAGCGTTCGACTTCGCGATTCCAGCGCTTGGTCCACTCCTCGCGCTTCTCGTTGATGACGGTCCAGTCCGGATTGTAGAGTTTTGCCGCGCGCTCGCCGATCGGTGCCATCTTGCCGAGGTCCGGTGGGATCACCAGTGACTTCAGCACCGGGCCGTAGCCGTAATCCTTGAGCATCACGAGCTGGGTCTTGGGGTCGAGCAGCATCTTGACGAAGCTGGACGCAAGCGGCGACGCATTCGGCTTGGTGATCGGACAGGCGGTCGTGAGCAGCGTCGCCGCGCCTTCCTTCGGGTAGACGAAATCGACGGGGAAGCCGGTGTTGGCAAAGCTCTGCACGCGGCCGGTGCCCCACACCGCAATCACGGCTTGGCCGGACTGGAACAGCTCGGTCATCTTGCCCGGCGACGGCTCATAGGCCAGCACGTTGGGATTGATCTGCTCCTTGAAGATCTTGAAGCCCGAATCGACGTTGGTCTCGCCACCGCCGTTCATCTTCGACAGCATCACCAGCGCTTCGAGGCCATAGGTGTTGTTGATTGGCGGGATCACGAGCTGCTTGGCGTATTTCGTATCCTTCAGATCGTTCCACGAAGTCGGCGGCGCCCAGCCCTTCTCGGCGAACACCTTGGTGTTGTACATCAGGCCGGTGGCGACGATGCCGATCGCGACCGCGCGATCATCCTTGAAACGGGCGGTGTCGTAGAGATCGGCCGGCAGGCCGTCGAGCTTGCCGCAGAAGCCGAGCTGGATCGCCTGGTACATCGGACCGTCGTCGACGATGGCGACGTCGATCTGCTGGTTGCCCTTCTGCGCCTGAAGCTTGGCCAGGGTGTCGGTGGAGTTGCCGGCGACGTATTCGACCTTGACGCCGTTCTCCTTCTCGAAGGCCGGAATCACCTCGTCGCGGATGGTCTTCTCGAACGAGCCACCATAGCCGGCGACATAGAGCGTTTTCTGCTGGGCCGAGGCGGCCGACGGGGCGGCAATGAGCGCCGCGATGCTGGCCGCTGTCAGGAGGCGAAGAGTCTTCATATGGACCGATCTCCAATACCGGAATGAGGTGACGTGCCGACGAGTCTCGCGGGCTGAAGCGCGTTGCCGCATTTCCTTCCGCGCAAATCCTCTCCGATCAGGGCTCCGGCCCCTGCTCGGCGGGCTTTGGCGCGATCTGGAGGTTCGAACCCCTCCAATCTGCCGAAAAAGCGGGCTGTCTCCAGTCCTGATGAAAAAGATCGCAAACACTGACTTCCATCGTCCAATGAATAATGGCACCCTCTGCATGCCTAAATGTTATGAATGGAAATTTGGATGGCGCGGATCAATTCGCGGCAGGTGGAGGCCTTCCGCGCGACGATGCTCACGGGCAGCGTGACTGAGGCGGCAGCCCTGATGACCGTGACGCAGCCGGCGGTCAGCCGGTTGCTGCGCGACCTCCAGGCGCTCTTGAAGATGGAGCTGTTCGAGCGACGCGGCACCGGGCTGGTGCCGACCGCCGCAGCGATGGCGCTCTATACTGAAGTGGAACGCTCCTTCGTCGGCCTCGAACGCATCACCGCCGCAGCCGAGGAAATCCGCGGCCGCCGCACCGGCTCGCTCCGGATCGCAGCACTGCCGGCGCTGTCGAACGGCTATCTGCCGCGGCTTACCGGTCACTTCCTGAAGGAGCGGCCGAACCTCAACCTCGCCTTCTTCGGCGTGATCTCGCCGATCGTGGTCGATTGGGTGCTGAACAACCAGTGCGACGTCGGCTTTGCCGAGGTGCCGATCGCGCATTCCGGCCTGCCGAGCCAGAGACTGCCGGCGCCGGCCCGCGTCGCGGTGCTTCCGACAGGTCACCGCCTTGCGGAAAAGGAAGTCCTGGAGCCGCGCGATTTCGAGGGCGAGACCTTCATCTCGCTGTCGGCGGGATCGTCGAGCCGGCACCTCGTCGACCAGGTCTTCCACCGCCACGATGTGCGCCGCGTGCTGCGGATCGAGACCACGCTGTCGGAGATCATGTGCGGCATGGTGTCGTCGGGACTTGGCGTCGCAATCTGCGATCCCTTCACGGCGCAGGAATTTTCCACCCGCGGCATCGTCGTACGCCGCTTCCTGCCGCGCATCGATTTCGAATTCTCCGCGGTCTTCCCGGCGCAACGCAGCCCCTCGCCGGTGGCGCTGGATCTGGTCGAGACCATGCGCAAGGCGCTCGCCGAGTTCGACGAGCCTGCTCTTAGCCGTTGAACGCGGCCTGCGCCTCCGGAAGGTCCCAGATCTTGCCGATCGCGGCGGTGCCGGCGGCCGTGATCGCCGCTTCGTCGGCGCCGAGATAGCGGCCGGCATCGACCAGCATGCGACCGTCGACCATGACCTGATCGATATTGGCGCGGTTGGCGATCGCGATCAGCGCGCGGCGCGGATCGAACAGCGGCTGGAGATGCGGATGGGTGAGATCGACCACGGTAAGGTCCGCAGTGGCGCCCGGCTCGATCCGGCCGAGATCGGGCCGCTTGATGACATCGGCGGCGATTGCCGTGTTCGCCTCGATCAGCTCCGGCGAATTGGCGACATCGGCGCGCTGCGACGTGATCTTGGAGATCAGCGAGGCGGCGTTGAGCTCGCCGAGCAGGTCCATGTTGTAGCCGTCGGTGCCGACCACGGTGCGGACGCCGTGCTCGGAAAAACGGCTGAACGCTGCGGTGACGCCGGCGCGTGCGAACACGCGCGGGCAATTGAGAACGGTCATGCCGCGGGCGGCCATCAATTTGAGATCACCGTCGCTGCTGAACATGCAATGCGCTGCCATCAGGTCCGGCGCCAGCAGGCCAAGCCAGTCCAGATACTCCGCCGGCGTGCGGCCGCCATAGCGCTTGCCGATGGTCTCGACCTCGGCCCGGCTCTGCGCCATGTGCGTGGTGATGGGCACGCCGAGTTCTCGCGCCCGCGCGGCACAGGCCTTGAGCAGATCGGGGCCGCAGGTGTCTGTGGCATGCGGGCTCATGGCGAGGCCGATGCGCCCGTCGCCGCGGTTGTTCCAGCGTTGATAGAGTGCATCCCACGTCGCCATGTCGGCAGTGCCGTCATCGCCGGAATATTGCACAACGCCGTCGGGACCGGCCTTGGCGTCGGACGTCGAGAACAGATAGGGCGCACCGTAGAAGCGGATTCCCATCTCCTCGGCGGCATCGAACATTTCGGGGATCGAATTGCGGAACGGCTCCATCACCGTGGTGGCGCCGCCCTTGAGGAGCTGAAGGATGCCGAGGCGCGCGACTGCGAGGCGTTCCTCCGCTGACAACAGCTCCGCGCCGCGCTTGGTGAGCGGCAGCAGCACCGTATAGACGATGCTCTGGTTGTTCTTGCGGCCGTTCCCGTCCTCGGTATGACTGCGCGCCACCGCTTCGGAGAAGCAATGATTGTGCAGGTTGAGCAGGCCCGGCAGCACGAAGCGGCCGGGGCGGTCGTAGACCTGATCCGCGCTCGGTCTGTCGCGCGTGATCGCTGCGATCTTCTTGCCTTCAACCAGGACCCAATGGTCGCGCAAGACATTCTGCGCGCCGTCTTTCCGTGACAGCACGTAGCTGCCGAAGATTGCTGTGGTGCTCATGCGGGACGTACGTTCCAGAACACGGCGGTGCCGTCGAGAATGCCGGTGATGGCCTTGCGATAGGCGGTCGGCTGCTTGTACAGGCCGATCGGAATATAGGGAATTTCCTCGAACGCCACCGCCTGGATCTGGCGGCAGATGCGCTGCTGCTCGGCGAGTTCGAAGGCCGCCAGCCACTGGCTGCGCAACGCCCCCATCTTCTCGCTCGTATACCAGCCTGCGACCTTGCCCTCGCCGCGGATGTTGGTGTTGCCGGCCGGGTTGAGCCAGTCGATGCCCTGCCAGTTGCCGACTGCGGCGCTCCAGCCGCCCTGCCCGATCGGGTCTTTCTTGAGCTGGCGCTGCAGCACCACGGCGAAATCGAGCCCGGCATATTCGACATTCATGCCGGCCTTTCGCAGTGAGTCGACTGCGATCTCGCCGAGCGGCTTCTGCGCCAGCGAGTTGGTGGGGATGAGCAGCACGATCTTCTCGCCATTGTAGCCGGCAGCCTTGAGATCGGCTTTCACCTTGGCGTAATCGCGCGGGCTGCGGAACACGTCGAGGCCGACGTCGCTCGCCATCGGTGTCCCCGGCGCAAAATAGCCGATCGGGGAGACCTGGAAGGCCGGATCGGTACCAGCGACCGCGGTCATGAACGCGGATTGATCGATCGCACCCAGCAAGGCGCGGCGGACGGCGGGATTGTCGAACGGCGGCTGCAGATGATTGAGGCGCAGCATGCAGGCGTAACCACGGGGATCGAGGATGCGCGTCTCGATGTCGCCGGCGGCCTTGATGATCGGCAACAGATCATGCGGCGTGGTCTCCTGCCAGTCCTGCTCGCCGGTCTGGAGCGCGGCGACGCCGGTGCCGGCATCGGGCGTGGTGGTCCAGACCACGCGGTCGTAATGCACGATCTTCGGCCCCGCGGTCCAATCCGGCTTGCCGTCGGTGCGCGGTTGATAACGTTCGAACCTAGCATAGGCGTTGCGGGCACCCTGCACGCGCTCGTCGGCGAGATAGCGGAACGGGCCGCTGCCGACGACCTCGGTCAGCGGCTTGAACGGATCCTGGTTCGCCAGCCGCTCGGGCATCATGAAGCAGGGATTGATCGCGGCCTTGCCGAGCGCCTGCGGCAGCAGCGGGAACGGACGCTTGAGGCGGAAGCGGATGGTCCGATCATCGGCTGCCGACAGTTCGGCGGTCGCCTCCAGCAGCTCGCCGCCAAAGCCGTCGCGCGCCGCCCAGCGGCGGATACTGGCGACACAGTCGCGCGCCAGCACACGCTCGCCGTCGTGCCAGAACAGCCCGTCGCGCAAGCTGAGGTCCCATTGCATCTGGTCGCCGGAGACGGCCTGGCCCGACAGCATTTGCGGCGAGACCTGGAGCGAGGCGCTCATGCCGTAGAGCGTGTCGTAGACCATGAAGCCATGGTTTCGCGACACCTGCGCGGTCGAGTAGATCGGATCGACGAAGGCGAGATCGATCACGGGAATGAAGCGCAACGTCCTCTGCGTTTCGGCGCGGACGATGCCCGGCAGCGAAAGCGCCGGCATGGCAGCGGCGGCCTTGAGGAGCGAGCGGCGAGAGACGGGCATTACAAAGGGCTCCTGAAGTATCTTACGTATTCAACAAGACGGCGCCGATCGCGGCCGCGACCGCCTGCTGCGTCGGCTCGACCACGGGCACACCGATCGCTTCCGCGATCGCCGCGCGATGTGACGCCATGCCGGCGCAGCCCATCACCACGACGTCGGCGCGGCATTGCGTGACCAGCGCGCGGCCCGCCTCGATCAGGCGTCCGCGGATGTCGGTGCCTGCCGTCTCGGCGGCACTCGCGCCGACCGACCAGCTTCCGGCATAGCGGCTGTCGACACCCATCACCCGCACCATCCGCTGCTGGCGGCGGATGCTCGACGGCGACAATGCGATCACCCCGAAACGTTCGCCCAGCATCAGCGCGCGAAAAATGCCGCATTCGGCGATGCCCAGCACCGGCCGGCGGCCGGCCACCTCGCGCACCGCATGCAGGCCGGGATCGCTGAAGCAGGCGAGCACGAAGGCATCCGCATCGTCGCGCGTGACGCGATTGACCAGCGGCATGACGACGCTGTCGGCGTCGCGCTGCGAGCTGATGCCCGGCGGTCCTTCGGCAAGACCGACCACCGCGATATCAGGTCCGCCCGCGATCCGTAGCGGCGCGACGGCCTGATCGATCGCCGCCGTCACCGATACGGAAGAATTGGGGTTGATGACGAGAATGCGGCGATGGGTCATGGTGCAGCCTAGCGGTTACCGGCCTCGTGGCGCAGGAAATTTTCCGCGATCTTCTCGCCGGTGGTGATCCAGACGTCCGGGCAGGATTTTGCGTAAGTCAGGAACTCACGCAACAAGCGCAGCCGCATCGGGCGGCCGCTGCATTGCGGATGCAGCACGGTCGTCACCATCGCACCCCAATCGCGCGTTTCGTCGAGCTCGTCCTTCCAGATCGAGAGCACGTGCTCCTTGGGGAAGATCGAGCGCGGGCTGAAGCGGGCGGAGAGGCCGTGCATCCAGTCGTCATAGCTCGCAGTCACCGGCAGCTCGATCGTGCCGGGCTTGCCGTCGGCGAGACGATGGCGATAAGGCCGCACGTCGTCGCGGAACGATGAGGTGTAGACGATGCCGTGACGCACCAGCGCGACGCGCAGCTCCTCGGTGAACTCGCCGTAGGGCGCGCGATAACCGGTCGGCCTGACGCCGAGCCGGCGCTTCAGCGCCTCGAAGCCGCGCTCCAGCTCGTCCTCGATCCAGGGATCGCCGGGATCGGGCAACAGATGATGATAGCCGTGATGACCGATTTCGTGACCGGCCTTGAGGATCGATTCGGCCATCGCCGGATGCGCATCGACCGACCAGCCCGTGACGAAGAAGGTCGCCTTGAGATCGAGCTGGTCCAGCAGTTCCAGGAGCTTCGGCGTGCCGACGCGCGCCTCGTAGCCGCCATAGCTCATGGTGATGAGCCGCTGCGCGTGCACGGCATCCTTGCTGGTCCAGGCGCTCTCCGCGTCGACGTCGAACGACAGGAACATCGCCGAAGTGTACGGCTTCGGCCAGGGATAGTCCGGCGCGGGATCCGCGGTGTTGGCCGGGATGAGCGGGATGCTCTGGAGTGCCTTACTGTCCAGCATTGATGGTCGCCTTCTCTATTGCATTGTCGCTCAGTTTCCACTTCGCCAGCAGGGTACGATACGTGCCGTCTGCAATCAGCGCATCGACCGCCTCGAGCATCGCCTGCTGCAGCGCCTTTTCTTTGACCGGCAGCGCGATGCCGGTGAATTGCTGCGCGATCGGCTCGCCCACGGCGGCATAGGTGCCGGGCTCGAGGTCCATGATGTAGGGTAGCGTCTCGTTGCCCTGGGCGGCCGCATCGATGCGGCCCTGCCTGAGCTGGGTGCGGGCGTCCGCCGAGCCGTCGGTGCCGACGAACTGGATCGGATTGCTGCCGCAATTTTTCTCGCTCCAGGCCGCGATCTGCGCCGGGAACATGGTGCGGCGGCTGGCGCCGACCTTCTTGCCGCAGAGCGATGCCGCGTCCTTGAACTCGGTCTTGCGCGACTGCTGCACGAAGAACTGCGGCCCGCTGCGCAGATAATCGACGAACGACGCGATCTCGTGCCGGCTGGCATAGTCGGTGAAGCCGGACAGAATGGCGTCCACCCGCCCAGTCGAGATCGACGGCATGAACTCGGCGAAACTGGTCTCCTGCCACTCGAGCTTGATGCCGAGCTTGCGGCCGATGGCTTCGCCGAGATCGATGTCGAAGCCGGACAGTGCGTTGGTGGCGGGATCGCGGAACTCCATCGGCGGATAGTTCGGCACGATGCCAACCTTGATACTGCCGCGCTTGACGATTTCCGCCGGCAGCTCAATCGCCCAAGCTTGAACACTCATGGCGCCGAAAAGCGCCGCCGCAACCACAAGCCTCTTCATCATCACGCCCCCATTTCAGATTACAGCGGAAAGAAATGCCTTGGTGCGCTCCTCGCGCGGCGCGCCCAATACGTCCGAAGCGCATCCCTGCTCGACGATCAGGCCCTGATCCATGTAGACGACGCGGTCGGCTACCTCGCGGGCGAAGCCGAGTTCGTGCGTCACCACCATCATGGTCATGCCGCTCTTCGCCAGCTCCTTCATGACCGCGAGCACCTCGCCGACGAGCTCGGGATCGAGCGCGCTGGTCGGCTCGTCGAACAGCATCAGCATCGGCTTCATCGCGAGCGCCCGCGCGATCGCCACGCGCTGCTGCTGGCCGCCGGAAAGCTGCGCAGGATATGAACCGGCTTTGGCCGCGAGCCCGACGCGACGGAGCAGTTCGAGCGCCTCCGCACGCACCTCTTCCAGCTTGCGACCCTGCACCTGCAGCGGTCCCTCGGTGATGTTCTCCAGCGCGGTCTTGTGCGGGAACAGATTGAAGCGCTGGAACACCATGCCGGTCTTTAGCCGCTGCCGCCCGATCTCGCGCTCACTGAGGCGATGGAGCTTGCCGCTTTGCTCGCGCACGCCAAGCAGCTCACCATCGAGCCAGATGCCGCCGGCATCGATCGCGGCCAGCTGGTTGATGCAGCGAAGCAGCGTGGTCTTGCCCGAGCCGGACGCGCCGATCAGACACATCACCTCGCCGGGCCAGACGTCAAGCGAGACGCTCTTGAGAGCCTGGAACTCGCCAAAGTTCTTAGCTACGGAGCGGATCGCGACGAGGGGATTTGTCATCGCGCGAACTGCAATGTGCCGCGCGCAAAACGGCGTTCGAGCAGCATCTGGAGCGGGGTCAGGATCGAGACCACGAGCAGATACCAGAGCCCGGCGACGATCAGCAGCTCGATCACGCGGGAATTGGCGTAGTAGATGTTTTCGGCGTTGTGCAGCAGTTCCGGATACTGAATGACGCTGGCGAGCGAGGTCGCCTTCACCATGCCGATGAACTCGTTGCCGAGCGGCGGGATCACCACGCGCATCGCCTGCGGCAGAACGATCCGCCGCAGCGCGCGCAGCCGTCCCATGCCGATCGCCTGCGCCGCCTCATATTGTCCGATGTCGACCGAGAGCATGCCCGCCCGCATCACTTCCGACGTATAGGCGCCCTGGTTGATGCCGAGCCCGAGCAATGCTGCGAGGAACGGCGTCATGACGTCGACGGCCCGCGCGCTCCACAGGCCGGGAATGCCGATGGTCGGAAACACCAGCGCGAGGTTGAACCACAGCAGCAATTGCAGGATCAGCGGCGTGCCGCGGAACAGCCAAGTGTATCCGGCCGCGACCGACTTCAGCACCGGATTGGGCGACAGCCGCATGACCGCCACCACGATGCCGAGAAAGATGCCGAGCGCCATCGCCAGCATCGCCATCACCATGGTGTTGACGATACCTTCGAGGATGACCTTCACTGTCAGGAAGCGGCTGACATAGGACCATTCGATCTGACCGTTCGCAAACGCGCGCGCAATTGCCGCCAGCACGAGGACGATCAAGGCCGCGCTGATCCAGCGAAACCAGTGCGGCTCGCGCGCGACCCGCATCCCCGACAGGTCGGGAAAGCCTTCCGCGAGTGCCGGTGCCGGCTTCATTGCGGCGCCGCGTTCAGCATGGGCTGGGCGACCGCGTTCGCACCGAGGCCCCATTTGTCGAGAACGGCCTTGTACGAGCCGTCGGCGATCATCGCGGTGAGCTTCTCCGTCACCAGCTCGCGGAAGGCGGCGTCATCCTTGCGGAACATGATGCCTTGAAACCCTTTGGCAAAGGGCTCGCCGACGACGCGGTATTTGCCGGGCTCCTGCGTTTGCGCATAAGGCAGCGTCTCACTGCCCTGCACGGCGGCGTCGATGCGACCCTGCTTGAGCTGGTTGCGGACGTCGATCGAGTTCTCGCCAGGGACGTACTGGATGGCGGGCTTGCCGGCCGCCTCGCAATTCTGCTTGCTCCACTTCTCGATCTCGACCGGGAAGCTGGTGCTGCGGGTGGTGCCGACCTTCCTGCCGCAGAGATCGGTGGCGTCCTTGGCCCCGTTGTCCGCCATCACGAAGAACTGCGGGCCGGTCCCGAGGTAATCGACGAAATCGGCAGTCTCGCGCCGCGAGGCGCGGTCGGAGATACCGGAAAGGATGAAATCGGCGCGTTTGGTCTGGAGCGACGGGATCAGCTCGGCAAACGGCGTCTCGCTCCAGACGATCTTGAGGCCGCCGAGCCGCTTGGCGAGTTCGTTCGCCAGATCAATGTCGAGCCCGACCAGCTCGTTGGTAGCGGGATCGCGATATTCCATCGGCGCATAGGTGGAGTTGACCGTGAGCTTCAACGTGCCCGCCTGCTTGATCTCCGCCGGAAGCTCGGCCGCCTGGGCCGACATCACGGCAGCCAGAGCTGCGAAACCAAGGAAGTACGAGGGACGCATCATGTCAGCTCCTTTGTTAACGCCGTGCCATTCAGCTAGTCCGCGTCGAGAACGGCCGGCTCGATGACGCCGGCGCGTTCGGTGATCACCCTGTATTGCTCGGGCCGCCGGTGGGCGGCGAAATTGAACATCTTGTCCTTGCCCTGGCGGCAGAGATCGAGATCGATGTCGGCGACGATGACCTCGTCCGCGAGCGTCTGCGCCTGCGCAACGATGCGGCCGTTGGGATCGACGATACAGGAGCCGCCGATCAGCCCGGAGCCGTCCTCCTCGCCTGCCTTCGCGACCGAGATCGCCCAGGTCGCGTTCATGTAGGCATTGGCCTGGGTCACCAGCGTCGAGTGGAAGGTGCGCAAGGCGCCGTCTTCCGTGGCTCCGCCATTCGGATCGTAGGCAGCCGAATTGTAGCCGATGCAGACGAGCTCGACGCCCTGCAGGCCGAGTACGCGCCAGGATTCCGGCCAGCGGCGATCGTTGCAGATCATCATGCCCATGATCGCGTGGGCCCAGGCCGAGCCCGCGCGGAAGGCGGGGAAGCCGAGGTCGCCATAGTCGAAATAGCGCTTCTCGAGCTGCTGGTAGCGCGCACCCGGACGCGGCTCGACCGAGCCCGGTAGATGCACCTTGCGATAGCGGCCAAGAATCTCGCCGTCACGATCGACCAGGATGGCGCAATTGTAGCGGCGGCCGTCCGGCGTCAGTTCGGCATAGCCGACATAAAAGCCGACGCGCAGCGCGCGCGCACGGTCGAACAGTTTGGCCACCGCCGGGTTCGGCATGCCGCGCTCGAAGTACTGGTCGAGCGCATCGCCTTCGAGCAGCCAGCGCGGAAAGAAGGTGGTGAAGGCAAGCTCGGGAAATACCACGAGGCTGGCACCGCGGCCGGCCGCTTCCTCCAGCATGTCGAGCATACGCTTCAGCGTATGCTCGCGCGTATCGGCTTTTTGCGTCGGCCCCATCTGTGCGGCGGCGGCGCGAAGGACACGAACCAAGATTGCCTCCAATCTGTGCGCAGTGCTGCCTCAATGGGCGAATGAACCCTTTGATGCGACGTGCAAATCCGCTGCCATTACGCGGAAGCAGGGCTGCAAAATCAATTCGTTCTGCTATGATGTTTTGGCCCAGAGTATAATTGGCAGTGATATGAACCTGCGCCAGCTCGAGATCCTGCGTGCCGTCATCCGCCATCGCACCACGGTGGCGGCGGCGGACGAACTTGCGCTGTCGCAACCGGCAGTGAGCAACGCGCTGAAGACGATGGAGGCGCAGGCGGGTTTTGCGCTGTTCGAGCGCGTCAACAACCGGCTGTTTCCGACTTCGGAAGCGATGGCGCTGTACAAGGAGAGCGAAGCGATCTTCGCGCTGCACGCCAAGCTCGAGAGCCGCGTGCGCGACCTGCGTGAGAACCGCTCCGGGCATCTTGCGATCGTGGCAACGCCGCCGCTCGCCTACAGCATTATCCCTTCCGCGCTGTCCGGCTTCCTGCGCCGCCGCCCGGAGACGCGGGTGTTCTTCGACGTGCGACGCTACGAGGGCATCATCGAGGGCGTGCTCAGCCGCGTCGCCGAACTCGGCTTCGCACTCGGCCTGACGCATCATCCCGGCATCGCGCATGAGGTGGTGCACAGCGGCGAAATGGTGTGCGTGCTGCCGCCGCAGCATCCGCTTGCCGACAGACCGGTGATCTCGGCAGCTGATCTCTCCGGCCTGCCCTTCATCGGGCTGGAGCGTGGCACGCGGCTCGGCGAGGCCGTGCGCGACAGTTTTGCCCGTGCCGGCGCGCCATTCCAGCCGACCGTCGAGGTGCGCTATTGCAACACGGCCTGCGTGCTCGCAGCGGCCGGCGTCGGCGTTGCGGTGGTTGATCCCTTCTCGCCGCGCCAGAACGGCGGCCTCGGCCTCGTCGTCCGGCCATTCACGCCGACCACGCACGCCATCGCCTATATGCTGTGGTCGGAAGCCGAGCCGCTGTCGCGCCTGGCAAAGGCGTTTCTCAACGAGATCCGCAAGGAAAGCGCGCTGCTGGAGCGCACAGCGCCACACCAGCAACATGGGGCAGAAAGCGACTGAGCTTTGCAACCTTTGACCTGGGGGCACATGGCACGCATCACCATCATCGAGACCGGTCAGGTCCCGCGAAAGTACCGCGAGCGGCACGGCTCGTTCCCGGACATGTTCGAACGCATGGTCCGCGCCGAGGATCCGGCGGCCACATTCGACGTGGTCAGCATCCCGAATGGCGACGCGCTGCCCGATCCGGGCAAGCTCGAGGCCGTGCTGATCACCGGCGCTGCCGCCGGCGTCTATGACGGGCTCGACTGGATCGCGCCGCTGGAAGAGTTCGTGCGCGCCGCTTACGCCAACAAGACGCCGATGGTTGGCGTCTGCTTCGGCCATCAGCTGATCGCGCAGGCGCTCGGCGGCACCGTGCGCAAGTCGGAGAAGGGTTGGGGCATCGGCCGGCACGTCTATCGGGTGCTGCCGGAGAACGGCGTCGTCGACGGCGAAGCGATCGCGATCGCCGCCTCGCATCAGGACCAGGTGATCGAGCCGCCGAGCGATGCGCTGACGATCCTCTCGTCGGAGTTCACGCCGCATGCCGGCCTGCTCTACGCCAATGGCGTCACGCTGACCGTGCAGCCGCATCCGGAGTTTGACCTCGGATTCGCGGAAGTTTGCTGCGAGCTGCGCGACGGCAAGGCGCCGGATGACGTCGTGGCTGCAGCGAGAGCGTCGCTGGCGGAGCCGATGGACAACGCGAAGCTCGGTGGGGCGATTACGAGATTTCTCGCAAAGCGCAGGGTGCTCTAGTCGCGCAGTGCCTTTTCTTCTACCCTGAAGGGACAAGGGCAAGAATGCCCTCTGGATCTTCAGGCTAGGCTGATAGAGAATGAGCCCAATTCGTCGCGCAATAAGCCTGATGTTTGCACTGATCCTTATTGTCGTAGGGCTGGGCGCTCTAGTCTATCTCTTGTTCTTTGCACTTCGGTGGAAGGGGTGGATGCTAATGGCGGCCGGCTTTGTGGCGGCGCTAGGTGGTCTGTGGTTTTGGGAGGACTTCCCAAAACTAAAAGGCAAGAGCGATTAAGTAATTGGGTAATCAGAACGGGTCCGTCCCCAGCCCCGCCACATCGGCCGGCCGCGGCCCCGGCGCCGCCCAATGAAACCGGCGGTCCGCCTCCGCGATCGCAATGTCGTTGATCGAGGCCTCGCGGCGCCGCATCAGGCCGTGCTCGTCGAACTCCCACTGCTCGTTGCCGTAGGACCGATACCACTGGCCGGTGGCATCGTGCCACTCGTATTGGAAGCGCACGGCGATGCGGTTTTCGTCGAAGGCCCAGAGGTCCTTGATCAGCCGATACTCCTGCTCCTTCTCCCATTTGCGGGTGAGGAACGCGACGATCGCCTCGCGACCCTGAAAAACCTCGGAGCGATTACGCCAGCGGCTGTCCTCGGTATAGGCGAGCGAGACGCGCACCGGATCGCGTGAATTCCAGGCGTCCTCGGCCATGCGCGCTTTCTGCGTGGCGGTCTCTCGGGTGAAGGGCGGAAGCGGCGGGCGCGACATGATGGCCTCATCGGTTGGTCGAGGCCGCAATCTATCGCCGCATGCGGCGGAGTCGATAGGCGATCAGCTATCGGGCGATCACGAAATCAGATCGGCCCTCATCAGCGTCCGGATTGATTTCGGGATTGGTTGCGCGCGGCCGCCGCTGATGAAGGCGACGCGCACCTCGGCCTTCACCAGTACCTCCTCAGCTCGCCGCACCTCCTGCGCCAGCATGATCGAGGCGCCCTTCACCGCAACCGGCCATGTCACGACATCGAGCACGTCGTCCATGCGCGCGGGCTTGAGGAAATCCAGACGCATCGAGCGCACGACGAAAGCAAAGCCCGCGCCCTCGGTTTCGACCTGGTCGAACAGCGCCTGCTGCTCGGCCCCCATCAGCCGCAGATGATTGGTGCGCCCGCGTTCCATGTAACGCAGATAGTTGGCGTGATAGACGATGCCGGAAAACTCTGGCTTGCCGAAATCGCAACACAGCGCCTTGATTTCATTGGGGCGTTGGAGGGCTATAGCGTAAACAAGCGTAGATTTCTACGTCCCTTCCAGCGCGAACCGTAGCACCTTCGGGATTCGTCAATGGCGCCGAAGTCGTGCTCGCCGTGCGGATCGTTATCCCGCGTAAAGCTGTCGCGCCTGCGCACCGCTTCGAGCAACTCGGCCAAACGATCCGGTTCGAGGCAGGTCACGCCCCGGGGGTTGCGCCGGAAATTTTCGTTAAGGCTGCGGATTTTGTCGGTTTGGGTGTCGTTGAGCATTTGAGTTTCTCCCGTTGGCCATCGGCTGCACCATCGCGGCCGGTCGGGAGAATTCGAGGCCGGCAGGACCGAACGGGCAGGCAAGGAGGCTCCGCCGGCAACCGTTACGGTCTCGGCCTTGCTTAGGTGGTCGCGCTTCGTTGTCAGCAACTGCGCTATCGTCCTGGCGGCGGGGACCTTCTGCAATTGTTGACGGCTGATAGTCTCGGCGCGTCGCCGTCGCGTGGCCCATTCCCCCACCACGCGCAGCGATCCCTTAAAGCCTTGCCCTCTCAAACGGCGCCAGAGTTCGGCATCGTTGCGACAGCCGCCTCACCACTGCGCGTCTAGAAACGGGTGCTTTGACGGGTGCGGAACATATCCGTACCGCCGCCGCGGCTAATTTGGCGAACCAGATTGCGACTATGTCCTGTGCGGCGGACGATCTCCTTGAGCGGCACACCGTCGCTGACAAGAGCCGCAATTGCGGCATAGCTTTCCTGGCGCCGCAGATAGCCCTGATAACGAAGCTTTTCCGCGCAGGTCAGCAGTTTAGGATCGATCGTCGTCGCCCCGATTGCGGTTCGGACTTTGCTCATGGAGCGGCGAACCGCATCAAGAAAGGCCGCGCTCGCGTTTTCCATCAGACGCCAGCGGTCGGCGACCTGGATGGCGTTCGGGAGCGCCCTAGCTGCTGCCTCGCCATATCCACCACCGCGATCTCGCGACACAATGTTGATGCCCGGGTGCTTCGACAGCACGCCTGAACGGTCGCCGTTTCCCGGTCGGGCAGCAAAGCAACGATCCGCCGACGCTCCAAATCGCACACGATGGTCCCGTACCGACGGTTTCTCCGGAACGCCCAGTCATCGATACCCACAACAAGCAATGGATCCGTCGGCATCGCCGTCCGCTGGCGGACCACCCGCAGCAAGGTATCGTTGTTGACAGGCAGCATGAGCCGCTTGGCAAAGCTTGCTG
This sequence comes from Bradyrhizobium cosmicum, assembly GCF_032290525.1. Taxonomy (GTDB): domain Bacteria; phylum Pseudomonadota; class Alphaproteobacteria; order Rhizobiales; family Xanthobacteraceae; genus Bradyrhizobium; species Bradyrhizobium cosmicum_A. The sequence goes on along the minus strand of NZ_JASXTA010000030.1, from coordinate 896 downwards.
CCGGCCGGCCGCCGAGCGCCAACCCCAGGTGATGGACAATGTGTTCGAGCCGTGCCGTCCGACGCCGTCGAAGCGGAACGACGTCTTCTCCGAATCGCTCCGCGAAGATCCGCCGGCGGCAATGCGGCACCTCACATGTGAAGCGCCGCGTGAGCAATCGGAGGCGCACCTTTCTGCCGGCTGATGGCAAATCGGCAACGTGCCGGACGTAGCGGCTATGGATGCGGCCCGACGCTGTCGCGCACAAAGGGCACTGAGCCTCCGCAGCTTCCGACCTAACAGCCAGAATAAGTGAATCCACTGAGTCACTTACGCCATCAAGCACCAAACCACTCGGTACTAGCGATGAGATTTGAAAGCCCGTCCGCATGGCGCTGATTCTCCGTTTGAGAACCACAGTCGCCCGGCAAACTTCATCAGAAATGAGTCAGACCCCAATATTGCCCCCCTAAGCCGGGGGATCGGCGTCCAAAATTGGCTCTGACTCATATGTGGAACGTATATGGACCCCGCCCGATTGCAACGACTGGCTTGATCAGGATCGACGGCCACAACTGCTGACGTATATCCGGCTTCTTGATGCGGCTGGACAACGTCTCCGCCGCGAGCCTCGATGGTTTTCGCCCGCTTCCACCTCAACGGCCCCGAGACATCGGCGCAAGCCGTGCCGGTCCACACATCAGGTTCGGGAAGCGACGGGGTGACCGTTTCGCCATCTCCTGCCATTTGTTGCAATTGCCGGTGAGACCTCCTTTCCTTGATTGCCGCTTCGCTTCAGGCCGCCTTCACCGAAAGCGCCGGCTCATAAGCCGCGCCGCGTGTGAGCATAGCCCACACGATCCGCGCGTTCTTGTTGGCAAGAGCCACGGCCGCGACATTGGGATGGCGCCGTTGCC
>NZ_JASXTA010000029.1:0-74937 GCF_032290525.1 Bradyrhizobium cosmicum | reverse complement strand
TGACGCCTTCACGCCTGAAGAATGCGCCAACTACCTCAAAAACTCAGGCTATCGAAGCTAATGCCATCACGCTTTAGTTGGTTACGAAAATGATCACCTACCTCAAATACCCCACCACCATCCGCGTCGTCTCGTCCACCAGCGTCCGCACCATCTTCTCCGACAGCATCTCGGCCTGGTTCAGCACCGTGTTGTGCGCGACGGCTTCGATCGCGCTGACGCAGATGAAGGTGGCTAGGGCCGGGTCGAGCTTGCGCATCTCCTTGCGGCGGCTTTCGAGATAGGCGCGCACCATGGTGTGGACTTCGCGGTTGAAGGCTTCGACGTCTTTGAGCTGGCCGGTGCGTGGGATCTGCTCGGCGAGCACGCGATGCAGTTTCGGGTTGATGCGGTGGGCCTCGATTGCGACGGTCACGAGTTTTCGCACGGCTTTGTCGACCGGCAGGTCGGCGACCTCGGTGAGCGCTGTGCGGACGATGCGCATGATCTCCTCGTTATGTCGATCGATCACGGCGGCGACGAGGGCCTCCTTGCTGGGAAAATACTGGTAGAGCGAGCCGACGCTGACGCCGGCGATGTCGGCGATGCGGTTGGTGCTGGCCTTCTCGAAGCCTTCGCGGACCAGAATGCGAGCGGTCGCCTCGACCAGCGCGTCGACGGTGGCGCGAGATCGCGCCTGCAACGCATTTTTCCGGGGTTTTGTCGGCGGTTTTCGCGCCACGGTGTCGGCTCCTAATGCGAGTATGAAAAGCGAGCGAATGCTCGCATTATACCGGCATGTGGCGGCGGTTGAGCAAGCCCTTTCGTCGTCACGCAGGGTCTGGTCTGGCGGAGACGTGACATGAGCGTTGCAAGGATCGCATCGGCCTTTCAGTTTTGTCCAGGCAGCCGGCTGTTGGGAATGCGGCCACCCGCCGATCTCGCGCCGAGCTTGCAGAGCCGATGCTTCAACCTGCTGCTGCGGCAGCTTCCCTTCAAGCAACAGCTCGCATCCGCCGAGGCCGTGCAGGCGCATGTGCAAAAGCTCGCCTTGCAGCCGGCCTCGTTCGAGCCGCCGAATCTGGGCGGCGGGGTCGAGGTGACCCTGACCAAGATGGGCGGCTGGCCGGTGTACTACACCGCGCCGTCGTCGGGCCATGAGGGCTGCAACCACGTCATGTTCCTGCATGGCGGCGGCTACATCAACGAGATCGTGCCGGCGCATTGGCGCTTCGTCGGCCAGATGACGCGCAAGGCGCGCGTCGTTTGCGTCGTGCCGATCTATCCGTTGGCGCCGCGCGCCACCGCGAAGGACGTCGTCCCGAAGACGGCCGAGCTGCTGCGGATGCTGCTGGAGGATGCGGGGCCGGCAAAGGTCACGGTGGTCGGCAATTCGGCCGGAGCTGGCCTCGCGCTCGCCGCCTGCCAGTGGCTGCGCTATCGCGGCCATCGGCAGCCGCACCGGATGGTGTTGATTTCGCCTGCGGCCGATGCGTCGGTCGGCCGTCCGGAGCAGGTCGAGATCGCCGCGCGCGATCCGATCCAGGACATTCCGGGGATCATCGAGGCGGGGCGGCTCTATGCCGGCGAGCTCGACGTCGGCCATCCCTTCGTCAGCCCGCTCAACGGCGCCTTCCGTTCGCTGGCGCCGATGACGATCTTCTCGGGCACGCGCGACCTTCTGTATCCCGACAGCGTCGATCTTTCGGAGCGGGCGAGGGCGGTGGGCGTGCCGGTCGAGCTGCATCTGCTCCGTGACCAGCCGCACAATTATGCGCTGATGCCGACGCCTGAGGGACGACAGGCGCGTGCGCTCATCTTGCGTGCGGTGGCTTAGGGGAAGGTGTGACCATTGTCACAAAGCGCGCCGCCGCGATGGCTCTGGCGCTGGCGGTGCCCGCACGGAGGGACAAGGCGGCCCCCGGGGCGTTTCCTCGGTATCGGTAGTCTTCGTATCGGTAGTCTTGCTACCAGTAGTTTTGCGGAGCCTTAGGCGTGGCCCTTGATCTCGTAGTGACCCGGCACGCATTTGAAGCGCTCGAGGCGCCAGTTGGCGTGATAGATCGGATGCTCACCCATCCATTTCGCAAGCGGTGCCTGTGCGCCGATCGCGCACTGCATCATCGAAATCTCGGGCGTCATGTTGCTGTCGGTCACGATTTCCTCGACGCAACTGCCTGAGCTAGCTGCGCTAAGCCGGCAGAGCACGGCTACGACGGTCACGAACATTCCAGTCACCTCATCGGTAGTTTCTGACCACGAAGAGGATGCAAGCGGAGTGCCAGAGCCTGTGACACGAACAACACGCTGGCCTAGCCGACTCGCCCCAGCGTCCAACCCCATTTGATGATTCGGATTGTAAAAAAATTGCCCTTAAACCGAAGCCGGGCAAATACGGGGAACCCACAGGCCCGACGGCAGGAATGAGCGATTGTGGGGGCTGCGCCGCGTGAACCGGCCCTTCACACGGCTTGCATAGCCGATAGGCTCGGAAGCGTGCGGATACTCGCCATGCGAGCGGGGCCGCCACAGGACCAAAGGAAACGCGAGGGCAGACCATGAAGGTACGACCGACCGGCGTGATCCCGCCGATGACGACCCCGTTCCGAAAGGACGGCGAGATCGACTACAAGCTCATAGCGCCACAGGTCGACTGGATGATCGGCGCCGGCGCACATGGTGTTGCCGCCGGCGGCTCGACCGGCGAGGGCCATACGCTCGACCATGAGGAATATCGCGACCTGATGGCCGCGACGGTCGAGGCGGTGGACGGGCGCATCCCTGTCATCGCCGGCATCATCGTGGACTCCACGCGCGATGCGATCCGCCGCGGCAGACTGGTGCGCGACATGAATGTCGCGGCGCTCCAGGTCACGCCGGTGCATTACCTGTTCAAGCCGGACGAGGAGGCGATGGTGGCGCACTTCCGCGCCATGGCCGACGAGACCGGCATGCCCATCATCATCTACAACGTCGTGCCGTGGTCGTACCTCTCGCCGGCGCTGCTGACGCGGATCATGACCGAGGTGCCGCTGGTGGTCGGCGTCAAGCAGAGCGCGGGCGATCTCAAGCTGTTTGCGGATCTCATGATGATGGCGCCGGACAAGCTGATCTACAGCGCCGTCGATGCCCTGATGTATCCGTCCTACACGCTCGGGGCCCACGGCTCGATTGCCGCGATCCTGACCGCGGCGCCGCATGCCTCCGTCGCGCTGTGGGACGCGGTAAAGGCCGGCGATCATCCGCGCGCGCTCGACCTGCACAAGAAGCTGCTGACGCTGTGGAACGCTGTTATCGCCGACAATCTGCCGGCCTGCACGTGCTATGCGCAGACGCGTCAGGGCTTGCCGAAGACGTATCCGCGCGCGCCAATGCCGGAGGCCTCGCCCGCACAGCAGGCGGCGATCCGCAAGGCGCTGGAGGCGCTCGGCGCGTTGAGCGGAGCGCACGTCGAGGCGGCCGAATAGTCCGTCGGCTGAAATAAGCGATGTCGAGTGGCAGCGCCGATCCGCTTTTACCTGCGGATGCGGCGCTGCTACATTTTGCGCGCCCGCGTCAGCGGCGCGGCGACGAAGAAACATACCCACAAGGGGAGGGGCTGAAAGCCCATGAAGGATTTTGCAGGAAAGATCGCCGTGATCACCGGCGGCGGCACGGGAATGGGACGCGAGCTCGCACGGCAGCTCGTTGCCGAGGGCTGCAATGTCGCGATGTGCGACGTCTCGGAAGTCGCGATGGCCGAGACCAGGCGGCTCTGCGAGGTCGAGAAGCTGCCGCAGGGCCTGCGCGTCACGACGCACGTCGCCGACGTCTCGATCGAGGATCATCTCAAGCGCTTTCGCGACGAGCTTGCGGAGCAGCAGAAGACCAACAAAATCCATCTGTTGTTCAACAATGCCGGCATCGGCGGTGGCGGCAGCCTGTTCACCAACACCCGCGAGCAGTGGGAGCGCACCTTCAACATCTGCTGGGGCGGCGTCTATCTCGGCGTGCGGACCTTCCTGCCGATGCTGGTCGCGGCGGACGAGGCCCACATCGTCAACACGGCCAGCGTCAACGGGTTCTGGGCCTCGATCGGCATGGGGCAGGCGCACACTGCCTACAGCTCGGCCAAGTTCGCGGTGAAGGGATTTACCGAAGCGCTGATCAACGACCTTCGCCTGCACGCGCCGCATGTCAAATGCTCGGTGGTGATGCCCGGCCATATCGGCACCTCGATCGTCTCGAATTCGCGCAAGGTGCAGAGCGCCGACGGGTCGGAGCGGCTCAACGCCGACGAGGTCGCGCTGACTCGCAAGCGCATGGTTGCGGCCGGCGTGCCGGACGCCGACAGGATGTCGGACGAGGATATCCAGGCGGTGTTCGCCGAGCGCGCCCGCAGCTTCCTCGAGGATGCGCCGACCACGGCCGCGCAGGCCGCGAAGATCATCCTCGAGGGCGTCAAGGCGGAGCGCTGGCGCATTCTTGTAGGCGAGGACGCAAAGCGGCTTGACGAGCGCGTGCGCGCCACGCCGGAGCGGGCCTATGACCGCGCCTTCTACGAAAGCTTTACCCAGGAGGTCGGCTGGAAGCTCGGCTGAGACTGTTGGGCCGAGCTCGCCAGCGAACGCGCGGATATAGGTATGATGGTTATCATGGCAAGAGCTGCGCAGCTCATTTTGAGTGCCACCTCTTGCCAATGGCGGGGGCCGTATGACGATTTGGAATGTCACGCATGCGACATGCTCCGTCGTTCAAGCAATGTTCAAGCGATGGTGATGTCGAACGGCTCTCATTCGGCGCACGGCCGCTTGGTTGGCGAACCAAAATAGTTTAGTCAATCAGGGGTAACGCCATCATAAAGCGTAGCTCCGATGATACCCGCATGCCTCTCCGACGACTGGATCCTCTGCCCGGAGCGAGAGGATATTTCCGCCGAATTCACGCGGCTCCTCACCGCGGCGCAGGAGGGCGGCGCCACCATCGCTGAATGCCTGATGATCGCGCGCCAGCTCAAGCAGGGCGGCGAACAGTCCTGGCATCGCGAGTGGAAGAGGCTCGCACAAGCCAACCGGCAGCGTGCCGAGGCGGCGTTCGCCGAAGGCCACATGGCGACCGCGCAGCGCAACTGGCTGCGGGCGATGAACTACTACGGCGCGGCCGCAATGCCGCTGGACCAGGCCGACGAGCGCCGCTGGGTCGCGGTGCTGGCGATGCAGGAATGCGCGCGCCGTTTCCTCACAGCGCGCGGTCCGGCCGGCGAGGTCGTCACGATTCCCTGGGCCGACGACGGACACGCCTTGCAAGGCTATTTCCTGCCTGCGCCGTCGGCGAACGGGCGGGCTCCGGCCGTGATCTGCATCGGCGAGCCCGGACACCGCAAGGAGGAATTCCTGTTCAAGCTCGCGCCGCATGCGCGCGAGCGCGGATTGTCGATGCTGGCGCTCGACCTGCTCGGCGACCAGCGCGACGACTATACCGACACGCTGCTCCAGCGCCGCGACCTCGAAAGCTCGATTGCCAGCGTCATGGATTATCTCGAGACGCGTAGCGACGTCGATTTCGATCGCGTCGCCATCGTGGCCGACGGGTGGGGCTCCTCCTTCGTCGCACGCGCGGTGTTGCAGGAGCCGCGGCTCGCTGCGGCCGTCTGCGACGGTGGGCTGTGGGACCTGCACGAGCGATCCTTCTTCGCCAGCCGCTTTGCGATGAGCGACCTCAGCATCGTCCCGGTGCCGCATGCGCCGCTGATGGCCTCCAGCGCCGACTGTCCGGTGCTGATCACGCTCGGCGAGGACGGCTGGCTCAAGGCCGACCGGGCGCGCCAGATCGTGCAGAAGTCGCGGCTCGGCAGCTCCGATATCGTGCTGAAGGTGTTCACCGCGGCGGAGACCGGCGCGGCGCAGGCTCACGCTGACAATCCGAGCCTTGCCAACGAATACATCTTCGACTGGCTCGAATCGCGGCTCGGCGCCGCCGGCCGGCGGATCTGAACGCGGCCGCTCAGAAGTCGAGGGAGATCCTGACGCAGGCCTTTTCGAGCCGCGTCTTCAGCGTTGCGAGCTTGCCGGTGAATTCGTTCAGCTCGTTCTCGTCGAACTCCTGGAAGACGAATTCGCGGATCGTCTTGTACTGCTCGTTGAGGCTGGCGATGTGCTTCTGCGTCTTCTCGACCAGCGACAGCCGCACCACGCGGGCGTCGGTCGGCGAGGGCCGTCGGCGCAGCAGTCCTTTTTTCTCCAGCAGCTTGGACTGGGTCGTGACGAAGGAGGGGTCGACGTGGAGCAGCTTGGAGACCACGTTGACCGGTACGCCGTCGTCCTTGTCGAGGTCGGAGATCGCCATCAGGATCAGCCATTGCGGACCGCTGATGCCCAACGTTCTCGCCCAGAACTGACGCAGCTCCTCCAGGTACATGTTGATCGACGATATCTCCCAGGTGAAACGCCTGATGAGATCCAGATTGCCGATGGGGCGGAGGCGCGCCCCTTCTTTCCTCGTCGCTGACACAGCGTCACTCCCGTGATCTGATTCTTCCGGTCCGGTGTCGTGGCAAGGTCATAGTCCACGCAAGCCTGCTCTGACGCAAGTGCAGAGCAGGGTAATTTTGTCACCAAAACTACAAAGATGAGAAACTCAGTGTATTGCCTCACCAACAGTGTTGCCGCCGGGGCACAGGTTTAGTGAAACCACAAAGCTTATCAAATAAACTATTTTGATTACCGAAACGGCGCAGGCATATTCATCGTGACGGTGGGGGGTACTCGATCGTCCCGTTGCAGGTGGTTCGCTCACGTCCCTCGCGTTTCAAGCGGGTGCGTCCGAAATCGCGAAGCGGCCGAGCGGATTTGATGAGCAGGGGATCTGGGGGGCCTCACGGTCCGGTCTCCTAAAAATGAGCAACGTGGAGGTTTTATAATGAAAGTGGTGAAGAGCCTTTTGCTCGGCACTGCGGCGGTTCTGATCGCCGTCGGTGGAGCCCAGGCGGCCGATCTTCCGGTCAAGGCCAAGGCGGTCGAGTACGTGAAGATCTGCACGCTCTACGGCGCGGGCTTCTACTACATCCCGGGCAGCGACACCTGCATCAAGCTCGGCGGCTATCTGCGTGCTGAAGTCGCGCTCAATGCCGGCGGCAACTACAGCGCCCAGTACAACGGCGTGTTCGCCGCGAACAACCGCCTGACCAACTACTACTCGATGCGCGCTCGTGAAGATCTCAACATCGATACGCGCACCGCGACCGAATACGGCGTGGTCCGCACCTATTTCGATGCGGTCTTCACCTGGACGACCGGCAACTATGTCGGCACCGGCTCGGGCACCGGCGCGACGCAGTACAGCGGCACGCTCGGCCTCAACGCGGCCGGCACCGGCCTGGTCGGTTCGAGCGGCGGCAACGTCAACGGCACCGACGGCAATCTCTCGGGCGGTGCGCTCGGCGTCTACTACGCCTTCATCCAGTTCGCCGGCTTCACGATGGGTAAGGCCGTGTCGCAGTTCGATGCGCCCTGGATCAACTATCCCGGCAACAACTTCGACCAGCTGGTCGGCGGCAGCGGCAGCACCAACGGCGTTGCCCAGTTCACCTACACGGCCGATTTCGGCCAGGGCATCACGGCTGCGTTCTCGGCGCAGGACCAGACGCAGGTCTTCCAGACCAACATCTGGAACACCGCCGGCATGAGCGCCACGGGCGTCCTCGGCGGTGCCTATGGTTCGAACGACCTGGCCGGCAGCAGGTCGCCCGACCTGGTCGCCATGGTCCGCGTCGACCAGGCCTGGGGCCTGTTCCAGGCGTCGGTTGCCGCGCACGACAACCACGTCGGCTATTACGGCGCGAGCGAAGTCACCGGTCACCCCGAAGACAAGTGGGGCTGGGCCGTCCAGCTTGCCTTGGGCATCAAGAACATCCCGACCGGCGCAGGCGACGTGATCAACATCTCGGGCGTCTACACCGAGGGTGCGAGCCGCTACAACTTCCAGGAGCTGGCCGCGACCAGCTACTCGATGTTCGGCAGCTCCAGCAGCGCCTATCAGGGCATCGGCTTCGCCGGCGTGTCTGATGCGGTGTTCGCTCCCGGCGGCGGCCTCGAGCTGACCAAGACCTACGGCTTCCGTGGTGCCTACACCCACAACTGGAGTCCGTACTGGAACACCGCGCTTTACGGCGCGTGGGCTGCGGTCAGTTACAGCGGCACGGCGAAGGGCCTGATCTGCGGCAGCGCCGCGTTTGCGACCCTGACCGGCACCTGCAACCCGGACTTCAACATCGGTCAGGTCGGTGTCATCACCCGCTGGACGCCGGTCAAGAACCTGACCTTCTCGGCTGACTTCACCTATAGCCATCTCGACCAGAAGTACTCGGGCACGATGACGACGCCGGCGCTCACCAGCGTTGCCAAGCCTGCGGCAACCTATGAGCTGAAGGACCAGGACACCTACAGCCTGCTGCTGCGCGCCCAGCGCAACTGGTAAGCTTTGGGTATTCGGAGATGACGAAGCCCCGGCGGGACACCCGCCGGGGCTTTTTTTGAGAGAGGCTTTTCCACGGGAGCGGCGTTCGAAAAATCCGGCAGCCGTTGCAAGCGACGAAGACGAGCTATGCGATTCGATTGCCTGCAAACTTATTTACTTACCTGAGTTAATCAGCTATATAGTCTTCAGCCGTTAGGTCACGGCTCTTAGCTTCACGCTAAGCCTCCAGAAACCTCCGGTGATGCCCCGCCGGAGGTTTTCATTTTTGGGGATTGCAAAGCGTTTTCAAGCGAAGTGGAGTCCGGTTCGCGTTAAGAAGACGCGTCGAACAACAAACTAGGCGCGCATCATGCGGGCGCGGGAGTTGGGCCGATAGGCGAGGCGGCTGTGGCCGGCGCAATAGGACTGGCCGTCGGGCGCGGTATTGCCGCAGAAGCAGAAGTCCTCCGCGCCCGGCGTCGAGATCGGCCAGCGGCAGCGATTCTCGGCAAGCTCCAGCAGCGAGCAGCGATTGGCCTCGTCGATTGGACCTGCGGCCACAGGCGCATCGGTCTCGCCATAGATCGTGGCGAGCATCTCATATTGCAGACGCGGCACGGCTCGCGTTGCCCGTGACGGCGCAAAGCTCCTGTCCTGAATCTTGCGGTCGTCGACCGAACGGCCGCGCGTGAGGTTCAGCCGGGACAGCTTGCCGATCACGGCATTGCGGCTGACGCCGATATCGGCGGCGATCTCGCGGCAGGAGAGGCCGGCCTCGAAATGCTGCTTCAGAAGTTCAATTCGTTCGTCGGTCCAGGTTGGTGAGAGAACAGGCATTGTGACGATCCCAGGTTGCAGATGTCGGCCATCCGCCTCTCGAGATCCGTCCGCCTCACGTCCGGCGCGCGCTCACGTCCTGCCATTGTCGCGGATCGACAAAAGCCCGTCTTTGATGGCGAGACGGATGCCTTCCTCGATCAGGGTACGTGCGACGCCGGGAACGCTGGTGCCGTGGGTGCCCTGTCTCACCAACTTCTCCAGATAGGTGATGGTCGAGAGCGCCAAGGTTACGGGAATGCGGTCAGTCTCGGCTTTTTCGGTGGCCATGCCTAAACGCTAGCCTCTTACGCAGCTACATAAAAGTAACGATTAAGACTCTATTTAGGTTCGGGGGTGGAAGTCAAATCCGGGCTGATGTGGTGGCTCAGCGCGTTGGAATCGTTTGAAGATTCGGACACGACGCGGCGCGTCACCCGGAATGCCGGGCGGCGGTGCGACGTCAACAGGTCAGGGAAGTGGGGGCCGGCTCAGCCGTGCACGATCGCCTTTTCGATCATGCAATGGATGCCCTTGGAGCCGTTGACTGTCTGGGTCACCCTGAGATCGGCGGCCAGACTGCACAGCGTGTAGGCGTCCTCGCGCGACAGGTTTCGCGTCTCGCCGAGCAGCGCGATCATGTCGCGCAGCGCGCGCACCACGCACTGGTCGAGGTCGGGGTCCATCGCCATGGTCATGTAGTGGGTCGCCGTCTCGGCGCGGGGATAGTCGAACCTGAGTTCCTTGCGCAGCGTCAGGCGAAAGCGGCCCTGGAGCGCGGTCTCGATCGCGGTGACGCAGACCTCGCCGTCGCCCTGCACGCCATGGCCGTCGCCGCAGGAGAACAGCGCACCCGGGACGAACACCGGCAGATACAGCGTCGCACCGGCGCCGAGCTCCTTGTTGTCGAGATTGCCGCCGATCGCGCGCGGGACCAGCGAGGAGATGCGGCCCCAGGCCGGCGGCGGCGAGACGCCCATCACGCCGAAGAACGGTTTGAGCGGCAGGTCGAGGCCCCAGGGCATGCGGCCGACCATCCGCGCCCGGTCGAGTGGGATATTGAGGATGCGCGTCTGGTGGAAATCGTCGGGCAGGGTGCCCGACAGCGGCTTGATCATGTTCCAGCCCCAATCCTGCCGGAGCTGGACGTCGAGGATCTCGACCGCGAGCACGTCGCCGGGCTCGGCGCCCTCGACCGCAATCGGGCCGGTGAGGATGTGGCCGGGCAGCATGCGCTCGTTGCGCGCGTGAACCTCCAACATCTCCGGCGGAATGTGAAACTTGTTGCGGTCGGGCAGCATGTCGGGGCCGCCGCTGATGGTGTCGACCGTCACCTCGTCGCCGCTTTTGATGGTGAGGACGGGCTCGAGCGCGGCTTCGAAAAAGCCCCAATGGCAGGTCTCGGGGCTCGATTGCAGGTGGTGATGGGTCATTTGCGGACGTCCAATCGGTGTCATCAGAACTCGTCGTGAGAACCTGTTATGCCCGGGCTTGACCGGGCGATCGATCCTCTTCCAAGAAGATTTCCGAAGGTGGACGGGCCGGTCAAGCCCGGGCATGGCACGATCATTCCAGCGAGGCTCCCCCTGTATTTCGTTCTTTCCAAGACCCTCGGCACCGCGCTGCTGCCGATCAATCTCCTGGTCGAGCTCGGAATCCTGTCGCTGCTGCTGATGGTGACGCGCTTCGCCGCGCTCGGCCGCAACCTCGCCGTGACCACGCTGGTCCTGCTGGCGCTCACCGCGTTCTCGCCGCTCGGCAATCTCTTGCTTTACCCGCTGGAGTCGCGGTTTGCGGCATGGGACCCGTCGCACGGCGCGCCGGACGGCATCATCGTGCTCGGCGGCTCCGTCGACACGGACCTGTCGGCGGCGCATCGCATGCCGGTGGTCTCGCACGCGGCCGATCGCATGCTGGCGCCGGCCGAGCTCGCGCGCCGCTATCCAAACGCGCGCATCGTCTTCACCGGCGGCACGGCAAGCTTGTTCTCGACGGATTCCAGGGAAGCCGACTACTCCGCGCCGATCCTGGAGAGCCTCGGCATCCCGAAACAGCGGCTGATCCTCGAGCGGGATTCCCGCAACACCTGGGAGAACGCGATCTTCACGAAGCAACTGGTGGCGCCCAAGCCGGGCGAACGTTGGCTGCTGGTCACGTCGGCCTACCACATGCCGCGCTCGATCGGGGTCTTTCGCAAGGCCGGCTTTGACGTCGAAGCCTATCCGGTGGATTGGCGGATGGGCGGGCGTGATGAGCTGTTCGCTTTTACCCGCAATGGCGCCGAAGGGCTCGGCAAGACCGACGTCGCCATGCGCGAATGGATCGGCCTTTTGACCTATCGCGTCATGGGGCGGACCGGCGAGTTGCTTCCGGGACCGGGCAAGGACTAAAACGGAAGCCGCAAAACAAGAACAGGAACGGCGCGCGATCGCCGGCCGGGAGGACGCCATGCAACAGCAGAGCGCAGACAGGATCGATCTTGCCGGCCTCGTCGCCGATCTCAACAGCCTGTTGCGGCTGAAGACCACGGTGATCGGCATGAAGCTGTTCGCGCGTGCCGACGAGATGGAGGCCATCCCGAAAATCCGGCGGCCGAATGCGGTCCACACCACCGATCAGATCGTCAGCATGGCCGCGCGTCTGGGCTGGACCGTGGGCATCACCGCCGACGATCTCGTCGGTGCGCAATGCCGCGCGGTGATCGGCCTTGCACCGCAGGACGAAAAATGGCTCGCCGGCGAGAACTATGTCGGAGTCTGGCACGGCACGGCAGAGGACGCGCGCAAGCGCCAGGAGGCGCTGGACGTGGTTCCGTTCGGGCAGTATCAGGCGCTCGCGGTCAGCCCGCTCGCCAGCGGCCGGCTCGATCCGCCCGACATCTGTCTCGTCTATGCAACGCCGGGACAGATGATCATCCTGATCAACGGGCTGCAATATACCGGCTACAAGAAGTTCGAATGGGGTGTGGTCGGGGAGACCGCTTGCGCGGATTCCTGGGGGCGGGCGCTCAAGACGGGCGAGCCCAGCCTGTCCTTGCCATGCTATGCCGAACGGCGCTATGGCGGCGTGCCGGACGAGGAGATGCTGATGGCGCTCAAGCCGGAACATCTCGCCAAGGCCATTGAAGGCATGAAGGCGCTGGCGAAGAACGGCCTGCGCTATCCGATCCCGCCCTATGGAATTCAAAGCGACGTCCGCGCCGGCATGGGCGTGAGTTACGCAAAGAAGTAAAGGCCGACCATGAGCTCTGCGAAATTCGACATCGTCGTGTATGGCGCGACCGGTTTTACCGGCCAGCTCGTCGCCGAATACCTCACTCAGCACTATAAGGGCGACAACGCGCTCAAATGGGCGATGGCAGGCCGCAGCCTCGGCAAGCTCAAGTCGGTACGCGATGCGGTCGGCGCGCCCGGCAATACGCCGTTGATCGTTGCTGACGCGGCCGACGCCGCCTCGCTGAAGGCGATGGCGGAGCAGACCATGTCGGTGATCACCACCGTCGGTCCGTATCAGCTCTACGGCGAGGAGCTGTTGGCTGCCTGCGTCGCCACCGGCACGGATTATTTCGATCTCTGCGGCGAGCCGATCTGGATGCGCGAGATGATCGACAAGTACGAGGCGGCTGCAAAAGAGAGCGGCGCGCGCATCGTGTTCTCATGCGGCTTCGATTCGGTGCCGTTCGAGCTCGGTGCGTTCTTCGTGCAGGAAGAGGCGAAGCGCGTGTTCGGCGCGCCGGCGCTACGCGTGAAGGGGCGTGTGCGTGACATGCGCGGTACGCTCTCAGGCGGCACCGCAGCGAGCGCGAAGGCGACCTTCGATGCGGTCGCCAAGGACATCAGCCTCATCACGATCCTGAACGATCCGTTTGCGCTGACGCCGGGCTTCACCGGTCCGAAGCAGCCGCGGGGCAACAAGCCGCTCGTCGAGGAGGACCTGCAATCCTGGGCCGCGCCGTTCACGATGGCGCTGATCAACACGCGCAACGTCCACCGCTCCAACATGCTGATGGGCTTTCCCTACGGCCAGGACTTCGTCTACGACGAGATGGTCTTGACCGGTCCCGGCGAACAGGGTGAGGCCAACGCCAAGCGCGTGATGGCTGCCAATGCGGGGAAGACCGGCCCTGACGCGCCGAAGCCGGGCGAGGGGCCCTCGAAGGAAGAGCGCGAAAACGGCCGCTTCGATCTGCTGTATGTCGCGATTGCGCCCGATGGCCGCCAGGTCCGCGCCGGCGTCACTGGCGACCGCGATCCCGGCTACGGCTCGACCTCGAAGATGATCTCCGAATGCGCGATGTGCATGCTGCGCGACGTGACTGACGTCGCAGCTGGCTTCTGGACGCCGGGCGCGGCGATGCAGCACAAGCTGATCAAGCGGCTGCGGGATCATGCAGGGCTGACGTTCGAAGTGGAAGCGTAAGCGCGATTGCGCGCCACAATCACGGTGTCATCGTCCGGCTTGACCGGACGATCCAGTATTCCAGAGACAGCAGTGATTGAGCTGAGAAGCCGCGGCGTACTGGATGCCCCGCCTTCGCGGGGCATGACAGCGTCAGCCATTACACCGCCCGCGCGTCATAGGCGTACATGAACTCCATGCTCCTGGAGCCGAGCGGCAGCAGCCATTTCATCATCTGATTGCGCATCCACGCACCGGTGGCGCTGAATTCGCGCTTGCTGTTGCCGTTGCGACGCGCCATCGCGACGATCTTCTCGGTGCGCGGGCGCCGCTCGGCCTCGAATGCCCTGAAGATGGCGCCGAGCTCCTGTCCCTCCTGCATCAGCCGCGCGAGCCGCATCGCGTCTTCCAGCGCCAGCGAGGCGCCCTGGCCGGCATGGGGGCTGGTCGCGTGCGCGGCGTCCCCAATCAGCAGCGAGCGCTTGCGTGACCAGGTCGGCAAGGTCGCGACGTCGAGCGTATCGGTGACCACGATGTTCTCGGCGGCCTCGATGATGGCAGGGATCGGATCGTGCCAGCCGTCGTGGAAGCCGCGCAGATGCTGCTTCAGCGTCGTCGCGTCGAGCGCGCGAAACATCGCGGCGTCCATGCCGTGTGCAGGCTGCGTGCTCCACCACATCACGCCGTCGGCCGGATCCGGGCTGCAATAGCCGTAGCCGAAGAAGCCGCTCTGGCCGAAGGTGGTCTCGACGTGGCGGCCGATCGGCCTGCCGTCGAGCACGGCATGCGGCACGAAGCCGCCGAAGCCGATCAGGCCGGTGTCGAACGGCTGCGGTCCATCAGGCACGACCTGGCGGCGCACCACCGAATGCACGCCGTCGGCGCCGATCAGGAAGTCGCCTTCGGCCGTGGTGCCGTCGGAGAAGTAGGCGATGATCGGCTGGTCGCCGCGGTCCTCGATCTTGATCAGGCGCTTCTCGAAATAGAGCGAGACGCAGGCGCACCAGGCCTTGTCGATCAGCATCTCGTTCAGCGTGGCGCGGCAGACGTTGACGGCAGGTTGGCCGAAGCGCCGCGCCATGTCGCGGTTGATCGAGCCGAGCCTCTGTCCGCCCTGCGAATAGAAATCGAAGGCCTCCGCGACCAGCCGCGGTTGATCAGCTCGTTCGCGAGCCCGATCTCGTCCATCACATGCATGCCGTTCGGCGCGATCTGGAGACCGCCGCCGATGCCGTTCGAATAGGGCCGGGCCTCGTAGATCGCGGACTCGATGCCGGCACGGCGGAGCAGGATCGCGGCGACGGGCCCGGCGATGCCGGCGCCGATGATCAGGGCCTTGCGGGGACGAATGGACATGGCTTGCTCCCGACGTTTCCGTGGTGCTAGGAGAAATTACGGTTGCTAAATCTCTTAGTGACTAAGATATATATCGACTAAGATATGAGGTCGGCCTTGTCAAGGACGAAGGCGCGCACGGCGCTATTGCGGGAGCTCGAGGAGGCGATGCGGAGGTCGTCCGCGCAGGGCGTGCTCTATGGCCAGACCGTTGCCAACGTTGCCGGAATTGCCAATTCCGACCTCGAATGCATGGACATCCTGTATCTCGAGGGCCGCGTCACCGCGGGCCGGCTCGCCGAAGTCACGGGGCTGACGACGGGTGCCATCACCGGCGTGGTCGACCGGCTCGAGAAGGCCGGCCTCGTGCGCCGCGAGCGGGACGAGAACGATCGCCGCAAGGTGTTCATTTCCGTCGTGCCGGAGCAGGCGATGAAGATTGGCCAGCTCTACGTGCCGATGCAGCAGGCGATGGAGAAGGTTTTCGGCGCCTATTCCGAAGAGGAGCTGCGCCTGCTGCTGCGCTTCGCGACAGAGGGTTACAAGGGTGTGCTCGCCGCCACTGAAGCGCTGAAGAGCCTTCTGGACACGCCGCCGGAAAAGCGGTCCGATCTCAAGCTGAAGAAGCTTCGTCGCTAGTCTTCTTGTAGAACTGCGCGGCTGCGATCATGCCCCACATCGCGCCTAGCATCATCCAGAAATGGCGCCAGTGGTCGGTGTCGATCACGAAGCTTTCGCCGACGGTGCCGACGAACGCGGAGAACACTGCAAGATAAGCGCGCTGCCAGGGCACACGGACGAAGATGTGCCTGAAACCCATGATCACGGTGGTGAAGACCAGCGCGGGATAGCACACGCCGGAGAGCCAGCCGCCGGACATGAAGGCGTTGAGATAGGAGTTGTGGGTGTCCTCGGGGAAGAAGCGGTGGAATTGCAGCGGGCCGATGCCGAACGGCAGGTCGAGCGCCATCTCCGCGCCGAGGATGTGCCGCCCGAACCGGCCGAAGCGGCCCTCGTCATAGCTCTGGTCGAAGCTCGCCCGCTGCTTGAACATCTCGGCGGTGGAATCGAATGACAGCAGCACCACGATCAGCGCGAGGCCCAGCACTGCTGCGACGATCGCCATGATGATGATGCGCGAGCGCTGTGCGTTGGTACGGCTGGTCAGCACCATCAGCGCCAGCATGAAGGCGGAGGTCAGCACCAGGCCGCCCCAGGCGGCGCGGGAAAAGGCGAGCAGGATCGCGAGCGACATGATGCCGAAGGCGATGACGTTGCGCAAAGCCTTGCCGAATTTGTCAGTGACCACGCTCTGGAGCGCGAGCAGCGCCGGCAGAATCAGGAAGGCGCCGAGCACGTTCGGGTCCTTGAACGTGCCGCGCGCGCGGCCGTAGAGCGTGAGCAGGTCGTCACCGCCGGGAACGAGGTGGAAATAGCCCGCGACCGCCGACAGCGAGGCGACCATCGCGCCGGCCACGAGGCCGCGGCGGAGCATGTCGAGCCGGGCTGCGGTGTCTTCGGAGGTGACCATGGCGAAGAACACCACGGTCACCGCCATGTACCAGGAGGTCGCAATCCAGCTCACCACCTCGGACTTTTCGAACAGCGGGATCGCGCTGAACGTGTAGCCGACATTGAGCAGGACCAGCATCAGCACCAGCGGCATCAGCGCGATCCGCAGGCGCAGGCCGGTGGCGAAGAATATGACGGCGGCCAGCAGCGTCACGATCTCGTAGGGGCTCGGCTCGATGAAGACGACCGCGCCGGAGGCGGCGACCAGCCACACCAGCGCACGCTGGATGGCCAGCACGCCGGGCGGAGCGCGAACCGCTGCATTCATCTCCCCGGCTATTGCCGCATACGCCATTATACGCTCATACGTTTACGCAACGCGCACGTCACAAACACAGCTGTCATCGCCCGGCTTGACCGGGCGATCCAGTATTCCGTGGCGCCCATTGCGGAAAACGGCTGGCGCTGCGGAGTACTGGATGCCCCGGTCAAGCCGGGGCATGACGGAAACTCAACTCAATACGCGTTCTCGTTCTTGGTCAGCAGCGAGATCGGCGTCTGCAGGAGAATGACGAGATCGAACAGCACCGACCAGTTCTCGATGTAATAGAGGTCGAACTCGACGCGCTTCTGGATCTTCTCTTCATTGTCGATCTCGCCGCGCCAGCCGTTGATCTGGGCCCAGCCGGTGATGCCGGGCTTGACGCGGTGGCGGGCGAAATAGCCGTCGACGGCTTCGTCGAACAGGCGGCTCTGGAGCTTGCCCTGCACCGCGTGCGGGCGTGGGCCGACCAGGGACAAATTGCCGGAGAGCACCACGTTGAAGAGCTGCGGCAGCTCGTCGAGGCTGGTCTTGCGGATGAAGCGGCCGACGCGGGTGACGCGCGGATCGTTCTTGGTCACGACCTTCGAGGCGGTCGGGTCGGCCTGGTGGTGATACATCGAGCGAAACTTGTAGACGTCGATGCGCTCGTTGTTGAAGCCGAAGCGCTTCTGGCGAAACAGCACCGGGCCGGGGCTGTCGAGCTTGATCGCCAGCGCGACCAGTCCCATCACCGGCAAGGCCGCGAGCAGCGCGAGGCTGCCGACGACACGGTCGAACAGCCACTTCATCACCAGATCCCAGTCGGTGATCGGCGCCTCGAACATGTCGAGCGTCGGCACCTCGCCGAGATAGGAATAGGAGCGGGGACGGAAACGCAGCTTGTTGGTATGTGCGGAGAGGCGGATGTCGACCGGCAGCACCCAGAGCTTCTTCAGCATCTCCAGAATGCGCGTTTCGGCCGAGATCGGCAGCGCGAACAGCACGAGATCGACGCGGGTGCGGCGGGCGAACTCGACGATGTCGTCGACCTTGCCGAGCTTGCGTGCGCCTGCGCAGGTGTCGAGCGCGCGGCTGTCGTTGCGGTCGTCGAACACGCCGAGCACGTGGATGTCGGAATCCTCCTGCGCGTTCAGCGCCTCGACCAGCTGCTCGCCGTTGCTGTCGGAGCCGACGATGATGGTACGGCGGTCGAGCCGGCCCTGGCGCGCCCAAGCGCGCACCAGCGAGCGCAGCACCAGACGCTCGCAGACGAGTGCGGCGAGCCCGAGGAAGTAGAAGGCGGCAAGCCACAGCCGCGATATTTCGGTGCCGAACTTGGCGAAGAAGGAGACGCCGATGAACAGCAGGAAAACGAACGACCAGGACGAGATCATCCGCGTCATCTGCCGCAGTTGCCCGCGGAACAGTTGCACCTGATAGATGTCCGCCGCCTGGAAGCAGACGACGGCGGAGACCGCGACGGCGATGATCTCCGCAGGATAAACCCAGTTGAAGCCGGCGAGCGGCATGACATAGCCGATATAGGCTGCGATGCCGACGAGGCTCAGCAACGCGAAGTCGGCCAAACGGACGAAGCCGGTGATGACGATCGGGGAATAGGCGCGGGCGACCTTTTGGTTGACGACATCAAGCGCGGCCGGCGTCAGGCGGCGACGACGTTCCACGAAGGCCTGGTCAGCCGGCTTCGCCGCGGCGCTGGTCGCGGCATCGAGCATCGAGCGTGCGTTGAGCGGTTCCACGGGCGTCCGTCCATTCCAAAAGCCCGCGGGCCGCGTCCTTCCGCCCCGGGCAAGCATCCCCTGGCACCTCGATTATCGGACAAATCGGAAGATTCTCTAAAGCGGGCCTTAAGGATGGTTAGTGGTTGGTAAATGCGGCGCGGTAGCCCGCGAGCACGCCGTCAACCATCGCCTGCTGGGAGAAATGCGCGGAGATGCGCTCGCGAAGTGCGGATGCGCGCTGCGCGGTGCCCTGCGGATCGGCGAGCGCGGCCGCAATCGCTTCCGCCATCGCCTCGGCGTTGCTCGCCGCGAACAGGGCTGGGCTTTCTGGCCCGAAGATTTCGGGGATGCCACCGACGCGGGCCGCGATCATGGGAACGCCGGCCGCTCCGGCTTCGATCACCACGTAAGGCATGGAATCGCCGCGCGAGGGAACGACCAGCAGCCGCCCCTTGGAGAAGCCGTAGCGCGCCTTGACGTGGCCGATGAAGCGGATGGCGGCGGTCAGGCCGAGCCTCTCGACCTGCGACTTCAGCGCCGCCGTTTCCTCGCCGTCGCCGCCGAGCGTGAGCGTGACCTTCTTGCCGCCTGCGTGCAGGCGCGCCACCGCATCGACCAGCAGATCCGCGCCTTTGATGTGCCTGAACTCGCCGACATAGGCGAGGTCGGTGGCATCGCCGGCGATGGCCACCGGCTCGAATTCCTCCGGCGTCACGCCGTTGAAGACGCAATGCACCACGCCCTTGGGCGTGCCGACGATGCGTTGATAGGTATCGCGGGCAAACGCGCTCTCGAACAGGAACAGGTCTGTCGCGTCCATCAGCGTACGCTCGAGCCGTGCGTAAAACTCGCCCTTGAAGGTGTTGAGCGGGTAATGCAGCGAGCCGCCATGCGGGGTGTAGATGCGGATGGCGTCGTCCGAGCGCCGCCGCATGCGGACGAAGGCGCCGGCCTTGGCGCCGTGGCCGTGCAGGACGTCCGGCTTGAGTTCGCCGATCAGGCGGCGCATCCGCAGCCAGACAAGAAAATCATCGGGCGACGGTTCACGGCGGATCGCGATCCGGTGCACGCCGAGTTTCAGCCGCGGCGCGAGCTCGGTCAGCGCCTTGTCCGCGCGCTCGCCGCCGGTGAGGCTGTCGGCGAGAATCCCGACGTGATGGCCGCGATCGACCTGGCCGTTGGCGAGGTCGATGATGTGGCGGAAGATGCCGCCCACGGGCGCGCGCACGGCATGGAGGATACGGAGCGGCCGGTCGGGAGAGGGGGGCATGATCAGAACCAGCGCTCGAAGGCGAATGCTCGAACAATTCTCGAAATATCCGGATGGATTAAGAGCCCTCGTGGTTAACAAACGGTGACGAGGATGCGCGCGCCGGTCGCGGCGCGACGCGATTAACCCAGCGGCAACCTTAATGGAGTGTAATCGCTCCGGTTGAGGTAGAGTCGCAGCGTTGCCCTGCGGGAGTGTTCGATGCGTTTAGCGTTCTGGCGTGCCGGCAAGGACAAGGCGGTGGTCGAGCGGGCTGTTTCGAAGTCCAGAGGCGAAGCCAAGGTGATCGAGGCCGCGCCGAAGGTCGAAGCAAGACCCGAGCCCGTTGCTGTAAAGCAGGCGCCGGTCGAATCCGGCGATATCGACCTGCACGCGCTCGGCGGCGCGCTCGCGCGCAAGCGCAGCTGGATCATCGTGCCGACGGTGCTCGCGCTCGTCGCCTCCGTCGCCGCAGTCAATCTGGTCACCCCCCGTTTCAAGTCCGAAGCCCGCATCCTGATCGACGGCCGCGAGAACGTGTTCCTGCGCCCGAGCAGCGACCGCGCCGAGGAGCGGCAGGCGCTCGACGCCGAGGCCGTCACCAGCCAGGTGCAGCTCGTTTTGTCGCGCGATCTCGCGCGCGAAATCATCAGGAAGAACAAGCTCGCGGAACGGCCCGAATTCGATCCGGTGCTGCAAGGGATCTCGCCGCTGAAGTCGCTGGCGGCGCTGATCGGCATCGGCCGCGATCCATTCTCGATGACGCCGGAAGAGCGCGTGCTGGACGCCTATTACGAGCGCCTCCAGGCCTACGCCGTCGACAAGTCGCGCGTGATCGTGATCGAATTCCAGTCCGCCGATCCGGATCTTGCCGTGCGCGTCGCCAATTCGATCGCGGACGGCTACCTCGTGCTCCAGCAGAGCGCGCGTCAGGAGCAGGCCAAGAACGCCAGCCAATGGCTTGCGGGCGAGATCGAGAGCTTGCGCAAGAAGGTCTCCGATGCCGAGGCGCGGGTGGAGGACTTCCGTTCCAAGTCGAGCCTGTTCGTCGGCACCAACAACACGACGTTGTCGAACCAGCAGATGGGCGAGGTCAACACCCAACTCAACAATGCGCGCTCGATGAAGGCGGATGCGGAATCCAAGGCGCGGCTGATCCGCGAGATGATCCAGAGCGGCAAGCCGATCGAGGCCTCGGAAGTCCTAAACTCGGAATCGATGCGCACGCCGTCCCAACAGCGCGTGGCGTTGCGGGCCCAACTGGCCGAGCAATCCTCGACGCTGCTCGGTAATCATCCGCGCATCAAGGAATTGAAGGCGCAGCTCGCCGACCTCGATACCCAGATCCGGGACGAGGCTGCCAAGATCGCCCGTTCACTGGAAAACGACGCGCGTTTCGCCAGCGGACGTGTGCAGGAATTGACGGTGAGTCTCGAACAGCTCAAGAAGCAGGCGACGTCCACCAACGGCCAGGACGTGCAGCTCCGCGCGATGGAGCGCGAGGCCAAGGCGCAACGCGATCTGCTGGAAACCTATCTCGCCAAGTATCGCGAGGCCAACACCCGCGAGACCATCGACACCGCGCCGACCGACGGGCGCATCATCTCGCGCGCCGTCGTCTCGAACACGCCGGCCTATCCGAAGAAGCTGCCAATCGTGCTGATCGCGACGATCGCAACGCTGCTGCTCTCGTCCGGCGTCGTCGTCACCGGCGAGCTGCTGCGCCAGACCGCGCCGCGAGCGGCGTCCGTGTTCACCCCGGCGCAAACGCAGGCGTCGGTTCGCCAAGAATCGGTTCGCCAAGAATCGTTTGCCGGATCGTTTGCCGAACCGTTGGTCCAGCCTGAGGTCGAGCCGATCGCGGATCCGGTCAGGACTGAGCCCGCGCCCCTTGCGCCGGAGATGACGGCCGATGCCGATGTCACCGAATTCGCCGAGATCGAACGTCTGGCCGGCAGCCTGCGCGCCGCAGGCCCGGCGGCGAAGAAAGTCACGGTGCTCGGCACCGCGGCCGGCGAAGCGATTACGCTCTCGACGCTGACGCTGGCCCGGCACCTGGCGCGTGATGCACGCGTCGTCGTGGTCGATCTCGCCGCGTGCTCGCCGACCATTGCCGCCGTGTCCGTCGACGCTTCCGCGCCCGGCCTTGCCGAGCTGATGCAGGGTGAGGCCTCGTTCGCGCAGGTCATCACGAGGGACAAGCTGTCGCGGCTGCACCTGATCATGGCGGGCCGTCCGGGCTTCGACCGCAGTCTGCTGCAATCGCCCCGCGTGACCCTCGCAATCGACGCGCTGCTGCGCGCCTATGACCATGTGCTGCTCGATGCCGGCAGCGCCTCGGATCTTCCGGCGGAGCTGCTGACGGCGCAAGCCCGCGCCGTCGTGGTGCCCGATGCGTCGATGGCGCCGGATGCGCGCGCGCTGATGTGCGAGCAGCTCAGGGCCGTCGGCTTCAGCGAGGTGACGATGCTGAGCAGGTCCGTGCAGCCGTCGAACGCGATGGAAACACCGCGCGTGGTCGCGGCTTGACGTTCTTTCCCGCTCCCCTTGTGGGAGAGGGTGGCTCGCCGCAGGGCGGCGAGGCGGGTGAGGAATATCTCTCCGCGAATCTTGTTGTCGTTTGAGTCTGCGGTGCGACCCCTGATCCGGCGCCATAGCCGATGCGAAGCATCGGCGTTTTTAAGAAACGGCGACCGAAGGCCGCCTATGCCGTGCGGCCTAGTTCCGCCGAAACACCTCCGTACACCACGCCTGCTGATCTTCGGGCTTGCCCACAAAAGCACACGCAAAAGGGCCACCGGTTACGCCGGCAAGTTTTCCAGTTCCCGTGACGATGTTCTCGCCTGTTGCCTTGCCATCGGTAACCGTGATTGTAAACGACCCCTTTAATTGGTCGTCGCCGTCGCCCCAGGTGAGTTCGCCCTCACCCTTACCGGTCTGTTGCGTAAGACGGTAGGTCCCCGAGGCTGGTGCCAGGTGCAGAGGACCGCTGCCTGTGTCGTTGAAGGTGATCCCCCACAGGGTGCCGTAGGCAACACCGTTTTCCACACGTTCTTGGATCAGCTTCCACCCAGCGTGGATTTTAATCGCGCCGGCGTCGTCCGCCGATGCCGGCACCATCAACGCGGCGGCCAACATCGAAGCAAAAAAAGCCTTCATTTTGCTGTCTCCTTTGGACTTGTGGGTCCCAGCAAAGGCACGCTGTCCGTATGGTTTTCCGCCTGAATGACGCGGCCATTACCTACAGCAAAAAGTCCGAGGCGCTGAGATTGAGGTTGGTGCCGGTCAATTGGATCAGAAAGTCCGCCGCCGTATTGCCGTTCACATCGGCCTGCACGAAAGTATTCCCGCCGCTCTGATACCAGGTCACGCTGTTAGCAACGACGCTGCTGTTTTGACCGGCGAATGAAAATGCCTGGTTGCCGTTCTGCGAGGCGTTTGCGTCGATGGCGGCAATATCAATCTTGTCGGTGCCATGAACGAAATCTTGTAGGATATCAAACTGGGCGGGCGCGCTGTCCGCGGAGGCGGAAAAGGCAAAATTGTCGGCACCGGCCCCACCGGTCAACGTATCCGCTCCAAGCCCGCCGACTAAAGTGTCGTTACCTGCTCTTCCGTCGAGAAGGTCGCTTCCAGCAAGGCCCGACAGCATATTCTTTCCGCTGTTGCCGGTGATGTTGTTGTCCAGAGCATTGCCGGTCCCGTCGATGTTGCCAGGCGCTCCCGGGCTGAGCGTCAACCACTCGAAGTTCGCACCCAGCGTAAAGTTGATGGAGGACAGCACGGTGTCAGTGCCGCCACCGGTATTCTCTATCAGGACGTCGCCGATGTTATCGACGAGGTAGGTGTCGTTACCTGCACCGCCGGTCATCGTGTCCTTTCCTGATCCGCCGTCGAGGGTGTCGTTTCCAGCTAACCCTTGAAGGGTGTCGTTGCCGCCGAACCCGCGGATGAAATCCTCTTCGTCCGTTCCAGGCGGCAACGTCTCCGCTTTATCAGTCCCAGTGATAATGGCTCCGGGTACATTCTGCACGGTGACCGCAATCGCCTGCGCGTCGATGCCGCCGTTGCCGTCGAAGGCTTGGACGGTTACGTCGTAGACGTTATTGCCGCCGACATCGGTCGGAGCCTCGAAGTTCGGCGCCGTGAGGAAGGCGAGCGCACCGGTCGTTGCGTTGATCGTGAACTTGGTGGCGTCTGCACCGCCAATGATTGAATAGTTCAACGTCTGTCCGGCATCCGGGTCGGTTGCCGCAACCGTCGTCACCGCGGTGGTATTTTCGGATATCGAGATTGCACCCGGCGCCGCCGCACCGTGCTGATAGCCCTGTTGGATCTCGGCTTGCGACAGCGCGGAATGGTAAATCCCAACGCCATCAAGGCTGCCGCCGAATGTGATTCCAAGGCCGTCATTGGTATAGCCGATAGTCAACGGTGTAGAAGCGTCCGGAATGGGTACGGCAGGGGCAGTGCCAATCAGGTCTCCATTGACGTAGAATTGGTACGTCGACCCAGTTTCGGTCAGATCGATAAGGTACCATTGTCCCGGTGTCGGGTTAAATGGCACCTCGGCGAAATAGGCCTGGCCAGCAGTGTTATTGACGTGGAAGCCGAGATGTCCAGAGTAGGCATCAAGAACCCATTTGTTTGTAGACCCACCTCCCTCGTCATGCGCCACAAGGACGTCCCCAAGTTGTCCTGCAGAACCGCTTGGAATTGAGCTAAAATTGGCCCAGACCTGAATGGAAAAATCGCTGCTGCCGAAATTCCAATCAGAAGAATTCGGGACGCTGACATAACCAGGATTGGAGCCGTCAAACTGCAGCGCATTCCCGGTGACGCCCGGTACGTGAGTAGTGCCTATGATTGTGCCGTCGTGCTCGCCTTGCTGATCGCGCGCGATCGAACCACTGGTTTCATCGAAGGAGTAGAAGGCAGCCACCTCATTGTTGCTACCTCCATTCGAGGTGATCGTCGGCGCCTCATTCGCATTCTGCACGGTAACCGCGATCGCTTGCGTATCGGTACCGCCGTTGCCGTCCGAGGCTTGGACAGTCACGTCATAGACGTTGTTGGCACCGGCATCGGTCGGCGCCTCGAAGTTCGGCGCCGTGAGGAAGGCAAGCGCGCCTGTCGCTGCGTTGATCGAGAACTTGGTTGCGTCCGCGCCGCCAGTGATGGAATAGCTCAAGGTCTGTCCGGCATCTGGATCGGTCGCCACAACCGTCGTCACCGCGGTGGTATTTTCGGATATCGAGATTGCGCCCGGAGCTGATGCGCCATCCTGATAGCCCTGCTGGACCTCGGCTTGCGACAACGCGCGGTGATGGATTGCCACACCGTCAATCTTGCCGTCGAAGTAAAAAGCATCCTCGGCCTGGCCGATTGTCAACGGCGCGGCGACATCCGGGATGGCTAATGTCTCATCGGCCGAGCCGACAAGTCGCCCGTCGACATAAAATTGGTAGGACGATCCAGACTTGGTGAGAGCGAACGCGTACCACTGGCCGATTGTGGGCTGAAATGGTGCCGAAATAGAGAAGCTCCCTCCGATGGATGGGTTGACTACGTGAAAGTCAATGCTGCTCCCGTTGAAATTTATGAGCCATTTATTTTGTGTTCCACCACCTTCGTCTTGCGCTATGGGGACGTCACCATTGAGACCGCCGCCGGGGATGGAGTTAAAATTGACCCAGAACTCGATCGTGAAGTCGTCGCTTCCCAAATTCCATTCGGATGAATCCGGCACGCTGACATAGTCCGACGATCCGTTGAATTGCAGGGCATTGCCGCTGACACCCGGCACGTGAGTGGCGCCAATAATCGTCCCGTCGTGCTCGCCTTGCTGATCTTGCGCGATCGAACCACTGGTTTCATCGAAGGAGTAGAAGGCAGCCACCTCATTGTTGCCGCCCCCGTTCGAGGTGATAGTCGGGGCCATATTAGGGTCCTCCTGCACGGAGTGGAGCGAAAGCAAGGCGCTCATACATACAAACACGAATGCGGTTTGCATTCAGAAAGGCTGAAGTTTCGAAAAAGTGCCTGCCGATGGCACCAGCGCTGCCACTTCGAAAGAAACGGCGAGATCGGTACGTCGCCGTTTTGCGGACAGCAGATGGCAAAAAATGCCTGCCTGCGGTGCCTATGCTCTCGATACAATAGAAATGCAATATGCCGGATTGGGTACTCAGGGATGATTAGTGAGTTCGCCCGGTTATGGGCGAGGTGACCGTTTGGCAGAGGCACCCGAGAATCGGCAGGATAGCAAACATGACCGTGATCCCATTTCGGCGCCGCCGCACATTCCTGAGCTGGCCCACTATTCCGGGCACACTAGTTGCCCGCGGCGCAGGTCGTGGTGCGGCTGACGTTGCGTCCGCCGATGCGGCTAGGGCCGCCTCACCCGCGTTCAATGGCGGATAAAGAAAATAGCTCCGGGCGAATCGACCAGAGCCGCTCCCTTCCATAGAGCGTTTCGACGAGGGGCGGCTTTGCGGCTGCCGGAAGCCTACCCGAACGCCTGCCGCAGCCGGCGCGCCAAATCAAACAGCATCTGGTTCTGCTTCACCAGGCGCTTGCCGTGGCTGAGCGAAGACATCGCCATCGCCGCGAGTTTTCCGCGCGAGGTCAGCGGAACAAAACTGTCGAAGATGGCTTCGTCGTCCTTGCAGAACATGCGCTTGTACTCGTCCGAGCCGATGCCGAGGTCGAGCGAGCGGTAGCCGCGCTCGGCATAGCGGTCGATGATGTAGCGCATCAGGATCAGGCCCGGGCTGTAGCGGGCATGCTCGGACATTGTGTAGGTGTTGAACATCGTCGAAAAGCGCTCGCCGTCGGCGACGCCGGCGAAGATCGCGATCACCTCGTCGTCGCATTCGAGTGCGTGGATGTCGATGATGCGGCCTTCGCCGCGCGGCGCAAGGCACGCGCTGCGGATGAATGCTTCGACGCCCGGCTCGGCGAAGACGTTCGGCAGTTTTTGCTCGGCCATCCGCGCCGGCTTGACGCGGAAGAACCACTCCAGCAGACGGGTGACGTCCGCATCCGTCGTGGCAAGGTGATAGCGATAGCCGGCCAGCGCCTGGAGCTTCTTCTCCTTGCTCTTGAGGCGGCGGCGAAAGGAACTGCTGATCCGCGACGCTGGCGGCCCGCCCGGCTCCATCGCCAGCAGCGGGCAGCCGTTGATCGCGCTCTGCCGCGGCAGCAGCGCAAGCGGATTTTGCTGGTCGTGCCAGTGCAGCGGCTGCTGTGTCAGCGAGAGCACGTCGGCATGCTCGCGCAGCGGCGCAAGCAGCACGTCGAGATCGGCGGTCACCGTCTGCGCTGCGAACTCGGCGTTCCACAGGCCCATGTTGAAGGTGGTATGCTTGCCGCCCATGAAGCAGGCCGTGCGTACGCCGTGACTTTGGCGCAGCGAGAGCGGCAGCAGCAGCAGCGGCCGGCGATCCGCGTCGCGGGCGATGACGATGAAGGGATTGGAGCCTTCGCGGCTGCCCACCAGTTGCTGCCACGGGCTGAGCAGGTCGAAGCGCTGGTAGGGCGTGAAGAGGTGGCCGCTCTCCTCGAAGGCGCGCCAGACCGCCTCGGCCTCGCGGAGATCGGTGACGATATCGACATGCGCGATACGGCTCGCGTGCGACTGCGCGGGCGATTCTGCCGTCCGGCTTTGCATCGCCGCAGCCATGGTCATTCACGAAACCTGTCGAGAAATCAAAATAAGCGTATTTCGGCCTGGGGCCGACCTTTGCAAAGAAATGTCAACAAAGGGTAATGACAATAGCTGAGGGAACAGGCCGCCGAACGCAAAGGTGGGGATCGTGGCATCCGACGACAGCTGGCTGGAGCGGTTGCGGCTTGAGCTGGCCTGGTTCAGCGGCCAGGCCGCACTGCGCAGCCGTGGCGCCGGCGCCATCCTGCGCTTCCAGCGCGTGCGGCCGCGGCGGCGCGGTGGGTTCCAGCCGCTGCGTGAGAACGAGATCAGTCCGCAATTTCTCGACCGCGTCATCCGCGCGCTGAAGCGGTGGAAATATGACGTCCTCGGCATGGACGATGTCTGCGGCCGTGCGGTGACGCTGCCGGAGGGGCGGCGCTTCGCGGCGCTCACCTTCGACGGCGCCAACAAGGACCTGATCAGCTTCGCCTATCCGGTGCTGGCGCGCCACGCGGTGCCGTTCACGATCTTTGTGCCGACTGCGTTTCCCGATGGCGTCGGCGAAGCCTGGTGGCTCGGGCTCGAGCAGGTGATCGCGCGCGAGAGCCGCGTCAGCCTGATGATGGGTGAGAGAGAACAGCGCTTCACCGTCACTGATGATGCCGAGAAACAGGCACTGTACTCGTTCATCGAAGGCTGGCTGCGCTCGTTGCCGCCGGCGGATCTGTCGGCCGCGATCGCCGATCTCTGCACGCGGTACCGGATCGATCTTGCCGCGCTCTCGCGCGAGGCGTCGATGGATTGGGAGGATCTGTCGAAGCTGGCGGCCGATCCGCTCGTCACGATCGGCAGTGCGACCGTGAACTATCCGGTTCTCGCCAACATGAAGGATGCCGCTGCGCTGCGCGAGATGACGATGGGCAGGGCGGTGGCGGAAGCGACCTTCCACCGCGAGATCCGGCATCTCGCCTTTCCGTTCGGCGACCGCTCCTCGTTCCGGCGCAGCCATGTCGTGATGGCGGAGGAGGCCGGCTTTGCCAGCGCGGTGACGACAATCCCGGGCGTCGTGGACGCGGAGGGACGCACCAATCTGCGCGCGCTGCCGCGCATTTCCTGGGATGGCCGGGTGCGCTCGCTACGCATGCTGCGCGTACTGGTATCGGGCGTTGCCTTTGCGCCGGTGAAGCCGACGGGCCGCGCTACGAACTAGACGCGCTACGAACTAGACTTGGCGCGATCCGGCCGCTGCATCCAGCTCACGATCGGCATCGCCGGCAGCACCCAGCCCATGCCGACCACCACGTAGTAGATCGCCTGCCGCCAGCCGGATTCGGCGATCCACGGCATCTGCGCCAGCGCCATGCCGAGCAGGGCCCAGACCGTGGCCAGCACCAGAAGCAGGATGGCGCCGAGGAACTTGCGGGTGCGGATCGTCATGGCGGAACAGTGCGGCTTTCGCGAAACTTGCGCTGCGGGAGCCGGGGACTATAAGGGGCACGCAGTCCGGTTCAAGTCTCTTTGAAACATGCTTGGTTTCGCCCTTGAAATGACGACGATTTCCGCTCCAACCCACCCGCATCGCGCCGTGCGCTGGTGGCTGATCTGCGTGGCCGCGCTGATCGCGCTGATGGTGCTGGTCGGCGGTGCGACGCGGCTGACGGAATCCGGCCTGTCGATCGTCGAATGGAAGCCGGTCACCGGCAGCGTTCCGCCGCTGTCCGAAGCGCAGTGGACGGAAGCATTCGAGGCCTACAAGAAGATCCCGCAATACCGCGAGCTCAACGCCGGCATGAGCCTGTCCGAGTTCAAGGAGATTTTCTGGTGGGAATGGAGCCACAGGTTTCTCGGCCGCTTCATCGGCCTCGCCTATCTGCTGCCGTTCCTGTTCTTCCTGTGGCGCGGCGGACTGTCCGGTGAGTTGAAGCGGCGGCTGTGGTTGCTGTTCGCGCTCGGCGGCCTCCAGGGCGTGGTCGGCTGGTGGATGGTGGCCTCGGGCCTGACGGAACGGGTCGAGGTCTCGCAATATCGGCTGGCGACGCATCTGATGCTCGCGCTTCTGATCTTCGCCGGCATCGTCTGGACCGTGCGGCGGCTGCCCGGGCGGCCGCAGATCGCAGCGCCCGCGCGGCTGCGCTTCACCGCCGCGCTGCTCCTCCTCGCGACCCTGCTGCAGATCTATTTCGGTGCGCTGGTCGCCGGCCTGCGCGCCGGGCGTGCCTACAACACATGGCCGCAGATCGACGGCGCGTTGATTCCCTCAAGCGAGCGGCTCTGGTTCGAGACGCCGTGGTGGCGCAACATGTTCGACAATGTGCTGACGGTGCAGTTCGAGCACCGCATGACGGCCTATGCGCTGTTCGTGCTGGCGGCCCTGCATGCGATCGATGCGGTGCGTTCGCGGACAGGTGCCGCAACTGGCGGCGCGCTGTGGCTGTTCGCGGCGGTCAGCTTGCAGGCGGTGCTCGGCATCCTCACGCTGCTCAACCAGGTGCCGATCGGGCTCGCGCTCGCGCACCAGGCGGTGGCGATCGTGGTGCTGGCGCTTGCGGTGATGCAGGCGGAGCGGCTGGCTTCGCGGCAGACGGCCGAGGCGCAGCCGCGCGCGCTTCCTGTCGGTCAGCCCGGCTGATCACCATCAGCCCGGCTGATCAGATCAGCAATAGCCGTAGATGCCGCACGAGTAGGGCAAGCGCCAGAAATAGTCGACCTGCTTGCCGCCGTAATACGAGCCCTGATAATCGTAATCCCAGGGGCGGCCGTAATAGCCCGGCAGCGTGTGCGAGCCGGGCAGCAGCGGGGTGCCCGGCAGATTACGGATGTAGCTGCCGATGCCGTAGGCCGGCGAGATCAGCGCATCCGGATCGGTGTCGACATAAACCCTGGGCGGCTCCTGCGGCGGAGCAGCGGCGCGCCGCTTCGGCGTCGCCGGCAGATCGGCGGCGAGGGCGCTCGAGAGCGTCAACATCGCCGCAAGGGCAGGCACCATCCAGCGCAGCATCGTCGGCTCCGAATCAAAGGGGGCGATCCAAAGACGATGTATGCGGCAGATATAGTTAATGATTGTTAACGGGGCCGTCGTTCCGGGGCGGTGCGAAGCACCGAACCCGGACTCCAGAGATAATCATGCCACTTCGAGATTCCGGGTTCGCGCTGTCGCGCGCCCCGGAATGACAAGAACTACGCCCCCAGCGCCTGTTCCAGATCCGCGATCAAGTCTTCCTTGTCCTCGATGCCGATCGAGAGCCGCACCACGTCGGGGCCGGCGCCGGACCTGACCTTGGCGGCGTCGTCGAGCTGGCTGTGCGTGGTCGAAGCGGGGTGGATCACCAGCGAGCGGGTGTCGCCGACATTGGCAAGGTGCGAGAACAGCTGCAATTTCGACACCAGGCTGACGCCGGCGTCATAGCCGCCCTTCAGGCTGAAGGTGAACACGGCGCCGGCACCCTTCGGCGCGTATTTGCGTGCGAGCTGGTTGTACTTGTCGCTTGGCAAGCCCGCATAGCTCACCGACGCCACCGCCGGATGGCCGGCGAGGAATTCGGCGACCGCCTTGGCATTGTCGCAGTGCCTCTGCATGCGCAGCGGCAGCGTCTCGATGCCGGTGAGGATCATGAAGGCGTTGAACGGCGACAGCGCCGGTCCGAGGTCGCGCAGGCCCAGCACGCGGCAGGCGATCGCGAAGGCAAAATTGCCAAAGGTCTCCTGGAGGCGGATGCCGTGATACTCCGGGCGCGGCTCCGAAAGCATCGGATATTTGCCGCCGGTCGACCAATCGAAGGTGCCGGCATCGACGATGATGCCGCCGAGCGAATTGCCGTGGCCGCCCAGAAATTTCGTCAGCGAGTGCACGACGATGTCGGCGCCGTGGTCGATCGGGCGGATCAGATAGGGCGAGGCCAGCGTGTTGTCGACGATCAGCGGCACGCCGGCTTTGCGCGCGACCGTCGAGATCGCCTCGATGTCGGTGATGCTGCCGCCGGGATTGGCGATGGACTCGATGAAGATCGCCTTCGTGCGCGGCGTGACCGCGCGCTCGAAGCTCTCGATGTCATCGGGATCGGCCCACACCACGTTCCAGCCAAAACTCTTGAACGCATGCGTGAACTGGTTGATCGAGCCGCCATAGAGTTTTCGCGCGGCGATGAACTCGTCGCCGGGCTGCAGCAATTGCTGCAGCACCACGACCTGCGCGGCATGGCCCGAGGCGACGGCAAGCGCGGCGGTGCCGCCTTCGAGCGCGGCAACGCGCTCTTCCAGCACCGCGTTGGTGGGATTGCCGATGCGGGTGTAGATGTTGCCGAACGCCTGCAGGCCGAACAGCGAGGCGGCGTGGTCGGCGTCATTGAAGACGAAAGAGGTCGTTTGATAGATCGGGGTCGCGCGCGCACCGGTTGTCGGATCGGGCTGTGCACCGGCATGCACGGCGAGGGTTGAAAATCCCGGAAGGCGATCGCTCATTGAGGGCGTCCTGTTCTCGTGGTCTGAAATCGCGGGGGATGCTGATGGGCGCTGCGGGCGCCGTCAAGGCGCCGCTTCACATCGACACGATCTTGCTACGCATTGTCGCGTTTGCGAAATGGATCGTTCGCAATTGCGTCAGCTTTGCTCGGTCTTGTTTTTGGCGGCGCGGTCCGATGCCGCGGTGTCGCCACCACCGACACTCATCCGATTGAGGGACAGGCGCATGCCTTGCGTCGGCGCCGGCGGACGCCTGGAACTCAGCGTGCGCGAATTGACGCCCATCCACGAGATCTCGGACGACAGACGGCCGTATTCGATCTTGGGGCAGCGGTTCATCACGACCTTGATGCCGACCGATTCAGCTCTTGCAGCCGCTGCATCATCGCGCGCACCGAGCTGCATCCAGATCACCTTCGGCAGCGGATCGAGCGTGAGCGCCTCTTCGACGACGGGCATGATGTGGCTGGAATTGCGAAAAATGTCGATCATGTCGACGGGGCGGCCGATGTCGGACAGCAAGGCGACGAAGGGCCTTCCGAGCAGCTCCTTGCCGACGTGGCCGGGATTGACCGGGATCATGTCGTAGCCGCGCTGCGCCAGATATTTGAACGCGAAATAGCTCGGCCGCACGTTGACCGGCGAGGCGCCGATCATCGCGATCGACTTCACGCTATTGAGGATGCTGCGGATGTAATTGTCGGGATAGGCGTCGTGGTTCATCTTTTTCTTTCGTTCGTCATTCCGGGGCGATGCGCAGCATCGAACCCGGAATCTCGAGATTCCGGGTTCGGCTCTGCGAGCCGCCCCGGAATGACGGTGTAACAAATACAGTCACTCGTCCCGCCAGGTCGGGGTGCGCTTCTCGATGAAGGCGCCGATGCCTTCTTCGGCGTCGCGCGCCATCATGTTTTCGGTCATGACCTCTGCGGCATAGCGATAGGCCTCGGCAAGGCTCATCTCGGCCTGGCGGTAGAACGCTTCCTTGCCGAGCTTGACAGTGTAGGCGGATTTCAACGCGACCTGTTGGACGAGCTCGATCGCGGCGCCGAGTTCGCTGCCGGCGGGCACGACGCGGTTGACCAGGCCGATCTCGCGGGCGCGGGCGGCCGTGACCGGCTCGCCGGTCAGCAGCATCTCCATCGCCTGCTTGCGCGGCACGTTGCGCGACAGCGCCACCATCGGCGTCGAGCAGAACAGGCCGATGTCGACGCCCGGCGTCGCGAAGCTCGCATCCTCCGACGCGATCGCGAGATCGCAACTCGCAACGAGCTGGCAGCCGGCTGCCGTCGCGATGCCCTGGACGGACGCGACCACGGGTTTCGGCAGGTGCACGATTGCCTGCATCATCGCGCTGCACGCGGTCATCATCTCGGCGAAGAAGGCGCGGCCGCGATCCGGGTCGGTGCGGCGCGCGGTCAGTTCCTTCATATCGTGGCCGGCGGAGAAGGCCGGGCCGTTGGCGGCGATCACGACGCCGCGGACCGCCTTGTCGTTTCCGATCTCGTTGAGCTCGGCATGCAGGCTAGCGATCATCGCGGCCGACAGGCTGTTGCGGGCGGCCGACCGGTTCAGCGTCAGCACCGCGATGGGGCCCAAGGTCTCGCGCAGCAGGATCGGCGGTTGCGGGGTGGGGGCGCGGGCGGCCTGGACGGACATTGACGCGATTTCCGTTGGATGATTGCAATTGGATGACGCAGGTAACTTAATGTAACAGAGCAGGCGAAGCGAGGGCGGGGACGGTATGGCATCAGCGAAAATGAGCGTGGCGGAGGTCGAGCAGTTTCTCCGCGACGAGTTTCCCCAGGCCTTCAGCGGCGACGACATCACGATCGAGAGCGCGGACGGCCAAACCTGCCTTCTGCGGCAGCGCTATAGCGAAAGGATGCTGCGGCCGGGCGGAACCGTGTCCGGCCCGACGCTGATGGCACTCGCCGATTTCGCGATGTACGTGGTGCTGCTGTCCGCGATCGGACCGATCGGGCTCGCGGTCACCACCAATCTGAACATCAACTTCCTGCGCAAGGGGCAGCCCGGGCAGGACGTACTGGCGGAGGCGCGGCTGCTCAAGCTCGGCAAGCGCCTCGCGGTCGGCGAGGTGAAGCTCTTGTCCGGCACCTCGCCCGATCCAATCGCCCATGTCACTTCGACCTATTCCATTCCAACTGTTTGAGCTTTTTACAGGTAACATAGCACCATATTTTCAACCCTTTGATAATGCAGGATTAAATTAGGCCCATGGGCATTGACCGTTGCGCGTCTCTTCTCTAGAAACCCCCGCAGTCCGGTGCGGTGTTCGCGCCGATGCTCCCGTCCACGGAAACTCTGACATGAAAACCTTTTCGGCAAAGCCGGCTGAGGTGACGAAGAAGTGGGTGCTGATCGACGCCAAGGGTCTGGTTGTCGGCCGTCTCGCCACCATCGTCGCCATGCGCCTGCGCGGCAAGCACCTCCCGACCTACACCCCGCACGTTGATTGCGGCGACAACATCATCATCATCAACGCGCAGCATGCGGTCCTCACCGGCCGCAAGCGCGAGCAGAAGACCTACTACAAGCACACCGGTTACGTCGGCCACGTCAAGGAGCGCACCGCGCGCCAGATCCTCGAGGGCAAGCACCCCGAGCGCGTGCTCGAGAAGGCCGTCGAGCGCATGATCCCGCGTGGTCCGCTCGGTCGCGTGCAGATGGGCAACCTCCGTGTCTATGGTGGCGCCGATCATCCGCACGAGGCGCAGCAGCCCGAGAAGATCGACATTGCCAAGTTGAACCGCAAGAACACGAGGGCCGCATAACATGGCCGAATCCATCCAGTCGCTCGACCAGCTCTCGCAGCTCAAGACGGCGGCCGCGCCCGAGGCGCCGAAGCACGAGAAGAAGGTCGACAAGTTCAACCGCGCCTATGCCACCGGCAAGCGCAAGGACGCGGTCGCCCGCGTCTGGATCAAGCCGGGTGCCGGCAAGGTCACGGTCAACGCGCGCGAGGTCGAGGTCTATTTCGCCCGTCCCGTGCTGCGCATGATGATCGAGCAGCCGTTCTCGGTGGCCGCGCGTTCCGGTCAGTACGACGTAATCTGCACCGTCGCCGGCGGCGGTCTGTCCGGCCAGGCCGGTGCCGTCCGTCACGGCATCTCCAAGGCGCTCACCTATTTCGAGCCCGAGCTGCGCACAGTGCTCAAGAAGGGCGGCTTCCTGACCCGCGACTCGCGCGTGGTCGAGCGCAAGAAGTACGGCAAGGCCAAGGCCCGCCGGTCCTTCCAGTTCTCGAAGCGTTAATCGCTTCGGCCGCATTCGTCGCGAAAGCGGCTTCAATGAGATGCAAAAGGGCGCTGATTTCAGCGCCCTTTTTGTTGTTCGTTTGTATGCAAATTGATGGCGTGTTTCCGGAAAACTTGGCCTGGCATGAAAACCTGAATGGAACCCGCGGGACATAGCGTCGCATCTGGAAGGGCGCGCAAATCGGCTGTGCCGATCGCGTAACTGCTATGTCTAAGAGGGGGGCCGACATGATGTCGCTCGATAGCATCACGCTCTATTTGGTTGCCACCATGATTGCCGCACTGCTCGGCGCCATGATGGTGTTCTTCGGCAAGCAGGAGAACAGTCCTGCGCTGAAATGGTGGGGTACCGCCTATCTCCTCGGCGCCGCTTCCGTC
Organism: Bradyrhizobium cosmicum; assembly: GCF_032290525.1. Lineage (GTDB taxonomy): Bacteria > Pseudomonadota > Alphaproteobacteria > Rhizobiales > Xanthobacteraceae > Bradyrhizobium > Bradyrhizobium cosmicum_A. The sequence goes on along the minus strand of NZ_JASXTA010000029.1, from coordinate 39,404 downwards.
GCGCTGTGGACTGCGGCCGGCGACAAGCTCGGGCCGCAGCTTTACCTCGCGCTGAACGCGGTCGGCTTCGTCGCCTGCGGCATGGTGTGGAATGCGGCGCGTGTCTTCCATGGCCGCAAGCCGAACTGGCCGGGTCTTCTCGTCGGCGCGCTCGCCTGGGCCGCTGCCGCCACGCTGCTCGATCCCGCTGCGTCCATGCTGCGCATGCTGGTCGGCGCCGGCATCGTCTCGGTCTATGCGGCGCTGACCGCGAGCGAGCTCTGGGTCGAGCGGCGCAAGAGCCTGCAACGGCGCTGGCCGGCCTTCGTGGTGCCGGTGATGCACGGCTGCGTGCTGATGTTGCCGATCCTGATCGGCAGCTTCCTGCGCCCGCACGATGCCGGCTTCTCCGGCAGCATCTGGCTCACCGTGTTCGCGGTCGAGCTCGTGCTCTATGCCGTCGGCACGGTCTTCGTGATCTTCATGCTGGTGTCCGAGCGTACGGTGACTGCACACCGGACCGCCGCGTCCACTGATCCCCTGACCGGCATGCTGAACCGCCGCGGCTTCTCGGAAGCCTGCGCGCGCGTGATCGAGCGCGAGGCCAAGGCCGGTCGCCCCGTGACCGTGATGATCTTCGACATCGATCATTTCAAATCGATCAACGATCGCTTCGGCCATCCTGCCGGCGACGAGATGCTGAAATTGTTCTCGACCGTCGTCGTCAGCAATCTGCGCATGACCGACCTCTCGGGCCGGATCGGCGGCGAGGAGTTCGCGGCGCTGCTGCCGTGTGCGCTGGAGGAGGGCGTGCTGGTCGCCGAGCGCGTGCGCGAGGCGTTCGAGACGTCCGGCGTCGTGGTCGACGAAGGGCCGGTCGACACCACCGTCAGCATCGGCGTCGCCGGCGGTCCGGCCGGCACCGAGCTCGAGGTGTTGCTAGCCTCGGCCGACACCGCGCTCTACCAGGCCAAGCGCGGCGGCCGAAACCGCGTCGAGGCGGCGGAGGAGCTGCCGCTGTCGCTGGAGAACTGGCGCCGCCAGAGCGCCGCGCGGATCGGTGCGCCACAGGCGCGTCCGGCCACGGCCTGAGCCGAATGGCGCCTGCGGTAATCCTCTGTTTACCATTCGATCCCTACCATTGCGGTCATGGAATCGATCCGTCGACAGAACCCGCAGGCTGCCCTGATGTCGCTCGAAGCCCACGCCGCCTCGGCGCGTGGCGGCTTCGCCTGCCTGTTCTCGACCGCGGACGAATACGAGAGCGCGTTGATCACCGAGCGCCGCGCGCAGGGGCGCTACACCCAAGGCCGCAGCTACTGGCCTTTCGCGCTGTTCGCCGGTTGCGCGCTGATCGTGGCAGGGACCGCGCTGCTGTTCGCCTGAGTGATCTGCATTTTTGGACCGGGCAGGGCGCCGTTCCGGCGCCTTTTTCTTTGTCGCGGGCTACGGTAGACACACCCATCGAACAGAAAAGGGTGGAAACCGATGATCACCGAGATCGCGCAAATCGACGTCAAGCCGGGCAGCGAGAAGGATTTCGAAGCCGCCGTCGCCAAGGCCAAGGCCGCCTTCGGCCGCGCCAAGGGCTTTCACGGTTTTGAGCTGCACAAGTCGATCGAGAAGCCGCAGCGCTACCGGTTGATGGTGAAATGGGCGACGCTGGAGAACCACACCGTCGATTTCCGCGGCTCCGAGAATTTCACCGAATGGCGCGGCCTCGTCGGCCAGTATTTTGCCTCGCCCCCGGAGGTCGAGCACACCGAGACCGTCCTGACGAGCTGAACCGCCTCAGGCCGCCTCTGCCAGCGGCGGCGCGTCATACGTCTTGAAATGATCGATCATGACTTTGGCGATGGCGACCAGCGGCAGCGCCAGCGCCAGACCCCAGATTCCGAACACGACCCCGAGCAGGATCTGGAATGCGAACAGCGTCGCCGGCGGGATGTCCAGCGCCTGCCGCTGCAGCAGCGGCGTCAGCACGTAGCTCTCCATCGCGTGCACGCCCATGAAGAGGAGAAAGGCCGACAGCGCCGGAATCCAGCCCGAGGCAAGGCTTGCCAGCACCACGACGACGCCGGCGATGATGGCGCCGACGGTGGGAATGAAGGCGAGTAGCCCGGCCTGAATCCCCAGAATGAACGAGCCGGGGATGCCGATGACGGCAAGCCCGATCCAGGTCACCAGGCCGACCGCAAGCATGACGGTGATCTGCGCGATCAGCCAGCGCTCCAGCGTCTCGCTGATGCGGTCGACGACGAGGGTGACGCGGGTGCGATGCCGGGCCGGCGCCAGGAACAGCAGGCCGTCGTGATAGACGGCGGGTTGAGCGGCAAAGGCCAGGCCCAGGAACAGCACGATGAAGATGTTCCCCACGCCGTGGATGGTGCCAAGCAGCAGCTTGAAGGTCTGGCTCACGATCGCGCCGCCGCTGGAGGCGAGTGCGCCGGCACCGGGCAATGGACCGCGCGAGGCCGCTCCCGGCGACGGCGTCGAGTCCGGCGCACTGGCGGAGGAATCAGACGCTGTATTGCCGAGATCGAAAAAGCTGGTGTCGATGCCGTGGTTCTCGAGGAAGGACCGGACATTGGTGATCTGCGACTTGATGGTCTTGCTCAGCAGCGAGGCCTGCTCGGCGATGGTGGCGCCGCCGAGATAGGCAACGCCCGCGAGCATCACGGCGAGCGCTGTGCAGACGATCGCGAGGCGGACCGGATGAGGCAGGTGCACGCGGCGGCCGAGCGCGCCGGTCAGCGCGTTGAGGCCGACGCCGAGCAGCATGCCGGTGAAGATCAGGAGCAGCGTCGCGGCAAAATACCAGGTGAAGACCAGCATTGCCGTGAACAGCACGACGCCGATGCCGCCGACCGAGATCGACCAGGCCAGATCGCTGCGGGACCGGAGCCGTTCATCTCTGGGAATTGTCACGTCGGATCCTTTTCGGCGACTGCACGCAGGGCACTCTTTCGTGAATTTCCGCCCGGGATCAAGCCGGACCAAGCGCCGATTTGACGCGTCCACGGCCGCGGGCAAAGCCGCCGGGCGCGAGACGGCTGCCCGGGGCCGGGTATTTGCGCGAAAATAGCATTGCCGTCCCGCAATCCCTTCTGTTGAATTTGTTCCATCCCAAGGGCATGTTTAGGGAATCTTTTTCGGCGGGAGGTCGGAACGGGAGATGAGAAAGCCGGTCGTCGGCGTGATCGGGAACGCCCATCGCGTCGAAAATCGATTTCAGGTCCAGATGGTCGGCGAGCGTAATCTGCGCGCCGTGGCCGAGGTCTCCGGCGGCCTGCCGGTAATGTTCGCGGGAGCGCCCGACATCACTGATATCGGTGCGCTGCTCGATACCGTCGACGGCATCGTGCTCACCGGCGCCCGCGCCAACGTCCATCCGACCCGTTTCAACGTCGATCCGTGCGAGGCGCACGAGCCCTACGACATCCACCGCGACGAGGTCGCGCTGGCGCTTTCGGTCGCCTGCGTTGCCCGCGGCATCCCGCTGTTCGGAATCTGCCGGGGCTTGCAGGAGATGAACGTCGCCTTCGGCGGCTCGCTGCATCCCGAGATCCGCGAAATTCCCGGCCGCATGAACCATCGCATGCCCCGGCTCGAGAGCGGCGAGATCCATCCCGATCCGACCGTGGTGTTCGCCGACCGTCACGAGGTCGACCTGACACCCGGAGGCGCGTTCGCGAAGATCCTCGGCTGTGAGAAAATCCGGGTCAATTCGCTGCACGGCCAAGGCATATTGGAGCCCGGCAAGCGCGTGCTGATCGAAGGCATCGCCGAGGACGGCACCATCGAGGCGATCCGCATCGCGGAAGCCCCGACCTTCGCGCTGGGTGTGCAATGGCACGCCGAATACGACCCGCAGCACAATCCGATCAACCGCAAGCTGTTCGAGGCGTTCGGCGAGGCGCTGGTGGAGCGGCAGAAGGCGGCGGCCTAGGCGGTCCAACGCTGATAGGCGCGCTTTCGCCGCACCGTCATCGCGTTTCAATTTGCTCTCCAAATGGCAGACACATGCGCCGCCGCCGCGGCCGTCTGGACACCCGCCGAAGGCGACGCCGACTGCGTAGCGCAATGGCGTCGAGACGGATCTCGCGGTTCGCCCCGCAGATTGCATCGCACAATCGCAACGGCGGACAACGCGCCGCCGCATTGAGGTTTGGGAGACGAGCACCATATCTTCGGCAAGGGAGAGCCCTGCCGTGCAGACCAAAAAGGCGGCCCTCGTTGCTGCGATTGGCGTCGTGGCATTGTTCTTCTGCCTCCTTCCGATCTCGGCGGAGGAGAATCGTCGTCTTGCCCTCGTCATTACGATCGAGGGAGCCATCGGCCCGGCATCGGCGAGCTACGTGAAGGAAGCATTGGTCACGGCAGGGCAGCAACGCGCCGAGATCGTGATTCTTCGGATGAATACGCCCGGCGGCCTGAATTCCAGCATGCGCGACATCATCGCCGATGTGCTCGCCTCGTCCGTTCCCGTCGTCGGCTACGTCGCGCCGGCGGGCGCCCATGCGGCGAGTGCCGGGACGTATATCCTCTATGCCAGCCATATCGCGGCGATGGCGCCAGGCACCAATATCGGTGCCGCGACGCCGGTGCAGATCGGCGGACCGCTTCCGGGCCTGCCGAGCGGCACACCCGACAAGGGCGGCAAGGACAAGAAGGACGGCGAGCAGCAGGGCGAGCCGAAGGATGCGATGACGGCAAAGGCGACCAATGATGCGGTCGCCTTCATTCGCAGCCTTGCGGAGCTGCGCAACCGCAATGCGGAGTGGGCCGAGAAGGCGGTCCGTGAGGCCGCCACCCTCTCTGCCAATGCCGCGCTACAGACACATGCCGTCGATCTGGTCGCGCGCGATCAGGCTGAATTGCTGCGAGAGCTCGATGGCCGCGTGGTCGAACTCGCCGGCGGCAAGACGCAGCGCCTGGCGACGCAGGGCGCCGTCATCGAGACCATCGACCCCGGCTTGATCTCCCGTTTCCTCGCGGTCATCACCGATCCGAACGTGGCGTTCATCCTCCTGATGGTCGGCATCTACGGCCTGATCTTCGAATTCATGTCTCCCGGCGCAGTCGCTCCGGGCGTGGTCGGGACGATCTGCCTGCTGCTCGGCCTCTACGCCCTCAACCTGCTGCCGATCAATTATGCCGGCCTCGGCCTGATGCTGGTCGGGATCGCTCTGCTCGCCGTCGAGGCGTTCAATCCCACCGTGGTGGTCGGCCTTGGAGGCGTCATCGCCTTTGTGCTGGGCGCCGTCATGCTGATCAGGATCGAAGCGCCAGGCTATCGGCTGTCGTGGTCGGTCATCGCCGTCGTCGCGGCGATGTTCACGGGTTTCGTCCTGGTCGTGCTCAGCGCGCTCCGGCGCGCCCGCCGCGGTCCGCTACGGGTCGGCGCGCAAGCGATGCTTGGCCTGGCCGCCGAGGTGCTCGACTGGAGCGGGAACGAGGGGCACGTCTTTACGCATGGCGAACGCTGGCAAGCCCGGGGCGCCGACAGCTTCAAGCCCGGCGAGAGGGTCGAGGTCGCCGACATCATCGACTTGACGCTGGAGGTTCGGCGTCCGAGCGGCGAGGGAGGTCAACTGTGATGATTGAATATTCGATCTATGCGGTGCTTGCGCTGATCGTCGTCCTGTTTCTCAGCCAGGCCGTTCGCATCCTCAGGGAATACGAGCGCGGCGTCATCTTCACGCTCGGCCGCTTCGCCGGGGTGAAGGGGCCGGGCCTCATCATCCTCATTCCGGTCGTGCAGCAGCTCGTCAGGGTCGATCTCAGGGTGATGGTGCAGGTGGTGCCGCCCCAGGACGTGATTTCGCGCGACAACGTCTCGGTCAAGGTCAATGCGGTTCTCTATTTCCGCATCGTCGATCCCGAGCGCGCCATCATCAAGGTCGGCGACTACATGGCTGCGACCAGCCAGCTCGCCCAGACCACGCTGCGCTCCGTTCTCGGCAAGCACGATCTCGATGAAATGCTGGCCGAACGCGACCAGCTGAACGCCGACATCCAGGAGATTCTCGACAAGCAGACCGACGTCTGGGGCATCAAGGTCACCGGCATCGAGATCAAGGACGTCGATCTCAACGAAACCATGGTGCGCGCGATCGCCAAGCAGGCGGAGGCGGAACGGTTGCGGCGCGCCAAGGTGATCAACGCGATGGGCGAGCAGCAGGCCGCCGAAAAGCTGGTCGAAGCCGGCCGCATCCTCGCACAGGAGCCGCAGGCAATGCAGCTGCGCTACTTCGCGGCGCTGCACGACATCGCGGGCGAGCGGTCGTCGACAGTCGTCTTCCCGCTGCCGGCCGGCCTGCTCGATCATCTGTTGCCGCGGCGGGAAGCGTGATGATCCTCTAACGTTGCCGGAAGATGACGCACGGATCGCGAGTTCGGACTCGCAGCTGTGAGACGCTTGACGAATTGTTCCCAATATGGGAATATTGCTTCGTGAGGATTATCAAGCAATCCACGTTGGCCAAATTCGCGACGGTAAATCCCAAGGCAAAGCCGGCGCTGACCCGATGGGTGAAACTGGTCAAGACGGGCAATTGGACCTCGATGAATGAGATCCAGGTGACCTTTCCTGGGGTCGTCGCTCTGAACGGTGAGCGCGCGAGGTTTGAAATCGCCGGCGGCAACTTTCGGCTGATCGTCTCGTTTTCGTTCAAGCATCAGATCCCATTCATCAAGTTCATCGGCACCCATGCAGAATACGACAAGGTCGATGCCTTGACGGTCGCAAAATACTGAGGAGCTATCATGGATATTCGCCCTATCCGTACCGAAGCGGATCATGATGCGGCGATCGCTGAAATCGAGCGGCTCTGCGGAGCCGAGCCTGGGACCGACGACGGCGATAAGCTCGATATCCTTGCGACGCTCGTCGAAAAATACGAGAACGAGCATTGGCCGATCGACACGTCGCGCATCGATCCAATCGACATGCTGACCTACCTGATCGATGAGGGCGGGCATACACAGGCGGAGCTTGCTGAGTTGCTGGGCTCCCGCTCGCGCGCGTCCGAGATTTTGAACCGAAGGCGTGCGCTGACGGTCGAGATGATCTTTCGGATCAGCGAGGCCTGGAAAGTGCCTGCCGAACTACTGATCAAGCCGTATCGGTTGAGCGCCGCTTAGCACTTGGGATGGGTCTCGCGTCAGCGAAACTCATCGCTGTTTTGCGAGCGACGGCTTCGGCGCTGTGGAGAGATAAGGGATGGATGTCAATGAGACCCTGACCGCGCATCTTTCTGGCCGCCATCTCGTGACGATAGCACGCAGGGAATACGATTGGAGTTTCAGTTTCGGGGATGCTGTCGCTTCACGGCTGAGCGCCGAATGTCCATGGCGGATTATCGACGGGAACAGAATCGCGTTCGCAAGCAGTGATGACGGTCATGAATTCGGTCTGGCGACCCCGCTCGATGGCGAGAAAGTTGCGTTAAGTCTTCTCGGAGAGAAGCCCGTCGAGCGCGTTTCAATCCGCTTGGACACAGGAGACCTGTCGATTTCGTTTTCTGACAAGGTCGTCCTGGAAGTTCTCAATATGTCGTCTGGGTATGAGGGATGGCAGATCGCCATTCCGGGGCTATCCATCGTTGCGACCGGAGGCGGAGAATTAGCGATCTTCGCCAAAAAATAGGAGAGCTAGTCCCCAAACGAAAAGGCGCCCCTCGGGGAGCGCCTTTTGCTTGTCGCATATAGTCGGCCGGATCAGCCCGAATAATACATCTCGAACTCGACGGGATGCGGAGTCATCTCGAAGCGGGCGACTTCGGTCATCTTCAGCTCGATGTAAGCGTCGATGAAGTCGTCGTCGAACACGCCGCCGTTCTTGAGGAAGCCGCGGTCCTTGTCGAGGTTTTCCAGCGCCTCGCGGAGCGAGCCGCAGACGGTCGGGATCTGCTTCAGCTCTTCCTTCGGCAGGTCGTAGAGGTCCTTGTCCATCGCCGGACCCGGATCGATCTTGTTCTTGATGCCGTCGAGGCCGGCCATCAGCATCGCGGCGAAGCCGAGATAGGGATTGGCCATCGGATCGGGGAAGCGCACCTCGACGCGCTTGGCCTTCGGCGAAGCGGTGTAGGGGATGCGGCAGGAGGCCGAGCGGTTGCGCGCGGAGTAGGCGAGCAGCACGGGGGCCTCATAGCCCGGGACCAGACGCTTGTAGGAGTTGGTCGACGGGTTGGTGAAGGCGTTGATCGCCTTGGCGTGCTTGATGATGCCGCCGATATAGTGGAGGCAGGTCTCCGACAGGTCGGCGTATTTGTTGCCGGCGAACACCGGCTTGCCGTCCTTCCAGATCGACTGGTGCACGTGCATGCCCGAGCCGTTGTCGCCATAGACCGGCTTCGGCATGAAGGTGGCGGTCTTGCCGTAGATGTGCGCGACCTGGTGGATGCAGTATTTGTAGATCTGCATGTGGTCGGCCATCAGCGTCAGCGTGTCGAACTTCATGCCGAGCTCGTGCTGGGCGGAGGCGACCTCGTGATGGTGCTTCTCGACCTTGACGCCCATCTTGGCCATGGCGCCGAGCATCTCGGAGCGCATGTCCTGCACCGAGTCCTGCGGGGGAACGGGGAAGTAGCCGCCCTTGGTGCGGACGCGGTGGCCGAGATTGCCGCCTTCATATTCGGTGTCGGAGTTGATCGGCAGCTCCGAGGAGTCGAGCCGGAAACCGGTGTTGTAGGGGTTGGCCGAATAGCGCACGTCGTCGAACACGAAGAACTCTGCTTCGGGGCCGACGAACACGCTGTCGCCCACGCCCATCGACTTCACCATGGCCTCGGCCTTCTTGGCGATGCCGCGGGGGTCGCGGTTGTAGGGCTCGCCGGTGGTCGGCTCGAGCACGTCGCAGGTGATGACCATGGTGGTCTCGGCGAAGAACGGATCGATCGTCGCGGTCACCGGATCGGGCATCAGGCACATGTCGGACTCGTTGATCGCCTTCCAGCCGGCGATCGAGGAGCCGTCGAACATCGTCCCTTCGGCGAAGATGTCGTCGTCGATCATGCTGACGTCGAACGTCACATGCTGCCACTTGCCGCGCGGATCGGTGAAGCGCAGGTCGACGTACTTAACGTCGTTGTCCTTGATCGATTTCAGGACGTCTTTGGCGGTCTTCATGCATACCCCTTTTGGCTCTGCGGGTCGGTTTCCAGATGAGCAAAATTATTCTCGCTTTCGGCGAGTTTTTGCGCGACCGCACAAACGAAATCAGGCCGCCGAAGCAGCCTTATTTCCTGTCAGAGTGTCGCAAAATGCGGGATAGCACCCGGCTCAGATAGCGTCCAGCCCGGATTCGCCGGTCCGGATGCGGATCGCCTCTTCGATATTGGAGACGAAGATCTTGCCGTCGCCGATGCGCCCGGTTTGCGCGGCGCGGCGGATCGCGTCGATGGCGCGCTCGACCAGATCGTCACCGATCACGATCTCGATCTTCACCTTGGGCAGGAAGTCGACGATGTACTCTGCGCCGCGGTAAAGCTCGGCGTGCCCCTTCTGCCGGCCGAAGCCCTTGGCTTCGGTGACGGTGATGCCTTGAAGGCCGACTTCCTGAAGCGCTTCCTTCACCTCGTCGAGCTTGAATGGCTTGATGATGGCTTCGATTTTCTTCACTGCGCGCCTCCCGGCCTTTCGATCAAATAGCAACGTCTTCGTCAGGATGCGCTTTTCTTAACGCACGATGTTGTCTTCGCGATGCCGGGATCCCCTGACCAGTCCGGCAACAACGGCCGGCCACACCCTGTGAGATGCCAGTGAGCACGACGAACCGAAGCGGCTTCCTCGAAAGCAGGGTCTATGCCAAGTTGCAAATGCCCTGATTATTGGAGCGTTATCAGCCTTTTAACGAGCATCTCTGATAGGTGGAGCCGACCGGTTCAAAATACCTAAGACTACGAAATAGGCAAACGGTCAATGTGTGTGCAGGTATCTGTTCCTTGTATGGGATCGGCACGGAAGATGCCTCTCGAAGAGGCGGTTGTACCAGGGAAGTGGCATGGAAGTTCTGACCAACGCTGAAATGCAGCGGGCCGACCAGCTCAGCATTGCGGCTGGCACGCCCGGCTTCAAGCTGATGCTGAGCGCCGGCCAGGCGGTCGCCGATGCCGCCAATGCGCTGGTGGCGGAGGGATCAATCCTGATCGTGGCCGGCCCCGGCAACAATGGCGGTGACGGCTTCGTCGCAGCCGCCGAGCTCGCCGCCCAGGGGCGCGAAGTCTCGGTGATCCTGATGTGCGAGCGCGACCAGCTCCAGGGCGACGCGGCCTCCGCCGCGCGCGGCTGGAAGCACCCGGTGCTGCCGTTCAATCCGCAGGCGATCGGACGACCTGCGCTGATCATCGATGCGCTGTTCGGCGCGGGCCTAGGCCGTCCCGTCGACGGCGAGGCGCGTGCGATGATCGAGACGATCAACGCCAACGGCGCCCCGGTGCTCGCGGTCGACCTGCCGAGCGGTATCAACGGCACCAGCGCGGCCGTGATGGGCGTTGCGGTCAACGCCACCGAGACGGTCACCTTCTTCCGCAAGAAGCCGGCGCATCTGCTGCTGCCGGGCCGGATGCATTGCGGCCGGGTGCGTGTCGCCGACATCGGCATCGAGGCGCAGGTGCTGGACGAGATCGCGCCGCGGATCTTCGAGAACGACCCGGATTTCTGGGGGACGGCCTTTCCGGTGCCGCGGATCGATGGCCACAAATTTGCCCGGGGCCATGTGCTGGCGGTGTCGGGCGACATGGCCGCGACCGGCGCGGCACGGCTCGCCGGGCGCGGGGCGTTGCGCGCCGGCGCGGGCCTGGTGACGCTGGCAAGCCCGCGCGATGCGCTCGCGATCAATGCGAGCGCGCTGACCGCGATCATGGTTCGCCCCTGCGACACCGCGATCGAATTCGGCGAGCTGCTCGCCGACAAGCGCTACAACACCTGCATGATCGGCCCCGGCGCGGGCGTCGGTGAGCGTACCTGCGATCTCGTCCACACCGCGCTGACGGCGCAGCGGCGCCTGGTGCTGGATGCGGATGCGCTGACGAGCTTTGCCGCGAACCCCGAGCGGTTGTTCGAATCGATCAAGTCCTCGCAGGACAATGCAGTGGTGTTGACCCCGCACGAGGGCGAGTTTCCGCGGCTGTTTTCCGATCTCAGCAACAAGCACCCGGGACGCTCGAAGCTGGAACGCGTCCGCGCCGCCGCCGAGCGCTCCGGCGCGGTCGTGCTCCTGAAGGGCCCGGACACCACCATCGCCGCGCCCGACGGCCGCGCCACCATCGCGGCCAACGCGCCCCCCTGGCTCGCCACCGCCGGCGCCGGTGACGTCCTTGCCGGCATCATTGCAGGGCTGCTGGCGCAAGGCGTGCCGGCGTTCGAAGCCGCCAGCATCGGCGTATGGATGCACGGCGAGGCGGCCAGCGAAGCGGGCCCGGGGCTGATTGCGGAGGACCTGACCGAGACGCTGCCGGCGGTGCACCGGCGGATCTATAGCGCGCTCGGCATCGAATACTGAACGTTCACTCCACCGCGTACCAGCGCACCAGCCGCGGTGCGGCCCAGTCGGTCGCGACCGATTCGATCAGCCATCGTCCGGGAGACGTCGCGGCGAATGCGATGCGCTGGGTCTGGCCGGGTTCAATCGCGAGCGTGTCGAGCCAGTAGGGCTTCCAGCCGTCGTCGAGCCTGTCGAGCAGGCGAAAATGGTGACCGTGCAGGTGGAACACGGTCGCAATGGGGCCGGGGTTCTTGAGCGCCAGCACGACGGTGCGGCCGGCCTTGGCGTGGAAGACGGGGGCGGAGGCGGTGGAGAAACTTGCGGGCCGTGTCCAGCCGGCCTCGGGCGCGCCGAGCGCGACATCGAACCGCAGGGCGCCTCGCAGGTCGAGCTTCTCGGGCAGATCGTTCAAGGGGAGTGTCTGAGGAGACGACAGCGGCTGGCGCTCCAGCTTGCCAGAGATCGTGAGTCTTCCGATCTGGCGCGCCTCCTTGCCGTCGTGCACCAGGAATCGGGCCGACGCGGCCGCATCCACAAAGGCGTCGGCCCGCGCGCCGGGGGCCAGCACCAGAGCGCCGTTGCGCGCCGGGAATGGCTCAGCCGGCTGTCCGTCGAGAGCCATGACCTGGACCTCGTGGTTCTCCAATTTGATCGCCAGAACAGAACGTTGGGAGCCGTTGATGAAGCGCAACCGGAGCCGCTCGCCGAGCGAAGCTGAGAGTTCGAATGAAGTTTGGCCGTTGAGGGTAAAGAGCGGTGTCGTGTCCCTGGGCTCGCTGCCGGGGGGAAGCGCGCTGCCGTCCGGCCGCAGGCGCCATTCCTCGATCAACAGGATCTCGTCGCGATCGACCGCGACGCGATTGGCCTCCGCGGCGATGATCGGGAGCGGACGCGCGGGTAGCTTCAGACCGTCTTCGAAGAGGCGGAAGTCGACCGCCAGAGTTCCCGCATTTGGGATTGAAACAATTGAGGTTTCAGTCACATCCGGTGCGGTCGGCGCGCGTCCCCGCAACGGGTCGGCGGCAGCCGGGCCGTTGACGCCGTACCAGACTGGCGCAAGCGGGACAGGCAGGTCGTTGCGGAATACCACCTCGCAGCGATCGCCGCGCTTGAGACGGACGTTCCCAAGATGGCTTACGGCGGCGAGCTCCCAGACCGGTATAGCCGGCTGCCCGGGTCTGAGAGCCAGGGTTGTCGCCCTTGCCTGGAGGGCGAGCTGGGCCGTTTTGGCAGGGGCTGCGCCGCCTGCGATCACCCCGACCGCCGATGCTGCAAGCCCGGCCAAAACCTCACGCCGGCTAGGGTCAAGGATCCGCGTTGTCATGATCCGATCCGGATCATGCCGCGCTGGATAAGTCCAGCCATCGTGCCTACTTGAACCCTGTCTCCAGCCGGCCATTTTTTTGCTGCGAACAGTCAGGCACATGCTATAAGCCCGGCCGCCCGCGGCATCGCGGCCGGTCTTGATGCAAATTCACGCGGGCGTGGCGGAACTGGTAGACGCGCTGGATTTAGGTTCCAGTGACGAAAGTTGTGGGGGTTCGAGTCCCTCCGCCCGCACCAAGCGCTTTCAGCGTTTGCACGGATTACGAGATCTGCTTTCTCGCGGATGTTTGTCCGCCTTGAAGCGGTCCGATGAGCCACCGGCGTTGAGGCGTTTGCCTCGCGCCGGACCGATTAATGACAGCGTCCCGACGCATGCGTGCCGGGACCGAACGAGAAGAAGATTGGACGCCATGCAGGTCACAGAAACCCTCTCGGAAGGCTTGAAGCACGAGTTCAAGATCAGCGTTCCAGCGTCTGACCTCGACACCAAGGCCGGCGCCAAGCTCGTCGACCTCAAGGACAAGGTCCGCATCAACGGCTTCCGTCCCGGCAAGGTGCCGGTCGCCCACCTCAAGAAGGTCTATGGCCGCTCGGTGATGGCCGAGACCATCGACCAGACCATCCGCGACACCAACACGCAGCTCTTCTCCGAGCGCGGCTTCAAGCTCGCGACCGAGCCGAAGATCACCATGCCGAGCGAGCAGGCCGAGGTCGAGGAACTGCTGAGCGGTAAAACCGATCTGACCTACACGGTCGCGATCGAGGTGGTGCCGTCGATCGCGCTCGCGGACTTCAAGAGCTTCCAGGTCGAGAAGCCCGTTGCCGACGTGTCCGACACCGACGTCGACGAGGCGATCAAGCGCATCGCCGACAGCAACCGCGGCTATGCCGCGAAGGCCGAGGGTGCCAAGGCCGAGTCGGGCGACCGCGTCACCATCAACTTCAAGGGTACCATCAACGGCGAAGTCTTCGAGGGCGGCACCGGCGAGGGCATCCAGGTCCTGATCGGCTCCAACACCTTCATCCCCGGCTTCGAGGAGCAGCTCACCGGCATCGGTGCGGGCGAGACGCGCACGCTGAAAGTGTCGTTCCCCAAGAACTACATGAACGACAAGCTCGCCGGCCAGCCGGCCGAGTTCGAAACCACCGCGACCTTGATCGAGGCGCCGCAGGACATCGCGATCGACGACGAGTTCGCCAAGACGCTCGGCCTCGAATCGCTCGACAAGCTCAAGGAAGCCGCGCGCGAGCGTCTGGCCGCCGAGTTCGCGACCGCGACGCGCCAGCGCGTCAAGCGCGCGCTGCTCGACCGCCTCGACGAGGCGCATCGCTTCGAGGCGCCGCCCTCGCTGGTCGACGAGGAGTTCAATCTGATGTGGAACTCGGTCAAGGCCGAGATGGATTCGGCCGGCAAGACCTTTGCCGACGAGGACACCACTGAGGACAAGGCCAAGGAAGAGTACCGCAAGATCGCCGACCGTCGCGTGCGGCTCGGCCTCGTGCTGTCCGAGATCGGCGAGAAGAACAAGATCACCGTGACCGATGACGAGGTCGGCCGCGCCGTGATCGAGCGCGCGCGCTCGATGCCGGGCCGCGAGAAGGAGGTCTGGGACTTTTATCGCAACAACGCCCAGGCGTTGGCCCAGCTTCGTGCACCGATCTATGAGGACAAGGTTGTCGATTTCATTCTCGAACTCGCCAACGTGACCGAGAAGAAGGTCTCGCGCGAGGACCTCTACAAGGACGACGAGGCGGAAAAGACCGCCGCCTGAAAGCCTTGAGACCAGCCTTCTATTAAGGATGATCAGCGAAGCGGCCCGGCTAGCCATGTGGCTGGCTGGGCCTCTTTGCGAGAATCAGCTTCAAGTGGCCGGTGGATTAAGCCTTAATTCGCTCCGCACTTGTCTGGCGCGAATTGGGCTATATCTGTCGGTACGCCTTCTACTTCTACCAAGTTCCTGCATCACGGGACGTCCATCGGCCTGCCGGCCAATCCAGTCCAGACTGGCGATGTCCGCCTCTAGAAAACCCTAGGTGACTCATGCGCGATCCGGTTGAAACCTACATGAACCTCGTGCCCATGGTGGTCGAGCAGACCAACCGTGGCGAGCGCGCCTACGACATTTTCTCGCGCCTGCTGAAGGAGCGCATCATCTTCCTGACCGGGCCGGTCGAGGACGGCATGTCGACGCTGGTCGTGGCGCAGCTGTTGTTCCTTGAGGCGGAAAATCCGAAGAAGGAAATCTCGATGTACATCAACTCGCCGGGCGGCGTGGTGACGTCGGGCCTTGCGATCTATGACACGATGCAGTTCATCCGCCCCCCGGTCTCGACGCTGTGCACGGGACAGGCCGCCTCGATGGGCTCGCTGCTGCTCGCCGCCGGCGAGAAGGACATGCGCTTCTCGCTGCCGAACGCTCGCATCATGGTCCACCAGCCCTCCGGAGGCTTCCAGGGCCAGGCCACCGACATCATGCTGCACGCCCAGGAAATCCTGAACCTGAAGAAGCGGCTCAACGAGATCTACGTGAAGCACACCGGCCAGACCTACAAGACGATCGAGGACGCGCTGGAACGCGACAAGTTCCTGACCGCGAACGACGCCAAGGAGTTCGGTCTGGTCGACAAGGTCATCGACAAGCGCGCCGAAGAGGCCGCGCCGGCGAAGACCTCGTAGCACTACCGGGGTTGCAACTGCGATCCCCCCGATTGCAGGGGATCGTCAGGGCTGCGTTCACGTTAAGGACGCATCTGAAGGGCGCGCAAAGCAGTTTTGCGCCCTTCGACAGGCAGAAAGTTCCGCTTTCGTGCTTGTTTTTCGTGGCAATCCAGCAACGCCGGGGTGGTTTCGATCACTTCGCCCGTGCCAAGACCTGAAATCACGGTATTGTCACGGGTAGCCGGCGACCCCCGATTAGCGAATTCTTGATAGTCGGGTGACAGCATGGTTGGCTACGATTGATCGGTTATGATCGCGGGGAATCGAGTGACCGTGATTCGCACGGGATGTAACGCGTAGGCCTTTTTTGGTACGGAATTTGCTCTACTTAAGCTTCATGCCGGCCGTCGTGTCGGAATGGAGCGATCGAGCGGAACGGGATCGAACCGCGGACGGAGACAGGAATGAGTAAGGTCGGCACGAGCGACTCCAAGAACACGCTATATTGCTCGTTCTGCGGCAAGAGCCAGCACGAAGTCCGCAAACTGATCGCGGGTCCCACGGTCTTCATCTGCGACGAGTGCGTCGAGCTGTGCATGGACATCATCCGCGAGGAGAACAAGTCCTCGCTGGTGAAGTCGCGCGACGGGATTCCGACGCCGAAGGAAATCTGCAAGGTGCTGGACGATTACGTGATCGGTCAGAACCACGCGAAGAAGGTCCTGTCGGTCGCGGTGCACAACCACTACAAGCGCCTCAACCACCAGACCAAGCATAACGACGTCGAGCTCGCGAAGTCGAACATCCTGCTGATCGGTCCGACCGGCTCGGGCAAGACGCTGCTCGCGCAGACGCTCGCCCGCATCCTGGACGTGCCCTTCACGATGGCAGATGCGACGACGCTCACCGAAGCCGGCTATGTCGGCGAGGACGTCGAGAACATCATCCTGAAGCTGCTGCAGGCTGCCGACTACAACGTCGAGCGCGCCCAGCGCGGCATCGTCTACATCGACGAAATCGACAAGATCAGCCGCAAGTCCGACAATCCCTCGATCACGCGCGACGTGTCGGGTGAGGGCGTGCAGCAGGCGCTGCTCAAGATCATGGAAGGCACGGTGGCTTCGGTCCCGCCGCAGGGCGGCCGCAAGCATCCGCAGCAGGAGTTCCTGCAAGTGGACACCACCAACATCCTGTTCATCTGCGGCGGTGCGTTTTCGGGCCTGGAGAAGATCATCTCCGCGCGTGGACGGTCGACCTCGATCGGCTTCGCCGCCCAGGTGCTCGCGCCGGAAGACCGCCGCACCGGCGAGATCTTCCGTCACGTCGAGCCTGAGGACCTCCTGAAGTACGGTCTCATCCCCGAATTCGTCGGGCGTCTGCCGGTCGTGGCGACGCTCGAGGATCTGGACGAGACCTCGCTGAAGAAGATCCTGACCGAGCCGAAGAATGCGCTGGTGAAACAGTACCAGCGGCTGTTCGAGATGGAGAACATCGAGCTGACCTTCGCCGACGAGGCGCTTGGCGCGGTTGCCCGCAAGGCGATCGAGCGCAAGACCGGCGCGCGTGGTCTGCGCTCGATCCTCGAAGCCATCCTGCTCGAGACCATGTTCGACTTGCCGGGCCTCGAAGGTGTGGAAGAAGTCGTGATTTCGCGCGAAGTCGTGGAAGGTACGGCACGTCCGCTTTACATCTACGCCGATCGGTCCGATCGCGCCGTCGAGAACGCCAGCGCCTGATCTCTCGGCGCTGGAACGCTCCAGCCGTCTCATCTGTTGGTGGCTGCGGAAAGTACTTCCGCAGCCGGTGTTGCGTCGCTTGTCCGCGTGCGTAAGCGCCTGATGGCGCCTGTCTTTCAATGACTTGACACCCCCCCTGTCGATAGCCACCTAATGTCGGCGGCGAGCAAGTATTCCGTTCAGATTCGCCTCAGTTCCGATCCGGCGAGCCGGTCCAAATCTACCAAAGGACCGACCGGTTCTGCGGGTCACCTCGGCACCTTGTGGCGGTTGCGCATGAGCATGGCGGGCTGCGAGCAAGGGGGCAAAGCAAAAGGAAAAGGCCATGACTAATCCAAAACCCCGGCCAACCATCGTCCATGGCGAAACGCACGCCTATCCCGTGCTGCCGCTGCGCGACATCGTCGTCTTCCCGCACATGATCGTTCCGCTCTTCGTCGGCCGCGAGAAGTCGATCCGCGCGCTCGAAGAGGTGATGAAGAACGATGCGCTGATCATGCTCGCGACGCAGAAGAACGCGTCCGACGATGATCCGGCGCCCGATGCCATTTACGAGACCGGTACGCTTGCCAGCGTGCTCCAGCTCTTGAAGCTTCCCGACGGCACCGTGAAGGTGCTGGTCGAAGGGCTCGAGCGTGCGCGCGTGCAGAAATACACCGATCGCAGCGAGTACTATGAAGCGACCGCCGTCGCGCTTGCCGACACCGACGCGAAGTCGGTCGAGGCCGAAGCGTTGTCGCGCTCGGTCGTGTCCGACTTCGAGAGCTATGTGAAGCTCAACAAGAAGATCTCGGCCGAGGTCGTCGGCGTCGTGCAGGCCATCACCGACTTCGCCAAGCTCGCCGATACCGTTGCTTCGCATCTCGCCGTCAAGATCGCAGACCGCCAGCAAATCCTGGAGACGCTGTCCGTCACCACGCGCCTGGAGAAGGTGCTGGGCCTGATGGAGAGCGAGATCTCGGTGCTGCAGGTCGAGAAGCGCATCCGCTCGCGCGTCAAGCGCCAGATGGAGAAGACCCAGCGCGAGTATTATCTCAACGAGCAGATGAAGGCGATCCAGAAAGAGCTCGGCGACGACGATGGTCGCGACGAGCTCGCCGATCTCGAAGAGAAGATCTCCAAGACCAAGCTCTCCAAGGAAGCGCGCGAGAAGGCGCAGCATGAATTGAAGAAGCTGCGCCAGATGTCGCCGATGTCCGCGGAAGCGACCGTCGTGCGCAACTATCTCGATTGGCTGCTGTCGATCCCGTGGAACAAGAAGTCCAAGGTGAAGAAGGATCTGGAAGCCGCACAGGCGGTGCTGGATGCCGATCACTACGGACTGGAAAAGGTCAAGGACCGTATCGTCGAGTATCTGGCGGTACAGTCGCGCGCCAACAAGCTGACCGGGCCGATCCTGTGCCTCGTCGGGCCTCCCGGCGTCGGCAAGACCTCGCTCGGCAAGTCGATCGCGAAGGCGACCGGGCGCGAGTTTGTGCGCGTCTCGCTCGGCGGCGTGCGCGACGAGGCCGAGATCCGCGGTCACCGCCGCACCTATATCGGCTCGATGCCCGGCAAGATCATCCAGTCCATGCGGAAGGCGAAGTCGTCCAATCCGCTGTTCCTGCTGGACGAGATCGACAAGATGGGCGCCGATTTCCGCGGTGATCCGTCCTCGGCCTTGCTTGAGGTCCTCGATCCCGAGCAGAACGGAACGTTCAACGACCACTATCTCGAGGTCGACTACGATCTGTCCAACGTGATGTTCATCACGACCGCGAATACGCTCAACATTCCAGGTCCCCTGATGGACCGCATGGAGATCATCCGGATCGCGGGCTACACCGAGAACGAGAAGGTCGAGATCGCGCGCAAGCATCTGATCCCGAACGCGGTGTCCAAGCACGGCCTGGACTCCAAGGAGTTCGCGATCGACGACGACGCGCTGCTGCTTTTGATCCGCCGCTACACCCGCGAAGCGGGCGTGCGCAACCTGGAGCGTGAGCTCTCCACACTCGCCCGCAAGGCGGTGAAGGAGCTGATGATCTCCAAGAAGAAGTCGGTCAAGGTCACCGAGAAGACTCTGGAAGAGCTTCTGGGCGTGCCGAAGTACCGCTTCGGCGAGATCGAGAGCGAGCCGCAGGTCGGCATCGTCACCGGCCTTGCATGGACCGATGTCGGCGGCGAGCTGCTGACGATCGAAGGCGTCATGATGCCCGGCAAGGGCAAGATGACGGTCACCGGAAACTTGCGCGACGTCATGAAGGAATCGATCTCGGCGGCGGCGTCCTATGTCCGCTCGCGCGCGATCGTCTACGGCATCGAGCCGCCGCTGTTCGACCGCCGCGACATCCACGTGCACGTGCCGGAAGGCGCGACGCCGAAGGACGGTCCGTCGGCGGGCGTCGCGATGGCCACCGCGATCATCTCGGTCATGACCGGCATTCCGGTCCGCCATGATGTCGCGATGACCGGCGAGATCACGCTGCGCGGCCGCGTGCTGCCGATCGGCGGCCTGAAGGAGAAGCTGCTGGCCGCTGCCCGCGGCGGCATCAAGACGGTGCTGATCCCCGAGGACAACGCCAAGGATCTCACGGAGATTTCCGATGCGATCAAGGGCGGCATGGAGATCATTCCGGTGTCCCGTCTCGACGACGTCGTCGCCAAGGCGCTGGTGAAGAAGCCGGTGCCGATCGTCTGGGAGGAGGACGCCAAGGTGACGGTGAAGCCGGACGGCGACGAAGCCGCCGGCGGCCTGACCGCTCACTGAGATCCAGCGAAACATGATAAAGCGGCGCCTTCGGGCGCCGTTTTTGTTTCAGGAGCAAGGAGACGGGGCGATGCGGATCGACGGTCAGTGCCATTGCGGGCAGATCACCTTCGAGGCCGAGGTCGATCCCGAGGCGGTCTCGGTGTGCCACTGCACCGATTGCCAGACCCTGACCGGATCGCCATTCCGGGTGACCGCGATCTGCACCAAGGCCGACGTGAAGCTGACCGCCGGTACGCCCAAGGTCTATGGCAAGCGCGGGGACAACGGCCGCATGCGCTTCCAGCACTTCTGCGTCGACTGCGGTTCCCCGCTGTTCACCAGCGGCGAGGGCGAGGAGGCCGACGATTGGGGCATCCGCTGGGGCTCAATCCGCCAGCGCGACAAATTGCGGCCCGTCAGGCAGATCTGGTGCCAGTCGGCCGCGGTCTGGATCGACGCCGTGCCGCTGCTGCCGGGCCGGCCGGGGGATTGAGCCGAGATCGCTGGGATAGTATTCGTCTTGAAAAGCCCGCCTTCGCCTAAACGCCTTCGGCGAGAGACAGCCTTCGCCCGCTTCGCGCCACCGCGCCTCGGCTGGCTTGCCGAGCCGTAGCCTGCGAAGCAGGCGAAGGCTGGTGGGCGGTCACGGATTCGAACCGCGGACCCTCTCGGTGTAAACGAGACAAAGCCGATTAGCGGCATTGAAATCGCTTCGTTTTTGCAGCGTGCTGTGCCGCTTCGTTCACGATCAATTCTGTTGTTTCTGGTACGTAACTGGTACGTCGGACCGGCCAAGCCGATGCGACGACGCGACCACGCCATCGAACCCACCGGGGATGTGGTGGCCGTAAACCTTCTTGATGATCTGGATCGAGGCGCCGCAGTAGTCCGACACCTTGTCGATTGGCACGCCCGAACGCAGATACCAACTGATCGCGGTATGCCTCAAGGTGTGCGGGATCACCTTCAATTCCTTGATCTCGGTGGCGAGCCCGGCCTTCTTGATCACCTCATCCCAGCCGTTGCTGACCCGTTGCACCGGCTCTCCCTGAAACTCCACCACCGCCTTGCTTGAAATGCCGAGTCGGTGCCATCGCCGGATGTGGGCGAGCAGCCGGGGCGGCAAGTCAACAGTGGGTTGCCGTTTGTTGGTTTGCTTCTTGCCGTAGGCCAGCCGCCGAAATTGCCCGGTCTCAAGATTGATGTGTCCGCGACCAATGGTCGGCATCAGGGCGGCGCCGCAGATGGCGCCTGCGCGTGTGCCGGTGTAGAGCCCGGCCAACACGAAACGCGCGATGTGACGCGACGTATAGCGCCCGTTCTCGCGACCGTTCCTCACTTCTCGCTTTCGCCATGCCGCCCAAATGATCTGTGCTGCTCATCCCGAGTAAGCCAGCGCTCGCGCGCTGGCGCTGCGTCCGGGAGCACCGGCCGGAACAGCGTCTGCACACCGCCGACCATGTCGCGGATGTGGTAGTTGATCGCCGCCGCCAATGTCTCCAGCTCGCGCCTCGCCGCACTCAACGAGCCCCGCTGTGCGGCGTAGGCACGCTGTAGCGCTCCAGTCATCTCGCCGATGGTGTGCTCGCCGAAACGAGTCACACATCGCGCAGCGCGCTTCGCTGATGCGTCGGCGCGGCTGGACCCTGACGATGGTGCCCCTGATCGCCGCGCGCATGGGCGGGCTTCTCAGCACAAAGCCCGCGGGTTTCCCCGCGGGCCGTGGCCCCCGGACGAGTAACGGGGGCATGCGCCTATTGGCCCTTGCGGGCAGGAGGTCGGCGCAAGCATCAGGCTGTCACTGCCGGCGAGGTCCCGCAAGACGAAACCCGCTTCGTCTTTACAACCTTTTACCCCCAGCGGGGCCATGCAGCCCTGTTCCGTCTTGACGGCCGCAATAGCAGGCGCATGATGCAGCCAGGTGATCGACCGGCCTCTCGCGCCACCAGTGCCCATAGTGACCAGTGCCCACGGATCAGCGCCCCCTAGGGGGAATGCATCCAACAGTGCCAGCGTCCATCAGTGCCAGCGAAAGCGAGCATCACCTCCGCGGTTAGGAATAGGGGCCACCCGGCTGATCACCGGGTGGCCTTTCCCTTGAAGAGCGCCGCGAATCTCCGACGTCAAATCCGGGTTGTTCTACGCGCGTAGACCTACGCGTGCAGCTCGGCCGCCGCCTTCGGCGGCTTCGGCCCTGGCACCCTGCGTTTCTGGTCGTCGGTTTCGAGGAGCGAGCTGGCAACGGCCGCTGCAGCTTCAGGTCTTCGTCCGAAGGCGGTCATCCAGATCTCGACTTCTTTGGGGCGCCGGGATCGGCATCGTCTTCATCGTGCCGCCTCTTTACCGGCGGCGCTTCACATCCAAGTGCACCTGATCGACACATCGTTGTACCGGCCCCGGTAGTCTTGCTCGATCCACGGGTCGTCACCGATGCGAACATCGTCGATTTTCCACAGGCGAAGGCAGATCCATCTGGCTTGGGCGCTCTGAAGGCATCGGGCATACCTCGCGGCACCGGCCGCAGGGTGTGCATGCGTTCAGAAGACGATCGATGTCGTTGCTGATCGCCTTGCTTGTCAACTGCTTGCCTGAAGTGCGTTATCGATCTTCATTCAGACAAGAATCTGAACTGGAGTCGGGTTCATGCCGGTACAGGAACTGTTCCGCGGCATGATCCAATGGGTCCGTCAGTTGCGCGGACTGTCTGACACCGACGCAAGCGCCAACGCGTCGCGGGGGCCAAGCCGGCTACGGCTGAGCGCTCCTGGAAACGCCAGCACGCTGTCGCGGTCGGTCGAACTCCGGCTGATCAGCGAATGGTTAACGGGAAGGAGGAGTACTCCGTTTGATCCGCAGCACCACTCTACGGAGCACGCCAAACCTCCGGATCAGACACTACAAAGAAAGCTGGTTGGCTGCAGGGGTCTTTTCGCCAACGAACGTTCCGATGTTTATCACCTCAAGAGAAGGATATTTCCTATGCTGCGTTATTACGTCATGACGAAGGAAGCCATGAAGCGTCTGCGCGCGGACCGCGACGGCGTAGTGTCGTTCGAGTACATCATTGTCGCAGCTTGCATCATCGGCGCAGTGACAGCTGCGTTCGGTACCGGAGCCGGTGGGGCTATCGCGACGGCGCTGTCTGGCGGGATCACCGCTATCACCACCGCGTTCACTGCGGCCGTGTAGCAAAGGCGTCCCACCCCAAGAGGGGGGCGTCGCAATCTGCCCCCCACTTTTTTAGGCGTGCAATCATCATTGAAGTCCTCCCACAGCCGCGTTTCTGAAAGTCCCGCCGTTGGGCCATATGTTGAGGTGTTGCCTTAAGCCCGCGGACGCGTTGAAGCGTCTGAGCGCGGACGAGAGTGGTGTGGTGTCTTTCGAATACGTGATGGTTGCGGCTTGCATAGTCGGCGCGGTGAGTGCTGCCTTCGGCACGAATGCAGGCGGAGCTGTCGCGACCGTGCTGGCGAGCGGGATTAGCGCGATCAGCGCCGTTATCGGCGCTGCCGTCGGAGGCTAATACGGCCGTCTGGGCTCACGGAAGCGCAGGCGATCTGTCGCTAGATTGTTTAAGGCGTGTGTTTGATGAGTTGGATAGTTGCCATAACTTCGTCTCTCGAAATCCTTCTGTTGCTGTATGTCGCAACAATTGATGTTGCGACTCGCTTGATCCGAAATGACATCTGCCTGGCGCTGGCGCTCCTCGGGATTGCAAGTCAGTTGGCCAGCCCAATGGAGCTCGTTGAATCCCTGGTTGCCGCGACAATCGTGTTCTTGCTGCTGCTTATGATTTACCAGAGGGGATGGATTGGCGGCGGCGACGTCAAGTTGCTGGTTGCCTTGGCGATTGGTCTCCCGCTGACAGGCGTGATTCAGTTATTCACCATCACCGCTCTGGCTGGCGGCGTTCTTGCTTTGGTTCATCTGATGATGCGCCTCCTTCCATATCCCAGGCTGGCACCCGCCGGATCGTCGCTCGTGCGCCGCGTCTACGCGGTCGAGCGTTGGCGCCATTTGCGACACGCACCGCTACCTTACGGGGTTGCCATAGCCTGCGGTGGTATCTGGACCGTTTTCAGCAAAGGACTTTGACATGTCATCCGCTTTGCGTCTCTCGATCATCATGGTGTTCCTGTTCGCGACCGTCGCGCTCGGGCTCATCGCCTACAGCATGAACGTGCCGAAAGCGGAGGTCCCTGTCGCACAGGTCACGGAGAGTACTCCGGCGCCTCCCACTGTCGGGTACTTTGTCGCGGCACACCCGCTGCCGAGAGGGACACTGGCGCGCGACGAGGATTTCGAGGTGCGCTCGTCGCCGCCAGGTAATGTTCCGACAGAGGCGATCCGTGATACGCCCGACGCCAAGATCGGACTTCGCGGGTCTCTGGTTCGCAACTTCCTCGACACTGGCAGTCCTGTCACATCCAAGGACATATTGCGCCCGCGCGAACGGGGTTTTCTCGCCAGCGTCCTCGCACCGGACAGCCGTGCCATCAGCATCAACGTTGACGCCGCGTCTGGCGTCTCGGGCCTGATCTGGCCGGGTGACTATGTAGATGTCGTGTTGACCCTGGAGTCGACGACGCTGGCCGAGAAGCCAAATCCAGACTACCAGCATGGCACGCTGAGCGAATCCGTTGTTCACAATGTTCGAGTTGTCGCGATTGACCAGGATATTGTGCAAAGTGGCTCGGCCAGCAATGCCACAGCCGGTAAAGTCGCGCACACTGTATCGCTGCAGCTCGCGCCAGAGCAGGTCAAGAAAGTCACAGTCGCAGCAGTGCTCGGAAAGCTCTCCTTGGCCGTACGGTCAGCGGTCGATCGACAGGACATAGGCGACACGGCCGCGACGGTGGTGGTTTATGCACGCAACAGCGGCACGAAATACTCAGTCAGAAGGGACGATGCAGGCAACACGCGCACGCTGTTGAGCGGCGACGTGTTGCCGGCAATTGGCCCGTCAACGCCGGTCGCTTCGGCCGTTTCGTCACGTCGGTAAGGGAGGCAGTGGTGAACGTTAACATTGCAGCAGTCAGTCCGCCTCAAGAATCAGCATCGGTTGTAACGCGCAACCAAATCGTCTGTTTCGTCAATGACGAGCTTAGCGCAGCGGCTCTGCGCAAGGGCCTCGAGGGTAGCAATTTATCGATCAGGCGCGGCACGATCCGTCATGCCATACGGATGCTCGAAACCGACACCGAGCTATCCGCGTTGGTGGCGGACATCAGCGGAATCGATGATCCATTTTCCGAACTGGAAAGGTTGGCCGCCGTCTGCCCACCCGATGTCCGGGTGGCTCTGATCGGCGAGAGCAGGGAGATCACCTTCTACCGCGAGCTCATGGAAATCGGTTTGAGCGAGTACCTTCCGAGGCCGCTCACGCGCGATCTGGTGCTGCACCAGCTACGTCCGAAACTGCTTGGCGACGTGGCGCCCGGTGCTGCCGATCGTGGCGGGCATGTGATCTCGATCTGCGGCGCTCAGGGCGGCGCCGGCGCAACGAGTATCGCTATCAATCTCGCGCTGCAACTGGCCGAGACCACAAAAGCCAAGGTCGCACTGCTCGACCTTCATCTACAAAACGGTGAAACAGCCGTGATGCTGGGTGTTCGGCCCGGGCCAGGGCTGCGCATCGCTCTGGAAAACCCGATGCGGGCGGACACGTTGTTCCTCGAACGCGCGGCAATCGATATCAACGAGCGAGTTTGCCTGATTTCCGCCGATGAGGAGTTGGACGCGCAGCTCGACATCACTGAAGCGGGCGTGAGACATGTCCTGGGTCTGCTCCGTCAACGGTTCAATTACATCGTTGTCGATATACCAGTCCCGTTTCCGCCATCGATCCATCCGGTGATCACGCTTTCCCGGCACGTGCTGGTGCTGCTGGAAGCGGAGGTGACCGGACTTCGCAATGCCCATGCACTCCGCACCGCCGTCACCAACATCGCCGGTAAGGATCGCGTGTTTACTTTGCTCAATCGTGCCGATCGTCCCGGCGGCCTTCCCAGGGCGACGATTGTCAAGGCCTTGGGCGCAGAACCCGACATGGTGATTCCAGATCTCGGGAAGGGGATGACCCAGGCGGTCAATCTCGGAATTCCAGCCCTAAAGCACGTACGAGGATTGCGACGTCACCTCGCCCCAATTGTCCGGGAGATCGCAGGCGTCGGTGCCGAACGGAAGGGATGGTTGAGGAGGCTGCTCGGGTGACGAAAAAATTTGGTAGGCGCGAAGACGACACGCCAGCTCGTTTGCCTGCATTGCCACTAAGCTTGCCTGCATTGGCGCCGAACCTGCCTGCGCCAAGCTCGCCAGCAGCTACGCTAAGGCACGACGAACCTTCTACCCAGCGGCCGGTGATGCCGGCCTTGCTGCGTGAACGGGTCATAGAGCAGATTGAGCCGTCGGTGGCCGCAACAGTCTCGCGTGATGTTCTTCGGCGGCAGATTGAGGAAATCATCCATGGAATCGCCAACGAGGAACGGCTCGAACTGTCAGGTCGCGAGCAGTTTCAGCTAGCGGACGAGATTGCGGACGACATGACCGGCTACGGGCCGCTCCGTCCACTTCTGCTGGATCAATCGATCAACGATATCATGGTCAACGGACCGAGTAACGTTTACGTCGAGCGACACGGCAAACTGGAACGGATCGCGGTGCGATTCCGCGACAATGATCACATCGCATCCGTAGCACAGAAGATTGCAGCGCAGGTCGGCCGGCGCGTTGACGAATCCAGTCCTATGGTGGATTGCCGCTTGCCGGACGGCAGCCGGGTCAACATCATCTTCCCGCCGCTGGCGATTCATAGCCCCTGCATTTCGATCCGTAAATTTCCCAGCCGCCGTTTGGATACGGCCGGCATGATTGCAAACGGCTCGATGACTACGGCCATCGGACAATTGCTGGAGATTGCCGCCAGATCCCGACTCAATGTTCTGGTCTCCGGCGGTACCGGTTCCGGCAAGACGACGCTGCTCAACGCCATGAGCCAGTTCATCGATCACAGTGAGCGCGTCGTCACTATCGAGGATGCAGCAGAGTTGCAGCTTCAACAGCCTCACGTGATCAGC
Organism: Bradyrhizobium cosmicum; assembly: GCF_032290525.1. Taxonomy (GTDB): domain Bacteria; phylum Pseudomonadota; class Alphaproteobacteria; order Rhizobiales; family Xanthobacteraceae; genus Bradyrhizobium; species Bradyrhizobium cosmicum_A. Next base: position 12,409 of record NZ_JASXTA010000029.1, on the reverse strand, counting down.
CTTGAGACCCGTCCTCCGAGCCTCGAAGGCACGGGGCAGGTGACACAACGCGATCTGGTGTGGAATGCCCTGCGCATGCGTCCCGACCGGATCGTCGTCGGCGAGGTGCGCGGGGCCGAAGCATTTGACATGCTCCAAGCGATGAACACCGGCCATGATGGTTCGATCTCCACGGTGCATGCAAACTCCGCGCGCGATGCAATGACTCGTATTGAAAACATGGTGCAGATGGGGCAGCCAAATCTGCCGCTGCGGGCCATCAGATCTCAGATCGTCGCTGCACTGGATCTCATCGTGCAGGTAGAACGCATGCGGGATGGACAGCGTCGCGTTATCCAGATCAGCGAGGTGATCGGCCTGGAAGGCGAGGTGATCACCACCAATGACATCGCCGCGTTCGAGTACGAACAAGAGGATGTTCACGGGCGGATATCGGGCAGCTACAGGTCCACCCACGCCGTCCCGAAGTTCAAGAGCCGTCTCACCTATTATGGGCTGGATCGAGCCTGGACTGAGGCTATGAGGCAGCTGTAATGCCGGAGCTTTTGACAACCATCGACCTGGTGCTGCTGATATGCGCAGCAGCCGTGACGTTGTGGCTCGACGCGCGACAACGACGCATCGATCGTCAGCTAACGATAGCTCTGCCAGTTTCGGACTTGGCGGACCTACCCTCCATTCGTCGGTTAGAGGCCGGGTCCCGCTGGCAGTTTGTCTTCCGCATCGTCAGTTACGACGCCGGGATCGCTTACGCTTGGCACCCCGCCTATATGCTATTTGCCGGTGTGGTCGCAGCGGCTGCAATCCTTTATGCCAATAGCGTGCTCAAATATTCTGACCTCTACGCGTATCCGGCGGCTACAATTGTAGCGATCATGGTGGTGCGAGGTCTATTTGGATGGCAGCGAGATCGTCTCGCCAGTCAACTTTTTCGACAACTGCCCGACACGATCCAGCTAGTAACAAGTACTGTTCGATCCGGGCTACCCGTGACCGAAGCATTTCGCACCATCGCTCGCGAGATGCCGCAACCGACAGCTGGGCAGTTTGCCATCGTATGCAGCGAAGTGAGTATGGGGAGACCTCCAGAGGAGGCTGTTGAAGCTGTCTATCGGCGAACGCAAGTGGCGGAGTACGGGATCTTTGCGGTCACACTTGCAGTCCAGCTGAAGGCAGGTGGCAGTTTGTCCGAAACCCTGCAGACACTGGGAGATACAGTGAGGCAGCGGGTTGCGCTCGCTGCTCGCGCAAAGGCTCTGGCAGGAGAGGTGATCTTTTCCTCACGAGCGCTTTCGTTGTCGCCCATAATTGTCGGTGGGCTGCTATACGCGATCAATCCGGTAACAGTCGATCTGCTGATCTATGATCCGACGGGAAACAGGTTGCTGGCTTACGCGGCAGCCTCGGTGATTGTCGGGTCCCTTGTGATACGTTGGATGGTCAGAAGGGAAACAGAACTATGACTTTTGGTCTCAGTTTGGCGGCCCTGGCCATAGCACTTGCGACTGCGACTCTCGTGCTGATGATCCACGAACTACACATTCGTGCCTTGAACCAGCGGGTGTCAAATGCAGTGCTGGGTGTTCCTGGCCGGTCAGCGCCCCTCCGGGACATGACCGGTTGGCTTTCGTCGCTCGGCATGCGGTATCGACGCTTCTACTCTGCGGAAAATCTGGACCAGCTCCGAACCATCGTTCAATCGTCAGGTTTGAATCCTCATCGAGCCTTGTCGATCTGGATCGGTGTCAAAACCATCAGCATGTTCTTGTTCCCGGTCATTGCCTTGTTTGTTGCGCAGATTCTTGGGAAGCCACTCACGGACGTGCTGGTCTTCAGTCTCATTGGCGTGGTGATCGGGATCATGGGGCCGCGGTTGATCCTGTTGGTTCTAAGGCGCCGGTTTAATGCCGGCATTCGGCTGGGCACGCCGGATATGATCGACTTGCTGGTTGTCTGCAGCGAAGCGGGAATGGGTCTTGAAAGCGCGCTGGAACGCGTAGCGGAAGAAATGAAACAGACCAATCCCCCCATGGCCCGGGTTTTGTACGGCCTTCTTGATGATCTCCGGATACTGCCAAATCGCAGCGAGGCATTCGAGAAACTGGCATCTACGTCGGAGGGGCTTCGCCGGTTCGGCACCATGGTCAGCCAAAGCCTGCAATACGGAACGCCACTGAGCCAGGCTCTGCGCAGCATCGCTATGGACCTCCGGCGAGAACGTATTACCGACCTCGAGGAAAGGGCGCACAAGTTGGGTGCCAAGCTGACTATTCCGATGGTGTTGTTCCTGCTTCCAGCCATGTTCGTCATTCTGGGTGGGAGTCCGTTTCTGCACCTCGTCCGTACATTCTCCAGCATCGGTGTGAAGTAGCCATGAGTACCATGACGCTGTCGAAGAATCCGTCTTACGAGTGGGTGATGCAGCTGCTCGGCAGCATGTGGTTCACGTTGCTGGCACTTTGCGTCGCCATCAGAATTGGGTCATTTATCGATCCCTGGCCGTCGCTTCTGTCGAGTTTTTGCCTTGCCGTCTTCTACATGCTCCTGGCGGTCTTGATCATGACGAGGTCGCCGGCAAAGGCGCATGCGGATGGGGTGTTGCCCAGGGTAGCTGCGTTCGTCGGCTCCTATTTACCGTGGACGATCTCGTTCTTCGGCAAAACCGAGCAGGCGTTGCCAAACTTGCTGTCCACCGCTTGCGTTCTGATCGGCATGATCATGATGCTTATCACCATCCGACATTTGGGGCGGTCGTTCAGCTTGGTGCCACAAGCGCGTTCGGTCGTGCAAACCGGCCCCTATCGATGGATCAAGCACCCGCTTTATTTCGCGGAAGAGATCGTGATTGTGGGCGTGGTGCTGCAATATCTGACGCCGATAACGGCGCTCGTGCTGGTCCTGCATATCGGCGTTCAAGTATGCCGGATTCTTTACGAAGAAGATCTGCTTCGGCGCACCTGCCCGGAATATTCCAGTTACGAAGCATCGCGTTGGAGACTGGTCCCTTATGTTTGGTGAGCGGCCATGCGTGGCCGAACTGTCATGGACTTCGTTCAATTTGGTCGTGCTCGGAATCGGCATCCGGACGTGCTAGGTGCCCGTAGCGGCGCACGCGCGAGCCATAAAAAGTCTCTCATCGCCGATCAACGCGGCGCCGTCGCGTTTGAGACAATGTTCGTCTACGCGTTGATAGTGGCGTTTCTGCTGACGCCTCTTGCCGACGTGGCTGCCGCGGGCTTCCGCTTCATCGCTGGGTGGTCGGCATTGCGTTCTTTCGGGCAATACATCCAGTACAAGAATCCGCCCGACCCGGCTAACCCGGGGACGTGGAGTTCAGGGCTGCAGAAGAACGTCGCAGGATATACCATCAGCAACATTCAGGTTTGGTGCGGAAGCAGTGTGTGCTCCTCAGGCAACCTTACTCAGATCCCCAAATACTTCACGTTTTCGACGACTGTCACTTTGGCTCCGATCGTGTGGAGGCCGGTGCTGTGTCCCAACTCCTGTACGTACACGCTATCTTACTCAGAACGCTTCCAGTAGGTGTTCCCATGCGCAATCTGCTCCGTTCCCAACGAGGCTCGGCCGCATTCGCGACAGTCATCGCCCTCGTGCCGCTCATCGGAGCGGTTGCGCTCGGGGCCGAGGCCGGGTCGTGGTACGTCACCAGGCAGCAAGGGCAGAACGCCGCCGACGCAGCGGCCTACGCCGGCGCCTTGCGGCTTTCATGCGATATTGCTGGTGCGGCGAACTGCGGTACATCAGTGGATTATCAGAGCAGGGTATTCGCGGCGCAGAACGCGTTCTGCAACTCCGGGGACGCCTATTCAGGTTGTGCGACCAGCCTTCCGAGCCGGGTCTCGCGAACTGTGCAGGTCGATATCGGCAACTACAGTGCGGGCTCGTTCACGACGCCGGCTGCGGGCACCGGGAACGCCGTTCGCGTCAGGGTGAGCCAGCAACAGCCGGCCTACTTGGCGGCGGTACTGGGTGCGACCACCGTCCCCATCCCCGCCCAAGCCATTGCTCTCGTTCAGAACCCGAGCAAAGTGTGCGGCTTGGCGCTTGGACCTGATCCGAACGGTGGCGGCGCGCTAAAAATCGGCGGTAACGTCACCAACAACGGAACGGGTTGCCCGCTGATGTCGGATGCGAGCGTCCAGTTTGCCAGCACACCATCTTTCACCGGGCCGGGGTGGGGCGTCTATGGTGCAACTGGCTGCAGTCCAGCTAACACCTGCGCTAGTCCCGGAGTAACGCACAACTACTTTATGCCTCCTGCGATGGATCCATTGCAGGGACTGCAGACTGCGTCGTTCAACAACACCTTCACCAATACGAATGTAACTGGCAATGTTAACCTCGGACAATCAACGTGCCCCGCTTCGGTACCAGCTGGCACGACCAAATGTTTTCCGATTAGTCCCAACACTGCTAGTACGGCGTACAAAAGCATAAATGTGTCGAACGGAGAGTATTATTATTGTTCCGCCACAACCACAGCACGATACTACTTTAGCGGGAGCATAAGCGTCAACGGCGGCGGGACCTTCGCTTGTGACCCACGATCGCCAGTTACAGCCTACTTTAAGGCGGGCATAAATGTTAACAGCGGGGGGACGGCAACTCTTGCCGCAGGAACGTACTTCACTAATGGTGACATAAGTCTTGGCGGGACCGTCACTGGCACAAGCGTGACACTCGTGTTGCTCGGAAATTCGAAATTCACCATCAACGGTGGTGCGATTAACCTCTCCGCTCCTACGACGAACAATTTCTCTTCTGCTCTGGATGGCGTTCTGATTGACGATCAATCGACTGGGGCCGTCAACATCAACGGCAACGGCGTAGCTCGGCTAGCGGGAGCGATGTACTTTCCCAAAGCAGATGTGTCGTTCGGTGGGACGGCTCAACCTTCCAATACGACCTGTTCGCAAGTGATCGCCAAGACGCTCGACATGACAGGTAGCGCCTACCTGAGCACGGATGCATGCCTTCCGGCCACCATCGCTTACACCCAAGTCGTCGCTTTGGTGCAGTGATGAGAAAGCTCGACAATCGCGGCATGGCGGCGTTCGAATTGGTCCTCGTCTTCGTGCCGCTTTTCACATTGATGTTCGCCATCTTCGATCTGGCGCGCTATGCGATCACGGTGCAGTCGTTGCGCACGCTGTCGAGCGCCAGTGCGCGGGCAATGATGATCCAGTGCTACACGCCTGCCGTAACCGGCCTGACGCCGAGCACATCACCCTCGAGCTGCACCGGGGATTACCTATCGGCCACGCAGAAGCAGGCTGCTGCGCCCTTCTTGTATAGGAATGGCAGTTCTTCGCCGACAGTCAGTACCACCTCGGGAGCCAGTGCACTCACTGTGACAGCCTCTCAGGCCGGCTTCGCTATGGTGATGCCGATCTGGGGAACAAGCCTCAATGCGCCGACCGCATCCACGACAATTCCCTTCTAGTCGTCGCGGCCAACCGTCCTGGAATGCGCCTGGATTTCGGCAGGCGAAGAGAATGAGTCCCAGTTGCTCGCACAGAAATTTTCCGAAAAACCGACGGGAACTTGCCAAGGGGGAGGGCCGGCGGGAACTCGTGCGCGGCTGCCGCAGGACAGTTCAGAGCAGGTGTGAAAAGTGGTGCTCGCTGGCAACATTGCAAAGTTTTCTCTGCTCTTGCCGCAGTGCGGTAAGCGTCTCTTCTTGCAAGGAGGCGGAATGAGGGATGTGATGTTGGAAATACGAAATAACGATTTGTAATGGGATAGAGAGTAAACTCTGCGCGTGGTGCGCGGAGAGGAAACGTTAGGGGCATCGAGCACGTAGATTTGCGGGGATAGCCGTGGATCGCAGTGGGGGACTCGAATGGGTGGCGGTCGCGTTTCGGATAAGGTTTCAGGTAAGAGACTTCTCGCCTTCGGCGTCATGGGTCTTGGCGCAGCGGTGATCTTGTTGGGGGCCGCTGACCGCGCGGAGGCTGCAGACCGGCGGGGCTCCTCTGGCGGCGGCGTCTTCGTCAGCGAAATGAGCGACGTCCAGCGGGTCAAGGTGGTCGTCAACAAGTCACGCACCTTCAAAGTCGACACTGCTTTTGCCACGATTGTTGCGGGCTCGCCTGATATCGTCGACGTGAAGTCGCTGAGTGACCATCTGATCTATGTACAGGGCAAGCAGACCGGCACCACCAACGTCATCCTGTTCGACAGTTCGATGAAGCAGATCGGGATCCTCGACGTCGAGGTCGTGATCGATACCGGGAACTTGCAGCAGAACATCCGGACCAGCACCGGCGGCCAGGGTATTCGCGTCTCGGCCTCCGAGGGGCAGGTGGTGCTCAGCGGAACCGCCGCCGACGCGGTTGTGGCCGAGCGAGCCATGGCGATCGCCACCAGCACCGTTGCGAAAGGGGGCGTCGTCGTCAACGCGATGAGCGTTGCGGCGCCGCAGCAGGTGATGCTGGAAGTGCGCTTTCTCGAGGTCAACCGGGACGCCGGTCGAAACCTCGGCGTCAATCTCTATGCGGCGAATGCCAACGGCACCAACGTTGGGAATACGGGGCTCGGAGCGGCGACGGCAGGTCGACAGCCAATCGGTTCGCCTCCGGGGGCAGGGAGCCTCCCGGTCCTCGGAACATTGGGTACGCTCGTTGGCACTGCGGGCGGTATAGCTCCGGTCCCGTTCGGAAGCTTGTTGACCAGCATCGTTCGGACGTCCAACGGCGGCTCGGTGGACTTGTTGATCTCGGCGTTGGAAACCAAGGGATTGGCTCGCCGGTTAGCCGAGCCGAACTTGACCACGCTTTCCGGCGATGCCGCTCGCTTCCTGGCCGGCGGTGAATTTCCAGTGCCTGTAGCGTCCACGGCCGGTACCGCTGGTCTCGTGCCAACGGTGACTATCGAATTCAAGAAGTTCGGCGTTGAGCTGGCTTTCGTGCCCACCGTTCTCTCGCGCGGCGTGATCAACCTTCGGGTCGAACCTTCGGTCAGCGAGCTTGATTTCTCCAATGCGGTTCAGATTGCGGGGACGATCATTCCGGCGTTGACCCGCCGCGACGCGCGGACCACGGTCGAGCTGCGCGACGGCCAGAGCTTTGCGATCGCCGGCCTGCTCCAGACTCGCAACCGCCAGGACGTTTCGCAATTGCCCTGGATCGGCTCGGTGCCGGTAATCGGAACCTTGTTCAGTAGCAAGTCGTACCAGCAGCAGGAAACGGACCTCGTCATCATCGTCACGCCGCGCCTGGTTGCGCCGGCGGCACCCGGTCAGCAACTGGCGTCTCCGCTCGACTCCCGCCTTCCGGCCAATGACGTCGATTTCTTCCTCAATGGCCAGATGGAAGTCCGCAAACGTTACAATGATTATGTCAATTCGGGCGGTGACGTGAAGGGCCCGTACGGCCACATCATCGCTCCTGAGGTCAGGGTGCCCGTTCCGGCACCGGCCGCCGTTGCCGACCAGCCCGTCGTGAAGACCCTCAACTAGCGGAGCGAGAGATGACCATAAGGTATCTGGTTCTGTTCGCGCCGTTCCTGCTCGGGGGATGTTACGGCGTCGCCGGTCATGACGAGGTGGACCGCTACTTCCAGCGGTCCGATACCATCACGATGACCGCAGGCGATGCCAAGCAGGTCAACGCCGTCACCCATACGATCCATCCATGGCCGCGATACGTGGGTGACCGCAGGATCGCATACGACGCTCGGCGCGTCGGTGCCGCCGTCACACGCTATGGCAATACAACACGGCCCGTGGATCAGCTTCCCGATATCGGACAGGCGACGGAAGCAATGGGCCAGCGGCCTCCCGTCACCCAGAATGTCAACATCGAAGGATTGCCGCCTGGATCGAACGCGGGAGTATCGGTGCCGGTCGGTGGAGCACCGACCAGGTAAAGGAGCCAGGGGGCCTTGGCCTTGGGTAATCTGACGATGATATTTCAATGAGTCCGATGAGCCGGGCGGGGACGAGAGTTATGCGGCGCATCATCTTTATGCTGACCTGTTGCTGGTTGGCGACCGGCCTTGCTGGGTGTGAAACCACGCTGAGAGACGCGGCTATCGTCGCTCCCGTGGAGCCGCCGGGCGGCGACCCCGTGCAGGAACCGACCGACGTCAAATATTATCCTTCGGACGAGCCCGTGCGGCTGGGGCTGGAGCATTTCAATCGCGGCAGCTACGGGATTTCCCAGCGCTACTTCAAGGACGCCGTCGAGAAATCGCCGAAGGACGTGACAGCCTGGGTTGGCCTGGCGGCAAGCTATGATCGGTTGCGTCGGTTCGATCTTGCGGACCAGGCGTACGCCCAAGCGATCAGACTTGGAGGCGAGACTGTCCAGATCCTCAACGATCAGGGCTATTCGCTGATGTTGCGGGGCAATTTGAACGGCGCGCGTCGAAAATTTGAGAAGGCTTATTCGCTCGACCCGACCAACCCGGTGATCGCCAATAACCTTGAGCTCCTCAATGGCAGCCGTCGGTTCATCGAAAGGCCGCCGAACAATCAACCCTAGGCGGAACAACTGGCCGCAGTTTGATTTTTATTGAAAGTTTGGTCTCGGCTAGTTCGGACCCAGCACGGCGTCTACCCGCCGACTGCCATTTCTGACGATGATGATCACCCCGTTTCGAATTGTAAATCTGGCGCCGAGCAGCTTTGGTATTTTCTCCGTGAGCGGTGACGGCAGCGGGATCATCGCACCATCCACGAAATCGCCGACCTTGATGGCGTCTGCCGGAGCGCCTATTGAGGGAGCCGGCTTGATATACACCTTGATCTGTTGAATTTCCTCGGACGAGAGAGTCAATGCGGCCTGCGTTTCGCCAATACGATTGCTTCTCTCGATCGCCGCCTTGTCCTTTGCATCCTGCTGCTGTTCAGCCTGACGCCTTGCCTTCTCGGCTTGATCCAGTTGCGCGACCCGTTCCTTGAGCGGTGCAAGCTCGCGATGAAGCGCGACGACCTCCGATCTCAATGACTTGATCTGGGTGAGGGCGATCGCCGCGCCGACGCATGCGACGATCACGATCAGGCTGAACAACGCAAGGATGGCGCCCGTCGCTTCCCGGCCCCGGCGTTCGGATCCGGCATCGGAGATGTCTTGCGAAGGACCAGGGCGTATTCGATCTAGCAATGATCGTGCTTTCGCCATAACGGAAGTGAACATGCCTGGTCTCCGAGAGTGCTTCGCTTGATGCGGCGGCTAAGCCGGCAACTTAGGTGGACATTGAGACGGCCCGGAGACCGCCCGATCGCTGCGGGGCCCTGCATTCGACTGGGAGCAGGCGGGCCAGCCGATGTCCTGATGGGACAGTGTACGGCCTGCGGCGATGACGCGAACTCCGGCAACCCGTAAATTTCCCAAGTGTCGGCAACCAGCCGCGCTGGTTGAGTGGCGCCAGGTTGAGTGCCGCATCATGAAAACACCAAAGCCAAAGCAATGGACGGATCACGAGGTCCAGCAATTGTCCAGGCTAGCCAGGGCAGGAGCTGGCGTATCGAAGATAGCAGCCGAGCTGGGCCGCTACACCGGATCAGTGAAGCGAATGGCGCGTAGTTTGAGAATACTGTTGAAGAAGTAGACACACTCGCGACTTTGCTGGCTTTGGTAACATCCAGTCGCGTACAGCCGACGGTGCTGCCGGCAACGCGGTGATCACGCTCGCCGACGGTCGACCCGAGCAAGGCTCGGCGCCGCCTCGGTTCTTTCTACAAGGCGCACGGAACTACGAGGCCATCCTTCGCTGTGACGGATCCGGCGAGTGTCCTGCTCGTTGAGCCAGACCTCTGTTGGACGCTTTCGATCTCGCAGATCGATAGGGGGCCGAGAGCAGGATCAGGAAGAGCGCTCTAGCTGCTCTGTATCTGGCAGCGGCGCGGCTGTCCTCCCGTCCGGACATCACGGTCCTCCGTTCCCGGGTGCACACGCGCCAAGTCCATGCTCGGCCTCGCCGTTCTAAGACGATGTCAAAGATTTCGAGTCGGTCAGGCATTGCGCTGCACAAAATTGCGGACAAGTCGAGCATAGCCGAAGCGGCTGATCCTATCCACCTGGGACGGACATACCCTTTTACGCGGGCCGGGCGGAATTTTCGTAGCCCTGGGGTGTTGCGAATTTAATTTTGGCCAAAGCAAAACTGTTTGAAGGCTAAAGGACCGCGGTATAGCATGGGAAAGTCCGCTTTGATGAAAGCTTTGGAAGTGCCGCCTCATCGGCGGGTTCATATTCCCGCAGCATGGCACTTCGTGCTTCCGAGATCACAACATGTCGTCTCCCAGCAAGATTGCGCTCTTCATCGACGGAGCCAATCTCTATGCCACAGCCAAGACGCTCGGCTTCGACATCGATTATAAGCGCCTGCTGGGCGAATTTCAGAGTCGCGGTACGCTTCTGCGCGCATTCTACTACACTGCCACAATCGAGGACCAGGAGTATTCCTCGATACGTCCGCTCATCGACTGGCTTGATTATAACGGCTACACGGTCGTCACCAAGCCGACCAAGGAGTTCATCGACGCCGGCGGCCGGCGCAAGGTCAAGGGCAACATGGACATCGAGCTCGCCGTCAATGCGATGGAGCTCGCCGGGCATATCGACGAGATGGTGCTGTTCTCCGGTGACGGTGACTTCAGGTCCTTGGTCGAGGCGGTGCAGCGGCGCGGCGTGCGGGTCAATGTTATTTCCACGATTGCGAGCCAGCCGCCGATGATCGCCGACGAACTGCGCCGCCAAGCCGACGTGTTCACCGACCTTACCGAACTCCAAGCTAAGATCGGTCGCAATCCGTCCGAACGCCCAGCTCCACGCGAGCGTGAGTTGCGCTATCGCCCGCGCCAGATCCCCGAGCATCAGACCGTCGCCGGACCGAAGGGAAACGACAGCGTTCTCGAGAGCTGATTCTCAGCGAGACTGCTGGGGTGAAATCCAGAAATTGCTAGGGCTCGGTTTGCCAGCGCACTTGCTCGTTCGTCGAGCTCGGTCTCGGAGGGATGAGCGCGACGAATAAGCCCGGCATTTGCGCCGGGCTGATCGCCAATATGGTTCGGTTCTCAGCAACGGACCGACTAAAGAAGATTCTTCGTGGTCAGTCGGTTCGGATTGTGACATTGAATCCCTACTGGCGAGCTTCGCGCATGGTGTTGCTGCCCGGTACCTCCGCGGAGGTGCGCGGGTCGTGCGGAGCTGCGCAACGGCGCTCAACAAACAGACTCGAAACTGATGTGAACCCTGATGCGAAATTAGTTCCGCTCAGACGCGCTGCCGGAATTAATTGGGCGCGGCCAAACCACAAATTTGATTACGAGGCATAATCATGATGACTCTACCGCAAAATTAAAAAATATCCTTGGGGAAAACACGGGAGGTTCGAGATGGAAGCTGTCCGCCGTTTTCGCGCAATGGCGTTGCTCTGCCGGCAGACCGCCGCGCGTTGTCCCGAGAGGAGTTGGAAGCTGCTCGCAGAAGCAGAGTACTGGGAGCATTTGGCGGCTTCGGCTGTAGCTCACTGAGCGTCGGACCACCCCTCCTTAGTTCGGGTCATTCAGGGGCAGGCAAAGTCCAGTACTCGCCTGGCTTATACCTGCGCTAGGGAACACCTGCGGATGACTGTGGAGGAGCTTAGAGAAGCGGAGAAGCTTCGAAGTAAGCTCCGACATATCGAAGCGAGAACGATTCCTGTTGAAGCGCACCGTCCGTCCTGGGTGTGCCTTCGCTATCCGCCGCGACAAAGCGGTGGCGAGTCCCGCCATCTATTCAGGACAGAGCGGCCATCTCGAGTTTCGCTCGACGACACACATCGAAACAGAGCAACGAGCCGATCACCTTCCCAGAGCTCAACGTCGTGCTCGCCATGCATTTGCTCGGCTCGACGTCTCGCCATCTGCTCGTCAATGCAGTCGATCTTTCGTGATTTTGCCGGGGCTGGCATTTCATCCCGAACAAGATTTCAACCGGCAGGGGCCGCTGAAAGGCGGCCCGTTCTCATTCTCGGTTTGAAGCGGACTTCAACTGTTCAGCAGGTCCTCGCCAGGCGCCAGCAGCCGCACGTAGGGTCCCGCTCTCGTGTAGCTCAACCCAGCCCTTCTCGATTGCGCATCTGAGGCCGGCGCCGAACTCGCCGCCGCTGCCACCCAAGGTGAACATGAACGGCGCGTTGATCTTCTCGATGTGGATGCGGCCGTCCTGGACCGGCTCGATGCTGGCGGCGAGCCGAACGAGTTGGCGGGCGGCGGCGGATCGGCGAACAGGCGGTTGGCTGCAAACCTCACGCTGCCACCTTGCCTTTCGCCAAGCTTGCGAGGTCCTTCCAGGCCAAAGCGGCCCGCAACCACATCAACCTGCGGCGCGGCAATCAGGATGGAAGTGCAGCGTCAATCAGGATGAGAGAGCTTCGCGGGGCTCGTGACGCAGGGAGG
>NZ_JASXTA010000028.1:0-81239 GCF_032290525.1 Bradyrhizobium cosmicum | reverse complement strand
ACCTTCTTGCCAGTCGACAGACGGGACTGGGTGGTGGCGAGCAGGTCGGCGGTGGACTGGAGGGAGAGCAGGTTCTGGCGAACCGAAGAGGAGAGAACGATACCGGACATACTGTTACCTTTCTGGTAGCTACGCGTCCTGTCTGACCGAGATTGATCAAACGACGGGCGGACGGTGCGTCCAAGCCTCTAACAATCCGTGAAATGAAACCCCGGGTTTGTCTGGTTCGCGCCTTCGAGGCCCGGTCCGGAATCCCCAGTCCGAAATTTCGCTGGAACCAACGCATTGAAATCCTTCATGTTTCTGCGATCGCGGCCGGCGTTTACAACCCGTTAACCACATTGAGCAAGGATCGGACCCAAATCAGAGCCGGCAGCCATCAGCAGGGGCACGCACGAGGCTCGTTACAAAAGGGTTGATGGAGAACAGGCATGGCTCTCAAGGTCGAGCTCAAACCACACGAACGCATCATCGTCGGCAATTCGGTGATCACCAACACGGATCAGCGCGCGCGTCTTCTGATCGACGGCGAGAACGTGCCGATTCTGCGCGAGCGCGACATCCTCACGCCGGAGACCGCCGATACGCCGGCCAAGCTCGTCTATCTGGCGGTGCAGCTCATGTACATCTCGCCGGACCCGCAGACCCAGCACGGCACCTATTTCAACCTCGTGCGTGACATTGTCACCGCGGTGCCCAGCTCCTGGCCGATCATCGAGGGCATCAACAACAACATCATGAGCGGCGACCTCTACCGGGCGCTCAAGGAGGCTCGCAAGCTGATCGCTTATGAAGACAAGCTGCGCGACCAGTACGAAGCCAGTCATCCCAAGAGCGATGTCAGCTCGGCCGCCTGAGCACTTCGCGACACCCAAAACAAAACCGCCCCGGACCAGGTCCGGGGCGGTTTTGTTTTGAAGGATCCGCTATCACTGCGCCGCGAGCGGCGGTGCCTCGACCTCGATCACGCCGCCGCTGCGCCGTGCACCGAACTCCAGCACGGCCGCGACCAGCGCATCGATATCCCTCTCCTCGGTGCGATGATTGACGATGGCAGCGCGGATCGCGAACTTGCCATCGAGCCTCGTGCTTGACGGTGCCGCGATGCCGGACTCCTGGATGTCCGCGACGACCTCGCGGTTGACCGTGTCGCCGGCGCGGTAGCGGAAGCAGACGATGTTGAGGTTCACCGGCGCGAGCAATTCCAGCCGCGGCTCGGCCAGCACGCGCCCCTCCAGATATTTCGCCAGCGCGCAGCTTCGTGAGATCACCGCACCCAGCCGATCGGTGCCGAACGTCTTCAGCGTGAACCAGGTCTTCAGCGCGCGGAAGCCGCGCGACAGGTCGGGGCCGAGATCGCAGGGCCAAACCGCGCCTGCCGCAAGCCCCCTCGCCTCGCGGCTCAGATAGGCCGCCGGCTGGGCAAAGGCCTGGCGGTGCTGCTCGCCGTCGCGCACCAGCAGGAAGCCGGCATCGTAAGGCACCTGTCCCCATTTGTGGAAGTCGAGCGCAATGGAATCGGCGAGCTCGATACCGCCGAGCAATGGCGCGAGTTCGGGCGAGAGGATCGCAAGCGCACCAAAGGCGCCGTCGACGTGAAACCAGATTCCTTCGTCGCGGCACAGTTCTGCGATCGCCTCGAGATCGTCGACCGCGCCGATATCGACCGTGCCCGCGGAGGCAACGACGAGGAAGGGCTTGAAGCCGACCTCGCGATCACTCGCGATCTGCGCGCGCAGCGCCGCGACGTCGATGCGATGATCGGCATCCATGCCGATCTTGCGCAGCGCATCGGTGCCAAGTCCGGCCATGTCCATCGCCCGTGAAATGCAGCCATGCGCCGCCTGCGAGGTGTAGGCCGTGAGCAACGCGCCGTCGTTGCCGATGCCGTGCTGCCGCGCCAGCGTGCCGAGGGCAGCAGTGCGCGCCACCAGCACGGCCATCAGGTTGGCCATCGACGTGCCCGTGACGAAGATGCCGCTCGCGCTCTCCGGAAAAGCGAACAGCTCACGCATCCAGGCCACGATCTGGCGCTCGATTTCGATCGGCATGTGATCCCGTCCGCCGAGATTAGCGTTGAGGCCCGCTGCGAGCATCTCTGCGAGCATGCCGACGGCGGTGCCGCCGCCATGCACCCAGCCCATGAAGCCGGGATGGACGTTGCCGGTCGCGTAGGGCGCGACATGATCGGCGAATTCGCGATAGACATCGGCGAGATCGTTTGCCTCGCGCGGCAGATCCGTCTTCACGGCTGCGCGGGTCGCATCGGGAATCGGCTGCCAAACCGGACGCGCGCGAACATTGGCGATGCCGTCGATTGCATCATCGAGCATGCGATGGGCAAGCGCGCGGAATTCGCTCCAGTCCTGCGGATCGAGCGAGGTGTGCGTGATGGAGCTTTGCGGATTGCGGATGATCTCGTTCATGCTGCACGCTCCTCGCCCGCTTTTGCATGCCGCGACAGCATCGCCGTGAACGCGGCGAAGATCTTGCGCATCTGCTGCGGCTTGTAGGGAAACACGGCGGGCGGATCCATGTTGTGCACGACGGCGGTGTTGTCGGCCTCGAACACCAGCAGCTCGCCGTTGCTGTTTTCGGCGCAATCGACGATGAAATAGTCGAGGCCGACACGCTTGCTCATCTCGTCGAGCGCGTTGCGATGACGCGCAGCGAAAGCGTTATCGAAGTCGAGCATGAAGGCGGCTTCTTCAGCTCGCTTCTCTTCGCTGAATGCCATGTAGGCGTTGAGATACCAGATGTCCCAGCGGTCGGCGATCGCCATGTGGCAGGCGTAAGGCTTGCCGTCGACCATGGCGAGGCGATATTTGCGATAGAGCCCGTCGGGGCTCGCATAATCGACGAAGCGCGCGACGAAGAAGTTCTGCTCCTCGCGCTCGGCGAGATAGGCTTTGAGCGCCGCGGCATCGTCGATCTTCGCGAGCCCGACGCCGGCATGCGTGCCGCGTGGCCGCACGATCATCGGAAAGCGCAGCTCCCCCGTGATGCTCTCGCAGGCGATCTTCCCTTGCGAAAGCTCCGACAATTGCGCGCGCGTCGCGTGCGCGGTCACGGGAATGTCGAGTCCGGGGATGCCCGCCAGCAACCGGAACAGTTTGTCGCGATCGAGATTGCCGATCAGCTCTGGACGATTGAGCAGTGGCCGCGGCCAGCGTGGCGCGGCCTGCTCGATGGCGGCGAGCGTCTCACGGCATTCCTCGGAATCAGAAGCGACCACGATGGCGACATCGTGCTCGGGCAACGTCTCGGGAAGGCCGACGCCCTCGATGACGTAGAGCGTCAGCAGCTCGATATCGGAGCCTTCGAGCAGGAATTCGATCGGGGTATTGCCGCCCATGTCGATGTCAGCCGCGAGCGCGAGCACCCGCAGGCGGGGCTTCGGAACCGCGCAAGGGGTACGAAACAATTGATGGAAGGAGAGCACCTCGCTCTGGATCACCAGCCCGGCCTCTTTCTCGCCGAGGAGCTGGGCGATCAGCGACAAATCCAGGCCCTCGCCGGCCTCGGCCGTCCCCTCGGCGATCCGCGCCAGAAGATGTTCGCGTAGCGGGTGCAAATCGCCGCCCTCGAAGGCCCGGCGCGTCAATTGCGCAAACCCGATGCGGTCGGAATAGTTCGGCGTGGAAACGGAATGCTGCATCTCAAACCTCGAACGCGGATTTCTTCGGCACGGTTGCGGCGATGCCGCGCTCAAGCAGCAGCTCGATCTTCACCACGACGTGGGCGATGCGATCGAGGATGTGCTGCACATTGCGTTGCGCCTGCGCGCGATCAGGCGGCCAGGCCTCCGTCACCAGCCGGGCGCCGACGCAGAAGCGCAACGCGGCCTGTAGCGTCTCGTCCTGTCGCTCGAGCCGGACCGGCTGGCCGATCAGGCAGCGTTGCGCGGCAACCTGCCGGTCCGCCGCGCTGCCGCTGATCTCCTCGTTCATGTCACGCGCCAGCGCCCGATGAACGGCGGCGGTCTCGGCAATCGAGACCGGCTTGCCGTCGCGCAGCAGCGTGAACGGGAAGATCGTACGTTGCGCGAACTCCTCGTCATCCACGTCGCTCTTGTCGATTGCGCCTGGAATGGCGCGAAGCGAAGGCGACAACGCGATCATGCTGTCGATGCCGGCGGCGAGTTCGGCCAGCGCCCCGGTGCGGAAAGCCCCGGGGACGGCGTAGTAGCTGCCGATTTCCGCGAGCGCCGCCTCCCAGCGCAGCCATTGCCCGAAATTCGGCCGGCGCTCGAAGCGCGAGCGCAGGGCCGTCCAGGCCATCGGCCAGTCGCAGCGGCCCGCATAGTCGAACAAGCCCGGCGCGATCCCCTCGATCCGGTCGAGCGACCGCGACAGACCTTTCGGCACCAGCAGAGCACCGCTGAAGGCAGGCCCGCCGAAAAACTTCGAGCCGGTCATCAGCACCATGTAACCGCGATCGAGATGGGAACGCAGCCGGCGGCGGCCGAGCCGCGCCTGGCAGGCATCGACGACCACCTGAACCTTGCGCGGCCAGCGCCGCGCGATCTCATCGAGGCAGGCAGCACTCGGCGCGCGCCAGCCGAGTTTTGACGAATCCATGATGTGCAAAAGAACGCAGCGGCCTTGCGCGAGGCTGTTCTCGACCGCACGCATGACCGCAGCATCTGCATCGGTGCGCATCGCGATGCCGGACGCCACATCGAGCAGCGGCACCGCGATGCTGTCGCCGGCGAGGCCCGCGACCGCGGCATCCTTGCGCACGACAATGCCGCTTGCCGTCATCGCGCTGAAATGATGTCCGCGCGCGGTATGGACCGTGCCGCTGCCGGTCTGGTCGGCGCCGACCACGATCGTCACCGGCGAGGCGCCGAGCACCGCGCGCGCCAGGAACAACGCATGGAGCTGGGAATCCGTACCGGACGGCGAGAACACGATATCGACACGCGGCGCGAGCTGGAGATGGCTGCGCAATTCCTCGCGCATGTCCTCGCAGCGCGCGTCGAACGCGATCTCGACCTCGTCGAAAAGGCACCTGTGCATCAGTTCTTCGCGCGCCAGAGCGGCGCGGTCATAGGCGGCTTGCGAGATCGTCGAGGCGGTCGAGGAGGCGAAATTCCAGATCTCCGGCTCCGGCGAGGCCGCACAGCCATAGGCGTTGACGCGATCCCTCGGGTCGAGCGCCAGCCGCAGGTCTCCGCCAGAGATCAGCAACGTATCCAGCGGCGTGAAGAGATCGCGCAGGCGATAGCGCGAGCCGCCGTCGAAAGCGCACTCCGTGCCTGACACACGCGAGGCGCCGACGTTCATCCCGGAAGGCTCACGCCGCATCGGCCGCCGCCGGCGCGGCTGCGAATTGCGAAGCGACGTCGCCGCGGAACACCGACGGCCCGACGTGATCGAGCGAGCTCTGGATGTCGGCCCAGATATCGCCGCCGATATCGGTCCAGCGCTTGCAGAAGGCGAAGTCCTCGGAAAGATAGGTGCCGGTGGCGGGGTCGATCATACACTCGAACAGCGCGAAGCGGTTGCGGCTCCCCGCCAGGGTATCGTGCGAATGCTCGCGGAAGAACTGCAGGGCCGCATAGTCCGGATGACGGCACATCGTTTCCAGCACATGGCGCCGGATCATCAGGAAACCGGTCCCGGCGTAGCGGACGCGGGTAAAACCGTTGACCACCACGATGCGGTCGGGGTCCTCGATCTCGAGCACATAGTCGAGCGAGGCGGCCGGCACATCGGCCCGGCCGGCCTCGATCGCCCGCTTCGCCTTGTCCCAGTTGACCCGCTTGATCGGATAGCAGCCGGCAACGACGTCGGCTCCGCACTCGATCAGCCGGAACACCTGCTCGGGCTTGAACCCGATATCGGCGTCGATGAACAGGAAATGCGTCGCCTTGGGATCGTCCAGGAACATCGCCGCCAGATTGGCCCGCGCGCGCGTGATCAGCGCGTCTCCATCGCGCAGCAGCACCGTGAGCTCGAGATTGGGCACGCCATGCACGGCGCGCTGGAGCGCGAAGATCGAGCTCGCGTAGATGCTCGACACCTGCCCGCCGAAACAGGGTGTCGCCACCACCAGCTGCATCTTGTCCGACATTGACGGCTCCGCCCCGCTCCAATCCTCACCAAGAGGTAAAGAGGCATGGTTAACGGGGCCTTAACGCATCCTTACAGGAACTTGACGAGCGAAAGCTGCGACAGGTTCGAGGTCACCTGGTAGGACGCCTGGAGCGCGTTCTGAAGCGCCAGGATTTCGCTCGCCACCTGGTCCGGCGGGGCCGATTCCGCCTGGTCGATGATGGACTGGAGCTGCGCCTTGGCCTGGGTCTGGCGCGTGCCCGCGTCCTTCATCGCGTTCTGGGCCATCGCAAGGTCGGTCTGGATGTCCTCGATGCGCTGCTCGCCCGGCTGCTTCGTCAGCGCCTGGGTCGTGCGCAGGCTCAGCGCGGCGACCTGCCCGCCCGCATATTGTCCTGTCGGCGAGGTCGAGAACGTCCCGAACACCGCGATCGCCTGCAACTGCTTGCGGATCGCGTCCTCGTCGGCCTGCGCGCCATATTGCACCGTGACGGAATCGTCGACGCGCGCCATGGCAGTGGAGCGCGGCGAGCCGGGCCCGTCATTGCCGGTGTACCATTTCACGGTAGTGGCCGAGCCGTTGACGAGCGTCGTCGCCGCGCTCGCCGGCGAAGAGCCGACTCGCAGCGGCGGCTGCGTTGCCGTGACGGGCGTCGAGCTGAAACCGAGCGCACTCAGCGCGCCCGTGTTCGAGGTCGTGATGTTGAGGCTCGCCGCATCTTCGGTGTTGATCGTGATCGAACCGCCATGCACGGTCGAAGGCTTCGACGTGCCGGTGATCGCGTCGACCTTGCTCATCAGCGTCCGGATGCTGTCGCCGACGTTGAGCTGATTGCCGGTCGCGCCCGAGGCCACGAAGGTCAGCGTGGTGCCATTCACGGTGATGGTGTCGCCGGCGACGAAGCCGGGCGAGATCGAATCCGAAGGGCTCGCCCCAGACAGAGTGGTTGCTCCGGTGATGGGGACCGGCGGCGCCGCCTGATTGTTGACGGGCGCACCGATCGCCGAGCTTGCGGTATTGAAGAAATTGTCGCCCGCGACGATCGCAGATGCCGCCACCAGCGAGGTGTTGGCGAGCTTCTTGATCGCGGTGTTCAGCGCGGTGTTGAGGTTCGTCGCGGTATTGTTCGGGTTGACCGGGACGCTCGCGTCGATCGCAAAACTGCCGAGCGGCGTCGGCGTGGCCGACGACGCGGTCAGGTCGATCTGCTCGGTCGAACCATCAGGCAGCGTGAACTGGACGCTCAGCTTGTCGCCGTTAGCAGGGTTGACGCCGTTGAGATCGACCGAGAACGACACCGGCGAGCCGCTCGGGCCGGTGACGGTCGCCCCCGTCAGCGTCGAGGACACTGCCGCGATCTTGAGCCCGAACGGCGAGCCGGCGACGTCCTCGGACACCTGCACCGAGCTCGCGGTCGGCTGCGTCTGCACCAGCCGTCCCATGCCGTTGGCGCCGAGGTCGGCGGATTGACGCTCCGCCATGACGGTCTTGAAGCCCGCCTGCGTGGTGGTGCCGTTGATGATGTCGCCGGCATTGGCGACCGACTGCGTGTTGAACGCGGTCCCGGAGAACAGATAGCGGTTGCCCGCCTGCGTGTTGAGAACGCCGACCATCGAGCCGAATTGCGCGGCTGCGGTGTTCTGCGCGACGGTCTGGCCGTTGACGTTGAGATCCTGCGCGGTGTTGGCCGAGCCGGTCTGCACCGTGTTGCGGATCGTCGTGAGCGACTGGAGCGCGGTGTTGGCGAGGTTGATGTTGACGTTGACGTTGGTCATCGTGTCGGTATAGGCGGCGATGTTGGAGAGCTGCGCGCGCCCTGCGATCGCAAAGCCCTCGTTGGTGCCCATCCCGGAATAGTTCTGCGACAGCTTGCCGGTCGAAAGCTGCGTCGACAGGTCGGTGAGCTGCTGATTGATGTTGCGGATCTGCGAGCCGAGAACCGACGAAGAGTAATTGATGCTGCTGATCGACATGTTTCAGAGCCCTGTTACTTGTTACACTTGAGCCTGGAGCAACGTGTTCATCATGCTCTGCACCACCGACATGACGTGGGCGTTGGCGGCATAGGCATTCTGGAGCTGGATCAGGTTCGACATCTCGGAATCCAGGTTGACGCTGGAGGTCGAGTTGAACTTCGCCTGAAGCGTCGAGACCACGACGCTCTGGCCCTGCTGGAGCTGGGTGGCCTGGGTCGCGGCATTGGCCTGAACGCTCAGGAACTGCTGCAGATAGTTCGAGACGCTGCCGGTGAAGGGCTGGCTCGCCGAACCGAGACCGGTTTGCGGTGAATAGGAGAACACGGCATTGGTGAGCTGCGAGTAGAGATAGTCCGAGCGCGTGGTGTCGCCCGCGGGCGTCACCGGCGAGGTGTTGTAGACCGACAGTCTGGTCGGATCGGCGGCGAGCTGCGTATTCACTGCGATGCGGCCGGCAAGGCCCGTCATCTGCGAGCCCGATGCCGTGATGGCGCCGGTGTAGAGCGCCTGGCCGCCGTCGGTGAACAGCGGCAGTTGCGGATTGCCCGAGGTCAGCGACGAGATCGTCTTGGTGATCGAGGACGAATTGACCTTGGCAAGGCCGCTATTGTCATCGGTGACCCGCAGCGTCGTCGCCGTCGCCGGTGACGGGGCGGCGGAGAAAGTCAGATGCGCACCCGACAGCGCGGTGTTGAGCGCGGAGGCGATCGCACCCATGCCGCCGGCGAAGTTCACGCCGATCTGCATCGGGTTGGCATTGGTGGCGTTCTGCAGCGGCAGCGCGGCCGGATCGGCCACGTTGACCAGCGTGATCTGGCGCTGCGTGTTGGTCGTCGTGTCCGTATAGCTGATGTTGACGGTGTTGCCCGGCTGCGCGCCGGCAAGGTCGATATCGAAACCGGCCGGCGGGCCCGTGACGGTGGTGCCGGCCGTGGACTTGTCCGAGAGCGCGCTCGACATCGCGGCGGCGAGCTGGTCGATCTGGTTCTGTGCCTGCACCAACGTCTGGTCGCGCAGCTTGAGATCGGCCGCGATCTGGCCGGAAGAGACCACATTGTTGGCGACGACGTCGATCGACGAGCCGTTCGGCAGCTTGATGTTGAAAGCGCCGACGCCGGACTTGGCCGGATCGAGATTGTATTGCGAGGTCGCCGATAGCGCACCGGCCGACGCGAAGGAGAATTGCGAAGCGAGCCCCGCGCCGACGAGCTGAATGCCGGTGGTGGTGTAGATGTTGGCCTGGTTCGAGCCGTCGGTGGTGACGCGGACGTCGACATATTTCGACAGCGTGTTGATGGCCTGGTCGCGCTGATCCATCAGCGTCGCGGCCGAGGGGTCGTTGGCCGACAGGCCCTGCAGCTTGGTGTTGATGTCGGCGACCTGCTGCATCGCCAAATTGGCCGCTTGTGCCGAGCTGCCGAGATCCTGCTCGACGTTGGAGCGCAGCGACTGGATGCCCTTGGTGGTGACATTGAGCTGCTGCGCCAGCGTCTGCGCCGCGCCGAGCGCGACCCTCTGCGCCGACGACGAGCCGGCGCTGGTCGACAGCGCCTGCAGCGCCGTGGTGAAATTGTTCAGCGCGGTTTCGAGCGTGCCGCTGTTGCCGGGCGTGCCGTAGACATTCTGAAGCTGCTTCAGAATGTTGGCCATCTGGTCGGCGTAACCGCTGCCGCCGGTCTCGGTCCGGAGCTGATTCAGCACATAGGTATCGAGCTCCCGGCTGACGCCGGTCGTCATGGCCGTGGAGCCGAAGTCGCCGGTGGTGACCTCGATCTGGTTCGGCGTCTGGACGATGTAACCCGGCGTCTGCGAGTTGGCGACGTTCGAGGAGACGATCGAGAGCGCAGCCTGGTTGGCACGCAGGCCGCTCATCGCACTGGCGAGGGCTGAACTCAAACCCATGTTACTTGCCGCCTTTGGTTACGTCACGCGCCGATCAGCGCAATACGTTCAGAAGGTCCTGCACCATCGAATTCGCCGTCGTGATCACCTTGGTGTTGGCCGAATAGGCCTGCTGGGTCACGATCAGCTTGGTGAATTCATCGGCGATGTCGGTGTTCGAGCCTTCCAGGGACGAGCCGCTGATGCTGCCGGACGCGCCGTCGATCGCGTCGCCCGACTGTTCGGTCGCGGCATAGGCGCCGCCGTCCATCGCCTTCAGGTAGTTGGTGCCGTTGAAGTGCGACAGCGTCACCTGGGCGAGGTTGAGGTTCTGGCCGTTGGAGAACGTGCCGACCACGAGGCCGCTGTTGTTGACGGAGACCGAACGGAGCTGACCGGCGGCGTAGCCGTTCTGCGTGATGGTGTTGATGGTCACCGCGCCGCTGGTGCTCGCGTATTGCGTCAGCCCGCCCGAGGAGATGTTGAAGGCGACCGAGCCGAGCTGCTGACCGCTGACGGCGACGTTGTTGATGGTGATGCCCGAGCCGCTCGGCGATGTCAGCGAACCGTCGCTGGCAAAGGTGAAAGCCTGTCCGGTGTTGACCCAGGCCACTTCGGTGCCGGTCGCGTTCGGATCGGTCTGGTAGAACAGATTCCAGGTATCGGCATGACCCGCGCCCAGCGAGGCACTGTCCGTCTTGGCCCAGCGCAATTGCAGGTTCACCGGCGTGCCGGCGGCGTTGTAGGCGGTGACCGCGCCACCGCTGATCGATTCCTTGGTGAAGGTCGAGACGTCGTTGCCGATCACGCCACCGGTGCCGGCGGTGCCGCCGCCATTGCGGTTCTTGGTGATGGTCGAGGTGAAACCGAGCGCGGCGAAGGCGGCGCTGTTGGAGCTGGAGACCGACAAATTGGCCGCCGTGCCGGTGTTTAGCGTGATCACGCCGCCGCTGCTGACGGCCGAGCCCGAAGCGCCGGCGAGCGCATCGATCTTGCCGAGCAGGGTCGTGATGTTGTCACCGATGTTGATCTGGTTCGGACCCGAGGCGCCCGAGGCCATGAAGGTCAGCGTCTGACCGTCGACGGTGATGGTGTCACCGGCGGCGAAGCCCGACGAGAGCACCTGGGCGCCGCCGGCCGTCGCGGAGCCGCTCAGCACCGTGGCGCCGGAGATCGCCGGCGAGGACAGCACGTTGCCGCCGCGCGTCACGCTAGTGATGCCGAGGGCCGTGGATGCCGTGCCGCTGCCGACCGCCACGTCGGTGCCGGTGCCGCTGGAGATCTGGATGTTGCCGCTGGCGGAGAGCGAGGCCGTGACGCCGGCACCGCCGGCAGTCTGGATCGCGTTCAGGATGCTGGCCACGGTGGCCGTCGTGCCTGCGCCGAGACCGATCGTGGTGTTGCTGCCGACGGTCGAGACGGTGGTGCCGGCATCGAAGGTAATCGTGTTGCCGTTGATCGTCAGGGTCTGGCCGCTCAGTGCGGTGAGGATGCTGGAGGCGAGATGCGTGCCCACGGTGTTGTCGAGCGACGTGGAGGTCGAAGCCACCGCGGACGAGTTGTTCTGGAGCGCAACCGTGCCCGTGCCCGTCGTCGACGAATAGGCGGAGCGGATGTTGCCTGTGGCGGCCGCACCGGACGCCGTCGCGTTGGTGTAGGGCGCGGGCGGCGTGCCCACCGGCAGCGGGTTGGCCGCGAAATCGGATGGGTTGAGACCACCTTCCGCCAGCAGCGTGCCGCTCGCCGCCGTCGTGCTGGCCGAGGTGTTCGGCTGGGTCGGCAGGTTCGCCGCGTACTGGATCGAGGTCGTCGCCTGCGCCGGGATGAAATTGTTCTGGAATTGCAGCACGGTCGACACGCTGCCGGTCGGGTTGCCGGTCTTGGAGTCGACCGCGACGCCCATCAAATAGTAGCCGGCGCCGTTGACCAGATTGCCGTTGGCATTGAGCTGGAAGTCGCCGCGGCGGGTGTAGTAGGTGACGCCGCTGAACACCGGCACGTTGTCGACGGTGCCGGTCGCCTTCTGGATCGAGAAGAAGCCGTCGCCCGTGATCGCCATGTTGGTGGCGACGCTTGAGGACGAGATCGTGCCCTGCGTGGTGATGGTCGCCTTCGCATTGGCCGTCACGCCGCCCGCGACCTGCTTGCTCGGTGTGGAGGAGTCGGGAATGAGGTCGACGAAGCTGGTGCCGATGCCCTTGTAACCGGTGGTGGATGAGTTCGCGATGTTGCCGGAGATGTTCTGAAGCGCGTAGGACTGCGCTTGCAGGCCACCCACCGAGGTGTTCATTGCATCGAAGATACCCATAACTTTGTCTCCAGATCCGATCTCGGCGGCCGGTCGACCATGGCCGCAGTCGGGAGAGACTGTCGCAAGGGCTATGCCAATGCGGGTTTCTTCGTAAAATCAACGATTTAAACAAACAGGCCCCGGTCGGCTGACCGGGGCACAATTGCCGGGCCGGCAACAATTGCCGGGACATCGGGTCATTCCGGGGCGGTCCGCAGGACCGAACTCTGGTGCGCAATTGCGCACCTGAGAATCTTGAGATTCCGGATTCGATGCTCACGCAGCGCTCCGGAATGACTCCAGCGAAGCCTTACGTCGCCGACGCCGACGCGGGGTGGAACACCAGCCCGAAACCGTCGATGCAGTAGCGCAGTCCGGTCGGCTTCGGGCCGTCGTCGAAGACGTGGCCGAGATGGCCGCCGCAGCGCCGGCAATGCACCTCGGTGCGGAGCATGCCGTAGGTGCGGTCCTCGGTCTTGCCGACATTGCCCTCGATCGGCTGGTAGAAGCTCGGCCAGCCCGTGCCGCTCTCGAACTTGGTCTCGGAGGCAAACAGCGGCAGGTCGCAGCCGGCGCAGGCGAAGATGCCCTTGCGGTGCTCCTTGAGCAGCGGGCTGGAGCCCGGCCGCTCGGTGCCCTCCTTGCGCAGGATTTCGTATTGCTGCGGCGTGAGCTGGGCGCGCCACTCGGCGTCCGTCTTCTCGATCTCGAATTTCTTCGCTGCCTTCTCGCCGGCCTCGGCAGGTGTCGCTCTCAGCCAGCGGAACGCCGAAAGGCCGAACAGGCCGGCGACAGTGGTCAACAGGATGCGGCGGTCAAACATCTCATTCTCCGTGCGCGGAAAGTCCACGCTCTGAGATACGGGCTCTTGCAGCCGACGTTACACTTTCGGCCGGAGTTTTTCTCACGTTATCGCGAGATGCCGTCATCTTGCGTAACGGGTTCCACTGCTTTGGGCGGCGGGGCCGGCCGCGGCCGAACACCGGGCGGCGGCCGGCGCGGACCGGTGCCGGCGGCCCGGTTGGCTTCGGCCAGCCGCGCCTCGCGTTCCCTGTCCTTGACCCGGGCCCGCTCGCGGTAGCGGGCGAGCGAGCCTGCGGCGGCGGAGCTTGCCCTGCCCCAGATTCCGACCATTTGGCCGGCGACGCGTCCGGTGGCGCCGCCCGCCCAGACCAGCTCGAACGGCAAGAACAGCTTCCAGCGCTCGTCGCCCCACAGGATGCCGCGCGCGATCAACTGTCCGGCCATGGCCGAGGTATTCATTCCCTGGCGGCCGAACCCGCTTGCCACCCACAGGCCTTTGCGCAACTGGCCGATTTGCGGCATGCCGTGCACGGTCTGGCCGGTGGCGCCGCCGAACGTATCGGTGATCTCGACATTGCCGAGCTCAGGGAAGATCGACCGGATCCGCCGCCTGATGCTGCCGGCAAAGCGCTGCGGACGCGCGGCCCAGGTGGTCTCCGGGCTTTCCCACATCAGCCGGTCGCCATCGACGACACGAAAATGGTCGACGCCGTCGGAATCCAACACCGAGCCCTTGAAGCCAATGATCTCGTGCACGCGCTCGCCGAGCGGCGCGGTGATCCCCGCATAGCGCCAGACCGGCAGCAGCGTCTCCGACAGGCGCTTCAGGGGCGCGCCGAGATGGATGTTGCCGGCGAGCACGATGTGGGTGGCGCGCAGCCGCGCCGAGGGCGTGACGATGCGCTTGCGGATGCCGGAATGGTCGATGCTGACCACCGGCGTATCCTCGAAGATGCGGGCACCTGCCCGCCGCGCCAGCGCCGCAAGGCCGTGCACATATTTGCGGCCGTCGACCTGGAACGCCCGGGGATAGTACACGCCGTGGAAATAATGATCGGTCTTGAGAGCCTCGCGGACGCGGTCGATCTGCCAGCCCTCGACCTCGGTGTCGAAATCCTCGTTCAGCATCTGCAGGCGGCTGATCAACCGGTCGCCGGCATCGACGTTGGAGACCTCCAGCACGCCGCTGCTCGGGCCGATCCCCGGCATGTTCGCCTGCGTGGCGTTGGCCCGGACGAACTCGGCGCCCTCCTTCGACAGCGACCACAATTCGCGCGCGTCCTCGAAGCCGATGCGCTCGATCAGGTCGGCGAGCGGCAACGCAAAGCCCGGCATCACGGCGCCGAGCTGGTTGCCGGAGGCGTTCCAGCCGATATGGCGGCCCTCGAGCACCGCGACGCTGGCCCCGAGCCGGGCCGCCTCGAGCGCGATCGAGAGCCCGGCAAGGCCTGCCCCGATCACGCAGATGTCGGCGTCGAGATCAAACGACAGTCGCGCCCGTTCACGAAAGCCGGCTTCGTCCTGGGATACGCTTGTGAAAGTCTCGCTCATGTCGTTTTCTTCTTAGAGGACTGTGCAGGCGCTTGTCACCTTGCCCTCAACCGGCGCCTGTAGATTATCCTGGACAGGAATGATTCGAGAATGCCATGCGCCGTTTGATGCTGCTGCGTCACGCCAAGACCGAGACTGACGCGCCGAGCGGCCGTGACCAGGATCGCCGGCTCGACGACCGCGGCCACAAGGACGCCGCACGGATGGGCGACTGGATCGCCGCCCATCCCCCCTTCCCCGACACCGTGCTGGTCTCGCATGCCGTCCGCGCCCGGCAGACCTGGGACATCGCCTGGGAGATGATGAAGGACCGCGTCCCTGCGCCGCAGGTCGAGGTCCTGCCCGAACTCTACGGCGCCGATCCGGCGCAGATCCTGGACTCCATTCGCACCGCAACCGCCCCGGCCGCCCCGAAGCAATTGCTGCTGGTTGCCCACAATCCCGGCATGCACGAGGCCGCGCTGATGCTGATGGGTGGTGGCGATCCGGCCGGCGCCAAGGCGCTCGCCGACAACCTGCCCACCGCGGGGCTTGCGATCTTCGACTTTGATGTCAAGGATTGGGGTGACGTGGCCTACCGCCGCGGCAAACTGGTGCTGTTCGTCAGCCCCAAGCTGCTTCGATCGGATTGAGACGCGGGCCGTCTCGACCGGTTGATCCAGCCTGGTCACAAGACTTCCTGACTGGAAGATTTGGAGGCGCAGATGTTCAAGTCCATTCTCGTGCCCATCGACCTCTCCGACACCGACCTCGCCAAGCCGGCGATCGCAACCGCGGCGACGCTGTCGCAGACCTGGAGCGGCACCGTGCGCCTGCTCAACGTGCTGCCGATGACACCGGTGATGCTGGCCGAATATGTGCCGGCCGATTTCGACGAGCAGCAGCGCCAGACCTCGGAGGAAGCCCTCGCCATCGTCGCGCGGGAATCCGGGATCGAGGCCTCGCGCATCTCCAGCGTGGTTCGCCAGGGCGGCATCTACCACGAGATCCTGGAGGAAGCCGTGCACATGAAGGCCGATCTGATCGTGATGACCTCGCATCGGCCGGCGATGCGCACCTATTTTCTCGGCTCCAACGCCGGGCACGTCGTGCGCTACGCCAAGTGCTCGGTGCTGGTGGTCAGGCACTGAGAGCAGTTCCGGACTCTCTTCGTAGCCCGGATGGAGCGCAATGAACAACGCTCTCGTGCCCCGGACGCGGCGCAGTGCTTCTTCAGCGGTGCGCTGCAGAGCCGGGGCCCATGCATCAGCGAGTGCTACGGCCTGCTGGGTCCCGGCTCTGCGCAGCAACGCCATAGCGTGTCGAAGACGCGCGTCAACGCGCTTATGAGCGTTGCAACGCGTCCGGGACACGAGAGCCTCGCGGCCCGGATTACGCTTGCGCTCCATCCGGACCACAAGCCCTAGCGTTGCCTGTCAGGCAAAACACTCAAGCTGCCGGTCAATCCGCACCACCAAAAATATTCCGCTTTACCGAAATTCGGAAACGGCGTAGATGTCGCCTCACTCCGGCCCAAGGAAGAGGGGCGTATCGCGATCGTCACGAACGCGGGCCGGACGGCGGTGGACGCAGGCCACATCGGCGCGAAGGGTTTCGCAGGGCGGGCAACCGTGAGCGAGGACGTCGCGCACACGACCGGTGTGGCTTGCGTACGGCAAAATCGTGTGGTCCTGACGCCCGGGGTCTGTGCGTCAAGTCTTGTGGTGATGTGTACTGCCCAACTGGGCGGGCGCATCAGTTATCTGCAAGGCGACGGGGGCAATAGTGCATCGCTCCCCGGGGAGATCACGACATAAGCCGTAAAACCACTGCGCAGGGAAGGCCGGTTGTTATGGCTTCACCTGTATGCCGCTGTGCAAATTTTTTGACTGCAACGTCGCACAGTGGACCGCGGGTGCCAGCCGGCACCCGGTCTTCCCTGCGCCCTCTTTCATCGGAGGGTGAGCAACCAAGCAAAGCTCGGGCGAAACAAGCCGCGGGGATGCGAGCCCATGTCAGTCGTTCAACAACACTCTCGTGCCCCGGACGCTGCGCAGCACGTAGTGATGCGCTGCAGAGCCGGGGCCCATGCAGCAGCGATTGCCGTGGCCTGCTGGGTCCCGGCTCTGCGCAGCAGCGTAAGAACGCTGCAGCGCGCCCGGGACACGCGAGGAACAATCGCGGCCAAATGAATTCACAGATACCGCGTCAGTTCGGCCCTGAACTGCCCGTACACCGCGTCCTCGATCTGGCTGCGGTTGATCCCGATGTCGCGCAGGGCGCGGTCGTCGAGCTCGTTCAGCGTCTTGACGGCGGAGCGGCGCTCCAGGCGATCGAACAGCGCATGGGCGGCGTTGGCGAGCCTGCCAAAAAAAGATCCACCCGAGGAAGCTGGGCGTAAACTCCGCCCGGCAGTTTGCGAGATCGTGGTCATTTTTCTTCTCCGGCCTTCAGTCCACGCGGCGAAGCGGATGCCGTTGGCGCAGACGCTGGGAGCGCTTGCACCTCATTTGCCATCGGATTGCTCTCGCTCTCCTCGGCTCAATCGCGGACCTTGATGGAACTTAAATGCTCCAGTACACTGCTCGGAGCAAGTAAAACATTGCTCTCGGTGCAATAATGTCCAAGTTCGAGTACGTGAAGCTTGCCGATGCCATTGCCTCGGATATCTCTAACGGCACGTTAAGGCCCGGCGACCGGCTGCCGCCGCAGCGCAATTTTGCCTATGACCGCGGCATCGCCGTCTCGACCGCGAGCCGGGTCTATACCGAGTTGCTCCGCCGCGGTCTCGTCGTCGGCGAGGTCGGCCGCGGCACGTTCATCTCCGGCGACGTCAGGCGCGAGGTCGAGGCACTGAGCGAGCCGCGCGATGCGCGGATCGACTTCGAGGTCAATTACCCGCTGCTGCCGCAGCAATGGGCCATGATCGCCAAGAGCCTCGCGGGGCTGGAGCGCGTCGACGCGCTCGAATCCGCGCTGCGCGTCTCGACCAGCACCGGCACCAAGAGCGCGCGCAATGCTGCCGCCGCCTATCTCGCCCGCAAGGACTTTACGCCGCAGGCCGAGCAGATTGTGTTTACCGCCAACGGCAAGCAATCGCTCGCAGCCGCGCTCGCCGCGCTCGTTCCCACCGGCGGCCGCTGCGGTGTCGAGGCGCTGACTTACCCTTACGTCAAGAGCATCGCCGCGCGGCTCGGCGTGACCCTCGTCCCGATTGCGATCGACGAGCACGGCGCGCGCCCCGACGCGATCCAGAAGGCGCATCGCGAGGCGCATCTGTCGGCGCTGTACCTCCAGCCCATCATCCAGAATCCGCTCGGCGTCACGATGAATGCGACGCGGCGCGCGGACATCTTGCGCGTCGCCGAGAAGCTCGACCTCACCATCATCGAGGACGCCGTCTACGGTTTCCTCGCCGACGACACGCCGCTGGCGGCGCTCGGGCCGGACCGCTGCATCGTGATCGACAGCCTGTCCAAGAAGGTCGCGCCGGGCCTCGCACTCGGCATTCTCGTCACGCCGCCGCATCTGCGCGAGAGCGTGATGAGTGCGGTCCGCACCGGCGGCTGGATCGCCTCGGGCCACGCGCTCGCATCCGGACAGCGGCTGATGGCCGACGGCACCGTCGCCGAGCTGACGCGGCTGAAACGCATCGACGCCGCGCGCCGGCAGCAGACCGCGGCAAGGCTGCTCAACGGCTACCAGCTGGCCGCCGACCCGCGCGCCTATCATCTCTGGCTGACGCTGCCGCCGCACTGGCGTTCGCAGACCTTCGTCGCCGCAGCCGCCCGGCGCGGCATCGCGCTGACGCCGTCCTCGACGTTCGCCATCGCGCATGGACATGCACCGAATGCGGTGCGGCTCGCGCTCGCACCACCATCGCCCGAGCAGCTCGATTCCGGCCTGCGCACGATCGTCTCGCTGCTCGGCACCAAGGAAGAGGATTTCGACTCGACGGAATAGCGCGCTACTCAGCGTTCCGGCCATTCCGCGATGAAGCCCTTCGCCTTGTACGGCTCGATCTTGTCCCACTCGCGCAGCATGCGACGGCGAAACTCGACGTCGGTGTGCCAGAGCGCGCGCGGCGTCGCAAAGCTGTCGACGGTGAGGAGCATCTTCTCAACCTCGGGCCAGTGCCGGTGCAGCGTCATCGGGTAGCGTCGCGCGGTCCAGGTATTACCGAGGCAGATCACGCTGCGGATATTCTGCAGTCCGAGCGCCGCATCGATGATCGGCAGCGAGAAGATCACGTTCTCGCCTGTATTCATCGCGCGATCCTCGCCGAGGATTCTGTCCGCCGGAATGCCCGCTTTGACCATCGCTGCCTTGATGATGGTGCACTCGGATTGCTCCGATCCCGGCGTCACACCGCCGCTGACAATCGACCAGCGAAACAAGCCCTCGCGCCACAGCCTCGCGGCGGTGTCGGCGCGCAAGCCAACGTCCTCGCGGGTGCCAAACAGGAATAACAGGTCGGCCGGCCGGAGTGGCGTATCGATCAGATGCGTGCGGTTGATCCTGGTGATCTCATCTGCCGTCGGCAGACGTGTGCTGCGATCCATGACTGACATGGCCGCAAGATGCGACAGCAGCGCGGGGGTGCGAAGTCACATTTGATTGCGGCCAGTTGCAGCTAGGGCAGCAAGGCCTTCGGCACGCGGTCGAAACGATAGCTCTGCGGCTGGTTGCGCCGCACGAAGCCGCCGACCTGCCAGGTGAACAGCGCGGCAAAGCCGATGATGAAGAGCGCGCCGGCAAACTCGCCGATCAGAAGCGCGCGGATCAATAGCCCCGCCATCGCGATCGTCAGCACCGCCAGGAAAGCCAGCACTGCCGCATAGGTCTTGCGGCCGAGACCGGCTGTGAGCGTCGCGCGGCTGCCCGCCTGTGCCATCCGCGCATGCAATGCGACGATGAAGCTGCGAAAGCCATTGTCCTGCGGCGCCATCAGCGCCGCGGTCTGCCAGCTCGTCGACAGGATCTTGATGCGGCCGCCGCTGCTGTGGCTGACATCGGCGCGAAAGCGGTGCTGTTGCATCGACACCGGGCGGAACGACAATCGGATTGCACCGATCTCGTCATAGCGCCACACGCCCGAGCGGCCGCCGACGTGCCAGGACAGCCCCTCGTCCGTCAGCTCGAAACGATGCGCCGAGCCGATCAGCGACGCCTTGTAGGCATAGCTCGCGCCTTCAGCTCCCGAAACCTGCGTCTTCACAATCAAACCCGTCCGCGATCCGCTTGCGCGATTGCCTCCGCCCATCCTACAAGCAGGGCATGGCTGAGACGATGTTTTTTCCGCGCCGCCTGATTCTCGGCGCCGCCGTGATCTCCGGCGTGCTGCTCGCGCTCGCGGTGCACATGCTGGGCGCGCGTTACGGGCTCGACCTCGGCGGGCTCTGGCACTCCGACACGCATGAATTCATCCCTGCGGGCGCAGCGATCGCCTGGTGGCTGATCGCGACCGTCGGCTTCTCCGGCGGCTACTTCACGGCGAGCTTGATGCAGAGCGCCGTCTCCGGCCAGATCCCGCAGCGAATGCGGCAATTTCTGATCGCGGTTGGCGTGCTCTTGCTTGCGGGTGCGGGCCAGGTGGCCTCGGCGCCGAGCCCGGTCCCGACCGTCTCGGGCGTGCTCGCCGGGCTTGCCGCACTGTGCCTCGGCGCCGTGATGGCGTTCTGCGGCGCACATTTCGCGTTGCGCCGCGGCTAATCCCTTACGCCGACACGCGCAGCCGCGGCCGTTCCAGCATGATCGCCACATCGGAAGCCGGCCGCGGCTTGCTGAACAGATAGCCCTGCGCCTGGGTGCAGCCCTCGCGCCTCAGCAGCTCGAGCTGCGCATCGTTCTCGACGCCTTCCGCCGTGGTGACGATGCCGAGGCTGCGGCCGAGACCGGTCACGGCGCGGATGATGGCCATGGAATCCTCGCGCGTCGCAAGCTCCGACACGAAGGAGCGGTCGATCTTGATCTTGTCGAACGGGAAGCTGCGCAGGTAGCTCAGCGATGAATAGCCGGTGCCGAAATCGTCGAGCGAGATCCGGACGCCCATGGCGCGCAACTCGTGCAGGGTGGTCAGCGTCGCTTCGCTGTTCTGGAGCAGCACCGATTCGGTGATCTCGAGCTCGAGACGGCACGCCGCAAGCCCCGAGGTGGCCAGCGCCTCGGTCACGGATGCGATCAGGTTCGGACCCTTGAACTGGATCGGCGACAGGTTGACCGCGACGTCGACGTCGTCGGGCCATGTGACGGCATCGGCGCAGGCGCTGCGCAGCACGAACTCGCCGAGCTGAACGATGAGGCCGGTCTCTTCGGCGAGCGGAATGAAGTCGATGGGAGCGATCAGGCCGCGCTGCGGATGGTTCCAGCGCAGCAGCGCCTCGAACGCGACGACCCGGTCGCTGGCGACATCGCGGATCGGCTGGTAAAAGGCCTCAAACTCGCTCCGCTGAAGCGCCGCTCGCAGGTCCATTTCCAGCAAGCGCCGCGCCTGCGCGCGCGCATCCATGCCGGTCTCGAAGAAGCGGTATGTGCCGCGGCCGTCCGCCTTGGCGCGGTACAGCGCGAGGTCGGCGTTCTTCAGGAGTTCGTCCGGGTTGCTGCCATCCTGCGGCGACAACGAAATGCCGATCGAGACACCGATGACGATCTGGTGGTCGTCGATCTCGTAAGGAGCCGAGATCACCTCGACCAGACGGCCGGCAAGAACCCTCGCTGCGGCTTCCTCCGAGCGTCCGATCTGGACCACTGCGAACTCGTCGCCGCCAAGCCGCGCTACCGTGTCGTTCTCGCCGACGGTGGCCGTCAGCCTGCGACCGACCTCTTTCAGCAGCGCATCGCCGATCGGATGGCCGAGCGAGTCGTTGATGTCCTTGAAGTGGTCGAGATCCAGACAGAGAACCGCGAGCTGGTCGCTCGACTTCGCGCGGCGCAGGCCCTGCTCGAGCTGCTCGTGGAACAGCACGCGGTTTGGCAGACTGGTCAGCGCGTCATGGCGCGCCATGTGCGAGATCTTGGCCTGCGCCTCCAGCCATTCGGTGATGTCTTCGAACGTGGCGACCCAGCCACCGCCCTGCATCGGCTGGTTGACGACCCGGACGGAGCGGCCGAACCGGTTGACGATGTCGGTCGTGGTGCGGCCCTCCCGCGCGTCGGCGACGAGGCGGGCAAAGAACTCATCCGCGTCGCCCTGCCATCGGCCCTTGGCCTGCTCCTCCTTCAGCACGTCGACGAGCAGGCGGCCGGCGAGCGGGATGTCGGTGCGGCGAAGCATTGCGGCATAGCGGTCGTTGAACAGCAGGATCTTGCCGTCCGCATCGAACATGCACAGGCCCTGCGACATGTTCTCGAGCGCGGTGTCCAGCACGATCTGCTGGCGTCCCAGTTTGCCCTTGGCGCGGCGGTCGAGCAGAGCGGCCGCGAGGGCGATCGCGATGATCGCAACAGCGGCGCTGGCGGTGAGGATGGACAATGAGGCCGGCGGCATCGACAGGCCGCTGATGACGATCGCAGGATCCGGCGTCAGCTCCACCGCACCCATGGCGGTGAAATGATGTGAGACGATGGCAACCGTCAGCAGGACCGTCGCAGTGAGCGCGTTCGTCAGGCTGTCGCGCTGGCTCGCAACGGCCAGGGCAAGCGATCCAAAGACGATTCCGAGGATAATCGAGACCGTCACAGTCCCGGTCGCCCAGCCGATGTGGGCGGGAACCTCGAGCGCCATCATGCCAGTGTAGTGCATGGCGGCAACACCGCCACCGACGACGGCGCCCCCGAGCGCCACCGTGCCTGCTCCCTTCGCCGAGACCGAGATGCTCAGCCCAATGAAGGTGACCGCGATAGCGAAGATCAGCGACAGGATCGTCACCGGTACGTTGTAGGCGCCACCCGCGCCAGGCCCGTAGGCCTGCATCGCGATGAAATGGGTTGCCCAGATGCCGCAGCCGGCGACAATGGCATCAAGCGCGATCCACGCGACACGGGCCCCACCGCTCGCCGCACGTGCGCGGTGAAACAGGCTGATTGCCGCCGCGCTGGCGAGCAGACACACCGCGCCGCCGAGTGCGACCAGACGCCAGTCGTGCTGGTCCGTGAGACAGTAGAGAACTTGATGCATTTGCCGGCCCCTATTCCAAGGCGCACTAGAACCGGCAGAGGTGGACAGTCGGTAACCGGCTATGTGCCGGTTCCAGGAATGGTGAACAGGGAATGTGCGCGGCCGCTCAGATTGCACGCGATTGCGGTCAACGGCAGCACCAGCAGGCTAAGTTCAGCGGCCGAATGATGGATGCCTGTCATGCGAACGCCGCGCGGATGGCCGCGCGGCGCTTTCGTGGTTGCGGCAGGCCCTAGCTCGCTGCGCGCAAATTCACCTTGCTCTCGGCGAGCGCCGTCAGCTTCTTGTCGGTCGCCTTCTCTTCCTCCAGCGTCTTGGCGAGCACGCTGGCACAGTCGTTGCGACCGAGCTGCTTGGCCCAGGCGATCAAGCTGCCGTAGCGGACGATCTCGTAATGCTCCGCGGCCTGCGCCGCGTTGATCAGGGCGGCGTCCAGCACCGCCTTGTCGGCGACTTCGCCTGCGGTGTCGTCGGCTTCCTCGATGATGCCGTCGATCGCCGGGCAGTCGACCGCCTTCACCTGCGCGCCGTGCATCTTGAACACTTCCTCCAGACGCGCCACGTGCTGCTTGGTCTCCTCGAGGTGCGTCAAAAAGCCCTGCTTCAGCTGCGGATCGGTGGCCTTGGCTGCCATTTTCGGCAGCGCCTTGGTGAGCTGCTGCTCGGCATAATAGATGTCCTGAAGCTGATGCACGAACAGGTCGTTCATGGTCTTGATGTCTTTTGTGAACAGTCCCATCGGTCCGCTCCTCTTTCGGTTTCGGGAACACGGAAGGCATCGGCTTACACGAAAAGCCGCATATTCCTGCCGTCTTCGATTGCTGATGGGGCGCTAACCGGCGCACAGCACCGACGTTCCAAAAAAGTGACGTTGCTTGCGCTGGAACAATGCCCGCGACGGACGGACTTGAAACCACATACCGGCGCGCGAGCCGGGCGGAGGTCTCGACTCATATGCTTAACGCGCCCGATGTGAACCGCATATGACAAAGACGGCCGTCGAACGCACAAGCTATCGTTGTCAAGGGCTGCACAAGTCGGTGTTTTTGCCTTAAATGAGCTACATCATGCCTAGCGATCGAAGCCCATTTCGGGCAGTGATCGCACCGACCGGCCAATGTCTGGCTCGTTGGTTCTTGCCCCCCGCCGGGAGGATGAATGCACGGACTGCTGCCCGCGTTGAAACGCGGCTTCAAGAGATGGATTGGCTGGCGACGGCTCGGCGTAGCCGCGAGCGTCTTCATCATCGCCTTCGCGATCACCACCCTGGTGCGGACCCTCAAGGGCATCGATACCGGTGTCATCCTGACCGCACTGACCGAGATTCCCCGCGGCAATATCGGGCTGGCGGCGATCTGCGTCTTCTTCGCGTTCTGTACGCTGACCTTCTACGACTTTTTTGCACTGCGAACGATCGGCAAGAAGCACGTGCCCTATCGCATCGCGGCGCTCTCCAGCTTCACGTCCTATTCGATCGGCCACAACATCGGCGCCACCGTCTTCACCGGGGGGGCGATCCGCTTCCGGATCTATTCGGATTACGGGCTGAACGCGATCGACGTCGCCAAGATCTGTTTTCTGTCGGGCCTGACCTTCTGGCTCGGTAACATCTTCGTGCTCTCGATCGGAATGGTCATCCATCCGGATGCCGCCTCCGCGATGAACCAGCTTCCAAACGCGATCAACAGGCTGATCGCCTTGGGCGGCCTCGCCGCGATCGGCGCCTATCTGGTCTGGCTCTGCATGGGCGAGAAGCGCCGCGAACTCGGCCAGAAAGGCTGGAAGGTGGTTCTGCCGTCAGCGCCGCTGACGCTGGTGCAGATCCTGATCGGCGTGGTCGATCTCGGCTTCTGCGCACTGGCGATGTACCTGCTGGTGCCGGCCAGTCCGCATATCGATTTCCTGTCGCTCGCCGTCGTCTTCATCCTGGCGACGCTGCTCGGCTTTGCCAGCCACGCCCCGGGCTCACTCGGCGTGTTCGATGCCGCCATGCTGGTGGCGCTGCCCGAATTCGGCCGCGAGGAGCTGCTGGCGACGCTGCTGGTGTTCCGCATCCTCTATTTCGTGATCCCGTTCGGCCTTGCCATCTCCATCATGGGCGCGCGTGAGCTCTGGATGAACGTCGTCGAGCCGTGGCAGGAGCGGCGGCGGCTGGCCGAGGCCTGCGCGCAGGCCAATTTGCCCAAACAGGTGGCGGCGATGGAGCGCGAGCGGTCATTGCGGCAGGCCAACAAGCGGTAAAGGCGGTCAGACAAAGGTTGCAGGCGGAGCAATGCTCTCTTATTTCCGCCTCAACTTTGCCGTTGAACACGCAGGCCATGATCCCTCCATCCCTTCGTACCTTCTCCGCAGGCGCCCTGCTGCTCGTCGGGATTCTGAGCGCTTTGCCGTCCGAGCGCGCAGCCGCGCAGGACGCCGGCGCCATGCAAATCTCCTGGGAGGTACGCAACCGCTTCCGGCTGTTCCGCGAGGAGCGCGACTTCCTGCTCCATGTCGAGAACGCGCGTAACCGCAGCATCCTCGCCGCCGAGCAGTCGCTGGAGCTTCAGAGCGAGGGTCGCGGCTGGGCCCGCAACATGGTCAATCGGCTCTGCATCGACCTTCAGGGCCGGGTCAACCAGCCCTGCACCCGCGACAATGTCAATGAGAACTACCTCACCCCGATCGACCACCCCGTCACCGTGCGCCTGACCGGCTCGGTGCCGGTCGGCGCCACCTGTGCCTGGTCGTTCGACGATGGCGACGGGCCGCAGACCTCCACCTTCGACTGCGCCGAGCCGATCAATCTGCGCGTTCGCTACGGCAAGCAGACGGTCGCGAGCGTCGACGTCTCCTCCGGCTCGAATCCGATCCAGCGCGTCCAGGCCGAGATCCAGGTCCGCGACATCTTCGTTGCGGGCCTCGGGGACAGCATCGCCTCCGGCGAAGGCAATCCGGACCGGCCGCTGGCGCTGTCCGACGAGGGCTTCTGCTTCCGCTCCTATCTCGGCACCGCCGGCGCGCAGTACTATCGGCCGAGCCGCCACGGCTTCAAAGGCGGCCGCGCCTGCGAGGCGCCGGATACGCTCGCCAACTGGCAGCGCTACAGCGCGCTCTGGTTCAATTCGCCCTGCCATCGCTCGCTCTACAGCTATCAGGCCCGCACCGCGCTGGCGCTCGCGGTGCGCTACACCCACGTTGCGGTGACCTTCCTGCCGCTCGCCTGCACCGGCGCCAGCATCGGCGACGGGCTGCTCGGCTCGCAGCGCGCCCGCGAATGCCCGCCCGGCAAGACCGGCGTCTGCAACACCAGCGTGAACGCGCAGGTCGCCGAGCTGCGCGAGGCGCTCACCGCCGCAAAGAAGCGCCAGCCGGACCGCACGCTCGACCTCGTGCTGCTCTCGATTGGCGCCAATGACGTCTACTTCTCCGGCCTGGTCGCCGACGTCATCGTCGATACCGCGACCGAGCGCGCGCTGTTCCGCCGCTCCGGCGTGATGGCGAGCGTCGACGATTCCCGCGACGCGCTGGCGCGCGAGCTGCCGCAGAATTTCGTCAAGCTGCGCGAAGCGCTGAAGCCGCTGGTCGGCGGCGACCTCTCCCATGTGGTCTACGTCTCCTACGCCAATCCCGCGCTCGCGGATGGCGGCGTGCCCTGCCGCGGCGGCCGCGCAGGCTTCGACATCCATCCGTCGTTCAACGCCGATCCGCAGCGCCTCGCCCGGATCTCGACCTTCGTCGACACGGAATTTTTGCCGCAACTAAAGGGCCTCGCCACTTGCACTCGTGGCGCGCTGTGCCGCGATCCCGAAGCCGACCGCATGACCTTCGTGGATTCGCATCAGGCCGCATTCGCCGATCACGGCTTCTGCGCCCATTCGGGCAACGATCCCGAATTCGACCGCACGTGCTTTGCCGAGAACGGCCAGAGCTTCAATCCCGACATCGTCAGCGCGGCGAGCCAGCCGATGCTGTGCGGCCGCGGCGCCTCGGAGTACCGCGCCTATCTGCCCCGCGCGCGCTGGATCCGCGACGCCAATGACAGCTATTTTGCCGCGATGACCTATCCGCAAGGCTTGCCGGCCGCGAGCCAGCCGACCGACATCCACGACGCGACCTGGGGCGTGCTCTCCGCCGTCTATGGCGGCGCGGTGCATCCGAGCGCCGAAGGCCATGCCGCGATGGCGGATGCAGCCCTGCCGGCCGCGAGCGCCGTGCTCGGCCTCGATGCGGCGCCGCCAAACGTGACGCGCGGATTCCTGCCGCAGCTGTTGCCGAACGCGCAGCAGTAGGAGCGAAGACCAACTCTCTCCTCGCCGTCATTGCGAGCGCAGTTCGCGCCCTCCACACTACCGTGTCATCGCCCGCGCGTGGCGCGCGATCCAGTACTCCGTGACGGACGTGATTTAATCGAGAGGCCGCGGCGTACTGGATTCTCCGCCTTCGCAGGGAATGACAGCGGAGAGCGTGGCGAGCGCGTTCGCAATCTCCACGCATCGTTCCCTCCACCTGCCGTTCCATCAATCCAAAAACGGCATCGATCGATACTCCCTTCAACTTGGACACTCTGCCGCGCGCGCCTCTAGGACTCGCGGTGAGGAAACATTTCGAGTTCTAAGGAGGCGCCCGATGAGCGCAGTGGTGTCCGCAACGGACGTGAGGAGGTCTCGCGTCAGGCTGTTCATCGTGACCATGTTGTTCCTGGTCACCACCGTGAATTATGCCGACCGCGCCACGCTGTCGATCGCGGGCCCCGCGCTCTCCAAGGAGCTGCATCTCGATTCCGTCGCCATGGGCTGGGTCTTCTCGGCGTTCGGCTGGTCCTATGTGATCGCGCAGGTGCCCGGCGGCTGGCTGCTCGACCGCTACGGCTCGCGCCTCGTCTATGCCTTCAGCATCATCGTCTGGTCGCTGTTCACGATGATGCAGGGCTGGGTCGGCTTCTTCAGCGCCGGCACCGCCATTGCCGTGCTGTTCGGCTTGCGCTTCCTGGTCGGCATCGCCGAAGCCCCCTCCTTCCCCGCCAATGCCCGCATCGTCGCGGCCTGGTTTCCCAGTAGCGAGCGTGGCACCGCGTCGGCGTTCTTCAACTCGGGGCAGTATTTCGCGACCGTGATCTTTGCCCCGCTGATGGGCTGGATCGCGCACGCCTACGGCTGGCGCTTCGTGTTCTTCGCGATGGGCGCGCTCGGCATCGTCATGGGCCTCGTCTGGATCAAGACCATCTACGGCCCGAAGGAGCACCCCGGCATCAACGACGCCGAGTTCGATTACATCAAGGAAGGCGGCGCGCTGGTCGATCTCGATGCGCCCAAGGACGAGCGCGCGCCGGAGTCCGGCTCGGGGTGGGACCACATCCGCCAGCTGCTCTCCAACCGCATGATGCTCGGCGTCTATCTCGGCCAGTACTGCATCAACA
The DNA here is from genome assembly GCF_032290525.1 of Bradyrhizobium cosmicum. Taxonomy (GTDB): domain Bacteria; phylum Pseudomonadota; class Alphaproteobacteria; order Rhizobiales; family Xanthobacteraceae; genus Bradyrhizobium; species Bradyrhizobium cosmicum_A. The sequence continues at coordinate 53,184 of NZ_JASXTA010000028.1, read as the reverse complement.
CGCTGACCTATTTCTTCCTGACCTGGTTTCCGGTCTATCTCGTCAAGGAGCGCGGCCTGTCGATCCTGCAGGCCGGATTCGTGGCGACGCTGCCGGCGCTGTGCGGCTTCATCGGCGGCGTGCTGGGCGGCATCATCTCGGATGCTATCCTGCGCAGGACCGGCTCGCTGACCATGGCGCGCAAGATCCCGATCGTCGGCGGCATGCTGCTGTCGATGTCGATCATCGCCTGCAATTATGTCGAGGGACAGGCGCTGGTGGTCGGCTTCATGGCACTCGCCTTCTTCGGCAAGGGCATCGGCGCGCTCGGCTGGGCCGTGGTCTCCGACACCTCGCCCAAGGAAGCCGGCGGCGTCTCGGGCGGCCTGTTCAACACCTTCGGCAACCTCTCCTCGATTTCTACGCCGATCGTCATTGGCTACATCCTGGCTGCGACCGGCTCCTTCAACGGCGCATTGCTGTTCGTCGGCGCCAATGCGCTGGTCGCCGCTTTCGCTTATCTCGTCATCGTGGGCAAGATCGAGCGGGTGGTGCTCAAACGTTCCTCCTGAGCACTCCGGACATCGGAGTGGGACAGGCAACTCAACGGCGGCTCAAAAGGCCGCCGTCTTTGTTTTGGGAGTGATCGATGCTAGAAGCCCCGGGGAAACGCCTTATTCATCTAAGGCATGTATCGATGTTCGACCTCAACCAGCTCCGCTGCTTCGTCACGGTGGCCGAAGAACTGCATTTCGGCCGCGCGGCCGCGCGGCTGAACATGACCCAGCCGCCGCTGTCCCGGCAGATCCAGGTGCTCGAGCACATCATCGATGCCCCGCTGCTGGAGCGCACCAGCCGCTCCGTGCGCCTGACACCTGCGGGGCGCAGCTTCCTGCCCGAGGCGCGGCGCATCCTGAAGCTGGCGGAGAGCGCCTCGCAGGTCGCGCGCCGGATCGCGCTCGGCAAGACCGGCTCGGTGAAGATCGGCTTCACGGCGGCGGCCGCCTATGGCTTCCTTCCGGAGCTGGTCGCGGCCTGCCGCGCCAAACTCCCCGAGGTCGATTTCTCGCTGAAGGAGATGGTCTCCGGCGACCAGTTCGAGGCGCTCAGTTCCGGCCAGATCGATGCCGGCCTGCTCAGGCCGCCGATCGCGCGCCCCGAAGTGGCCAGCCGCCGCGTCGTCGCCGAGCCCCTGCTCGCCGCGATCCCGAAAAAGCATCCGCTGGCGAACGCGGAGAGCATCACCATCAAGGATTTCGACGACCAACCCTTCGTGATGTATTCGCCCTATGAGAGCCGCTACTTCCACGACCTCCTGGTGGCGCTGTTCACCCGCGCCGACGTGCTGCCGCGCTATGTTCAGCATCTCAGCCAGATCCACTCGATCCTCGCCATGGTTCGCGCCGGCCTCGGCCTTGCCATCGTGCCGGCCGCGGCGGCCAGCCTGAAGATTGCCGACGTGCGGCTGCGGCCGTTGAAGCTGCGCACGCGCGTCCCGGTCGAGCTGTTCATGGTCTGGCGTCGCGACGACGAGAATCCGCTGCTGTCGGCGCTGATCAAGATCGCCGGTGAATTGTCCTCCGCGGAGACCGTGGAAGATTGATACTGATTTCGCATTGGTCGATATAGGCTTTGGCTTGGACGCGCATCGAACGGTCTCCTAAACAACGGCGCATGGACGCGCGGCTTTCTGCTTGCGTCCTCCACAACACGAGACAAGGGAGCAGCGCCCATGAGCAAGATGACCCCGCAGGAAATGGCCCAGAAGATCGGATCTGGCCTCCTGTCCTTCCCCGTCACGCCGTTCAAGGCTGACTACTCTTTCGACGAGGCGACCTACCGCGCCAACATGGACTGGCTGTGCGGCTATGACGTTGCCGGCCTGTTCGCCGCCGGCGGCACCGGCGAGTTCTTCTCGCTGACCCCGTCTGAAGTCCCGCAGGTGGTCAAGATCGCCGTCGACGAGACCAAAGGCCGCGTGCCCGTGCTCGCCGGCACCGGCTACGGCACAGCGATCGCGCGCGAGATCGCGATCGGCGCGGAAAAGGCCGGCGCCGACGGCCTGCTGCTGCTGCCGCCCTACCTCACCCATTCCGAGCAGGACGGCCTTGCCGCCCATGTCGAGGCGGTCTGCGCCTCCGTGAAGATCGGCGTCATCGTCTACAACCGCGACAACGCCATCCTCCAGCCCGACACGCTGGCCCGCCTCGCCGAGCGCTGCCCCAACCTGGTCGGCTACAAGGACGGCATCGGCGACATCGAGCTGATGACCCGCGTCTACACCAAGCTCGGCGACCGCCTGACCTACGTCGGCGGCCTGCCAACCGCCGAGACCTTTGCGCTGCCCTATCTCGACATGGGCGTGACGACCTATTCGTCGGCCGTGTTCAACTTCGTTCCGGAGTTCGCCACCAACTTCTACGCCGCCGTGCGCAAGCGCGATCATGCGACGATCCATGCCGGCCTGAAGAATTTCATTCTGCCGCTGATCGAGATCCGCAACCGCAAGAAGGGCTATGCGGTCTCGATCATCAAGGCCGGCATGAAGGTGATCGGCCGCGATTCCGGCCCGGTCCGTCCGCCGCTGACCGATCTCACCGAGTCCGAGATCGCGGAACTGACCGCGCTGGTGAAGAATCTGCCCGCCATCCGATCGTCACAACAGGCTGCAGAATAACGGACGACAACACGGAGGAGCGTGCGATGGCCCGGACTGATATCTCTGGCGCACCGGTCGTCACGGCAATGCAGGTGATCCCGGTCGCGGGCCGCGACAGCATGCTCCTCAATCTGAGCGGCGCGCACGCGCCGTTCTTCACCCGCAACATCGTCATCCTCACCGACAATGCCGGCCACACCGGCGTCGGTGAGGTGCCGGGCGGACAGAAGATCTGGCAGACGCTCCAGGACGCCCGCGATCTCGTGATCGGCAAGACCGTCGGTGCGATGAACAACATTTTGGCCGACATCCGCTCCGCGTTCGCCGACCGCGACGCCGGCGGCCGCGGCAAGCAGACCTTCGACCTGCGCGTCATGATCCACGCGGTCACCGCCATCGAGTCCGCTCTCCTCGACCTCCTCGGCCAGCATCTCAACCTGCCGGTCGCCGCCCTGCTCGGCGAAGGCCAGCAGCGCAGCAGCGTCGAGACCCTCGGTTATCTCTTCTTCGTCGGCGACCGCCGCAAGAGCAAGCTCGACTATGTCAGCGGCGAGACCGGCAAGGCGGAATGGTTCAACCTCCGCCATCAGGAGGCGATGACGCCCGAGACCGTGGTGCGGCTCGCGGAAGCCACCCACGACCATTACGGCTTCGCCGACTTCAAGCTCAAGGGCGGCGTGCTGCGCGGCGAGCAGGAGATCGAGGCTGTCACCGCCATCGCAAAACGGTTTCCCAATGCGCGCGTGACGCTGGACCCCAACGGCGCTTGGTCGCTCGACGAGGCCATCAGCCTCTGCAAGGACATGTACGGCATCCTCGCCTATGCCGAGGACCCTTGCGGCGCCGAGGCCGGTTTCTCCGGCCGCGAGATCATGGCCGAGTTCCGCCGCGCCACGGGCCTGCCGACTGCGACCAACATGATCGCGACGGACTGGCGGCAGCTCTCGCATGCATTGCGTCTGGGGGCGGTGGACATTCCGCTGGCCGATCCCCATTTCTGGACCATGCAGGGATCGGTGCGCGTGGCCCAGACCTGCCGGGACAACGGCCTGACCTGGGGCTCGCACTCCAACAACCACTTTGACATTTCGCTCGCCATGTTCACCCATGTCGGTGCCGCCGCCCCCGGCAAGGTCACCGCGATCGACACCCACTGGATCTGGCAGGACGGCCAGGCGCTCACCAAGGAGCCGCTCCAGATCAAGGGAGGCAAGATCGCGGTGCCGGAGCGTCCGGGCCTCGGCATCGAGATCGACCGCGCCGCCATCGAGGCCGCGCATGAGCTCTACAAACAGCATGGACTCGGCGCCCGCGATGACGCTATGGCCATGCAGGACCTGATCCCCGGCTGGACCTTTGACGACAAGCGTCCCTGCCTCGTTCGGTAAGAAACTCTGGAGGAATGAGATGACTGCGATCCTGAAAAACTTCATCGGCGGCGAATGGGTCGACGGCTCCGGCGTCACCAAGAACATCAACCCTTCCAATACCAACGACCTCGTCGGCGAATACGCCAAGGCCGACAAGGCGCAGACCGAGAAGGCGATCGCCGCCGCCAAGGCCGCCTTCCCGGCCTGGGCGCAGTCGACACCGCAAGTGCGTTATGACGCGCTGAACAAGATTTCTCTCGAAATCCTCGCCCGCAAGGAAGAGCTCGGCCGCCTGCTCGCCCGCGAGGAAGGCAAGACCCTCCCCGAGGGCATCGGCGAGGTCGCCCGCGCCGGCCAGATCTTTGCATTCTTCGCCGGCGAGGCGCTGCGGCTGATCGGCGAGAAGGGCGCCTCCGTGCGTCCCGGCCTCGACGTCGAGCTCACCCGCGAGCCGGTCGGCGTCATCGGCATGATCACGCCCTGGAATTTCCCGATCGCCATCCCGGCCTGGAAGATCGCGCCCGCGCTCTGCTACGGCAACACGGTGGTGTTCAAGCCGGCAGAGCTGGTGCCGGGCTCGGCGCATGCGCTGTCCGAGATCATCACCCGGTCGGGTATTCCGGCCGGCGTGTTCAACCTCGTGGTCGGCTCGGGCTCCGTGGTCGGCCAGACCCTGCTCGAGCATCCTGATGTCGCGGCGATCTCCTTCACCGGCTCGGTGCAGACCGGCCGCAAGATCGCGCAGGCCTGCGTGCTGTCGAACCCGATGAAGAAGTTCCAGCTCGAGATGGGCGGCAAGAATCCCCTCGTCGTGCTCGACGACGCCGACCTCAAGACCGCCGTCGAGGTCGCTGTCAACGGCGCTTATTTCTCCACCGGCCAGCGCTGCACCGCCTCGTCCCGCCTGATCGTCACCGAAGGCATTCACGACCGTTTCGTTGCGGCGATGACCGAGCGCTTGAACGGCCTGACGGTGGACGATGCGCTCAAGGCCGGCGTGCATATCGGCCCGGTGGTCGACCAGAGCCAGCTCGACCAGGACCTGCGCTACATCAAGATCGGTCAGGACGAGGGCGCAAAACTCGCCTTCGGTGGCGAGCTGCTCAAGCGCGAGACGCCCGGCCATTACCTCCAGCCGGCGCTGTTCACCGAGGCCAACAACAACATGCGCATTTCGCGCGAGGAGGTCTTCGGCCCGGTCGCCGCCGTCATCCGTGCCAAGAACTACGACGAAGCGCTGGCGATCTCCAACGACACCGACTTCGGCCTCGCCTCCGGCATCTGCACCACCAGCCTGAAATACGCCTCGCACTACAAGCGCAACAGCGAGTCCGGCATGGTGATGGTCAACCTGCCGACCGCCGGCGTCGACTATCACGTGCCGTTCGGCGGCCGGAAGGGCTCGAGCTACGGCGCCCGCGAGCAGGGCTCCTATGCCCGCGAGTTCTACACCACGGTGAAGACGGCTTATACCTTCCCCGGCTAACCACGGGGAAGATATCGTAGGGTGGGCAAAGCGAAGCGTGCCCACCGCTTACGTTCGGTGTGAAGCATGGGCGCGTTGCGCCTTTGCCCACCCTACGATTTCAGCTTCTGAGGCAAAGCGCATGGACCAGGACGTCGCAGCGAAAGAGCAGCCCCGCTACATCAAGCTCAACGAGCGCGACAATGTCGCAATCGTGGTCAATGATTTCGGGCTTCCCGCCGGCTCCCGCTTCGCCAGCGGGCTGACGCTGCGCGCCTTTGTCCCTCAAGGGCACAAAACCGCGCTGGTCGATATCGCGGAAGGCGCACCGATCGTGCGCTACGGCGAGGTGATCGGCCACGCGCTGTCACCGATCCTGGCCGGCGAATGGGTGGATGAAGCCCGCATCCGCATGCCGGACGCTCCCGACCTCGACAAGCTCGAGATCTCCACCGCCGTCCCCGCGCCGCTGCCGCCGCTCGAAGGCTTTACCTTCGAAGGCTTCCGCAACACCGACGGCTCGGTCGGCACCAAAAACATCCTCGGCATCTCCTCCTCCGTGCAATGCGTCAAGGGCACGATGGAATATGCGGTGAAGCGCATCCGGGCCGAGCTCTTGCCGAAGTACCCGAACGTCGATGACGTCGTGCCGCTGACCCATGCCTATGGCTGCGGCGTGGCGATCAATGCCCCTGATGCCGTCATTCCGATCCGCACCCTGCAAAACATCGCGCAGAACCCGAATTTCGGTGGCGAGATTCTGGTCATCAGCCTCGGCTGCGAAAAGCTCGCGCCCGAGCGGCTGGTGCCGGAAGGCGTCAGCGATGCCATCGTGCGCATGCAGGATGAGGCCTTCGACGGCTTTGGCGCGATCGTCGATGCCATCATGACGCAGGCCGAAGCACGCCTGAAGATTCTTAATACCCGCAAGCGCGAGACCTGTCCGGCCTCCGATCTCGTCATCGGCCTGCAATGCGGCGGCAGCGACGCCTTCTCCGGCGTCACCGCCAATCCCGCCCTCGGCTTCGCCGCCGACCTGCTGGTGCGCGCCGGCGCCACCGTGATGTTCTCGGAAGTCACCGAGGTGCGCGATGCCATCCAGCTGCTCACGCGACGCGCCATCAACGAGGACGTCGGCCGCGCGCTGGTGCGCGAGATGGCCTGGTACGACTCTTATCTGGCCCGCGGCGGCGCCGACCGCAGCGCCAACACCACGCCCGGCAACAAGAAGGGCGGCCTCGCCAACATCGTCGAGAAGTCGTTGGGCTCGATCGTCAAGTCCGGATCAAGCGCCATCACCGGCGTGCTCTCGCCCGGCGAGAAGGCGACGCAGAAGGGCATGCTGTTCGCGGCAACGCCCGCATCCGATTTCATCTGCGGCACGCTTCAGCTCGCCTCGGGCATGACCTTGCAGGTATTCACCACCGGCCGCGGCACGCCCTATGGCCTTGCGGCCGCGCCCGTGATCAAGGTTGCGACCCGCACAGAGCTGGCCCGCCGCTGGAAGGACCTGATCGATTTCGATGCCGGCGGCATCGCTACCGGCGAGAAGACCATCGAGGAAACCGGCTGGGACCTGTTCCGCCTGATCCTCGATGTCGCCAGCGGCCGCATCAAGCCGTGGTCGGATCGCTGGGGCATCCACAACGATCTCACGCTGTTCAATCCGGCGCCGGTGACCTGAAGCCGACGGGCTTCACTGGGCCTCGATCAGGTGCATGTCGCCCAGCGTGACCGGCAGGCTGCGCGTGATGAGATCGGCAATGGCCGCGCGCAGCCGTTCACTCGAAGGCGGACCTTCAAACGTCTCGTCGACCGGCCCACTCGGACCGGCAAGCCGCATGGTCCCGGTGTTGTCGAGCGGCGCGGCCGCCCTCTTCTCGATCACGTCGAACGACTTGCCCTCGATCACGCGGACCTCGTAGAGCGCGTGGACCAGACCATAATCTGCAAGCAGCGTGCGATATTGGGCGAGCCCGACGCCCTCGATATTGCGGCCGTTGCCGAGCTTCGATTTCGCGCGGGTGATGACGACATAGGCATCCAGCCCCTGCGGAGCGACATCGCTGCGGACCAGCTCCTTGAAGGGATCGCTGCGCAGCAGATTGACGGGTGCAACCGCCGAGTCCCTGATCGCGGCGAACGCGGCGCGCCGGTAGCTCACCGGCTGCACGCGAAAGCGTCCGCTGAGCAGCTTCGTCGTCTGCTGGACGATCAGCTCGTCTAGTCTCCAGGCGCTGATCGAGATGCTTTGCCCGGTATTGCCAAGCCCGATCAGGCCGGCTTGCGTCAGGCTCATCTCCTCGCCGATGGCCGAGACGATCCCGATGGTCTTGATCGCCTGGAGCCGCGTGGCGCGCGTCTCGAACGCTGCAGCGGCACCGAGAGCGACGGAGACGACCGCGAGGCCGGCCCATAATAAGATGACAATGCGGCGCATGACGACCTATCGAATCCTGAAATCGAACGAATAGGACGCGCCGAGGCCGATCGTCGTCTGGTTCGACGAGCCTCGCAGCTTCACGAGCGGGCTGTCCGCGACGTCGCCGAGCAGCTTCTGGTACTCGACATAGGCGTGGACCTCCCACTGCGGACTGATGCGATAGGAGATCTGGCTGCCAAAGCCGACCGAATGCGCGCCGCCCCTGGCATCGTACCTCGGCAATCCCGACGCCAGTGCCTGCGCGGCGTCGACTCCGAAATACGGCGCAGTCGCCTTGGTGCTTTTCCAGGTGAAGCGCGGGCCGGCCGAGATCGTGAGCCTCTGGATCAGCGGCACGATGACGTCGGCGGAGACATCGGCCACCGTGCCGGTATGCCCGCCCATGCCCTGGCGCAATTCGCTGCGCAGGCGAAGCCAGTCGACCGGATAATACTCGACGAAACCGCCGAGCTCGTATGCGGCCTTGACGTCGCCAAGACCGGTCAGCTCGACATATTTGTCGCTCTTGCGCGAGGCGACGTATTTGAACGCGAGTCCGGCGCGAAAATTACCGACGTCGAGCAGCGCAATGCTGGCGCTGTCGCGGGGCCCGCGAAACTGGTCGATCGATCCGGCGCGGCGGATGGTGAAGATCGGGATCGGAAGGAGCTTGCCGTTTTTCGAACCGACGAAATCCGGCGTATAATCCCCGCCGATGCCGACCATGACGGTCCAGTTGCCGGAGGGCGAAGGCAGCATCGGCACGTCGAACGGCGGCGCCGGCAGCGTGAACGCCGTCTGCGCCGATACCGGCTGAGGGATTGCGAGGATCGCGCCGAGTGCGGCAAGGAAAGCGGTCAGCAAGACCTGCTGCGCCCTCGCCTCGGGTTCGAGAGCGGCGTCGTCAAGATGCTTCATTACGGGGCCCCGGACCGGCCTTGCTGGCCTGGTCGGCTTGTGTTGGTTAGGAGCTCAGCATGTGGCCCGGCAAAATTGCCCCAAGATTGCAAGGCGAAGCAGCAGCACCGGGACATTTCGGCGTGTGCGAAACGCGCGCCCGCACGAGCAACATTGCCCGAACATTGCCGGGCCGCGCGCACACTCGAAACTTCGGCCGCCAGCGCCCTTGAGCATTCTCGGTCCTGCCTTTTATTCGCCAAGCTCGCTGCCTTAATGGGAACCCTGCGCACGAGCCGAGACACCAGACTTCGGCCAGGGAGCGTCACGCTCAGGGATTTGTTGCCCCAGCAGAGTCAAGGACGACGCGCTTGCGCTCCCTCGTGATCGAAGACGAACCGCAGATCGGCGCCTATGTCAGCCGCCTGCTCGGACAATTGCACGGCATCGTCGACCTCGTCGGCTCCATCGCGGATGCCCGTCAGGCGCTGGACAACTTCAAATATGATCTCGCGATCGTCGACCGGATGCTGCCCGACGGAGATGCACTCCAGGTGGTCACGGCGCTGAGCCGGTCGCAGGAACGCCCCGCGATCATCATGCTGACGTCCAAGGATGCCAAGGAGGATGTCGTCGATGGCCTCAACGCCGGCGCCGACGATTATCTCGGCAAGCCGTTCGAGCCGCAGGAATTGATCGCCCGGGTGCGCGCGGTATTGCGGCGCCCCCGGCTGCTCGCGCCCTCGGTGCTGTCGCTCGGCAACGTCGAGCTGCATCTTGGCAGCAACGAGGCGGTGGTCGCCGACACCAGGATCCTGCTGCGGCGGCGCGAGGCGCTGATCCTGGACGCGCTCCTGATGCGCCGCGACCGCGTCATCACCCGCGCCGCCCTGATCGAGGAGATCTACGGCTTCGACGACGAGATCGAGTCCAACACGCTCGAAGCCCAGGTCTCGCGTCTGCGGAAGAAACTGACTGAGCTCGGCGGCGACGTTGAGATCCGCAGCATGCGCGGCATCGGGTACATTCTTCGGCTGGCAACACCGCGATGACATCGATCGCCCGGACGTTTGCGCTGTCGCTCGGCATCGCCGCGACGACCATTTTCCTCATCATGCTCGGCATCTTCATCTGGCGGTACCCGACCCAGGAACGCGAGTTCAGGGCGTGCCGGGTTGTGGCTGCCATTCTCGATCGTGCCGCAGTAGTCGAGGGGAAAAACCTGACCATCCGTTCGACCAGCGCCCTCGAGGAATTGAAAGCGGACAGCCCAAACCTCTGGTACGTCGTGTCCTCGGGCGACCTGGTCAGCGAGTACGGCAGCGAACGCCGCCCTGCCCTTCCCTTCGCATTCCCCTATCACGGTCCGGTCGGCTCTTCCGTTTTCGACACGCTCGACCAGACGAGCACCTTCTGCCTTGCCGTCGTGCAACGAGATTCGTTGCAACTCGCAATGATGGTCGGCCAGCATCAGGTTCGGTTCGGCCGGATCGCGAGAAACCTCCTCTTCCGGAATGCATTTTCGATCGCTCTGGTGGCGCTGGCCTTTGCGGTGACCGTCGCCATCGGCTCGGCCCTGGCCGCACGTTTCGTCTCACGGGGTATCGAACGGGTCACACGTCGCGCGCTCGCGATTGATCCATCGGCGCCGCAGGGCTCGATATCCCTGTCCGGAGTGCCGTACGAGCTCAAGCCCCTCGTGGAGGCCCTGAACCGCGCCTTCGGCGAGATCGACGCCTATATCAGGATGCAGCGCCGCTTTCTCGGCAACGCCGCCCATCAGCTCCGCACGCCGTTGACGCTCTTGCGTGCGAAGATCGAAGATGTGCCCGATCCGGCACTGAAGGTCGAGCTGGTGCGCGACGTCCGCCGCCTCACCTCGCTGGTCTCCGCCATGCTCGACCTGGCGAGGCTGCAGAACCGCACGATCGAAAAACGGCCGATCGATCTTGCCGAGATAACGCTGGACGTGCTCGCCGATTTCAGCCCCTCGGCGCTCGACGCCGGTATCGAGCTTGCGCTCGAACGCACTGACGAAGGTCCGCTCCTGGTGCAAGGCGTGGACGCCGCCGTTCGCAGTGCGCTTGCCAATCTCGTCGGCAACGCACTCATTCACGCGCATGGCGCGCGACGCATCGTCGCCACGCTCGGCCGCGGCAGCATCTCGGTCGACGATGACGGCGCGGGCCTGCCCGATGACGCGGAGCACCGGCTGCTCGAGCCGTTTCAGACCGGCAACAGCGCGGGCGACGGCGCCGGCCTCGGCCTGTCGATCGTCCGCGAGATCATGGCCGCGCACGGCGGCGAGCTGGTCATCTCCTCCGTACCCGGCCTCGGCACGACGATGAGCCTGCGCTTTCCCGAATCTACCGCGACGGCCAAAGCTCCGCAACTCGATCTGCAAGCCCACTGACAAGGCGCTTTGCGCCGCTCCGTTAAACCGTGCGGAAACATTGATGCGAAAAACGTCTTCTTCGTTTCGTCCCGTCGCATCGCGCAACCAAATAGTCCGCCAGCGGCGATCGAATGTTCGTCCACGCGCGAACCTGTCGCGCCATCGCGGCGACCAAACCCCCGATTGATATCTTCAACGGAGATTTTCCAATGCGCGTTCTTTCCATGATTGCCGTTGCCGGCGCCATGATTGCCGGCTCGGCCGGTGCATTCGCCAGCGACCTTCCCTCTTACGAAGTGAGTTCGTTCCCGATCTCGGCGACGCAAGTGCGGGTGCTCGGCGGCGCCGGGGTCGAGGAGCAGTCGGCTGCGCCTGCGATGATCGTCGCCGGCATGCCCGCCTCGCCCGCGCAGGTTTCAGTGCTGTCGTCGCGCGTCAAGCGGCTCGCGAGCGCGACCACGAACAGCGAGGCGCGTTGATCGCCTCATGTCGTTTCCGGGGCGCTGGCCCCGGAGCGACCTCTACGTCATGCTGCCCGGCATGAAGCAGCGCACGCGCGGGTGGCCGTCGATATAGTGCTTCCACACCATGGTACGGCCGATCTTGTTCGGCTCGGTGATCACGGCGCCGTCGGGCACAACGACCCACTCATTGTCGATATGCACGCGGAAATGGCCCTTGTCGGATTCCCAATCGACATCGGCGACTACATAGCCGTCGGCATCCGAACAGCATTGCCCGTATTCGCTGTGCAGGCTCTCGAACCAGGGTTTCAGCGGCGAATTGGCGTAACGCCCGTCGTCGCGGGCCAGCGCCGAATTCGCCAGAACAACCGCCAGCCCCAGCAGCATCGCGGCACACGGTCTTGCAGATCTCATATCGTCTCCGCGCGGTCGAGCATCCCGCGGGGGCAAACGCTGCCGTCCGCCCTCCGCAAGGTGCGCGGCGGGCGTGGAGACGGCGACTCGCTCCCCAGCAGCTTGGCCCACAGCTATGCAAATCCGGCGCCAGCGCGCATTCCGGGGAACTACTGCCGCAGGCTGTTACCCGCGACTGCGCGTGTCCTGCAATGTGTGACGCGTCAGCGATTTGACCCAGCTATTTTCAAGGCTTTCCTTGTCGCGCCGGGACGTGTACGAACATTGCAGCGAACCTCTTCGCGTTGTTTAACCGTATGTTTCGATTTGAGAAATCGGGCGTTGGCGTAACAGGCATCGGATCGTCAGCGCTATGAATTCGAGAGAGTTGCTCCCTGGTCAGCAGGACGCGACCGATCTGCCGGCAAATCACGTGCAGTTCGCGCTGGTGATTTCGCGCATGCTCGACACGGTGAAGCACGACGCGGAAGCCAGGCGGCAGATGGTCTACGATCTCGCCCGCTACAAGCTCCAGGAGCAGTTCACCTACGCCGACGCCAAGGGCATCGACCAGATGAAGCGGGCTCTCGAGGTCGCCATCGGGGAAGTCGAGAAGTTCTCGCGTGGCGAGGCGCCGCTGGAGCGCCTCCCGTCGCAGCAACTCACATCGTCAAAGGAGACCGGCAGCCTTCTGGTGTCCGGCGATGCCACCGTTCTGCGATCAGGGATCGGGACATCCCGCAGCAAGCTGCCCGCGAGCTCGGGCCCGCTTCTACCGGTCATCAAGCGCACGGCGGGCATTCTGCTTGCTGTTGGCGCGGTCATTCTGATCGTCTCGCAGCGAGACAATATCGCTGCGCTGCGCCGGCAGATTTCGTCCCAGACCCCGGAGATCGCGCTGGTCGCGCCAAAGCCGGAGACGTCGATTACGGTCGCCAAGCCGGAAATGGTCACGCCGGCCCCAACGCGCGTGCTGCCGACCGACTACGGCATCTACGCCGTCATCGACGACAAGTCGCTGGCGGAGTTGAGCGCGACCGGCCTGATGGCGCCGGACATGCGGATAGCGATTTCACCGGAGTTCAGGAAGCCCGACCGGCCGCGTCTGCCGAACGGGCGCGTGAGGTTCATCGTCTTCCGCCGCGACGCCGCAAGCTTCATCCCGGAGCGCGTCGAGGTTCGAGTCGTCGCGACAATCGCCAGAGAGTTCTCGACCGACGCCGCGGGCAAGACGCTGGGCGGCGGAGGCGACGTGGGCATCATCCGCAATTTCTCTTATCCGCTCCGGGTGTCTCCCATTCCGGGAAAATCCGAGATGTACGAGCTTCACTCAGGCGATACAGGGCTCGAGCTTGCACCGGGACATTACGTCCTGAGTCTGGGATCTCAGGCCTATTATTTCCAGGTCGACGGCGAGATCATTGATTCCCGGCATTGCCTTGAGCGGGTCGTCGCCGGCAGCGGCACATTCTATGCGCCCTGCAGGAAGGCACGGACGTACTGACACTCTCGTAACGCGGGCGAGCGCAGCGAGCTGTTCCGCATATCGCTTCGCTGATAAGGGCTGCGAGAGAATACGGAAACAGCCCTACTGCTTCGGCGCCGGCGCCATCATCGCGCCGCCCTTTTTCGCGGGCGCTGGCGCGGGCTTTGTCGCGGCAGTCGCCTGTGCCGGGAGATATTTGGCGACGATGGCGGGATCGACCTGGGCGATGTTGGCGTCCGGCAGTCGCGTCCAGGTCTCGTCCTTGCCGAACAGGGAAATGCCGAGGAAGCCGCGCATGGTCAGGGTCTGCCCATCCGGGCTCACCGTCATCTTGGCCTTCCAGATGTTGCCGTCGCGCGGATTGACAACGTTGCCGCCGTCATACTTCAGGCCGTCGCGCTTCATGTCGCGGATGAAGGAGAGCCCGAGCACCGGCGCGTTCTTGCGATCGTCCGTACACTTCGCGCAGACCTCGTTCGGATCGTCGCCGGGACGCGGAAAGGTCTTTGCGATCACGCCTTCGAAGATGCCGTTGTGGTCGATGAAGAGAAACCATCCCACGGTCCTGCCGTCTTCGATCTTCTGCCAGAGACCAGCGGCCGTTGGCTGCTGCGCCTGCGCGGCCGCCGGCCTCACCGCGCCAAAAGCCAGCGCAAGTCCGAGCGTGAGAAGCGACAGCAGCCGAAAGCCGGACAACAGATTCCGCATTATGATCACCTTGCTTTTCGACGACTGGAATGGCCGCAGACTACGGCGATTTCGCGAACGGTTCCAGCACCCAAAACATGGGGCATCGCCCCCCACCCCGCGGTCAGCTGACCCCGAGCTTCTTTTGCAGGCTGGAGGACGAGGTCGTGTACTGGAACACCAGCCGCTTGTCCGGATAGACGTAACGATGAGCTTTTTGCGACATCAGCGCGCCCTCGTGGAAGCCGCACAGGATCAGCTTGAGCTTGCCGGGGTAGGTGTTGATGTCGCCGATGGCGAAGATGCCTGATACATTGGTCTCGAACGCGGACGTCTCGACGGGCACCAGATTGTTCTCAAGCGCAATGCCCCAGTTCGCGACCGGACCGAGCTTCATGGTCAGACCGAAGAACGGCAGCATGGTGTCGCAGGAAATTTCGCTCACGCTGTTGTCGTTGCCCTTGACGGTGGCGCCGGAGAGCTTGCCATCCGCGCCTGAAAGCGCGGTGACCTGGCCGAGCCGCAGATCCATCTTGCCGCCAGCGACCAGCGCGCGCATCTGCTCGACGCTGTGGGGCGCGGCGCGAAAATCGTCGCGACGGTGCAACAGCGTGATGCATTTGGCGAGCGGATGCAGATTGAGCGTCCAGTCGAGCGCGGAATCGCCGCCGCCGACGATCAGCACGTTCTTGTCGCGGAAATTTTCCATCTTGCGCACGGCATAATGCACCGAAGTGCCTTCATAGGCTTCGATGCCCGGCACCGGCGGACGCTTGGGCTGGAACGAGCCGCCGCCGGCCGCGATCACCACCACCTTGCACTCGAATACCTTGCCGGCGTCGGTGGTGCAGCGAAACAGGGGATCGCCGATCTTCTCCACCGTCTCGACCATCTCGCCGAGATGGAAGGTCGGATGGAACGGCTTGATCTGCTCCATCAGTGCTTCGGTGAGACCCTGGCCCGAAACCTGCGGAATGCCGGGAATGTCGTAGATCGGCTTTTCCGGATAGAGCTCGGCGCACTGGCCGCCGACCTTGTCGAGGATGTCGATGAAATGCGCCTTCATGTCGAGCAGGCCGAGCTCGAAGGCGGCGAACAGACCGCAGGGGCCCGCGCCAATAATCAGCACGTCGGTTTTGATCACGTCGCTCATGTCGTCTCTTTGTCGATCGTTATCGGTTGGACGGCGCCCCTCCGGACCGAGGTGACCCTGCCTGTCTAGCCAACGGGAATGGATCAGGGAAGGCATAAAAGCGGTGGCGTCCCGCGGCCGCGCCCACTTGCCGGGTCAGGATAACTGGGCTGTAACGAGCAAGGATATGACGGAGATCAATCGGTGAACGCACCAAGCCGCCTCGATACGACGCCGCGCCTGGAGGACTATCCCTATCGCCTCGGCGACAACGTCCGCTTCGGCGATCTCGATCCGAACCAGCACGTCAACAACGCGGTCTATGCCACCTATTTCGAGACCAGCCGTGTCACGCTGATGAAGAGCGCGGACTACGGCCTGACGCCGCCGGGCCTCGCCTGGATCATGGTGCGGCTCGACATCCATTTCCGCGCCGAGCTGCACTGGCCGAATACGATCGAGCTCGGCCTCGGCGTGGTGAAACTGGGACGGACGTCGGTGACCTTCGAGCAGGTCGTGTTCTCGCAGGGGAAATGCATCGCCTCTGCGACCTCGGTCGGCGTCATGATCGACGAGGCGACGCGGCGACCGGCGCCGCTGACCGCCGAGGTGATCGAGAAGCTGAGACCCTGGCACAAGCGCGGCATCGAGGTCGCGCCGCCGAGCACTTGAAGTGTGTGAGGCGAATGAAGCCTGACGTTTCAGGCTTGACGTTTCAGGCCTGGCGTTCCGGCGTCGCGACGACCAGCCCGTCGAGATCGTCGGAGACCTTGATCTGGCAGGACAGGCGCGAGTTCGGGCGCACGTCGAAGCCGAAGTCGAGCATGTCCTCTTCCATCGGCGTCGGGCTGCCGACCTTCTCGCGCCAGGCTTCGTCGACATAGACATGGCAGGTCGCGCAGGCACAGGCGCCGCCGCATTCGGCTTCGATGCCGGGAATGCTGTTGCGGATGGCGGCTTCCATCACGGTCGCGCCGTTCTCGACTTCCACCGTACGCGTTTCGCCCTTGTGGTCGACAAAGTTGATCTTGGCCATGTGTGCTCGTGCTGCCGCGATGTTGGGAATAAAGGAGGGTCCGGGCTGTCCTATAACGGGTCGGTCCGCTCGGCGCCATAGCGTTTTCGCGCGAAATGGACTCCGGTTCGCGCGAAGAAATCCCGTCAAAACAAGCGACTAGGGCCTGATTTTGAGCGAGTCGAAACCCTAGTGCTTCAGGATCGTCTCGATGGCGGCACGGACCTCGGCCACCGCCTCCTTCAGGGCGGCGAAAGCGTGGGGCCGATTGTGGCCGGTCTGGATCGCAGTCTCCAGGCTGGCAGCGGCGTCCGCTACCGCAAAGGCGCCGATCCCGCGCGCCGAACCCTTGAGCTTGTGGGCGAGTGCGCCGGCCTCCGCCGGTAGCGCCGCCATGGCTGCGATCAGGCGGACTGCCTGCTCGGCGAACATGGCCAGCACTTCCTGTTCCAGCTCGGCATCGCCGAGCGTCATCCGGGAGAGATGATCGAGGTCGAGCGGGCTGTCGATGGGTGCAAGCGGGGGCGAGGGCATCCAGTCCATCCGTTGCAGTTCAGGCGTCATGCGAAGGCCCCGGCATCGCGCGATGGTCCGCCGATCCGGCGGTCAGGTTCCCTCACCCAACCACGAAAACGGTTAACGAAATGTTTGGGCCATTTTACCTAATTCCGCCCGTTTATTGACGAAAAGTTGCCGCAATCTGGCGAGTCCGGTGGAGAATTGTATTTGTTGCTAAGGCGTTACGGCGCGATCCTGTTAACGATGATTAAGAATGTCTTAATCGCGGGCATTTCATTCGCGACGCTCTGCCAATAGGATGTTGCAGAAATTGGCGGACAAGCCGTCCGGGTGGGGACGGCTCGGAAATCCGCGCAAGCGGCATGATCCGGTCTGTGGGCTTGCGTAGCGCGCAGGGCTCGCGGGGGGACGCGTACAAGTAACGAGGGCTCGGACTGACATGGCGAACACTCCGAAAAAGGTCAAAGACCCCACAGAAGTTGCGCTTTCTGCGATCCAGGAAGCCCTGAACATCAGCGACACGGCAGCGGATACCAGCCGCAACGCCTCGATGCGCAACGAAACGTCATCCCAGGGGGCGCAGGCGGGCCCCCCGATGTTCGACGAGCCGAGCTTCGAGCCGCGTCCAGCCGCCAACGAGCGTGCCACAGTGTTCGACACGATCGAGGAGCCGCGCTCGCGCCGTCCCGCCAATGACGACCGCGAGACCATCGGCCAGCTGCTCCAGGCGCTTCAGAAGGGCCGCCCCGCCCGCAGCGTCTATACCTTCGCCACCATCTTCGCCGGTGTCTGGCTCGCCGCCTGCGCCGCGCTGACCGTCGGCTTCCTGCCCTCGATCCAGGCCGCCATGGGCCAGAGCGGCGGCGTGCTCGTCATCGCCGGCCTGGTCGCGATGTTCTTCGCGCCGATCATGCTGTTCTACTTCCTGGCAAGCCTGGTCTGGCGCGGCCAGGAAATGCGCATGATCGCGCAGGCGATGGCGCAGGTCGCGATCCGCTTCTCCGAGCCCGAGGGCTCGGCCTCCGATTCCATGGTCACCGTCGGCCAGGCCATCCGCCGCGAGGTCGCGGCGATGGGTGACGGCATCGAGCGCGCCATTGCGCGCGCCGGCGAGCTCGAGACGCTGGTCGCCAACGAGGTCGCGGCGCTCGAGCGGGCCTATTCCGACAACGAAGTGCGCATCCGCGCCCTGCTGCAGGACATCGCGCATCAGCGCGACAATCTGGTCGGCCAGGCCGAGCAGGTCCGCAGCGCCATTTCCGGCGTGCAGATCGATCTACGCCACGACATCGCGCTGATCTCGGACGCGATCGCATCACGCGTCGACGAGGTCGCCAAGTCCATCACCGGCGCGCTGGAAGAGCGCGGCGCCCACATCACGGGCGCGCTGAGCAATGCCGGCGACAACATGATCCTCGCGCTCGGCGAGCGCGGCGGCGACCTGCTCGACCGCCTCGAGGAAGCCAGCAACGAGACCACGCGCGCCGTGCTCGACGCCAGCGAGCGGCTGACCACCAGCCTCAACTTCAAGACCGGCCACGTCCATGACGAGTTCGTCGACCTCGCCGACCGCGTCCACGAGATGCTGAACGAGCGCATCGACCGCATCACCGGCGAGTTCGAGCAGCGCTCCGCCGCGATCGTCGACGGCATCTCCGAGCGCACCGAGCAGGTGCACGATAGCCTGAAGAATTCGTCGGACTCCCTGCTGCTCGAGCTCGAGCTGCGCTCCAACGATCTCTCCGCCAAGATCGACGACGCCGGCAACCGGCTCGCAAACCAGATCATGACCTCCGGCGACAAGGCCAGCGACGCGCTCGACGCCACCGTCAACACGCTCGTTGCCAAGGTCGTCAGCCAGACCGAGACCGCGCACGACTCGCTGTCGCTGCAGATGAGCGCCTTCGACGAGCTGGTGAAGAACCAGGGCACCGAGCTGGTCGAGAAGTTCGCCCGTGATTCCGGCACCCTCGGCGCGCTGATCACCCGCCACATCTCCGAGTTCGACCGCACCGTGAAGACGTTCGGCGGCGAGATCGTCGAGCGCATGGGCCAGCGCACGCAGGACATCCACGAGTCGCTGAAGACCTATGTCGACAATTTCGACACCCGCTTCACCTCGAACGGCGGGGCGATCACCGCCGTGCTCGACCAGCGCCTGATTCAGTTCGAGACCACGATCGGCGAACGCGTCAGCAATCTCGACGCCTCGCTGAACGGCAAGATCGCCAGCCTCGACGGCACGATCGAAGGCCACATCAGGACCTTCGACGACCGGCTCGTCGGCCGCGTCGCCGCGCTCGAACAGTCGTTCGATACCCGCGCGAAGTCCGTGACCGAGACCATCGACAGCCGCCTCAACTCGCTCTCGACGTCGCTGACCGACGGCGCCGCCCAGGCGATCCAGTCGGTCGACACGCGACTGACGCACCTCACGACAACGCTCACCGGCGGCGCGTCGCAGGCGCTCGAGGTCATCGACTCCCGCCTGACCAACCTTACGACGACGCTCACTGGCGGCGCATCCGAGGCACTCGATGCCATCGAGTCCCGCCTGACCAACCTTACGACAACGCTGACCGACGGCGCATCGCAAACGATCCAGACGATCGATACGCGCCTGACGCACCTCACGACGACATTCAACAGCGGCGCGTCTCAGGCGCTCGAGTCGGTCGACAGTCGCCTCACCTATCTGACGACCGCGCTGACGAACGGCGCCTCGCAGGCGGTGCAGTCGATCGACACCCGCCTCACCCTGCTGACCTCGACGCTCACCGACGGCACCGCGCAGGCGATCGAGGCGGTCGACCGCCGCATCACAGGCGTCGCCGAGATCATCGACGGCCGCAGCATGCATCTGACCGACACGGTCACGGCGCGCTTCCAGGACATCCAGCAGGCCATCGAGACCAAGGTCGGCTCGGTCGCCAGCGACATCGACGTGCGCGTGGCGCAGTTCGAGGACCTGCTCGGCTCGCGTGTCGAAGCCGTCGCCGGCCGCATCGAGAGCAGTGGCCGCCAGGCCAGCGAGGACATGATGTCCCGCGCCGAGATGATCTCGACCGCGATCCGCTCGCATGTCGAGGACGCCGAGCGCTCGCTCACCAACCTCGTGGTCAACACCAGCGAAACGATCCAGACCGGTGCGCGCAGCGCCCAGCAGTCGCTGATGACCGTCTCCTCCGACGTCAACGCCCAGCTCAAGATGACTTCGACCGAGGTCGAGCGCGCGCTGACCGCGGTCGGCACCGGTGCTGCGAACTCGATCCTGACCAGCGCCCGCGAGGCGCAGTCGACGCTCGTTGCAGCCTCCGGCGATGCCTCCAACCAGATCAAGGGGCTGACGGCCGACGTCGAACGCACGCTTTCCGCAGCGGGCTCGGCGACCGCAGCCTCGATCCTGGCCGGCGCCCGCGAGGTGCAGACCACGCTCGTCACCGCCTCGTCGGATGCCGCCAACCACGTCAAGACCCTCACCGCTGACGTGCAGCGCTCGCTCTCGATGGCCGGCTCCACCACGGCGGAATCGATCACCGCCGGCGCCCGCGATGCGCAGAGCGCGCTGATCGCGGCCTCGAGCGAGACCGCCAACCAGATCAAGGCGCTGTCCTCGGACGTGCAGCGCTCGCTCTCGATGGCCGGCACCGCGACCGCCGAAACGATCATGAGCGGCGCCCGCGAAGCCCAGAGCACGCTCGTCAACGCGTCGTCGGATGCGGCGAGCCAGGTCAAGTCGCTCGCGGCCGAAGTGCATCGCTCGCTCTCGCAGGTCGGCCAGTCGACCGCCGAGACGATCACGACCAGTGCCCGCGACGCCCAGAGCACCCTGCTCGCGGTCTCGGCCGAACAGACCAGCCAGGTCCGTTCGCTCGCGGCCGAGATGCAGCGCGCGCTGGCGACCGCCGGCGGCGCCACCATCGAGGCGCTCACCAGCGGCGTCCGCGAGGCCCAGGGCACGCTGATCTCCGCCTCGACCGATGCGGCAAGCCAGATCAAGTCGCTGACCACGGACATCGAGCGCACGCTGACCTCGGTCGGCGCGGACACCGCCTCGACCATCCTCAACAGCGCGCGTGAGGCGCAGACGTCGCTGACGTCGACCTCGGCGGATGCCGCGAGCCAGATCCGCGCGATCTCGACCGAGATCGAGCGCACGCTGAGCACGGCCACCGCGAACGCGACCAACGACATCCAGACCAGCGCGCTCAACGCCCAGAACGCGCTGATCAACGCCTCCAACGAGGCGAGCTCGCGGGTCAAGTCGAGCTCGGCCGACGTCGAGCGCTCGGTGCTCGCCGCCAGCAGCAGCTTCGGCCAGGCCATGACCGGCAAGACCGACGAGATCGTCACCTACGTGCAGCAGCAGTCGGACCGCCTCGCGAACATGATCGACGCCAAGCGCGGCTCGCTCGTGGACGCGATCGGCTCCAAGACCAGCCAGCTGACGCTCGACATCGACCGCGTCACCTCCGACGCGCTGAAGTCGATCGAGACGCGCGGCCACGCGTTCTCTCAGACGATGATGGGCAACGGCTCCGAGGTGGCGCGGACCATCAACTCGGCGAGCGAGATGGCGACGGGTGCCGTCAACAAGTCGCTCAAGGACCTCGAGCAGGCCTCGCGCGCGGCGATCGACCAGTCGCGCCAGGTCTCGATCGCGGCCGTCACCGAGATGCAGGAGACCAGCAAGATCCTGCGCACCGACACGGTCGCCCTGTTCGAGCGCCTGCGCGAAGGCAACATCCTGCTCCAGGAGGTGCTCACCGGTGCGCACGACAACCTCAACTCGCTGGAGCGGGCGCTGGTGACGCGCGTCGCCGACTTCGTCTCGGCGATGAACGACGTCACCTCGCGCAACGGCGCTGCGACGCAGAACCTGGAAGACCAGCTCAACGTCTTCAACAGCAAGACCACGAAGGCTCTGCAGGATCTCGGCGAGCTGTCGACGCAGTTCGACGCCCACGGCAAGGCGCTGGTCGAAGCCGCGCAGGTCGTGGAGCAGAGCAACAAGAACACCACCGCCTCGCTCGCCGAGCGCAAGGCGGCGCTGGAATCGCTCGTCACCACGATCGACCTGCGCACCGCCGATCTGGACCAGCGGCTGTCGCGCTTCACCGGCCTGCTCGATGAATCGCTGGCGGCGGCCGAGGAGCGCGCCCGCGACATCGCCCGTGTCGTCGCGGAGACCGCCGGCGCAGGCTCCGCCGCGATCACACGCCAGTTCGAGGCGGTGCGCGCGGCCTCCGAGGAGGAGCACCGCCAGACCGTCGAGGCCATGCACGACATCTACCGCCAGACCACGGACGAGGCGGATACGATGTTCAAGCAGTCGACCGAGAAGTTCACCAACCTCGTCTCCAGCATGAAGCAGATGGCGTTCGAGATGCACAACGAGCTCGAAGCCACGCGCAACGAGCTGCGCCGCGGCGTGCTCGAGATGCCGCAGGAGGCCGCCGAGAGCACTGCGCAGATGCGCAAGGTGATCGTCGACCAGATCGAGGCCCTCGCCGAGCTCAACCGCATCGTCGCCCAGCACGGTCGTGGCCTCGACGTCTCGACGGCGGGCCGCGCTTCTGTCGCCGTCCAGCGCCAGGAAGAGCCGATGATGGCAACTGCGGGCCCTCGCGGTACCGAGACCCGCATGCGCGACACCGGCAGCGCCTCGACGCTGCCGCCGCCGGACCTCGGCATGCCCGCGCCCTCACGCCGCACCGAAGCGCCGCCGGTTGCGCCTTCCAGCAACGACCAGGGCCGCGACGGCTGGCTGTCGGACCTGTTGAACCGCACGGACGCCAATCAGGGCGCCCCGAACGGCCGTGAGGCTCCCCGTGGCCGCCAGGCGCCTGGTCCGCAGCCGCAGGCTCCGCAGGCCAGCAGCAATCCGCTGGAATCGCTGTCGCTCGACATCGGCCGGCTGATGGACCGCAATCTCGCGGCCGAGATGTGGGACCGCTACCAGCGCGGCGAGAACAAGGCCTTCACCAAGCGCCTCTACACGCCCGCCGGCCAGAAGGCCTTCGACGAGGTCGCCCGCAAGTACCGCGCCGACCGCAACTTCAAGGGCACGGTCGACCGCTACGTCGCCGAGTTCGAACGACTGCTCGACGAAGTCGCCCGCGACGGCCGCGGCCCGCAGGAGCTGCGCAACCACCTGACCTCGGAGACGGGCCTGGTGTACACGCTGCTCGCGCACGCGGCGGGCCGGCTGGGGTGAGCGGCTAGCGACAACCAATAGCGAATGAAAACGGAGGCCTTGCGGCCTCCGTTTTGGTTTGTGGTGTCGTTGCGAGGATGACATAGAGAACGCGCACGCATCATTCAGCGCTCTCGTGCCCCGGACGCAGCGCAGCGCCTCTTCGGCGGTGCGCTGCAGAGCCGGGGCCCATGTCGCAGCATTGTAGCGTGTTGCGTTCTGGGTCCCGGCTTTGCGCAGCAGCGTTGCACGCTGCAGCGCGTCCGGGACACGAGACCTGGCGTCGCAATGACGGAGAGAGGCCCGGAGATAAACGCCTACTGCCGCCTGCGCTCGGGTGTCGCTGCCGGCCTCGGCGGTTCGGGCGGCGGGGCGGCGGCCGGCGCGCTGTTGCTGGCGCCGAACAGGACACGGGTCGGGTTGCGGTCGAAATTGTTCACGGCGCGGCTGATGTCGCCGAGGGTGCGGCGGCCGTCGGTCATCAACGCGCCGGAGCGCTTGTCGAAATCCTCGGCCAGTTCGCGGATCGACTTCACCGCCAGCAACAGCTCGCCGCCATCCTTGCCGCCGGCGAGCGTGTTGAGGCCGAGCATCAGGCTGTCGGCCTTGAGCATGACGCCGTCGACCTTGGCCATCACGCCGTCGATCTTCTCGGAGTTGCGCGCGAGCGAGTTGGTGAAGGTCTCGAGATTCTTCAGCGAGTTCTTCACCGACTCCTGATTGTCGGCGACGATCTTGTTGATGTTCTGGAGCGTGCCGCGGATCGCCTCGGTCACATCCTGGAGCTTGTTGGGATCGGCCGTCAGCGTCGGGATACCATCCTGGTCGAGCGGCGGGCCGGGAGCCGCCTCCTCGCCGCCCTTGAGCGAGATCGCGGCAACGCCCGTCAGGCCCTGGAATTCGAGGCCGACCAGGGTGTCCTTGCGGATCGGGGCGTTGTTCTCGATCATGGCGAGTGCGACAACCCGCCGCGGGTTGTCCAGCTTCACCGAGACCACCTCACCCACCCGGATACCATTGAAATTGACGCTGCCGCCATTGCGCAGGCCCGCCGCCGGGCCCTCGAACACGACGCGCAGGGGGCTGCGCTGCTTGGTGGTGTGCAGTGACTGAAACCACAGCACGAAGCCGATCGCCGCGGCGATCACCGCCAGCGTGAACGATCCGATCAGTACGTAATTCGCCCGCGTTTCCATATCAGCTGCTACTCCGGCACCTCAGCCCATCACCGCGCGAGCGCGCTTGCCATGGAAATATTGCCTCAGCCAGGGATGCTGCGAGGCCTGCATGTCGGCGATCGACCCTGCCGCAATGATCTTACCGTTCCCTAAAACGGCGATGCGGTCGCAAGCTGTGTAAAGGCTGTCGAGATCGTGCGTTACCATGAAAACGGTCAGCCCCAAAGTACGCTGAAGCGTCCGGACCAGCTCGTCGAAATCGCCGGCGCCGATCGGATCGAGGCCGGAGGTCGGCTCGTCCAGGAATACCAGATCAGGATCGAGCGACAGCGCGCGCGCCAGCGCCACGCGCTTGATCATGCCACCCGAGAGCTCCGAGGGAAAGCGATCCGCGACTTCCGGCTTGAGGCCGACCATGGTGAGCTTGGCCATGGTGATCTCGTCCATCAGCCGCTGCGAGACACGGAGGTATTCGCGCATCGGAAACTGGATGTTCTGCCGCACGGTCAGCGAGGAGAACAGCGCGCCCTGCTGAAACAGCACGCCCCAGCGCCGCTCGACGTTGCGGCGCTGCGATGTGCTGGAGGAATCCAGGTCGACGCCGAACACCTCGATGGAGCCCGCGACCTTCGGCACGAGGCCGATGATGGTGCGCGTCAGCACCGACTTGCCCGCGCCCGAAGGGCCGACGAATCCCAATATCTCGCCGCGCTTGACGTCGAGGTTGAGGCCGTCGAGCACGCGCGTCGTGCCGAACTGCACGGTGATGCCACGGACGCGGATGATGGGGTTTTGAATCTCGCTTTGAGCTTGCTGCGCCATCGTCACATCCCGATCGAGGCGAAGAAGATGGCGAACACGCCGTCCATGACGATGACGAAGAAAATGCCTTTCACCACCGACGCCGTGGTGTGCTGGCCGAGCGATTCCGCGCTGCCCTGCACCGCGAGGCCCTCGACGCAGGCGACGATGCCGATCACCGCGGCCATCACCGGCGCTTTCACGATGCCGACGATGAAATGGTCGATCGAGATGGCATCGCGTAGGCGCAGCAGGAAAGCTTCGGGCTCGACCCCGCCATAGAGCCAGGCGACGAGCCCGCCGCCATAGAGCGCGGCCATCGCGCCGAGGAAAGCCAGGATCGGCAGCGCCAGCACCAGCGCGAGCATGCGCGGCAGCACCAGCACCTCGATCGGGTCGAACCCCATGGTGCGCAGCGCGTCGATCTCCTCGCGCATCTTCATCGAGCCGAGCTCGGCGGTATAGGCGCTGCCCGAGCGGCCCGCGACCATGATCGCGACCAGCAGCACGCCGATCTCGCGCAGCACCAGCACGCCGAGCATGTCGACGACGAAGATGTCGGCACCGAAGCGGCGGAAATGGAAGATGCCCTGCTGCGCGATGATACAGCCGATCAGGAAGGTGATCAGGACGACGATCGGGACCGCGCGCCAGCAGACCTGCTCCATGTGATGCACGGTCGAGGTCAGACGGAACGAGCGGGGGTGGATCAGGATGCGCGCGCCCGCCGCAAGCACCGCGCCGAGCATGTCGACGAGGCCGGCGACCGTGCCGGCAATGCCGGCCACGGTCCGGCCGATCTGCTCCAGCATGCCGGTGATGGTGATGGTGCTGCCGTCGGCCACCGGGTTCGCCCGGACCCGGCGCACCTCGTCCACGAGGCTCGAATAGTTCGCCGAGAGCCCCGCGATCTGCGCCTCGACGGCGCCGTGGGTCAGGCTGCGGCGCAGCCGCTCGATCAGCCAGGCACCGAAAGTGTCGAGCTTGGCGACGTCGGAGACGTCGATGAAGATGCGTTGCGAGCCGCCGGAAAGCTTCTCGGCGTCAGCCACCATCCGCTCCAGCACCGGCGCGAAGCTCGCGGTCCAGGTTCCGGTGGCGCAGAGTGCCAGCGCGTTGCCCCTGGCAATCCGTTCCAGCTTTGGACCGCCGCTCAAGGTATCCGCTCCCGTGCCGGGGCGGAGAAAATCAGATGGTTGCGCACGCGCCCTTACCCAGAGAAGGTATCCCCAACTGGTTAACGTTAGTTGCTAGAGGTAACTAGCAGGTTCAGATTTCGCCAGAGTTCAAAATGACTTCCATGAAACTTGTCTCCCTGGCGGCGCGTATCGAGCGCTTTCCCATCGCCGGCAGTTTTACCATCAGCCGGGGCGCCAAGACCGAGGCCGTGACCGTCGTGGCCGAGGTCAGGCGGGACGGCCTGACCGGCCGCGGCGAATGCGTGCCCTATCCCCGCTATGGCGAGACGCCCGAGGCGACCTTGGCGGCCATCCAGGCCATGCAGGCGGGTGTGGCCGGCGGGCTCACCCGGCGGGCCCTGCAAGCCGCCATGCCGCCCGGCGCGGCCCGCAACGCGCTGGATTGCGCCCTGATCGACCTTGAGGCCAAGGCGGCCGGCCTGCGGGCCTGGAGCCTGCTCGATCGGCCGGTGCCCGGCGAGCGCACCACCGCCTACACGATTTCGTTAGGGCCCCCCGAAGCCATGGCGGCAGCGACGGCCAAGGCGGCGCACCGGCCGCTGCTCAAGATCAAGCTCGGCGGCGACGGCGATCCGGAGCGGATCACCGCGGTGCGCAAGGCCGCCCCCGAATCCGAGCTGATCGTCGATGCCAACGAATCCTGGACCGAGGCCAATCTGGAACACAATCTCGCCGCCTGCGACGCCGTCGGCGTCACCCTGGTGGAGCAGCCGCTGCCGGCCGGCAAGGACGCGGCGCTGGCGCGGATCAAGCGGCCGCTCGCGGTCTGTGCCGATGAGAGCGTGCACAACCGCTCTTCGCTGGCCCCGCTCCGCGACCGCTACGACGCCGTCAACATCAAGCTCGACAAGACCGGCGGCCTCACCGAGGCGCTTGCGATGACTGATGCCGCGCAGGCGCTCGGCTTCGAGATCATGATCGGCTGCATGGTCGCGACCTCGCTGTCGATGGCGCCCGCAATGCTGGTGACGCCGCAAGCGCGCTTCGTCGATCTCGACGGCCCGCTGCTGCTGGCGCGCGATCGCGATCATGCCCTGCGCTATGACGACAGCCTGGTCTATCCGCCGGATGCCTCGCTCTGGGGATGAGCGATCAGCCGGTGCCGCGCCGACCAGATGACGAGCGCACCTAGCGCGGCCATCGCCGCCATGACGTAATACAGGCCGTCGCCGATGGCTGCGTAGATCGCGCCTGACGCGATCGAGGTCGCAGCGCCCAGCAGTCCGTTGCATGCCGCATAGTAGCCCTGCCCCCGCGCGATCTGGTGAGACGGCACACGCTGTACCAAAAGATTCATCGTGCCGATGATGGTCATGCCGAAGCTGAGGCCGTGGCCGAGCTGCACGATCGCGAGCAGCGCGAGCGGCGGCTCGTTGGCGGTGACGATCCAGCGCACCACGGCGCTCAAGCCCCCGATCGCGACCAGCGTGGACGGATGCAGCGAGAAGCGCGGCGACAGCGCGAACACGACGATCTCGGCGACCACGCCCAGCGTCCACAGCCCCGCGATCGTCAGTCCGCCGAGGCCATGGAGCTGCCAGTTGATGGCCGAGAAGGTGTAATAGGCGACGTGGCTGCCCTGGATCAGCGCAGCCGAGGCGATGACGGCCCAGAAGCCGCCGTCGCGCAGCAGCGCCTTGCCGGGATGCGTCTGTGTCGCCCTTCGCCCGACATCGTCGAGCGGCTGGAGCAACAGGCTGGCTCCGACCGCAACCACGGCCCATGCGACGATGACCCAGATCAGATCGCGCGCCGCGATGTGATCGACGAGATAGCCGCAGGCGAGCGAGCCCGCAGCGAACGCCGCCGAACCCCACAACCTGAGAGGTCCGTAGTCGAGCCCGTAGTGGGCGACACCGCGCATCGCGTAGGCGTCGGTCAACGGGGTCGTCGGCGTCCACATCATGCAGGTCAGCGCATAGACCAGGAACAATGCCATCGGCTGTTGCAGCAAGCCGACGGCCACAAACCCGATCGCTGTCGCCAGCACCGACACCATCATGGCGGCGCGAATGGCGCGTCGCTTTTCGGCAAAGGCCGTGATCTGCGGCAGCGTCGTGAAGCGCGTGATCGCCGGCAGCGCGTTGATGAGGCCGATCCAGGCCGCGTCGATGCCGATCGCCTTCAGCCAAACCGGAAAGAACGGCAGATGCGTGCCCGAGACAGCGAATACGGCCGAATAGAACAGCGCGAGGCTCACGGCGAATCGCCGCTTCACGGATGCTGCGATGGGGATTTGTGATTCGCCTGCCATCAAACCAATTGCGATTCGGTCGATATCGTGGTGATCGTTACAGTAACGCGTACTGATTTGCGCGACGAGATTGTCATGGCCAACGAAGCATTCGCCCTTTCGCCCATGTCTGCCCGCGCGGCCGAGCCGAACGAGCAGGATTACGACGCGATCCGCGAAGCCTTCATGGAGACCGCGCGCGGCCGCTGGTTCCTCGGCGAATATGCCAAGCGAAACCGCAATGCCGACACCGCCATGGTGCTCGACGCGGTCGCGAAAATCGAGGAAACCCTTGCGGCACAGCGGCAGCCCGTCGTCGAGGACCGCCTGCCCGAGGCTCTGGTCGAGATCCGCCGCGCCATCCGCGAGGCCGAGACCATCGCGATCGCGGCGTTCGATCCGGCGGCGATCGAGGCGAGTCTCGCGGCGATCCCGCGCGGGGTGCGCATCATCAAGGAGATCTCCTGGCGCTGGCGCGAGATCGGCGCCGACGGGCGAATCTGCGACCTCATTGATTCGCAGCTCGCTTCCATCGAGGCCGCCTGCGGGCAGATTTCAACCATCGACCCCCGCGTCGAGCTCAAGGCCGCCTTCGATCTGCTCAGGGATCGGGTCGAGCAGCTCGATGCTGACGGCGACACCGTGCCGCAAGCAGCGGTGAATCCCGCCCCGGCGCCGGTGCAGGAAACGCCGCCGCCCGTTGCAGAAGCAGCACCTGCCGAGACCGCGCCGGCCACGATGGCGAGCGAAGCCCCCGTGGCTTTTACGGAGGCGCCGCAGGACGTCGCCGCAGTTCCTGAGCCCGAAGCGGCCGGTACCGCCGAAGCACTTGCCGTTGCCGAGGAGACGGTGGACGTCGCCGTCGAACCGCAGATCGTCGCCGAAGATCATACCGCTTTCGAAAACGTCGCACCGGAAGAGGGGATCGCGGAGCCCGCCGCCTTCGCCGAGGTGACCGACGAGTTCTCGCTCGACGCCGCCGCGGAAGCCGAGGACGAAGCCATACTCGAGGCCATTGCCATGGAGATGGCTGCGCCCGATCCGGAGTTCGACGAGATTATCGAGCCTGTCGCGATCGAAGCGGCCATTCCGGAACCGATCGCCGCGGAGATCGCAGCCCCGATTGCGCCAGAGATGCCGGAGCCGATTGCGCCGGAGCCTGTCGCCGAAGCGACCGTCGAGGAGCCCGCAGAGGAAGCGCCGATCGCGATGGAATCGCTGGCGCGCCTCACCAATGCCATTGCCGAGGCCGCCGCCGAAGTGATGGAGCAGCCCGTCCCCGCCATGGCGGCCACGGCAACATTCGGCGCAGCACCGGCCGCGACGCTGCCGATGCCCTCGCCGTTGGCGGCGTCCTCGCCCGAGGCCTCGCTCGGCGCCACCATCCTCGCCAGCGGCATTTTGCAACGGCCGCGCGCGGCGGCGAACGATCCCATGGCGCCAATCCGCCGCATGACCCAGGCCGAAAAGATCGCGTTCTTCTCGTAAGCGCGTGCGAGGTCCTTACGCCACTCTCACGCTTGTGTCCCGGACAAGCGAAGCGCGATCCGGGACACAGGAGCCACGGCCTCCTTGGCTACATGGGCCCCGGCTCTGCAGCGCACCGCTGAAGAAGCGCTGCGCTGCGTCCGGGGCACGAGAGCCAGACGTCGCGCAGCTTTCTCCGCATCGTCATTGCGAACGCAGCGCACTCGCCTGATCACCCGCAATTCCAGACCGCGCCGATCGGCGTGCGCGTCCAGCACGGCCCAAAACTGCCGCCGTTGTAGCGGCCGCCGCCGAAGCCGGGCCGGCCGAAATAGCGCCATTCGCCATCCCAGCCGTAATATTGAGGAACCGGGTCGATGTACCAGTGGCGCCGGTCGGCGCGCGACATGCGGCGCATCGCGTCCTTCTGCTTGTAGAGCGGAATGCTGTTGCTCAGCGGCTGGCGATAGCCGGGCAAAAAGCCATAGCCATGCCAGGCCTGCTTGGGGCGTTTTTGAATGGACGCAGCCGGCGCGACCGCCGGCAGCAGCGACAGGACGACAGCAACGAATAGACACATGAGGCGCGACATGGAGAGACGATAGACAGGCGGATGCGAGAGGGCCACTCAAATTCGAGTGCGGACTGCTGTGAGCGTGACGGTCAGATAGAAGAATGCAAAACGTCCGCTAGCTGATCACGCCCTTGCGGATCAGGAAGCAACCGTAACCCCTGCTATCTCCGACCTGCACGACGCCAAATCCCGCCGCTGCCGCGCGATAGAAATCGGGGCGCGCGAGCTTGCCGGGAGTGACGGCGCGGCCAACAGCGCGCTCGATCTCCGCCAGCACCGCGCGCTGCACGTCGGGGACGCGGTCGGGATCGTCGACCGGCATCATCACGCGCACCGGATCGGGATCGAAATCGTCGAGCGGATAGACCGACATGATGGCGCGGGCGGCCACCTCCATGCTCATGCACGGCAGCTGGATCAGGCGCTGCGAATTCGTGGTCTGCGCGATGCGAGCCGCGGGATGGTTGGCATCGACGAACACGAGGTCGTCGCCGTGGCCCATCGAAGCCAGCAGCCAGAGCAGGTCGGGCGTGAGGATCGGATCGATCGATTTCAGCATGTGACGGACTGTCCTCCTATCGTGCCCCCACCTTAGCAGGTTCCAAGCGTGATTCAGATCACGCAATCTACCATGGTGATGGCGATCACGGACCTCGAACTCGAACGCGGGCAAGCTTCCTCGCAACCAATCTCGCATCGAGATCAGTGCCAGAGGAGCACGCCATGTTCCGCCTAAAACCTTTCCTGATGACGGCTAGCCTGCTGGGAAGCCTGTTCGGCTTCGCCTGCGGCCCTGTTTCCGCGCAAGTCGCCCCGGTCCAGCCTGCCCCGACCGCGCTGCAAGGCCCGGAACAGCGGGTTGCGCTGGTGATCGGCAATTCGAACTACCAGAACGCCCCGCAGCTCGCCAACCCCGACAACGACGCGGAGTCGATGGCGCAGTTCCTGAATTCGGCCGGCTTCGAGGTGGTCGCCGCAACCGACCTGACCCAGAACGACATGCTCCGCGTCGTGCAGGACTTCTCCGCCAAAGTCGCTTCGCGCGGTCCGAACACGGTGGCGATGGTCTACTACGCCGGTCATGGCGTGCAGCTCGCCGGCGAGAACTATCTCGTTCCCGTCGACGCCAAGGTCTCGAGCCAGACCGAGCTCGTCAACAATTCGGTGCGTCTGGTCGACGTGATGTCGACGCTGGAGACGATCCCGAGCCGCATGCGCATCGTCATCCTCGATGCCTGCCGCAACAACCCGTTCCCGAACGTCAATGACGCCGGCCGCGGCCTCGCCATCGTCGATGCGCCGAACGGCTCGATCGTCGGTTACTCGACCGCCCCGGGCGCGGAAGCGCAGGACGGCACCGGCGGCCACAGCCCCTATACCCAGGCCTTCCTGAACGTCGCGCGCGAGCCCAACGTGCCGATCGAGCAGCTGTTCAAGCGCGTGCGCCTTCAGGTGAACCAGACCACCAGCGGCGCGCAGATCCCGTGGGAGAGCTCGTCGCTGACCTCGGACTTCACCTTCTTCGGCGACACCGCGGTTGCTGCGACCCGCGCGCCGGTGAATGCGCCGGTGGTGCAGATGGCGTCCAATTTGCCCAGCCGCTCGACGCGCCAGGCCTATGACTACGTCGTGTCCGAGGGCCGGCCGGAGTACTATCAGGAGTTCATCCAGATGTACCCGCACGACCCGCTGTGCGATCTCGTCCGCTGGCTGCTCAACAACCTGCTGCTCTCGCAGGCCTGGCACAAGACGGTGCTGGTGAACTCGCCGCACGCCTACAAGAGCTTCTACGACAGCTACGGCAACAGCCCCTATGCCCAAGTCGCATTGAAGCTGCAGGCGCAGCCGAAGCAGATCCCCTTGATGCAGGCGACCAGGTTCCTGGCCCCGCAGAACGTGATGCCGAGCTTCAAGATCGGCAATCTCGGCCAGCCCAAATACATGCCCCTGCAGCAGGGTAACGGTGGCAGCCAGATCAACGGCAACCTGCCGATCGTCCAGAAGCTGGGCGACAACAATGGCATCGGCAAGCTCGGCAATGGCGGCCACATCGTCAATCTGCCGGCGGGTCATAACCAGCCGAACCAGCAGAACGGCACGCCGTCGCAGAACCCGGGCAAGATCGTCACCCTGCCTGCGCCGACCAACACGACCAACAACAATGGTAATGGCGGCATCGGCAAGATCGTGACCCTGCCTGCGATCAACAATAAGAATGGCGGCATCAACAATGCCGGCACGACCAGCGGTACTCCCGGCAAGATCGTGAGCACGCCGGTGAATGTCGGCAAGGGCGGCGCGACGATCGATGCCAAGCCGGTCGTTCAGACGCAGAACCACCCGATCCGCGTCAATAACGGCGTGAAGATCGTCAACACCCCGGTGAGCAAGGTGCAGGTCCAGAACAGCCAGCAGAACAGCCGGCCGCAGTTCAATACGACGAGCCGCATGGTCAACAACGGCAACAACAACTTCCGCCAGTCGATGAACCAGGCGCAGGGCATGAACGGTGGCGGCAACAATCGCCGGAGCTTCATGCACTGATGCCTCGAAGAAGGTGCGCTCCCTCCCCCGCTTGCGGGAGAGGTTGCACCGACCAAGCGGCAAGTTCGAACCCAACAAACATAAAGAAGGGGCAGAGCGGACACGCTCAGCCCCTTCCAATGTCAGCTCACAAACGTCGTCATTCCGGGATGCGCCGGAGGCGCAGGCCCGGAATCCATAACCACGATCGGGAGTATGGATTCCGGGCTCACGCTTCGCGTGCCCCGGAATGACGGTTAGGCCACCAGCTCGGAAAACAGATCCGCATCGACATTGCCGCCGGAAAGCACGATGACGACGTTCTTGCCGGCAACATCAAGTCGCCCAGCAAGCAGCGCGGCCAGACCCACCGCTCCGCCCGGTTCGACCACGAGCTTCAGCTCGCGATAGGCAAACGCCACCGCCGCGCCGACTTCCTTGTCCGATGCAGTGACGCCGCGCGCCAGCAGCTTGCTGTTGATCGCAAAGGTCATCTCGCCGGGGATCAGGGCCATCAGCGCGTCGCAGATAGTGCGGCCTGCGGGCCCATGCGGCTCGCGATGGCCTGCGGTCAGCGAAATGCCGTGATCGTCGAACGACTCGGGCTCAGCCACGACGATCTGGGCCAGCGGATAACGCGCTTTCACCGCCGTCGCGACGCCCGCGATCAGGCCGCCGCCGGAGGCCGGCGCCACCACGATGTCGGGGCTAAGGCCGAGCGCGGCCATGTCTTCCGCAATCTCGCGGCCGGCCGTGCCCTGCCCCGCGATCACGAAGGGATCGTCATAGGGCCTGACCAGCGTCGCGCCGCGCTTCTCGGCGATACCGCGCGAGATCGCCTCGCGGTCGTCATTGTAGCGGTCGTACAGCACGACCTCGGCACCGTAGGATTTCGTGCGCTCGCGCTTGGACAGCGGCGCATCCGCGGGCATCACGATGGTCGCCTGCATGTCGAGGATCTTGGCCGCGGCCGCCACGCCCTGGGCGTGGTTGCCGGAGGAGAACGCGACGACGCCGCCGGCGCGCTTGTCCTGCGGGATCGAGGCCACCTTGTTGAAGGCGCCGCGGAACTTGAAGGAGCCCGTGCGCTGGAGCATCTCCGGCTTCAGGAACACCTTTGCACCGACGCGCTCGTTGAGCACGGGAAATGACAGCAGCGGGGTGCGGACAGCGAAAGGCGCGATCACGCGCGCAGCGGCATCGATATCGGCAGGGCCGATCGGGAGGAGCTGTTCGGTCATGGTTGACCTTATCGCGGCCGATGAGGCGCGGGCAAGACTCTCCGCGCGAGGATTTTCTTCCCTCAGGCGACGAAACGTGGCTGTTCCACGCCATTCCGGCCTGGCAGAAGCGCGCCGACCGCCAGAATGCTATCCACAAACGCCCTCGCCGAGGCTTCCCAGGTGTAGTTCGAGGCGAACTCGACACAGTCCTGCCGGGACATGTCGAGCGCTGCGAAACAGGCGCTGCGCAGATCGTGATCGAGGGCACCGACCGGCGCATCGCCGATCACGTCGCGGGGTCCCTTCACCGGGAAGGCCGCAACCGGCAGGCCGCTTGCGAGCGCTTCCAGCAGGACCAGACCGAATGTGTCCGTCTTGCTGGGAAACACGAACACGTCGGCGGCAGCATAGATCTCCGCCAACGCCTCGCCGTGCTTCTCGCCGAGGAAGATCGCGTCGGGATAGGCGTCTTCCAGCGCGGCACGGGCGGGGCCATCGCCGACGATGACCTTGGTGCCGGGCAGGTCGAGGTCGAGGAAGGCCTCGAGATTCTTCTCCACGGCGACCCGGCCGACCGATAGGAACACCGGCGCCGGCAGGCAGAGATCGATCGCACGGGGATGGAACAAATGGGTGTCGACCCCGCGTGGCCACAGCACGACATTGTCGAAGCCGCGGTCGGTCAGCTCGCGGGCGAGCGCAGGCGTTGCCGCCATCACGGCGCGGCTGGGGCTGTGGAAACGGCGCAGCGCCCGCCAGATCAGGGATTCCGGCACCGGCACGCGGGCGCGGACATATTCGGGAAAGCGGGTGTGGAAGCTGGTCGTGAACGGCAGCTTGCGCTGACGGCAGTAGCGGCGAACCATCAGGCCGATCGGCCCTTCGGTCGCGATATGGATGCTGTCCGGGCGCCCTTTTCGATCAGCCTCGCGATCCGCGCCGGGCGCGGCATCGCCAGCCGCACGTCGCGATAGCTCGGCATCGCGAAGGTGCGGAACGATTGCGGCGTCAGGAACATGAACTCGACGCCGAACCCCTTGGCGGCGTCAGCAAGCTTGGTCAGCGTCCGAACCACACCATTGACTTGCGGGTGCCAGGCGTCGGTCGCGACCAGGATGCGCATCAAGCAGCCCTTGCTGCGACCTGCGGGACCTGCGCGGGCTTCTGCACATGATCCGCCCAGGTGATGATCTCGAAATGGCCGTCGTCGTGCTCGACCAGCGCCGTGCAGCTTTCGACCCAGTCGCCACAGTTCATGTAGCGGATGCCGCCCTCGTCGCGGATCACGGCGTAGTGGATGTGGCCGCAGATCACGCCGTCGGCGTCGTGGCGCCGCGCCTCTGCGGCGAGCGCCTGCTCGAACGCACCGATATAGTTGACGGCGTTCTTGACCTTCTGCTTGGCCCATTGCGACAGCGACCAATAGGGCACGCCGAACAGCCGGCGGAAGAAGTTGACGAAGCGATTCATCTGGATCGCGAAGTCGTAAGCCTTGTCGCCGAGATGGGCGAGCCAGCGCGCGTTCTGCACCACGAGGTCGAAGATGTCGCCGTGGATGACGAGGTAGCGCTTGCCGTCCACGCCGGTGTGGACGGTGTTCTCGACCACATCGATGCCGCCAAAATGCGTGCCGTAATAATTGCGCAGGAACTCGTCGTGATTGCCGGGAATGTAGATGACCTTGGCGCCCTTGCGCGCCTTGCGCAGCAGCTTCTGGACCAGGTCGTTATGCGATTGCGGCCAGTGCCAGCTCGATTTCAGCGCCCAGCCATCGACGATGTCGCCGACGAGATAGATCGTGTCGGCATCGTGGTAGCGCAGGAAGTCGAGCAGAAGGTCGGCTTGAGAACCGCGGGCTCCGAGATGAACGTCGGAGATGAACAAGGTGCGAAAGCGCCTTTCCGGGCTCTCGTCACTCACATCGTAACTTCCCATGCGCCAGCCTGTAACAATGTCCCGTGACAGGGGGATGACCGGTTGAACCTTTGAGGCACCTTCAGATACGAATCACGCCTTGCCTCGCCTTCCCTGCGAATATCAGCCGCATGCGACAATCAGGCGACACGGCGCCGCAGCGGTTGCCCGCAAAAGCCCGGTCCCCCGCCGCCTATTGATTAACGGCGGCATCCGTCGCGTAGCGCGAAGCCGGCGTCAGTAAAACGTGTGGAAATGATGGATCGGTCCGTGGCCGTGGCCGACGCTGAAGCGGTCGGCCGCCGCAATCGCCGCGCTGATCCAGGCCTTGGCGTTGCGCACGGCGCGCTCGATATCCTCGCCCTTGGCGAGCCCCGCGGCAACCGCCGAGGACAGTGAGCAGCCGGTGCCATGGGTGTTGCGCGTGGCGACGCGCGGCGCGGCCAGCGTAATCGTGCTCTGGGCATCGACGAGATAATCGATGCTCTCGGCGCCCTCGCCGTGCCCGCCCTTGATCAGGACCGCACGGCAGCCGAGCGCCAGCAGGCGGCGCCCCTGATTCTCAATCTCGGCTTCACTCACGGCGACGGGCTCGTCGAGGAGGGCCGCGGCCTCCGGCAGATTGGGCGTGATTAGCGAGGCCAGCGGGATCAGTTTGGTGCGCAACGCCTCGACGGCTTCGGGCGCCAGCAGGCGGTCGCCGGAGGTTGCGACCATCACCGGATCGAGCACGACGTGCCGCGGCTTCCAGCGCGACAGCGCGGCCGCGATCGCATCGATGCTGGGGGCCTGCGCCACCATGCCGATCTTCACTGCGCCGATGTCGAGGTCGGAGAACACCGCGTCGATCTGCGCGGTAACGAATTCGGCCGGCACCGCGTGAATGCCGGTGACGCCACTTGTGTTCTGCGCCGTCAGCGCCGTGATGGCGGAGGCGCCATAGACGCGGAGGGCGGCGAAGGTCTTGAGATCGGCCTGGATGCCGGCGCCGCCGCTCGAATCGGAGCCAGCGATGGTGAGCGCCACGGGCGTCGTCATCGCCGGATACAGTCGCTTGAGAGGGACATCGCCATGGCCTGTCCTAGCGCGACCATGGTACGCCAGCAAGCCGGACCGGCGAGGTTTCCCGACCCGGCCAGCCATCCGCGAATCAGGCGGTCGCAATCCGGGCGGCGCCGTCGCCCCCAATCGTGCACAGCCCGCAAAATTACAGCCCGATAAAGCCTTGTAGAGCCTTGGCTCTTGGCGTCCGCATCAATGAGTGAGACGTTGGCGCTGGAACATTCAACGACACCGATTGCGGGCTGCCCCAGGCTCGCAAGTCTCCCGGGGTGGAATCATGTGGGCTTACTTCGAACGTCTCCTCGATTCATCGATGCTGTCACCGCACGGCATCTGTCTGCT
Source organism: Bradyrhizobium cosmicum (assembly GCF_032290525.1). Classification (GTDB taxonomy): domain Bacteria; phylum Pseudomonadota; class Alphaproteobacteria; order Rhizobiales; family Xanthobacteraceae; genus Bradyrhizobium; species Bradyrhizobium cosmicum_A. The sequence goes on along the minus strand of NZ_JASXTA010000028.1, from coordinate 15,589 downwards.
CTGGGAACCCGAGCTGATCTGGCTCCACGTCGTCTCCGATGCCTTGATCGCGGCCGCGTATTTCTCGATTCCATTTGCGCTTGCGATTCTCGTCACCAAGCGGCGCGACCTCAACTTCGGCTGGGTCTTCTGGGCGTTCGCGGTCTTCATCATGGCGTGCGGCCTGACGCATGTGCTGTCGATCTACACACTCTGGGTCCCGATCTACGGCATCGAGGGCATGGTCAAGGCGGCGACCGCGATCGCCTCGGTCGTCACCGCCGGCGCGCTCTGGCCGCTGCTGCCGAAGATCCTGACCATCCCCTCCCCGTTCGAGCTTCAAAAGGTCCAGGCCGCGCTCGAGCAGGAGGAGACCAAGAACCGGGATGCGGCCCAGCTCCTAGGCCAGGTCCGCGAAGCCCAGCGTGCGCTGCGCGAGAGCATGACGCGCCTCACTGCCGTGGTCGAGACCGCGGTGGACGGCGTCATCCTGTTCGACGCGCAGGCCCGCATTCTCCTGTTCAACCCCGCCTGCGAACGGCTGTTCGGCTATCGCGCCGACGAGGTCATGAATCTCGACATCGGCATGCTGATGTCCAACCAGGAGAGGCCCTCATCCACCGGACGGACGGGGCGCTTCGCAACCGGAGAAGCCGCCGGCCTGCGCAAGGACGGATCGACCTTTCCGATGAATCTGTCGGTGGGCCAGGCGTGGCAGGATGGCGAGCTGATCTATGTCGGCATCGTCCACGATTTGACCGCGCGCAAGCTGACCGAGCAGCAGCTGCAGCAGGCACAGAAGATGGAGACGGTGGGCCAGCTCTCCGGCGGCATCGCCCACGACTTCAACAATCTGCTCACGGTCATCATCGGCAACGCGGAATTTCTCGGCGACCAGCTCAAGGCCCGTCCCGACCTCAAGCGTTTCGCCGACGACATCTGTTTGTCGGGCGAACGCGGCGCGGAGCTGACGCAGCGGCTGCTGGCGTTCAGCCGCCGCCAATTGCTGCAACCACGGTCGATCGAGTGCCGCGACCTCCTCGAGTCCATGCACAAGCTGCTCAAGCGTACCTTGCGTGAAAACATCGAGATCAAGACCGCGTTCGGCCCCGGGTCCATACTCGCGTTCGCCGACCGCGCCCAGCTCGAATCCGCGGTCCTCAATCTCGCGCTTAACGCGCAGGACGCCATGCCGTCAGGCGGGCATCTCACACTCAGCACCGAGCTCACCACGATCGACGAGGAGTATCGCGCCCTTCACCCGGAAGTCGCGTCCGGCAGCTACGCCCTGATCTCCGTCACCGATGACGGCGAAGGCATGGCGCCTGATGTCATCGAGCATGCTTTCGAGCCGTTCTTCACCACCAAGGAAGTCGGCAAGGGCTCGGGCCTCGGCCTCAGCATGATCTACGGCTTCGCCAAGCAATCCGACGGCCACGTCGCGATCTATAGCGAGCTGGGCCTGGGGACGACGGTCCGGATCTACCTGCCGCGCGCCGGCGCCGGACAATCCCCGGCCGAATTGATGGAGAGCGAGGAGGCGGCGCCGCGAGGGTACGAGACGATCCTGATCGCGGAAGACGATCCGTTCGTGCGCTCCTCGGCCATCCGCAGGGTGGAATCTCTTGGATATCGCGTCGTCGCGGCCATCAACGGCAAGGAGGCCTTGCAGCGGCTGCGCACCGATCCGGGCATCGACATGCTGTTCACCGATATCGTGATGCCCGGAGGCATGAGTGGCTGGGAGCTTGCCGAGCAGGCCCGGCAGATTCGCCCCGGTCTTCCGGTCCTGTTCACCTCCGGCTACGCGCTGGAGACCCTGGTCGAGCAGGGCCGGACGCATGCGCAGGCGATCGTGCTGACCAAGCCCTACCGCAAGGTCGAGCTCGCACAACGGCTCAGGGATGCTTTCGCTGCGGCAACCGTGACCTCCTGAGCGCCGGACCGGCATCTGGCGGCCGGCGAGTCCGCTTGCTAAATCCGGCCGGGTTTGGCCTATTAGCGACCAGATACGCCTTCGGAGTGACTGCAATGGTTCCCTTTTTCGTCCAGATCAAATGCAAGCTCGGCCAGTCCTATACGGTCGCCAATGCGCTTGCCGAAGCCGAGATCGCCTCCGAAATCTACTCCACCGCCGGACAGTACGATCTTCTGGTGAAGTTCTACGTCGACAAGGACACCGACATCGGTCACTTCGTCAACGAGAGGGTGCAGGTGCTGCCGGGCATCCAGGACACCCTCACCATCATCACCTTCAAGGCGTTCGGCGCGAGCTGACTGCCCGGAATTGGCGCACGCAGCATGGTTGCGCAGCCGGACGCCTGTGCTAGCGTCCGGCGTTGGATTTGAACTGAGTACCGAGCAAGTCTTATGGCTTTCACCACGTCGGTGCCGCTGCTGATCAGCCAGCAATTTGATAGTGAAGTGGTGCTCGCCAACTATCAGAACGGCGTCTACTACAACCTCGACGGCAGCGCCGCGCAGGTCTGGCTCGGCCTCAGGGCCAACCGAACGGTCGAGGAGATCGCCAGCGCCCTCGCCGCCGCGAGCGGCAGCGATGCGGCCTCCATCACACAACAGGTGCAGGCCTTCGTCGACAGCATGCTTGCCGAGGGCCTCATCGCCGAGGGCGCCGGCGATGCGCGCGTTGAGACCTCCATGGAGACTTGGGCGCCGGTGCTCTCGGGCGCATTCGCCGCCCCGGAATTCCAGCGCTTCGACAATCTGCGGGAGCTGTTGCTGATGGATCCCGTGCACGATGCCGGCGAGGAAGGCTGGCCGCTGCGCGAGCCTCATGAAAGCTAGCGGGTTCATCCGGCGGGAGATCGCGAAGGTCTTCACCAGGGCAGCGCCGGTCGAAGCGCACGCCCGCTGCGGCCCGTTCTCCCCGCGCCTCGGATTCGCCTCGCAAGAACTGGCCGGCGCATTCCTGCCCGCCTACATCCAGAGCACGCTCAGCGACGTCGATCTCGACCTCCGCTTCATCGCCGCTGACCACCACGATCTCTCCGCGCTGGTGCCGGACGCTGCCGAGAAGCCGCGCCTCCTGATCGAGGACGGCATCTATTCGGTGTGGCAGCCCGCCGTCATTCCCGTGCTGTTCGCGCTCGACCTTTCGGCAACGCGCGGCATCGCCTGGATGCCGAAGGGCGAGGCGCCGCCCTGGATTCGCAGCCGCCCGGCGATCTCGCTGATCCACGCCATGATGCACGACACGCCCTGGTGCGCCGTCCATGGCGCAGCCGTGGGAAACGATGCGGGCTTCACGCTGCTGGCGGGCGAAGGTTACAGCGGCAAGACCACGGCGGCGCTGGCCTGCGCGAAGGACGGCTGGCTTTATGCGGGCGACGACTTCGTCGCTGTCAACAGCCAGACCGGACAGATCGAGCCGCTGTTCTGCTCGGCACGGCTGCGCCCTGCCCTGGTCGATACGTTCGAAAGCTTCATCGGCGAGGCCACGCCGGTCTCGGACTTCAACGGCGAGCCGCGGCACGAGCTGAGCCTCGCCGGTCTCGGCGACCGGATCGGCGGCGGCAGGTTGCGCGCGACCTTCATTCCGCGCCGGCGGGGCGCTGCGACGCCCGAATCACACCGGCGCGGCAGTCGGATGCATTTCGCGCGCTGCTGCCGACCACGGCCTATGAGCTGCCGGGATGGCCGAACGAGATCGCCGACAAGGTGGCGCGGATCGCGGGCCTTGCGCCGGTGTTCTTCGCCGACACCGGCACTGCGCCGACGGAAATTCCCTTGGCCTTCGCCCGCCAGCTCGACCAGATCTGAGGCCGCATGCACGTCTCCGTGGTCATCGCCGCCTACAATGCCGAGGCCTACCTCGCCGAGGCGATCGAGAGCGTGCTCGGCCAGACCGTTCCACCCTTCGAGGTCATCGTCATCGACGACGGATCGAGCGACGGCACGCGCGGCATTCTGGACAGGTTCGGGGGCCGCATCATCGCACTCACGCAAACCAACAGCGGCCAGGCCGTCGCCGTCAACAGGGCTCTCGCGACGGCACGCGGCGAGCTGATCGGCTTCTGCGATGCGGACGACCTCTGGACCGAGCGCAAGCTCGAGATGCAGCTGTCCCTGCTCGAAGGCGACAGCGATATCGAGGCCGCCTTCGGCAAGGTGCAGCAATTCGTCAGCTCCGACGTGCCGGAGGCGCACCGCGCGCGCCTCGCACCGGCGGTCGAGATCATGCCGGGCGAGCTCAAGCAATGCATGCTGATCCGGCGCACCTCGCTGATGCGGATCGGTCCGTTCGACGAAACGCTGCCCGCGACCTTTTTCATTGCATGGCTCGGCCGCGCCAAGCAGAGCGGGCTGAAAATCGCCCATGTCGACGACATCGTGGTCCGGCGCCGGCTGCATCTCGGCAATGGCGGCCGCACCAATACCGAGGCGCAAAACCTTCAGACCCTGCTGGCGCTGCGCCAGGCCATCAAGGCACGGCGCCCGCAGGAGTGAACACCGCCACGCCGTTAATCGACACCGATGTTACGAACAGCCCGAGCAGGCGGTGATCGATGGAATGGCCGATATCCATGGGACGCCTGGTATCCAGCATCCGCAGCGCCACGACGATTTTCCGCTCGTCCTTGCCGACGATTGCCGCGTTGAGCGTGAACTTGAACGGCATCGGATCGTTGCGCCCCGCGCTCATCTGCAGAGCCTCGCCGATGCCGGCATAGGCCGCAAAGCGAAAGCTCTGGGTGTCCGGCGGCAGGAACGGGATCACCGTGACCTCGACGGTCGCATGCGAGCGTCCGTCGGTCGCAGCTTCGATGACCGCGAACTGACGGTCGGTCCACCGCCCCTCGTTCTCCGGAATCGAAAACCCCTGCCCGAACCAGACGTCCCGTCCGCCTAGCGGATGCGTCGCGCTCACCGCCTGCTGCCAGACCCGCTTCAGGATGGTTTCGCGAAACAGAGGAAAGTGCACGACACTGGCATCGAACGCGGCGATGGCCGCACCGGGCAGCTTCAACCAATCCAACAAGCGAAACGGCGCTTTGAACTGCGCGCGCATCGCGGTGAAGAAGGCGACCCAGAACTGCTGCCATGGCGTGCGTTGCACCCGCGGCACGGCGCGCAGGGCGAGCTCGATCGATTTCCCGGGCGGAGCGTAATCCCACAATTGCCCGATCAGGCCGGCAGGCACGAGCTCAGGCATCTCCCCGGCGACGACGCCGAGCAATTGCGCGGCGAACAGGCTGCCATTGTAGCGCGTCACGATCGCGCGAAAGCAATCCCAATCGACCTTGGCGCCGGCGTGCTGCAAGACGTGAACCACCTCGAGCGCCCGGAACACCATCTCCTTCTGGTCCGCAGGTTCCGGCCGCATCGCCGCGATCGCGAGATGCTCGGCAAGGCCGGGGATCAGCACCTGGTGCGTCAGCAAGCTCGCCGTCTCGGCGGTGCTGAACAGCTCCTCGGTAAAGCTCGCGTCGTCGAGCCAGTACAGCGCCCGCCAGTGCAGGTCGATCGCGCGGCTGAGGCCGGCGCGCGACATCGCGACAGCATGGATGTCGCGGTCGAAGTCGGATTTGGAGAACAGCTCGACCTTCATGCCGTGGCTGCGGAATTCGGCCTGCCGCAGCACCTCGATCGCGCGCGGCGCCTCCGCGCGCCGGACCAGGAGATCGTAGTCCCCGGTCATGCGCTTGGCCATATAGCTGGCATCGCGTGCAAACAGCGCGCCCCCTTTGATCAGCAGCGACGCGATGCCGGCGGCCTTCAGTGCCCCGCAGGCCTCGACGACATCGCGGACCCGCGTCGCGTTCGACAGCCACACATGCTTGACGACGCCGCGCATCCGCCTGATGTCGGCGTCGGTAATCCCGGCCTTGTCGGCGGTGGCGACGAGCAGCGGCATGGTGCGGTAGACGACTTCGTCCGCCGCATCGAGCGGCTCGGAGGCGCGCCAGGCCTGATAGGCCTCGATGGCGCCCTGGCCCTGACCGAGCGCGGCCCGGAACAGCATCAGAAAGCGCGGCTTCAGAGCGGAGGGAAGCTTTGATGTCATCTCAACCGAACGGTTGAGACGCGAGGTCGGCTTTCGCTCCGGCAAAATCACCGGTCGAAACGATCAGCCGCACTCGCGCAAGAACCAGACACCCCATTGCGACGCACTTCCCATTCCCGACCGGCAGCAAAGGATGCGGGCGCACTCCCTGCGTGTCAATTGGAAAGGGCCTGCGTCAGCCACCGGCCTGATTGCGCTTGGGCGGCGTCGGACCGTCCACCGGTGGCAGCGACTTGAGGTAATCCGCCATCGCCGCGAGATCCTCGTCCGGCAAATGCGAGGTGTTCTTGATCACGCGCGTCATCGCACCGCCGACGCTGTCGCCTTCGGGCAATTCGCCGGTCTTGAGCAGATAGGCGATATCCTTCACGCTCCATTCGCCGAGGCGCTTTTGCGTGATGTTGGGCACCCAGCCCTCGCCTTCCGGATTGGGGCCGCCGGCAAAGCGTTCGCCGGAGATGATGCCGCCAAGCGCATTGCGCGGGCTGTGGCATTCGGCGCAATGGCCAAAACTGTTGACCAGATAGGCGCCGCGATTCCATTGCGGCGACTTCGCTCCGTCGGCAACGAACGGCTTGCCGTCCATGAACAGGAATTTCCAGATGCCGACGTTGCGCCGGATGTTGAACGGAAAGCCAACGTCGTGATCACGCACTTTGCCGCTAACGGCCGGCAGCGTTTTCAGATAGGCGAAGAGATCGAGCACATCCTCGCGCTTTGCGTGCTGGTAGGAGGTGTAGGGAAAGGCTGGAAAATAGTGCCGTCCGTCCGGCGAGACCCCGCGCATCACCGCGTTGACGAATTCGGCATCGCTCCATTTGCCGATGCCGTCGGTCGGATCGGAGGAGATGTTCGGCGCGTAGAACGTTCCGAACGGCGACTTGATCGCGACCCCGCCGCCGAGCCTCGTACGATCAGGCTGGTCGGGAACGGCATGGCAGGAGGCGCAGCCGCCGGCGTTGAACATCACCTCGCCATTGGCAAGGTTCGCCGCATGGCCGGGCGCGGTGCCGGCGGCTGCCACCACCGGCGCGCTGAGCCACCAATAGACAGCGGTGGCCATGACCGCGGCGAGCAAGGCCGCAAGAATCGTTCGTCGCAACATTCCCATCCATCCACGCGCTGGAACGAACCTATGACCGATGTCCCCGCGGCTCCAGCCACGAAGAATTTAGTCCGCCCCTATCGGGAACGGGAATAAACTGAAAGCGCCATTGTTGGAAGTGTGGCAGGCCACCGAGGCCTCAGGGAGAATGTCATGAACAAGACCGTCATCGCCATGGTCGCGCTCGGCGCCGCCGCTTTTGCAGGCTCCGCCAGCGCCGAAAAGCTGAAAGCAACGCTCGACGGCAAGTCCGAGGTGCCCGCCACCACCACCAGCGGCACCGGAACCGCCGATCTGGACTATGATGCCGCAAGCAAGAAGCTGTCCTGGACCGTCACCTATTCCGGGCTGTCCGGCCCTGCGACCGCCGCGCATTTCCACGGTCCGGCCGAGGCCGGCAAGAACGCCGGCGTCGCGGTGCCGATCCCCGGCGCCGCCTCCAGCCCGGTCAAGGGCGAGGCAACGTTGACCGACGCGCAGGCCGCCGATCTCGTCGCCGGCAAGTACTACATCAACATCCACACCGCGGCGAACCCGGGCGGCGAGATCCGCGGCCAGGTGACGAAGTAGCCTCGCAGCGGCGCAACAAGAAAAGGGCGGCCGCTGACGCGACCGCCCTTTTGATTTCAGATGGCGCTCAGGCCGCACTCAGCGCGTGCGCGAGATCGGCGATCAGGTCCGACGGGTTTTCGATGCCGATCGACAGCCGGATCGTGGAATCGAGGACACCGATTTTTTGGCGAATGTCGGCGGGAACGCCGGAATGGGTCATGGTTGCAGGCAGGCTCGCAAGCGATTCCGTTCCGCCAAGGCTGACCGCTAGCTTCAGGATTTGCAGCGCGTTGAGGAATTTGACGGCCGCTTCCTTGCCTCCGACGATGTCGAACGAGAACGTCGATCCCGCCCCGAGGCATTGCCTGGCGAACACGATCCCGGCCGGCGACGCCTCCTCGTGATGACCGAGGTAGTGGACCTTGGCCACCTTGGGGTGATCACGCAAATAGGCCGCCACGAGGCGCGCGTTGCTGTCAGCCTTCTCCATGCGCAGGCTCAGCGTCTCGAGCGACCGGTTGATCATCCAGCAGGAATGCGGATCGAGCTGGGTGCCGATGGCGCCTCGCAGCGCCTTGATGCCCTTCATGAGCACCTTCGAGCCGAGCGCGGCACCCGCGATCAGGTCGGAGTGACCGCCGACATATTTGGTGAGCGAATATAGGGAAATATCAGCACCATGCTCGATCGGCCGCTGAAACACCGGTCCGAGCAGGGTATTGTCGCAGGCGATGATCGGTGTATGCCCCTGGGTCTTTCCGATCGCGTCGGCGATGCGGCGAATCATCGCGATATCGACCAGGCCGTTGGTCGGGTTGGCCGGGGTTTCGATCAGGATCATCGAAACCCGCCCCTTGCCCACGGCCTCATCCGAGGCCTGCTTGACCAAGGCTTCATCAACGCCGTCGGCAAAGCCGACCGCGCCGATCGACAGACGCGCCAGCGTGTTGGTCAGCAGGGTTTCCGTCCCGCCATAGAGCGGCTGGGAATGCAGGATGACATCGCCGGGGCGGACGAAGGCCAGGATCGTGGTTGCGATGGCCGCCATGCCGGACGAGAACAGCGCACACTTCTCGGTGCGCTCGTAAATTGCGAGCCGGTCCTCGACGATTTCGCTGTTGGGGTGATTGAAGCGCGAATAGACCAGGCCTGCGCCCATCCCTTCCGGCGGCTCACGCCGGCCGGCGACGAAATCGAAAAAGTCCTGCCCGTCGTCTGCGGTTTTGAACACGAAGGTCGAGGTCAGGAAGACCGGCGGCTTGATGGCGCCTTCCGACAGTTGCGGGTCATAGCCATAGGTCAGCATCAGCGTCTCGGGATGCAGCATATGGTTGCCGATGTGCGTCTTCGACGGGAACGGTTTTGCCATGGCCTGTCTCGCTGTTTTGCTTCGGGTGTGCTCGCCGCGTTTGAGCTTTCGCGACGATGAAGCAATCTGAAGCGGATGCGCTGGTTCCGACAGCTCACGTCAACGCCGCCGCGGTTGGCGTGAAGATAGCTGCTCCAAGGGCGATCCGTCAGGGCTTGCGAGCAGAATTTCCTGGTGGTGACCACCCGTCTTGACTGCAGTAGCCCGGATGGAACGATCTGTCCGCCGCTCGGAGAGCGAAGGCGGAAGCGCAATCCGGGACGGACGATCAGTTCGGATAGACTCCCCGGATTTCGCTTTGCTTCATCCGGGGCTACGAAGCGCAGCCGCTACTTCAGCTTGACCCGATAGGTCTCGTGGCAGTCGTTGCAGCGGTCGTTGATGCTGGTGTAGGCGGCCCTCAGGCTCGCCACGTCGGTGATCTTGCCCTTGACGTCGGCGATCGCTTTCTGCACCGGCGGAATCTTGGCGTCGAAATCAGCCTTGTTCTGCCAGATTTTTGACGATGCGCCATAGGTCGCGTTCACGACGTCCTGCTTGGGATTGATCTCGAAGGTCTTTGCGATCTTGGCGACGTCGGCCTCGATGCTCGCGATGGCCTGATCGACGGCCTTCTGATCGTAGGGGATATCGCCCTTCGTCATCTTCTGGATGACGCCGTACTGGTTCTTGGCGATCGAGCGCATCAGATTGTCCTGCTGAACGGCAATCTCCTGCTGCGCCACCACGGCGCCCGCACCCAGCAACAGGGTGCTCACGACAATCATCGTCCGTTTCATCGGCTTGTTTCTCCGGCTCGTAGAGGTTTGGGGGCGCCATCATCGATAGAACCCGGCGGCGGGCGTTTATTCCCGCCGCGGAAGATCGCAGCCTACAGGCTGTGACGGCGATGGTGCTCATTGATCGCGATCCACACCCGTTCCGGCGTTGCCGGCATGTCGATGTGGTCGATCTTGTATTCGCGCCAGAGCGCATCGACGATGGCGTTGACGACGGCCGGACAAGAGCCGATCGCACCGGCCTCGCCCGCGCCCTTTACGCCCAGCGGATTGGTCTTGCAGGGAACGTTGGCGGTCTCGAATACGAAAGCCGGACCGTCCGCCGCACGCGGCAGCGCGTAGTCCATGAAGGTCGCGGTGATGAGCTGGCCGTCGCCCGCGCCATAGACCACCTGCTCCATCAGAGCCTGGCCGATGCCCTGCATGGCGCCGCCATGCACTTGTCCCGCCAGCAGCAGCGGATTGAGCGTCTTGCCGAAATCGTCGACGATCACGTAGTTGACGATTTTGATGATGCCGGTGGCGGGATCGATCTCGACTTCGGCCAGATGCGTGCCGTTGGGATAGGTGCCGTCGGCGCTGGCGAAGGTCGCGCTGCCGTTCAGCTTCGACGGATCGGCTCCCGGCCGCTTGGCGAGATCGGCGAACGAGATCGAACGGTCGGTGCCGGCGATGCGGATCGCGGCGCCCGAAATCTCGAGGTCGCCGGCGCTGGCCTCCAGCGCCTGCGCCGCGATCTCCTTCATCTTCTTGCCCAGCTCGCCCGTGGCACGCTCCACGCAGACGCCGCCTGTCGGAATCGAGGCCGAGCCGCCGGTGCCGAGCCCGGTCGCGATCTCTCCGGTGTCACCCTGGCGGACATGAACGCGCTCCGGCGGCAGGCCGAACTGCTCGGCAACGATCTGGGCATACGCGGTCTGATGACCCTGCCCGCTCGACTGCGTGCCGATCAAAACGGTGACGTCGCCGTTGGGATCGAGCCTGACATTGGCGGTCTCTTCCCCCATCACGCCGCAGATCTCGACATAGCTCGCCAGGCCAATGCCCCGGATCAGACCGTTCTTCTTGGCCAGCTTGGCGCGCTTTCCAAACTCCTTCCACTCGGCGATCTCCATCGCGCGCTTCAGATGCGCGGCGAAGTCACCGGAATCGTAGACCTTGCCGGTCGCCGTCTTGTAGGGCAGCGCCTTCGGCTGAATGAAATTCTTGCGGCGGATCGCATCCGGCGTCATGTCGAGCTTTCGCGCGCAGGCGTCGACGAGGCGTTCAATGACATAGGCCGCCTCGGGCCGGCCCGCGCCGCGATAGGCATCGACCGGCACGCTGTGGGTGAAGATGGTCCGCACCCGGCAGTGGAAGGCCTGGATGTCGTAGAGGCCCGGCAGCATGCCGGCGCCGCCGTGGGGAATATAGGGCCCGAAGGTCGACAGATAGGCGCCCATGTCGCCCATCAGGTCGCAATCCATCGCGAGGAATTTTCCGTCCTCGGCGAGCGCCATCCTGGCGGTGGTGACATTGTCGCGCCCCTGCGCGTCGCCCATGAAATGCTCGGTGCGGTCGGCCGCCCATTTCACCGCCTTCTTCAGCTGCCGCGCCGCGACCGCCATCAGAGCGTATTCCCGGTACGGAAACAGTTTTGTGCCAAAACCGCCCCCCACGTCGGGGCAGATCACCCGCATCTTCTCGGTGGGGATATTGAGCACGTTCTGGCAGAGAATGTCGCGCAGCCGGTGGCTGCCCTGACTGCCGACGGTGAGCGTCAGATGATCGTTCTTGGCGTCGTATTCGCAGACCGCGGCGCGCGTCTCCAGGAAGTTCGCGACCACGCGCGGATTGACGATGGAAATCTCGGCCACCGCATGCGCTTTTGCGAAGGCGGCTTCGGTCGCCTTCTTGTCGCCGATCGAGACGTCGAACAGCACGTTGCCGGGCTTGTCCGGCCAGACCTGCGGCGCGCCTTTCTTGACGGCATTGACGACGCCGGTCACCGCCGGCAGCGGGCTCCATTTGACGTCGATCGCCTCGATCGCGTCGCGAGCCTGGTCGATGGTCTCGGCGACGACGAAGGCGATGGAATCGCCGACATGGCGCACTTCGTCCCTGGCGAGGATCGGGTATGGCGGGCCGGTGAACGGATCGGTCTCCAGGTTGAACAGGCACGGCAGATTGCCGAGATCCTTGACGTCATCGGCGGTCAGGATCAGCGCAATGCCGGGCAGCCCACGGGCGCGGCTCACATCGATGCTGTATGTGGCATGCGCGTGCGGCGAGCGCAGCATCAGGCAGCGAAGCGCAGCCTGCGGCGCGTAATCGTCGGTATAGCGGCCCTTGCCGCGGATCAGCGCGTCATCTTCCTTGCGCAGTACGCTTTGGCCAACGCCGAACTTGATGGGAGCCGCCATTGTCTTGTCCCGTTCTCATGGTTGTTTTGCCGGCATATTGCCGTGGAAAAACTGGCAAGGCAAACGGGTTTAGACGGGCACGGTCCGCGAAAATTGTCCGGCATCCTTGCGTTTCAAAGCGGATGGGACCGAAGGCCGCAGCTCGGTCATCTCACTGTGAAGATCGATCCGGTTGCTGGCATGATAGTTGCCGCACCCCCGCCGCAATGCACGCATGCGAACAAGCAGCCGCGCTGACCGCCGCTTGTTCGCAAAGCGCATGTCCACGTCGACGGTTGATCACTTACATCACCCCTCGGCCCCATGGATCCATGGCGCGATCTCTCAGCCTATAGATCGCGCGTTCGGGCGCGAAATAGTCGACCTCGCCGCGCGTCAAGCCGATATCCATCAGCTCCCGGTCACTCAGGTCCTGCAGCGTGACTCGTGAGCGGTGGCGCCGCTCCTGAACCGCCCGCCAATATCGCTTGAGCCGACTCAAGACGATGGAGAGGTCGAGGCGAAGCCTCGCGGTATCGCGCTCTATCCCGGATGAGATGTTCGCCTGTTGAGGTGGCATCGGATGCTCCTGCTGTCGTGCCGGCAGGGAGCGTGGCCAAACAAAAGGCCCCGTCCGATGCCGGCGGGGCCTGGTGGAAGAGATGTCGCGTCGAATTCCTAGCGCACGACTCCTCCCACGGCCCAGCCGAAGCGGGTCATGTGCATGAAGTTGATTTTGCGCACGGATTTAATCATGAGCCACAGATACCACGGCAATCGTGCAAAATCAAGAGATGTGCGGAGGTCGGTTACATCCTGGGGGCGAGCCCCCCCCCCCTTAGGGCGTGTACCCATAAACGTCGGCTTACCAATCCAAAGCGGAAGTCTCCCACATTGCGTGTGATCGGCGGCCTGTGACCCGAAGCGGACATTTGCAGGCCACGACCAGGTGCTACAGTGACACGATACCGACGGTGTCGTGCTGCGCGCTTCCGGCGAAGGAATCTTTAGATGCTTCGTAATCTGATTGGCGTGATAACCGTAATTTCGGTAATCGGCATTTCGTTCGCGTCGTTTTATCTGAGTATCGAAATGGCGAAAAGACAGGTGGCGGTCTGGAGAAGGGGATCGACTTACATGTTTGTTCGTTCGAATGGCATGGACGGGATTCAGCGAAGAGCGCGTGAAGTCTGGATCAAGCAACTCGGATACGACGAGCCCGAAGCAGCCATGATCGCAAGATATCAGTCACGCGCAGTGCTGACAGCCTTTGTGGGGTGCGCGCTATTATTCTTAGTCATGGGAGCCGTACTTCAACATTTCGATCCCGCCTGCACCGGTTGTGGTAGTACCCGAGGGGAAAGACCCGCGACGACTCCTGGTCGCTAGCGTTGGGGCCTTCATCTTGGCGCCCACACCAACAGTTCCTCGAAGAACCAAGGAAGAAACAAGACTTCGACCAGGATGGCGCAGCGTCGATACCTTCTGCCTTGTTCGCTGTAGGCGGACGGGTCGCGCCAAAGGGCGGGGCGGCGCCCCTCAAGGCGCCAATCTGAATACCCCTTAAATTGAGCCAATCCGGGCGCCAGATTTCGGCGCATCTTCCGGATGAGCCAAGCGTCCGCAAAGCTTAGACTCGTCATGCCCAACGGCCAAATTGAAAAGATCGCGTTTGAGGCGAACGACATCACGACCTCGTATCTTTCGGAAGTTTAATCTTAGCACGCCAAGGCAGTGATGTCGCCTTCTGACCCCAGAACGGACATTTCGCGATTTGCATCTCTCATCGTCTTGGTAAGACTGCCAACATCATCGGCCCACCAAACAACCACGGCAAACCGGGATGTCAGGTGCATGTCAGGAACTGCTCTCAATATCTTGTGCGCTCACCTAGGGGCGGCCTCCTGATTGGATTTACCTCGAGAGCGGGGACGCATGCGTCTTGTTCTGAAATTGTTCAAGTTTCTTGTCGCGATCTTGCTTCTCGGGATTCTAGGGTTCACCAGCTGGCTGACCTTCAGCCCACCCAATGGACTGGTATCCGCCTCGGCTTATGCGGCCAAAATGGTTTGCTCGAATGTGTTCATTGCCAAACGTGATGCGGATGCGGTGATCAAAACCGACCTCGCGTTAACACATCCACGTATTGTCGAACGTCTGAAGATCAACGTCGACACCGCCAACCAGCGTGTCGAGGCGGCATATCGAGGCCTGTTCGCCAAACGCTATGCCCAATATGAGGAAGGACGTGGTTGTACGCTGGTGTCTAAGGACGAAATCCCCGACCGTGCCGCGCCGCCCTCACTACCCGGAAAGCCTAATGCGCTCTGGCCGGTCGGCGAGAGTGCTAAATTGTCTGACGATAAGCACTTACTGGCGGCGCTGAACGACCCGGCTCTCCAGGGGCCGGGCATGCGCGCGATCGTCGTGGTCCAGGACGGGCGCATCATCGGTGAAGCCTACGGCGGAGGCTTCAACGCTTCGACGCCCTTGCAGGGCTGGTCGATGACGAAGACCGTGAACGCTGCCTTGGCTGGCATGGCGATCAAGGACGGAAAGCTCTCGCTGGATCAGAAAAATCTATTTCCGCAGTGGGCCGGCGACGCGCGAGCGGATATCTCGGTGGCCGATTTGATGGCCATGACAAGCGGATTGAAATGGAGTGAAGACGGTGACTCTCCCGACCCCGACGGATTGGAAAATCTCGCACATGATGCGGCGGCTTTCGCGCGGGACCGTCCGCTTGTCGCCCCGCCTGGAACGAAGTTCAACTATTCCGGGGGTTCGTCCGTCCTGTTGGCCCGGGTCTGGCAGAACGCGGTTGGAGCGGACGCGCGAGCGTATCCGCAGGAGCGATTGTTCAAGCCTTTGGGCATGACCAGCGCTGTTCTTGAGGCTGACCCTTCAGGCACATTCCTTGGCGAAGCCTTTCTCTTCGCCAATGCGCACGATTGGGCGCGCTTCGGCGAATTCCTGCGCATGAACGGAGAGTGGAACGGTGCTCAGCTTTTGCCGCCGGGCTTTGTCGATTACATGCGCTCGCCTGTGCCAGCGTCCGATGAGGGACATGGCCCGGTCTACGGTCGCGGACAGCTTTGGTTGGGGCCGGGCCAGGGATTCCGACTCCCAACCGACACGTTCATGTTGCAAGGGCACCTGCGCCAAGTGATTGCGATCATCCCCTCGCGTAAACTGGTGATCCTGCGCATGGGTTTAACGCGGGAAGATATCGGGTACAGCGTCGCGAAACTACTGTACGCGATTGTCGCGGCGCGCCGATCCAATGAATGAGCGATTACTTCCGCTGGTGGCCCAACTCGGACCTAAAGCGGGATGAGTTTAGTCTGAATCGATTTGGGATTCCCAAATCAGTGTATTTCTGATTCACCATGCTGGCTG